>JAIESW010000082.1 GCA_019745565.1 Burkholderiales bacterium
ACGCCATGATGCGCGACCACGAACCTTGGAATCCCGCCCTTCACAGCGCTTGACTTCCAACACGGTTGCTTCCCCCGCCGAAGGCGGGGGAAGGTTGGGATGGGGGCCGGCGCTCGCGTGCACGGACAACCCGGTTTCTCCGGTAACGTGGGCATCATGAAACCCCACGCCTTCCTCGCCATGCCGTTCGGCACCAAGCCCGATGCCGAGGGCAAGCCGGTCGACTTCAATCGCATCTTCGAGGAGCTGCTGAAGCCGGCGCTGGAGGCGGCGGGTCTCGACGTGTTCCGCGCGGACGAGGAACAGCGCGCCGGCGATATCCGCATGGACATGTTCCAGGAGCTGCTCGTCGCCGATCTCGTGGTGGCGGATCTCACGCTCGACAACCCGAACGTCTGGTACGAACTGGGTGTCCGCCATGCGCTGCGGGCGCGCGGCGTGATGCTGGTGCAGGGGCCGCGCGCGACCCAGCCCTTCGACATCTACACTGACCGCAAGCTGCGTTATCGGCTGAAGGACGGCGCGCCCGATCCGGCGACCCTCGAGGCGGACCGGGCCGCCATCACCGCTATGGCCAAGGCGACGCTCGAAGCGTGGTCCGGTCGCAAGGTGAGTCCGGTCTATCAGCTGCTGCCCCACCTCGAGGAACCGGAATGGCGCAAGCTGCTGCTCGAGCAGAGCAACGAGTTCAGCGATGCGCAGGAACGCTGGGCGAGCCGCATGGAAGTGGCGCGGCAGAAGGGGCGGCCGGGCGACATCCTGGTGCTGGCCGAAGAGACACCGACGCGGGCGTTGTGGCTCGAAGGCAAGACCATGGCCGGCACCACGCTGCTGCGGTTGAAGCAGTTCGAATTCGCGCTCGAGCAGTTCGATGCGGTGCTCGAGGTCGATCCGTCGCGCAAGGCCGTGCGCGAGAAGAAGGCCATCTGCCTCGGCCGGCTCGGGCGTTCCGAGGAGGCGGTCGAATGGGTGCGCAGCCTCACGGAGGACTACCCGGACGACGCGGAATGCTGGGCGCTCGCCGGCCGCGTGAACAAGGACGCGTGGATCCAGCGGTGGGCACGACCCGGTGCGAACACGGCTGAGATGCGTGCGGCCGCGTCGGCGGAGGACGCTGCACTGCGCGAGGCGATCGATCCCTACCAGGCGGCCTTCATCCGCGATCCATCGCACTACTACTCGGGCATCAACGCGCTCACCCTGCGCATGCTGCAGGAACACCTCGGCGAAGCGGTCGATGAAACGGCACTCGCCAACCTGCAGGGTGGCGTGCTGTGGGCATGCCTCACCGCCCAGGAGCGCAAGCCCAAGGACTACTGGGCGCGCGCGAGCCTCGCCGAGCTGTTCCTGCTGGTGAATCCCAAGGACACGGCGGTGCGCGAGTACAAGACCGCCGTGGCCGCGGCCAGCAAGGACTGGTTCGCCCTCGATTCCACGCGCCAGACGCTCACACTGCTGCGCGACCTCGAGTTCCGGCCGGAGGAGACCGCGGCCGTGCTCGACATCGTCGACCGCGAGATCGCCCGCAGCACTCCGCCGTTCGTGCCGCGCAAGGTGTTCCTCTTTTCCGGTCACATGGTCGACGCGCCCGATCGCCCCAAGCCGCGTTTTCCGGCGGACAAGCTGCCTCTGGCGGAAGCGGCATTGGCCGGCGCGCTCGATCAGCTTGGTGCCGGTGCCGGTGACCTGGCCCTCACGCAGGGTGCCGCAGGCGGCGACCTGATCTTCTGCGAGGCATGCCAGGCGCGCGGTGTGCGCGTGCAACTGCTGATGCCGCTGGAGGAGCCCGAGTTCATCGAGCGCTCGGTGCTGCCGTCCGCTGACGGCGAGGCGTGGCGGCAGCGCTACTTCGCGGTGAAGGCGAAGCTCCAGGACCCGCTTCGCATCATGTCCGACGATCTGGGTCCGTTGGCCAAGGGCTCGAATGCGTTCGAACGCTGCAATCTGTGGCTGCTCTACACCGCGCTCGCGCACGGCATCGACAAGGTGCGGTTCGTCTCGCTGTGGGACGGCGGTGGTTCCGACGGTCCCGGCGGCACGGCGCACATGTACAACGAAGTGAAACGACGTACCGGTCAGGTGACCTGGCTCGACACCCGCAAGCTCTGGTAGCCGCGACCGTCACGAGGAGGAGTCCCCGATGAGCACATTGCTGGCCGACAAGCTCGCCCCCAACGGCCCGAAGAAGATCCTCGCCTGCGACGGCGGCGGCATCCTGGGACTGATGAGCACCGAGATCCTCGCCAGGCTCGAAGCGGATCTGCGCCGGCAGCACGGCAAGCCCGACCTGGTGCTCGCCGACTGGTTCGACTTCGTGTGCGGCACCAGCACCGGTGCGATCATCGCGGCGTGCATCGCGTCGGGCATGTCGATGGATCAGATGCGCGCGTTCTACGTCGACAGCGGGCGGGACATGTTCGACAAGGCCTCGCTGTTCAAGCGTCTGCGCTACGCCTACAACGACGAGCCGCTGGCGAAGAAGCTCCGCGCCGAACTCGATCGCGCGCTCGGC
>JAIESW010000074.1 GCA_019745565.1 Burkholderiales bacterium
AAGCTCCAGTCGGAGAGCATGATCACGTGGTCGCGCTCGTACGCGAAGGGATCGGACTCCGCCGGGTCGATGATCAACGGAAAGTACAGACCTTGCAGTTCCTGACCCCCGGAATGGCTGTGGGCCCAGTAGGTCCCGCTCTGCTTGACGGGGAAGCGATACGTGAACACGGACCGCGGAGCGATTCCCGCGAAGCTAACGCCCGGAACGCCGTCCATGTCCGGTGGCAGTATCAGCCCGTGCCAGTGGATCGAACTGGTCTCGTCCAGTCGATTCGAAACGCGGATCACCGCTTCCTGACCCTCCCGCAACCGCAGCAGCGGCCCCGGGACCGAGCCGTTGACGGCGATGGCATGTCCGGTACGTCCTCCGATCCGAAAGGACATACGGTCGATCTCGAGATCGATGACCGCCGATGCGCGCGTGTTGCGCGCGGTCTCGTCGGGCGGCGCCGGAGACGGAGCGTCCGCAGCCGCCCTGGCGAACTGCGGTGCGAGCCTCTGCGTGACGGCAAGCGCAGCGAGTGCCCCGACCCCGCGAAGGAGCCGACGGCGTCGGTGAGTCGGTGTCTTCGTCACGGAGCCACTTCCTGTCGAACACGTGGCGTGCACTTCATCGCGCGTCCCCCTCGGTGATCGGCCGCCAGCGACGACCGTCGGGCTTGGTCAGCGTGTCCGCTTCCGGCGGACCTTCGGTGCCGGCTGCGTAGAACGACGGTTCCGTGCCGGCCGCGTCCACGAACGGAGCCACCGCCCGCCAGGCGGCTTCCACCATCGCGGCGCTCTGGAACAGCGTCGCATCCCCGACCATGCAGTCGTGGATCAACTTCTCGTATCCGACCGCACGGAAGGCGTCGAAGTAGTCGCGGTAGTCGAACCGCATGTCGACGCTGTCCACCGCGCGCAGCGGATCCGCCGACTTCGCATTGAGTCGGAGTCCGACGCCTTCCTCGGGTGCGACTTCCAGCACGAGGACGTTCGCCTCGAGACGTTGCGCCTGCTCGTCCGGGAACATCATCGTCGGCGATCGCCGGAAGGTGATCGCCACTTCCGCGCGTGCCCTGCTAAGAGCCTTCCCGGTGCGCAGATAGAACGGGACGTCGGCCCATCGGGGCGTGGCGACACGGAGCCTCAGCGCCACGTAGGTCTCGGTGGTGCTGGCTGCATCGACGTCGGGGGTGTCCCGATACGCGACGATGCTCGCGTCCCCTACTGAGCCCGAGCGATACTGCCCTCGGACGATGTCATGTCGTGGGTCGTTCGCGCTGGCAGGCCGGACGGCATCGAACAGGGTCGTCTTGGCGGCGTGAACGGACGCCGCGTCGAGGCGCGCCGGCGGCTCCATCGCGACGGCGGCAAGCAACTGGAACAGATGATTCGGGACCATGTCGCGCAGGGCGCCGGTCGCATCGTAGAAGCGGCCGCGCCGTTCGACGGTCACGGTCTCGGCGACCGTGATCTGGACGTTGTCGACGTAGTCGCGGCTCCACAGCGGTTCGAAGATGCCGTTGCCGAACCGCAGCGTCTGTATGTTCTGCACGCTCGCCTTGCCGAGATAGTGATCGATGCGGTAGATCTGGTGCGGCTCGAGCACGTCCGTGAGTTCCTGATTCAGGGCGTGCGCCGAATCGACGCTGACACCGAAAGGCTTCTCGACAATGACGCGCCGCCAGCCGGCCCTTTCGCGCTCCGCGGTGAGGCCGAAGGCGGCCAGGTGAGTCGCGACGGTCGCGAACATCATCGGCGGCAGTGCGAGGTAGAACAGACGGTCTGCGGATACCTCCCCATGGTCCTCGATGGACATGAGCGCCGATGCCAGTTGACCGTAGGTCCGCGGGCTGTCGATATCGCCGATCACGTAGCGCACCGATCCCAGCAAGCGGCGCATCACGCGCTGGTCCGGCGGACCGGCCAGGTGCAGGCGCAGCGCGTCGGCCAGGCTTCGACGGAAAGCCTCTCCCGACAGCCGTTCGCGCGCGACGCCGACCAGGGTGCAACGCGCTGGAAGCAGGTCGGTCGCCGCCAGGTTGTAGAGCGCCGGCAGCAGGAGCCGACGCACCAGGTCACCGGTGGCACCGAAGATCACGAGGCTACATGAACTCATGGAAAAGGGTGCTCAGACCGATACGGGGCTGGAATGTCCGTCGGAAGTCCGCTCCGCGCTCATCGCGTGTTCTGCTCTGCAGCTGCGGCGGAATTCTGCGCGAGGCGCCGATCGATCTCCGCCTCCGCGGCGTACCAGTCGTCCTCCGCGCAGCCGCCGACGAAGCTGCGCTTCTCGGCGATGAAGTAGGCGGCGACCGAAACCATCTGGGTACGGAGGTCCTCGGCAGGCGCGCTGGAACACTCCTTCAGTGTCGAGGCGGGTGACGCCGCTTCGATTCCACCTTCACGCTGATTCAGTTCGATTCTGCTCTTTCTCATGGCTGCCTCCGTTGCCGATTCGTTCGATTGCGTTTGCCGCTCCGACCGTCCGTTGCCTACGCAGCCGGGCGATTGGTCCAGGTATTTGGTCAAGTGCTGCTCGCGGACCGACCGGCGCTGTGCGTGCCGGCCAGGGCTGCATCGCGCCATGGCCATCCGCCGTGCAGCTCCCATTGCAGGGCGAAACTCAGGAACGTCCGGATCAGGACCACCAGGCCCAGCACCATCACGTTCTCCAGGCTCGGTGCCACGACCACCGAGCGGATGATGTCGCCCGCCACCAGGAACTCGAGGCCGAGGACGATCGCTCCGCCGAGATCCTGTCGAAAGCGGCGATAGCGCTCGTTCGGTTCGGCGTGCTCGCGCACGAGCCCGCGGACCGCCGCGAGCAGTGCCCCGGCGGCGATCACGGCGACACCGACGACGTCGAATCCGGCGCCGACCACGGTCATGATGCGCTGGTACGAATCGCTCATGATCGCCGCTGCCGAAGATGACGAGACGTCCTGGTCATGTCCGCCGCTTGTTGCATCGCCGTCAGTGGTGCTTGTAGTAGCCGACCGAGCGGATATCGTTCCACGCAGTCGTCTGGTGGCAGAGGTAGCACTGGTCGACTCGCGCGGACTCCTCGCCGGCGATGCGCATGGAGATCATGCGGAAGTGCTCCATGTA
>JAIESW010000027.1 GCA_019745565.1 Burkholderiales bacterium
TCGCCGGCACCGTGGGTCTTGCCGAACGTGTGGCCACCGGCGATCAGTGCGACGGTTTCCTCATCGTCCATCGCCATGCGGGCAAAGGTTTCGCGGATGTCCCTGGCCGCGGCGACGGGATCGGGATTGCCGCCCGGACCTTCCGGGTTCACGTAGATGAGGCCCATCTGCACGGCAGCGAGCGGCTGCGCCAGGTCGCGCTCGCCCGAGTAGCGCTTGTCGTCAGCGAGCCAGGTGGTCTCGTCGCCCCAGTACACGTCCTGGTCCGGTTCCCACACGTCCGGGCGGCCGCCGCCGAAACCGAACGTCTTGAAGCTCATGGATTCCAGCGCGACGTTGCCGGCGAGGATCATCAGGTCGGCCCACGAGATCTTCTTGCCGTACTTCTGCTTGATCGGCCACAACAGCCGGCGCGCCTTGTCCAGGCTGACGTTGTCCGGCCAGCTGTTGAGCGGCGCGAAGCGCTGCTGCCCCCTGCCCGCGCCGCCGCGCCCATCGCCGGTCCGATAGGTGCCGGCGCTGTGCCAGGCCATGCGAATGAAGAACGGACCGTAGTGGCCGAAGTCGGCCGGCCACCAGGCCTGCGAATCGGTCATCAGCGCCGTCAGATCCTTCTTGAGCGCGGCGTAGTCGAGGCTCTTGAACTCCTTGGCGTAGTCGAAATCCGCGCCCATCGGATCGGACTTCGAGGAATGCTGGTGCAGCAGATCCACCCGGAGCTGGTTCGGCCACCAGGTGCTGTTCGACGTGCCGCGGCCGGGCGCCGGGTGGAAGGGACATTTCGCTTCGGGCTTGTCACTGCTCATGGTCTGACTCCTCTTTGACTGACTCGACATTCCAGATTCTGTGTTGGACAACAATCGGACAACGAAACTCCGATCGGATTGTCGAGAGCTGTTCGGGTGGCGGAACTCTCGGGCGATCCCGGCCGGTCGTCTTGCGTATGCGGGCTGGCAGGAGTCGATCCGTCTCCGGACGCGAACTGCACCGAAATTCGCGAGAGCCGTCAAGCTGTCCGGCCGTATAGGCCGCACGCAAACGGCGGGCGTCAGCGCAACCGGCGCGCTGGGACTACACTGAAGTTGCAGGCTGCATCGCACCCAAAAAAATCACAGGGGAGGAACCATGACCGCCGATCCGTTCGCGGAACTCAAGCAGCGCCAGCGCGCCATGTGGGCGTCGTTCGGCCCCACGGCCATGTTCACCACGCCGGTGGCCGGACAATTCGTGAAGTTCGCGCAGCTGAAACCCGGCGAGTCCGTGCTCGACGTCGGCACGGGCACGGGCGTGGTCGCCATCACCGCGGCACGCGCCGGTGCGAAGGTGACCGCGCTCGACCTGACGCCGGAACTGCTGGCGCAGGCACGCGAGAACGCGGGCATCGCGGGGCTGAACGACATCACGTGGAACGAAGGCGACGCGGAGAAGTTGCCCTATCCGGATGCGTCGTTCGACGTCGTGCTGAGCCAGTTCGGCCACATGTTCGCGCCGCGCCCGGATGTCGCCATCGCCGAGATGCGGCGCGTGCTCAAACCCACCGGGCGCGTCGCTTTCGCCACCTGGCCGCCCGAGCACTTCGTGGGGCGGCTGTTCGCCTTCGTCGGTAAGAACTCGCCACCACCGCCGCCCGGCGCTGCGCCGCCGCCCCTGTGGGGCAATCCGCAGGTCATCACCGAACGGCTCGCTCCGCACTTCGAGGCCCCTTTCTTCGAACGCGCGACCATGGCCTTTCCGGCGCTCAGCCTCCCGCACCTGCGGCAATTCATGGAGCACTCGGTGGGCCCGATGCAGAAGCTGGTGGAAAGTCTGGCGAGTGATCCGCAGAAGCTTGCGGCGGTACGGGCCGAGTTCGAGGCACTGGCGGCGCCTTACTACTTCGACAACGTGGTGCACCAGAGTTATCTGATGACGCGGGCGCAGGCGAAGAAATAGGGACGCGGCGTCTTGCGCCCATCCCTGTCGGCGGGCGGCCGCTCCACCGGCGAAGCGCGAAGGAAGCCACGGGCGACGGCGGCAGAACCGGAAAGACCCCCGCCGCGGCAACGCCGCTCAGGATGACGGGCGGGCCGTTGTGCGCGTGACCGCCCGACGGATCTTGCGTACGCCCAGCGCCACCATCACGGCAACGATGGGGATGCTCACCGCCATGACGATGTCGGGCTCCAGGTGCAATCCACCGGCCTTGAGACCCTTCGCAAGATAGCCCACCAAGCCGACGATGTAGTAGGTGACTGCCGCAACGGAGAGTCCTTCGACGGTTTCCTGCAGACGCAGCTGGAGCTGTGCGCGCCGGTTCATCGACTCCAGCACCGCCTGATTCTGGCGTTCACGGGTGATGTCGACGCGGGTGGAGAGCAGTTGGGTCACACGGGAGACACGTTCCGACAGTGCACTCTGGCGTGCCGCCACGGTCTGGCAGGTATTCATAGCCGGCGCGAGCCGGCGCTCTGTGAACTCCTGAAACGTCTGCAGGCCCTGGATGCGCTCCTCGCGCAGCTCGGCGATACGCCGCTGAACCAGCTCGTAGTAGGCGGCCGCAGCCGAGAACCGGTAAGCGTGCTGGGACTCACGGCTTTCGATCTGCGCCTCGAGCAAGGTGAGACGGTCCAGCAGCTGCCCCTCGTCCTGCTCTGTGGCTCTCGACAACATTTCGGTGATCCGCGCGAGCTCACGTTCACTCTCGTTGAGAAACGGTCCGAGCTGGCGCGCTATCGGCAGCGCTAGCAACGCCATCATCCGGTAGGTGTCGATCTCCATCAACCGCTGGACCATCCGGCCGGCCTGGCGCGCTGTCATGGCGCGATCGATCACATAGAACCGACTGAAGCCATCCTCACGGATGCGGAAGTCGGTCAGCGCCGTCGCCGCGCCGCCGGCGATGGTGCTGCCGACCAGCGAATTGCCATTGAAAAGCCGGGACGACAGCGACTCGTGGTCGATCGGCGTGTTGCTCCCGCGCACCAGCGCGCAATGCGCAGCCACCATCAGCTGCCCACGCAACGACGCGATCCAATCGGCGGGAACGACGGCGATGGCCGGCAGGGCGAACGGATCCTCGTCGGCACCGGGCGTGATGAATTTGTAGCGACTGAACTCCGAGTGCCGCTCCCACTTGAGACGGAATGGCCCCAGGTCGAGGCTCAAATGGTTCGCGCCGGGCGCCGGGCAATCCCCCCCGAATCGCCGGACCAGATCGCAGACGTGGCCGTACTCGAAGGCACGCTCGGCCGGATCGCAGTAGAGGGCGAGGAACGACAGACGCAGCGGCGCGACCAGCGCCTCCGGCGGACGAGCATG
>JAIESW010000043.1 GCA_019745565.1 Burkholderiales bacterium
GAGTGGGCCCTGCATCTGGTGGAGAAGGGAGCGGTCCTGCTCGCACTGATCGCGGTCGGTGTTGCACAGTGGCGCAAGCGTCCCTGGCTCGGCTTCGGACTGCTCTGGTTCTTCATCCATCTGCTCGCGACCAATTCGTTCCTGCCGCGCACCGACGTCGCCAACGACCGCGCGCTCTATCTGGCGCTGCTCGGGCCGGCGACGATGGCCGTGGTTGTGTTGTACCGCGTGCTGTCGAAAGGCCGGGCCCTGGCGGCCGTCATGGCGCTGGCTTTCGTCCTGGGAGTCCACACCGTGCAACGCAACACCGACTTCCGAACCGAGATCGGCCTCTGGGAAGTGACCGCAATCGCCTCGCCGCACAAGAGCCGGGTCTGGAACAACCTGGGGTTCGTGCTGCACCAGGCCGGAGAGACCATCCGGGCCCGCTACGCCTACGAGGTCGCGATCGACCTGGACCCGGAGAACTACCGGGCCCAGGTGAACCTCGGGAGCCTGTTGGCCGAAGAGCAGGAAAAGGCCCGTGTCTCCGAGGAAGCCACCGACGGTTCATAATGGCGGGCGCAGGTCCATAACAAGGAGGGGTGCGCAATGGCGGGGGGTTTCAGTGCGGAGCAGCGCGCGGCGTGGGACCGTGACGGCTACGTGATGGTGCGCAAGCTGTTCGACGACGAAGAGATCGCGATCCTGCGCGCCGCGATCGAAGGCGACGAGGCCCTGCGTTCGAGCCTCTACGATCGGCGCGACGCTTCCGGCAAGCCGACCCGGATGGCCATCTGGAATCACCCCGGCGACAGCGTCTATGGCCTGGCGGCCCGCTCCCGCCGCGTGGTCGACACCATGGAAGAAGTGCTGGGTGGCGAGGTCTACCACTACCACTCCAAGCTGACCGCCAAGGAGCCGCGCGACGGCGGCGCCTGGGAGTGGCACCAGGACTACGGGTACTGGTATCACAACGGGATCATCTACCCGCACATGGCGAGCGTGATGGTCGCGCTCGATCGTGCCAACCGCGAGAACGGATGCCTGCAGGTGGTGAAGGGTTCGCACCACTGCGGCCGCATCGAGCACGGCGTGCTGCCGGGCGAACAGGTGGGCGCCGACCCGCGACGGGTCGAGGAGATCCTGAAGCAGCTACCGATCGAGTACGCGGAGATGGAGCCGGGTGACGGTCTGTTCTTCCACGCCAACGTGCTGCATCGCTCCGACCAGAACCGTTCGGAGCATCGGCGCTGGACGGTGCTGCACTGCTACAACGCGGCTCGCAACAACCCTTACGTCGAGCACCACCATCCTCAGTACACGAAGCTCGAGAAGGTGGACGACGATGCGATCAAGCGCGCGGGCGTGAAGTTCTCGTCGTCCAAGGCCGAGTTCCGCGAGCGCTCCGCGAATCCGCCGGAGCTGAAGAAGCGGATCGCATAAGCGTCATCGGGCGGGCGTACGCTACGCGTCACCCGCCTTCACCTTCGCGAAGTACTCCTCGATGGTGATGAGCCCGCCGGCCTTGGCGGCCTTGCCCTGATCGCGGGGCGTCAGCGCGTCCTGCACGAGGTCGATGCGCTTCCAACTCACCAGAGGTGTTTCGCACGCTGAGCGCGGTACGTATTTCGAAGCGGTGTCCTTGACGTAGCGGTGCACGTAGCGCGGGCAGTTGATGAAGATCTCTTCCACCTGCACGCGCACGATCAGGTCGGCTTCGACGTATTCCATCAACAGAGGATCCTCGCCGGACACGGTGGCCGTGCCGTGCAGTCGCAGCCGGTGCGGCGTTTCGAAGTCGATGAAGAGCATGCCGATCTTGGCCTGGCCGGCGATGTTGCCCATGGAGTAGAACATGCCGTTGCCGTCGTAGCTGGGGAAGGCGAGCGTGCGGTTGTCGACGACGCGGATGAAGCCGGGATCGCCACCCTTGTAGGAGACCGAGGGGAAGCCGCGCTCGTCGACAGTCGCGAGATAGAACATGTCGCGGCTCTCGATGAAGGCGCGATCGTCGTCGCCGATCTCTGCATGCACAGCGACCTGTTCCACCAGGTCGGCCAGCTTGCGGGCTTCGAAACGGTCCTGCAGCGCGCGGTGTTGGGCGCCGAACATCTTGCTCATGGGGTGTGTTCTCCTCGTTGGGGGGCGCCTCGTGGGTGGGCGCTTGGGTGGACTCTAGCATTCGTTTGCGGGTGGGGATGCTGGCCCACATCCCGATGCGCGTGAGGATGCTGGCCCCCATCCCAACCTTCCCCCACCGAAGGTGGGGGAAGGAGTGCCTCTTGATGCGGCGTCGCGAACGCATGCACTCCCTCCCCCATCGCAGATGGGGGAGGGCTGGGGTGGGGGCAAAGGATGTACACCCCTTCCCCCGACTTCGTCGGGGGAAGGTTGGGATGGGGGCTGCGCTGCCGACTACCCTACCTCAGAGCGGCTTCCCCTCGCTCTCCCCCCAATTCTTCATCAACGTGTTCGACGGCACCTTCTCATCCACCAGCTTGCGTGCCGTCTCGACCCCTGCCACCGGCAACCCCTTCGGATCGAGCTTGCCGATCTGCACCAGCACGCTCGCCTGATCCCAGTAGATGTGCTCGTTGTAGAGCTTGTCGCCGCGGAACTTCACGATGGCCACGAGCGGGATCTCCACATACTTGCCGGTGGGCGGCACACCCGGCAGCATCCAATCGATCTCGGTGTCGTGGGTGAAGCAGAACAGCATCTCGTCCACCACGATGCCTTCGCCGATGGTGCGCGAGATAGGCACGAGCTTGGTGTCCTGCGGGGTCTTCGGGATGAAGTGGTACTTGTAGAAGCGCTTCAACTGATCGTGCCCCACGCCGCCCGTCAGGGTCGGGATGTGGTTCACGTAGGGCTGCGCGACCATGGTGCCCATCGTCGCGTTGACGTCGCGCGTGCCGAATTCGTATTCGCAATGCTTGTCCCACAGCGTCGAGAAATCGTAGTGCGGTCCCATCACGCGACGGAACAAAGCGATCGAGCGATGATGCGCCATCAGCGCCGACGGCTTGTGATAGTGCGGTGAGGGCGGACGCGCGAACGCGTGATCGACGCCGGGGTAGATGTAGATCTCGGCGCCTGCGTGGTTCGCGAGCGCGACCTTGATCTTGGCCACGGTCTCGGGCGGTGCGTACTTGTCGTCGGCAGCGAAGTGCAGCACCAGCGGCACCTTGATGTTGCCGACTTCACCGAGGTACTGGTCGATCGTGACGCCGTAGTAGCCCACCGCACAGTCCACACCCGAGCGCGCCGCTGCGAGATACGCGAGGCGGCCTCCCAGACAGAAGCCGAGCGCGCCGATCTTGCCGGCCACCTGAGGCATGCCGCGCATGGTCTTCACCGTGGCGGTGATGTCGGCCATCCCCTTGTCGGTGTCGAACTTCTGCAGCAGCCCGAACGCCTGCTGCCATTCCGGATCGGTGTAGCCCAGTTCGACGCCGGGCTGGATGCGCCAGAAGAGATCCGGGGCCACCACGGTGTAACCCTCTTCGGCGTAGTAGTCCGCCACCTCGCGGATGAAGCCGTTGATGCCGAAGATCTCCTGGCACAGCACGATGCC
>JAIESW010000059.1 GCA_019745565.1 Burkholderiales bacterium
GTGCTGGACGAGAACGATCGCGTCCTGGCCGAAGGCAAGAAGCCGGCGACCTACGAGCACCTGCTCCTCGGGATCACGAAGGCGTCCCTGTCCACCGACTCGTTCATCTCGGCGGCCTCCTTCCAGGAGACCACCCGGGTCCTGACCGAAGCGGCCATCATGGGCAAGAAGGACGATCTGCGCGGCCTCAAGGAGAACGTCATCGTCGGCCGCCTCATCCCGGCCGGAACCGGACTCGCGTACCACAACGCGCGGAAGCACCAGGCCACCCTGGGCGACGCCGAGGTGTTCGCGGAATCCGGGTCCGATTCCGAGGTCGGTCAGGCCGCCGGCAACGAGCAGGTTGCTTGACAGGTCCTTGATCGGAAAATAAACTCCCGGGTCTTTTACCGCCGCTGCTGCCGTCGACCACGGAACGAGCGGACAACATCAACCGACAGTGAGCGGGACGGCTCCATGGAGCCGTCCCGGTTTTTTGGGATGCCGGAAATATGCCGACAATCAGTCAGTTAGTCCGCAAGCCACGAACCAAGGCCGTGAGCAAGAGCAAAGTGCCTGCGCTCCAGCAGTCGCCGCAGCGGCGCGGGGTTTGCACCAGGGTGTACACGACGACGCCGAAAAAGCCGAACTCGGCGCTCCGGAAGGTGGCCAAGGTCCGACTGACCAACGGTTTCGAAGTCATTTCCTACATCGGCGGCGAGGGTCACAACCTCCAGGAGCACTCGGTGGTGCTGATCCGCGGCGGCCGCGTGAAGGACCTGCCGGGCGTGCGCTACCACATCGTGCGCGGCAGCCTGGATACCCAGGGTGTGAAGGATCGCAAGCAGAGCCGTTCCAAGTACGGCGCCAAGCGGCCGAAGGCGGGCTGATTTCCCGACCCGACCGCCAAAGACACAGAGCAAACCGAGGAAGCCATGCCGAGACGCAGAGTTGTAGCCAAGCGCGAGATCCTGCCGGATCCGAAGTTCAGCAGCCAGGACGTGTCGAAGTTCATCAACGTGTTGATGACCGCCGGCAAGAAGTCCGTGGCCGAGCGCATCATGTACGGCGCGCTGGCGCAGATCGGCAAGAAGACCGGCAAGGACGCACTCGAGGTCTTCAACCAGGCGCTCCAGAACGTGCGCCCGTCGGTCGAAGTGAAGAGCCGCCGCGTCGGCGGTGCGAACTATCAGGTTCCGGTGGAAGTCCGTGCGGTTCGCCGCACCGCGCTCGCCATGCGCTGGCTGCGCGAAGCTGCGCGCAAGCGCTCGGAGAAGTCCATGGGCGGTCGCCTCGCGGCCGAACTCGCCGAAGCGGCGGAAGGCCGTGGCGGCGCCATGAAGAAGCGCGAAGAAGTGCACCGCATGGCAGAGGCCAACAAGGCCTTCTCGCACTACCGGTTCTGATCGAAGCCTGCGCGGCACCCGCCCGCAGGCCCAGCGAAAATCTCGAAGATGCCCCGCTCCACCCCCATCGAACGCTATCGCAACATCGGCATCATGGCGCACATCGATGCGGGGAAGACCACGACCACCGAACGCATCCTGTTCTATACGGGTGTGTCGCACAAGATCGGCGAAGTGCACGACGGTGCGACGGTGATGGACTGGATGGAGCAGGAGCGTGAACGCGGCATCACCATCACCTCGGCTGCGACGACGTGCTTCTGGAAGGGGATGAACAACAACTACCCCGAGCACCGCATCAACATCATCGACACGCCCGGCCACGTCGACTTCACCATCGAGGTGGAGCGCAGCCTGCGCGTGCTGGACGGTGCTTGCACCGTGCTGTGCGCGGTGGGTGGCGTGCAACCCCAGACCGAAACGGTGTGGCGCCAGGGCAACAAGTACAAGGTGCCGCGCCTGCTGTTCGTGAACAAGATGGATCGTCAGGGCGCGAACTTCATGCGCGTCTACGACCAGGTGAAGCAGCGCCTCAAGGCGCACCCCGTACCGATCCAGCTCCCGATCGGAGCCGAGGACAAGTTCGAAGGCGTGATCGACCTCGTCAAGATGAAGGCGATCTACTGGGACGAGTCGACCCAGGGCATGAAGTTCGAGGAGCGCGACATCCCCGCCAGCCTGCAGGACGAGGCCAGGTCCTGGCAGGATCGCATGGTCGAGTCCGCCGCCGAGGCGAACGAGGAACTGATGAACAAGTACCTCGAGGACGGCAATCTGTCCCTCGAGGATCTCAAGCTGGGCCTGCGCCTGCGGACGATCAACAACGAGATCTTCCCGATGCTGTGCGGCTCGGCGTTCAAGAACAAGGGCGTGCAGGCCATGCTGGACGCCGTGATCGATTTCCTGCCTGCGCCGGTCGACATCCCCGACGTGAAGGGCCAGCTGGAAAGCGGTCAGCCGGCCACGCGCCGGGCGAGTGACGACGAGCCCTTCGCCGGTCTCGCGTTCAAGATCATGACCGACCCGTTCGTCGGTCAGCTGATCTTCTTCCGCGTGTACTCGGGCGTGGTGAACTCCGGCGACACCATCTACAACCCGGTGAAGCGCCGCAAGGAGCGCATCGGCCGCATCCTGCAGATGCACGCCAACCAGCGCGAAGAGATCAAGGAAGTGCGCGCGGGCGACATCGCGGCGGCCGTCGGCCTCAAGGAAGCCACCACCGGCGACACGCTGTGCGATCCGGACAAGATAATCGTGCTGGAGCGCATGGAGTTCCCCGAGCCGGTGATCCACGTGGCGGTCGAGCCGAAGACCAAGAGCGACCAGGAGAAGATGGGCATCGCGCTCAATCGTCTGGCGCAGGAAGACCCGTCGTTCCGCGTGCGGACCGACGAGGAGTCGGGCCAGACGATCATTTCCGGCATGGGCGAGCTACACCTCGAGATCATCGTCGACCGCATGAAGCGTGAGTTCGGCGTCGAGGCCAACGTGGGTGCCCCTCAGGTGGCTTACCGCGAGGCGATCCGCAAGCAGGTCGAGATCGAAGGCAAGTTCGTCAAGCAGTCGGGCGGCAAGGGCCAGTACGGTCACGTGTGGCTCAAGATGGAGCCGAACGAGGCCGGCAAGGGTTTCCAGTTCGTCGACGCCATCAAGGGCGGCGTGGTGCCGCGCGAATTCATCCCCGCGGTCCAGAAGGGTCTGGAAGACACGCTGCCGAACGGCGTGCTCGCGGGTTTCCCGGTGTTGGATGTGAAGGTCACGCTGTTCGACGGTTCGTACCACGAAGTGGACTCGAACGAGAATGCGTTCAAGATGGCGGCTTCGATGGCTTTCAAGGACGGCATGCGCAAGGCCAATCCGGTCCTGCTCGAGCCGATGATGGCGGTGGAAGTGGAAACTCCCGAGGAGTTCATGGGCAACGTGATGGGCGATCTCAATTCCCGTCGCGGCATGATCCAGGGTATGGACGACCTCGTCTCCGGCATCAAGGCGATCAAGGCCGAAGTGCCGCTAGCGGAGATGTTCGGCTACTCGACGTCGCTCCGTTCGGCAACCCAGGGCCGTGCCACCTACACCATGGAATTCAAGCACTACTCCGAAGCGCCCAAGAACGTAGCGGAAGCGATCATCAACAAAAAGTAAGTCCAGGCAAGCACAAGGAACCGACATGGCAAAGGGCAAATTTGAGCGAACCAAGCCGCACGTGAACGTGGGGACGATTGGACACGTGG
>JAIESW010000081.1 GCA_019745565.1 Burkholderiales bacterium
ACAGCAACGGGTCCTGGGTCAATCGATCTGCCGCGACACTCACATTCTCGGACATACAAGGGTTAGGGTGGGGGCAATCAGCACCGCCAGCCGCCCTATTTCTTCGCCGGAGGCGGCACCCGCCCCATCAGATAAAACTCGTCATTCGCCCGCATCTCGATGAGATGCGCCATCCGGTTCGACAGCGCGAAGAAGGCCGTGATGCCGCCGATGTCCCAGATGTCTTCGGCCGAGAACCCGTGGCTCTTGAGCGCTTCGTGGTCCGCCGGCGCAATCGCCTCCGGTGTCCGCGCCAGCTTCACCGCGAAATCCAGCATCGCCCTCTGCCGCGGCGTGATGTCCGCCTTCCGGTGATCGATGGCCACCTGGTCGGCGATCTGCGGGTTCTTCGCATAGATGCGCAGGATCGCCCCATGGGCGACCACGCAGTACTGGCAGTGGTTCACGCCGCTGGTGGCTACCACGATCATCTCGCGCTCGGCCTTCGTGAGGCCGGAGTCGCGCAGCATCAGCGCGTCGTGATAGGCGAAGAACGCGCGGAACTCGTCCGGCCGGTGCGCCAACGTCAGGAACACGTTGGGGATGAAGCCGGCCTTCTCCTGCACCTTGAGCATGGTCGTGCGGATGTCCTCGGGCAGATCCTTCAGTTCCGGGACGGGGTAGAGGCTGATGGGCTTGGACATGGCGCGTTCCGAGGGGCGTTCGAGAGCGCCGGATTATAGGCGGCGACCCACCTCGGGAACGGACCTGCGCAACGTCGGGAACGTTGCCCGAGCTTCGGCACTCCCGCGAGACGGGTTCGCAGCGAGAATTCCTGTCCTGCGGCAGGACGCGGCGGTGAACGTCGCGGCGCTCCGATGGTCGGAGCGTGACGCCCGCATCATTCGAGGATGGATCCGATCGTGAAACCCCGTATCGCCGCACTGACGTTCGCCGGCCTGTTCGCTGCGCTGCCTTCTGCCGTGCTCGCGCAGAGCACCCTCGCCGACCCTTTCAAGGATTCCCGCTACATGAGCGGCTACCGCGACGTGGCGCCGAGCGCCGTTCCCGACGAGCTGAGCGATGTCGATGCGCTCACCCGCATCCGCGGCACGAAGCGCATCAGCGCCTGCGGCGATCCGTACGCATTCCCGTCCACCGAGATCACCGACGTGGCCCGCGGCTACGACGTGGATCTATTGAAGATGATCGCTGCGAAGGAAGGCTGGGAAGCCCAGTTCGTGTGGGTCAACACCGCGAACCGCGGCGGACTCAACCGCGCCTTCCGCACCACGATCGGCAAGGGGGTGTGCGACGTCTTCCTGGGCTTGGGCACGGGTGGCGACGCGGGACCATTGAAGAAGTCGAAGCTCACGCTGATCGAACCCACGTTCGGCGTGCGTTATGTGCTGGTGACGTTCGATCCCGCCCTCAAGTCGACCGGTCTCGCCGAGCTCGCGAAGAACAAGACGCCGATGGGGGCCACCTACTTCTCGCCCACCGAGAAACTGCTCAACGCCGAAGGGTTGAAGTACGAGAGCTTTCCGGAAGCGCGTCGCGTCATCCAGGCGATGGCGGAAGGCAAGGTGGCCGCCGCGCTGATTCCCTCCACCAGCCTCGCCGAGTCGCGACGGCAGTTTCCCGATCGGACGGTGTACGTGATCGAAAGCTACATGCCCGAGGATGCATTCAACTGGAACAATGCCTGGGCGGTGGCGGACAAGGAAACCGGGTTGCGAGCGTTCCTCGAGGAACGGCTGGTGGCGATGGCGGCCTCCGGTGAACTGCAGGCACTGCTCGACCGCTACGGGATTCCGTATTTTCCGCCGTTCAAGACGGCGCAGGCGGAGACCCGGGGCTCCAGGTAGTCGATTGCCGGACGTGGCACACTTGTGCTACGTTCGATTCGTTCGAGGAAACCAGAGGTAAGTCTTCGCGATGTCGACGACCACAATCCGGCTGCCCGAGGCATTGAAGGCGCGTGTTGCTGCGGCCGCCAAGCGGGCGGGCACCACGCCGCACAATTTCGTCGTGGAAGCCATCGCCGAGAAGACTGAACAGGCGGAGCGCGGCGGGGATTTCAACGATACCGCCGAGCGCCGCTACGCCGAGATCGTGGCTTCGGGCAAGACCATCCCGTGGAGCGAGATGCGCAAGTATCTGGAAGATCGCCTCGCCGGCAAGCCGGCGCGGCGCCCGACGGCGAAAAAGCTCGCACGCTGACGTGGCGCGGGTCGAAGCCGCGGCGGAAGTCGCGGACGATCTCGACCGGATTCTCGATCATCTGCTCCTGCACGAGGTGGGAGACGCTGCGTACCGGGTGTCGGACATCATCGCGGCCATCTCTGTCCTGGAGTCCAATCCCCTGATCGGACGCCCCACCGAGGGCGGAAAGCGCGAACTCGTGATCGGACGCGGCATACGCAGCTACCTTGCACTCTATCGGTACATTCCGGAGATAGAGACGGTGTTCGTGCTTGCCGTGCGCAGCTCGCGAGACGCCGGCTATCCGGGCCGCTCGTGATGGCGAGCTAATCGTACTTCCGCAGATCCTCGATGACCTTGCCGTCGTTCGGCAGGGTCCCCGGCAGCTTGAGCGCGATGTCGCCACGCAGTTTGCAGATCTCGCGCACCGACGTGGCGACGGCTTCCACGAACCCGTGCGCCGGTGTGCCGTCCACCTCGATGGCGAGAGTCATCACGTCATTGCGATCGGCGTCGTGGGTCACGCTCAAGCGTGCCCTGAGTATCTCGCGGTGGCGCTTCACCACTTCGTTCACCTGCGACGGGTGCACGAACATGCCTTTGACCTTGGTGGTCTGGTCCGCCCGTCCCATCCAGCCCTTGATGCGCATGTTGGTGCGCCCGCAGGGGCTCACGCCTGCCAGCACCGCGGAGAGATCGCCAGTGGCGAAGCGAATCAGCGGATACTCGGTCGTGAGAGTCGTGACGACGACCTCGCCGACTTCGCCCTCTGCAACGGGATCGCCGGTTCCGGGGCGCACGATCTCGACGATCACGCCCTCGTCCACCACCAGACCTTCGCGCGCTTCGGTCTCGTAGGCCACGAGACCCAGGTCGGCCGTGCCGTAGGACTGAAAGCCCGCGATGCCGCGCTCCTCCAGCAGTTTGCGCACCGGCGGGAGGAAGGCCTCACCGCTCACGGCGGCCTTCTTCAGGCTCGAGACGTCGACCTTCATCTCGTCGGCCTTCTCGAGAATGATCTTGAGGAACGAGGGCGTGCCTGCGTAAGCAGTCGGCTTCAGATCGGAGATGGTCTGCACCTGCAGTTCGGTCTGGCCCACGCCGGCCGGAAACACCGGGCACCCGATCGCCTGCGCGGCGAGATCCATCATGAATCCGGCGGGCGTGAAGTGGTATGAGAATGTGTTGTGCACCAGCTCGCCTTCGCGGAAGCCGGCGGCATAGAGCGCGCGCGCGAAACCCCAGAAATCCTTGCGATCGCCCTGCGGGTCGTAGATCGGCCCGGGCGAAGCGAACACGCGGCCCAGCTGCGAGACCTTGACCGCGGTCATGCCGGCGAAGGGCAGCGACGCCTTCTGCAGCGCGAGCAGATCGGACTTGCGCGTGACGGGAAGCTGCGCGAGTGCGGCCCGGTTCGAGATGCGGTGCGGTGCCACGTCGGCCAGCAGCTTGCCGAAGTAGGGCGCGTTCTTCTTCGCGTTGGCGATCTGGTCGGGCAGGGCGTTGAACAGCGCGCGTTCGCGCACTTCGGGCGAACGGGTTTCCAGATCGTCCAGGTAGCGGTGGTCTTTCATGGTGTCAGTGGCGCTGGGCCGCCCCAAGCCACTGACGCGCCCCCTCGGAGGGCAGCGACCGCAGGGAGCGTGGAGGTCATTCTAGGCGAGCCAGCGCTTGCGCCGGCGATAGTGTTTCGCGTCGCGGAAACTCTTGCGGCCGGAGGTGGACAGGCCGAGGTAGAACTCCTTCACGTCCTCGTTGCTGCGCAGTTCTTCGGCGTCGCCGTCCATCACCACGCGGCCATTCTCGAGGATGTAGCCGTAGTCGGCATAGCGCAGTGCGACCAT
>JAIESW010000072.1 GCA_019745565.1 Burkholderiales bacterium
AGCATCGCGTTGAACGCGTTGCGCGAGAGCATGTGCACTTCGTCGATGATGTAGACCTTGAAGCGGCCGCTGGTGGGTGCGTAGAGCGCGTTCTCCAGCAGCTCGCGCATGCTGTCCACCTGGGTGTTGGAGGCGGCGTCCAGCTCGATCAGGTCGACGAAACGCCCGCCGTCGATCTCCTTGCACGCTCCGCACACGCCGCACGGGGTGGCCGTGATTCCGGTCTCGCAGTTGAGCGCCTTGGCGATGATGCGCGCCAGCGTGGTCTTGCCGACCCCGCGCGTCCCCGTGAGCAGGTAGGCGTGGTGCAGCCGGTTCTGCGTGAGCGCATTGGTCAGTGCGCGCACCACGTGCTCCTGCCCCATCACCTCGGTGAAGGTGCGCGGCCGATACTTGCGGGCAAGAGCGAGGGTCATGCGAAAGGGTAAATCAAAAAGCGCCGACAGAAGAAGACATCGATGCGGTCACGGATGCTGCCCTGTGGAGACACTGTTCGGACCCAAGCGCAGGAACGTTGCGACGCTTGCCAAAGCGAGCTTCATTGCCACCACCCGAGAGCTTCACTGCCCGCAACCGCACTCCCTCGAAGCCAAGCGACGCCGTACCCCATCTCGACCCAAGATCCACTCTCTCGGGGGATAAACAAGGGGCCCGCCCCTTGTTCGTGAACATTCCGCGAGAATCGCCACCGAGCGTGCCGTTGCCGTCGGACCGGAGGTCCAAAGGCAACGGCGTCGCGTAGGGTGGCGAGCCCTGCCCCCGGCACTTGCAGAGAATGGCTGTGGCTGCTTCCTTCCGGACCTGACCAGGTTCACCACCATGCAATGCGGGGAGGCCCGCCATTGAGCTTGTAACGCGGCGATGAGCGTCAGGCCACCGCCACCGGAATCTTGCCGATGCGCGCCTGCCACTCGCGCGGACCGGTCTGGTGCACCGACGTGCCGCGGGCATCGACCGCGACCGTCACCGGCATGTCCTTCACGTCGAACTCGTAGATGGCTTCCATGCCGAGGTCGGCGAAGGCCACGGTGCGCGCACCCTTGATGGCCTTGGACACGAGGTAGGCGGCGCCGCCCACCGCCATGAGATAGACCGCCTTGTGGTCGCGGATGGCCTCGATCGCCGCCGGGCCGCGCTCGGCCTTGCCCACCATGCCGATGAGGCCGGTCTTCTCGAGCATCGTGCGCGTGAACTTGTCCATGCGCGTGGCGGTGGTCGGCCCGGCCGGCCCCACCACTTCGTCGCGGACCGGATCGACCGGCCCCACGTAGTAGATGAAGCGGTTGGTGAAATCCACCGGCAGCGGCTCGCCCTTGGCGAGCATGTCCACCATGCGCTTGTGGGCGGCATCGCGGCCGGTGAGCAGCTTGCCGTTGAGCAGCAGCACTTCACCCGGTTGCCACGTCTGCACTTCCGCTGGCGTGACGGTGTCCAGATTCACGCGCTTGCCTTTGGAGGTGTCGTAGGTAAGCCGCGGCCAGTCGTCCAGGCTGGGCGGGTCGAGCCGTGCCGGGCCGGAACCGTCCAGCTCGAAGTGCACGTGCCGCGTGGCCGCACAGTTGGGAATCATCGCGATCGGCAGGCTGGCGGCGTGGGTCGGGTAGTCCTTGATCTTGATGTCGAGCACCGTCGTGAGGCCACCGAGGCCCTGGGCCCCGATGCCGAGCGCGTTGACCTTTTCGTACAGTTCGATCCGCAGTTCCTCGATGCGCGACTTCGGACCGCGCGCGATGAGTTCCTGCATGTCGATGGGCTCCATCAGCGACTCTTTCGCCATCAGCATCGCCTTCTCGGCGGTGCCGCCGATGCCGATGCCGAGTATGCCCGGCGGACACCAGCCCGCGCCCATGGTGGGCACGGTCTTCATCACCCAGTCGACGATGGAGTCGGACGGGTTGAGCATCACGAACTTCGACTTGTTCTCGGAGCCGCCGCCCTTGGCGGCCACTTCCACTTCGACCTTGTCGCCGGGCACCAGGCTCACCTGGAGGACGGCGGGCGTGTTGTCCCTGGTGTTCTTGCGGGTGCCGGCCGGGTCCGCGAGGACCGAGGCACGCAGCTTGTTGTCCGGGTGGTTGTAGGCGCGGCGAACACCTTCGTTGACCATCTCCTCCAGGCCGATCGTCGCGTCCCAGCGCACGTTCATCCCCACCTTGAGGAAGACGTTGACGATCCCGGTGTCCTGACAGATGGGCCGGTGACCCTCCGCGCAGAGGCGCGAGTTGATGAGGATCTGCGCCATCGCGTCCTTCGCGGCCTCGGACTGCTCCAGTTCGTAGGCGCGGTTCAGGTTGCGGATGTAGTCGACCGGGTGGAAGTACGAGATGTACTGCAACGCGTCGGCGATGCTCTCGATGAAGTCCTGCTGGGCGATCGTGGTCATCGGAGGGATCGAAAGGAAACCGGCGGGCCGTGCTCACACGGCCCGCAGAAGAGCCTGCAAGTATACGCGAAGGCCCTCGCCGGCGGGCGCTCGGACACGGGTGTTGAGGCGGATCAAGCGGGTTGCGCGGGCCTTGGGATACAAGGCAACATCAGCTGAGAACCTGCCCTCATCCTCTGTCCCTCTCCTGAAGGGAGCGGGGTGCCCCTCTTCTCCCTCCGGAAGAAGAGCCGGGGATGAGGGAAAGGCGTCGCCCGGACTCGGGGACACCCGCTCAACAAGACGACACGGAGACTCACCATGACAACGATCGAATCCGTCCTGAACGAGACCCGGGTGTTCGACCCGCCCGCGGAACTGGCCGCCCAGGCCAACGTGAAGGGGATGGAGGCCTACCGGAAGCTGTGCGCCGAGGCCGAGAGCGACTACGCCGGCTTCTGGGGGCGGCTCGCCCGCGAGCACGTGCTGTGGCACAAGCCGTTCACACAGGTGCTGGACGAATCGCAGGCGCCCTTCTTCAAGTGGTTCCAGGACGGCAGCCTCAACGTCTCGTACAACTGCCTCGACCGGCATCTCAAGACCCAGCCCGACAAGGTGGCGATCATCTTCGAGGCCGACGACGGCTCGGTCACCAAGATCACCTACAAGCAGCTGTACCACCGCGTCTGCCAGTTCGCGAACGGGCTGAAGAAGCTCGGCATCAAGAAGGGCGACCGGGTGCTCATCTACATGCCCATGTCGATCGAAGCCGTAGTCGCCATGCAGGCCTGCGCCCGCATCGGTGCGACGCACTCCGTGGTGTTCGGCGGCTTTTCCGCCAAGAGCCTGCAGGAGCGCATCATCGACGCCGGTGCCGTAGCGGTGATCTGCGCCGACGGGCAATACCGCGGCGGCAAGGCGATCCCGCTCAAGCCCGCAGTCGATGAAGCCTTCGCCATGGGCGGCTGCGACGGCATCAAGCACGTCGTGGTGTATCGCCGCACCGGCGACGACGTCCACTTCCACGCCCCGCGCGACGTCTGGTGGGACGACCTCGTGCGCGGCATGCCGGACGTGTGCGAACCCGAATGGGTGGAAGCCGAGCATCCGCTCTTCATCCTCTACACCTCGGGTTCCACCGGCAAGCCCAAGGGCGTGCAGCACTCGAGCGGCGGCTACATCCTGCACGCGATCCTCACGATGCAGTGGGCGTTCGACATCAAACCTACCGACGTCTTCTGGTGCACGGCCGACGTAGGCTGGGTTACGGGCCACACCTACATCGCCTATGGCCCGCTGGCGGTCGGTGCTACCGAGATCGTATTCGAGGGCGTGCCCACGTATCCCGACGCCGGCCGGTTCTGGAAGATGATCCAGAACCACAAGGTCAGCATCTTCTATACCGCGCCCACAGCCATCCGCTCGCTGATCAAGGCAGGTGGCGATCTGCCGAAGCAATACGACCTGTCGAGCCTGCGTCTGCTGGGCTCCGTGGGCGAGCCGATCAATCCTGAAGCATGGATGTGGTACCACACAGTCGTCGGCGGCGGGCGCTGCCCGATCGTGGACACGTGGTGGCAGACCGAGACCGGCGGCCACATGATCACACCGCTGCCCGGCGTGACGCCGCTCAAGCCCGGTTCGTGCACCCTGCCCCTGCCCGGCATCATGGCTGCCATCGTCGACGAGACCGGCCAGGACGTGGAAAAGGGCAAGGGTGGCATCCTCGTCATCAAGAAGCCGTGGCCTTCGATGATCCGCACCATCTGGGGCGATCCGGAGCGCTTCAAGAAGAGCTACTACCCCGAGGATTTCCAGGGCCGCTACTACCTGGCCGGCGACGGTGCGAACCGCGACATGGACGGCTACTTCTGGATCATGGGCCGCATCGACGACGTGCTCAACGTGTCGGGGCACCGCCTCGGCACCATGGAGATCGAATCGGCGCTGGTGGCGAACTCGCTGGTCGCCGAGGCAGCCGTCGTGGGCAAACCGCACGACATCAAGGGCGAAGCGGTCGTCGCCTTCGTCGTGCTGAAGGGCGCCCGTCCGGAGGGCGTGGCCGCCCAGGAGATCGCAACCACGCTGCGCAACTGGGTCGGCCAGGAGATCGGCCCCATCGCCAAGCCGGACGAGATCCGCTTCGGCGACAACCTGCCCAAGACCCGCTCCGGCAAGATCATGCGGCGGCTGCTGCGGGCGCTGGCCAAGGGTGAGGAGATCACCCAGGACGTGTCGACCCTGGAGAACCCGGCGATCCTGCAGCAGTTGAAGCAGGCGGTGAAGTAGCGGGGCCTACGTCAGCGGCAGTGAAAAGGCCCCGGAAACGGGGCCTTTGTTCATGTGGCGGAGAGGGCGGGATTCGAACCCGCGTTAGGTTTTCACCTAAACACGCTTTCCAGGCGTGCGACTTAAACCGCTCATCCACCTCTCCGGAAGGGGCGGAAGGATAGCCGA
>JAIESW010000090.1 GCA_019745565.1 Burkholderiales bacterium
CGCCCCCGCAACCTCAAGCGTATTCCGTCACCGGCGGACACGAGCACACGAGATTGCGATCCCCATGCACGTTGTCCACACGGGCGACGGGTACCCAGTACTTGCTCGCGTGGAGCGAGGGGAGCGGATAAGCCGCGCGCTCCCGGGTGTAGTCATGCGCCCATTCCTCCGCCAGGCACATGGGGGCGGTGTGCGGCGCGTTGCGTAATGGATTGTCGTCGCGATCCAGCTCGCCGCGCTCCACGGCACGGATCTCCTCGCGGATGGCGATCATGGCGTCGATGAAGCGATCGAGTTCCACTTTCGATTCGCTCTCGGTGGGTTCGATCATCAGCGTGCCGGCCACCGGGAAGCTCATGGTCGGTGCATGGAATCCGTAGTCGATGAGACGCTTTGCGATGTCCTCGTTGCTGATGCCGGTCGCGTCCTTGATCGGACGGATGTCGAGGATGCACTCGTGGGCCACGCGCCCGCCGCGGCCCGAGTAGAGCACGGGATAGTGCGGATTAAGCCGGGTGGCGATGTAGTTGGTGTTGAGGATGGCCACCTTGGTCGCGCGCTCGAGCCCCGAACCACCCATGAGTGCGATGTACGCCCATGAGATCGGCAGGATGCCGGCGGAGCCGAAGGGCGCCGCGCTGACCGGACCGACCCCACCGGTGCTGCCCGAAGGATTGCCGGGCAGGTAGGGCGCGAGGTGCGCACGCACGGCCACGGGTCCGACACCCGGGCCGCCGCCGCCGTGCGGAATGCAGAACGTCTTGTGCAGGTTGAGGTGCGATACGTCCGCCCCGAATTTTCCGGGACGCGCCACACCCACCAGCGCATTGAGATTGGCACCGTCGAGATACACCTGACCGCCGTGGGCGTGCACGATGTCGCAGATGTCGGTGATGGTGTCTTCGAAGACACCGTGGGTCGAAGGGTAGGTCACCATCAGCGCCGCGAGGTCGGCTGCATGGGCATCGGCCTTGGCCCTCAGATCGGCAAGGTCGACGTTGCCGCGGTCGTCGCAATCGACCACGACCACTTCCATACCGGCCATGTGGGCCGAGGCCGGATTGGTGCCGTGCGCCGATTGAGGGATCAAGCATACGTTGCGATGGCCTTCGCCGCGGCCCTGGTGGTACGCACGGATCGCCAGCAATCCCGCGAACTCGCCTTGCGCGCCCGAATTGGGTTGCACGCTCACCGCGTCGTAGCCCGTGATCTCGCAGAGCGCCGCCTCGAGCCCGCGGATCAGGTCGGAATAGCCCTCGGCCTGGTCAGCGGGGACGAACGGATGCAGCGCACCGAAGGCCGGCCAGGTGACCGGAATCATCTCGGTCGTCGCGTTGAGCTTCATCGTGCACGAACCGAGCGGGATCATGGTGCGGTCGAGCGCGAGATCCTTGTCGGCGAGGCGCCGCAGGTAGCGCAGCATCGCGGTTTCCGAGTGCAGCGTGTTGAAGATGGGATGCGTGAGAAACGGTGTCTCGCGCTGCAGCTCGGGCAGGAGGGCGCTGTGGGCGTCGCGTTCGCAGTCGCCCAGCGACGGGGCGGGCTTGCCGGCGATCACCGCGAAGACGGCGAGCAGCGCTTCCACGTCGGCGGTTCCATGGGTCTCGTCGAAAGCGATGCCGATGGCGGGCCATGCGCCGAAGTCACGGAGATTGATGCCACGTTCGCGGGCCAGCTCCAGGAGCTTGTCCTTGCGCTCGCCGAGCGGCACGGTAAGCGTGTCGAAGAACCGCGCAGCCATGGGCGCGAAGCCCAGCTTGCGGAGCCCTTCCGCGAACACGCAGGCGAGCGCATGCACGCGCCGCGCGATCCGCTGAAGACCTTCGGGGCCGTGGTACACGGCGTAGAGACTCGCCATCACCGCGAGCAGCACCTGGGCGGTGCAGATGTTCGACGTGGCTTTCTCGCGGCGGATGTGCTGCTCGCGTGTCTGCAGTGCAAGACGCAGCGCACGGTTGCCGTGGGCATCCACCGAAACGCCCACCAGGCGGCCGGGGAGCGAGCGCTTGAACTCGTCGCGGCACGCCATGAACGCGGCGTGCGGCCCGCCGTAGCCCATCGGCACGCCGAAGCGTTGCGAGCTGCCGACGACGACGTCCGCGCCCCAGGCGCCCGGTGCTTCGAGCAACGTGAGCGCCAGCGGATCGGCTGCCACCAGGAACAGCGCGCCCTCGGCATGGGCTTCCTCCGCGTGCGGTCGCATGTCGTGGACCTGACCGGACGTGGCGGGATACTGCGCGAACACGGCGAAATAGTCGCCCTGCTTCATGAGTTCCGGCGCGAAGCCCACCTTCACTTCGATGCCCAGCGGCTCCGCGCGGGTCCGGATGACCGCGATCGACTGCGGATGACAGTCGCCCGCGACGATGATCGTGTTGCTCCGGGACTTCGCGTGACGACGGGCCAGCACCATCGCCTCGGCCGCGGCCGTCGCTTCGTCGAGCAGCGATGCGTTCGCGATGGGCAGCCCGGTCAGGTCTGCGACCATGGTCTGGAAGTTGAGCAACGCTTCGAGACGGCCCTGGGATATCTCCGGCTGATACGGCGTGTAGGCGGTGTACCAGGCCGGGTTCTCCAGCACGTTGCGCAAAATCACACCCGGCGTGCGCGTGCCGTGGTAGCCCTGGCCGATGAAACTGCGGAACAGGCGATTGCGGCCTGCGATCCGCTCCAGTTCTGCCAGCACGTCGGCCTCGGTGCGAGGGCCGGGCAGATCGAGCGGAGCCTTCGACAGGATCCGCTCCGGCACGATCTGGGCGATCAGTTCGTCGAGCGATGCGGCGCCGACGATGCGCAGCATCTGTGCGATCGCCTCGTCGTCCGGTCCGACGTGACGCCCGATGAACTCGTCGGGCTGTTCCAGCGCCGCAAGTTTCATGACGTCATTCCTGGGCAGCGGCATAGCCGGCGGCGTCGAGCAGTCCGGTGAGATCGCCCGGCTTCTCGGCCTTCAGCTTGAAGATCCAGGCCTCGTAGGGCTTCTCGTTGATCTGCTGCGGCGAGTCCTCGAGCGAACCGTTGAAGGCGAGGACCTCGCCGGCCACGGGTGCATAGATGTCCGAGGCCGCCTTGACCGACTCGACCACACCAGCCGCATCGCCCGCCGCAAGCTTGGCCCCGACCTTGACGTCGCCGACGAAGACGATGTCACCCAGCATCTCCTGCGCGGTGTCGGTGATGCCGATCGTGAGCGTGCCGTCGCTCTCGGAACGGACCCATTCGTGGGTTTTCGCGTACTTCAGTTCTGCGGGTAGATTCATCGTGACCTCATGAGATGAGCGCCTTGCCGTGGCGCACGAAGGGAACCTTGACGACGCGCGCGGGCAGCAGCTTGCCGCGCACGTCGACTTCAACGTCGGAACCGGGTTGCGGATCGAGGCCGTCCGCCTTCGGCAGGCGGGCGAGCGCGATGGAGAAGCCGAGGGTCGGCGAGAACGTGCCGCTGGTGATCTCGCCTTCGCCTGCAGGGGTGGCGACTTTCATATGGGCGCGCAACACACCGCGATCGAGGAACTTGAGCCCCACCAGCGTGCGCTTCGGCGCTGCTGCAGTGAGCGCACCGCGTCCGACGAAGTCGCGAGTCGCATCCTTCAGATCGACCGTCCACGCGAGGCCGCTCTCCAGCGGGGACGTGGTTTCGTCCATGTCGTTGCCGTACAGATTCATCGCGGCCTCGAGCCGCAGCGTGTCGCGCGCGCCGAGGCCGCACGGTGCGACGCCGGCCTTGCGCAGCGATTCCCAGAACGCTGGTGCTTCCCTCGCCGGCAGGGCGATCTCGAAACCGTCTTCGCCGGTGTAACCGGTGCGGGACACGAGGCGTTGCCCGACTTCGGCCGCGTGGAAGGGCTTCAGGCTCTCGGCGGCGGTACGCGATTCGGGCCAGGCGGACCAGACGGCGTTGCGGGCCTGCGGACCCTGGATGGCGATCATGGCCAGATCGCGGCGCGGCACAAGCTTCGCATCGACTCTGTCCACCGCGATGCGTGCGTTCATCCAGGCGAGATCCTTCTCGGCAGTGGCGGCGTTCACCACGAGACGAAAGCGCCCGGGACCGAGCAGGGTGACGATGAGATCGTCCACCACCCCACCGTTC
The DNA here is from genome assembly GCA_019745565.1 of Burkholderiales bacterium. Classification (GTDB taxonomy): domain Bacteria; phylum Pseudomonadota; class Gammaproteobacteria; order Burkholderiales. The sequence goes on from JAIESW010000090.1 coordinate 4,094, forward strand.
TCGTTGAGCATGCAGGTGTAGAGCGCGCGGCCAGGCGTGTCGAGCTTGGCGATGTCGTTGGCCAGGAGGCGACGCAGGAACGCCGGCGAGCCCGGCCCCGTGACGTCGACGCCCAGCATGTGCGACACGTCGAACATGCCCGCGGCCTGGCGTACCTGATGATGCTCGTCCACCTGCGAGCCGTAGTGCAGCGGCATCTCCCAGCCGCCGAAATCCACGAGCTTCGCCCCGCAGGCGAGGTGCGTGTCGTACAAGGGTGTGCGCAGTGGCATCGCGGCTCCGGCTGGACGAGGAAAAGGCAACGACCGTCATCCGGTTCGGCGCGAGGCACCCGACTGACGTGTCACCCCTCTGTCCGTTTGCCTGAGAGTTCGGTGAGCCCGCTCGCGGACCGCCTGCCCCTTCGGCGCCGGTGTCTTTGAACACCGGTCTCTCCAGAGTCGCCACCGGAGCGCTCGCGCGCCCCGCCACAGCGGTACGGGAAGCCTGAGCGATTCCGGGTGGTTGCGCCTTCGGCGGCGGATCGTGCTTGGCGACCCGCTCTCTCCCGCTGTGTTGCAGCTAACGCAGCATAGCGCAACGGCGGGCACAGCAGAAGGATGTCAGTGGCGCCGGGCCGCCCCAAGCCACTGATGCGCCCCCTCAGGGGGCAGCGACCGCAAGGAGCGTGGGGGAGCGTTCATCTCAGTGGCGCCGGGCCGCCCCAAGCCACTGATGCGCCCCCTCAGGGGGCAGCGACCGCAAGGAGCGTGGGGGAGCGT
>JAIESW010000046.1 GCA_019745565.1 Burkholderiales bacterium
CACCAATCCCACCGCCGCCACCATCGTGAACACCGCCCCCATCACGAACGTCAGCCCCGGCCCGTACACGGTCCACGACAATCCCGCCAACGAACTCGCGATGAGCAGAAACACCCCACTCACCAGATTGAACACCCCGAAGGCCGTCCCGCGCAGATCCGCCGGTGCCGCGTCTGCGATCAGCGCCGACAGCAGTCCCTGTGTGAGACCCATGTGCAGGCCCCACAGCGCAGCACCAACGAAGGTGGAGAGGGGATCGGTCGCGCGTGCGAGCACCAGATCCGCCACGATCAGCACGCCCAGTCCCCAAAGCAGCAGCGATCGCCGGCTCATCCGGTCCGCCGCGATCCCGGCAGGCACCGCGGCAGCAGCGTAGACGGTACTCATCACGACCATCACGACCGGTACCCAGGCGAGCGCCAGACCGACGTCCTGCGCGCGCAATACGAGGAACGCCTCGCTGAAGCGCGCCAGCGTGAGCACGGAGGCGAAGGCGAGAACCCACCAATAGCGTCGAGGAAGGCGGGACAGCTCCGGACGCGACAGCGGAATCCGTCGTCGCGTGTCGCGATGGGTCTGCTCGGGTTCGCGCACGAACAGCACGATGCATGCAACGCACAGCACGGCCGGTACGACCGCTGCCCAGAAGACCATGCGGATGTCGCCGGCAAGCACGAACATCAAGGCGAGAGCCAGCAGCGGACCGACGATGGCGCCGACCGTGTCGAGAGACTGGCGCAGGCCATACGCAGCACCGCGCTGCTCGGGTAGCGTGACATCGGCGATCAGCGCATCACGCGGAGCGCCGCGGATGCCCTTGCCGATGCGGTCGATGAAGCGTGCCGTGACGATGGTCCCGATACCGCCCGCGAGCGGGAACATGGGTTTGGTCAGCGCGGCCAGCCCGTAGCCGAGAACCACCAGAGGCTTGCGGCGGCCGATCCAGTCGGACAACGCGCCGGAGAACACCTTCACGATCGCGGCCGTCGCTTCCGCCACGCCTTCGATGACTCCGACCGCCATCACGCTTACGCCGAGCACGGTGACCATGAACGCCGGCAGCAGCGCATGTATCAACTCGGACGAGGCGTCCATGAACATCGATGCGAGCCCGAGGGCCCAGATGGCGCGAGGCAGCCGCATCGGGCGAAGGATAGACGAAAGGGTGGGCTCCGGCGTCGTCACGATGTCGCGGTGCCGTTCGACGTTGCCTCCCTTGCCGGCACGCCGCTTGCCCCCACCCTGACCCTCCCCCGCGCGTTGCGCGGGGGAGGGGATGTACACCTCTTCCCCCGATTTCGTCGGGGGAAGGTTGGGATTGGGGAGCCTCTGACTGAAAGGCGCCCCCTACCTCACATCGAGAAGATCTTCCCGGGATTCATGATCCCCAGCGGGTCGAGCGCCTTCTTCACTTCGCGCATCACGCTCACCGCTTCGCCATGCTCGGCGACGAGGAACTTCATCTTGCCGAGTCCGATGCCGTGCTCCCCGGTGCACGTGCCATCCATGGACAGCGCGCGCATCACGAGACGTTCGTTCAGGCGCTCGGCTTCCGCGAGTTCCTTGGGGTCTTCGCGATTGATCAGGAAGCCCAGGTGGAAGTTGCCGTCACCCACGTGGCCCACGAGCGGAGCGATCAGGAAGCTTTCCTTGAGATCCTTCTTGGTCTCGAGAATGCACTCGGCGAGACGCGAAATGGGTACGCACACGTCGGTCGCCCAGATCTCGCAGCCGGGACGCAGCGCCTTGTTGGCGTACGTCACGTCGTGGCGGGCGGTCCACAGGTGGCTGCGCTCTTCCGGCTTGGTGGCCCACTTGAACTCGCCGCCGCCATGCTCCGCTGCGATCGACTGGACGATCTCGGCCTGTTCCTTGACGCCGTTCTCGGTGCCGTGGAACTCGACGAACAGCGTGTCTTTCACCGGATAGTCGAGCTTCGAGAAGCGGTTGACTGAATCCATCTGCACGTCGTCGAGCAGTTCGATGCGCGCGATGGGCACGCCGAGCTGGATGGTCTGGATGACGGTGTTGATGGCGCCTTCGAGCGAATCGAAGGAGCAGACTGCGGCCGCCATCGCTTCGGGGATGCCGTAGAGGCGCAGCGTGACCTCGGTGATGATGCCGAGCGTGCCTTCGCTGCCCACGAACAGGCGCGTGAGGTCGTAGCCGGCAGCGGACTTCCGGGCGCGGCGCGATGTGCGGATGATGCGGCCGTCGGCCAGCACCACCGTGAGGCCCAGCACGTTCTCGCGCATGGTCCCGTAGCGCACGGCGTTGGTTCCCGAGGCGCGCGTCGCGGCCATGCCGCCCAGCGAAGCGTCGGCGCCGGGATCGATCGGGAAGAACAGGCCCTGGTCGCGGATGTAGTCGTTCAGCTGCTTGCGGGTGACGCGGGCCTGCACCGTCACGTCGAGGTCCTCCGCGTTGACCTGCAGCACCTGGTCGAAATTGACCAGATCGATCACCACGCCACCGAATTCGGGGATGACGGCGCCTTCGAGCGACGTGCCGGTGCCGTAGGCCACGACCGGAACGCGGTGCCTGGCGCAGACCTGCACGATCTTCGATACCTCTTCCGTCGTGTTGGGAAAGGCAACCGCATCCGGACGATGCGGGATGTGCCACGACTCGTCCTTGCTGTGATGGTCGCGGACGCCGGTGCTGGTGGAGAGCCGATCGCCCAGCAGCGCCTGCAGTTCTGCAATGGCGGTCTGGACGGCGGTCTGGCTGATCGGGGCGGCGGTGGCTGTTTGCATGGGATCTCTGGGGACGCGGTGAAACGGGCAGGGCTGCAATGGTCCGGCTTCCCGGGCGAGGGCGCAAGTCCGGGCTGCCGCCGTGGCGAATGCCAAACCGTCCCGCCTCGAGGCCGGAGGTCCTTGATTCGGAGGGATAAGTCGAGCGCTTCCGGCCGGACTCTCGATTCCCGCGGGAACGCTTCCCGTGCGAACATCGTCCCAGCGGGCAGTGCCCACCGATCGCGGAGACGCAACCATGAACGACCGACGACGATTCCTCCAGCTCACCGCCGGCGCGGCGGTAGGCCTGGCCGCGGCCGACGCCCTGGCTCAATCGAAGCCCAAGCCGCCGTCCATCCAGCGCTACGTCCGCCTCGGGCGCACCGAGTTGAAGGTTTCCGACATCTCCTTCGGATCCGCGAGTTCGGCGGATGCGGACCTCGTGCGCTACGCGTTCGATCGTGGCGTGAACTACTTCGACAGCGCCGAGAGCTATCGCTGGGGCAGCGCCGAAGAGGCCATCGGCGAGGCGCTCAAGGGCAAGCGCGACAAGGTCGTGCTCTCCACCAAGAGCAAGTCCGGCGCCTCGGATACGCGCGCCGACATGATGAAGGCGCTCGAAGCCAGCCTGAAGCGCCTGCAGACCGATCACGTCGACATCTACTTCAACCATGCGGTGAACGACGTGGACCGGATCAAGAATCCCGAATGGCTCGAGTTCACCGAAACCGCCAAGAAGCAGGGCAAGATCCGCTTCCGCGGCATGTCCGGCCACGGCGGCGAACTGGTCGAGTGCCTCGACTACGCCGTCGACCAGAACCTGGTGGACGTGATCCTGGTCGCGTTCAGCTTCGGCCACGATCCCAAGTTCGTCGACAAGCTGCGCCATACGTTCCACTGGGCCGCGATCCAGCCGGATCTGCCGCGCGTGCTCGCCAAGGCGAAGCAGAAGGATGTCGGCGTGGTCGCGATGAAGACGCTGATGGGGGGCAAGCTGAACGACATGCGGCCCTTCGAACGCCCGGGCGGCACGTTCTCCCAGGCGGCGTTCCGCTGGGTCCTGTCGAATCCGAACGCCGACGCGCTGGTCATCTCCATGACCGGCCGCGACCTGATCGACGAGTACGTGGCGGCGTCCGGCAATCCGAAAGTGAGCCGATCCGACTTCGAGCTGCTGGAGCGCTACGCTGAGCTGCAGGCGGGCAACTACTGCCTGCCGGGCTGCAACGCCTGCCGCGAGAGCTGTCCCGAGAGCGTTCCCATTGCCGAAGTGCTGCGCACGCGGATGTATGCGGTCGACTATCGCGACCCGGTGCTGGCCCGCAACGAATACGGCATGCTCGAGGCCACTGCGGCGGCGTGCGTCACGTGCACCCATCGCGCCTGCCTGAACGCCTGCCCGGCCGGAATTCCGATCGCCGACCTCACGCGCGATGCGGCGCTGCGTCTCGCATGAACACGGCCGTCTCCGCGGCGACGCCGACGTCGACACGCCTCTTCATCGCCCATTTCCTCTGCATCCTCGCGGCATGGACGATCGTCATCAAGTATCTCTTCCCGCTCGCCTACGCGATCGCGGAGGGGAGTCCACCGGGGACCTACGTCTTCCTGGACTTCTGGCCCGTGGTGCATCTGGTACTCGCCTGGTCCCTGCTGCACTGGGGGCGCTGGACCTTCGCGTTCGCGCTCATCGTCTCGATCGCCGAGATCGCGATCGTGGGGACCAAGTTCGTGTTGTTCCTGTCCGCGCCCGAGTGGACGATCTGGCGCACGAACTGGTTCATCAACAAGCTGTTTGTGCTGGCGTGCTTCGTGTGGTTGCTGGGATATCTCGTCATGAACGCGAAGCGTCTGCGCTCGTCAACCGTCTGAGGCTTCGCAACCGGACCCACAAAAGCACCGGGGCCCTTGCGGGCCCCGGTCTCCTCCCCCCGAGAGTCTCGAGGATCAGTCCGTCTTTTGAGCACCGTCACGCTGCTGCGTGGCCGCGCGTATCGGTGCAGGACGGTTAAACGTTAAGCAGCGGTCGCTTCCTGCCGTGGCTGCGTGCGTCGCTGGCCCCCACCCTAACCCTCCCCCAGCGAAGCTGGGGGAGGGGATGTACACCTCTTCCCCCGACTGCGTCG
>JAIESW010000061.1 GCA_019745565.1 Burkholderiales bacterium
GTCTCGCGCCTCGGCTACACCTGGGAAGCCGTCGGTGCGTACAACGCCGCGAGCCCCGCCCTGCGCCGCAACTACGTCGAAAAGGTGCGTCGCTACCTCACCGTCGCCCCTCCCGCCGGGCCACTGGCCCGTTAGAGAGGCACCCCGATGACCCCAACTCCTGTCCCGCGCAGTCCCATCGCCTCTCTTCCTCTCAATCACTGGAGATCCACGCCATGCGCAAGTCCCGCAGTCACGCAGTCCTTGGCACCACCCTCGCGTTCGTCCTGACACTCGCCGCCGGTTCCGCCCTCGCCGGCACCACCGGCACCGAGTTCCAGACGATGTACACCACGCTTCTCAACTGGGCGACCGGTTTTCTCGGGAAATCGATCGCGATCGCCGCGTTCATCCTGGGCGCCGGCATCGGCATCGCCCGCTCCTCGCCGATTCCGGCGCTGGCCGGCGTCGTGTTCGCCCTCTTCATGGTGTACGTGCCGACGATCATCGACAGCATCATGACGGCTGTCATCTGATCGCGACGCGACGATGACCGACGTTTCGCTTGAGATTCCGCGACGGCTGAACGATCCGCCGCGCATGTTCTGGTGGGATATCGACGTGGCGCTGCTCGTGCTCGCCGCCGCGCTCGCCGGCATGATCTCCGGATTCTTTCTGAGCGGCTGCGCGATGGGCGTGCTGCTCGCCTCGGCCTACGGCCGCGCGAAGGCGGGTAAGCACCCGGCCTTCGCGCTGCACTTGTTGTATTGGCATGTGCCGGCTGCTGTCACGGGTCTCAAGCGAACGCCACCCTCCCATCTACGGGAACTGGTCGGATGAAGCTCGCCTGGATGCGTGAGGATCTTGCCAGCGCGCGCCGGGCGACGACGTTTCTCGTCGTCCTGCTGGTGGGTTCGATCCTCGTGAACCTGATCCTCGCGATGTTCGCGGTGCGGTTGGCCAGACATGAACGCGTGGTGGTGGTACCACCCACCATCAACAAGACCTTCTGGGTGGAGTCAGAGCGCGTGAGCAGCGAGTACCTCGAACAGATGGGGTACTTCCTCATGCAGCTGACGCTCAACGTGACGCCGCAAAGCGTTGATCACCAGTCAAAGGTGTTGATGCAATACGCGGCCCCGGGCTCCTACGGCGAACTGCGCACCGCATTGATGGCAGCCGCGGAACGCCTGAAGCGCGACGGCGCCTCCACGGTGTTCAGCGCGCAGGACCTCTCCGTCGATGAGCGCAATCTGCGAGTCGGCGTGCGCGGGCAGCTCACCACATTCATCAGCGACCGACGCGTGTCCGAAGTCTCGAAGGGTTATGCCATCGAGCTTCAGTACGCGGGCGGTCGCGTGTTCCTCAAGGCATTTCGTGAGACCAATCCAAATGACCCCCTTGAAAATCAGCCTCGTCCTTCTCCCGCTGCTGCTCAGTAACCCGGCCTCCGCGCTCCAGATTCTGGACGCAAAGGACGGTGAGACCGTGCTCGGAAAAATCTCGCAGAAGGAGGTGACGCGTATCAGCTTCGAGCGCAGTCGCATCCGCAAGGTGACCGGCAATGCCGGCGAGTTTGCGCTGGAGAAGGACGAGGAGAAGGGATACATCTTCATTCGGCCTGCCTCGCCGGAGAGCACCAAGCCCATCAATCTGTTCGTGTCCTCCGAACGCAGCACGGTCGCCCTGCTCCTGCAGCCAGTCGATACGCCGAGCGACACCATCGTGATCCGTGAAGGACGCGATCCGCTCGGCACTACCCGCGCCGAAAAAAGCGGATTCCATGTGCGCACGCTGAAGAATCTGCTGCTCGTGATGGCGAGCGACGGGCTGCCCGAGGACATGGAAGTGCGCGAACAAGCTCTTCAGCTCGCTCTGTGGCCGGGGGTGCGCCTCACGCTGCAGCGCGAATGGCGCGGCACAGGCATCGTCGGCGAGAAGTACCAGATCGCCAACATCGGAAAGAACGACGTGAACTTCGTCGAGCGAGACCTGTACAAGCCCGGTGTCATGGCGGTGAGCCTGGAACACGCGAGCCTGCGTCCGGGCGAGGCAACCAATCTCTTCGTGATCCGGGAGCGGCGCGCCAATGACTGACACTACACCCGTATCCGCGTCCGCGGTGAAACGTCGCCAGTACCTGCTGCTCGCCGGCATCGCCGGGTTGATCGCCGGCGCGGCGCTGCTTTCCGTGTCGCTGACGGGCTCTCGCGACCCGAACGAGCGTCCTGTGAAGCCCAAATTAACCAACATTCTCGCTCCCGGCGGCCAGGTCGATCCCAAGGATGCATGGCGCGGCCAAGCCGATGCCCAGTTGAAGGGCATCGAGCAACGCTCACGCGAGTTGTCGCAGCGGAACAACGAGCTGGAAGGACAGAACAAGGAGATGCTGGAGCGGCTGAAAAAGCTAGAATCCGGCGGCCTCACTGCTCTGCCTCCACCGCCAGTTGCCGCCCCGGCCACCCGCCCGAACTTTGGACCGGATCGCCCCGGCGCGGAGCCGGCTGAGAGCGTGCCGTTGCGCCTGCCCCCACCTCCGCCGCCCCCATCGACTACACGGACTGGCGCCGTTCCGCCCTTTACCATGCCCGCCGGTCCCGTAGTCGGCCCCGTCGTGCAAAGTGGCGGTGCGGGAATCCTCACAGTTTCGATCTCCGACGCCAGCGTCACAAAGGCCGGAAAGATCCCGGCAGAGGCATCGAAGGGACCCAGCACCTCGCCTCGCGACTCCCGACGCTATATCCCGAGCGGCGCCTTCACCCGGGCGATCCTCCTGGGGGGACTGGATGCGCCCACCGGCGGGCAGTCTCAGCGCAATCCGCAGCCCGTGCTGCTGCGCCTCGTCGACAACGCTGTCTTGCCCAACCACTTCCGCTCGAAGATCAAGGAATGCTTCGTGGTCGGCGCAGGGTACGGCGATATGAGTTCGGAGCGTGCCTACATTCGCACCGAGTCGCTCTCCTGCGTCACGCGTGACGGCACCGCCATCGATGTTCCAGTCAAGGGCTATGTCGCGGGAGAAGACGGCAAGGCTGGCATGCGCGGACGGCTGGTGTCGAAACAGGGACAACTCCTAGCGAACGCACTGCTCGCAGGCGTGGCGAGCGGCATCGGCCACGCCTTTCAACAAAGTTCAACCACGCTTTCTGTCTCACCGCTCGGTGCGACCACGGCAGTCGATCCGAGCAAGCAATTCGAAGCCGGGTTCGGCACCGGTGTCGGCCGCGCGCTCGACCGTCTCGCCCAGTACTACATCACCCTCGCCGAGAAGGTTTTCCCGGTAATCGAAGTGGATGCCGGACGCACGGTCGATGTGGTGATCACGCAGGGCATTTCATTGCAGGGCTCCCTCGATGCCGCATCCCAGGATCGCGAGGAGTTCCCGCAACTCACCGAACGCACACAACAGATGAGGAGAAACACCGATGACGATCAGTAAGCTTCGCTATGCGCTCTGCCTTTGCCTGCTCGGCGCGACCTTCGCCCTTCCTTCAGTTGCGCAGGAGCGCGCGGCGGCGCCCTCCTCGATCGCCGATCGTCTGAAGAGCCTCTATCCCTCGACCCGATTCGGAGAGGTCAACACGACGCCGTGGCCGGGCGTCTTCGAGGTGGTCATGGGCGCGAATCTCGCCTACGTGGACGCGACCGGCCAGTACTTCCTGTTCGGGCACTTCTACGACATGAAGGCGCAACGCGACATCACGGCGGAGCGTAAGGATTCCCTCGCACGCATCGACTTCGCGGCTCTGCCGCTCGCCGATGCGCTGAAGGAGGTGCGCGGCACGGGCGCGCGCACGCTCGCGATCTTCAGCGATCCGGACTGCCCCTATTGCCGCCGGCTGGAAGCGGAGATCAAGGGGCTCACCGATGTCACGATCTACACCTTCCTGATGCCGATCGCATCGCTGCATCCGGAAGCGCGAAGCAAGGCAATCGCCGTCTGGTGCTCGAAAGACCGCATCGCGGCCTGGCATGCGTTGATGTGGCGTGACGAGAAAGTCTCGGCCAAGGATTGCCCGCATCCCGTTGATCGCAATGTCGCGCTTGGCGACCGTCTAGGTGTGTCGGGCACGCCGACGCTGGTAGCCGGCGACGGGCGCGTGCTGCCGGGCGCCGCCAGCAGCGCGCAGATCGAGGCCTGGCTCGCGCGTTCGACCGCAAGTGCCGAAGGTCCCGTCTCTGCGAAGGGCGCCGGTCGATGACTGCAGTCGTGACGATTCGCGCGGCTATCGCCCCGCCGCTCCTCGCCGTTCTGACGCTCTCGGGCTGCGCCTCCACCCTGTCCGGCGTCGGGGGCGCGGATGGCTACGCGTGCAAGGCACCCGAAGGCGCCATGTGCACGTCCGTATCCGGTGTCTACGCCAATTCGAAGCAAGGCACGCCGAAGTCGGCTAAGCCCGTCGAGAAGGCGCCCGCGCCTGCCACGCCGGCGATCTACGGTGCATCCTCCATCGCGCCCGGAGCCTCCTCGGGCGCCGCCAGCGGCTCGATTCGGTCCACGCCGCGCCTACTGCGCCTGTGGATCGCCCCCTGGGAGGATGCCGATGGCGACCTCCACGAGGAATCCCTCGTCCACATGGTCGTCGACACTGGCCGCTGGCTGATCGAGCACGTACGGCCGGCCCCGCGATCCCGCATCGAGGGCGTAGCGCCTCCGACGCCCCCCGCGACGCCGGCCGCCCCGGAGCCGGCCACGAAAGCCCCGGTCGAGGCACCGCAGGCGCCTACACGCTTCCCGCTATCCCCAGGCGGATTCACCTCAGGGTCTGACGCAATGCCCCAGGAGCCCTGAACCGTGCTTCGCACCCTGATCGCCGACATCGAATCCGCATTGGCCAGCGCCAAGCCCACGGACCTGCTGCACGGCCAGACCGATCCTTCGACCTTCAATGCCGGGGACGCCGCAGCGTTCTCGGA
>JAIESW010000026.1 GCA_019745565.1 Burkholderiales bacterium
TGGAACTCAGCGCTTATTGCGCAGCAGTCGCTGTTGCTCCCGCTGCCATTCGCGCTCCCGTTCCACGTCGCGCTTGTCATGCTGCTTCTTGCCCTTTGCCAGCCCGATCTCCAACTTGATCTTCCCCCGCTTGAGGTGAAGATCGAGCGGCACCAGCGTGTACCCGGCCCGCTCCACCTGACCGATCAGCTTGCTGATCTCCTCCGCGTGCATCAGCAGCTTCCGGGTGCGCGTCGGGTCGGGATCAACGTGGGTCGAAGCCGTAGGTAGCGGACTCACGTGGGCCCCGAGCAGGAACAGTTCGGCACCCTTGACGATGACGTAGGCCTCCTGCAGCTGCACGCGGGCAGCGCGGATAGCCTTCACTTCCCACCCTTCCAGCGCCAGACCGGCTTCGTGCCGCTCTTCGATGAAATAGTCGTGGAAGGCCTTCTTGTTCTGGGCGATGCTCATCTCGGCCGTGCCGGGTCAATCTCAATTCGCTATTCTACCGTCCCGATGGCGCGCATCCCTCGATGCGACGCAAGAGAACGGAAGACGAAGCGGCGTGATTCGAGTCGAGCGCTCGGTGCTGGTCCACTACACCCCGGAAGAGATGTTCGCGCTGGTGGACGCGATCGAGCAGTATCCGGAGTTCCTTCCCTGGTGCGGCGGCACCACCGTGGAGGCACGGGACGAGGACCGGACGCGCGCCTCCATCCTCATCGACTACCATGGCGTGAAGAAGCGCTTTTCCACCGAGAACGCGAAGTCGCGGCCGTCGCGCATCGACATGAAGCTGGTGGAAGGCCCGTTCCGCCATCTCGACGGCACGTGGAGTTTCCTGCCGCTGGGCGAGCAGGCGTGCAAGGTGGAATTCAAGCTCGACTACGAGTTCGCCAGCCACATTCTCGGCAAGCTCGTGGGGCCGGTGTTCGAGCACATCGCCAAGACGTTCATCGAGGCATTCGTCGCTCGGGCCGAGAAGGTCTACGGTGCCCGCTGAATCCGAGACCTTCGAAGTGGAGGTGGTCTACGCGTTGCCGCAGAAGCAGTGGAGCAAGCGCATCGTCCTGCAACCGGGCGCAACCGTACGCGACGCGATCGAACGCTCGGGATTGCTCGCGGCCTGTCCGGAACTCGAGGGACCCGACCTCATGGTCGGCATCTGGAATCGCCGCAGCACGCTCGACGCGGCGGTGCACGCCGACGACCGCGTCGAAATCTACCGCCCGCTGACCGCGGATCCGAAGGAGGCGCGGCGCCGACGCGCCCGCACCTGATTCAGGACTTGCAGATCTGATCGGCCTGCTTCTGGGCCTCGGCCAGTTCCTTCGCGATGTCGTCGTCGCTCAGGTAGTACAACTGTCCATTGGCGTCGTAGCGACCCACCCGGCCGCCGCGCGACAGGCCTTGCACGCGGCTCTTCGCAGCCTCGCAATTCTGCTTCTTTGCCTCGGCGGCCTGCTTTTCCTGCTCGGCCTTCTTCTCCGCTTCCTGCTTTTCCACTCGGCGCTTGCGGAACTCCATTTCCTTTTCCTGATAGCTCTGCGGTGCCGCAGGGGCCGCGCCGGCATTGGCAGGCGGCGGCGCCTTGATCGTGCCTTCGCACTGGACACCCGCGGGCGGCGCATCGGAGTACTGGGTGCGGCCGTTTGCGTCCTTCCACTTGCAGATCGCGAACGCATGGCTCGCACTCAAGCAGAGGAGGGCGGCGGCGATCTGGCATGCAACGAGTCGGGTGTTCATGGTGTTCCTCCGGTGTTGCCGGCGCGAAGCCCCTGGGGCGATCGCGCTTCGTGTTCGGCTTGGGCGATCCCCAAACCGGCGAGTTCTGCGGCGCGTGTGCTCCAGCGCACCGACGCTGCGTAGTCGTTCGAGACGCGGGTGCGCCGCGCTTCGAGCAGCGCGTTCCACGCCGTCAGCCACAGGGCTTCGCGGACGCGGGCCTTGGCCACGGCCACTTCGGCTTCGGCCAGAGCCGCCTCCGCCTGATCTGCGGTTTCGGCGCTGCAAGTCCCTGTCGAAGCTAGCAATATGCCAGCCGCGAGCAGTGTCGTCAGGGAGTAACGCTTGAACGCGCGCAGCGTTGAATCGGGGTTGCGATGCGGGGGGCTCATCAGGGGCCGGAGGGCTGACGACGCGTTGCAGCACGTCGTTCCGCTCGGGAGGTCGATTCTGTATAATAACTTTTTGTGTGAAGGATCAGAAACATGCAAGTGATCCAGAAGGCGCTGACCTTCGACGACGTCCTGCTCGTCCCAGCGCATTCGGAGGTCCTCCCCAAGGACGTCAGCCTCCACACCCGCCTCACCCGGAGCATCCAGCTCAACATCCCCCTGCTGTCGGCCGCCATGGACACGGTCACCGAGTCCCGGCTGGCCATCGCCATCGCGCAGGAAGGCGGCATCGGTATCCTGCACAAGAACATGACGCCCAAGGCCCAGGCCGCCGAGGTGGCCAAGGTCAAGCGCTTCGAGAGCGGCGTGGTCAAGGACCCGATCACCATCTCGCCCGACATGACCGTGCGCGAGGTGCTGAAGCTGACCCGCCAGTACCGCATCTCCGGCCTGCCCGTGGTGCAGAGCGGCCGCGTGGTCGGCATCATCACCAACCGTGACCTCCGGTTCGAGGACAACCTCGACCAGCCGGCCAGCAACATCATGACGCCGCGCGAACGCCTGGTGACGGTAAAGGAGGGCGCCACGCGCGAAGAGGCCATGTCGCTGCTGCACCGGCATCGCCTGGAGCGCGTGCTGGTCATCAACGGCGACTGGGAGCTGAAGGGCCTCATCACCGTGAAGGACATCCTGAAGTCTTCCGAGCACCCGAATGCCTGCAAGGACACGTTCGGTCGCCTGCGCGTGGGGGCGGCCATCGGGGTAGGTGAAGGCACTGAAGAGCGTGCTGCCGCCCTGATCGAAGCGGGGGCCGACGTGATCGTCGTCGATACTGCCCACGGCCACTCGCAGAACGTGCTGGACCGCGTGCGCTGGGTCAAGCGCAACTATCCCAACGCCCAGGTCATCGGCGGCAACATCGCCACCGCTGCCGCGGCGAAGGCGCTGCTCGATGCGGGTGCCGACGGCGTCAAGGTGGGCATCGGCCCCGGCTCCATCTGCACCACGCGGATCGTCGCCGGCGTCGGCGTGCCGCAGATCACCGCCATCCAGAACGTGTCGTCCGCACTCGCCGGAACGGGCGTTCCGATGATCGCCGACGGCGGTGTGCGCTACTCCGGTGACGTCGCCAAGGCCATCGCCGCGGGCGCGGATGCCGTGATGCTCGGCGGCCTGTTCGCCGGTACCGAAGAGGCGCCCGGCGAGATCGAGCTGTTCCAGGGCCGCTCGTACAAGTCCTATCGCGGCATGGGCTCCCTCGGGGCGATGCAGCAGGGCTCGAGCGACCGCTACTTCCAGGACGCGTCCGACGCCAGCGAGAACAAGCTCGTGCCCGAGGGCGTGGAAGGCCGCGTGCCCTACAAGGGCCCGGTGACGAACGTGATCCACCAGTTGATGGGCGGCCTGCGCGCGAGCATGGGCTACGTCGGTTGCGGCAACATCGACGCCATGCGCTCGCAGGCGCAGTTCGTCGAGATCACCTCGGCCGGCATCAAGGAATCCCACGTCCACGACGTGCAGATCACCAAGGAAGCACCGAACTACCACGTGGACTGAACACCACCGTGAATCGAGACCCCCGCAAGAGGCGCCCCACGAAGCGCCTCTTGTTCTTTCCACACCTGACCAACGACGCATGCACGACAAGATCCTGATCCTCGATTTCGGTTCGCAGTACACGCAGCTGATCGCGCGCCGCGTGCGGGAGACCGGTGTCTACTGCGAGATCCATCCCTACGACGTCACCGACGACTTCGTGAAGGCGTTCGGTGCCAAGGGCATCATCCTCTCGGGCGGACCGAACTCGGTGACCGAAGGTGGAACGCCCCGTGCACCCGATGGCGTGTTCTCCGCCGGTGTGCCGGTGCTGGGTGTCTGCTACGGCATGCAGACCATGGCCGCACAGCTTGGCGGGAAGGTGCACAACGGGCTCAAGCGCGAGTTCGGCTACGCCGAGATTCGTGCCCGCGGCCATTCGCGGCTGCTGCGCGACATCCAGGACCGGATCAACGACGAGGGCCACGGGCTGCTGGACGTCTGGATGAGCCACGGCGACAAGGTCGAGGAGATTCCCCCTGGCTTCAAGGTTATCGCGAGCAACGCGGCGACGCCGATCGCCGGCATGGCGGATGAATCGCGGGGCCTCTATGCGATCCAGTTCCACGCCGAGGTGACGCATACGTTGCAAGGCAAGGCGATCCTCGATCGCTTCGTGCACGAGATCTGCGGTGCCGGCTTCGACTGGAAGATGCCGGACTATGTGGACGAGGCGGTGGGTCGCATCCGCTCCGAGGTGGGCAACGACGAAGTCCTGCTCGGATTGTCCGGCGGCGTGGATTCATCGGTGGCTGCGGCACTCATCCATCGCGCCATCGGCGACAAGCTCACGTGCGTGTTTGTCGACAATGGGCTGCTACGGCTGAACGAAGCAGAGCAGGTGATGCAAACCTTCGCCCGCAATCTGGGCGTGAAGGTGATCCACGTCGATGCGTCCAACGAGTTCCTTGGGCAGCTTGCCGGCGTCAACGACCCCGAGCAGAAGCGCAAGATCATCGGCCGCGTGTTCGTGGAAGTGTTCCAGCGCGAAGCGGCAAAGCTCAGCAACGTGAAGTGGCTGGCCCAGGGCACCATCTACCCCGACGTGATCGAATCGGCCGGCAGCAAGACCAAGAAGGCGCACACGATCAAGTCGCACCACAACGTGGGGGGATTGCCGGAAACGCTGCACCTCAAGCTGCTCGAACCGCTGCGCGAACTGTTCAAGGACGAAGTACGCGAGCTCGGCCTCGCGTTGGGACTACCGCGCGAGATGGTGTTTCGTCATCCTTTCCCGGGGCCGGGGCTCGGTGTGCGGATCCTGGGTGAAGTGAAGCGTGAATACGCTGATCTGCTGCGCCGCGCGGACGCGATCTTCATCGAGGAACTACGGGCGCATGGTTGGTACGACCGCACGTCGCAGGCGTTCGCGGTCTTTCTGCCGGTACGGTCCGTCGGCGTGATGGGCGACGGAAGGACTTACGAGTTCGTGGTCGCGTTGAGAGCTGTCCAGACGCAGGATTTCATGACGGCACACTGGGCGGAGTTGCCACATAGCCTGCTAGGCATGGTGTCAAATCGCATCATCAACGAAGTGCGAGGGATCAATCGGGTCGTGTATGACATCTCGGGGAAGCCGCCGGCTACGATTGAGTGGGAGTGATTCAAGGTGGTGCCGGGTCGTCCAACAGGATCCGGCAAGCCGCCTGTCCGACCGGACGCGCGCGAGATCGCTGGCCACTAAATCCGTAGAGGCCTCCATCATCCATGCTGGAACAGCAGCAATGCTCGATGGATGCGCAAAGGCGAAGAGCTAGCCCTAGACGCTCAGCCTCTCAAGCAAGTCCGCACGATGTGCCGCATTGGCCGAATCGCCCTGGGCCGTCACTTGGCCGCGCTCGATCAGGTAGTAGCGCTGCGTGAGCGCGATGGCGCGCTGCACGTTCTGCTCAACCAGCACGATGGG
>JAIESW010000039.1 GCA_019745565.1 Burkholderiales bacterium
CCGGGCGGAGCCCAAGCCTGCGTGACCGCTGCCCCTTTCAATTGGCAGCTGACCGGCGGCACCACCTCCGTCGACTGCGGCGGAACGAGTCTAATGTAAGCCGCGGCACCACGCCCCAGACCTCACGCATTTCACAACCAACGATTCCCATCATGAAATCCACCCAGCAACAAGGCTTCACCCTGATCGAAATCGCGATCGTGCTCGTGATCATCGGCCTGCTCCTCGGGGGCATCCTCAAGGGCCAGGAACTCATCACCAGCGCCCGTGTGCGCAACCTGATCTCGCAGCAGGACGGCATCAAGGCCGCCTTCTACGGCTTCCAGGACCGTTACCGCGCACTGCCCGGCGACTATGCCGCCGCCACCACCAACATCCAGGGCCTGGGTGCTAACCAGAACGGCAACAACAACGGTCGCGTCGAAGTTGCCGCCACCCCGGTGGGCGGTAGCGTCGTCGAGGAGCACATCCTCGCCTGGGCTCATCTGTCGCGCTCCGGCTTCATTAACGGAAACTACACGTTTGCCACGACCGAATCAGATCTGACCACACCCAAGAACCCCTACGGCAGGCAGGTGCGTCTTTCCTACGATGCCAACTACGGCGATCCGGCGGTTACCAATCCGCAACGTCACAATTTGAAGAGCGGCAACCAGATTCCGGTCGAGATCACCGCTGAGGTCGATCGCAAGATCGATGACGGTAACCCGATGACCGGATCTTTCGTGTTTACGAACTTCAACCCGGGAGGTGCTGTGCTGCTCGCTCCGGGCGGAGCCCAAGCCTGCGTGACCGCTGCCCCTTTCAATTGGCAGCTGACCGGCGGCACCACCTCCGTCGACTGTGGCGGAACGAGCCTGATGTAGTTTTGAAAAGCTTTTGCTCGCGTCCAGGGTGAAACCGACAGCGCGCGCACGGCCATCGGCCCTGCGCGCGTATTTCTTTGCGGGCTGCTCCAGCGCGAAGGTGGGTGCGTGCTTCGAGCGGGGGCTCACCATCATCGAGTCGGCACTAGTACTGCTCGTCTTGGGGTTGCTGTTCGCCGGAGCCGTGCTCGGCCAGAACCTCATTTCCAACGGCCAGGCGCGTCATGTGATCGCGGCGCATGATGGTCAGCGCGCAGCGATCCTCGCATTCCAGGACCGTTTTCGCAGCCTGCCCGGCGACTACGCCGACGCCGTCACCAACATTCCGCGGGTCCAGTACAGCGGCAATGGCAACGGCCGCGTGGAAAGCAACGCCGCGCCGTTTGCGCCGAACGGGGTCGCCGCGGAGGACATACTCGCTTGGGACCACCTGTCAAAGGCGCATTTCATCCAGGGGGCCTACGAGTTCAACGCGATTCCGAGCGCTGCGACGTTGCCGCGCAACCGCTACGGCGGTTTCGTCGATCTAGCCTACGACACGGCCTACGCGACAACTTCGGGCACTGCGCCTCAGCACCACACGCTCAAGACCGGCAACCAGATTCCGGCGGAACTGCTGGCGCAGGTGGACCAGAAGATCGACGACGGCGCTGCGCTCACCGGCAGCTTCCGATTCTCCGAATATGCCCGCAGCGGCAGCGCGCCGCTCGCCCCCGGTTCCGGTGGCGCCTGCGTGAACGGGTCCGGACGCTGGGATACGACGGCCCCGGCCCTGTCGATGAACTGCGGTGCCGCCAGTTTGCTCTAGGGGACTACAGATGCCGCGACCCGATCTTCCGGTTCGACCCCAACCGTTCGCGGCGCCGCGGCAGCGCGGCATCTCCGTCGTGGAGATCGCGCTCATGCTGCTGATCCTGGCACTCACCCTGGGCGTGGTGTTCAAGGGCCAGGAGATGATCTTCGGCGCCCGCTCGAAGGCAATGATCTCCCAGACCGAACAGGTGAAGGTAGCCTACCTGGGATTCCAGAACCGGTTTCGTGCCCTCCCCGGAGACTACCGCGAAGCGCCCACCGTGATTCCGGGGGTCGTCTACCACGGCGACGGCAGCGGGCGCATCGATCTCTTCGGAACGGCGACCGGCCCCAACGGCGTGGCCGAGGAGGACATGCTGGTATGGGATCACCTCTCGAAAGCCGGCTTCTATCCCGGTTCGTTTCCTTACCAGACATCGAATCCGCAGGGTGCCATCCCCAAGAACATCTTTGGCGGCTACGTCGCCTTGGCCTTCGACCTGGATTACGGGAACCCGGCCGCGCCCCAGCCGCCTAAACGGCACCTCGTGAAGACCGGTAACCAGGTCCCGGTGCAGTTTCTCGCGGAGATGGACCTCAAGATCGACGACGGCAACGCCCTGCGCGGCGGCTTCCAGTTCTCGACTCACGCATACTGGGGCGCCAATCCCGTCGGCCCGCCTTCTGCGGCAGGCTGCGCCGATACCGCGGGCAACTGGCGGACGGCCGCTGCGACGCCGCCGACCAACTGCGGTGCCGCATCGCTGATGTAGCGCCTCGCAGATCCGCTCGTCCGACGCGAGCCAAAATCCTAACAAGATGACAGGTTTCGTCGGGGCTTCTGACGGCAGCGGCTGTGCAACCTCCTGAGCCACAAGGCGACGCTGGCGTGCCTTTCACGCCAAGTCCCTGTTGTGGCTCCAGAACTGGTCATCGCCCCGAAAATGGGCCAAAATCTAATGCTTTTGGCACATTCGGTGCATCCCAGCACCGACGAGACCGCCCGCAACCAACACCGGGGATACCGGGATGTACCGCCACAACAAGCTGTCCGGCTTCACGCTGGTCGAGACCGCCATCGTGCTCGTCATCATTGGCCTGCTCATCGCCGGCATCATGGTGGGCGGCCAGTTGCTGGGCTCTGCGCGCGCCCGCACTCTCATTACGGAACTGGATAGCCTCAAGGGCGCCTATTTCGGTTTCGTCGACCGGTACCATGGCTTCCCCGGCGACTATCTGCGCGCCACCGTCGACATTCCCAATACAGGCGTCAACGGCAACGGCAACGGTCGCATTGAACCGACCGCCTCCGGCGGCGTCGTCGACGAGCACATCGCCGTCTGGGAGCATCTGTCCGGCGCCGGATTCATCAGCGGCCGCTACCGCTACTCGGCAGGAGCCGAGACCGCCACGTCGGCGCCGAAGACCGCGTTCGGAGCATATCCGCGCATCATGGCGGGGCAGCAGTACGCCGGCTTCGCAGCTGTTCGGAACAACCTGAACACCGGCAACCTGATCCCCGCCAACGTGCTCGCGGAAGTGGACCGCAAGATCGACGACGGCACGGCGATCGACGGGGCGTTTCGCTACTCGTCCATCGACACCACCGGCACGCCGCCCGTGGAGTCACAGTGCGTGCGCGGCTCGGCGCCCGAACTGGGCGCCTGGCGCATCGACAGCGTCGCCGAGACGAACTGCGGCGGCACCTGGCTGTTGCAATAGAAGAGCTGCAATCTACCCCTGCAGCAACCGCATCTCGGCCATGGCGAGGTCGGAGTCGCGCCCGCGCAGCACCACCACGTCGCCCTCCGCCAGGACCGTATCCTCCGTCGGTGCGAGGCTGCGGATATTGCGCCGGCGAATCGCCGTGATTTCCACGCTATCCGCCGGCAACGCGAGTTGCGCGAGGCTTCGACCGATCGCGCGGGCGCCCGGCGGCAGCAGTACCGAATGCAGGCGCAGCGGTTCATCGTCATCCAGCGGTCCTTCGTCGGTCACGCCTCGGAAGAAGCCGCGGAAGACGCTGTAGCGCTGCTCGCGCGTCTGGCGGATGCGCTTCAGCACCCGGTCGAACGGCATGCCGAGCAGGATCAGCGTATGCGAAGCCAGCATGAGGCTGCCTTCCATGATCTCGGCCACCACTTCGGCAGCACCCGCTTCCTTGAGCCGGTCGATGTCGCTGTCGTCGCGTGTGCGCACGATCACGGGCAGCCCCGGGCGCGCTTCGTGGACCACCGCGATGATGCGCAGCGCCGAGTTGGTGTCTTCGTATGAGACCACCACTGCGGCCGCGCGCATCAATCCTGCGGCCACCAGCACGTCGCGGCGGGCCGCATCGCCGAACACGACCGATTCACCTGCGATCGCGGCTTCGCGGATGCGCTGCGGGTCCAGATCGAGCGCGATGAAGCGGACCTCCTCCTGTTCGAACAGGCGCGCGAGATTCTGGCCGCTGCGGCCGTAACCGCACACGATGACGTGCTCGGTTGCCCCCATCGACTGTACCGCGATGTTGTGCAGCGCCATCGCCTGCTGCATCCACGCCGAGCCGATCCAGCGCCGCACCATGTGCTCGCTCTCTTCGACGATGAAGGGGGAGGCGACCATGGAGAGCAGCATCGCGGCGAGCACCGGCTGCATGGCTTCCGGCGTCAGCACCCCGAGGACGCCGGCCCGCGACAACAGCACGAAGCCGAACTCGCCAGCCCCGGCGAGCGCGAGGCCCGTGCGCAGGGCGGTGGCGGTGTCGATGCGCATGAGGCGCGCGATCAGCAGCACCAGGGCAGCCTTGCCCGCCAGAATGCCCACGAGCAGGCCGACCACCACAGGTGCACTCTCCAGCACCACGTGCACGTCGAGCAGCATGCCGACCGTCACGAAGAAGAGGCCGAGCAGCACATCGCGGAACGGCTTGATGTCCTCCTCCACCTGGAGGCGGTACTCGGTCTCCGAGATCAACATGCCGGCGATGAACGCACCGAGCGCCAGCGACAACCCGGCCATCTCCGTCAGCCATGCGAGCAGCAGCGTGATGAGGAGCACGTTCAGCACGAACAGTTCGGAGGACTTGCGCGATGCCACCAGATGGAACCATGGCCGCATGAGGCGCTGGCCGATGCCGAGCAGCAGGATGAGCACCACGCCGGCCTTCGCGATGGCCACGCCGATGGCCTGGGCCATCTCCGCACCGGACGCTGTGAGCGTGGGCAGCACGATCAGGAGCGGGACCACCGCCAGGTCCTGGAACAGCAGCACGCCCATGATCTGCCGGCCATGGGGCGCGTTGAGTTCCAGCCGCTCCGTCAGCAGTTTGCCCAGGATCGCCGTGGACGACATGGCGAGCGCGCCGCCGAGCGCGAAGCCGCTCTTCCAGTCGAGGCCCACCAACAGGGAGCAACCGAGCACCACCAACAGAGTCGCCGTCACCTGGGCAGCGCCCAACCCGAACACCAGGCTGCGCATGGTGGCAAGTTTGGACAGACTGAACTCGAGCCCGATGGAGAACATCAGGAACACGACTCCGAACTCGGCGAGGTGCCGGGTACCCTCGTCGTCGCTGAGCCACCCCAGCGCGTGGGGGCCGATAGCGATCCCGACCAACAGGTAGCCGAGCAAAGGCGGCAACTTGAGGTGCCGGCACACCACGACCACCAGGACGGCGGCCGCGAGCAGGATCAGGGTAAGCTGGAGAGTGTCGTGCATGCTTGAGGGGCCGCGCGAGCCGGCGGCACCGCCCGACGTCGGTCGCACAGGCTCAGTGCTGAACCGATCGACACGACGAGCCCGCACGCCATTATCAGGGCTCGCGCGGGCACTCTCACGACGAACTTTTCCGTAGGCTAGCACACGCGTTTTCCGATGCTGGCGAAGGTCGTCCGCTCGCCGCGCCGGCGGCCGGCGCAGCCGGGGCGCTCGGCTCGCTCACGTCGAGCTTCGAGGTGGCTGGTGATGGCCTTTCGGCACAGAGTGCTGGCGTATACTCCGCGGCCATGCACGCGTCCCTCGGACAACTCACCGTCGATCAGGTCATCGCGCTCGGCAAG
>JAIESW010000036.1 GCA_019745565.1 Burkholderiales bacterium
GTGCCTCGGTTCTGCCGGTGCCGTTTCTGCTCGCCACGCAGATCGAATCTTACGCAGCCTTCCTGCAGGCCGAGGTCAGCCCGGAGGGCCGCAAGAACCAGGGTCTGCAGGCCGCGTTCACCTCGATCTTCCCGATCCAGAGCCATTCCGGCAACGCGCGTCTCGACTTCGTGAGCTTCGCGCTCTCGACGCCGCCGTTCGACGTGAAGGAATGTCAGCAGCGCGGCCTGACCTATGCCGCGCCGCTGCGCGCCAAGGTGCGCCTCACCATCATGGACAAGGAAGCGCCCAAGCCCACGGTGAAGGAAGTGAAGGAGCAGGAGGTCTACATGGGCGAGATCCCACTCATGACCGACACCGGCTCGTTCATCATCAATGGCACCGAGCGCGTCATCGTGTCGCAGCTGCACCGCTCGCCCGGCGTGTTCTTCGAGCACGACCGCGGCAAGACCCACAGTTCGGGCAAGCTGCTGTTCTCGGCGCGGATCATCCCCTACCGCGGCTCGTGGCTCGATTTCGAATTCGATCCGAAGGACTACCTCTACTTCCGCGTCGACCGTCGCCGCAAGATGCCGGTCACCATCCTGCTGAAGGCGATCGGTCTTTCCCCCGAGCAGATCCTCGAACAGTTCTTCGCGTTCGACACGTTCCATCTCGGCAAGAAGACGGTCCAGTTCGAGATCGTGCCGGAACGTCTGCGCGGTGAGATGGCGCGCTTCGACATTTCGGCCAAGGGCAAGCTGATCGTCCAGAAGGACAAGCGCATCACGGTGAAGCACGTGCGCGAGATGGAAGCCGCGGGTCTCAAGAAGGTGGACGTGTCCGAGGACTTCCTGATCGGCCGCGTGCTGGCGCACAAGGTGGTGAATGCCGAGACCGGCGAGATCGTCGCCAACGCCAACGACGAGATCACTCCCGAGCTCGCCGGCAAGATCCTCGACTCCGGTGTCGAGAAGATCCAGACCATCTACACCAACGACCTGGATCACGGCGCGTACATCTCCCAGACGCTGCGCATCGACGACACCGTCGACCAGCTTACCGCCCAGGTGGCCATCTACCGCATGATGCGTCCCGGTGAGCCGCCGACGGAAGACGCCGTGAAGACGCTGTTCCACGGCCTGTTCTACTCCGAGGATCGCTACGACCTCTCGGCTGTGGGCCGCATGAAGTTCAACCGTCGCGTCGGCCGCGAGGAGCTCACGGGCATCCAGACGCTGTCGAACGACGACATCACCTCGGTCATCCGTATCCTGGTCGAGCTGCGCAACGGTCGTGGCGAGATCGACGACATCGATCACCTCGGCAACCGCCGCGTGCGTTCGGTCGGTGAGCTGGCCGAGAACCAGTTCCGCGCCGGTCTGGTGCGGGTCGAGCGTGCCGTGAAGGAGCGTCTGTCCCAGGCCGAGTCCGAGAACCTGATGCCGCACGACCTCATCAACGCCAAGCCGGTGAGCGCGGCGGTGCGCGAGTTCTTCGGGTCGAGCCAGTTGTCGCAGTTCATGGACCAGACCAACCCGCTGTCCGAGATCACCCACAAGCGCCGCGTCTCCGCACTCGGGCCGGGCGGTCTCACGCGCGAGCGCGCCGGCTTCGAAGTGCGCGACGTGCACCCGACCCACTACGGCCGCGTGTGTCCGATCGAGACGCCGGAAGGCCCGAACATCGGCCTCATCAACTCGCTCGCGCTGTACGCGCAGACCAACGAATACGGGTTCCTCGAGACGCCTTACCGCGTCGTGAAGGACACCCGCGTCACCGACGAGATCCACTTCCTGTCCGCGATCGAAGAAGGCAAGTACGTGATCGCCCAGGCGAACGCGAGCGTGGACAAGAAGGGCAAGCTCATGGACGAGCTGGTGTCCTGCCGCAACCACAACGAATTCACGCTGGCGAGTCCGGATCGCGTGCAGTACATGGACGTGGCGCCGTCGCAGATCGTGTCGGTGGCTGCATCGCTCATCCCCTTCCTCGAGCACGACGACGCGAACCGCGCGCTCATGGGTTCGAACATGCAGCGTCAGGCCGTACCTTGCCTGCGCGCCGAGAAGTCCCTCGTGGGCACCGGCATCGAGCGCACGGTGGCGGTCGACTCGGGTACCGCGGTGCAGGCGCGTCGCGGCGGCGTCGTGGACTACGTCGACGCGAGCCGCATCGTGGTGCGCGTGAACGACGAGGAAACCAGCGGTGACGTGGGTGTGGACATCTACAACCTCACCAAGTACACGCGCTCCAACCAGAACACCAACATCAACCAGCGTCCGCTGGTGAAGGTTGGTGATCTGATCGCGCGCCGCGACGTCATCGCGGACGGCGCCTCCACCGACATGGGTGAGCTGGCGCTGGGCCAGAACCTGCTGGTCGCGTTCATGCCGTGGAACGGTTACAACTTCGAAGACTCGATCCTGATCTCCGAGCGCGTGGTGGCGGACGACCGCTTCACGTCGATCCACATCGAGGAGCTTTCCGTGGTCGCGCGCGACACCAAGCTCGGACCCGAGGAAATCACGCGCGACATCTCGAACCTGTCCGAGGCCCAACTGGGCCGTCTGGACGAGTCGGGCATCGTCTACATCGGGGCCGAAGTGGAAGCCGGCGACGTGCTGGTGGGCAAGGTCACGCCGAAGGGTGAAACCCAGCTCACGCCGGAAGAGAAGCTGCTCCGCGCCATCTTCGGCGAGAAGGCCTCCGACGTGAAGGACACCAGCCTGCGTGTGCCGTCCGGCATGTCCGGCACGGTGATCGACGTGCAGGTCTTCACCCGCGAAGGCATCGAGCGCGACAAGCGCGCCCAGCAGATCATCGACGACGAGCTGAAGCGCTACAAGACCGACCTGGGCGATCAGTTCCGCATCGTGGAGGCCGACGCCTTCGCGCGGATCGAGCGCCTGCTCCTCAACAAGGTCGCCAACGGCGGTCCGAAGAAGCTGGTCAAGGGCACCAAGATCACGAAGCCGTACCTGGACGAGATCGAACGCCATTCGTGGTTCGACATCCGCCTCGCGGCTGACGAAGCCCAGGACCAGCTGGAGCAGCTGAAGGACAGCCTCGCGCAGAAGCGCGTGGAGTTCGACGCCGCCTTCGAGGAAAAGAAGAAGAAGCTCACGAGCGGCGACGAGCTGCCGCCCGGCGTGCAGAAGATGGTGAAGGTGTACCTCGCGGTCAAACGCCGCCTGCAGCCCGGCGACAAGATGGCCGGCCGTCACGGCAACAAGGGCGTCATCTCGAAGATCGTGCCGGTGGAGGACATGCCGCACATGGCCGACGGCACGCCGATGGACATCGTGCTGAATCCGCTGGGCGTGCCCTCGCGGATGAACGTGGGCCAGATCCTCGAGACCCACCTGGGGTGGGCCGCCAAGGGGCTGGGCAAGCGCATCGGCGACATGCTCGCAGCACAAGCCAAGATCGCCGACCTGCGCAAGGCGCTCGAGCTCATCTACAACTCGAGCGGCAAGGCCGAAGAGATCAAGGACTTCACCGACGACGAGGTGCTGGAGCTGTGCCGCAACCTGGTGCCGGGTGTGCCTTTTGCCACTCCGGTGTTCGACGGTGCCAACGAGGAAGAGATCAAGAACATGCTCGAACTCGCGGGCCTGCCGCGTTCCGGCCAGATCGCGCTGATCGACGGGCGTACCGGCGAGACCTTCGAGCGTCAGGTCACCGTGGGTTACATGCACGTGCTGAAGCTGCACCACCTGGTCGACGACAAGATGCACGCGCGTTCCACCGGCCCGTACTCGCTGGTCACGCAGCAGCCGCTCGGCGGCAAGGCGCAGTTCGGCGGGCAGCGCTTCGGCGAGATGGAGGTGTGGGCGTTGGAAGCCTACGGCGCCTCCTACACGCTGCAGGAAATGCTCACGGTCAAGTCCGACGACGTCACGGGCCGTACCAAGGTCTACGAGAACATCGTCAAGGGCGAGCACAAGATCGACGCCGGCATGCCCGAGTCGTTCAACGTGCTGGTGAAGGAGATCCGGTCGCTCGCGATCGACATCGACCTGGATCGCTACTGATCCGCCTCACCGCCGCCGAATTCACCAGTTCCACAGCAATACGCAGCCTAACCGGGAGTCGCACATGAAAGCGCTACTCGATTTGTTCAAGCAGGTCACCCAGGAAGAAGAGTTCGACGCCATCAAGATCGGACTCGCCTCGCCGGAGAAGATCCGTTCGTGGTCCTACGGCGAAGTGAAGAAGCCGGAGACCATCAACTACCGGACGTTCAAGCCCGAGCGCGACGGTCTCTTCTGCGCCAAGATCTTCGGCCCGGTGAAGGACTACGAGTGCCTGTGCGGCAAGTACAAGCGTCTCAAGCATCGCGGCGTCATCTGCGAGAAGTGCGGCGTCGAAGTCACGTTGTCCAAGGTCCGCCGCGAACGGATGGGCCACATCGAACTGGCGAGCCCGGTCGCGCACATCTGGTTCCTGAAGTCGCTGCCCTCCCGCCTCGGGATGGTGCTCGACATGACCCTGCGCGACATCGAGCGGGTGCTGTACTTCGAGGCGTACGTGGTGACCAACGGCGGCATGACGCCGCTCAAGGCCGGCCAGTTGCTGTCCGAGGACGACTATCTCGCGAAGATGGAGGAGTACGGCGACGAGTTCTCCGCTTCCATGGGCGCGGAGGGCATTCGCGCGCTGCTGCGCAACCTCGAGCTCAATCGTGAAGTCGACCGCCTGCGCAAGGACCTCGACGCCACCGATTCCGAGACCAAGATCAAGAAGATCGCCAAGCGCCTGAAGGTGCTCGAGGCGTTCCAGAAGTCCGGCATCAAGCCCGACTGGATGATCATGGAAGTGCTGCCGGTGCTGCCGCCGGAGCTGCGTCCGCTGGTGCCGCTGGATGGCGGCCGTTTCGCCACTTCGGACCTGAACGACCTGTATCGCCGCGTCATCAACCGCAACAACCGCCTGAAGCGCCTGCTGGAACTGAAGGCGCCGGAAATCATCGTGCGCAACGAGAAGCGCATGCTGCAGGAGGCGGTGGACTCGCTGCTCGACAACGGCCGTCGCGGCAAGGCGATGACCGGCGCCAACAAGCGCCCGCTGAAGTCGCTCGCCGACATGATCAAGGGCAAGGGCGGTCGCTTCCGTCAGAACCTGCTCGGCAAGCGCGTCGACTATTCCGGCCGGTCCGTGATCGTGGTGGGTCCGCAGCTGAAGCTGCACCAGTGCGGCCTGCCGAAGAAGATGGCGCTCGAGCTCTTCAAGCCGTTCATCTTCCACAAGCTCGAAGTGCTGGGGCTCGCCACCACCATCAAGGCCGCCAAGCGCCTGGTGGAAGCCGAGGTGCCGGAGGTGTGGGACATCCTCGAGGACGTCATCCGCGAACACCCGGTCATGCTGAACCGCGCCCCGACCCTCCACCGCCTCGGCATCCAGGCCTTCGAGCCGGTGCTGATCGAGGGCAAGGCGATCCAGCTGCATCCGCTGGTCTGTGCCGCGTTCAACGCCGACTTCGACGGCGACCAGATGGCCGTGCACGTGCCGCTGTCGCTGGAAGCGCAGATGGAAGCGCGCACGCTGATGCTGTCGTCGAACAACGTGCTGTCGCCCGCGAACGGCGATCCGATCATCGTTCCGTCCCAGGACATCGTGCTGGGTCTGTACTACGTGACCCGCGAGAAGGTGAACGCGGTGGGCGAGGGCATGGCCTTCACCGACGTGGGCGAGATCTCGCGCGCCTACGAGACGCGCCAGGTGGACGTGAACGCCAAGGTGCAGGTGCGCATCCGCGAGCAGTTCTACGCCGATGACGGTTCGCTGCAGGACAAGATCACGCGCTACGAAACCACCGTGGGTCGTGCGCTGCTCTCCGAGATCCTGCCGCCCGGTCTGCCGTTCCCCCTCATCAACAAGCCGCTCAAGAAGAAGGAGATCTCCAAGCTGATCAACGCGTCGTTCCGCCGCTGCGGGCTGCGCGA
>JAIESW010000034.1 GCA_019745565.1 Burkholderiales bacterium
TTGGAGCCCTTCAGCGTCGTCGGCAGGGCCTTCATCGTGTTCTTGATGACCTTGCCCGAGTTGGCCACCATGAACGCGCCGACTGCGGAACCGCCGATCATGATCAGTTCGACCGGCTGGATGAGGGAGCCCAGGTGCCCGCCGGCCAAGGCGAAACCACCAAGGACAGCACCGAGAATGACGAGGTAGCCGACGATTACGGTCATGCTTGGTCTTGGAGAGTACGGGTGATCTATCGGGGATCAGCCCGCCTGGCCGACAGCACGACAAGTCCCGTCGCCCCGGGGGGATCGAAAGCGATTAACGGAACCGGCCCGGACGACTTTAGGGAATCAGCGGTTTGGGCGGGTTTGCTGAAGGGCGCTCGAAGGATCTGCCCGGCGCGGGCTCCGCCCCACCCCACCACGTCCACAGGGTCAGTGCAGGACCTTCAATCCGACGATTCCCCCTACGATCAGGGCGATACAACCCAATCGCAGCGCATTGGCCGGTTCGCCGAGCAGCGCCATACCGAGGACGGCGGTACCCACGGTGCCCACGCCAGTCCATATCGCGTAGGCAGTGCCCAGGGGCAACCCTCTCACGGCGAGCCCCAGCAGCGTGAGGCTCACGATCATCGCCGCGACGGTGGCCACCGTCGGCCAGAATCGGGTGAAACCCTCGGTGTACTTGAGGCCGACGGCCCAGCCGATCTCGAGGATGCCGGCCAGAAACAGCAGTGCCCAGCTCATGAAAACCTCCAGAGACGTTGGTGGAGTCGTCTCCGGATCGGGGGAACTGCATGCCAGGCCGTCCTGGCACCGAAATTCAGACAACCGGCCGCGGATCGCGTTCATCGACCCGGCACGGACGGCGATATTGGTGCCCGGAGCCGGAATCGAACCGGCATGGGCCGTGAGGCCCGAGGGATTTTAAGTCCCTTGCGTCTACCAGTTTCGCCATCCGGGCGGCGCACGCGGCGCCCCGCACTTTACGCGGTGCGGGTGCCGCAGGGAACCTGCCCGGCGCGCGCCGGACGCTACTTGTCCTGGATCATCTTGAATCCGAGCGCCTCGGTGTAGCGCAACACCACGGTGTCACCGACCTGGATGTTGTCGAAGCGCGTGACCTCGGGACCGACGATGTATTTGCGCAGTTCGCCCGAAGGTCCGCGGACCGAAACGGTCCGTGCGGCATTCTCGATGCCTTCGACGCGTGCGGTGATCTCCTTCACGCTCACGATCGTGCCGCCGGGGACGGCGCCCTTCGGCGCCAGTTCCACCCGGTCGATGGCACCCGCGGCTGGTTCAGCCTTCTCGCCCACCACCGCGATGACGACGGACTGGGCATACACGACCCGGAAGCGCGACCCGGCGTAGACCTGGTCGAGATTCTGCGACTGGTCCGGCACCTTGATGGTGGTCTCTTCCCCCGAGGGCCCGGCGATGGTCACTGTGCGGTCCACGTAATTGACGCCCGTCACCGTCACCACCTCTTCCACGACGTCGGTGGCGACGAGGCCGGGCTTGTCCTGGGCGAATACCGGCACGGCCGAGGACACGAGCGCGAGCAGCAGGATACTCAGCAAATTCTTCATGGGTGATCTCCAGGTTCGTGTTGTAGCCGCGACATGCCGTGCGGGAATGCGGCGAAGCTTTCGCTCGCACAAGGTATCGCGCCGCGACCGCGCGCGATACAGCCCTTTGGTGCAACCGGTCCCGTCGGACGACCGAAAGCGGTTGGCGAGGGGAGTAAGGATGGCGGTACACTCTGGCAGAGCAATGTGAAAACGCGACAGTTGCTGTGTATACAGTCTGGGGAGGCACGTATGCGCATGTCCGACGAGTCCATCGTGCACGTCATCGACGACGATGAATCGTTCCGAGTCGCCGTGTCGCGCATGCTGGGCACGGCCGGCTATCAGGTCAGAACCTACGCGTCCGCCGGGGAGTACCTGATCCAGTCGCCCTCGCCCGACGCGGCAGGCTGCCTCCTCCTGGATCTGCGCATGCCGGGTCCGAGCGGGCTCGAACTGCAGCAGGCTCTGGCCCGGATGGACTCGACTCTGCCCATCATCTTCCTCAGCGGCTACGGTGACGTTGCCACCAGCGTGAGCGCGATGAAGGCCGGTGCCCGCGACTTCCTCACGAAGCCGGTAGACCCGGATGCGTTGCTGTCCGCCGTGTCGAGTGCGCTGTCCCATGCCGAACGCGATCAGGCCACCCGGCGCGAATCAGGCACCTGGAACAGGAAGCTCGAGAACCTCACCCCGCGGGAACGCGAGGTGCTCGAACAGGTGGTAGCGGGCCGCCGCAACAAGCAGATCGCCGCGTCGCTCGCCACGTCCGAGCGCACCGTGAAAGCCCATCGTGCCCACATCATGGAAAAGATGGGCATGGAATCGGTCGCCGAACTCATCCGCTCCGCAGAACGGTGGCAAACCGGCGGCGAGGTATCCCGCCCGAGTTCCGCCCCTAGCCTCGATTCCTGAGTCTCACGCTGCAAGGCGGCCTCGACCTCGCCCGGCTTGCACCAAAGGGCAACGCCCACCCCACCAAGGGCCACTATCGATGGCGTCCGCATTGGGAAAGAATGCTCCGGACCGGGATCACCGCATCTCGGACCGGAGCCCCAGCCTGCCGGCACACCATGGGAGAACACCAGAACATCTTGGTGGTCGAGGACGACGCCAGCATGCGTCGCGCCGTGGCACGCTTTCTCTATGCGGCCGGATTTTTCCCCATCGCCTACGAGTCGGCTGAAGCGTTTCTGGAAGACGGCCTGCTGCCGGGCGTGGCCTGCCTGGTCGTCGACATCATGCTCCCCGGCCTCTCCGGTCTGGAACTGGCCGAGCGCCTGGTGCAGACGGCCCGGCCGATTCCCATCGTGTTCATCAGCGCGCACGACGAGCCGATCCTGCGGGAGCGCGCCACATCGCTCGGCTATCGCGAGTACCTGCTCAAACCCTTCGACGGCAAGCAGCTGGTCGATGCTATCGGGCGCGTGGCGGCAATCCATTAGCCGCTCGCGTTCGGCGTGCGGCCGATGGGTCCGGCTCGCCGTCGGTTTGATTCTCGGAGCGTCCGCAGGGGTCGCACACGCCGGTCTCGCATCAGTTTTCACGGACCCGCAGGACGGCAAGTTCGACGCATCGAGCTGGCTTCTGGAGCACAAGGGCTTTCTGCCCGTGCCGATCCTCATCACCGAACCCGCCGTGGGCTACGGCGGCGGCATCGGTCTCACGTTCTTCCGCCAATCCATCGGCGAAGCCGCGGCCCGCGCCAAGGAGACCGGGCACGTGACGCCGCCGGACGTGTTCGGGGTCGCGGCCTTCGGCACCGAGAACGGCAGCAAGGGCGCGGCGGCCGGGGGCATGTTCAGCTTCGACGACGACCTCTGGCGCTATCGCGGCGGCGTCGCCAACATCAACATGAACCTGGACTTCTACGGCACCACCGGCGGCCTGAACACCGGTCAGCGCAGCGTCGCCTACAGCCTGGACGGCTGGGCGTCATCGCAACAGGTCCTGCGACGCATCGGCAGCGGCAGCAGCAACGAGTGGATTGCCGCCCGCTGGGTGTATCTGGATTTCGACAGCGCGTTCGACCTCGGCGGCAATCGCGGCACCTTGGCAAACTACACCCTGCAAAGCCGCAGCTCGGGTCTCGGACTCTCGCTCGAACATGATTCGCGCGACAACGTCTTCACCCCGTCGCGCGGCTGGACCGGTGCGCTCGACACGCTGTTCTACGACCCCGACTGGGGTAGCAGGACCCGCTTCCAGTCCTATCGCGCCCACGTCTTCACGTACTACCCCATCGCCAGCACCTGGGTGCTCGGCGCACGGGTCGACGGGCGCACGGCGAGCGGCGACGTGCCGTTCTATCAACTGCCCTACCTCGACCTGCGCGGGATACCCGCCGCGCGCTATCAGGACGAGCACACCGCGCTGGTCGAAGCCGAACTGCGCTGGAATATGACGCCGCGCTGGGCGCTGATCGGCTTCGCCGGCGCCGGACGTGCCTGGGGCACCCAGAAGGACTTCAGCGCCGCCTCCACCATCGTGAACAAGGGCTTCGGGTTCCGCTATCTGATGGCACGCGCGCTCGGCCTCTACACCGGCCTCGACTTCGCGTGGGGTCCGGAGGACTTCGCGTTCTACATCCAGGTCGGCAACGCATGGCGCTGACCGCCCGGAAGCGATGGAACACGCCGAGGATCATGTTCTTCCGCGTGTCGCCATGGCGCGTGGTCGTGCTGGCCGAGGATAGTGTCGGACGGCGCTGCATGTGCGCGCATGCGCCCGAGGCATAGAATCCATGGGGAGTGCCTGCGGAGGCGGTGGATCATGCTCGGCCAGACGTTGAACCCGGACAGCACGCGCACGCCCAAGCCTGAAGCGCGCTCGGGCGCGGGAACGATCCCGGGACCAGTACGCGTTTCGCTGCGCTTTGCCGCCGGCGTCGCGATCTCGGTCGGCGTCGGCTATTACCTCGCCGCAAAGATCGGGTTCGCACTCACCTTCCAACCGAATCCGATCTCGGTGTTGTGGCCGCCGAATGCCCTGCTGCTCGCCGCGCTGCTGCTGACACCGACACGCCTCTGGTGGCTCGTCTTTGCAGCTGCCCTGCCCGCTCACGTGGTCGTAGAACTCGAAAGCGGCGTCCCGACTGCCATGGTGCTCGGGTGGTTCGTGAGCAACTGCGCCGAAGCGCTGTTCGGCGCCGCTTGCATCCGCGCTCTGGTGGGCGAGCGGCTTCGCTTCGACTCGTTCCGCCACGTCGGTTTCTTCCTGCTCTTTGGCGTCCTCGCCGCCCCGTTCGTCTCCTCCTTCCTCGACGCGGCGTTCGTGAAGCTTGTCGGGTGGGGACAGGTCGACTACGCGAGTCTGGTGCGCCGCCGATTCTTCTCCAACGCGCTGGCAGCGCTGGCTCTGGTCCCGACCATCGTGACCTGGGCCACCAAAGGTCCCGCATGGGTGCGCACCGTTTCAGTCAGACGCGCGCTCGAGCCGGCCGCCTTCCTGGCGGGACTGCTGCTCGTCAGCATCGGCGTTTTTCAGGAGACCGAAGCCGCCTGGAGCACGACGCCGGCCCTGTTGTACGTGCCCCTGCCCTTCCTGCTGTGGGCGGCGCTGCGCCTCGGCCCGCTCGCGGTCAGCCTCGGTCTGCTCATGATCACCGGCTTCGCGGTCTGGGGCGCGATCCACGGGCTCGGCCCGTTCGTCGCCGGCTCCGCCGGGGAGAATGCCCTCGCGGTCCAGCTCTTTCTCATCGTGATCGGCGTACCCAACTTGCTCCTCGTGGCGGGTCTCGAGGAACGCCGCCGGACCAGGGACGCGCTGCAGGCCTCCGAGACGCGCTTCGCGACCGTGTTCCGGTCGAGCCCCGATCCGATGGTGGTCCTGTCGCCCGTGGACGGCGTCATCCGCGATGTGAATCGCCGCTGGGAATCCATGTTCGGCCATACGCGCGAAGAGGTGGTCGGGCGCACGTCGCTCGACCTCGCGATGTACGTCGTGCCGGGCGACCGCGCGCGCTTCTTCGATAAGCTGAAGCAGGCCGGCCACGTACGCGACTTCGAAGTCGAGATGTTCGATCGGAACGGCCGCGTGCACGTCGTGTCCATGACGGCGGAGATCGTCGACATCGGCGGTGAACCCGCCCTGATCACGCTCTCTCGCGACCTGACGGACCAGCGGCGCGCCGAACGCGAAGCCGAGGAGCAGCGGCGACAGCTCGCACACCTCAACCGCGCCGCGATGCTGGGAGAGCTGTCCGGCGCGCTCGCGCACGAACTGAACCAGCCGCTCGGCGCCATTCTGTGCAACGTGTTCGCTGCGGAGAACCTGGTCGCCAAGGAACCGCTCGACGCGCGCATGATGAACAACATCCTGCACGACATCGCCGCCGACAGTCGTCGCGCCGCGGACGTGATCCGGCACCTGCGTGCCATGCTGCAGGGCGCTGCCGTAGAGCCTCAGGTCGTGCCGGCCGCCGAACTCGTGGGGGCAGTCCTGCATCTTTCCCGTACCGACCTGCGGGAGCGCGGCGTGCACCTCGCCACGCGCGTGCCCGCCGGTCTGCCCGACGTGACCGGCGATCCGATCCAGCTCCAGCAGGTTCTGCTCAACCTCGTGATCAACGC
>JAIESW010000042.1 GCA_019745565.1 Burkholderiales bacterium
AGCGACGCCCCGTACGTAAACCGCACTTGAGCCCACCCCGTGATGCCGGGCTTGACGCTATGCCGCGCACCGTAGAACTGGATCTGCGCGGACAGCTGTTCCACGAAATACGGGCGTTCCGGACGCGGGCCGACAAAACTCATCTCGCCCCGCAGGACGTTGAACAGCTGAGGTAGCTCGTCGATACGGACCTTGCGGATGAACGCGCCGATACGGGTCACTCGCGGATCGTTGGCTGTCGCCCACTGCGGTGCTCCGTCTTTCTCGGCGTCGACACGCATGCTGCGGAACTTGAGGAGGGTGAAGGTCTTGCCGTTCAGGCCGACGCGCTCCTGACGGAAGATGACTGGCCCCCCACCTTCAAGAACGATCGCGACCGCTGCGAGCAGCATCACCGGCGCCGTGAGAACCAGGAGCAGCAGCGATGCAACGATGTCGAAAGTCCGTTTGACAAAGCGGCGCATCATGCCGTGGCGGAATCCGTCGCCATATATCAACCAGCTCGCCTTGAGCGCGTCGACGGGTAGTTCGCCTCTGACACGCTCGAGAAAGCCCGCGGCGTCGCTCACGAGGACACCGCGAAGACGGCACGAAAGCAGTTCCTGGATCGGCAGCACCCCGCCGCGCTGCTGCTGCACGGCAACGACGACTTCGTTGACCTTGAACTGCTGCACCGCACGCTCGAGCGAGAGCGGGTCGTTCAGCACCTGATGCGCCGGAATCAGTTGCTCGCTTGAACCCGGCGTGGGCAGGAAGCCGACGCACTGCATGCCGGTACGTGCACCTTCGAGCAGCGCTCCGTGCACGAGGGCTGCTTGTGAGCCGGTGCCGAGAACAAGTACCCGGTGGGCGACCATGTCCGAAAGCCGCCCACCCATCGAAGACGGACGAAACAACGCGGCACCCGAGAGGCACACGAATGACAGCGACAGCATGCCGAGCACCGGGCTCTCCACATGCACCGAACTGGGCAGCAGCGTCAGCGCGGCGTGCGCGACCGGGAGACCCATCACCAACAGCACGGTGCACTTGCCGAGGAACGGGCCTAGCCGGGCCGCCGAGTCGCGATGATAGAAGCCGGCCATCCCGTAAACGACGGCCATCAGTATTCCGAACACTACGCCGACCACCGCACTGGCGAACGTCCAGGGGGTCTGCGATCCGACGAGGATGCGCTCGGCAATCATGAACAGGCCGAAGAACAGCACGCTCAGTGTGACGCCGGAGGCCGAATGGAGCCAGAGGTACGGCTTGCCGAATCGGGCGTGGGAAATATGCATGGGTGAATTCCAGGTCTCGGCTATGTCCGGCTTCGCAGCTAGCGACGCTCGTAGTGAATGACTTGCAGGAGCGGAAAGTTCTACGGTCGAACCCGCCGGGCCTACCTGTAATCCACGTTCGTGCCAGCTCCCTCGGACGAACTTCGAAATCTGCTGCCCTCGCCCAAAACCTCACACCGGCGTTTTGGCCTCATGGCCCGGTGCTGCCCCCGCAAATCGGGATTGTGGTGGTTTGGCGACGGCTGAAAGTCTATAGCTTAACTTATCGAAGTGACAGTTTTTCTTGCGGTCGACGAACTATCCTGAAGCCCGGTAACACTAGCTTGTTACTCTGAAGCCGCCTCGAAGAAATCCATTAATTATTTGTTTATTCGAAGAAAGTATGGCGGACTGTGGATTCTTGGCGGTTTCGTCGGCGCAAGTCGTGCCGCCAATCAAGGAACCGCTGAAGATTGTCAGATTTGGATGCTGCAGGTCACTTGGGCGGCCGCTGCCGATCGAGGATTTTGATGCATTGCAAAATGTCTGCATAAATCAAAAATCTATCTCAACACCCTCGTGTAATTGCTCTGATCCGGGCACGAAGCGCCACCATCCGGCCAGCATCGACCGCTCGATCAGGGGAACTTGGGACCGCCCTCGGAAGCGACGCTTTGACGGCAGGTATCCTGCTGGCATGCTCTCCGTCCGCCATGTTTCGAAGTCCTACCCGGGCCCGCGCTCGCGCGACGTCCTGCACGACGTCAACCTCGACCTGAAGGGCGGCGAGTACGTCGCGATCATGGGCGAGTCCGGTGTGGGCAAGTCCACGCTGCTCAACCTGATCGCGGGCCTCGACGCACCCGACACCGGCACCATCGAGCTCGCCGGCGTCGCGCTCGCCGCTCTCGACGATGACGGACGCACCCGCCTGCGGCGCGAGAAGATCGGATTCGTCTTCCAGGCCTTCCACGTCCTGCCCTATCTCGATGTGGCTCACAACGTGGAGCTGCCGCTCGCGCTGCTCGAGGTACCGCCGAAGGATCGCGCGCGCAGGGTCGATGCGATGCTGGCAGCCGTGGGACTGGATGGCAGAGGAACGAGCCTGCCCCGCGAACTGTCGGGTGGTGAACTGCAACGTGTCGCGATCGCACGCGCCCTCATCCACGAACCCATGTTGGTGCTGGCGGACGAGCCCACCGGCAACCTCGACCCCGACAACGCCGCGCAGATCCTCGACCTCCTGCGTACCCGCGTGAAGGCCGGCGGTGCGGCAGCAATCCTGGTCACCCACTCCGACCGCGCGGCCGCCACGGCCGATCGCGTGCTGCGCCTGACGGCGGCCGGATTCACGGCCGAGGCTCCGAAATGACGGGACGGCTGCTGATCGGCCCGATCCTGCAGCATCCGGGCCGCTCACTCCTGTGCGTGGTCGCCATCGCGCTGGGTGTGGCACTCGGCTTCGCCGTGCAACTCATCAACGGTTCGGCCATCAGCGAGTTCACGCGCGCGGCGCAGACCCTGGCCGGCAAGGCCGACGTCACCGTGCGCGGTCCGCGCCAGGGCTTCGACGAATCCATCTACGTCGATCTCGCCCGGCGCGATGGCGTGGCGCTGGCCAGTCCGGCGTTGGAAGTGGACGCGAAGTTGCCCGGCCGCGAAGAACCGCTGCGCGTCATCGGCCTCGACGTGTTCCGGGCCGGCCGCCTGCAGCCGGCGCTGTTCGCCGAAGGCGCGGACCTGCTCGATTCGTTGCGCGCCGACACGGTGTTCCTCTCGCCCGCTGCGATGGGCTGGCTCGGCGTCAAGCCCGGCGACACACTCACGGTGCAAAGCGGTCTCGCACGGCACGGCCTGCACGTGGCCGGTGCGCTTACCGGTGAAGCGTCACTCGGTCGAGTGGCCGTGATGGACATCGGCGCCGCCCAGACGTTGTTCGATCGGATCGGCCGCGTCTCGCGTGTGGATCTGCGGCTTGCCTCGGGTGTCGACGTGGAGCGCTTCGTCGCCGCACTCGACCTCGCTCCCGGCCTGACGGCCGAGCGACCGCGCGATGCCGGCACCGCCACCGACCGCATGACCCGCGCCTATCGCGTCAATCTCGACGTGCTGGCGCTGGTGGCGCTGTTCACCGGCGGACTGCTGGTGTTTTCGACGCAAGCGTTGTCCGTCGCGCAACGGCGCGCGCAGATCGCGCTGCTGCGGGTGCTGGGCTGCACGCGCGGACAGATCGCCGGCCTGCTGCTCGCAGAAGGACTGCTGCTCGGCATCGTGGGGGCCGCGCTCGGCCTCGCCGGCGGGCTGGCCCTGGCGCGCATCGCCATGGAGATCGTCGGAGCCGATCTCGGTGCCGGGTACTTCCGCGGGATCGCGCCGGTGCTGCGGGTGAGCCCTGTCGCCGCGCTGACGTTCGGCGGGCTCGGTGTCGTGGCGGCCGTCGTCGGCAGTCTGGGTCCCGCGCTCGAGGCGGCCCGTGCAGCGCCCGCCGCGGCACTCAAGAGCGGCGACGATCAGCGCGCGTTTGCGGCGCTGCGCCCGCCGTGGATCGGTATCGCCTGTCTGGGTGCCGGCGCTGCCGCTTCGGCGCTGCCACCGGTCGATGATCTGCCGGTGTTCGGCTATCTGGCCATCGCCGCGCTGCTCATGGGTACCATCCTGTCGCTGCCGGCGCTCACCGCGTTTGCACTTGCACGCATCCCCACGGCGCAGCGCATTCCGGTTGCGCTGGCGATCGAACAGCTGCGCGCCCGCCCGGCGCAGGCGGCGCTCAGTCTGGCGGCGATCGTCGCTGCCGTAGGGTTGTCGGTGTCGATGGCGGTGATGGTCAGTTCCTTCCGCACCTCGGTGGATGCGTGGCTCGAAGCGGTCCTGCCCGCCGATCTGTATCTGCGATCGAGCAGCGGCGGCGACAGTGCCTTCTTCACCGAATCGGATCAGGCGCGCATCCGTGATGTTCCTGGCATCGCGCGGATCGAGTTCCTGCGCTGGCAGCAGGTGCTGCTGGATCCGCAACGGCCGCGAGTGACCCTGCTCGCGCGCGACGGCGTCGATCTCGATGCCGAGCGCCGTCTGCCGCTCATCGGTCCGATCGCGTCAACCGATCCATCGCTGCCGCGCGCCTGGCTGAGCGAGCAGACCGCGGCCATCTACGGCTTCGCTCCGGGACAAAGGATTGCGGTGCCGCTGAACGGCCGGCTCCACGAGTTCGTCGTGGCCGGCATCTGGCGCGATTACGCGCGGCAGAACGGCGCGGTGCTGATCGATCGCGCGATCTACACCGCCCTTGCCGACGATCGCAGCGCCAACGATGCCGGCATGTGGCTCACCGCCGGTACCACGTCCGCCGACGTTCAAAGTGCCATCGAAGCCGTCACAGGGAAGGATGCGGTCGAGTTCGCGACACCTGGCGAGATCCGCGCGGTATCGCTCTCCATTTTCGATCGCACCTTCACGGTCACCTATGCGCTCGAGGCCGCGGCCGTGCTGATCGGATTGGTCGGACTGTCGAGCGCGATCGGCAGTCAGGTGCTCGCGCGTCGCCGCGAGTTCGGCATGCTGCGCCACGTCGGCGTGCTGCGCGGGCAGATCGCGCGAATGCTTGCGACCGAGGGCTTCATCGTCGCCGCGGTGGGACTGCTGATCGGGGTGGCGCTCGGCTTCGCCATGAGTCTCGTCCTGATCCACGTGGTGAACCGGCAGTCGTTCCATTGGGGTATGCAGCTGCACGTGCCCGTTGCCGGTCTCGCCCTGTTCATCGCGGTCATGCTGATGCTCTCGACGATCACCGCGGTATTCGCCGGCCGTCAAGCGATGGCGGGCGATGCCGTGCGCGCGGTGAAGGAAGATTGGTGAGGCGCAGAACCGTACTGATGCTGCCCTGGTGCACGATGGCCACGTCCGCATTCGGTCAAGCACGGTACCCGCTGGTTCGGCCGGGAGTCCCGCTCGTATTCCCGCGTGATCATGGAGCCCATCCGGATTTCCGCACCGAATGGTGGTACATCACCGGTCAGGTACGGGATGCGCGAGGACGCGCGTTCGGCATCCAGATCACGTTTTTCCGCAACCGTCCCGGCCTGCAGGAGGAAAGTCCGAGCGGGTTCGCACCGAAGCAGTTGCTGTTCGCTCATGCGGCCATCGCCGACCCGACGCACGGCAAGCTGCGGCACGACCAGCGCGCAGCCCGTGCGGGGTTGGGACTGGCTGAAGTCTCCCCGACGACGACCGCGGTGCACATCGACGACTGGTCGCTGGCTCTGGAAGGCGAGCGGTATCGCACACGGATCGCGGCGGACACCTTCACCATGGAACTGACGTTCTCGGCGACGCAGCCGCTCGTGCTCCAGGGCGATCGCGGAGTGAGCCGCAAGGGTCCGCGCCCGGAGCAGTCGAGCTACTACTACAGCCGCCCTCACCTCGCCACGACAGGCACGATCGCCATCGACGGCAAGCCGGCATCGGTGCAGGGCGTCGCATGGCTCGATCACGAGTGGTCGAGCGAGTACCTGGCGCCCGAGGCTCAAGGCTGGGACTGGGTCGGCCTAAACTTCGACGACGGCGGCGCGCTGATGGCGTTTCGTATCCGGCTGCGCGACGGCGGCATCCTGTGGTCCGGCGGCAGCCGTCGCGATCCCCAGGGATCGGTACGTGTCTTCGCCCCGCACGAAGTCCGCTTCGAGCCGCTCCGCACATGGCGCAGCCCGCGCACCGGCGGCGTCTATCCGGTGGCAATGCGGTTGCGCGCGGGGGACGCGAGCTTCGATCTCGATCCGCTGATGGACGACCAGGAACTCGACGCCCGCCCCAGCGTAGGAACCGTCTACTGGGAAGGCGCGGTGCGAGTCCGCGAGAACGGCCAGCCGCGCGGACACGGCTATCTGGAATTGACCGGTTACGTCCGCCCCCTGAAACTGTAGGCTCGCCATGGCCACCGTCCTCACTCCTTCCGAGATCGTCACCCTGCTGGTGGGCCTCATCGCCCTGGTCGTCGGCATCCGCATCTACCG
>JAIESW010000041.1 GCA_019745565.1 Burkholderiales bacterium
GGACAGGCGGCGCAGGTCATACCGGGCACGGAAAGCGTAACCGTCTTCGTGGCAGCCCACGCCGGTGTGGCCAGGGTCGCGGTCAGGGCGACGAAGGCAGCGAATGTCTTCATGATGATCTCCGGTCAGTAGAACAGCGGAAGTACATAAGGGTAGGCAAGTGCGACCCCCACCAAGGCCGCCACGATCCAGAAGATGAACTTGTAGACCGTCCGTACCTGCGGGACGGCACAGACCTCACCGGGCTTGCAGGTATCCGCTGACCCGAAGATGCTGCGCGAGGCGAAGAACAGAGCGACCAGCGCCGCGCCGATGAAGACCGGCCGGTACGTCTCGAACACCGTAAGGTTGCCTATCCACGCACCGGAAAAGCCGAGCGCGACCAGCATGAGAGGGCCGAGGCAGCAGGTCGAGGCGAGGACAGCCGCGAGCCCGCCGACGACCAGCGCACCGAGACCATTCTTGGGTTCCGGCATAGGCGAGTCGTTCGGGTGTCCGCTTGATGCTTTAACGTTACCTCCGTAGTCAACTACGGAGTCAAGGGGTATGGAAAGCGATGCGAAGAGCTTGACCATCGGCGCCTTCGCCAAGGCCACCGGAGTCGGCGTGGAGACGATCCGCTACTATCAGCAGCGGGGACTGTTGCCGACGCCCGACCGACCCTACGGCGGCATTCGCCGCTACGGCAGCGCCGACGTAGCGCGGGTGAAGTTCGTGAAGGCGGCACAGAAGCTGGGCTTCAGCCTCGACGAGGTTGCGCAACTGCTGAAGCTGGAGGACGGCACCCATTGCGGCGAGGCGGCCGCGTTGGCCGCGCTGCGGCTGGCCGATGTGGAGCAACGACTTTCGGACTTGGCGCGAATGGCGGCTGCGCTGTCAAGGTTGGTCGGGGAATGCGAAGCTCACGAGGGCAGGGTATCCTGCCCGCTGATAGCTGCCTTGCGCTGCGGCTAGCCGTCGAAACTGCGAGCGACGATCAAGAAGATCTGGTCCGAAGCACCCCGCTTGGATGATCACCACGCACCCGCGGTGTCCCTCCCGCACTAGGCATGGACGATCGGATGGGATCCACCGGCGGGCATCGATGCGCTATGCTGTGCGCCTGCGTCGAATATGGATCCACACTCGCCATCATCGGCGACAGTTCGCCGGCAGACGAATCACGCTGCGTGCTGTGCAGCAGGTAGGCACGGCGCGACAGTCAGGATTGACAGATGAACGCTGAAGGCATTCGCGAAGCAATCGAACGACTATCAACGACGATTTCCGCCCAGCCGGAGAAGGCTCGTGCCAAGAATGCCTCGGCGACGGCGCGTATCACCGAACGCCTTCAGTGCGAGATCAGCGGACCACACGGCGAACGGTTGGTCACCGATATGCCGCCGGCGATGGGTGGCGCTGCGTCAGGCCCGAATCCTGGATGGCTGCTGCGGGGCGCTCTCGCTTCCTGCACAGCCACGGTCATTGCGATGCGAGCCGCCACGCAGGGGGTAGAACTGAGTCGTCTCGAGGTGACCGTCGAAAGCGATTCGGACAATCGCGGCATTCTCGGTCTCGACGAGGACGTCTCCGCAGGCCTTGCAACAATTCGCGCTACGGTAAGTATAAGCGCACCCACCGCATCGAGTGACGAACTGAGAGACATTGTGCAGTGGGCTGATGCCCACTCGCCAGTTGGGTGCACCCTTCGGAATCCGCCGTGGTACTCACTCGAGATCAAAATTACATGAAGCCCGGTGTCTGATCTCGGCCCGCAATCTGTGCGTTTGGGATGCCTGCTGAAGTTCGTAGCAGCGCCCGATCGGTTCTCGAATTTCGCGCCCTGAGTTTGACGCCGCGCCAAGCTCTATCTGCCCCACTCGTCTGATCCTGGACCCTTCCACCCCTCACTCTGTGTCGACCGCAGTGGCTCTGTGCGCTTTGGCTAACTCCTCGTACTCCTTGGCCGCTGCGTCGTAGAGACCCGCCAGGTTCTCGCAATGGGATGCCATCCCAAGCGTGCCCGTACCGCGGGCGCCAGGCGTCCCGAGATAGGCCTTCGCGAGGTCGCGATGCCTCTGCGCTTCCACTTTCGCCGTAGCCGCCGACCGGTCGTACGCCTGAGCCAGAGCCTCGTGATCCGACTTCGTCTTCGCTCTCGCCACCGCTTTCTCCAATGGCGACGGCGTCTGGACGGTTGTTGCACAGCCAGCCAAACCGAGGACGATCCCCAAGATCAGGATACTCGTCACCCGAACCATTCGACACGATCTCATCGTACCCTCCTTTCTCACCATCGATAACGTTGCCCCAACTACCGACCCCGCCCACCCCCTTCTCAGGATCCGTCCACAACCGAATCTGGGGTAGCGTTTGAAGGGCCACTTCGGTTCCTCGAGCCGCCCTTCTTTTCAGCGCTCATGGCCCAAGATTCATATCATCGACCGGCAACTTTCCGCGCAGTTGCGACATTCTTCAGCGCACTCGCGCATGTCACCCAGGGCTTCGCAGCTCTCGGCGCAGGCCTCGCAGGCCTCCGCACAGACGGCACAGACTTTGGCGTGCAACGGCGAGTTGCTCAGCATGAAGTTGGCGGACGTCTGGCAGAGTTCGGCGCAATTGAGCATCAGGCGCAGGTGTCGTGATTCCGCGTGGCGCCCACCTTGATCGAGACAGTAGCCCATCGCCATGCGAACACACATGGCGTGGCAATCGAGACACGCCTCGATCGCCTCCTTCATCGGGAAGTCGGTACCTCTGCGGATCGTCGGCGGCACTTCCCGCGACGCCAATATCGCTCCACCCCCAGATGTGGCGGTGCGTCCGCCAGCCCACGCCATGGCCTGGAATCCCCCGCCAGCCGTGACCGCAAGCGCCAGTTGCAGCAACGCACGCCGCGGTACGTGCTGTGCGGCGTCTCCGCCGAAAGCTTCCTGTGAAACGACGTTTTCCATGTTTGTCCTCCCTGTGTCGAATTGCACCAAGTGGCCAGTTCCCGCCGAAGTTGAACTGCGCCACGATTTCCCGGCGATCGTCGCACGCTAGAGGCGTTCGCAACCAGCGAAATCCCTCGGTGAAACAGGTTGTCAGCCCCCTTGGGGACCGGCACGGCTGAACCAGCTGCGCGGAACGAATGCAGGTGTTTGTCTCGCGTACCGTTCGTACACCTCGCCGAAACGATGCCGCGCCTCGCGCTCCTCCGTTAGCGCCAGCCGCCAATACATGAACACGAGAATCGGGAACATTACGATCGTGAGGAGCGTGGGCCACTGCAACAGGAAACCCAGCAGAATGAGCACGAATCCCACGTACTGCGGATGTCGGATGCGCGCGTAGAGGCCTTCAACCGCGGGCCGGTCCGCTTGCTGTGCGCGATACAGGATCGGCCATGCGCGCGCCAGTACCCAGAAGCCGCCGCCAATCAATACGAAGCTCACAACGTGGAACGGGCCAAAATGCGGGTTGGCTCGCCAGCCGAAGAGGGTTTCCAGCAGGTGGCCGGCATCATGAGTCAGGAAATCGACTTCCGGATACCGGTGCGCCAGCCAGCCCGAGAGCAGATAGATGGTTACCGGGAATCCGTACATCTCCACGAACAGTGCCACGATGAACGCCGAAAACATGCCAAAGGATCGCCAATCTCGGCTCGTCATTGGCTTGGCAAAGCTGAATGCAAACGCGATGAATACCACCGAATTGAGTACCACGAGCGACCAGAGCCCGTAGGCCGGCGAGATCGCATCGCTCATTGGCGTTCTCCTTGGTCGGGACCCTTTCGTTGTCCAGCCTGGAAATTCTCCGGAGCATGTGCTCCGTGGCCGCGGTGATGAAACAGGTGCATGAGCGGGCAGGCAAGTACAAGGACAAAGGGGAGCAACCCGAGCAGGTGTGCCCGATGCTC
Organism: Burkholderiales bacterium; assembly: GCA_019745565.1. GTDB lineage: Bacteria > Pseudomonadota > Gammaproteobacteria > Burkholderiales. The sequence continues at coordinate 3,881 of JAIESW010000041.1, forward strand.
CGTGACCATAAAGAAACCCGCCACGCCCAGGAATCCCAGCCACATCCAGCCGTTCCTGGAGAGCAACCACGACCCGCGAAGTCGTTGGTGCCGATGTCCGTCATCTTTGTCCATGACCCTTCCCGATTCGATCTACCGGGGATGCCGATACTCGAAGTCCACCCGATGCCAATTGCGCTCGCCGGGGCGACGCAACTCAATCGCGATCCCGAACGGATTTCCGCCCGCCATCGCGAAGTAATTCCCGTACGTATCGGTGCTTCCCATGTGCATCGGCTCCAGGGACTTCGCCTGCGGGGCGAGCCCGAGCGACCGCACGCTGGCCCGCACTTCCATGTGCTCCGAGTGATGCGGTCGACCATCCACAAAGAAGATCATTACGTGATGAGAACTCGAACCTAAGGGGACTCCACCGTGCATCGTGGTCTCCTCGCTACCGGTGGAGTATCCCCGTATGAGTTCCGAAGGAACCACCCCGAGATACACGGCAATGCCGTCGACGATCTTCGGGTCCCCCGGCGCAGCGGCCAAGCAGCTTGCCCATACAGCAATTGCCACTGCACAGAGCGCCGTGGTTGCCCGCGTCCTGCGGGATGAGGCTGCGTGATCCCGCTCAGAAGTCTTGCGTGCAATCACGGCGTCGACTTCGTCATGTCCTGCGCCTTCATCATCTGATCCATCATCATGTCCATCATATCGATCCTCTTTTCCAGCAGATGCTGCCGCATCTTCTCCCCTTCCGGTAGCGGCCCACCCCTTCTTGCCCCGCCGCCCATCATTCCCATCTTCATGTCCCCGCTGCTGCTGCGCATGTTTTTCATCATCTCGCGCATACTTCTGGCGTGCTCGTCCATCAGCTTGCGGCGCTCCTTCGTATCCTTGGCGCCCTGCATCTTGTCCATCAGCATCTGCATGTCTTTCAAATGCGACTCCATCTCGTCGTTATGCTTCTTGATGAGGTCCAGCTGTTCGGGTCGGACCACCTCCGGCGCCGCCTCCTGAGACGAATCCTTGCGGTGTTCTGCCATCTCTTCCGCGAAAGCGGGAACCGTCGCAATTGCGCCGGCCGCCAGTGCCATGAGAATCCACTTGCTCATCATGTTCTCCTCCGGTTGAGTCGAAGTTTGTCGCTCGGCATAGCAAAGTTGCCAACAGGCGACGGCCTGGGATCAGTCTCGTCAGCATTGGTCACATTTCGGTCACACCTGTCCGCTTACATTTGATCCAGGTCAATGAAGTGTGATGTGCAGCCTTCAGCGCCGACCGCTTCAGCCACGAGGAGAGGGGCGTAGGTCGCCCGCCCCTAGCTCTTCGCCCAAGCCATGGCAAGGGTAGGCATGCCCATGTGCATGGAGCGGGGCGGGTTACCAGGTTGCACTCCGCCTTCCGAACAACAGAATCAGGCCGAAGCGCTCCTCCGCCGGTTGGCGGAAACCCGATCTTGAGTCTGCGCACGAGGCGATCCACTCTGTACATTCCGCACCGATATTCTCGTGGCTTGCTTGACCTTCCCATGGTTGGAACGTCCATAGTTGCGCCTGCCGTTCAACTGTTCAACAAAGGAGCCCAAAATGATCGAGTTCACCATCCCTTCCATGACCTGCGGCCATTGCGTTCGCGTCGTGAATAGCGCAATCGAGCAAATCGACGCCCGGGCACGAGTCGAGATCAGTCTGCCGACCCGTCGCGTTCTCGTCGAATCGCAAGCGAGCCCGCAGATTCTGCGCGATGCGTTGTCCAGGGCCGGCTACCCGCCTCAATGGGGCATTCGGTTGCGCTGCGTCAGCCGCGCGGCGCCGCCATCTGGCGGCGCGCGAACCAGATCACCAACGGTGGCAGCAGCAACCATTGCAACACTGGCGAAAGTCCCACGCCGATTCCGGGGAGTACCGGCATCGATGGCGAGTACCGCCACTCGTGGATCCACTGACCCTCCAGCACCAGTCGTTCGATCGCGACGGTTACCGTTGCACCCACGGCAACGAAGAGCGCGATCTGCGCTGTACGTGGAACGATGATCCAGCCCCGGTCACCGTAATAAGCTGATACGACCCAATACGCTACGAGCATGATCACCGCGTCACCGACGGTCGCGAGGCTGCAGGCAATGGTGGCCTGCCAGTGCGAAGCATCAGCCATGCGATCGAACACAGGTGCTTGCAGAAACTCCCAAGGATAGTTCAACAGCAACGCGAACACCGCCACGTTGAACTCGGGCAGCCACGTCACGGCGGCAAGACGCTTCATCCCGGATCTGTCGGCTGCTGCGTCAGTCTACCGGATGCCCTCGAGCCGCTGCCGCTTCAACAGCAGGGCATTGGCGGCCACCAGCAAGGTACTGCCGGACATCGAGATGGCGGCGACCTCCGGACTGATCATGAGGGGATAGAACACGCCTGCAGCGACGGGAAAGGCGAGCACGTTGTAGCCCGCCGCCCACCAGAGGTTCTGGTGCATCTTTCGCAGCGTGGCGGCAGA
>JAIESW010000048.1 GCA_019745565.1 Burkholderiales bacterium
GCGGCCTTGATGGCCGTGAAGATGCGCTGATAGCAGCCGCAGCGGCAGATGTTGCCGGACATGGCTGCGAGGATCTGATCGTCGGTGGGCTTCTTGTTCTCCAGCAGTAGCGCTGCGCCCTGCATGATCTGACCGGGCTGGCAGTAGCCGCACTGCGGCACGTTCTCGGCGCGCCAGGCCTTCTGCACCGGGTGATTGCCGTCCGGCGACAGGCCTTCGATCGTGGTTACGGACTTGCCCGCTACCTCGTTCATCCCGACCGCGCAGGAACGGACGGCCTTGCCGTCCACGTGCACGGTACAGGCGCCGCAGAGGCCCACGCCGCACCCGAACTTGGTGCCGGTGAGGCCGAGCTCATCGCGCAGGAACCACATCAACGGCATCTGCGGGTCGCCGTTGTAGGTGCGGCTCTGCTTGTTGACCTTGACTTCCATGTTGCACTCCTCCTCTCGTTATTGGAGTCTCTTTGTCTCTTTTCCTCGCCGTCCCGGCGTTGTGTCACGAATGAAACCACGATCGGAGAGGGCGTGCGTCGACGATAGCATGGGAAGCACGCGAGGGGTGCGTCGCTTAGCACATTTCCGCGAGCGAGACACGCGTCTCGTTTTCGCTTACCGCGCTGGTTGAGCGGCCGACGATTCCTGGGGTGCGCGTGCAGCGAAGAAGATGCCGCAAAGCAACATGGCGAAGCCGATCAGCTGCGATGCCGAGAAGCTCTCGCCGAACAGCAACCAGGCGAGCAGGGCGGCACCCACCGGCTCACCGAGGATCGCGAGCGCCACGACGGTGGCGGAGGCGCGCCGCACGGCCCAGTTGACCGCCGTGTGGCCGATCAGCTGTGGGCCGAGCGCCAGTGCCAGGGTCAGCAGCACGGCCGTGCCGGTCAGTGCGAAGCGCGGTGGCACCGTTGCCACGGCGGCCCCGATCAGCAGGATTGCTGCAGCGCCATAAGCGATCCAGATGTAAGTGAGCAGCGAGACGCGGGCCCGCAGCCCGCGCCCGATCAGCAGGTAGGCCGAGGCGGCCAACGCGCCCACCAGCGCCAGGGAGTTGCCGAGCGCAGGGGCGGGTGCCGCTGCGCCTTTGCCGCTGGCGCTGCCGAACACCACCAGACTGCCGAGCAGTCCCAACACGATGCCGACGATCACGGCGCGCGGCACGCGTTCGCGCAGCACCACGACCGAGGCTATGCCCACCCACACCGGATTGGTCGTGACCAGCGCAGCGCTGCTGGCCACCGACGTGTATTCGAGCGAGGTGATCCAGGCGGCAAAGTGCACGGCGAGCGCGACCCCCGATCCGAACGCGAGCCAGCGATCGCTGCGCGACAGCTGCGGCCATTCGCGCCGGACCCGTGGCCAGGCGATCGGCGTGAGGACCAGCGTGGCGAAGGCGAGCCGCAGCGCGGCGATGACGATGGACGGTGTGCCCTCGGCCTGGGCGTAGCGGACCAGGATCGACGCGGTGGAGACGACCGCGACCGCGAGTACCAGAACCGCGTAGGTCAGCGCGCGCGGCGAACTCACCTTGAGGCAGTGAGGTAGTCCTTGGCCCAGCCGAGTCCGGCCACGGTGTCGCCCGCCGGCCGATACTCGCAGCCGATCCAGCCCTGGTAGCCGATGCGGTCGAGGTGTCCGAACAGGAACGGATAGTTGATCTCGCCGGTGCCCGGTTCGTGGCGCCCGGGAGTGTCGGCGAGTTGCATGTGCGCGATGCGCGGCAGCAGGCGTTCCATGGTTGGCGCGAGATCGCCCTCCACGATCTGCATGTGGTAGATGTCGTACTGGAAGAAGAGGTTGGGTGCGCCGACCGCGTCCATGATCTCGATGGCCTGCTTCGACGTGTTGAGGTAGTAGCCCGGAATGTCGCGGGTATTGATCGACTCGATCAGCAGGCGCAGGCCGGCCTTGGCGGCTTCGGCGGCGGCGTACTTCAGGTTGGCGATGTACGTTTCGCGCAATGCTGCCTGCGAGACGCCGGCCGGCACCAGGCCCGCCATGCAGTGGATCTGCGGGCAGCCGAGGTGTGTTGCGTAGTCGATCGCCTTGGCTACACCGGCGCGGAACTCCGCTTCGCGTCCCGGCAGGATCGCCATGCCGCGTTCGCCCTTGGCCCAATCTCCGGGCGGCATGTTGTGGAGGATGAGCTTCAACTTCGCGCGGTCCAGCGCTTCCTTCACCTGTTCCTTGGGGAAGTCGTAGGGGAAGAGGAACTCCACCGCGCTGAAGCCGGCCTGCGCCGCCGCCGCGAACCGATCGAGGAACGGGACCTCGTTGAACATCATCGAGAGGTTGGCGTTGAAGCGCGGCATGGTTGGGACTCCGGTGGCAGGAAGCGAGGGATTATATGTGTCCCCAAACCCACCTTTCCGCACGTTCGTGGGGGAAGGAGAGAGCCGCGGTGATCGATTGAGGATCGCTCGGCGGAGGCTCGGATGGCCCCCATCCCAACCTTCCCCCGCCTTCGGCGGGGGAAGGAGTGCATCTGCTCGGCACGGCACCGACAATGAGCACTCCTTCCCCCACGCATGTGGGGGAAGGTTGGGATGGGGGCCGCCGCTTCAGCCCGCCGCGACCACCATCACTCCAGCAGTCCGGCCATCTCCAGTCCCTGCGTTCCCTCCGGATGCCGGCAATCGATCGACTCGAACTCCACCACCTTGTCGATCTCCGTCCCCATCGAGACGTTGGTCACCTTCTCGAGTATCACCTCGACGACGACCGGCACGCTGTATTGCCGCGCAATCGCCTGCGCTTCCTTCAACGCGTCCTCGATCTTCTCGGGGTCGGTCACGCGCAGGCTCTTGCAACCGAGCCCCTGAACGACGGCCTGGTGATCGACGCCGTAGCCCTTCAGCGCGGGGTCGTCCACGTTCTGGTTGTCGAACGCGAGTTGCACGCAATAGTCCATCTCGAACCCGCGTTGGCTCTGGCGGATGAGGCCGAGATAGCTGTTGTTGACCAGCACCTGCACGTACGGCAGGCGGAACTGCGCGCCGACCGCGAGTTCCTCGATCAGGAACTGGAAGTCGTAGTCGCCCGAGAGGCCGACGACGGTGCGGGTCGGATCGGCCGCGACCACGCCGAGCGCGGCGGGGATGGTCCAGCCCAGCGGGCCGGCCTGGCCGCAGTTGATCCACTGGCGCGGCCCGTAGACGTGCAGGAACTGCGCACCGGCGATCTGCGACAAGCCGATGGTCGTGACGTAGATCGTGTCGCGCCCGAAGACCTTGTTCATCTCCTCGTAGACGCGCATCGGCTTGATCGGCGTCTCGGTGTAGTGCGACTTGCGGTGCATCAGCCGCTTGCGCTCGGCGCAGCGGAACACCCAGTCGGAGTAGTCGCGCAGCGTGCCCGCGGCCTTGCGCGTGCGCGCGGCCTCAACGAACAATTCGAGCGCCGCCTTGGCGTCGCTCACGATGCCGTAGTCGGGCATGAAGACGCGGCCGATCTGGGTCGGCTCGATGTCGACGTGGACGAACTTGCGACCCTTGCAATAGACGTCGGTCGAGCCGGTGTGCCGGTTCGCCCAACGGTTGCCGATGCCGAGCACGAAGTCGCTCGCCAGCATGGTTGCGTTGCCGTAGCGATGCGACGTCTGCAGCCCGCACATGCCGGCCATCAGCGGATGGTCGTCGGGAATGGAGCCCCAGCCCATCAGGGTCGGGATGACAGGCACGCCGGTGAGTTCGGCGAACTCGACCAGCAGTTTCGAGGCGTCCGCATTGATGATCCCGCCGCCGGCGACGATCAGCGGCTTCTCGGCCGCGAGCAGCATGTCGAGCGCCTTGTCGATTTGTTTGCGGCTCGCGCGCGGCTGGTAGACCGGCAGCGGTTCGTAGGTGTCAATGTCGAATTCGATCTCGGCCATCTGAACGTCGAAGGGCAGGTCGATCAGCACCGGTCCGGGGCGGCCCGAACGCATCAGGTGGAACGCCTGCTGGAAGGCACGCGGTACCTGGGCCGGCTCGCGCACCGTGACGGCCCACTTGGTCACCGGCTTGGCGATGGACTCGATGTCCACCGCCTGGAAGTCTTCCTTGTACAACCGGGCCCGCGGCGCCTGGCCGGTGATGCAGAGGATGGGAATGGAGTCGGCGGATGCCGAGTAGAGGCCCGTGATCATGTCGGTGCCGGCCGGACCGGACGTGCCGATACACACGCCGATGTTGCCGTGCTGGGCGCGGGTGTAGCCCTCGGCCATATGGGAGGCGCCTTCCACGTGGCGGGCCAGGATGTGGGTGATGCTCTGCCGCTTGCGCAGTGCCGCATACAGGGGATTGATCGCCGCACCGGGAACGCCGAAGGCGGTCGTCACGCCTTCCTTCTCCATCACTGCCACCGCCGCCATTGCCGCCGTCATCCGCATGATCTGCTCCTCCGAAGGTCCGCGCTGTGCCGCGCATGCCAGAATGGTGGGGCACGGCCGCGGCCTCGACGCACGCGGTTGGCCATAGCACTTATGCGGGTCCCGTATGGGCCCGCGGGGGAGGAGGGATGGACCGACTGGACGGCTACCGGCTGTTCGTGCGGGTGGTGGAGACCGGCAGCTTCTCGAGCGCGGCCCGGGACCTGGGGGTGACCCAGCCCACCGTGACGCGGCATGTGGCAGCCCTCGAGCAACGGCTCGGGGTACGGCTGGTCAACCGCAATACCCGGCGCCTGAGCCTCACGGAGGCGGGGCGGCTGTACTACGACCGCAGCAAGGCGCTGCTCGACTTGGTGATCGAGACCGAGAACCTGGCGGTGGACGAGCGCACCGCGCTGCGCGGCAAGCTGCGCATCGCCACGTCGGTGGCTTTCGGGCGGCGGGTGGTCGTGCCGCTCATCCTGTCGTTCATGCGGGCCCATCCCGACATCGAGGTGGATCTGCGCTGCGACGACACCTACATCGATCTGGTGGCCCAGGGCATCGATGTGTCCGTGCGCCTGGGCCGCCTGCCCGATTCGTCGCTGGCGGCCCGCTCGCTGGGTTTCAACCCCTGGGCCATGGTCGCGTCGCCAGACTATCTGAAGCGCCGCGGCACGCCGGCCACGCCCCAGGAACTGGAGCGGCACGACGTGCTGGTCTACAGCAGCGTCCATGGAGACGACCACCTGCACTTCCAGCACGCCAAGCAGGGACGGGTGTCGGTGCGGGTGCGCGGCCCGTTCCGGTCGAACAACCTCTCCTCGCTGCTGGCGGCGGCGCGCGACGGCATGGGCATCGCGGCCTTGCCGCTGTACGTGGCGGGCACCTCGCTCGCCGAAGGGCGCCTGGAGCGCATGCTCGACGACTACGAACTGCCGGGGCAGGACATTCATGCGGTGTTCCCGTCGCCCAAGCTCCTGCCTTCGCGCGTGAGCGCGTTCGTCGACCATCTCAAGGGACATTTCGCGCGGGCCGACTGGTACGTCAACGAACCGGAGCGCGCTTCGGGCGCGGCCCGTCCGTCCGCCCGCAAGAAGCGCTGACCGCGCCGGCATCGTGTACGCTTGAGGCTCACTTTCGACTGGTTTCCCCTCATGCGCTTCACCGGTACCGAGTCCTACGTCGCCACCGAAGATCTGATGATGGCGGTCAACGCCGCCATCACCCTCGAACGCCCGCTGCTCATCAAGGGCGAGCCCGGTACGGGCAAGACCATGCTGGCGGTGGAGGTCGCGAAAGCACTGAACCGCCCGCTGCTGCAGTGGCACGTGAAGTCGACGTCGAAGGCGCAACAGGGCCTGTACGAATACGACGCGGTGTCGCGTCTGCGCGATTCGCAGCTGGGCGACGCGCGGGTGCACGACATCGCCAACTACATCAAGCGCGGGCCACTGTGGGATGCATTCGCGGCGGACGAACCCACCGTCCTGCTGATCGATGAGGTCGACAAGGCCGACATCGAGTTTCCCAACGACCTGCTGCGCGAACTCGATCGCATGGAGTTCTATGTGTACGAGACGCAACAGCTGATCAAGGCGAAGCATCGACCAGCGATCATCATCACCAGCAACAACGAGAAAGAACTGCCGGACGCCTTCCTGCGCCGCTGCTTCTTCCACTACATCAAGTTTCCCGAGCGGGAGACGATGGAGCGCATCGTCGACGTGCACTATCCCGGCATCAAGAAGACGCTGCTCGCGCAGGCGCTCACCGCCTTCTTCGACATCCGCGAGGTGCCCGGGCTCAAGAAGAAGCCGTCCACCTCGGAACTGCTCGACTGGCTGAAGCTGCTGGTGGCGGAGGACATCCCGCCCGAGGCGCTGCACAGCCAGGACAGCGGCAAGATCATCCCGCCGCTGCACGGTGCACTGCTCAAGAACGAGCAGGACGTGCATCTGTTCGAGCGGTTGGTGTTCATGGCGAGAAGGAATCGGTGAGGGACCAGCGAAAGGCAGGGGCTAGGGAAATGCAGGGACTAGGGGCTAGGGAACTTCAAAACCCAAGACGCTCCAACCCTAGCCCCTAGCCCCTAGCCCCTAGCCCCTAGCCCCTAGCCCCTAGCCCCTAGCCCCTAGCCCCTAGCCCCTAGCCCCTAGC
>JAIESW010000069.1 GCA_019745565.1 Burkholderiales bacterium
GCGATGGCGAAGAGCCTGTCCCAGGGTCAACGCATCGAGATTCGCGGCTTCGGCAGCTTCGGGCTGAATTACCGCCCACCGCGCACCGGCCGCAATCCGAAGTCGGGCGAAAAGGTCCAGGTGCCGGCCAAGTACGTGCCGCATTTCAAGGCCGGCAAGGAGTTGCGCGAGCGCGTGGACTTCAACCGGGAAGAAGAGGCGGCGTCGGGCTCCGCTCCGGCGCCGGTTCCCAGCACCGCGACGTCTTCGTCCGCTTCCTGACCCTGACCACCGCCGTGCGCACGCCACTCGCCACCCACAAGGGCTGAGGCGTGCGCTACGTCGGCTGGGCGGTAAAGGCGGTGCTGTTCCTGCTGCTGCTCGGCTTCGCCGTCAAGAACACGGACATGACGGTGGTGCGCTATTACCTCGGCATCGAGTGGCGTGCACCGCTGGTCTTCGTCCTGCTCGTGACTTTCGCCGCCGGAGTGTTGCTCGGCGTGGCTGCCAGTGCGAGCTGGGTGTTCCGGGAGCGCCGCGATGCGCAGGCTCTGCGGCGCCCCGAAGCGCCGTTGCCGCAAGGCTTCGAGGAGGGCGCGTAGGCCCAAAGCCTCGGACCCTCCCGCGCCCGAATCGCGATGGAATTCGAAACCTGGTGGTTGCTGGCACTCCCGCTGTTCTTCGCACTCGGCTGGCTCGCCGCGCGCATCGACATCAAGCAGCTCGTCACTGAATCGCGGCGGCTGCCGAACTCCTACTTCAAGGGCCTCAACCTCCTGCTGAACGAGCAGCCCGACAAGGCGATCGAGGCGTTCATCGAAGTGGCGAAGGTTGCGCCCGAGACGGTCGAACTGCATTTCGCGCTGGGGAGTCTGTTCCGCCGACGCGGCGAAGTGGAGCGCGGCATCCGCATGCATCAGAACCTGCTCGACCGCGAGGACCTCGCACCCGAGCAGCGCATGGCGGCGCTCTTCGAACTGGCACAGGACTATCTCAAGGCCGGCCTGCTAGATCGGGCCGAAGAGCTCTTCTCGAAGCTCGCCGGCACCGCCTACGAGCAGCAGGGCTTGAAGTTCCTGCTCGAGATCTACGAGCAGGAGAAGGACTGGCTGAAGGCGATCGAGACCTCGCGCAAGATGGACGCCATCACCGGCGAATCCAGCGCGAAGGACATCGCCCATTTCTATTGCGAGCTGGCGTCTGCCGAGATTCCCCACAGCCGCTTCGACAGCGCGCGCCGCTTCCTCGACGAGGCGCTCGGGGTGAACCGCAAATGCACCCGGGCGAACATGCTGCTGGGCGACATCGCCATGGCCGAGGGCGACATCGCAGGGGCGATCGAGATCTGGCAACGGATCGAGACGCAGAACCCGGCCTATCTCTCGCTCCTCGCCGACAAGCTGATGGGCGCCTACGACAAGGTGGGGCGCCATGCCGAGGGGCTGCAGCTCCTGCGCGGCTATCTCGAGGTCAATCCTTCGCTCGATCTGCTGATGGCGGTCTTCCAGGCCACGCTGGAATCGGAAGGGCCCGACGCCGCCCACCAGTTGCTGCGCGAGCAACTGCGCCGCATGCCCACGCTGATCGGGCTGGCGAAGCTGGTGGACGTGCAGATCGTGCAGGCGCCGCCGGAGCGCCAGCCCGATCTCGAACTGGTGCGCAATCTCCTGCAACAACATACGCGCAACCTCGCGCTCTACAAATGCGACAGCTGCGGTTTCCGGGCACGGCAGTTCTATTGGCATTGTCCCGCGTGCCACGGCTGGGAAACCTACGTGCCGCGGCGCACCGAAGAACGCGAACTGGCTGCTTGAAGCACCGTCGAAACGTGAACGACCCCAAGGTCATCGTTGCTCTGGATGTTGCGTCCGCCGAGGAAGCGCTCGCGCTCGCCGCGCGCCTGCCTGCCCAGGCCTGCCGCCTGAAGGTCGGCAAGGAACTCTTCACCGCTGCCGGACCCTCCCTGGTCGGCACTCTGGTGGAGCGAGGCCATGGCGTCTTTCTCGACCTCAAGTTTCACGACATTCCCAACACGACGGCGCAGGCATGTGCCGCCGCTGCGCGACTCGGGGTGTGGATGGTCAACGTCCACGCGCTCGGCGGAACCCGCATGATGAGCGCCGCGCGGGAGGCGATCGAAGCCTCGTCGCATCGCCCGAAGCTGGTCGCGGTCACGGTGCTGACCAGCATGGCCGTGCCGGATCTGGACGAGATCGGGCTCGCCGGTGACCCGGAAGCGGCCGCGGTGCGGCTCGCCGGATTGGCGCAGCGCTCCGGTCTGGATGGCGTAGTGTGCTCCGCGCGCGAGGCGCGGGCGATGCGGTCGCGCTTCGGCGCCGGTTTCGCGCTCGTCACGCCGGGCATACGCCCGGCCGACGCGATTGCGGATGACCAGGCACGCATCGCGACGCCGGCCAGCGCGATTCGGGACGGTTCCAGTTATCTCGTGATCGGACGGCCGATCACCCGCGCGGCCGATCCGGCCGCGGCACTCGCGGCGATCAACGCCGAGATCGCTTCAGCAACGAAAGGACAGGCAGCGTGAGAATCACCGTCATCGGCTCCGGCTACGTGGGTCTCGTCTCCGGCGCGTGTCTTGCCGACACCGGCAACGATGTTCTGTGTCTCGACGTCGACGAGCGCAAGATCGCCATGTTGAAGCGCGGCGAGATTCCGATCTTCGAACCGGGGCTCGAGGGTGTCGTGAAGCGTAACGTGGAGGCCGGTCGGCTGCGCTTCACGACCGACGTCGCGGAGAGCGTGCGCCACGGCTTGGTGCAGTTCGTGGCGGTCGGCACGCCGCCCGGCGAGGACGGTTCGGCCGACCTGAAGCACGTCACCGCAGCCGCTCGCAACATCGGGCGTCACCTGGATCACTATGCGGTCATCGTCGACAAGTCCACGGTGCCGGTAGGGACGGCGGACAAGGTCAAGGCCGCCATCACCGAAGAGCTCGAGAAGCGCGGCGCGAAGCAGGACTTCGCGGTCGTGTCGAACCCGGAATTCCTGAAGGAAGGCGCCGCGGTCCAGGACTTCATGAAACCCGACCGCATCGTCGTCGGTTCCGACGACGAGCGTGCGACGCAGATCATGCGCAGCGTGTACCTGCCGTTCCAGCGCAATCACGAGCGCATGCTGGTGATGGATGTCCGCTCCGCCGAACTCACCAAGTATGCGGCGAACGCCATGCTCGCCACGCGCATCTCGTTCATGAACGAACTTGCCAACCTGGCGGAACGCCTCGGGGCCGACATCGAGATGGTGCGTCAGGGCATCGGCGCGGATCCGCGCATCGGCTATCACTTCCTGTACGCGGGCACCGGGTACGGTGGTTCGTGCTTCCCCAAGGACGTGAAGGCGTTGCAGCGGACCGGACGCGAGCACGGCATGGATCTTCGCATCCTGCAGGCCGTGGAGGACGTCAACGAGGATCAGAAGTCGCGCCTGCTCGACAAGGTGGATCGCCGTTTCGAAGGCAAGGTGAAGGGCATGCGGTTCGCGCTCTGGGGTCTCGCGTTCAAGCCGAACACCGACGACATGCGCGAAGCTCCGAGCCTGGTGATCGTGCAGGGGCTGCTCGATCGAGGGGCTACGGTGACCGCATACGATCCGGTGGCGGCCCGGGAGGCGAAACACCTGCTCGGCGACGGCGTCCGCTATTCAGACTCGCCGATGACGGCACTGGACGGGGCCGATGCGCTGCTCATCGTGACCGAGTGGAAGGAATTCCGCAGCCCGGATTTCGAAGGCATCCGCTCCCGCCTGAAGCACCCGGTGATCATCGACGGTCGCAACATGTACGATCCGGCGATGGTGCGTTCGTTCGGCCTGGAGTACTTCGCGATCGGGCGTCCGTAGGCAACACGGGAGATCGAGGTGGCTCGGAACACGAAGCATCCGGATCCGCGCGGCGCCCGCATTCTGGTGGCGGGCGACGTCATGCTCGACCGCTACTGGTTCGGCGAAGTGAGTCGCATCTCGCCCGAGGCGCCGGTGCCGGTGGTGAAGATCGGGCGGTCCGAAGAGCGGTTGGGCGGTGCCGCCAACGTCGCACGCAATGCCGCCGCCCTGGGTGCCAAGGTGGACCTGCTCTCGGTGGTCGGGGACGACGAGGCCGGCACCACCATCGAACGTCTGCTCGAAGCGGATCACATCGGCGCCAGTCTGCAGCGCGACGCCGAGATCAGCACGACCATCAAGTTGCGCGTCATCGGTCGCCAGCAGCAGTTGCTGCGCATCGATTTCGAGAAGGAGCCGGGGCGCGAGGCGCTGGAATCGAAGCTGGCGGATTTCGAACGCCGGTTGCCCGACGCGGACGTGATCATCCTGTCGGACTACGGCAAGGGTGGCCTGCGGCACATCGCGGAGATGATCGCGCTCGCCCGCCGTGCAGCGAAGCCCGTGCTGGTCGATCCGAAGGGGGACGACTATGAACGCTATCGCGGTGCCACGATGCTGACGCCCAATCGGTCGGAGTTCCGCGAGGTGGCGGGCGGTTGGAAGACGGAAGAGGAACTCACGCAGAAGGCGCACAAGCTGCGACGCGATTTGGCGCTGGATGCCCTGCTGGTGACGCGCAGCGAAGAGGGCATGACGCTCTACCGCGAGGACGGCATCGTGCACGTGCCCACGGTGGCCAAGGAGGTCTTCGATGTGAGCGGCGCCGGCGACACCGTGATCGCCACACTGGGCGTGATGCTCGCGTCCGGCGGCACCTTCGAGGAGAGTGTGCGCTGGGCCAACAAGGCTGCGGGCCTCGTGGTCGGCAAGCTCGGAACCGCCGTGGTCCATCCCGAAGAACTATTCGCTGGAGCGAATCCATGATCGTCGTGACTGGTGCCGCCGGGTTTATCGGCGCGAACCTGGTGAAGGGGCTCAACGCCCGCGGTGAGAACGACATCATCGCCGTGGACAATCTCACCAAGGCGGACAAGTTCCGCAACCTCGTGGACTGCGAGATCGCCGACTACTGGCACAAGGACGACTTCCTCGAGGCGCTGGTGGCGGGGGATTTCGACGGTGAGATCGACGCCGTCCTGCACGACGGTGCCTGTTCCGACACCATGGGAGCGGACGGCCGCTACATGATGGAGAACAACTACCGCTACTCGCTGACGCTGCTCGACTGGTGCCAGGCGGAGGACGTGCGTCTGATCTACGCGTCGTCGGCGGCGGTCTACGGCAAGGGTCCCGAGTTCCGCGAGTCGCCCGAGTTCGAACGGCCACTTAACGTCTACGGCTATTCGAAGCTGCTGATGGATCAGGTCGTGCGGCGACGCTGGGGTGAGTTGAACGCCCAGGTCGTGGGCCTGCGCTACTTCAACGTGTACGGACCGCGCGAAGCGCACAAGGGGCGCATGGCATCGGTCGCGTTCCATTGCTTCAACCAGTACCGTGCCGAGGGTCGCGTGAAGTTGTTCGAGGGTAGCGGGGGCTTCGGCCCCGGCGAGCAGCAGCGCGATTTCGTCTCGGTGGAGGATGTCGTGGCGGTCAACATGTGGTGTCTCGACCGACCGGATGTGTCGGGCATCTTCAACCTCGGCACGGGGCGTGCGCAGACGTTCAACGACGTTGCTTGTGCGACCGTGAATGCGCTGCGCGCAGCCAATGGCGAATCCGCGCTCACCCTGGGCGAGATGCAGGCGAAGGAGCTCATCCAGTACATCGCCTTCCACGAAGGACTCAAGGACAAGTACCAGAGCTACACCCAGGCCGACCTCACGCAGTTGCGTGAGGCGGGTTACGAGGCTCCGTTCCTCACCGTGGAGGAAGGCGTGACGCGCTACATCAACTGGTTGCTGGCGTCGGCGTGAGCGGACGCGTGGCGTGCCCCCACCCTAACCCTCCCCCGGCACTGCCGGGGGAGGGGACGTACCCCACATGGGCTGCGAACCATCGGCACTCCTTGCCCCGGCTTGGCCGGGGGAAGGTTGCCATGGGGGTCACGCATATCCCCATGCCCGATCCGCAATACGACACCAACCACTTTCAACCCGGCCCGGAGACCACCTGATGTCCGGCTACCCCATCCTCGACGACTTCGTCGGCAACACACCTCTGGTGCGGCTGAAACGTTTGCCGGGCAAGACCTCCAACGTAGTGCTCGCCAAGCTCGAAGGGAACAACCCCGCGGGTTCGGTGAAGGACCGGCCGGCGCTGTCGATGTTCCTCGGTGCCGAGTCGCGCGGCGAGATCAAGCCGGGTGACACGCTGATCGAACCCACCAGCGGCAACACGGGCATCGCGCTCGCCATGGTCGCGGCGATGCGCGGCTACCGCATGGTGCTGGTGATGCCGGAGGATCTGTCGATCGAACGCCGTCAGACCATGGCAGCGTTCGGCGCCGCGTTCGTATCGACGCCCAAGGAAGGCGGCATGGAACGCGCTCGCGACATCGCCTTCGAAATGCAGGCGCGCGGTGAGGGCCGCATCCTCGACCAATTCTCCAATCCGGACAATCCGCTCGCGCACTATCGCGGCACGGGGCCGGAGATCTGGCGCGACACCGGCGGTCGCATCACGCACTTCGTGAGCAGCATGGGAACCACCGGCACTATCATGGGCTGCTCGCGCTTCTTCAAGGAACAGAACGCCGCGCTGCAGGTGGTCGGTTGCCAACCCACCGACGGCTCGCGCATCCCCGGCATCCGCAAGTGGCCGGAAGCCTATCTGCCGAAGATCTTCGACCGCTCGCGCGTGGACCAGGTGATCGAAGTGGACCAGAACGACGCCGAGGAAACGGCCCGCAGGCTCGCGCGGGAGGAAGGCATCTTCTGCGGACCGTCGTCCGGCGGCGCAACCTGGGCAGCGCTGCAGGTTTCGAAGGATGTGGAGAATGCGGTCATCGTGACGATCATCTGCGATCGCGGTGACCGTTATCTTTCTACGGGTGTGTTCGGTTGAGCAGGGACTAGGGAAGGGCAGGGACTAGGGAAAGACAGGGACTAGGGGCTAGGGAACTTCAAAACCCACGACGCTCCAACCCTAGCCCCTAGCCCCTAGCCCCTAGCCCCTAGCCCCTAGCCCCTAGCCCCTAGCCCCTAGCCCCT
>JAIESW010000011.1 GCA_019745565.1 Burkholderiales bacterium
GAAGGCGACGCCGTCAAGTCCGGCAAGAAGTCCGAGTTCGGTCGTGAAGCCGACAAGGCCGCAGCCACGACCAAGTAGTCGGCGCAAAGCAGCAGGTGACAACGGGGCGATAACGCCCCGTTGTCACTTCAAGGCTGACGAGCAAGCGTCATCGGTTGCTCGCGCCCGTCGCAAGGTTTCCGATGAGAAGTTCGTTGCTATTCGGCGATCATCACCGCTTCGGCCTTCTCGCCCGGCCCGCGCGGCCGGCGAATCCTGCCGATGAAGAACAGCAACGGTAACCCGCCCAGGGCCACCAGCGCGAACAAACGGAAGTCGCCGGTGAAGCCGATGATGGCCGCCTGCGCGCTGACCTCGCGCTCCAGATGGGCCAGCGCCTGGATCGATCCGATCCCCCAGCCTTCCGCGCCATGCCCCTGCAGGGCGCGATTGAAGGGACTCACGTTCTCGATCAGCTGCGCATGCGTCGCGGTGCTGGTGCGCACGAAGATGGCCAGCGCACCGGACACACCGATGCTCGCCCCGATGCTGCGCACCAGGTTGAAGACGGCCGCGGCTTCCGTGCGCCGGTGCGGTTCCAGCGAAGGAAAGGCGATCTCCTGGATCGGCACCAGGATGATGCCGGCCCCGATGCCCTGCAGGAAGTTGGTCCAGAGCAGTTCCCATTCGCCGACGTCGGCAGTCCAGTTCGACATGTCCCAGCTCGAGAACGCCAGGAGCGACAACCCGATGGCGATCGGAATCCGCGGATCGACCCGACCGGTGATGCGGCCGCCGATCACCATCGCCATGAACAGCCCGATACCGCGCGGTGCCTGCAGGATACCGATGGTGTCGATGGGATAGCCGCGCACCTGGTCGAGGAACGAGGGCATCAGCACCATCGGCGGCGTGGTGACGAAGCCGTAGATGAAGGCGAACATCAACCCGATGAAGAAGGTGCGCTTGAACAGCAGCCGCGGATCGAGGAACGGCTGCTTCGCGGTGAGGCAATGCACGTTGAACATGTAGAAGCCCAGCACCGCGAGAAACGCCTCGGTGATGATCTCCCATGATTCGAACCAGTCGAGCTGCCCGCCGCGATCCACCATGAGCTGCAACGAGCCGATGCCGAGCGACAGCGTGAGGAAGCCGAACCAGTCGAGCTTGCGGGTCGGATCGCGTTGCGTCTCGGGCAGGAACACCGCCGCGCCGGCCAGGGCCAGCAAGCCGAACGGCACGTTGAAGTAGAAGATGTAGCGCCACGTCATATATTCGGTGACGTAGCCGCCCACCGTGGGGCCGAAGAAGGAACCGAGCACCGACGCCATGCCCCACAGCGCCATCGCCTTGCCCTGCTGCTCCGGCGGATAGGTGTCGAGGATGATGGCGTGGGACAGCGGGATCAGGAACGCCCCGCCCAACCCCTGGATGATCCGCGCGAACACCTCCACTTCCAGCGAGTTCGCGGCACCGCACGCGACCGACGCGATCAGGAAGACGGTAACCGCCCACATGAACACGCGCTTGCGGCCAAACCGCAGGCTCAGCCAGCCCGAAGCCGGAATGGCAAGCGCCGAAGCCACGATGTACGACGTGATGACCCAGCCGATCTGATCCGCGGACGCCGAGAACGTGCCTTGCATGTGCGGCAGCGCCACCGCGGCGATGGTCCAGTCGACCGAATACAGGAAGCTCGCCAGCCCGACCGAGGCGGTGATCAGGGCAGGATGCTTCGGGGTGCCGACCACCTCTAGCGATCGTTGCCCGCGATGGCCGTGGAAGGCTCGAGGAAGCGCGGCAGCCAGCCCGCGTCGACCAGCTTCTTCAGCGGACGAGGCAGGCCGCGGGGGCGGCCGGTATCCACCGTGACGGTGGCCGTCATGCCGGCACGGAGCTGCGGCTTGTTCGCCGACTCCTCGACTTTGATTCGTACCGGAATGCGCTGCACCACCTTGACCCAATTGCCGGTGGCGTTCTGCGGGGGCAACACCGCGAACTCGGCACCGGTCGCGGAGCCGATGGTCTCGACGGTCGCCGACCATTCGTGATCGGGATACGCGTCGACCGCCACCTTCGCCGGCTGACCGACGATCATGTGGGTGAGCTGGGTTTCCTTGTAGTTGGCCTCGATCCAGAGCACGCCGCTTTCGATCAGGCTGAACATCGGCGCGCCCTTCTCCACGTGTTCGCCCACCTGCAGCTTGATGTTGCTCACCACACCTGCGTAGGGTGCCTTGATGCTGCCGCGCGTCACGTCCAGCATCGCGGCGTCGTAGGCGGCGCGCGCTTCGGCATAGCGCGGCATGCGCTCCACCGGCGTGTTGGGGTCGCCGGCCAGCTCGGCGATCACCCGATTGGTTCGCTCGCGGATGCTGTCGACGCGCAGCTTGGCGGCTTCGAGATTGTGGCGCGCCTCATCGTAGGCGTCGCCGCGCGTCATGCCCTTCTCCTTGAGGAACTCCTGCCGCGCGAGCTGCTTCTCGAGGAAGTCGATGCGACTGCGGGCCTCGGCGGCTTCCTGCAAGGTCACGCGATACTCGGCACGCAGCGATTGCACGGTGGTCCGCACGACGTCCATCTGCGCCTTGGCCCCCTCCAGCGCGATCTGGTACGGCGCCGGATCGAGCCGGAACAGCACGTCGCCCGCCTTCACCGCCTGGTTCTCGTGCACCAGCACCTCGATCACGCGGCCGGTCACGGCGGCGCTGATCGGCACCATGTTGACCTTCACGTACGCGTTGTCGGTCTCGACCTCGCGGCCGCCGGTCGCATAGACATAGAGGCCGGTCCAGACCGCCATCAGCGGCACCACGACGAGCAGCAGGATGCGCACCGTACGGTGCACCGTGATCACGGCCTTGCTGCTCATCGACATCAGCGCTTCACCTTCCGGCTGCCGTTGCCGCCCATCTCGGGTCGCGAGAGGTTGGCCTTGATGGTGAGCAGCGTGTCGACGAACTGCGCCTGCTGGTCCGAAGAAAGCTCGCCCAATGCGTCCCGTCGCAGCTCCGCGGCCGCGGTGCGCATTGCCTTGATGGCCGGCTCGACTTCCGGCGTCAGGAACACACGCTTGGCACGGCGGTCACCGACGTGGTTCTCCCGGCGTACCCAACCCTTCTGCTCCATACGGTCGAGCAACCGGCCCAGGGTGGCCTTCTCGACCTCGAGCATGTCGGCAAGCTCGGATTGCGTGACTCCGTCATTGCGGAACAGGTGGTTCAGCACCCACCACTGCGAGCGCGTGAGACCGAGCGCCTTCACGCGCCGGTCGAACGCAGTGCGCATCAACCGGGCGACATCGTTGAGGATGAAGCCGAAGTTGCGAGACAGGTCTTCGCGGAACATGGCTGCGATTCTACGCCAAAATGGTTGCCTAGCTTACGATAAGCCAGGCAAACATCTGGCGGGCCGGCTCTCCTGGGGCGAGTTGCCGTCGCGTAGTGCGGCGCCCGGCTACCCCATCCTCAGGTCCGTGGCGTGCCGGACCGTCCGGGATCAGTCGTATCTGGGCTGCTTCAAGAACCCTGGCCGCAAGCTGTACACGTTGCATGTCCGTCCGAGCTCGACGAGTGGAATCAGTTCACCACCCTGATGCTCGTCGCGGAAACAGAAATGCCGGAAGCCCCGCGCATCCAGATCCTGAAAGATCTTCCGCAGCCGCGGGTCTTCCGCCGCGGAACCATAGCTCTCGCCCTTCTCCCACACGATCGCCGCCACGTCGCAGCTTTCGAGCAACCGCCGTGCGCCTTCGAAGACCGCCAGTTCGTGGCCTTCCACATCGATCTTCAGCACGATGCGCCGCCAGCGCAGCCAGTCGCGGTCCGCCAGCAAGGCGTCGAGCGTGGTGATCGGCACTTCCGTCCCGCACAACGCCACGCGATATCCCATGCTCGAGTTCGCCATCAGGAACGTGGTGCCGGTCGCCGCGCCGATGGCTGCCGGAACGACCTCGATATCCCGACCGAGATCGTTGTCCGCGATCCAGCGCCGCAGATGCTCCAGATTGGCCGGATGCGGCTCCACCGCAATGACCGTGATCTCGCCTCGTCGGCGGGTCGCGGCAGTCAGCGCGTGGATGCCCCAATGGGCACCGACGTCGATGAAGACATCGTCCGACTCCAGGTGCGCATCGAGAAACCGGCGCAGACCCATCTCGTAGCCGATCGCTGCGGTCTCCCGTGAGAAGAGCAACGCGATGCCGAGATCGTGACGGATCCGCCCGGCCGGAAGCTGCATCCGGAAGCGCGGCCGCCGGTCACCGTCGAGCGAGCGCGCATCGACCGCGATCAGATTGTCTTCGGCGTCGCGCGCATCGAGACGGTGATCGGTCGCGTACGTTTCCAGATCGTGGGCCGCGCGGTCGAGCACATCCGCCTCGATGCGACAGCGCTCCCGCCGCTCGGCCAGCCCCGGGAAATCGGGCGCCAGCGCCAGAGCACGATCGAACAAAGCGATCGCCGCACCGTGCCGACCGCTCGCACTTTCCACGGTGGCGAGGATCGCCAGCGCCGTCACGTCGGTCGGGTCGCGCTGCAGCGCCGCCGTCAGCACGGCGCGCGAATCGTCCAGCAACCCGAGCAATGCGAGCGTGTTGGCCACTTCCGTCGAATGCTCCAGCGTGCCCGATTCCGCCGCATCGCGCAGCGACCGGACCGCTCGATCCGCGACGTCGGCGTTCGCTGCCGTGCGCCCGGCTTCGACCTGACGGACGATCTCTTCGCTGCGATCACGCGTGAACACGGCCGCCTTTCTCATCCCCACCCGATGAGGATCGTTTCGACGGCGGCGACGAGACTTTCGTCCCACTGGATGAGGGTGCCGTTGCAGTCGAAGGTGAGCCGCTCCGGCTCCGCTCCAGGAAAGGCAACGCGTGCGCTCGACATGGGGTACTCTCGCGGAAAACTGTGCGATACGGAGGAGATCGTGGATCAGGATCGGATTGTGCCGAGTTTCGGGCGGCGCGGGTTCCTGTGGGGCACCGCTGCGCTCGCTTTGGCAGGGGCTGGCCGGCTCGCAGCGGCAGCCGAAGGACAAGCAACACAATCAGCAGCGGAGGGATCAGTGGAAGGCGTGAAGGCGTTGGTTTTCGATGTTTTCGGGACGGTGGTCGACTGGCGCACGGGCGTGGCCCGCGAAGCGAAGAACATCCTGTCGCCGCTGGGGTACTCCCTCGACTGGATCGCGTTCGCCGACGCCTGGCGCGCGGAGTATCAGCCGGCAATGGAAGAAGTCCGCTCCGGCCGCATCCCGTTCTCCCGGCTCGACGTCATCCACCGCGGCATGCTGGAGCGCATCCGTCCGCGCTTCGGCCTGCAGAAGGTGGAAGAGCCGGTCCTGCAGGAACTCAATCTGGCCTGGCACCGTCTCGACGGATGGCCGGACTCCAGCCGTGCGCTGCACCGGTTGCGCAAACGCTTCCTGCTCGCGCCGTGTTCGAACGGCAACATCTCGCTGATGGTGGACCTCGCCCGCCGCAACGACTTTCCTTGGGATGCGATCCTCGGCGCGGAGATCGCCGGCGACTACAAGCCGAAGCTCCGTGTCTATCAGGTGGCGGCGGAAGCCCTCGGGCTCCGGCACGAACAGGTCATGATGGTCGCGGCCCACAGCAACGACCTCGAAGCCGCAGCTAAGGCAGGGCTGCGGACAGCCCACGTCGCACGGCCGGACGAGTTCGGTCCCGGCACGGGCGAGAAAGGGCCGACGGTTCCCGTGGACGTCGCGGCTGCGTCGTTCGACGACCTCGCCACGAAGCTGGGCGTCTGACGACGACCCAGTCGCGCGGCAGGTTCGCACCTGAATCGGGCGGGCCAATGGCCCGCCTGCCGCTATATGACTCGTCGACTGCGGCTGTGTGATGGGCTCTGGGTCTGTTCAGACCCCGGGTGCAAGGACGCCGCCGGGTAGGTCGCCACGACGTTCCCGCGACGCTGGTCGCGCCCTTGCGCGCCTGTCCCTCGAGCGAACCGGCGGACCGAGCCCGAGGCTCGGCCCTGCCCTCAGACTCGAATCAGGCAACGTCGAACCGATCCAGGTTCATCACCTTGTTCCAGGCTGCGACGAAGTCCTGCACGAACTTCGCCTGCCCGTCGGAACTGCCGTAGACCTCGGCCAGCGCGCGTAGCACGGAGTTCGAACCGAAGATCAGGTCGGCGCGGGTCCCGGTCCACTTCACTTCACCCGTCTTCCGGTCACGCCCTTCGAACGTATCGGCCGCCGCCGACGTCGGCTTCCACACCGTGCCCATGTCGAGCAGGTTGACGAAGAAGTCGTTGGTCAACGCTTCGGGCCGCTTGGTGAACACGCCGTGCTTCGTCTTACCGACGTTGGTGTTCAGCACGCGCATGCCGCCGACGAGAACCGTCATCTCCGGCGCGGTGAGCGTCAGCAGCTGCGCCCGGTCGATCAGGAGTTCTTCCGTCGAGACCGAGTACTTCGTCTTCTGGTAGTTGCGGAAGCCGTCGGCCGCCGGCTCGAGCACCGCGAAGGATACGACGTCGGTCTGCTCCTGCGAGGCGTCCATGCGGCCGGGCGTGAACGGCACCGTGACGGTGACGCCCGCGTTCTTCGCTGCCTGTTCGACACCGGCGCAGCCGGCCAGCACGATCAGATCGGCCAGCGAGATCTTCTTGCCGCCCGACTGGAATTCGGTGCGGACGCCTTCGAGCGTCTTCAACACCTTCGCCAGTTCGGCGGGCTGGTTGACCTCCCAGTCCTTCTGGGGCGCCAGGCGGATGCGCGCGCCGTTGGCCCCGCCGCGCTTGTCGGAACCACGGAAGGTGGACGCCGACGCCCAGGCGGTCGACACCAGTTGCGAGACCGACAGACCCGATGCCAGCACCTTCGCCTTGAGGGCCGCGATGTCTTTGGCATCCACCAGCGCGTGATTGACCGCCGGGATCGGGTCCTGCCAGATCAATTCTTCCTTCGGTACCTCCGGCCCGAGATAACGGGCACGCGGACCCATGTCGCGATGGGTCAGCTTGAACCACGCTCGCGCGAAGGCGTCGGCGAACGCATCGGGGTCTTCGTAGAAACGGCGCGAGATCTTCTCGTACGCAGGATCGAAGCGCAGCGAAAGGTCCGTCGTCAGCATGGACGGCGCGATGCGCTTCGACTTGTCGTGGGCCATCGGCACCGTGCCGTCGCCGCCACCGTTCTTCGGCCTCCACTGGTGCGCGCCGGCCGGGCTCTTCGTCAGCTCCCATTCGTAGCCGAACAGGTTCCAGAAGAAGTTGCCGCTCCACTTGGTGGGCGTGGTCGTCCACGTGACTTCGAGACCGCTGGTGATCGCATCAGCGCCGACACCCGTGCCGTACTTGCTGGCCCAGCCCAGACCCTGGGCCTCGATGGGTGCCGCTTCGGGATTGGCGCCGACCAGTGCCGCGTCGCCGGCACCGTGGGTCTTGCCGAACGTGTGGCCACCGGCGATCAGTGCGACGGTTTCCTCATCGTCCATCGCCAT
>JAIESW010000064.1 GCA_019745565.1 Burkholderiales bacterium
CACCTTGCGCCTCGGGGCGCAAGGCACTGCTCCGCCCTTCGCGGTCGCCCGACAAGGCCATGCACCAGGCCAAGGTGAAGGGTAAGAACCGGGTCGTTTCCGCCGAATAGGTCCCGGCAAGCCTTTGCCGGACCCGGCAATGCCTTCCATCGGAACCCGGGGGGCCTCTCGCCAAGCGCCGTGTCGTGCCGGCGGGGGTCTGATCTAAGTTGTTGATCCGATGAATTTGTCGGACGCGTCGAGCAAACTGATGAGGCATGGCACGCCATCTGCAAAAGAGGCGGCCGTCAGAACCTCAACCGGCAAACCGCCATGCTCGACCGCATCGACAGCTACCTCGCACCGAACCTGAAGGCGCTCAACCTGCGCGCATTCCGGAGCGGGGTCATCGCGGGCAACATCGCCAACGCCGATACGCCGCACTACAAGGCGCGCGACATCGATTTCCGCGCGGCCATGGCCGGAGCCGTCCAGAACGCGGACCTGCGCATTGCCCGCACCGACGCCGCGCACCTGGATCCGAAGGAGCTCGCGGCCGGTACACCCAGGCTGCAGTACCGCACGCCGGTCCAGTCCTCCATCGACGGCAACACCGTGGAGATGGATGCGGAAGTGGGGCGCTTCTCCGACAACGCCATGCGCTATCAGGCGGCGCTCACGTTCACCAACTCGCGCATCCGGACGCTGCTGACGGCGATCCAGGGCCAGTGAGGCGCTGAACCATGAACCTGTTCTCCGTCTTCGACATCGCCTCGTCCGCGCTTTCCGCGCAGTCGCAGCGCCTCAACGTGGTCGCCTCCAACATGGCCAATGCCGACAGCGCGGTCAGCGCCAACGGCACGCCCTACAGGGCGAAACAGATCGTCTTCCAGGCGGTTCCGCTCAACAAGGGCGGCGTCTCGCAAGCGGTCAAGGTGAACGGCGTAGTGGACGACCCGACCCCGCCGCGCATGGTGTACGACCCCAAGCATCCGCTCGCGGACGCCAAGGGCTACGTCACGTATCCGAACGTGAACGTGGTGGAGGAGATGACCAACATGATCTCGGCCTCGCGTTCGTACCAGCTCAACACGGACGTGATGAACACCGCCAAGAACCTGCTGCTGCGCACCCTTTCCCTAGGCTCCTGAAGGTCTTCGCCATGGCCGCCGCCAATTCCATCATCAACACGCTTGCCGGCTCCGGGGCCTCGTCCTCGTCGTCGACCGGGACGACCAAGAAGACGGAGGACCCGCAGGACCGGTTCTTGAAGCTCCTGGTCACGCAGATGAAGAACCAGGACCCGCTGAATCCGCTCGACAACGCCCAGGTGACGAGCCAGATCGCCCAGATCAGCACGGTCTCGGGCATCGACAAGCTCAACGCGTCCATCAGTGGCATGAGCCAGAGCATGCTGGCCGCGCAGTCGCTGCAGGCGAGCGCGATGATCGGTCACGGCGTGCTCGCCAAGGGCGACCACATGGAGCTCACGCAAGCCGGCGCCATCGCAGGTTTCGAACTTTCCGGCCCGGCTGACAAGGTCGTGGCCACGATCTACGGCCCGGCCGGCGACATCGTCGAATCCCTGGATCTGGGCAGCCGCGACGCGGGGCTGTCCACGTTCGCGTGGGACGGCGCGCCCAACGGCGGCACCCAGCTTCCCGAGGGGTCGTACAAGTTCAAGGTCGAGGCGATCAACCTCGACAAGTCGAAGGTCACGGCGACCGCCCTCGGTTACGGCCGCGTCCACAGCGTCTCGATCGACGGTGGACTCACCCTGAACACCACGAGCCTCGGCGCGGTTGCCGTGGCGGACGTGCGGCAGATCATCTGACATCAGGCACAACAGGAGCGCATCATGGGTTTCCAATCGGGACTGAGCGGCCTCAACACCGCATCCAAGAACCTCGACGTCGTCGGTAACAACGTCGCCAACGCGTCGGTGGTCGGCTTCAAGGCGTCGGTCACGCAGTTCGCCGACGTCTTCGCGTCTTCGCTCGGCGGCGGCGGCGCGAGCCAGATCGGTATCGGTTCGAAGGTGATGAACATCGCCCAGACGTTCAATCAGGGCAACATCACGCCCACCAACAATCCGCTCGACATCGCCATCACCGGCCGCGGCTTCTTCCGCCTGGAGGACAACGGCTCCGTGTCCTACTCCCGCAACGGCCAGTTCCGGCTCGACAGCCAGGGGTTCGTAGTCAACTCCGACGGCCTCAACCTGACCGGCTACGGCGTCGATGCGCTCGGCAACATCGTGAACGCGGCACCGTCACCAATCCAGTTCAACACAGCGGACATCGCGCCGGCGCCGAGCGCCAACTTCGCGGCGGGTGTGAACCTCGATTCGCGCCTCAGCCCGCCGACCATCGCGCCGTTCAATCCGACCAACAGCCAGAGTTACAACTTCACGACGTCGGGTACGACCTACGACACGCTCGGCAACCCGCACGTGTTCACGCTGTACTTCGTGCGCACCGCCGCGGCCGGACAGTGGGACGTCCATGCCACGGTCGACGGCACGGCAACGACCAACGTGGACCTCGGTGCCGGCGCCGGCAACCCTGCGGTCATCAATTTCAACAACGTCGGTTCGCTCACGACCGCGATGCCCTTCAACGCGTCGCTCACCATCGCGACGGGGGCCGTGACACCGCTCAACTTCACGCTCGATTTCACTGGCAGCACGCAGTACGGTTCGGTGTCCAGCGTCAATGCGCTCACCCAGGACGGCTACACCTCCGGCCGCCTCACGGGCTTCAACATCTCGCAGGACGGCGTCATCCTCGGCCGCTATTCGAACGGCCAGTCGCGGACCCTCGGCCAAGTCGTCCTCGCCGATTTCGTGAATCCGCAGGGTCTCGCGCCGCTCGGCAACAACCTGTGGCAGGAGACCGGGGATTCCGGCCTCGCGCTGGTGGGCTCGCCCAACAGCGGCACGCTTGGCAACCTCCAGTCATCCGCCGTGGAGGATTCGAACGTGGACCTCACGGCCGAACTGGTCAACATGATCACCGCGCAACGCAACTATCAGGCGAACGCGCAGACCATCAAGACCATGGATGCCGTGCTGCAGACACTCGTCAATCTGCGCTAACGCGTGGCATTGAGGGACTAGGGAAAGACAGGGACTAGGGGCTAGGGAACTTCAAAACCCACGACTCGCCAATCCCTAGCCCCTAGCCCCTAGCCCCTAGCCCCTAGCCCCTAGCCCCTAGCCCCTAGCCCCTAGCCCCCAGCCCCGAGCCGATGGACCGCCTCATCTACCTCGCCATGAACGGTGCGAAGAGCATGTTCGACCGTCAGGCACAGGTCGCGCACAACCTCGCGAACGCCGTCACGACCGGCTTTCGTGCCGAGACAACGGCGTTTCGTGCTCTGCCGGTGGTGGGGCCCAGTGCGGCCACGCGCACCTACGTCGTCGAGTCGACCACCGGCACCGACTTCTCCACCGGGCCGATGCTCAACACCGGGCGCGTGCTGGACGTGGCCGTGGACGGCAAGGGCTTCATCGCAGTCCGCGGGCCGGATGGTCGCGAGGCCTACACCCGCGACGGCAGCCTGCAGCAGGGGCCGGGCGGCGTGCTGCAGACTCGCAACGGCCTCAACGTCCTCACCGACACCGGGACCACGATTGCGATTCCGCCCGATTCCACGATCCTGATCGGGCGCGACGGCACGGTTTCCGCCATCCCGCTGGTGGGCGTGCCGAACACGTCGACCATCGTCGGCCGCCTCAAGCTCGTCAACCCCGACGAGAAGACACTGGCGCGCGGCGCCGACGGCCTGTTCCGCGTGAATACCCCTCAGCCGGTCCGGTCCGATGCATCGGTGCGGCTCACCAGCGGCATGCTGGAGGGCAGCAACGTGAATTCGGTCGAGGCGATCACCAGCCTCATCTCGCTGTCACGCCAGTTCGATACGCAGGTGCGGTTGATGCAGACCGCGGACCAGAACGCGAGGCAACTCTCGCAGCTGCTCAACATGAATGCGTAGCAGGGGCTAGGGGTGAGGGACTAGGGGCTAGGGAACTTCAAAACCCAAGACGCCCCAACCCTAGCCCCTAGCCCCTAGCCCCTAGCCCCTAGCCCCTAGCCCCTAGCCCCTAGCCCCTAGCCCCAGCCCTCAGAACCTGCCCCCCGCCCATGATCCGATCCCTCTGGACCGCCAAGACCGGTCTCGAAGCCCAGCAGTTCAACGTCGACGTCATCTCCAACAATCTGGCGAACGTCGCGACCAACGGCTTCAAGCGCCAACGCCCCGTGTTCGAGGATCTGCTGTACCAGATCATCCGCCAGCCGGGCGCGCAGACCTCGCAGCTCAACCAGGTGCCCAGCGGCCTGCAGCTCGGCGCCGGCGTGCGTCCCGTGGCCACCGCACGCAACTTCTCCAACGGCAACCTGCAGCAGACCGGCAACAGCCTCGACCTCGCGGTGAACGGCCAGGGCTTCTTCCAGGTGCTGCTGCCCGACGGCACGACCGCCTACACGCGCGACGGTTCGTTCCAGCTCGACAACCAGGGCAACGTGGTGACCTCGAGCGGCTATCCGATCCAGCCGGGGATCACCATTCCGCCCAACACCATCACGATCACCATCGGCAACGACGGCACCGTCACCGCGCTGGTGGCGGGCAGCGCGACACCCACCCAGGTGGGCACGATCCAGCTCGCGAACTTCGTGAACGTCGGCGGCCTCCAGGCGCGCGGCGAGAACCTGTTCCTGGAAACTGCCTCCTCCGGTGCGCCGCAGGTCAACCAGCCGGGCACCAACGGTCTGGGTACCATCAACCAGGGTTTCGTCGAAACGTCCAACGTCAGCGTGACCGAAGAGCTGGTGAACCTCATCACCGCCCAGCGCGCTTTCGAGATCAATTCCCGCTCGGTCCAGGTGAGCGACGAGATGCTGCAGCGGCTGACGCAGCTGTAAGTGTGAGTTGTACTGCGTGAGGTGCGAAGGGCCGTCCGCGACGGCCCTTCGCATTCCGCCCGATGGAAAAGCTTGCCGGCGCCACCGGCCGGGGCTTGCCGCCGGTCCGGGAGCGTCGTGCGCGGTCCCGCGCAAACATATGATCCATAAGAAGCTTCTGGTCTGCCGGTACCTGGCATGCGCACTGCAATAGCAGAGGCGATCAGACCATGAGGATTGCCATGCGACCGTTGTTCCTCCCGCTGCTTGCCGTTGCGCTCACCGCCGGGTGCGCCATGACCACGCCCGGTACCTCCGTGCATCAGCCCATGAGCACGCGGCCGGCGCCCCTGGCCGTGAACACTCAGTCCAACGGCTCCATCTATCAGCCGAGCACCGCCCGGCTCGCTTTGTTCGAGGACCGTCGCGCGCGTTTCGTCGGCGATGTCCTGACCGTCGTACTCGAAGAGAAGACCACGGCATCGAAGGGCTCGTCGAGCAACGCCGATCGCAAGGGCTCGGTCAAGATCGGCATCCCGACCGCGACCAAGCTTCCGGGCGCCGGCCTCGAAGGCGCGAACCTGAGCGCGTCGAGCGACTCGAGCTTCGAGGGCGGCGGCAAGAGCGCGTCGAACAACGCCTTCACCGGCAACATCTCGGTCACCGTGATCGAGGTGTACCCGAACGGCAATCTGCTGGTGAGCGGCGAGAAGCAGGTCACCATCAATCAGGGCACGGAGTACATCCGATTCTCCGGGGTCGTGAATCCGCTGAACGTGGGCGCTGCCAACACCGTGTCGTCGACGCGCGTGGCCGACGCGCGCATCGAATACAAGGGCCGCGGCTATCTCGACGAATCGCAGACCATGGGCTGGCTGCAGCGCTTCTTCATGAGCGCCTCCCCCTTCTGAAGGCCCTCGAGGACATCATGATCGACATCCGCGTTTCTCCCCGCACCCTGCTGGTCGCTGCCTGGGCGCTCATCGCCATCCTGTTCGCGGCTGCGCCGTCTCATGCACAGCAGCGCATCAAGGACGTCGCGGCCATCGCCGGTGTGCGTTCGAACCAGCTCGTCGGTTACGGCGTGGTGGTGGGCCTGGACGGCACCGGCGACCAGACCACGCAGACGCCGTTCACGGTGCAGAGCCTGACTTCCATGCTGATCCAGCTGGGCGTCACGCTGCCGCCGGGACTCAACCTCCAGCTGCGCAACGTCGCCGCCGTGATGATCACGGCGCAGTTGCCCCCGTTCGCGAAGCCGGGCCAGACCATCGACGTCACGGTCTCCTCCATGGGCAACGCGCGCAGCCTGCGCGGCGGCACGCTGGTGCTGAGCTCGCTCAAGGGCGCCGACGGTCTCGTCTATGCGATAGCGCAGGGCAACGTGCTCGTGGCCGGTGCCGGTGCCCAGTCGGGCGGCACCAGTGTTGCCGTGAACCACCTCAACGCGGGACGCATTCCCGCCGGCGCCACGGTCGAGCGCACCGTGCCGTCCCAGGTGGGGCAGGGCGAGCTGGTGGTCTTTGAAACCTTCGAGAGCGATTTCACCACCACGAGCCGCGTGACCGACGTGATCAACAACGCCATCGGTGCCGGCAGCGCAGTGGCGATGGATTCGCGGCAGATCCGCGTGCGGGCACCGGTGGACCCGTCGCAGCGCGTGGCCTTCATCTCGCGCGTCGAGAACCTGCTGGTCAACGCGGCCGAGGCTTCACCCAAGGTGATCGTCAACAGCCGCACCGGTTCGGTCGTGATGAACCAGCGCGTCCTGGTCACCAACTGTGCGGTCGCCCACGGCAACCTTTCGGTCACGATCCAGACCGAACCGGTGATCAGCCAGCCCGGTGCGTTCTCGCCCGGCCAGACGGTCGCCACCGAGCGCGCCAACATCGAGGTGAAGGAAGACAAGTCGGGCCTCGTCGTGCTGCCGAACACGACGTCGCTGTCCGACGTGGTGCGCGCGCTGAACGCCGTCGGAGCGACCCCCACCGATCTGCTCGCGATCCTGCAGGCCATGAAGGCGGCCGGCGCGCTCAAGGCGGAGCTGGAGGTCATCTGATGGACGTGGCGCCGGCACTCGCGATCGATCCGCAACGGCTGGGCAACCTGCGCATGCCCGCCAAGGCCGACGACGAGAAGGCACTACGCAAGGTGGCGCAGGAATTCGAGTCGCTGCTGATCGCGCAGCTCATGAAGTCCATGCGCGACGCGAGTTTCGGCGACGAGCTGTTCGAGAGCAACGCCACCAAGGCCTTCACCGGCATGCTCGACCAGCAGTACGCACTGGAGTTGTCGCGGCGCCCGGGCATCGGGATCGCCGATCTCATCGTGAAGCAGGTGCAGCAGGCGCAGGGCGGGGTCAAGAAAACCCCGGTTTGAGCCGTAAAGGCCCATAGAGGAATCGCGCAATGTCGGGAAGCATCTTCAGCATCGGAGTCAGTGGACTGAACGCCGCGCAGGCGGGCCTGGTCACGACCAGCCACAACATCTCCAACGCCTCGACCGAAGGCTTCACGCGGCAGACGGTGATCCAGACCAACCGGAATCCGCAAGCCACCGGCTCCGGCTTCTTCGGGCAGGGGGTCGAAGTGAACACCGTGCGGCGGCTCTACAGCCAGTTCCTCGATTCGCAGGTGCTGACCTCGGAGACCCAGGCCGCCAGCCTCGACTCGTTCCTCGCCCAGGCGAAGCAGATCGACAACATGCTCGCCGATGCGTCGAGCGGTCTGTCGCCGGCGCTGCAGAGCTTCTTCTCCGGCGTGCAGGACGTGGCGGCGAACCCGTCGTCGGTGCCGTCGCGCCAGTCGATGATCAGCCTGGGCGCGGCACTCGTATCGCGCTTCCAGGCGATCGACACTCGGTTCTCCGAGATCCGCACCGGCGTCAACCGCGAGGTGGGCGACGTAGTGGG
>JAIESW010000078.1 GCA_019745565.1 Burkholderiales bacterium
AGCAACGGGTCCTGGGTCAATCGATCTGCCGCGACACTCACATTCTCGGACATACAAGGGTTAGGGTGGGGGCAAGCTTCATGCAGAACACCAACACTGCAAAAACAAAACCCCCAGCGAACTGCTTCGCCGGGGGTTTCGCCATAGCCGAACTTCGCTTACCGCAAACCCGGATTCGGCGCCTTCGCCGCCCGCAACGCTTCGATCCGATCATCGAGCGGCGGGTGCGACATGAACAGCGCCTTCAGGCCTTCACCGGGACCGCCGGAGATGCCGAACGCCTGCAGCGAATCGGGCAGCGCCGCCGGTTCGTGCGCCTGCTTCAAGCGCTGGAGCGCGGCGATCATCTTGTCGCGACCCGCCAACGAAGCACCGCCGGCATCGGCGCGAAACTCGCGACGGCGGCTGAACCAGGCGACGATGATGCTCGCGAGGATGCCGAGCAGGATCTGCGCAATCATCGACGCAACAAAGAAGCCGATGCCCTGGCCGCGATCGTTCTTGAGCACGACGCGGTCCACGAAGTAGCCGACCACGCGCGACAGGAAGATCACGAACGTGTTGACCACGCCCTGGATCAGCGTGAGCGTCACCATGTCGCCGTTGGCGACGTGGCTCACCTCGTGACCCAGTACGGCTTCGGCCTCGTCCTTCGACATGCTGCGCAGGAGGCCGGTGCTCACCGCGACCAGCGCGTTGTTGCGGCTCATACCGGTGGCGAAGGCGTTGACGTCGGGCGCATCGTAGATGGCCACTTCGGGCATGCCGATGCCGGCCTGCTGCGCCTGGCGCCGCACGGTGTCCACGAGCCAGCGCTCGGTGGCGTCGCGCGGTTCGGTGATCACCTGCGCGCCGGTGGAGCGCTTCGCCATCCACTTCGACATGGCGAGCGAGATGAAGGCACCGCCGAAACCGAAGATCGCTGCGAACACCAACAGCCCGCCGTAATTGAGACCGTTGGCGGTCAGCCAGCGATCGACACCGAGCAGATGCGCCACGATGCCCAGCACGAACACCACGGCAAGGTTCGTTACGAGGAACAGGAACACGCGTTTCACTACGATTTACCTCCAGATGAAGTCCGGACCGGCTGTTAGAGAGTGGCCCTGCGCCAGGGTTCCCCCGGCATGCAAGCGGAATTCTAGGCTGACCGTTCGAGCTCGTCGTGCAGCGCGAGCCAGCTTTCCTCCAGTTCCGCGAGGCGCCCGGCGATGCGCGCCTGATCGAGCAGGCAGGCCTTCAGGGTGTCCTTCCGTTCCGGAGCATATAGGTCGGGGGCCGCCATGCGGGTTTCAAGATGTTGCTTCTCGCGTTCGAGCTGGGCGATCTGGTTCTCCACCGCCTTCAGCTTGTTCTCGAGCGGCTTGCGCTGCGCGGCGGCCTGGGCGCGCGCCTCGGCTTCGAGACGGCGCTGCTCGCGCCGGTTCGGTGCGTCGCGCACCGGTTCGTCGGTTCGTACCGGCGCGGCTGCGCCCGCAAGCCATTGGCGATAGTCCTCCAGATCGCCATCGAACGGACCGGCGGCGCCGTCCGCCACCAGCCAGAATTCGTCGACGGCGGCACGCAACAGGCTGCGATCGTGCGACACCAGCACCAGCGCACCCGGGAACGATTGCAGCGCGAGCGTCAGAGCGCCGCGCATCTGGAGGTCGAGGTGGTTGGTCGGCTCGTCGAGCAGCAGCAGGTGCGGCTTGCGATAGACGATCAGGGCCAGCGACAGGCGTGCTTTCTCGCCGCCCGACATGGGCCCCACCGGCAACAGCGCTGCGTCGCCGTGAAAACCGAAGCCCCCCAGGAAATCGCGCAGATCCTGCTCGCGCGCCCGCCGGTCCAGGCGCAGGAAGTGTCCGAGCGGGGTATCGTCCTCGCGCAGCTGGTCGAGCTGATGCTGCGCGAAGTAGCCGATGCGCAGCCCCCTGCCCTCGTGGCGCGCCCCGGCGAGCTGGGCCAAGGTGCCGGCCAGCACCTTCGTGAGAGTGGATTTGCCGGCGCCGTTGCGTCCGAGCAGGCCGATGCGCGAGCCCGGACGAATGGTGAGCTTGAGCCCTCTCAATACGACGTGGTCGCCATAGCCGGCCACGACGTCGTCCAGCACCAGCAGCGGATCGGAGGCCCCCCCGGGATCGGCGAAGCTGAAGTCGAACTCCGAGTCGGCCTGGGCTCGGGCGACCAGCTCGATGCGATCGAGCGCCTTCAGCCGGCTCTGCGCCTGGCGGGCCTTGGTGGCCTTGGCGCGGAAGCGCGCGACGAAGGCCTCGAGCTTCTCGATCTCGCGGATCTGGCGGTCGTGCGTCGCGTTCTGCTGCGCCAGCTGCTCCGCACGCGTGCGCTCGAAGGCGGTGAAGCCGCCCGCGTAGAGCTTGAGTGTGCGGTTGTCGAAATGGCAGACGGCCGTCACGACGTTGTCGAGGAACTCGCGGTCGTGCGAGATCACCAGCAACGTGCCCTGGTAACTGGCGAGCCATTGCTCGAGCCAGATGACGGCGTCGAGGTCCAGGTGATTGGTGGGCTCGTCCAGCAGCAGCAGATCCGACCGCGACATGAGCGCGCGCGCCAGTTGCAGGCGCACGCGCCAGCCGCCGGAGAATTCGCGCACGGGGCGCGGATGATCGGACGTGGCGAAGCCCAGGCCCGCCATCAGCGTCGCGGCGCGAGCCGGGGCCGAATGCGCGTCGATCTCGGCCAGGCGTCCGTGCAACTCGCCCAGGCGAACGCCGTCGCCGGCGACTTCCGCCTGAACGAGGTCGGCTTCGACCGTGCGCAATTCGGCATCACCGTCGATGACGAACTCCAGCGCCGCCCGTTCCAGCGCCGGCACTTCCTGCTCCACCTGGGCCACGACCCACTTGGGCGGGATCGAGACATCGCCTTCGTCCACGTGCAGCGTGCCGAGCAGCAGCCGGAACAAGCTCGATTTGCCGCAGCCGTTGGGCCCGATGACCCCGACCTTCTGACCCGGATAGACGGCGAGGCTGGCGCCCTCGAGCAGGCGCCGCGTACCGCGCTGGAGGGTGACGTTACGGAGACTTATCACCGCTTGAAAGTCCGGGAAGGCGTGGGAGGTGTTGCCCCCCTCGGGGGGGAGAGGCCGAAGGCCTTTCGGGGGGCTCTCATCGTTGCCTTGGGTTTCGACGTTGCCCCCCTTGGGGGGGAGAGGCCGAAGGCCTGTCGGGGGGCCGTCATCACTGCCGTCTTACTGAATTCCCTTGCTGGCGAGGTATTCCTCGTACGTGCCACGATAATCGACGGGGCCGTCGGGGCGCATGTCGATGATGCGGGTCGCCAGCGAGGACACGAACTCGCGGTCGTGGGACACGAAGACCAGCGTCCCGGTGTAGGCCTCGAGCGCCGCGTTGAGCGACTCGATCGATTCCATGTCGAGGTGGTTGGTGGGCTCGTCCAGCAACAGCACGTTGGGCTTCTGGAGCGTCAGCTTGCCGAAGACCATGCGCTGTTCCTCGCCGCCCGAGATCACCTTGACCGACTTGCGCGTCTCGTCCCCGGAGAACAGCAACCGGCCCAGCGTGGCACGCATGATCTGCTCGTCGTCCTCGGGGCGCTTCCACTGGCTCATCCAGTCCGTCAGGTTCTGGTCCGAGTCGAAGTCGGCGGCGTGATCCTGGGCGCAATAGCCCGGACGCGCCTTCTCGGTCCACTTCACCGTGCCGGCGTCCGGCTTGAGGTCGCCCACCAGGCAGCGCAGCAGCGTGGTCTTGCCGATGCCGTTGGGGCCGATGATGGCCACCTTGTCGCCGGCGTCGATGGCAAGGTTGAAGTCCTTGAACAGCGGCTTGCCGTAGCCCTTGGTGAGGCCCTCCACTTCCACCGCGACGCGATGGAGCTTGTCCTTGAGATCCACCTCGAAGCGGATGTACGGGTACTGGCGGCTGGAAGGTTTGACGTCCTCGACCCGCAACTTCTCGATCTGGCGCTGGCGTGAGGTGGCCTGGCGCGCCTTCGACTTGTTGGCCGAGAACCGGCGCACGAAGTCCTGCAGCTCCGCGATGCGCTCCTTGGTCTTGGCGTTGGCCTGCATCTGCCGCTGCCGGGCGAGCGTGGAGGCCTCCATGTAGTCGTCATAGCCGCCGGGATAGATGCGCAGCGCCCCGTAGTCGAGGTCGGCCATGTGGGTGCAGACCGAGTTCAGGAAGTGCCGGTCGTGCGAGATGATGATCATGGTCGAGTTGCGCTCGTTCAGCACGTCCTCGAGCCAGCGGATGGTGTCGATATCGAGGTTGTTGGTGGGCTCGTCGAGCAGCATGATGTCCGGCTCGCCGAACAGCACCTGGGCCAGCAGCACCCGCAGCTTCCAGCCGGGCGCCACGGCGCTCATGGGGCCGTCGTGCTGCGATTCCGGGATACCCACGCCGAGCAGCAGCGCCCCTGCCCTCGCCTCGGCGTCGTACCCGCCCATCTCGGCGAACTTCGACTCGAGCTCGGCCGCGTGCATGTAGTCGTCCTCGGTCGAGTCGGGATTGGCGTAGATCGCGTCCTTCTCGGCCCGCGTCTTCCACATCTGATCGTGGCCCATCATGACCACGTCGAGGACGCGCTGGTCCTCGTAGGCGAACTGGTCCTGGCGCAGCTTGCCGACCCGCTCGTTCGGATCGACCGTGACGGTACCGGAGGAAGCCTCCAGATCGCCGCCCAGGATCTTCATGAACGTGGACTTGCCCGAGCCGTTGGCCCCGATCAGACCATAGCGGTTGCCGTCGCCGAACTTGACGGAGACGTTCTCGAACAGGGGCCGGGCCCCGAACTGCATGGTGAGGTTCTGCGTGGTGATCACGGCGGGAAGGCGAGGCGCCGTGAGCGTTGCCGCTGCGACGGGGCTGCTGAGAGAGAAAGAGGAAGACCGGGTCGAACCGGGGCCGCGATGTTACCGGCCGATGCGAATAATGCAACTCGGGTTGGTAAATTTCGGCATCGCTGCCCCCACCCTAACCCTCCCCCGGCGCTGCCGGGGGAGGGGACGTACACCCCTTCCCCCAGCTTCGCTGGGGGAAGGTCAGGATGGGAGCCGCGGTCCCAGCCTCCGACGATCAGCCTCACCGATCGTCGCATTCCTCTCCTTCCCC
This sequence comes from Burkholderiales bacterium, assembly GCA_019745565.1. GTDB lineage: Bacteria > Pseudomonadota > Gammaproteobacteria > Burkholderiales. The sequence continues at coordinate 5,079 of JAIESW010000078.1, forward strand.
CACCGCAGGTGGGGGAAGGTCGGGATGGGGGCCAGCCCCCTACGACTCCTCCCCGTTCACGCAAGCCTCGTAGATCCGATCCCCGAGCACCTCCAGCGGCGTGTCCTTGCGACCCGCCTCGTGCTCACGCCGGACGTATTCGTACCCCATGTCCAACGCGTGATTGATGAAGTCGATTTCGTAGGGCGTCTCGTCGCCGTGCCAGTGGATCTTGATCTCCCCCCGCGGCGTGCCCTTGCCGAAGTAGTAGGCGGCCAGGACCTGCAGCTTGGTCGCGTACGCACACCGCTCGCTGCGGTTCATGGTGGTGATGCGGTCGGCGTTGGCCATCCCGGCGACCAGGGCCAGCACGACGGCAAGAACGATCTTCAAGAAGCACCTCCGGAGGGATTTCGACGAACGAAGGCTGGTGCGCTGCGACAGGGCTATCCGCCGCTACGCAGTAGCAATCCGCATGCACCCGCCGGTGCCACCGATGCGGCATCGCGCAAGCGAAAAGCACAGCATGCCCGAAAAACCGGGTGCTATCCTCGGACCGCGGTCATGTGGCACCCGACTTGCATGCATTGGCCGTCAAAGAACCATAACGACAGCAGCCATGAGCACGGAGGTTCCCTTGAAAACGACACAGTTGTGCCAAGCGGCCCTGGTGACGTTGTTCGCAGCGGCACCGGCAGCGTGGTCCCACGATCTCAGCGTGGAGGAATGCCTGGAGGGCGGCGATTTCATCCGCAACGCCGCGCTCTCGCGCGACTACGGAACGACGCGCGACCAGTTCATCGCGAAGGTCCAGGACGACCTTCTCCTCATCCAGTCCTTCCCGCCGGAGCTGCGCTGGTTCGTGCAGGACCTCGACGACGAGGTGCTCCTCGTCGGCGCGGCCGAGCGCGTGTTCGACCAGCCCTCCGACCCCGAGACGCATCGCGATACGTTTCTGCAATCGTGCTTCGGTCGGGTCAAGTTCACGCCGCGCGCCGCACGCTGACCACACGGATCATCACCGCTCATCGCCGCGCTCGTTCACGCGCGGTGATGACGATTCCATGACCGGATCGCGCTGTTGCGAATCGCGCGATGCGAGCATTCATGCGGACCTGCACTACCCCACCCGCCCGAATCGCGCGCCGTTGCTGGAGTTGCATCAACGATGCCGCGGAATCCCGCGCCAGTATTGGATGAGCGCGTTTGCGGGGGTCGTGTCAAGGCACGAAGCAAAGTTATCAAACGCGCGACGGGCGCGGCGCTGGATAGCTCAAACAGTCGCTGTGCACAAGGGCTGAACGATCGCATCTTCTTGTTTATTGACGCGTTTCAGCACTGCCCGTTTCCTGGGCAATCCAGGAAAAGTCGAGCCGGGATAAGCGATTTTTCCGGTTTCCCAAAGGTTATCAACAGGTCTATCCACAGATCCTGTGGATGGCTGACGTCGCCCTCGGGTGACAGAAACTACGCGCTCACGCGTCGCAATCGCACACCGTGATGTAGCCGACCCAGTTCCATGTGGTCGCGGTCATCGGCTCGACGTCGGCATCGATGCGCCAGTGCTGCGCACCGCTGATCGGACCGAACACGCTGACGCGCCCGGCGGCGCAACCCTTGCCGCATTTCTGTGTTTCGGGACTGCGCGCGACGCGATCGGCGCGCTCGAGCCGCGTGGGCCACGCGCGCTCGTACGCCTGGAGTGCATCGCGCACGGCATGCTTGCCGATGCCATTGCCCACGACCCATTCGAAGGACAGCCGGCTCGCGGGCGGGCAGCGCTGGACCGCGAGCATCAGCGGCTCGGGTTGCGGTGCTTCGGCTTTGCGTTTCTTCTTCTTGACCGGCGCTTCGTCGCCGGCCTTCTTGTCCGACTTCTTGCCCATGATCGCTCCTCGGCCGAACCTTCAGCGTCGCGTCAGCAGCGCGGAGGCTAGCCATGAGCTTTACGGCTGTCTACCGCAGGGCTTGATGCTCTCGCTAGCGCCAGTCACCCCTGAGGCGGGCCACTTCCGAGTGAAGCCGCTCCGGGGTGGCCTCAGCGGCCATCAGTGGCAGGCCCACCGAGAGCCTGAGGCTCGCGAACAGCCGATGGGGCCAAAGACGCGCGATACCCTGATAGCGCCGGCTGAAGGCACTGCCCCACAGGCCGGACAGAGCCATGGGAACCACCGGGACGGGATTGCGCTCGAGGATGCGCGTGATGCCCGGCCGGAAGGGCTGGAGTTCCCCGGTGCGCGTGATTGCACCTTCGGGGAAGATCGCGATGACTTCCCCGGCCGAGAGCGCGGCGGCCACTTCGTCGAACGCGCGTTCGAGCATGGCCGGATCCTCCTTCGCCGATGCGATGGGGATAGCCCTGCTTTCGCGAAACACGAACGAGAGTACCGGCGTGCGGAAGATGCGATGGTCCATGACGAAGCGCATCGGCCGGCGGCAGGCGCCCATGAGGATCACTGCGTCCGCAAAGCTCACGTGGTTGCAGACGACGATCGCGGCGCCCTCCTCCGGCACGTTCTCCAGACCCTGCTTCCGCAACCGATAGACCGAATGGATCAGCAGCCAGGCGAGGAAGCGCAGCAGGAACTCCGGCACCAGCTTGTAGATGTACAGCGCGACCGCTGCGTTGGTGAGCCCCGCCACCAGGATCAGCTGCGGGATCGACAGACCGGCCTCGATGAACAGGATGGCCGCGATCGCGGCTCCGACCATGAAGCATGCGTTCAGGATGTTGTTGCCCGCGATGATCCGCGACCGGTGATGGGGCTCGCTGCGCGACTGGATCAGCGCGTACAGCGGCACGATGTAGAAGCCGCCGAACAGGCCCAGCAGGAAGAGATCCGCCAGCACGCGCCAGGCGCCATGCGTGGTGACGTAGGCCCAAGCGGACAGATCGGCGCCCGGTGCCATCGCCGGGCTCGCGAAATACAGGTCGACCGCGAACACGGTGAGGCCGATGGAGCCGAACGGCACCAGCCCCAGTTCCACCTTGTGACCGGACAACCGCTCGCACGCGAGCGAGCCCGCGGCCACGCCGATCGAGAACACGGCCAGCAGCAACGTCACGACATGTTCGCCGCCGCCCAGCACGTCCTTGGCCAGCGTCGGAAACTGCGTGAGTAGCAGCGCACCGTAGGCCCAGAACCACGACACGCCTAGGATGGACAGGAACACCGTCCGGTGACCGCGCGTGAACGCGAGGTTGCGCCACGTCTCCGTGAGCGGATTCCAGTTGATCCGTAGTTCCGGGTCGGCAGGCGGCGCCTCGGGAATCGCGCGGCTCACCAGCCAGCCGGCGACGGCCAGCGCCACCACCGTCGTCGAAATCAGGTTCGTGCTGTTGCCGGCGAGCAATCCCGCGAGGATCGTCCCGAGCAGGATCGCGATGAACGTCCCGGTCTCCACCAGGCCGTTGCCGCCGACCAGTTCGTCCTCGCGCAGGTGCTGCGGCAGGATCGCGTACTTGACCGGCCCGAACAGCGTCGAGTGCAGCCCCATCAGGAACAGTGCCGACAGGAGCAGCGCCAGCGAGTTGGTGGCGAAGCCGACGGTCGCGACCACCATGATCGCGATCTCGAACAACTTCACGAACCGGATCAGGCGCGCCTTCTCGAACTTGTCGGCGATCTGCCCCGCCGTCGCGGAGAACAGGAAGAACGGCAGGATGAAGAGCCCGGCACACACGTTGACGAGCGTCGCTGCCGACCACGTCGACAGACTCGCGGCGTGGAAGGTGATGACCAGCACCAGCGAGTTCTTGTAGACGTTGTCGTTGAACGCGCCGAGGAACTGCGTCAGGAAGAACGGCAGGAAGCGCCGCTCGCGCAGGAGGCCGAATTGGCTGTGGGGCGGTGGGGCTGGCACCGGGGGCTCGCGCTGTAGGACGCACGGAGTTTACCCGGTCGGTACGCAGTATCGCTCGGCCGCAAGTGCCACGACGCCGCTTGGCTTGGACCCCCAGCAGAAGCAAGCAACGCCAGAGGCCGAAAAACAGCAAGGCGCGCCTCACGGCGCGCCTTGTCGAGATTCCCTGCCCCTGGTTGGACGGGTTGTCCGCGGAGGCGTGAGCCCTCAGGCGCCTTTGCGCATCCGACGCCGCATGACCCCGCCCAACAGGAGCAGGCCCACACCCATCATCGCGTACTCCGAAGGCTCGGG
>JAIESW010000054.1 GCA_019745565.1 Burkholderiales bacterium
GGCTTCATGCGCATCCTGACGGCCGGCTTCGTCGAGCGCTATGCGGGCCGCCTGATCAACATCCATCCGTCGCTACTGCCGGCGTTCACCGGGCTCGATACCCATCGCCGCGCGCTCGAAGCGGGCGTGAAGCTGCACGGCTGCACGGTGCACTTCGTCACGGCGGCCCTCGACCACGGGCCGATCATCGCGCAGGCTGCCGTACCCGTGCTGACCGGTGACGACGAAGCCGCGCTCGCTGCGCGTGTCCTGGCCCAGGAACACCGCATCTTCCCCGCCGCCATCCGCTGGTTCCTCGAAGGCCGTCTCACGATCGAAGGCATGCGCGTGCGCGTGGATGCGCCGGTCGAGGCGCTGGCGGCATTGCGCGCACCGGAGGCCGCATGAAGATCCATCTCGCAATCCTCGCGCTGGCAACGATCGCGTCGTCCGCGGCCCACGCCGCCGGCGTCCCGACCCGCGTAGAAATGGAAGTCTCGGTGGAAGCGAAGGGGTTCACCGTCGGCGCCGGTCGCGACACGTTCGAGCACGACGGCAAGACCTACACGGTGAACACCGAGGCCCGGACCGTGGGCATCGCCCGCGCGCTAAAGAAGATGGACGAGAAGCGCGAGAGCCGCGGGCTCATCACCGAACGGGGCCTGCGCCCGCTGTCGTTCAAGCAGTCGCGCACCGGCAAGGCGCCGAACGCGGCGCTGTTCGACTGGGACAAGGGCGAGCTCACCATGGACGAGGGCGGCGACATCGAGAAGGTGCCGCTCACCGCAGGTACCCTCGACCAGGCCACGCTTGCCTATGCCTTCCTGTTCACCGAACCGCCGAAGGGCGAAAGCTTCAAGGTGAACGTGACCGACGGCCGCAAGCTGCAGGAATACGAGCTCGCCCTCGTCGGGCGCGAGAAGATCGAAACTGAACTGGGCGAGCTGGAGACGCTGCACTTTCGCAAGGTCCAGAAAGGCGACGACAAGCGTGGCTTCGAGTTCTGGCTGGCACTCGAACATCATCGCCTGCCCGTGCGCATCCGCATCGTGGAGAAGGACGGCACGGCGTTCGATTCCACCGTCACCAAGATCACCTACCCCGGCCGATGATCTCCGAACCGCGCGCGCGCGAGCGCTCCGAGACGGAGCTCACGCAATCCCGCCTCGGGATGGTGGTCGACGCGTTGTCGATGGTCCTGCCGCTCGAGCGGCCCGCCGATGCCGTGCTGCGATCCTGGTTCCGGGACAATCCCCAACTCGGCGCACGCGATCGCGCCCTGGTGGCCGACACCGTCTTCGCTACGCTGCGGCATCTGCGCTGGCTGGAGCATCTCGCCGGCGGGCGCGGTCCGCGCCGTCTCGTGCTTGCGTGCCTCACGCGCATCGCGGGTTACAACCAGCGGGCACTGCAGAAGGCGCTCTGGCCCGGCGAGGCCGAGTGGCTCGCCGACCTGCGGACCCGAGAAGACTCCGCTCCCGATGCCGTGCGGCTGTCGATGCCCGACTGGCTGTGGGAGCGGCTGGGGAACGTGTTCGCGGACGATCAACGGGTCGCGCTGGCGCGCAGCCTGCTCGCCTCGGCGCCCATGGATCTGCGCGCGAACACGCTGCGCGCACGCCGCGACGAAGTGCTCGCCACACTGCACTCGAGCGACATCGAAGCGTCGCCCACGCCGCTGTCTCCCGTAGGCATCCGACTGAGAGGCAAACCCGCACTGGAGCGGCACGCGCTGCTGACCGGCGGTCTCGCCGAAGTGCAGGACGAAGGCAGCCAGATCGTTGCCTTGCTGGTGGATGCGCGACGTCATCAGATGGTGGTCGACTTCTGTGCCGGGGCCGGTGGCAAGACGCTCGCGCTGGGTGCCGCCATGCGCTCGGAAGGCCGGCTGTACGCCTTCGACACTTCCGAGAAGCGGCTCGCCAACCTGCGGCCTCGGCTCAAGCGCTCCGGCCTCTCGAACGTGCATCCGCAACTGATCGATTCAGAGAACGACGTACGCGTGAAACGTCTGGCCGGCAAGATCGACCGCGTGCTGGTGGACGCCCCTTGCAGCGGCAACGGGACACTGCGGCGCAATCCGGATCTCAAGTGGCGCATGAATCCCGAAGCGCTGGCCGAGCTCGCTGCGAAGCAGACTTCCATCCTGCGCGCCGCCGCGCGGCTGCCCAAACCCGGTGGCCGCGTCGTGTACGCCACGTGCAGCCTGCTGCGCGAGGAGAACGAGGCGATCGTCGAAACGTTTCTCGCGGAACACGAGGGCTGGTCGCTGCTCGATGTCGGCGAGCTGCTGCGGCAGGCCCAGATCCCGCTCGATGTGTCCGGACCGTACCTGCGCTTGACGCCCTCGCAACATCACACCGACGGCTTCTTCGCCGCCGTGCTCGCGCGCCCTTCCTGACGCAGAGCGGGTGCTAGAATCGGCCGGATCGACACCGAAGTTCGATGGCCGCCTCCGACACCCTACCACCGCCGAATCTGATCCTCGACCTCGTGTCGGAGATCGAGACCGTCTCGATCGCCCGGCAGCTCGGTGTGATCCTGATCTGTCTTGGCGTGTCGTGGCTGATCGCCAGGATACTGCGGCCCCGATTGCAGAGCGCACGGGAGCAGGCCGGTGTGGAGGAGGAGGCGCTCAAGTTCGGCGCGGCCGGTCTCGATCGGGTCCTGAATCCCGCGATCGTGTGGATCCTCCTGCTGATCGGACGCGCCGTGCTGCAGCAGTATGGCCTCCCGATCAAGCTGTTGAACGTCGCGATTCCGCTGTCGTCGTCGCTCGTCATCATCCGCATCGCGGTGTACCTGCTGCGCCAGGCATTCCCGACCGGCAGCTGGCTGCGCAATTCGGAGCGTGCGATCGCGTGGACCATGTGGATCGGCGCGGTCCTGCACATCACCGGTCTGCTGCCCCACATCCGCGCCTTCATGGACGAGCTGTCGCTGCCCCTGGGCGCGCATCGGATCTCGCTGCTCAATGTCATCGAAGGCACGTTCTCGGTGGCACTGACCATCGTCGTCGCCATGTGGATCAGCCGGCTGGCGGAGAACCGGGTCATGGCGTTGAAGCAGATGGACGTCAGCCTGCGCGTCGTGATCTCGAAGGCGGTGAAGGCCGTCTTCCTCGCCCTCGCGGTGCTCATCGCGCTGCCGCTGGTGGGCATCGATGTCACCGTGCTGTCGGTGTTCGGCGGAGCCGTCGGCGTCGGCCTGGGCTTCGGCCTGCAGAAGATCGCGGCGAACTACATCAGCGGGTTCGCGATCCTGCTCGATCGTTCGATCAAGCTCGGCGATCTGGTGACCATCGACAACCGTCAGGGCGAGGTCACGCGTCTCACGGCCCGCTACGTGGTCGTGCGCAGCGGCGACGGCACCGAAGCGATCATTCCGAACGAATCGGTCATCACCTCGACGGTGCTCAACCATTCGTACTCCGACCGGTTGTCGCGCATCGATCTCCCGGTGCAGGTGGGCTACGCGACCGACCTCAAGCTCGCGCTGGAAACGCTGCTCACAATCGCACGGAACACGCCGCGCGTGGTCAAGAGCCCCGAGCCGGTCGCGATCGTGAAGAACTTCGGCGAAAGCGGTATCGACCTCGAACTGATGGTCTTCATCAATGATCCCGAGGCCGGCAAGGCGAACCTGCGGTCCGAGTTGAACCTCCGGATCTTCGATGCCTTCCGCGCCAAGGGGATCGAGATCCCCTTCCCGCAGCGGGATGTCCGGATTGTCGGGAATCCCCTACCGGCGGATGGCTGAGATCTTGCGTCGTCTTGCGGGTCGCGGCTTCGGCCCCATGTTGTGCAGCGGGTTTGACCTGGCGCAGAGCCCCTGCAGGCTAGCTTCCTGTACACTTACGCGCGCTACCCACTTCCCGAGGTATTCATGATATTCAATGGTTTGATCGATCTGCCCTGGTGGGGCTACGTGCTTGTCGCGTTAGGACTCACTCACGTGACGATCGCCGGTGTGACTATCTACCTGCACCGGCATCAGGCGCATCGTGCGTTGGATCTGCACCCGATTCCCAGCCATTTCTTCCGCTTCTGGCTCTGGTTCACGACCGGCATGGTCACCAAGGAATGGGCGGCCATCCACCGGAAGCATCATGCCAAGTGCGAAACGCCTGAAGATCCCCACAGCCCCCAGGTCCTGGGCATCGACAAGGTCATGTGGGAAGGCGCCGAGCTCTATCGCAAGGAAGGGAAGAATGCTGCGACCCTGGAGAAGTACGGTCACGGCACGCCTGACGACTGGGTCGAGCGCAACGTCTATTCGAAGCACACGACGCTGGGCATCGGTCTGCAGCTCATTCTGAACGTGGTCCTGTTCGGACCCATTGGCTTGAGCATCTGGGCCGTCCAGATGGCCTGGATTCCCATCTTCGCCGCCGGCGTCATCAACGGCATCGGCCACTACTGGGGCTATCGCAACTTCGCGGCCGACGACGCCAGCCGGAACATCGTGCCCTGGGGCATCCTCATCGGCGGTGAAGAACTGCACAACAATCACCACGCTTACGCGTCCTCGGCGCGCCTGTCGAGCAAGTGGTACGAGTTCGACATCGGCTGGGCCTACATCCGCATCATGGAGATGCTGGGGCTCGCCAAGGTCAAGAAGCTGGCCCCGAAGGTCCGCATGGAGTTCGGCAAGTCCCACGTCGACCTCGCGACCCTGCATGCCGTCATCACGCACCGCTACGACGTGCTCGCCCGCTACGCCCGTTCGCTCAAGGCCACGTGGACCGAAGAGGCCCACAAGCTGCGCATCGATCGCGAATCCGTGAAGCGCTGGCTGCACAGCGACGAGCAGCAGTTGCCCCACCAGGACCGTGTCCGCCTGAACGAACTGCTGGCCAACAGCAAGGTGCTGGCGACGGTGCATTCGATGCGTCAGGAACTGGCCCAGGTGTGGCAGCGCTCCACCGCCTCGAAGGAGCAGCTGGTGAAGCACCTCGAGGACTGGTGCCACCGCGCGGAGCGCAGCGGCATCGTACCGTTGCAGGAATTCTCCCGGCAGCTGCGCAGCTACGCCTGACAAGCCGGCGAGCAGCCTGGTCGACGGCCCCCACGCTTCCCGTTGTCGCTGCCCCCTAGGGGGCGCGTCAACGGCTTGGAGCGGCCCCGGCGGCACTGACAACAAAAAGCCCGCTCGATGAGAGCGGGCTTTTTTGTGGCTGGAACGGGAAGCTCTACTTGAGCTTCGTTTCCTTGTAGAGCACGTGCTTGCGAGCCTTGGGATCGTACTTCTTGATCTCCATCTTCTCGGGCATCGTGCGCTTGTTCTTCGTGGTCGTGTAGAAGTGGCCGGTGCCGGCGGTGGATTCGAGCTTGATCTTGTCGCGCATGGCTACGGCTCCGTCAGATGCGCTCGCCGGCGGCACGCAGTTCGGCCAGGACGGCATCGATGCCGTTCTTGTCGATGGTGCGCAGGGCGGCGTTGGTGAGGCGCAGCGAGATGTAACGGTTCTCGCTCTCGACCCAGATGCGGCGGTACTGCAGGTTCGGCAGGAACCGGCGCTTGGTCTTGTTGTTGGCGTGGGAGACATTGTTGCCAACCATCGGCTTCTTGCCGGTGATCTTGCAGACGCGGGCCATGATCTGGAACTCCAAAGGGGGGCGCGGAAAAGTCGGGCTTTATACCACAGAGGCGCGGGAGCGCTCAATCCCTAGAGGAGCCCCCGCTCGGCAAAGGACACGGCGCCGCCTCGTCCAACCACGAAATGGTCCAGAACCCGGACGTCGATCAGCGCCAGGGCCTGCCGGAGCACCCGGGTGAGGTCCTCGTCGGCCTGGCTGGGCTCGGCCACCCCCGAGGGGTGGTTGTGGGCGAAGATCACGGCCGCGGCGTTATGGGTCAGGGCCTGCTTGACCACTTCCCGGGGGTAGACGCTGGTCTGGGTCAGGGTCCCCGCGAACAGCTCCTCCAGGGCCAGGACGCGGTTCTGGGCGTCCACGAAGATCACCACGAAGACCTCCCGGGGCAGGTTCTGCAGCTTGAGGCGCAGGTACGCCTTGACCGCCTCCGGGGTCGACAGCACGTCCGTGCGATCCATGGACTCCCGCAACGCCCGGCGCGCCATCTCCATGACCGCCTGCAGCATGACGTATTTGGCCTCGCCCATGCCCGGGACCGCGCTGACGGCCTCCAGATCGGCGGCGAACAGGCCGTTGAGACTCCCGAAGCGCGCCTTGAGCTCACGGGCCACGTCGATCGCGCTCTTGCCCCGCACCCCACTGGTGCGGAGGAAGATGGCGATCAACTCGGAGTCCGACAGCGCCTGGGCGCCGAGTGCCAGGAGTTTCTCGCGCGGCTGGTCGCCTTCCGGCCAATCCTTGATCGCCATCGGTCCCGAGCTTGAGCCATGTCGACGGTCTGCCGGGCAGTTTACACTTGCGCGGCTTTCCACCTTCCTCCCGCTCCATGAGTGAATCTCCACAACATCGTCTCGTGCTCGGCCTGACCGGCGGCATCGCCGCCTACAAGGCGGCCGAACTGGCCCGCCTGCTGATCGGTCAGAACGCCGCCGTGCAGGTGGTCATGACCGAAGCCGCGACGCGCTTCATCTCCGCCGCGACGATGCAGGCGTTGTCGGGCCGGCCGGTCTATTCCGATCTGTGGGACACGCGCATCGACAACGGCATGGCGCACATCGATCTGTCGCGAGAGGCCGATCTGATCGTCGTGGCACCCGCCAGTGCCGACTTTCTCGCGAAGCTCGCCCACGGGCTGTGCGACGACCTGCTCTCGACACTGTGCGTCGCACGCGACTGTCCGCTGCTGGTCGCTCCCGCGATGAACCGCCAGATGTGGGAGCACCCCGCGACCCGGCGCAACGTCGCGCAACTGCGTCAGGACGGCATCGTGGTCCTGGGCCCCGACAGCGGCTCGCAGGCCTGCGGCGAATCGGGCATGGGGCGCATGCTCGAACCCGAATCCCTGGCCGAGGAGATCCTCGCTTCATTCCAGCCGAAGGTGCTCACGGGCCGCCGCGTGCTCATCACCGCCGGCCCCACGTTCGAACGCATCGACGCCGTACGCGGCATCACCAATGCGAGCTCGGGCAAGATGGGCTACGCCGTCGCGCGTGCCGCGAAGGAAGCCGGAGCGGAAGTCACGCTGGTGAGCGGCCCCACCGGTCTCGAAGCGCCGGCAGGGGTGGCGATCAGGCGCGTCACCAGCGCCCAGGACATGCTGAGCGCTGTGGAAGCGGCGGTCGGCACCTGCGACATCTTCATCAGCGTCGCAGCGGTGGCCGACTACACGCCGCTCAATCCACAGGAACAGAAGATGAAGAAGGACGCGCGCATCCTGTCGCTGGAACTGGCGCCGACGCCGGACATCCTGGCCAACGTCGCGAGCCGCGCGAATCCGCCCTTCTGTGTGGGCTTCGCCGCCGAAAGCGAACGCCTCGACGAATACGCCGAGGCCAAGCGCAAGCGCAAGCACCTGCCGCTGCTCGCGGCGAACATCGCGCAACAGTCCATCGGTGCCGACGACAGCGAGCTGATCCTGTTCGACGACCAGGGCCGCCATCCCTTGCCCCGGGCGCCGAAGCTCGATCAGGCGCGCAAGCTCATCGCGCACATCGCCAGGCTCTACCGTTAGCGATGACGACGATCGACCTGCGCGTTCTCGACGAACGCATCCGCGACCTGCTGCCCGCCTACGCCACGCCCGGGTCCGCCGGCCTGGATCTGCGCGCGTGCATCGACGCCCCGCTCACGCTGAATCCCGGCGCCACGGAGCTCGTACCCACGGGCATCGCGATCCACATCGCCGATCCCGGACTGGCAGCGATGATCCTGCCGCGCAGCGGTCTGGGTCACAAGCACGGCATCGTGCTCGGCAACCTGGTGGGACTGATCGACTCCGACTACCAAGGGCAACTCTTCGTATCCACCTGGAACCGCGGCTCCACATCCTTCGTGCTGAACCCGATGGAGCGCCTGGCGCAGATGGTCATCGTACCCGTGGTGCAGGCTGCCTTTCGCGTGGTCGACGCCTTCGGGGATTCGAGTCGCGGCGCCGGCGGTTTCGGCAGCACCGGCAAGGGCTGAGAAAAGCAAAGACCGCTCGCACCTTCAGGCGCGAGCGGTCTCTCCTCGGACAGCGGTGATCCGGTGCACCCGGATCACGCCGCGGGAATCGCGGTTACTGCTTCGCCGCCGCGAGATCGTCCTGGATCTTCTTTTCCTGCAGCGTGCGGATGTAGGCGATGATGTTCAGGATCTCTTCCTGCGACAGGCTGGTCGCGAACGCACCCATCTTGGTGTTCGGACGGCCCGCTGCGATGGTCGCGTAGATCGCGGAAGACTTGCTGCCCCACTTGTACTTCTGACAGGCGAGACACACGCTGCTGCTGCCGCCGCGGCCCAGCGGCGTATGGCAATAGGAGCAGCGCGCACTATAGCGCTCCTTGCCGTTCTCGAGCGCGGCCGCATCCGACGGCAGCGGCATATCGTTCTCCATGCCGTGACGATCGATCTCGTCGTCGGCGGCGATCGTGACCGTCGCTCCCCCGACGCTGAACATCAGCGCGCAAACGATGGTCAGAATCCACTTGATCCCCTTACTCATGATGTCCTTTCCTCCAGCTCGTTGATGGTCTAGGAGGCGAACGGCGCGTAGAACGGCACGCCGTAGCTCTCCACGATTTCGCGAATCTTGCCGCTCTCCAGCAGCGCTCCGATACCTTCATCGATGAAGGCGCGCAACGTCTTGTCTTCCTTCCGCAAGACCCAGGCGGCGTTGAACCGCAGGCCGTCCAGCGGGACGAACCCCGGGACCATCTTGAAGGTCGCCTTGGGGTAATCGGTCTGGATGGTGCCGAGAGTCGTCGAGAACAACATGCCGGCGTCGATCTCGCCCTTCATCATCGCGTCCAGCATGCGCTTGCTGCCCATGAAGAGTTCGCGCGGAATCTTGTTCATGAACAGGTAGTCGTCCATCGGCGTGGACATCGACACGCCCACCTTGATGCCCGAGTCCTTGAATTCGGCGAGCGTCGTCTTGTCCGCGGCCTTGCCCTGCGTCACGAGGACATACCCCATGCCGAGATACGGGCGTGTGAACGCAAGCTTGCCCATCAGCATGTCGTCGTCACCGTTGTCCGACATGCCGAGAAAGACGTCGCACTTCTTCGCCAGAATGGACTGGCGGAAGGCGCGCGAAGTGCCCCCGCGCGAAGCGGTATTCACCCACACCAGATCGAGACGCAGGCCGGCCCGCTTCACGATGTTGCGCAGGATCTCCACATCGAACCCGGGCGGGTCGCTGTTCTGCTGCGCGTGGGGATATTCGTAGGGGTCCGCGCAGGCGGTCAGCATGCCACGCGCCTTGATACGCACCAGCGCATCGCTCGATTCGAGGGGATCTTCCTCCTCCGCGGCCAGTACCGGGGCGGCACATATCGTCGCCGCGAACGCAAAGCCGAGAATCCAACGCAACTTGTTCAAACCGTACTCCTCCTCTGCCGCGCCCGACGTCGATTCGTCTCGCGAACGGCTCTTTTTTGCTACGTGATCCAACGCACCAGCCTCGCGGCCGGTTCACAACGATTGTCCGACAACGGGCGCCAACCAAAGGTCGCCAGCTAAAAAACAACAGGGGAGGGCAGCAGCTTCGCCCTCCCCTGTTTCCTTGCTGGAGCAGCCTGCACGGGCTCGAAAGCCCGCACAGATCAACCTCTACTTAGTCCAGCGCGAAGACCGTCAGGCCACCGCCCTTGGAGTGCTTCTTGTACCAATCAGCATAGTGCAGGGGCCAGATGCCGCCGCCGCCCGCGCCCCACACGATCGCCACGTACTGCTTGCCGTTGGCGGAGTAGGTGGTCGGGTTGCCGTAGACACCGGAACCGAGCTGGAAGGACCAGAGGTGCTCGCCGGTCTCGTCGTTCAGGGCGTTGAAGTAGCCTTGCGGGTCACCGTAGAACACCAGGCCGCCGCCGGTCGACAGCATGCCGCCGGTCGCGGGCTCGGACTGGGACTTCGACCAGACCAGCGCACCCGTCGCGGCGTCGAACGCCTTGATGTGGCCGGCACCGGCGTTGAAGTTCAGCACCTTGGCACCGAGGTACCATTCGCCGCGCTTCCACTCCATCTTCTTGGCCTGGAGGTCCATCGC
>JAIESW010000013.1 GCA_019745565.1 Burkholderiales bacterium
TCGAAGAAGTGGAAGCGCTTGTGCTCCAGCAGCTCGGTGACGCGGTCGGTCTGCATGTCCATGCCGTAGACCTCCCACGGCGTGGTCTCGATGATGCGCTTCGACAGGTGATGGCCGATGAAGCCGTTCACGCCGAGGATCAGGATCTTCTTCATGGTCGTCCTTCAGGCGGCCGCGCACAGGCGCGGGCCATGGCGTTGCGAAAATGCGGAGGCGTCGACGCGGGCGCCGGCGACCTCCAGATCGAGGATGGGAAGCGCTTTGCCGTCGCCGCAAGCGCCGAAGAGGCACCCGCCGTCGACGAACAGCGTGCCCGCGGATTCCCTTGTGGTTACGGTGCGATGGGTCGTGCGCAGCACGCGAGCGTTGTCGCCGCCCACGCGAGTAAGGGCGCCGGGGTAGGGCGGTGCGACGCCGCGGACCAGGTTGTGCACTTCGTTCGCAGGGCGCGACCAGTCGATGATGCCGTCTTGCGGCTTGCGGCCGCCGAAATACGAACCGGCCGCAAGATCGAGCGGACGGCGCGGTGCTCTCCCGGCAGCGATCGCGTCGATCTGTCGGTCCAGCACCAGCTCGGCGGCGACCGTCACCTTGGCGAAGACCTCGCCGGCGGTGTCGTCCGGCAGGATCGGCACCGCCATCTGATCCACCAGATCGCCCGCATCCGGCTTGATCGCCATGTGATGCAGCGATGCGCCGGTCTCGCGTTCGCCACGGATGACGGCCCAGTTCACCGGCACGCGGCCGCGATACTTCGGCAGTAGCGAGCCATGCATGTTGAGCGCGGTCTTCGCCGTGCCCAGCAGGTCGGCGCCCAGCATGTGCCGGTAGTAGAACGAGAACAGCAGGTCGGGAGCGCACGCGCGCACTCGCGCCAGCACCTCGGCAGTGTTCGGATCCTCCGGCGTGATGGTGGGGATGCGCTGCGTGTCGGCCAATGCCGCGACGCTTTCGAACCAGATGTGTTCGGCCGGATTGTCGCGATGGGTCACCACCAGCTTCACGTCGATGCCATGGGCCAGCAGCACCGCCAGACAGCGGTAGCCCACGTTGTGGTACGCGAAGACGACCGCGGCCGTCATGCTTCGTCAAGGCCCACGCGGGCGACGCGCGGCGTGGCCGTGGCGACGTTGTCTGCCTCGAGGACCGCCTGCACCAGGAAGCGCGGGCGATGCCGTACCTGCTCGTAGATCCTTCCGATGTACTCGCCCAGCAGCCCGATGCCGAACAGCGCGATGCCGATCAGGAAGAAGGCGATGCCGAACAGCGTGAACACGCCTTCGACTTCAGGACCGACGATCAGCCGCCGGATCGCGAGGAAGACCACGAACAGGATCGATATCACGGAGATGAAGATGCCGACCAGCGAAAAGGTCTGCAGCGGTACCAGCGAGAACGCCGTCACCAGATCGAAGTTGAGGCGGATCAGCTTGTACAGCGAGTACTTCGACTCCCCGGCCACGCGTTCCTCGTGGCCGACCTCGATCTCCGTGGGCTTGACCGCGAAGGTGTAGGCGAGTGCCGGGATGAACGTGCTCACTTCGCGGCAGGCGTTGATGGCGTCGACGATATCGCGGCTGTACGCGCGCAGCATGCAACCCTGATCGGTCATCTGGATGCGCGTGATGCGCTCGCGGAGCTTGTTCATGGCACGCGAGGCCCAGCGGCGGAACATGCTGTCCTGACGCATGCGCCGGATCGTGCCCACGTAGTCGAAACCGCGATCCATCTCGGCCAGCATGCGGCCGATCTCCTCGGGCGGGTTCTGCAGGTCCGCATCCAGGGTGACGACGCGCTGGCCGCGGCAGTGCTCGAAGCCCGCCATGATGGCGAGGTGCTGGCCGAAGTTGCCGTTGAACAGCACCACCCGGGTCACGTCGGGCCGGCGTTGGAACTGCTCGCGCAGCAGAGCCGCCGAGCGGTCCACGCTGCCATCGTTGATGAAGACCACTTCGTAGGTGCGGCCGAGGGCATCGAGCGCGGGGTAGAGGCGCGCGAACAGGGCGGGCAGACCCTCCTCCTCGTTGTAGACCGGGATGACGACGGAGACTTCGGGTGTGCTCATCGGTGTTCGGGCCGCATGTGCGTCCGCAGGATATCACGCACCGCATCGCAGACCCGGTCGACGTCGGCATCGGCCATGCGTGGGAACAGGGGCAGCGTGACGATGCTGGCGCCGATCCGTTCCGCATGGGGAAAATCCCCGTCCTGGTAGCCGAGGCTGCGGTAGAGCTTGAAGAGGTGCATGGCCGGGTAGTGCACGCCGACGCCGATGCCGCGCGCGTGCATCTCGCCGATGAATTCGCCGCGGCCGATGGTGAGGCGCTCGAGCGGCAGCAGGATCTGGAACATGTGCCAGTTCGTGTTCGCGAACTCTTCCGGCGGCAGGCCGCAATGCAGCGACCGGTCGAAGCGGGCGAAGTAGCGGCGGGCGAGGTGGCCGCGGCGTTCATTGAACTCTTCGAGCCGCTCGAGCTGCCCCAGGCCGATGCGGGCGGCGATGTCGGTCAGATTGAGCTTGGCACCGGGTACTTCCACCTCCTGCCCGCCGTCGGGGAGGCGCACCACACCCTGCAGGCGCAGCCGTTCGCAGCGCAGGGCTTCGGCCTCGTCGTTCAGCACCAGGCAGCCGCCCTCGGCGGTGGTGAGGTTCTTGTTGGCGTGGAAGGAGAGGCAGATGAGGTCGCCGAAACTGCCGAGGCGCTTGCCCCGCCATGCAGTGCCCATGCTCTGGGCGGCATCTTCGATGACGCGGAGCTTGTGCTTCTTCGCAATGACGTACAGCCGGTCGCGATCCACCGCGAGGCCGGCGAGATCCACCGGAATGATCGCCCTGGTCTTGGGCGTGATCGCGGTTTCGACACGATCGAGATCGATCAGACGGGTGGCCGGATCGACGTCCACGAAGACGGGACGGGCGCCGGCCCGCACGACCACGTTGGCCGTGGCCACCCACGACAGCGGCGTGGTGATGACCTCGTCGCCGCGACCGACACCCGCGAGTTCGAGGGCGAGCTCCAGCGCACCGGTGCCGGATACCAAGGCACGCACCGGACGGCCGCCGAAGTACTCCGAGAGTTTCGCTTCGAACGCCTTCACCTGCGGGCCGCTGGTGATCCAGCCGGAGCGCAGCACTTCGACGACACCGGCGATAGTCGCCTCGTCGATGTCGGGGCGCGTGAATGGGAGGTATTCCATACTCAGCTCTTGGCGACTAGCACGACACCCACGATGATCACGAAGATCCCCGCCATGCGCATGGCGTTCACGTCTTCGCCGAACAGGAAATACGCGGCGGCCGCGTTGACCACGTAGCCCAGCGACAGCATCGGATACGCGATGCTCACCTCGACCCGCGAGAGCGCGAGGATCCACACGACCACGCTGATCGCATAGCACGCGAGCCCGCCGAGGATGTGCGGTTGCTGCGCGACCTTGAGGCCGATGGGCACGACGTTGGCGGCGGAGTATTCGAAATGGCCGATCGCGTTGGTGCCGGCCTTGAGCAGCAACTGGGCAGCCGCGTTGAGCAGCACGCCGGTCAGCACCAGGGCGAAAGAGAGGAGCGTCATGGGACGTTGGGAGAATCGAGCGCGCTGTTGCGCACCAGGATCCGGCGCGTGTCGCGGGTGACCACCGTCATCGGCAAGCCCGCAGCGGCGAGACTCGCGTGCATTTCCGGCTCCATGAAGGCGTACGCGCAAGGCTGGCTGCGCCAGGCGGCGGTGAAGGCTTCGATCGTCGGCAAGGCCAGTTTCGGCTCCTGCTGGAGGCCGAACGCCATCTCGTCCTCGAACGCGACCAGGGTCACGGTGCGGCCGAGATAGAAGGGCAGGGTCTGGTCATAGGTGCCGACGCTGTACAGAGGACAGTCGGCGCGCAGCTGCGGGCGCGCCGCTTCCGCGAACTCCGCCGCCGAGAACGATTGCGCCAGCGCATCGTGCCCCGTGATCGCGAGCTGCCACGCAAGCAACCCGCCGGTGGACAGCGCGGCGACGGCAGCCATGCGTCGCTCCTGCCGTGCGCATGCGATGGCGACCAGGGCGGCGACGAACATGGCAACGGCGGCCGCGAGGATCCACGGTTCGAAGGCCGCGTACATCTCAACGGTGGTGCGCGCGTTCGCGTATTTCTCGAGTCGCAATCCGAGCCAGGCCGCGGCGCCCGCCAGCGGCAGCAGCAATGCGGCGTGCCACGCGAGATTCACCGTCCTCATGCGCGTCAAGCGCTCCCCGGCGAGCCAGGCCAATGCCGGGAACACCGGCAGGATGTACGACGGCAGCTTCGATTTCGAGACGCTGAAGAACAGCACCACGAACACGCACCAAAGGGCGAGGAACAACCGTGGCCGGAATCGTTGCACCACTTCGTCGGAACGGAACGCACCCGCGAAAGCCTGGATCGCGAGTACCGTCCAGGGCAGTGCGCCGGCGAGCAGCAGCGGTCCGAAGTACCACCACGGTTCGTGGCGGCGATGGACCGTGGTGAGGAACCGCTCGAAATGTTCGTGGATGAAGAAGAACCGCGCGAACTCCGGATTCGCGATCGACACCGCGATGAACCAGGGCGATGCGATGGCGAGCACCACGATGCCGCCGACGAAGATCTGCAGCCGGCCGATCAACCGGAAATCGCGGGTCGCGAGGATGTAGAGGGCGATGGTGCCGCCCGGCAGCACGAGACCGATGAGCCCCTTCGTCAGCACGGCCAGCGCGACGGCGCTCCACGCCAGCATCATGCCGTTCAGCCGTTCGGTGAGCGTGGCGCGGTCGCGCTGGGCCCAGAGGAACCCCGCGAGGCCCAGCGTGAACCAGAGCGTGAGGCCCATGTCGAGCGTGTTGAGGTGGCCGTTGGCGACCATCCAGAGCATCCCCGTGGCGACCAGGCCCGCGTAGGCTCCGGCCTCGGCACCGAACAGCCGGGCACCTGCCCGCCAGACCAGCACGATGCAGAGCGCCCCGGCGAGTGCGCTCCAGAGGCGCGCGGTCCATTCGTCGGGACCGAACACGCGGTAGGCCCCGGCGGTGATCCAGTACTGCAGCGGCGGCTTCTCGAAATACTTGATGCCGTTCAGCCGTGGCGTGACCCAGTCGCCCGTGACCGCCATTTCGCGGGCGATCTCCGCATAGCGGCCCTCGTCCGGTTTGATCAGACGGCGCGCGTCGAGATTGGCGAACCAGACCACGACGAAGGCGAGCAGCAGTACGAGGATCGCCTGGCGGCTGGGCGGCCGGTGAATCATGCGGCGACCTGCTCTTCGTTCACGAGTTGCGCGGCGAGACGATCGAAGGCTGCCGGCCCGGCGGTGGCCGCCACGGTGAGCACCGGTGCGGTCGCGAGCGTCGCGTAGTGGCTGCCGATGGAGCGGCGGTAGGCCGGGTCGTAGTGCAGTTCCAGCAGCTCTGCGACGAGCTCCTCGTGGCGATGGGCATCGGCCAGTTCGAGCCAGCGATCGATGCGGGCATGGCCGTGCAGCGCGATCAGTGCCGACAGCCGGTCGGCCAGCGCGGCGCGATCGGTGAGGAAGTGTGCGTATTCGTCCATGAGCAAGGCCACACGCAACGTCGCATCCGCTTCCAGCACGACGCAGGATGCCGTCCACATGCGCGCGATGAGCGGTTCGGGGACTCTCAGGTCGCCGATCTTGCGGCTCTCCGATTCCACGTAGACCGGCCGGCGGGGATCGAGCCTGCGCAGTACCTGCCACAAGCGGGTTTCGAACGCCTTCTGCGAGGGTTGCGGTGCTTCGGGCAGACCGCCCAGCACCGAGCCGCGGTGTGCGGCCAGGGCTTCGAGGTCGATCACCTGCGCACCCCGTGCCGCCAGAGCCCGGATGAGACGGCTCTTGCCGGCGCCGGTCATGCCGCAGACGACGCGCAGATCGAGGCGCGGCGGCAGCACTTCCAGCTCCTGGATCACATGGCGCCGGAACGCCTTGTAGCCGCCTTCGAGCTGGCGCGCATCCCAACCGATCTCGCGCAGGATGATGGTCATCGCGCCGCTGCGCTTGCCGCCGCGCCAGCAGTACACCAGCGGCTGCCAGCGGCGATCGTGGTCGACGAACTTCTCGTCGATGTGCCGCGCGATGTTGCGTGCCACCAGTGCTGCACCCACCTTGCGGGCGAGGAACGGCGACACCTGCTTGTACAGGGTGCCGACGCGCGCGCGCTCCGCATCGTCGAGCACCGGAACGCTCAGGGCGCCGGGGACGTGGTCCTCCGCGAACTCCGCGGGGGATCGGACGTCGAGCAGGGCGTCGAACTGATCGAGCTCCGCGACCGTGGCGATATCGGTGCGCATGGGATTCAAGGCGGGGTATCGGGGCGCCTCATCGCGCCGCTGCGGCGGCGCGATGTCGCGAGCTGCAGGATTGTCTCACGCGGCCGGGACGGCAGAAAGCGAACCGGTGCGCGGCCTGGCTCTGTCGAGCAGGGGTTTCAGCTTGGGGAAAAGGGTGTCGAGGATCAGCGGCTGGGCGGCGACGACCGGATGCAGCCCGTCTTCCTGGAACAGCTCGCGCCGCTCCGCGAATGCTTCGAGCATGAACGGCACCAGCGCCGAGCGCGTTTCCCGGGCGACCTCGTCGAACAGCGCATGGAAACGGGTCGTGTAGTCCGGGCCGTAGTTGGGCGGGATGCGCATGCCGACGATCAGCACCGACGCCTTCGCAGCCTGTGCCGTCGCGACGATGGTCTTGAGGTTCGCCCGCGTGGTCGCGAGATCGGTGCCGCGCAGGGCGTCGTTGGCACCCAGTTCCACCACGATAACGGCCGGCTTGTGGGTCTTCAGCAGGCCCGGCAGGCGATTGCGGCCGCCCAGCGTGGTCTCGCCGCTCACGCTTGCGTTCACCACCTTGAATCCGTACCGTTCCGCCTCGATTTTCCCGCGCAGCAGATCCACCCAGCCCTTGCCCTGCGGCAGGCCGTAGCCGGCCGACAGGCTGTCCCCCAGCACCAGGACGACCGGCGGCGTCTGAGCGGCGGCGTTGAACGCAATGGTCCCCGCGATGGTCAGCGTCAGCAACGTCCGCAACAGCAGCAACGACAACTTCATGGCATCGATTGTGTCCGCGGTGGCGCTCACCAAGCAAGTGGCGACCGGTTCGGCTGAACTCGTCATCCTCGACAGCGTGAGCTTCGACATCGAGGAGGGTGAAACGGTGGCGGTGGTGGGTGCGTCCGGGTCGGGCAAGACCACGCTGCTGGGACTGCTCGCCGGCCTCGACCTGCCGACCTCGGGGGCGGTCCATCTGGCGGGGCGCGATCTCGGGAGTCTGGATGAAGACGGCCGCGCGGCCCTGCGCGGATCGGCGGTCGGCTTCGTGTTCCAGTCCTTCCAGCTGCTGCCGGCGCTGACCGCGCTGGAGAACGTCATGCTGCCGCTGGAACTGTCCGGTTCGAACGAGGCGCGGGCGACGGCCACCCGGTTGCTGGAGCGGGTCGGATTGGGGGCACGGCTCGAGCACTATCCGCGACAACTCTCGGGCGGCGAGCAGCAGCGGGTGGCGATCGCGCGCGCGTTCGGTGGTCCGCCGCGGGTGCTGTTCGCCGATGAACCGACCGGCAACCTCGATTCGGCCACGGGGCGCGAGATCGCCGATCTCATGTTCGACCTCAACCGGGAACGCAGCACCACGCTGGTGCTGGTGACCCACGACGAGAAGCTGTCGCAGCGGTGCGGCAGGCGGTTGCGGTTGGCGGGTGGGAAGCTGATCGCCGATGAGAGGGGCTGAGAGGGTGGTGATGGTCGCCGGCCCCCATCCCAACCTTCCCCCACCGCTGGTGGGGGAAGGAGTGCCTCCGTTTTGCAGGGGGGCAGCAGATGCACTCCTTCCCCCAGCTTTGCTGGGGGAAGGCTGGGATGGGGGCCAGCGCCGATGACCTCACGCCTCAACCTCCTCGGCACCCTGCGCCTCGCCCTGCGCCTCCTCGGCCGCGACATGCGCGCCGGCGAGTTGCGTCTCATGGCCGTATCACTGCTCGTCGCCGTGGCGAGCTTCACCACCGTCGCCTTCTTCGCCGACCGCGTGAAGCTCGCGCTGTCGCAGGAAGCGAGTCAGCTCCTCGGTGCCGATCTCGTCGTCGTGTCCGATCGACCCCTGGACGATACATTCCATACCCAGGCCCGCGATCTGCGCCTGACGACGGTCGAGACCACGCGCTTTCCCAGCATGGTCGTTGCCGGTGAAGCGAGCCTGCTCACCGAGATCAAGGCGATCGCGCAAGGCTATCCCTTGAAGGGCAAGCTCCGTATCGCCGGCGCGGACGGTGCACCGCGCGAGGTGAAAACGGTTCCGGCCGCCGGAGAAACCTGGCTCGACCAGCGCGTCATGGCACGGTTGAGCGTCGGCGTCGGCGAGACGATCAAGGTGGGCAGTCGCGAACTGCGGGTGACCGCCCAGATCGTGGATGACCCGGACAGCAACATCGGCTTCCTCAACGTGATGCCGCGGCTCATGCTGAACGCAGCCGATCTGCCGTCCACCGGGCTGATCACCGTGGGCAGCCGCGTCACCTATCGACTCATGCTGGCAGGCGATCGCAACGGGCTCGCCGCGTTCCGCGAATTCGCCAGGGCGAAGGTGGGGCCGGGCCAGCGGGTCGAGGACGTGCGCGACGCGCGACCGGAGATCCGTTCCGCATTGGAGCGCGCGGAGAAATTCCTGGGCCTCGCCTCGCTGCTGTCCGTGATCCTGGCGGCCGTGGCGGTCGCGCTCGCGGCGCGGCGCTACATCGAACGCCATCTCGACAACTGCGCGATGCTGCGGTGTCTCGGCGCCAGCCGCGCGTTGACCGTCGGCGTGCATGCAATGCAACTCGCCGTATTGGGGTTGGCTGCCGGCATCGCGGGCTGCGCCGTCGGATTCGGTGCCCAATGGGGCCTGTCGCAGCTGCTCGCGCCGGTCGTGCAGGTGGCGCTGCCCGCGCCGTCGCTCACGCCGGCGCTGCAGGGCATCGCCGCCGGGTTCGTGCTGTTGCTGGGGTTCGCGTTGCCGCCGCTGCTGGCGCTCGGCCGTGTGCCGACGCTGCGCGTGCTGCGGCGGGATCTCGATCCGCCGGGTGGCATCGCGTGGGTGGGATACGCAGCGGGGCTCGGCGCGATCGTCGCGCTCATCGTGTGGCATACGCGCGATCTCGAACTGGCGGGCACCGTGCTCGGCGGTCTGCTCGGAGCCGCAGCGATATCGGGCCTGATCGCGTGGCTGCTGGTGCGTGCGGCCGCGTCGGTGGGGCGCGGCGCGGGCTTCGCGTGGCGCTTCGGCCTCGCCAATCTCTCGCGGCGCGCGCTCGCCAGCGTCGTGCAGGTGGTCGCACTCGGTGCAGGACTGCTCGCGCTGATCCTGCTCTCGATCACGCGCGGCGATCTGCTCGACAACTGGAAGCGGTCCCTGCCGCCGGATGCGCCGAACCGGTTCCTGGTGAACATCCAACCGGATCAGGTGGAGGAGATTGCGCGGTTCTTCGCCGAAGAGGGTCGCGAAGCACCGAAGCTTTTTCCCATGGTGCGAGGCCGGCTGACGGCGATCAACGGCCGCGCGGTGAACTCGGGCAGTTACACGGAGGACCGTGCACGCCGTCTGGTCGATCGCGAGTTCAACCTGTCGTGGGCGGCGACGCCCCAGGCGGACAACCAGATCGTCGCGGGCCGATTCTGGGACGCCGGCAAACGCAACGCGCCGGAGTTCTCGGTGGAGCAGGGCATCGCTGAGACGCTGCGCATCAAGCTGGGCGATACGCTGACCTACGACGTCGCGGGGTCCGAGTTGCAGGGACCGGTCACCAGCCTGCGCAAGGTCGAATGGGACAGCTTCCGCGTGAACTTCTTCGTGCTCTCGCCGCCTGGGACGCTGGACGACTACCCCGCGAGCTGGGTCACCAGCTTCCATCTGCCGCAGGCGGACAGCGCGATGCTGGATCGTCTGGTCAAGCGTTTCCCGAATCTGCTGGTGGTGGACGTCGCCGCGATCCTGGCGCAGATCCAGACCATGATGGACCAGGTCATCCGCGCCGTGGAGTTCGTGTTCCTGTTCAGCGTTGGTGCGGGGTTGCTGGTGCTGTTCGCCGCGATCCAGAGCACCCATGACGAGCGCGTGCGCGAAGCGGCGATCCTGCGCACCCTGGGCGGCAGCACGCGGCAACTCGCTTATGCGCAGGCGGCGGAGTTTCTGGTGGTCGGTGCGCTCGCCGGATTGCTCGCGGCCATCGGTGCGACGGCCGTGGGCTGGGTGCTCGCGAAGCAGATCCTGCACGTGCCGTACGCGATCAACCCCGTGGTCTGGGTCGTGGGTCTGCTTGCCGGCGGAGCTGGGGTGCTGATCGCCGGGCTCGTCGGCACGCGCCGGGTGTTGCACGTGACGCCGATGGAGACGTTGCGAAGGGCTTAGCGCCGAAAGCCCCCACCCCGGCCTTCCCCCACCTGGCGGTGGGGGAGGGAACCATGCGAGGGACTCTGCGGCAGAAATCGCGAACTACGCTTCACCGAAGAACTCCAGCAACCGCTCCACCACCCACTCCGGCTTTTCCTCCGGAATCCAGTGTCCGCACCCCTCCGCGATGCCGCCGCGCACGTCCTTCGCCACGCGCTGCCATGATTCCATCGCCGCCATGCCGCGCCCGCGGCCGCCCGTCAGCCCCGCTCGTAGTCCCAGGC
>JAIESW010000063.1 GCA_019745565.1 Burkholderiales bacterium
CTGCGCGCTACCGAGTCCGCGCGGCATTTCGATGACGCCCATCTTCTCGACCGCTATTTCGAGTTCCGCCCCTGATGGTGCCCTCGTTTTCCCTCGAAGTGCCTACGCCGCGCTAGACGTACAAGCCGTGATGCGCCGCCTGCTCTTCATTCCCTAGCCCTTCGCGACACTGACGCATGGAAACTCTCCACGTCGTCACCTTCAATATCCACAAGGGTTTCTCGCAGTTCCAGCGGCAGCTCACCGTGCACGATCTGCGGGAGAAGCTGCACGCGGTCGGGGCCGACCTCGTGTTTCTGCAGGAAGTGCAGGGGCTGAACATGCAGCACGCGGCCCGGCACGCGAACTGGCCCGCCGCGCCTCAGTACGAGTTCCTGGCCGATACGCTGTGGCCGGAGTTCGCCTATGGCCGCAATGCGGTGTACGACCATGGTCATCACGGTAACGCGATCCTGTCGAAGTTTCCGATCGCGAACTGGGACAACGAGGACATCTCGATGTCCACGCTCGAACGCCGCGGGCTGCTCCACTGCGAGATCGAAGTGCCCGGTTGGTCGCAGCGGCTGCACTGCATCAACGTCCATCTGGGTCTGTTCGCCGTGTGGCGCCACCGTCAGGTCGAGCGGTTGAAGGAACGCATCGATCGCCTCGTGCCGCCGGATGCGCCGCTGGTGGTGGCGGGCGATTTCAACGACTGGACGCGTCGTGCCGGGCACCGGCTTGCCCATGACCTCCGCCTCGCCGAAGTGTTCGAGGCGACGCACGGCCGGCCCGCGGCCAGCTTCCCGGCCCGCCTGCCGCTTCTGAACCTGGATCGCATCTACACCCGTGGCTTCCACGTGAAGATCGCCCACGCACACCGCGGACGGGCGTTCTCGAAGCTCTCGGACCACGTCTGTCTCTCGGCGCTTCTCACGAAGGCGTGAGACGGCCGGCGCCACCGACATGAACGAGTGGGTCGCGGGCAACCGCATCGCGCTGCTGACGACCGGCGACGAGTACTTCCCCGCGCTGGAGGCGGACATCGACGCCGCGCGCGAGGAAATCCATCTCGAGACTTACCTTTTCGAGAACGATCCGACCGGGCAGCGCATCGCGGAGTGCCTGGCGCGCGCTGCCCGTCGCGGTGTTGCGGTTCGCGTGCTGGTGGACGGTTTCGGGGCGGCCAATCTGGTGCCGCCGCTGCGGCAGATTCTCGAGAGTGCCCAGGTTTCGATCCTCGTCTTCCGTCCCGAACGCGAACGGTTCCGCTTCAAGCGCAATCGCCTGCGACGCATGCATCGCAAGCTCGTGGTCATCGATCACCGCATCGGATTCTGCGGCGGGATCAACATCCACGACGATCGCGACGGCAGGGGCGAAGGTCAGCCGCGATTCGACTTCGCGGTGCGGGTGGAAGGGCCGATCGTCGCCGACATGCATGCGGCCGTGTGGCGCCTCTGGAAGCTCGTGGAATGGACACAGGTCGGGCGCCGGGTGGGGCCGCGGATGGAGCGTTGCGCGCCGCAGCCTTCCTATCCGGAGGGTTTGCGGGCGGCTTTCCTGGTCCGGGACAATCTGCGCAACCGTCGCACGATCGAGGATGCGTATCTCGAGGCGATCGAGGGCGCCCAGCGTGACATCCTGATCGCCAACGCCTACTTTCTGCCCGGCCGCCGGTTTCGTCGTGCACTCCGCAGCGCCGCGCAGCGCGGCGTGAAGGTGCGCCTGCTGCTGCAGGGCAAGCGCGAGTATTTCTGGGTGCACTACGTCACGCGTGCCTTGCATGGCCGGCTGCTGTCGGCAGGCATGGAGGTGCATGACTACACCGTCGCGTGGCTGCATGCCAAGGTCGCCGTGGTCGATGGCCACTGGGCAACGGTGGGGTCCTCCAATATCGATCCCCTCAGTCTGCTGATGGCGCGGGAGGCGAACGTGGTCGTCGAGGACCGCACGTTCGCGGTCGCGCTGCAATCGAAGATCGAAGCTGCCATGGTGGAAGGCGGCGAACTGATCCAGGCGGAGTCGCTGGCCCGGCGCCCGTGGCTCGACCGGCTCCTGTCGTGGATGGCGATCGGGATTGCGCGCATCGCATCGGGGCTGATCGGGACTTCGAGGTTGGAGGGGCGGTAGTGGTGCCCCCATCCCAACCTTCCCCCGGCAAAGCCGGGGGAAGGAGTCGTACACCGCTTTCCCGACGGCGTCGGGAAAGGCCGCCGTACACCCCTTCCCCCACCATCGGTGGGGGAAGGTTGGGGTGGGGGCCTGCGATGCCTTCCTCACCCCTCCCGCGCCAGCATCGCGTCCTTCTCCGCCCTCACCGCCGGGTGATAACACTCCGCCGGCTGCGAACCGAGATGCCCGATGCACGCGTTGCATTCCACACAACGCGGACCGGCCACACCATCGCGCAGATGCCGATACAGATGCGGATCGGCGATGAACGCCCGCCCCGCGGACACCGCATCGCATCCACCATCCGCGATCGCAGACTCCATCGCCACGCGCGAACGAAAGCCCCCGACGCAGATGACCGGAATCTTCAGTCGCTGCTTGAACTGCCGCGCATACTGCAGGTTGAAGCCTTCGTACGGACTCCACAGCAGGTTCGCGCCGAGCGCGATGAGCGGACGGAACGTGCGATAGAACCAGCGTCGGAACGGAGGCACGAAGTTGAGCGCACCGGCCACCATGTTCCGCATGCACATCTGGAACCGGCCGCGCGCCATGCAGAATCCCGATTCGTAGTGCCCGACGGTGATCTCGACGGCGTCCACGCCCTCGCGTTCCATGATCGTGGCCACTTCCACCAGTTCCGGTGTCTTGAGGCCGTCGCGCAGGAAGAGATCGTCGGAACCGTTCATCTTCATGATGATGGGGAAGCCAGGACCTACCCGGGCACGGATGGCGCGCAGCACTTCGCGACCGAAGCGCGTGCGTTGCTCCAGCGATCCGCCGTACTCGTCGGTACGACGATTGGTGTACGGGGTCAGGAACTGGCTCAGCAGATAGCCGTTGGCCGAATGCATCTGAACGCCGTCGAACCCGGCGCGCTTGCAGCGCTCCGCCGCAGCCGCGAATTCCTCCACGATGCGATGGATTTCCGCGGTTGTCAGCGCGCGCGGGCGCGTGCCGGTCATGAGCTCCTTCACCTCTGACGCGGACACGGCGCCCGGCGAGCCGACGAACGCTGGCACGAGCTGGCGGCCGCAGTGGTTGAGCTGCGCGATGAATCGGGCACCTTGCGCATGCACGGCATCCACCAGCCGGGTGAGACCCGGGATCTTGTCGTCGTGATCGGCGCCCAGCTGGCGCGGGGCCGATTTCGCCTCGAGGCTGATGTAGATGTTGCCGGTGATGATGAGTGGCGTTCCGCCGCGCGCGATGGGCAGATAGAAGTCGATGACCTCCTGTGTGACGAAGCCGTCGTTCGTCGCGCGCGTCTCCGCCGTGGCGGTCTTGAAGAGGCGCCCCGGCAGTTCGAGCCTGCCGATGCGGATGGGCGTGAAGAGGTCTGCGCTGCCTGCCGTCATGGCGAACCTCCCTTGAAGGTGGCTACCCGGACACGACTTCGCCGCTGCAGGCACTAGCCTCCGATTCCGCCCCCGAGGCCTGCTTGGCTCGGAAGGGTAAGCCCGCGCATCGGGCGCCGCAACCCGGGAGAGGGGGCCGCGGCTTCAGCGCGTCGGGGTGGCTCCCCGGGCAATGACATCCTTGTCCGACGGCAGGTCGGCCGTCTTCCAGTCGCCGCCCATGGCCTTGATGAGCCGCACGCTCGCAACCTTGCGGCGGCGCGCGATGTCGATGGCGTTGCGCTCGATGCCCAGCGTGATCGCTTGTGTGATGGCGACGTCGAGGTAGTTCGACGCGCCGCCTTCGTAGCGTAGCGTCGTGTGGCGCAACGAGCGGCGTGACGATTCGATGGCACGATCCTGGTGCTGCGCCTCCTCGGCAAGGACTCGCAGCGCGGCGAGGTTGTCCTCCACGTCGGCGAAGGCCGAGAGCACCGTTTGCCGATACGAAGACACAGTGCCGTCGTAGGCCGCCTGCGCCTGGTCGTTGAGTGCCTTGCGCCGTCCGCCGTCGAACAGTGTCATGGCGGCGGCCGGTCCGAGCGACCAGAAACGGCTCGGCAGCTCCAGCCAGTTCGACATCTCCGTCCCTTGCACACCCGCACTCGCTCCAAGGACCAGGGTCGGGTAGTACGCCGCCTTGGCCACGCCGATCTGCGCGTTGGCGGCAGCGACCTGACGTTCGGCCGCGGCCACATCCGGCCGGCGCTCGAGCAGGGCGGACGGCACGACGATCGGTGTTTCGGGCAACGCGGCGTCGAACGGCACCGGTGCGAGCGCGAATTTCGCGGGCGGTTCACCAACGAGCACGGCGATGGCGTGCTCGAGCTGGGCTCGCTGCACGCCCAGGTCCTGCATCTGCGCGAGCGTGGCGTTGAGCTGGGTCTCCGCCTGGGACACGTCACCCTGGGAGGCGATGCCGCCCTCGAACCGGTTGCGCGTGAGTTCCAGTGCTTTGCGATACGCGACGATGGTGCGTTCCAGCAGATCGCGCTCGGCATCCAGGCTGCGCAGCAGGAAGTAGTCCACCGCCAGTTCGGCGTGCAGACTCAGGCGCAGATTGTCGAGCTCCGCGGCGAACGCCTGCGCGGAGGCCTGACGCGACTCTACGGTCCGCCGCACGCGGCCCCAGATGTCCATCTCCCACGCCACGTCGAGACCGAGGCTGAGATCGGTCACCGGATCGCCGTTGCGCGAAGGGTTGTTGTAGGCGTTCGGCGAACGGCGCAGCCGCGTCGCGCTGGCGCCTGCCACCACCGTGGGCATCAACCCGGCACGAGCACCCTGCGCGAGCGCGCGCGCCTGGCGGAACTGCGCTTCGGCGGTGACGATGTCCTGGTTGGCGGCGTCGACGCGTTTCTGCAGATCGTCGAGCAACGGATCCTGGTAGGCGGTCCACCAGCGGCCGCGATCGGTCCGGTCGTTCGGATCCGCAGTCTTCCACTGGCCGGAGGCGAGTGCTTCCTTGAATTCGGCCGGCGTCTCGACCGTCGGCCGCTGGTAGTCCGGCCCGACCTTGCACGCGCTCAGCGCCGCGGCGAAAGCAGCGGTCAGCGCCAGTAGGGCGACGCGATGCATAGGGAACCGGACCATCATCGTGCTCAACTCTTCGCCTTCGGCGGCGCGGCTTCGTCCTTGACCACCCGGACGGAGACACCCGATATCAGCGAGTCGGAGGGGTTGATGACGATGTCGTCGGTGGGCGCGAGGCCGGACACCACTTCCACTTCGGTGCCAAAGTCGCGACCCAGCGCGATCTTCACCAGCTCGGTGCGCTCCTGCTTCACCAGCGCGACCATCACGCCCTCGGGGCGGAACAGCAAGGCGTTCACCGGCAGCAGCAGCGCGCGATTGCTCACGCCCAGCTTGAGATGCACCTCGGCGTAGGCGCCGGGCAGCAGCTCGCCGGTGGGATTGGGCACTTCCACTTCGGCCAACAGGGTGCGCGAGGCCGTGTCGATCGCCTGGGTGTTGCGCACCAGCGAGCCCTTGAAGCGGCGGCCGGGGTATTCCGCCAACGTGAGTTCGGCTTCGACGCCGGGCACGGCTTCGGCTGCGTACGCCTGCGGCACGTTCACGTACACGCGCATGCGCTGGGTCGAGGCGAGATGAAACAGTTCCCGGCTCGGTGTACTGCTGCCGGCATCCACCAGCGCACCGATGTCGGTGTTGCGCGCGGTGATCACGCCGTCGAAGGGTGCGGTGAGTCGCTTGAACGACTGCAGCTTCTGCAGCCGTGCGACGTTGAAGCGGGCCGCCTCCACCGCGGCCTTCCGCGACGCGAAGGCGCCTCGGCGCTCTTCCACCTCCTGCTTCGAGACCGAGTCGGTCTTGAGCAGCGCTTCCCAGCGGGTATTGGTGGATTCGGCGAGGCGGTACTCGGCCTCCGCGTTGGCGAGGTCGGCGCGGGCCTGCTGCAGTTGATCGTCGATCTCGGGCGTGTCGATCTCGGCGAGCAGGTCACCCGCCTTGACACGTTTGCCGATGTCCACGTACCAGCGCTTGAGGTACCCCGACGTACGCGCATAGATCGGCGTGTCGGAGTACGCCCGCATGTTGCCGGGCAGGACGATCTCGCGCGTCGCGTCCGTCTGCTTCGCACGGATCACCGAAACCACCATCGTGCTGCGCGTAGCGGCATCCTTCGCGAGATTCTCGCGCGCCTGCAGGCGCGGCTGCAGACCGAACGACAGGGTCAGTGCCACGGCCGCCACGAGGGCGCCGACGAGCAGCCAGCGGCGCGAGATGCGGCGTCGAGTGCTGCTCACGCGGGTCGAGGGGGATTCAGGCGATTGCATCATCGACTCCTCACTTCTTTCAGGCGTGGGCCGGCTGGAGCCCGGCAGGACTCTGCCCGCGGGTGCGGAAACCGTGGATCAGGGCGAACACCACGGGTACGAAGAACAGGGTGGCCACGGTGGCGAACAGCAGGCCGCCCACCACGGCACGTCCGAGGGGCGCATTCTGCTCGCCGCCTTCGCCCATGCCCAGCGCCATGGGGATCATGCCGATGATCATGGCGAGCGCGGTCATCAGCACCGGGCGGAAGCGGCCGAAGCCGGCATCGACGGCGGCAGTGACGGCGTCCGCTCCGGCCTGCAGGCGTTCGCGAGCGAAGCTCACCACCAGGATGCTGTTGGCGGTGGCGATACCCATCGCCATGATCGCGCCGGTGAGCGCAGGAACACTCACGGTCGTGCCGGTGGCGAACAGCATCCACACGATGCCCGCCAGCGCGGCCGGGAGTGCCGTGATGATGATGAAGGGGTCGAGCCACGACTGGAAGTTGACCACCATCAGCAGGTACACGAGCAGGATCGCGAACAGCAGGCCGAACAGCAGGCCGCGGAACGACGTCATCATCGTGTCGATCTGCCCGCGGATGGTGAGCTTGGAGCCCTTGGGCAGATCCTTCAGGTTCTCGGCGACGATCCGGTTCACGTCGTCGGCCACGCCGCCCAGGTCGCGGTCCTGCACGGAACCGAAGATGTCGATCACCGGTTGCACGTTCCAGTGGCTGATCACCGCCGGCTCCACGTCGCGTTCGACCGTGGCGAAATCGCCGAGGATGTTCTGGTTGGTGGTACGCCCCGGCGCCGACACCACGATGTTCGACAGTTCCTGCAGCGAATCCACCTTGTACTGCGGCACCTGGGTGATCAGGTTGTAGGTGACGCCGTTCTTCGGGTTCAGCCAGAACGTGGGCTGGGTCTGGAAGCTGCCCGACAGCGTGATGAGCACGTTGCGCGCGACATCGAGCTGGGAATAGCCGGCCTGCTGGGCCTTGGTGCGGTCCACCGTGACCTTGAATTTCGGCTGGTCGGCCGGCTGCTGGATGCGCAGGTCGGCGATGCCGGGAACGGTGTTCAGCTTCTGGAACAGATTCGCGGCGAAGGCGCGATTGCCGGCGACGTTGCGCCCGGCGATCTGGACGTCGATGGGAGCGGGCAGACCGAAGTTGAGGATCTGGCTCACGATGTCGGCCGGCAGCACGTAGAACATCAGCCCGGGAAACTTCTCCGGCAGCTTCTCGCGCAGCAGGCGCAGATAGTCTGCCGTCGGTGCGTGCCCGCGGTTGAGCGAGACCTGGATGTCGGCGTCGGCCACGCCGAGCGTGCCCGACATGTTGTACGACATGTTCGTGCCGGAGAGCGGCAGGCCGATGTTGTCCAGGATGGTCGCGACATCCTTCTCCGGGATCAGTTTGCGGATCTCGATCTCCACGAGGTCGCACAGGCGCGCCATCTCCTCGATCCGCGTGCCGGTCTTCGCGCGGACATGCAGCTTGAACTGGCCGGCGTCCACCGAAGGAAAGAAGTCACGCCCCACCCATGGCAGCAGTGCCATGGACAGCACGCAACCGGCGAGGAACACGATGATGAAGAACTTCTGGTGCCGCATGGAGCGCGAGAGCAGGTCGCGATAGCCGTCGCGGAAGCGTTCGAAGCCGTGCTCGAACATGAGGTGGAACCGCACGAAGGGATTGCGGCTCGCCTTCGGATGGCCGTGTTCCAGCACGTTGGCCTTCAGCAGGTACTTGGCCAGCGTCGGCACCAGCGTCCGCGAGAAGACGTACGACGCGAGCATTGCGATCACCACCGCCTCGGCGAGCGGGACGAACAGGTAACGTGCCACGCCGCTCAGCATGAACATCGGCACGAACACGATGCAGATGGCGAGCGTCGAGACCAGCGTCGGGATGGCGATCTGCTGGGCGCCGTCGAGGATCGCCACGTCGAGCGGCTTGTCCATCTCCAGGTGCTGGCTGATGTTCTCGATCGCGACGGTCGCGTCGTCCACCAGGATGCCGACCGCCAGCGCGAGACCGCCCAGGGTCATGATGTTGATGGTCTCGCCCAGCGCGAACAGGAAGATGAGCGAGGTCAGGATGGCGAGCGGGATCGTGATCGCGATGATCAGCGTGCTGCGCCAGCTGCCCAGGAACAGCAGGATCATGATCGCCGTGAGGCAGCCCGCCAGGATGGCTTCGTGCACCACGCCGTCCACGGCGGCGCGCACGAAGATCGACTGGTCGACCGCGGTCTTGATGACCAGGTCCGGCGGCAGGCCGGCCTGCATCAAAGGCAGCTGAGCCTTGACGCGCTCGACGATGTCGAGCGTCGACGCGGTGCCGTACTTGAGGATGTTCACCAGCACCGCACGCTGACCGTCGTGCCGCACGATGTTGGTCTGCGGCTGGAAGCCGTCGTGCACCTGCGCGACGTCGCGGATGTAGATCGTGCCCGACGGCGTGGTGCGGATCGGGAAGTTGTTGATCTCCGCGATGGTGGCGGGGCTGCCGTTCAGAGCCACGTTGTACTCGTAGGCGCCGATCTTGGCCGTGCCGGTGGGCAGGATCAGGTTCTGGGCGTTGATCGCGCTGACCACGTCGAGCGGCGACAGACGCTTCGCCTGCAGCGCCTTGGTGTCGATGTCCACCATTACCGAGCGGAACTTGCCGCCGTAGGGGTAGGGCATCACCGCGCCCTGCACCGTGGCGAGCTGGGTGCGCATGAAGCTGTTCGCGAGGTCGAAGATCTCGTGCTCGCCCAGCGTCTTGCTCGACAGGGCGAGCTGCAGGATCGGTACCGTCGATGCGTTGTACGTGAGGATGAGCGGCGCCGTCGTCCCCTGGGGGTAACCGCCGATCACGGTCTGGGCGATGGCGGTGATCTGCGCCAGCGAGGCGGGGATGTTCGCGGTCGGATGGAAGAACACCTTGACCACGCCGATGCCGTTGTAGGTCTGCGACTCGATGCGCTCGATGTCGTTGACGGTGGCCGACATGGCGCGCTCGAAGTTCGAGACGATGCGGCCTTCCATCTCCTGCGTCGCGAGGCCGGTGTAGCGCCAGATGACGCTCACCACCGGGATGTTGATGTTGGGGAAGATGTCGGTCGGCATCCGCAGGATGGCGAGCGGACCGATGATCAATATGAGCAGCGCCAGCACGATGAACGTGTAGGGGCGGCGCAGGGCTACCTGGACGATCCACATGGCGGCGAAGCGGGCGGGGCGGCGGTGTTGTAAGTTTCGTGAAAGCTGACCGGGCGTCGGGCTGCCTGCGGACCCTGACTCGGTCGGTCCACATCCGGCGCCGACGGCCGGACCCTCGCGGGGCCACCAAAAAAAAACCGCCGTCGACCTCCTGGCGGACGCCTACTGTAGCAGAGACGCCTTCGGACTCGACCGGGCCGGCCGAAACACCCTTTGAAGCAAAACTGATCAATGGCGTGTCAACGGGCGCCCGCCGGCCATTTGTTAGGCTGCCTTCAGGGGTCTTTCCGGGGGCGGCCGCTAATCAGCCGGCGCGGCGCGATCTAGAGTAGCGGCCTTCGTACAGCATCGACGACGGGAAGGAACGCCATGGACTACGTGAAACTGGGTTCGACCGGATTGGAAGTGTCCCGGATCTGCCTCGGCTGCATGAGCTACGGAGTGCCGGAGCGGGGGCCGCACCTCTGGACGTTGAAGGAGGAGGACAGCCGCCCCTTCATCAAGCAGGCGCTCGAGGCGGGCATCAACTTCTTCGACACCGCCAACGTGTACTCCGACGGCACCAGCGAGGAGATCGTCGGGCGGGCGCTGAAGGATTTCGCGAAGCGCGAGGATGTGGTGATCGCCACCAAGGTTCACGGTCGCATGCGTCCGGGCCCGAACGGGCAAGGGCTGTCGCGCCGCGCGATCCTCGCCGAGATCGATCACAGCCTGCAGCGTCTCGGCACCGACTACGTGGACCTGTACCAGATCCATCGCTTCGATCCGACCGTGCCGATCGAGGAGACGCTGGAAGCCCTGCACGACGTGGTCAAGGCCGGCAAGGCGCGCTACATCGGCGCTTCGTCCATGTACGCCTGGCAGTTCGCGAAGATGCTGTACACCTCGTCGCGTCACGGCTGGACCCGGTTCGTGACCATGCAGAACCACGTCAACCTGATGCACCGTGAGGAAGAGCGCGAGATGCTGCCGCTGTGCCGCGCCGAAGGGATCGGTGTGTTGCCGTGGAGTCCGCTCGCGCGCGGCAAACTGACGCGGCCGTGGGGCGAGGCGACGGCTCGTACCGAGACCGACGAGTTCGGCAAGAAGCTCTACACGGGCTATGACGCAGCCGACGGTGCGGTAGTGAAGCGCGTATGGGAAGTGGCGAACAAGCGCGGCGTGCCGATGGCACAGGTGGCACTCGCCTGGCTGCTGCAGAAGCCGGGGATCACCGCGCCGATCGTTGGTGCCACCAAGATCCGGCACCTCGAGGATGCCGTGAAGGCGCTGTCGGTCAAGCTCACGGCCGAGGAAGTGGCGGCGCTCGAACAGCCGTACGTGCCGCATCCGGTGGCGGGGTTTTCCTGAGTGTTCTTGCCCCCACCCTAACCCTCCCCCGGCAAGCCGGGGGAGGGGATGTACACTCCTTGTATGTTGCCGTTGCCTTGGGGACGATGCGATTTGTTGTGTCGTTCCGTGGGGT
>JAIESW010000075.1 GCA_019745565.1 Burkholderiales bacterium
GGTGAAGCGGAGTAGTAGGTGAAGCTCAAGTAGACCGCGACAGGTCAGCGCCCAGCGAAGCTGGGGCGCACAGACCCCGTCGAAATTGCGATCAGCTTGGCCCCCATCCCCGCCTTCCCCCACCTGGCGGTGGGGGAAGGAGACCACCAAACCGCGACTACGGATATGCCTGCTGCAACGCCGCCAGCACCCGAGGCACCTCCGACTCCGGCAATCCGTTGATCCCTGCGGCGGCAGCGCGACCGCCGCCACCCGAGAACTCCGATGCGACGCGATCCGCTCCGAGCGGATGGCTGCGCGGTGCGCGCAGGCTCACGGTGTAGCGGCCGCCATCCGGTACGAACACCGCGTGTGCACGGGTCGGATGATCGGCCGTCAGCCGGTTGGCGAGCGTGCCTGATACCCGGCGGCTCCACGGTTCGTCGGGCAGCATCACCGCGGCGACGCCGGACGTCTCGAGGACGGGTACGACCGTCAGCGCGCGGAGCAGATCCTCGGTGCGGGCACGGTCGAGCGCCGGAAATGTCGGATCGCGCTCCGCGAAGGCCAGCGGATCCACGTGCGAGCGCATGCGCCGGTGCAGATCCTCGGGGTGGAACAGCAGTTCCTCCACCGCCGAGCCGTAGGCGTTGTAGTTGAGGCACTCGCCCAGGCGCTTAAGCTTCTGCACGGCATCGTGCGGCAGCCCCAGCGGCTGCGCCGCGGTGCGTGCACTGTCCGTCAGATTGTCGCCGAACGCGCCGACCACGCCCCACGCCCGGAACCTGCCGCCGAGATGATGATCGACAATCAGCGAAGTGCAGACGCCCGGTGCGAGATCGAGATGTGCTTCCAGGCGCGGGTCCTCCGGGACCGTACCGGTCTGGTGGTGGTCGAACCATTGCACGTGCGCGCCGGCCGCCAGCGCGCGCGCGAGGCCGCCCGCGTTCGTCCGCATCGATACGTCGAGCACCGTGAGCCGGTCGTCGGGTCCGGCATCGATGCGGTCGAGCAACGCGATATCGCGTTTCGTCCCCGTGACGAGCGTGGCCTCGCGCGGCTCCGCCAGCCTCAGCTGCTGCAACGCGCAAAGTCCGTCCGCGTCGCCGTTGAAGATGTCATAGAATCGCAGCGTTCCCATCCTCGTGCCGTGGCGATCTTCGGTTTCGACGCCGCCCGAGCAGGCATTCCCGATGCGCACCACCTCCCGTTTCGCGCGCCGCTCGGCGTTCGTGCGATACGCGTCCGTAGCTTACGTGGCGGTCGTGCTCTATGCCAGCCTCTACCCGCTGACCAGTTGGCGCACGCCCAGTCACGAACTGCTGTGGGTTCGCCTCGGCGAATGGCCGCGCTACTACACCTACAGCGACGTGTTCCTGAACGTCCTGGCGTACGCACCGCTCGGCCTGCTGCTCACGCTGATGCTGCGCACGCGCCTGCCGGCCATGGGGGCTGCGACGCTGGCGGTCCTGCTGGGTCTCGCCGTGAGTTTCGGCATGGAGATCCTGCAGGCCTGGGTGCCGGCCCGCGTGCCCTCGGCGCTCGACATCTTCTGCAACGGCGTGGGCGCGCTCATCGGCGCGTGGATCGGTCTCGCGGTGGCGGAGCCGATGCTGGAAGACGGTGTGCTGTCGCGGTGGCGCCATGCGCGGCTGGTTGCCGGCGGACGCGCCGACGTCGGATTGACCCTGCTGGGGCTGTGGCTGTTCACGCAGCTGAACGCAGCGCCGGGGCTGTTCGCCACCGGCGACGTGAAGGCGCTGCTCGATCTCACGCCCGCCGCCAGCTACTCGCCGAGGGTGTACATCGCGCTCGAGGCCGCTGTCACCGGTGCCGGACTCCTCGCCGTTTCCGGGCTGGCCGGCAGCATCGCGCACGGTCGCGCATTG
Organism: Burkholderiales bacterium; assembly: GCA_019745565.1. Lineage (GTDB taxonomy): Bacteria > Pseudomonadota > Gammaproteobacteria > Burkholderiales. The sequence goes on from JAIESW010000075.1 coordinate 1,869, forward strand.
ACGCTGCTGGTGCCGGTCGTCGCGATCGCGCTGATACTGAAGTCGCTCGCGTGCGCCTTCCTGTTCAATCCCGGACAACCGTTCCTGTGGGCCACGCCCGGGGCCGGGATCGGCCTGGTGATCGGGACGGCCGCATCGATCCTGGTGCTGCGCGGCCGTCCGCGGCTGCGCGCGTTCGTCGGTCTCGCTGCGCTCGCCGTTGCGGTCCTGCTCCTCAATCTGGCGCCCGACAATCCCTACCTGGACGAGACGCTGCAGGTGTGGCGCCACGGACACTTCTGGAGCTTCACCGGCACCACCGCCGTCGTCTCGATGCTGTGGCCTGCCGCCGCCGCGATCTTCCTGCTCTGGTCCCTGTCGCGCCTGCCCTCGGAGCGAACCCATTGAACGCCTCTGTTCCACCGTCCAGCGATTCCCTTGTCGGTCTGCGCGATGCGCTGCGCGACTTCGCAGCAGCCCGCGACTGGGAGCAGTTCCATTTACCGAAGAATCTCGCCATGGCGCTGATCGTCGAAGCCGCGGAGCTGGTGGAGCACTTCCAATGGCTGACGCCGGAGCAGTCCTCCGGCCTCGAGGCCGAGAGCCGTCGCGAGGTCGGCGAAGAGATCGCCGACGTGCTGCTGTACCTGATCCGACTCGCCGATGTGCTCGATGTCGATCCGATCGAGGCGGCGCGCAGGAAGATGCTGAAGAACGCGGTCAAGTATCCGGCATCGAAGTGAAAAGGGCTTCGTATAATCGAGGGCTTCTCAAGGGGGCGCATGAGCGGCCCCCACCCTGACCCTCCCCCATCTCCGATGCGGGAGGGAGGTTACTGCAACGGTCGTATCCAGGTGGTTCGATGAGCTACTACGAGCATCACGTCTTCTTCTGCTGCAACCAGCGCGACGATCCCAACCGGTCGTGCTGCAACAACCACGGCGCCGCCGAGATCCGTGACTACGCCAAGGCGAAAGTGAAGGCGCTGGGCCTCGCCGGCCCGGGCAAGGTGCGGGTCAACATGGCCGGATGTCTCGACCGCTGCGAGGAAGGGCCCGTGGTGGTCGTGTATCCCGAAGAGGTCTGGTACACCTACGTGGACCGCGCCGACGTCGACGAGATCATCGAGGAACATCTCCAGAACGGCCGCGTGGTCGAGCGGCTCCGCATCTGATGGCGGCTCCCGGGAATCTCGGGATCGCCGGGCCCGCCGGCAACCTCGAGATCGCGGTGACCCAGCCGCGCGGCGACGTACGCGGTGTCGCGTTGATCGCGCATCCGCATCCGCTCTACGGCGGCACCATGGATAACAAGGTGGTGCAGACGCTTGCGCGCAGTTTCGTTGCCATGGGCAACATCGTCTGGCGCATGAATTTCCGCGGGGTCGGCGCGAGCGAGGGCGTGTTCGACGACGGCCGCGGCGAGCTCGATGACTTTCGTGCGCTCGCCCGCCACGCGGCTACCGAGCGTCCGGGCCTGCCGCTCACGCTCGCCGGCTTCTCCTTCGGCGGTTACGTCGTGTCCCATCTCGCGAAGGAGCTGCAACCCGTGAAGCTCGTGCTGGTGGCGCCCGCGGTCGGGCGGTTTCCCGTGGCGGACGTACCGGAGCACACGCTGGTCATCCATGGCGAGGAAGACGACGTGGTTGCGTTGAAGGAGGTGTTCGCCTGGGCCAAGCCGCAGAAGCTGCCGATCACCGTCGTGCCCGGTGCCGGTCACTTCTTCCACGGCGACCTCATCAAGCTGCAGCACATCGTGACGAACTCCTGCGCCTGCACCTCAGGGTGAGTGCGCTACTCGACATCCGCGACCTGCGGAAGTCGTATGGATCGACGGAGGTGGTGCGGGGCATCTCGCTCGCGCTCGAACGCGGCGAATGCTACGGACTGCTCGGCCCCAACGGCGCGGGCAAGACCACGACGCTGCGGCTGTGCCTCGGCCTCACCGATCCCGATGCCGGCTCGATCACCCTGGCAGGATTGCCGGTGCCACGCGCGGCACGCGAAGCGCGCTTGCGGCTGGGTGTCGTGCCGCAGATGGACAGCCTCGACCCCGACTTCACCGTCACCGAGAATCTCGTGGTCTACGGCCGCTACTTCGGCCTGGCCGATCGCACGATCCGGGCGCGCGTGCCGGAGTTGCTCGAGTTCGCCGGCCTCGGCAACAAGGCACACGCACCGATCCAGGCGTTGTCCGGCGGCATGAAGCGGCGCCTCTCGCTGGCGCGGGCGCTGGTGAACGATCCCGACATCGTGTTCCTGGACGAACCGACCACCGGCCTCGATCCGCAGGCGCGCCACCTGATCTGGGAGCGTCTCAAGCAGTTGCTGGGGCAGGGCAAGACGCTGCTGCTCACGACGCACTTCATGGACGAAGCCGAACGCCTGTGCGATCGCCTGTCGGTCATGGACGCCGGACGCATCGTCGCATCGGGCAGCCCGCGCGAACTGATCGACGATCACATCGAACCCGAGGTGATCGAGGTCTACGGTGACGGCGCCGCCGAATGGGGCGAGGAGATCGGGCGCCGCCTGTCCGAACGCTGCGAACGCACCGGCGAGACGGTGTTCTGCTACACGCGCGCCGCGCGACCGCTCATGCAGGACCTCGAGGCGCGCGGCGATCTCAAGTACCTGCACCGACCGGCCAATCTGGAGGACGTGTTCCTCAAGCTGACCGGCCGGGACCTGCGCGACTGATGCGCATCCCGCGTCGCAGAGACTGGCGCCCGCCCCGGATCTCTATCCGGTTCGTGCACGTGTGGCGCCGTAATCTGCTGGTGTGGCGCAAGCTCGCCATCACCTCGGTCCTGGGTAATCTCGCCGACCCGATGATGTACATGCTGGGGCTCGGTTTCGGCCTCGGCGCGTTGATGCCCGAGATCAACGGCACGCGCTACATCGTCTTCCTCGCCGCCGGCACTGTTGCCTACAGCACCATGAACAGCGCGACGTTTGAGGCCCTGTACTCCGCGTTTTCGCGCATGCAGATCCAGAAGACCTGGGAGGCGATCATGATCGCGCCGCTCGATCTGGACGACGTTGTCCTGGCCGAAGCGCTGTGGGCCGCGACCAAGGCCACGCTGTCCGGCAGCGCCATCCTCGTCATCATCTGGGTGCTGGGCCTGTCCCATTCGCCGCTCACGCTCTGGATCATCCCGATCGCGTTCCTCGCGGGGCTCACGTTCGGCTGCTTGGCCCTGGTGATGAACGCCATCTCGCCGAGTTACGATTTCTTCCTCTACTACTTCACGCTCGTCATGACGCCCATGACGCTGCTGTGCGGCGTGTTCTTCCCGGTGGACCAGCTCCCGGTCGCGATGCGCGCGGTCGCCGAATTCCTGCCGCTGTATCACGCGATCGCGCTCGTGCGCCCGCTGCTCTCGGGGATGGTCCCCGATGCCATTCCCCTCCATGTCGCGGTGCTGCTGGTCTACGCCGCCGCCGGCTTCTACGTGGCGCTGGCCCTCACGCGCCGGCGGTTGCTGGTCTGAGGATGATTACCCCCCCGATGGGCCTGCGGCCCCTCCCCCCGAGGGGGCCAGCCCTCTTGGGGCGGCCCGGCGAGGGCTGACCAATCATGCAGGGCCCGCGCAGCGACGATGCGTGGTGGCTGGCCCCCCGGGGCGAGATCGAGAGCGATGCGGGCGGTTCCGCGCAGGGCCTGACGCAGAGCGAAGCCGAAGCGCGGCTGCGCTCGATCGGCCCGAACCGCTTCGTCGACTCGGGCCGACGGCCGGCGTGGCTGCAGTTTCTCGCCCGGTTCCGCAACCCTCTCGTGCTGCTGCTGGTGGCCGCCAGCGCCCTGTCGGCCCTGACCGGCGATGTGACCGGCTTCCTCATCATTCTTGCCATGGTCCTGCTGTCGGTGTCCATCGACTTCGTGCAGGAGTACCGCGCGGGCCGGGTCGCGGATCGTCTGCGCCAATCCGTCGCGCTGCGCGCGCGGGTGCGGCGTGACGGAACGGTCCGTGAGCTTCCGGTGACGGAGGTCGTCCCGGGTGACGTCATCCTCGTGGCTGCGGGCGATCTGGTGCCGGCCGATGCGCTGGTCATCGACGCGAAGGACTGCTTCGTGCAGCAGTCCCTGCTGACCGGCGAATCCTATCCGGTCGAGAAACACGCCGGGGTCGTACCCGCCGATGCCGGTCTCGAGAGTGCGGTGAATGCGCTCTTCATGGGCAGCTCGGTGATCAGCGGTTCCGCGACCGGGCTCGTGATCCGCACCGGCAACCGTTCGGCCATGGGCGGCATCGCCGGCAGTCTCGCGCGCACGCCGCCGCCCACGGCGTTCGAGATCGGCACGCGCCGCTTCGGCCTGCTGATCATGCGGCTCACGCTGCTTCTGGTTCTGTTCGTCCTGCTGTTGAACGGCGTGCTCGGCAAGCCATGGCCCGAGGCGTTCCTGTTCGCGATCGCCCTCGCGGTGGGCCTCACGCCCGAACTGCTGCCGATGGTGGTCTCGGTGACGCTGGCCGTTGGAGCGTTGCGCATGTCGAGACGGCGCGTCGTCGTGCGGCGCCTGTCGGCGATCCAGAACCTGGGCAGCATGGACATCCTGTGTACCGACAAGACCGGGACGCTGACCGAAGCGCGCATCCGGCTGGAGAAGCATCTCGCACCCGACGGCAGCAGCAGCGCGCGAGTGCTCGAACTGGCCTATCTCAACAGCCGGTTCGAAACCGGTGTGAAAAGTCCCCTGGACGACGCGATCCTCGCGCACGCCGATATCGACGTGAGCCGATGGACCAAGATCGACGAAGTGCCGTTCGACTTCGAGCGGCGCCGCGTGTCGGTGCTGCTGGACGACGGCGAGCGGCGGTTGCTCGTCGTGAAAGGCGCTGCCGAGGAGATCGTCCGCCTGTGTGCGGCCTGCGAGGGCGCCGCGGCAACCGACGCTTTCGATCCGGTCGAGCAGAAGCGGCTGCTGGCGATGCACGATGCGCTGGCCGACGATGGCTATCGCGTGCTGGGCATCGCCTGCAAGGAAGTCGGTCGCGATCATCCGCACGCCGTCGTGAGCGACGAGAGCGAACTGGCGTTCGTCGGTTTCGCCGCATTCCTCGATCCGCCCAAGACCGAGGCAGCGCAGGCCTTGCGGGCGCTCGCGGCGAGCGGGGTGGCCGTCAAGATCGTGACCGGCGACAACGAGCGTGTCACGCAGCATGTCTGTCGTCTGTTGGACATCGAGGTCGCAGGCGTACTGACGGGCGCCGAGATCGCGGTGCTCGACGACGCGTCGCTGCGGGTGCGGGCCGAGCGCGCGAACCTGTTCTGCCGCGTGAACCCGGCGCAGAAGGGCCGCGTGATCCATGCGTTGAAGGCATCGGGCCACGTGGTGGGCTATCTCGGCGACGGCATCAACGACGCGCCGCCGCTGCACATCGCCGACGTGGGTTTGTCGGTGGACACGGCAGTGGACATCGCCCGCGAAGCCGCCGACATGATCCTGCTCGAACACGATCTCGGCGTGCTGCACGAAGGCGTGCTCGAGGGCCGTCGTACCTACGGGAACATCATGAAGTACATCATGATGGGGACCAGTTCCAACTTCGGGAACATGTTCAGCATGGCGGGTGCCTCGGCGCTGTTACCGTTCCTGCCCATGCGCCCGGCGCAGATCCTGCTCAACAACATGCTCTACGATCTGTCGGAAGTTCCGATCCCGACGGATCGCGTGGACGAAGCGGAACTCGCGCGGCCCCGCGCATGGGACATGGATTTCATCCGCAACTTCATGTGGGTGGTCGGGCCGGTCTCCTCGTTGTTCGACTTCCTGACGTTCTACGTGCTGCTCGCGTGGTTCCATGCGGACGAGCGGCTGTTCCAGACCGGCTGGTTCATCGAGTCGCTCGCGACCCAGGTGCTGGTGGTCTTCGTCATCCGGACCCGCGGCAATCCGTTGGCGAGCCGGCCGAGCCCGTGGCTGGCGGTGACGGCCCTGGTCATCGTCGCGGCCGCGGCGGTGCTGCCGCTGACGCCGGTGGGTACCTGGTTCGGCTTCGTCGCACCCCCGCCGGCGTTCTATGCGGCAGTGGCCTTCATGGCGTTCGCCTATCTGCTGCTGGTTGAAGTGGTGAAACGCGCCTTCTATCGCCGGTACGATGCGCGTCGTTCCCGCTCAACCCATGCTCCCTGACCCATGCTGCTGATCAAGTCGCTGCACATCGTTTTCGTGACCTCGTGGTTCGCGGGTCTGTTCTATCTGCCGCGCATCTTCGTCAACCTGGCGATGGAGGAGAACGACGCGGCGCGTCAGCGCCTGCTCCTGATGGCGCGGAAGCTCTACCGCTTCATGACCATCCTCGCGATTCCCGCGCTCGTGTTCGGCCTGTGGCTGTGGCTCGGCTATGGGATCGGCGGCGGATGGCTGCACACGAAGCTGGTGCTGGTGGTGGTGCTGATCGGCTACCACCACGCTTGCGGCGGTCTGCTGCGCAAGTTCGAAGCGGGGCGCAATGCCCGGTCGCACCGGTGGTACCGGTGGTTCAACGAGGTGCCGGTGCTGGTGCTGCTGGCGGTGGTGCTGCTGGTGGTGCTCAAGCCTTTTTAGGCTGCGGCGGTCGGTCGGCAGACACCCGAGCGATTGCGTGCCCCCATCCTAACCTTCCCCCACCAACGGTGGGGGAAGGGACGTACGCCCCCTCCCCCGGCTTCGCCGGGGGAGGGTAGGGGTGGGGGCAATGGGGCCGCGCTAGATCGGATCCCCATCCGGCGCGAACTCCAGCGGGTGCGGCGCACGGCCGAGCACCTGATCCAGGACGACTCTTCGCGCATACGCCGAGAGCTTCAGTCCCTGAGCCGCGGCGAGCCGTTCGAGATCCTCCTTCATGCGCGGTGCCACGAACACGCGGATGTCCGCGATGCTCTTGCCCAGCTCGGTGCGGTAGGCGGGCGAGCGCGATTCCGCTTCGACTGGCGCATGCACCAGCCGACCGCCGGTGCGAGCGAGCAGCACTTCCAGATCGTGCCAGCCGTACAGGTGCGCGAAGAGCAGCCGGCCGAGCAGGGCGGCCTTGGCGACATCCTGCTGTTTCGCGAGGTCCTCGACCATCGCTTCCACGGTCTCGGGCAACCACACCTTCAGCGGCACCGGATCGGCGTCGAGAAACCGGTAGTCGCGCGCGACGTCGCTGTCGCTCTTCACCTGGTAGGGTTGCCGGCTTTCGCTCATGATGCGGGGGTGCCACTCCCGTTCGAGAACTGCCGATGAGGATACCGCCGGCATCGAAACTCAGCCAATGGGCCGCCACGGTGCTCGTGGCGATGTGGGTCGCGGCGCCGGCATTTGCGGAACCGGCCGCGAAAGCCCGCGTGATGGTGCAGACCACGCTGACCGCCGGCCTGGCCCACCACGAAGCCAAGGCGGTGTGGGACGATCTGCAGGACGGCGATCCGCTCGACCTCGTTCGCGAAGCGGACAATCCGCATGATCCCCACGCCGTGAGGGTGGATTGGAGCGGTCACGTCCTGGGCTATCTGCCGCAGGCCGACAACCTCGATATCGCGCGCCAGCTCGATCGTGGCCAATCGCTCAAGGCGCGCATACTGAAGCGCGCGAAGTATCGCAACCACCGCCGCAAACTCGAGATCGAGATCTACGTCCAGATGTGAGCGGGTTCGTGAGCGATAATGCGGAATGGCCACGCATCGCATCCAGCGTCGCGAATCCCGCGAACGCGTCGAACCCGCGCAGCATTTCTTCGCGACCTGTCCCCGCGGACTCGAGGAAGCCCTCGCCGCGGAACTGAACGAGTTGGGCTTGCGCGACGTGGAAGTCGGCAACGCCGGCGTCGCCTTCACCGGCGAATGGGTCGACTGCCAGCGGGCGAACCTGACGAGCCGCATCGCGAGCCGTGTGCTGTGGCGGGTGGGCCGGGGGCGTTACCGCAACGAGGACGAGATCTACCGGATGGCGCATGCGCTGCCGTGGCCACGCTGGTTCGACGTGGACCGCACCATCCGCGTCAACGTGGCGGCGATCCGCAGTCCGCTGCGCAGTCTCGAGTTCGTCACGCTGCGCATCAAGGATGCCGTGTGCGACAAGTTCCGCGAGCAGGACGACCGCCGCCCGAGCGTGGACACGCTCGCACCGGACATGCGCATCCACGCATTCCTGACCGCCGACGAAGCGACGCTCTACCTCGACACGTCCGGTGATGCGTTGTTCAAGCGTGGCTGGCGTCGACAGTCGGGCGAGGCGCCGCTGCGCGAGAACCTTGCTGCGGGCATCCTCCGGCTGACCGGCTGGACGCCGGCGGAACCGCTGTTCGACCCCATGTGCGGCAGCGGCACCTTCCTGGTGGAGGCGGCGCAGATGGCGCGGGGCATTGCGCCGGGCCTCGACCGCTCCTTCGCCTTCGAGAAGTTCCTGCATCACGACGTCGCGACATGGCAACGCGTGCGTGACGAAGTACGGAACCTCGAGCGCCCCGACGTGGTCATGTCCATATCCGGCGTCGACCGCGACCCGGCCGCTCTCGCGGCCGTCAAGCGCAACCTGGTCGATGCCGGTGTCGGTGGCAGCGTGCGCGTCACGCAGGGCGACGTGCTCGACGTGTCGCCGCCCGCCGAGCAAGGTGTACTGGTGACCAATCCTCCTTATGGAGTCCGCATGGGCGATGCCGATGCGCTCGCCGAGTTCTATCCGCGCCTCGGGAACGCGCTCAAGCAGCGCTTCGCCGGCTGGCGCGCCTTCCTGTTCTCCGCCGACACGCGCCTGCCGAAGCTGATCGGGCTCAAGGCGCAGCGTCGTACCCCTCTTTACAACGGGGCCCTCGAATGCCGACTGTACGAATACCGAATCATCGCAGGCTCCCTGCGCCGGCCCGTCGCCGCTGTCAGCTGACGGTCGTTCCCGCGCGCGGCGTAGTCCTGATCGATCAGGCACCGCCGCTGGCGCGGTTCATCGACGAGGCGGTGATCGGTCTCGGCGCCACGCCAAAGGCGATGAGTCCCAAGTGGTTCTACGACGCGCTCGGATCCAAGCTGTTCGACGCGATCTGCGACCTGCCCGAGTACTACCCCACGCGGACCGAGATGAAGTTGTTCGCGGATCACGCGCCGGAGATGGCGCGCCGCGCCGGTACGGGCCGCGTGCTGATCGAACTGGGCAGCGGCAACGGCGAGAAGGTGCGCCGGCTGATGGCGCATCTGCGGCCCCGGGCCTACGTCGGCGTCGACATCTCGAAGGAAGTGCTGCATTCCGCCACGGCGAAGCTGAAGGACGAATATCCGCAGCTGTCGGTGTACGCGGTGTGCAGCGATTTCTCCTCGGGCTTTCGCGCACCGGCTGAATTGCCCGCTGCGGCCCGCCTCTATTTCTATCCCGGTTCCAGCATCGGCAACTTCACGCCGGAGCAGGCAGTCGCGCTCCTCAAGCCGCTGGCCCGTCCGGGCGATGCGTTGCTGATCGGCGTGGACCTCATCAAGGATCGACAGACCCTCGAGAGTGCCTACGACGATGCGCTCGGTGTGACCGCGGCATTCAACCTCAACTTGCTCGCGCGCATGAATCGCGAACTGCGCGCCGATTTCGATCTGAGCCGCTTCCGCCACGTCGCGCGGTTCGACGAGGGCTTGAGTCGCATCGAGATGCATCTCGAGAGCACGACCGAGCAATCGGTTTGCCTCGACGAGCGCAAGTTCTCGTTCGCCGCCGGCGAGCGGTTGCACACCGAGAGCTCCTACAAGTACAGCGTCGAGGGCTTCGCCGCGCTGGCGGCGCGGGCGGGGTGGACGCTTGCGCAGCGCTGGACCGACGAGCGGCGCCGGTTCGCGGAGCTGCTGTTCGAAGCCTAGCGGTACGAGCCACCAGGCCGGGGGCCGGGGATGGTTCGGAGGCTCAGACGATGTTGAGGTGGTCGATCCCGGACATGATGTCCTTCTCCTTGGCCTCGTGGCCGTGGAGCTTGATCGCCAGCCGCAGCTCGTTCATGGAGTCCGCGTTGCGCATCGCGTCTTCGTAGCTGATGTTGCCCGACTCGTAGAGGTCGAACAGCGCCTGGTCGAAGGT
>JAIESW010000044.1 GCA_019745565.1 Burkholderiales bacterium
TCGCTCCACTCCTCGATGCCGCTCTGGATGTTGGTCATGCTGAGGAAGAGCTGGTAGTACACGTCCTTCACCTTCTTGTTCTCTTTCACGATCGAGGTGATCTCGCCGGTCACGCGGAACCCGGCGCCGACCATCTTGCCGACTTCGGTCGACTTGTTCTGGTCGTAGTACTCGCTCTGCTGACGCTGGATCTCGTCGATCTGCTTCTGCATGTCGGCCTGGTCGGTGGCGAAGCGCACCTTGCGGCTCTTCTGCAGGGTCGCGCGCATGCGGTTGGTGATGGCGCGCGTGTCGATGTACTCGCTGGTCTTGTTCTTCACCTCCTGCACCGTGACGATCGGCAGGTTGCCGCTCGAGATCACCGGCGCTTCGGAGAGCATCGACTGCGACATCTGCTCGGCGAGCATTTGCAGGTCGGTGGAGCCGAACTGGTTGGTGACGGTTTCGACGGAGCCGGCATCGCCGTATTTCGTCTTGGGGCCACCGCAGGCGGCCACCGCCAGCGTGGCGGCGAGGACAACCGCAGTCGAGAGACGCAGCGGCGAGAAGGAGGAGGATGTCATGTCAGTCTTGTCCCATTACGATGAATTTGAAGTCCCTGGCCTTGGCGTTCGGGGCGATGGTCGTCACCGTCTGGCGCGAGTTGCCGTACAGCAGCAGCGGCTTCCAGGATTCCTCGTCGGCGGCGCGCATGCCCTCGGCGTCCATCCAGCGGAATTTGTATTGCAGCCGCTCGACGTCGGACTCGTCGTTGTAGACCACCACGTCGATCTTCAGCAGGTCGCCGGTGGTGGTACAGCGGATCTCCTCCATCTCCACGTCCGGGCTCTTGCTGCCTTCCTTGGCCACCTTGGCCTTCACCAGATCGCTCATGGAGCTGATCTTGGCGTCGCCGATCGGGCAACCGAAGGCGAAGCCGGGCTTCTCGAAGCCCTTCTTGGTGCTGCAGCCGGCCGCCAGGGCGACGGCTAGCAGGGCGATGACGAGGGTGACTGCTTTCATGGGGCGATCCTCCGGGGGATGGAAACGACAGGGTAATCCAAGTTCACGACGGAAACCTGAACGGCCTCGCCGGGCGCCGCGGCTGATTTCGATCCCGCAGGCAGAGGGACGGCCGGTGTGCCGGGCGACGCGGCGGGGGTGACGAACGAGCGGCCGCCCAGCATCCTTGCCGACACCAACGCATGGGAACCGGCGAGGTTCACATCGAAGGTGGCGCGGCCCTCGCCGGTGTCGATCTCGACGCTGTGCTGCCCGCGCGAAAGGCGCGCGCGCGCCACCGTCACGTGGGCCGGCAGGGTGCGCCAGCCGCGCTCGTCGGCCTGCTCGGTCACCATACCGCCCACCTGCAGCGCGAGGAGCCCGAGTGACATGCCGAGCGTGTCCTGTCCCTTCCTGGCCTGCTGGTTGATCTGCTCCTGCATCTGGTACTGCGCGATGGCACGCGATGACAACCGGATGAACGCGCGCAGCATGATGCCCGGCATCTCGTCCTTGAGCGTGCGGCGTGCCATCGCGTCGAGGTCCAGCACGTGTGCCGTCCGGGTGTCGAGATCCTTGTCGATGCGGACCGACGGTGTGGTGTAGGGGGCCGCGGGCGGCAGCACCGGAAACGAGGCGGAGATGAAGATCCACTGGCCTTGCGGGCCGACCGGAATGGGCAGGTTGAAGCTCTGCGAAGCGCGGGCGGGCACGACGCCCGTCTCGATGACGAAGAGCACGTCGCTGAAGCCCTCGTCCTGCGCTGAAAGACGCGCGTCCAGTCCGCTCAATGAATCCTCGAGCAGGCCCTGGCCGGGGCGCAGTTCGATGGCGGTGCGGTAGCCGGGTGCGGCGAGGCTCGGCTCGCCGAGTGCTTCATAGACGAAGCCTGCAAGATAGTGCGACAGGGCGTTCTGGTACCCGTTCTTCAGCGCGTTGACTTCCGGGTTGTCGATGGTCTGCACCGGATAGCCGTTGAGCTCCTTGAAGCTCTGGCGCGCGCCCTTTTTCTTGGCCTCCTCGGTCACCTTGAGGTACTCATCCGCCCGCAACGCCTCGATGATCGCCTCGCGCTCGTGGGTGCGCTTGATGTCAACGCGGGCCGTGTCCCAGTCGCCCAGGTCCATGTGGTTCATGGCCATGAGTGTCGTGATCATGACCTTCTCGAAGTCGAAGCCCTCGTAGGTGCGGACCCTGTCGTTCACGAGGTAGCTCGCCACCGACCCCCCGGTCCGCGCGGCGTTGAGCTTGGAGGCTTCCTCCCACGCCTGGACCTTCTGGTCGGCCGCCATGAGGGCCACCTGGCTCGCCTGGAAATCGCGGTTGAGCCGGCGCAGCTCGCCCAGCTCCATGTCGTACAGGAGGTCCTTGTCCTTCGACTTGTTGTTGCTCTCGAGGACCTTGATGGCGCCGTTGACGTCGCCGCCCGAGGCGAGTGCGATGGTCTTGTCCATCTCCGCCTTGTAGCTGCGAAAGGCGGCGCAACCCGATCCGGACAGGGACAAGGTTGCGACGATCAGCCACGTCAGGAGGGACGTTGCCGGGAGTCTCACGCCGGAAAAGGGACTAGGGGTTAGGGGCTAGGGTTTAGGGGCTAGGGAAAGACAGGCCCGTGCCACGGGCGATACCTCGCGGAAGCAGATTGTGCGTGAACCTGTGCCAATTCGCTCGAACCCCTAGCCCCTAGCCCCTAGCCCCTAGCCCCTAGCCCCCGCCGTTCAGCGTATCGCCACCCCCCATGGCAGCTCGCCGACTTCGATGTCCTTCAGCTTCGCATTGGTCTCGGTGTCGATCACCGATACGGAATTCGAGCGGCCGTTGGCCACGTAGAGCTTGCGGCCGTCGGGCGTGATGGCGAGGTTCCACGGCCGCTTGCCCACTGGGATGGTCGCGATCACGGTGTTGCTGGCGGTGTCGATGACCGACACCGTCGCATCCTTGCCGTTGGTCACGAACACGCGTTTGCCGTCGGGTCGGACCGCAACCCCGTTCGAGAACGTGCCGGTGGCGATTTCGGCGATCACCGTGAGCGTCTTCATGTCGATCGCGTAGGTCTTGCTCGCGAGTTCGCAGGCCACGTACAGACGGCTGCCGTCCGGCACGAAGGCCATGCCGCGCGGCCGGTCGCCCACCATCACGGTGCCGATCTGCTCGCGCTTCTCGACGTCGATGATGTCCACCTGCCGGCCTTCTTCGGCGCCGGTGACCACGAGCTTGCTGTCCGGGCTGAAGACGGCGTGCTCGGGGTTGTCGCCCTTCACCTTCACCGCGAAGGCCCGCTTGCCGGTGGCGGAGTCGACGAAGTAGGCGGAATTGGTCTTCTCGATGGCCACGACGATCCACTTGCCGTCGGGAGAAATTCCCACCCCCTCCGGGGATTCGCCCAGATCGATCGGCTGGCCCAGCTTGCCCGTTTCCACATTGATGGTAGCGAGCGCGTTCTTCGGCTGGTCGCTCACGTACAGGGTGCGGCCGTCCTTGGAGGCGGCGATGCCGCGCGGCTTCTCGCCGGCGGGAATGGTGCGCACCACAGTGTCGGTCGCGGTGTCGATGACGCTGATGGTCCCGGACTTTTCGTTCGGGACATAGGCGAACGGCGCGGCGCAAGCGGCCGTCGCGACGAAAAAGCCCGCCATCGCGGCGGGCAGAAATCGTTTCATGTGCGGCTCCTCTCTTCTTGTTGCTCGGTGGTGGCCGCTTCGACAGCGTCAGCGCGGCGGACGTTCGATGAAGTATCGCACACCGATCCACGCGGCCCGCGGTGCACCCGGGCCGTAGAACGTTTCGCGCGCCCAGAGGTCGGAATTCGTCTGGAAGGCACCGGCATTGAACGGGTTTTCCGCCAGGATGGCCGCGGTGTTGAAGCGCGTGTCGAACACGTTGTTGATGCGACCGAAGATCTCCCAGCGCGGCGCCACCCGGTAGCGGGCCGTCAGGTTCAGCACGGCGTAGGCCGCCGTCTTGCCGGCCCCGAGGAAGGTGCGCGTGTCGCCGCTGACCGGATCGGTGACCGTGCCGGGCTCGTGCTGGTTGTTCTCGTTGCCGCGCGCGTAGTTGCCCGTCATCGCCACGATGTTGGCGCCGAAGCTCAGCTCATCCGTGGCGCGGTAGTCGAAGTTGAGGCGGAACTGGTGTTGCGGAATGCCCGGGATGCGATCCCCGGCGCGCACGCGGATCTCGTCGTCGGCGGTCACACCACCGAAGCCGCGCGAGGAGTTGTTCTCGGCGAGGATGGTCGCGTCGGACTGGTAGGTGGCGTCCACCAGGCTGTAGTTGGCCGAGATGGTGGTGCGTCCCACGTCCGCGGCCATGCCCAGTTCGATGCCCTGACGGCGCGTCTTGCCGAAGTTGGTGAAGTAGCCCGCGCTGGTCGTCGTGCTGACGAACAGGATGTCGTCGTTCAGGTTGGTCTGGAACAGCGCGGCGTTCCACCGCATGTTCGTGCCCCACAGACCCCGTGCGCCGATTTCGTACGTGCGCGCGACCACCTGCTTGAGGAACGGGTCGGCTGCCAGCGCGTTGGGCAGCGTGCAGGGATTGTTGGGGTCCGCGCAGCCCAGTTCGATGGGCGAAGGTGCGCGGTTGCCCTGGCTCGCGGACACGTAGGTCGTCAGCGTCTGCGATGGCGTCCAGTTGAGACCCAGGGCCGGATTGACCTTCACGTAGGTGAAGTCGCCGTCGAGGTTGGGCGGGGTCGAGTTCAGTTTGTCCTTGTTCTTGACGTTCGTGTGGTTGTAGCGCGCCGATGCCGTGAGATGGAAGTTCGGCATGAAGGTCCAGGTGTCGGTGACGAACAGGCTGGCCGTGCGCGTCTTGCCGTTCAGCGAATTGCCCAGCACGTCTGCGGCGCTCTGGATGACTTGCCGCGTGGAATCGAACTCGCCCACGCCGGAGGTCTGCTCGAAATCCGCGTTGGCATCGTCGTACGACGTGCCGACCGCGAGCTGATTGGTGTCCCAGTTCTGGGAATACTGCAGCGTGCCGCCGACCGTGCGGCCCTTCGTCTTGGTGCGGTTGTTGACGCCGGTCTCGCTGTTGAAGCCGGCACCGCCGTTGGCGCCGGTTTCACCGTCGTTCGGACCGCCTTCGAAGTCGTCGTTGACGTCGCCGTTCAGCGTTTCGGTCTTGTTGTGGCGGTAGTAGATGTTGCCGGAGATCAGCCGGTAGGCATCGAGGAAGTGGCTGCCGGTGAAGTTCACCATCGCCATGGTGTTCCGCGTGTTGTCGGGGCGCGTGAAGATGCTGTTGCGGTTCTGGTTGAGGAAACTCTCCGGCGTGACGCCGTTGCCGATCAGGTCGGTGCGGGCATAGGTGAAGGACACGTCGAAGTCGGTGTCGTCGGTCTGCACGCCGGTCTTCGCGAAGAACTGCTTCACGTCGGTGGGCGAGAAGTCGCGCCAGCCGTCCTCGCGGAACCAGTTGCCGGCGATGTAGTAATCCTTGTTGCCGGTGTAGCCGCCGTGCTCGAACTGGGCCTGCGACCGCCCCCAGGAGCCGCCCGACAGTTCGATCGACGTGTTCGGGAACTGGAAGCCGCTCTTGGTGCGCAGCGAAAGCGCGCCGCCCAAGGTGTTCAGGCCGAACAGCGGGTTCGACCCCGGGATGAGGTTGATGGTCGAAATGGCGTTCATGGGAATGAGGCCCCAGTTCACCGTGTCGCCGAAGGGCTCGTTGATGCGCACGCCATCCTGGAACACCGATAGCCCCTGGGGGAGCCCCAGCAGGGGCGAGGCGGTGAAGCCGCGGTAGTTGAGATCGGGCTGGTACGGGTTGCCCTGCACGTCGTTCACGTTGACCGACTGCAGTTGGCTGGTGAGGAGGTCCGGCAGGTTCGACTGCTGGCTGCGGCGGATGTCGCTCGCGGTCACCGACTGCACGTTACCGGGAAACTTCTGGATCGACAGGCCCAGGCCGGGCAGGGGTGTCGTGCCGATCACGTCCACGCGGGGCGCTTCCATGTTGGGGGCCGGTTTGTCGTCGGCCAGGGCGGGAAGGGCGAAGGCGGCCGTGACGGCGAGCGCGAGCGCCCGCGGACGGAAGGGGGTGGGATGGCGGGACGCCATGATTCTCTCCTGAAAATATTGTTGTCTTGGCCCCCGCGTGCAGGGCGTCGGGCTCCCGGGAGGCTAATGAGTCGGCGCCCGTCCGGCGACGGAAACGATCCCAGTCGAGACCGGGAAAAATTCCCGGTCCGGGGCGAGGGCCGAGGAAGGATTCCCTGTTCGGCGTTCCCCGTCTTGGGTATAACCCCGCGTATGGCGCGCCCCCAGGGCCGCAGTCTCCCGACCGCGAGAGGTCACCCCATGCAAGCCGAACTCGCTGCCCAGCCGGCAGCCCCCCTCCCGTCGCCCGGTGCGGTGGCTCCCGCGCCTATGCGTCAGGCCTGGGCCGACCTTGGCCTGGTTGCCTTGATCACCGTCGCGACCTTCGCCGTCGGCGCCGCCCTCGAGTTCTCCGAGTGGATCGCCGCCCACTCGAAGACCTACGAGGCCTACCAGCTCGACGAACTGCCGCTGGCATTAGCGGCAATGCTGCTGGGGTTGACCTGGTACTCCTGGCGCCGCCACCGGCATGCCTCCCGGGAAATGGGCCTGCGCCTCCGGACCCAGGCGGTGCTGGTGGAGAACGAACGTCACTACCGCATGCTGTTCACCGAGGATCTCTCGGCCAACATGCTGGCCGATGCCGACGGCGTCGTAAGTCTCGCCAATCCCGAAGCGGCCCGATTGCTCGGCCTGCCTTCCGCCGAAGCGGCGGTGGGCCAGCGCATCGGCGATTTCTACGCCGACCGGGAACTGTGGCGCGCGCACCTCGCGGCGCTCGCCGGTGGCGGCAAGCTCGAGCCGCCCGTGCTCACCCTGCGCCGGGCCGACGGCAAGGAGCGCCGGGTGATCGCGAAACTCACCGTGCGGCGCGACGCGGCCGGCATATCGCAGGTGCATGCGTTCTTCACCGACATCACCGCGCTCGAACAGGCGCAGGCGCAGCTCGCGAAGACGCTCGCGGAGAACCGCCAGCTCATCCAGCGCAGCATCCAGGTCCAGGAGGACGAGCGGCGCAACATCGCGCGCGAACTGCACGACGAGATGGGTCAATGGCTGAACGCACTGAAGCTCGATGCGGTCTCCATCCGGGACCGTGCCGACGGCGAGATCAAGGCCGCGGCACAGTCCATCGTCGATGTCACCAACCACGTGTACGAAGTCGCCCGCAACCTGATGCGGCGGCTGCGCCCGGTGGCGCTGGACGAACTGGGCCTGCCCTCGGCGTTGCAGTACCTGGTGGACCAGTGGCAGCGCCGGCATCCGACAGTCAAGTGCACGTTTTCCACCGATGGATCGTTGGAGGACCTGGGGGAGGTGGCCAACATCACGCTGTATCGCTTCGTGCAGGAATGTCTGACCAACGTCGCCAAGCACGCCGAGGCGGGCGAGGTGCGGATCGCGCTGAGGCGCGTCGACGGCACCGGAGAGGTGGAACTGGCGGTCTCCGACGACGGCCGCGGCTTCGAACCGCGGCGCGCCACGCTCGGCATGGGTCTGCTGGGCCTGCGCGAACGCATCGAGGTGCTGGGCGGCGCGTTCACGCTGGAGGCGGGGACGGGGCGAGGGGTGAGCGTGCGTGGGCTGCTGCCGGCATGACGAAGCACTACAACCGAATTCGAGGTTTCTCAAGATGAGCAACGCCAAGACCAGAGTCCTTCTCGCCGACGATCACGCGGTGGTGCGCGAGGGCTATCGCCGCCTGCTGGAACGGACCGACGAGATCGCCGTCATCGCGGAGGCCGGCAGCGGCGAGGACGCGTATCGCATGTTCGCGGAGCTCGCGCCCGACGTCGTCGTGCTCGACATCAATCTGCCCGGCATCGGCGGGATCGAGGCGGCCCGGCGCATCCTGGCGCGCGATGCCCAGGCGAAGATCCTGATGTTCAGCATGCACGAGGACGTGGTGTTCCCGTCCCGTGCCCTGCAGACCGGCGCGCGCGGGTACGTCACCAAGTCGAGCGCTCCCGAAGTTCTGGTGGAGGCGGTGCGCCTGGTGGCGGCCGGCAAGCTCTACATCAGCCACGACATGGCGCAGGAGCTCGCCATGCAGATGCTGCCGGGCAACGAGAATCCGCTGCAGGCGCTGAGCCCGCGCGAGTTCGAGGTATTCCGCCTGCTGGTGGCGGGGCATCCCATCGGCGAGATCGCGCGCATCCTGTCGCTCTCGTACAAGACGGTGGCCAACCATCAGTCGAACATCCGCCAGAAACTCGACGTCTCGAATACTGCCCAGGTGGTCCGGATGGCCTTGGCGCACGGCATGCTCTCGGCCGAACCGGCGTCCGGGGCTGTGGAAACCACCCTCGAACCCTAGGCCGGGCGGAAGCCCGGCGCGCTCGACAGGGAATCTTTCCCGCCTGCGGTCGAGCGAATTCGCTCTGCCCCGGGTCCGGGCGGACGGACATGATGAGCACCGTGTTGTCCGGTGTCGTCGATGGCAGATTTGCGACGGCGCCTGACGATGCGGTGGAAACAAGCGGAAATCCGGTCCCTCACCAGGCCGTGTTGCCGTCGCATGACCTCTCGATTCGAGGCCGGACCCCAAGGTCCGGCCTTTTTTTCGCCTGTGGCCGGGCGACCCTGAGCCGGTCCCAGGCCCATCGGGAGTTTCTCCCTGTCTGCTGAACCTCACGGTTTTTAGAGTTCCGAGGTAGCAGGTCCGGGCGTCCATGGAGAGCGCCCGGGGGCATCAGACAGAGCGCCGCCCGTCATCGACGGGCGAAACGCCGAATACAGGGAGATCAGCAGCCGATGTGCCATTCGCGCGGGCAGGGGGTTGCCCGCAGCGCGGAGCGCGGGTCGGAGGCAGTGCGTCGGTGGGTGTGCGTGGCGGCATCGGTGTTGGCCGGCGCGTTCGCGGGAGCCGCCGGTGCGCAACAGGAGACCGATGCAGCCGTGGCCGAACCGCCGTCGTCCGTAAGAGCGCCAGACGTGAAGGTCAGGGCGCCACGGTTCATCACGCCGCTGCCGGGTGTGGTGATCGAGCGCAGCCAGACCACGACCAACGTGCAGAGCGTGACCTCCACGCAGTTGCGCGAGTCGCAGGCGGTCAACGTGACCGACTACCTCGGCTCGAACATGCAGTCGGTCAACGTCAACGACTACACCGGCAACCCCTTCCAACAGGACGTCGTCTACCGGGGTTTCTCGGCCTCGCCGCTGATCGGCACACCGCAAGGCCTGTCGGTCTACCTCGACGGCGTGCGGGTCAACGAACCGTTCGGCGAAGTGGTGAACTGGGACCTGATCCCGGTGAACGCGATCCAGCGGATGGAATTGATGCCGGGGTCGGATCCGTTGTTCGGATTGAACACGCTGGGTGGGGCTCTGGCGATTACCACCAAGTCGGGATTCACGGCACCCAAGGGCGAAATCAAGCTGCTGGGCGGTAGCTGGGGGCGGAAGCAGGCGCAAGTCTCCCTGGGCGGCAACAACGGCACCATCGGCGGATTCCTCGCGCTCCACAAGTTCCAGGAGGACGGCTGGCGGGTGAACTCGCCGAGCGACGTACAGCAGGTCTACGGGAGGGTCGATGTCCAGGGGCGCCGCGTTTCGGGCGGCCTGTCGTACCTCTTTGCGGACAACACCCTGGTCGGCAATGGCCTCGTTCCGTACGAGCAATACCTCACCGACCCGAACTCGGTCTTCACTTCGCCCGATAAGGTGCAGAA
Organism: Burkholderiales bacterium; assembly: GCA_019745565.1. GTDB lineage: Bacteria > Pseudomonadota > Gammaproteobacteria > Burkholderiales. The sequence continues at coordinate 9,698 of JAIESW010000044.1, forward strand.
CAAGGTGAACCACGTGAACGGCAACGCGCGCGTGGACCTCAACGACGATATGAGCGTGTCGGGGCTGGCGTACTACCGCAAGCTCGAGCAACGGTCCAACGGGGGTGATTTCTGGGAGGACTTCAAGGACGGGTCACAGCGCCTCAGCATCCCCTGCCGGAACGTTCCCATTCCCAACGCGACGACTGACGGGGCCGTGGGTGTGGATCTGCCCGGATGTGCCGGTCTGATGCCCAACGGCCTCTTCAACATCGGCCAATCGGACCAGAAGGCCAGTGGCGCCTCGTTGCAGTACAGCTGGGCTTTGGATACGAACCAGCTCGTGGCTGGTGCCGCCTACGACCAGAATGACGTGGATTTTCGCCAGAGCCAGATGCTGGGTCTCATCGGCCCCGACCGCACGGTCAATCAGGCACCACAACTCTACAACCGCACCCGGCTGGTCCCGTTGATCGAGGAGATACAGCGCAACAACCTTAACGGCGGCAGTCAGTCCATCAGTGTGTTCGGCAAGAATATCTGGTCCGTCAAACCAAACCTGCACTTCACAGTCGGGCTGCGCTACAACCACACGCGGGTCACAAGCAATCTGGTCGCAGACCGGCCCATTCCGCTCTACCAGTTCGACGAGACGCTGTTCCGGCGACTCCAGCCGGTGTGCGGCGCGGAACTCGGTCTGTCCGCATCGAACGATGCCCGCTACTACTGCACTTCCGGCGAGTACCTCTACCAGAGCTGGAACCCGTCAGCCGGTGTTTCGTGGCTGCCCCGGGAAGACGTCAATCTCTACGTCAACTGGAGCAAGGGTAATCGCGTACCGAGCGTGATCGAACTCGGTTGTGCGCGTGACCGGGCGGCGGAGGAACTCGCCGGCCCCGGAACCAATACCGGCAAGACGCCAGGATGCTCCGTCCCGACGGGGCTCACGTACGACCCGTTCCTGCCACAAGTTCGTTCCTACACCACGGAAGTGGGCGTGCGCGGCAGCCTGTACGACAACCGGATGCTCTGGAACTTCAGTCTGTACCAGACCAACCTCGCGGACGACATCCTGTTCGTGTCGCTCGGCACGCGCAATCGCGGTGTCTTCGATACGTTCGGCAAGACGCGCCGGCGCGGGCTCGAACTGGGGCTCGAGGGCGAAGCGGGGCGGCACTACTTTCGTGCTGCGTACTCGCGCATAGACGCCACGTTTGAAAGCCCTGCGGAGATCGTCAATCTTTCGAACAGCTCCTCAACCAAGGAGGACGGCAAGGTCAACACGTTCGTCGTCCAGCCGGGTGACCGTATTCCGGGAATCCCACGCGATTCCCTGCGGCTTTCCTGGCGCTATCGCGCCACGGCGGACTTCACGTTTGGTCTGTCGATGATTGCGAACTCGTGGTCCTACGTTCGGGGCAACGAGAACAACGATCACGCACGAGGCGGCACCGATTCGAATGGCGCGCCGACGAGCGGCACGATCGATCCGTCGATCACCGTGGAACCGGGTCGTCGCTACGTCGGGGAAGGGAAGATCCCCGGGTACGCCATCTTCAACTTCCTGGCGAGCTACCAGATTTCGCGCGGACTCATGCTCACCGCCCGCGTCGACAACATCTTCGACACGAGCTACGTGACGGCTGGGGATCTCGCACTGAATCCGTTCGCCGCCGGCCGCTGGGGTGCGCGGGACGCCGCGGGCTTCAATTACAACTCGAATGACTGGACCCACTCGACTTTCGTCGGACCCGGTGCCCCGCGAGCAGCGTGGATCGGCGTGACCTACATCTTCGACATGCCCGGAGCCGACAGACAGTGAGGTCGGGAGACGTTTTTCTTGCAGCAAGCGGGGTCCCGAATTCCCTGCAATACAACAGGAGACTTGCCGTGAAACACAGAGTTCAGTTCATCGCCGCAACATTCGCTGTTGCGGCGCTGCCGGCTGCGGCCGGCGACTTCCAGCCGCTCACCGCGGCGGCGCCACCATTCAGTCACATCGCGCAGAACGTGGTCGGAGTGAACGACATCTTTTTCGATCCCCTGTATCTCCGGGCGACGCCTACCGCCATCACGCGGATGTCGACCAATGTGAACAGCCCCGACTATCACGTTTACGAGCAGATCAACTATCTGGCGGTGTCGGACGACGGGAATTTCAGGACGACCGGGAGCGGAACCCTGACTCTGCTGGACTACCGCTACACGCCGAACGTGGTGTTCGAGAACTCGGCGCAACCGATCGGCGACATGTATGACTTCGTGTTCCGCGATTCGCGCGACGACACGCTGGTGTTCGGCTCGCGCTTCAG
>JAIESW010000012.1 GCA_019745565.1 Burkholderiales bacterium
TCGCGCTTCCAGGCGATCGACACTCGGTTCTCCGAGATCCGCACCGGCGTCAACCGCGAGGTGGGCGACGTAGTGGGCCGCATCAACACGGTTGCCTCGGAGATCGCCGCGCTGAACAGGCAGATCGTGTCGTCCCAGAACAGCGAGGCCAAGCCGGCCAACGATCTGCTCGATCAGCGCGACCAGCTCGTGTCCGATCTGAACAAGCTGGTGCGCGTGAACGTGATCAGCCAGTCCGACGGCAGCTACAACGTGTTCATCGGCACCGGGCAGAGCCTCGTGATCGGCAGCTCGGCGCTCACGATGACATCGCGTACGTCGGTCGAGGATCCGACCGCGGTCGAGATCGGCTATCTGGTCGGCGGCACGACCGTGGTCCTGCAGTCCGACACCTTGCAGGGCGGAGAGCTCGGTGGCTTGCTCACGTTCCTCGACAAGACGCTGACGCCGGCCCAGAACGAGTTCGGCCGGGTGGCGACGGTCCTCACCCAGACCTTCAACGACCAGCATCGGCTCGGTCAGGATCTGAACGGTGCGCTGGGCGGAGACTTCTTCGATCCGCCGCAGGCCACGGTCGTCGGGAGCACCGGCAACACGGGCAGCGGCGTGGTGACGGCCACGCTCGCGAACGTGGGACAGCTGACCGGCTCCGACTACCGCGTGACCTACACCGGGGCCAACTACATCGTCACACGCCTGTCGGACGATACGCAGCAGACCTTCGCGACGCTGCCGCAGACGATCGACGGCGTCACCATCGCGCTCGCCTCGGGGACGCCGGCGACCGGCGACGGTTTCCTGGTACTGCCGACGCGCTTCGCCGCGCGCGACATCGGCCTCGCGATCTCCGACACATCCCGCGTCGCCGCGGCGGCACCGATCCGCACGCTGGCGACGGTCGCCAACGTCGGCAACGCGAAGATCAGCGCCGGCGTGGTATCGAGCGTCGCCAATCTGCCGTTGCCCGGCAACGTGACGCTCACCTACGATCAGGCGGGCAACCAGTTCACGGTTGCCGGTGCCGTTCCGGCCGCCGGGCCGTTCGCCTATACCGCCGGTGCCGCAATCACGTTCAACGGGATGACGGTGTCGATCACCGGTACCCCCGCCGATGGCGACACATTCACCATCGCGAACAACACCTCGGGCGTCGCCGACAACCGCAACGCGCTGCTGCTGGCCCAGCTGCAGTCCGCACAGACCGTCGCCAACGGCACCGCCAGCTACCAGAGCGCCTACAGCCAGGTGGTGAGCCGCGTGGGCAACGACACCCGCGAAGCGCAGACGCAGTCCACCGCGCAGGATGCGCTGGTCAAGCAGACGCGCGAGGCGCAGCAGTCCTTCTCCGGCGTCAACCTGGACGAAGAGGCGGCGAACCTGATCCGCTATCAGCAGGCCTACCAGGCTTCGGGCAAGGTCCTGCAGGTGGCCACCACGTTGTTCGACACCTTGCTGCAGCTGGGCAACTGACTCCGGAGCACCTTCATGCGCGTCAGCACCACCACCGTCTTCGAGCAGGGCATCTTCAACATCCAGCGGGCCCAGGCCCAGCTCGTCAAGCAGCAGGAGCAGGTGTCCACCGGACGTCGCGTGCTCTCGCCCGCGGACGATCCGGTCGCGGCCGCGCGTGCGCTCGAGGTGGCCCAGTCGCGGGACATCACCGCGCAGTACCAGCGCAACGGGGATTCGGCCAACGCGGCCATCGGCCTCGAGGAAAATGCACTGACACGCTACACCGCCTTGCTGCAGGACATCCGCACGCTGGCGGTGAACGCAGGTGACGGAGCGCTGACGCCGACCGATCTCAAGAGCATCGCGACGGAACTGCGCGGCCGCTACGCCGAACTGCTCGGCGTGGCCAACTCCACCGACGGCAACGGCCTCTATCTCTTCTCCGGCTACCAGGGCTCCACCCAGCCGTTCACCGAAAACGCGCCCGGTGCCGTCACTTACAACGGCGACCAGGGACAGCGACTGATCCAGATCGGTGCCACGCGCCAGGTCGCGGTGAGCGATGCGGGCTCCGACGTGTTCCAGCGGATCCGGACCGGCAACACCGTCTTCGAGACCTCGGCAGGCAACGCCAACACCGGTACCGGCATCGTCTCGAAGGGGATCGTGCGCGATCGCGCCGCCTGGGATGCCGCCACCAATCCGCAGAACTTCCAGGTGCGATTCTTCGTCGACAGCACCACGGTGCCGCCGCAGACCACCTACGACATCGTCGACACGGTCAACAACGTGTCGCTCACCACCGGCGCCGCACCGGCCGCGGGTCCCTACCTGCGCACCTACCAGAGCGGCGGCACCATCTCGTTCGCCCGGCAGGCACCGCCCGACACGAACGCCACGGCCTTCGACTACGGCATCGAGATGACCGTGACAGGTCAGCCGGCGAACGGCGATACGTACACCGTCGCGCCCAGCGCCAACCAGGACATCTTCGCCACGGTCAACGACCTCATCAACGCGGTCGAGACCAGCGGCGGGGGCGCGACCGCGAACACCGCGCTCGCCAATTCGCTCAACACGGCACTCAACAACATCGACAACGCCATCGACGGTTCGCTCACGATCACCGCATCGGTGGGCGCGCGTTCGAAGGAAATCGAGACCGCCCAGTCCAACGCCGACGACCTCAAGCTGCAATATGACACGACGCTCTCCGGGCTGACCAACCTGGACTACGCGAAGGCCATCAGCGAACTCACCTTCAACCAGGTCACGCTCCAGGCGGCGCAGCAGTCCTTCGTGCGCATCCAGAACCTGTCGCTGTTCAACTTCCTGTAGCCGCAGCCGCAGCCGCAGCCCCGGGCCCGGGGCGGTTGCCCCGGCGGCGGCGCCCGCGGCCGGACTGGGCGCGGCCCGGGCCGCCCAGTACTCACGCAGCCAACGGGGGTGGGGAGGCGGTATGCATCGGGGCAGGATTCTGATCTTAGCGGCACTGTTACGGTACTCCTGCAACCAGATGGGCGCAGATCGCCGAAGGCACGCCGACGCCAAACCGCAGCAACGCGTCGGTACGCCCTGGCATCCGCCTTCGCGCGCGATCCCGAGGAAGGCTCGCGCCAGGGACAAAAAATAGAGTGTTGCTGGCGGGTGACAGTTCCGCCTGCCTGCCGTTGGGCGGCGCGTCCGCCTCTTCCGTAGCAGCCTGATTTTCCGCACGAACGCACGGCGGGACCGGCCTGCCCGAGCTCCTGCGCGCGCCCGTGGCCGAGTTGCCACCGGCGGGAAGCTGTGCGATAAAACTTGCCACTGTCCCCCTTGGGCCCCTGGGAACATTCGGACATTGCCGTGAAGCCACCCGAGGTTTCAGCGGTCCGGCCGGAAGCGATGCAATGCTCCGGCGTTGCGCGACGCTCGTGCGCCGCGTGGAGGCATGCACGCGTGAGCTCATCCGGCACAACGCACCTGTCCGTCATGCGACGGGAATACAACGACGGCCGCTTCGGCACGCGGGCGCTGCTTTGTCTGCGCCGTGGGCACGGATCACGGCCACGGAGCGGGAGGTAGGCAGCACGGTTCGTCGAACAGCCACGGAGGACAAGAAGATGATGAAGCGCGTCGTGGTGGTTGCGGCTACGCTGGCCTGCGCGGCAGGCGTGATGGCAGCGCTGGACTCGGAGCGGAAGGTCGCCGGTGCCCCTCCATTGAAGCCGGCGGAGGCATCCGCGCCGGTACCGGCCGCGCCCGCAGCGGGTCAGGCGTACTTTGATGACGCCGGTTTCCACCGGGTCGCGGAAAGCGAGAAGCTGAGCGCCGAAGAACGCGCCGGCCGCGAGATCTGGTACAAGGCGACCGCCGGCAACGACCGCTTCCACACCTACGTGTTCCAGCAACGCGTGGGCGTGTTGATCGACTGGTTCCGTGTGCTGCGCACGGACCAGCGCGATGCGCGATTCAAGACCTGGGGTGTGATGAACGATCCCGACTGCTGTACGCCGGGATCGCCCAACTGTCCGGCGAAGAGCCTCGAGGAAACCTATGGGCTCGACTACTGTACCGGCGACGACGAACTGCTGAAGTACGTGGGGCGCAGCGGCTATCGCGATCCGGCGTGCGACTTCAAGGACGCGCCGGTGGCCGCGGACGATGCGCACGGTCCGAAGGATCAGCGCCAGTCGGCCTGCGATCTCAAGTTCGGCACGTCCACCGGGGCACTGGGCTTTCGCAAGTTTCCCAATCCGCGCTTCGATCCGGAGCGGTGGAAGGCGCTGAACGGCGGCAGGCTCGGCACGTGGGAGGGTTACAACCGCAAGCTCTCGGAGGACAAGGCGCGCTCCGATCGGGATGCGAGCCACCTGTCGGACGGCTCCATCGAGCCGCCGTTCCTGATCGGCACATCTTGCGGTTCGTGCCACATCGCGTTCGATCCGCTCAATCCGCCGAAGGATCCCACCCATCCGAAGTGGGAGAACCTGAAGGGTGCCATCGGCAACCAGTACCTTCGCATCTCGCAGCTCCTCGTGTCCGGCATGCCGGTGAACAGTCTCGAGTGGCAGGTGTTCACCCACGCACGGCCCGGTACCTCCGACACCTCGGCCATTCCCACCGACCAGGTGAACAACCCCGGCAGCATGAACGCCATCATCAACATCCACCAGCGACCGACCTTCGCTGACGAGGAGGTGCTCAAGTGGCGCAAGACCAACAGCTGCGCCAGGGATGCGACGCCGGACAAGTGCTGGTGCGAACCGGGTCGGGAGAACAAGTGCTGGGTGCGCTCGCTCGCCAAGGAGCGCGTGCATCACATCCTGAAGGGCGGCGAGGACAGCATCGGCGCGCTCGAGGCGATCCAGCGCGTGTACTTCAACATCGGGTCGTGCTCGGAGCAGTGCTGGCTGAACCACCTCACCGATCTGCGGCAGGTGGACCCGGCCATGCGCAACTTCGGCCAGACCCCGTTCGATATCGGCCAGTGTCGGCGCGACTGCTCCAACTTCCGTGCGATCGAGGATCGGCTGCCGGAGATCCTCGCGTTCCTCACCTCCGGCGAAACCCACGCCACCGATCTGCACGTGGCTCGCGCCGGCGAGCGCAAGGCGAAGGGCGCAGCGGCGAAGTACGAATACGACGACCTGGTTGCCGATCTCGATCGCGAGTTCGGGCGCGGCGCAGTGGCGCGCGGTCGCGAAGTGTTCGCGGAGAACTGCGCGCGCTGCCACTCGAGCCTGCCGGAATCCGAGGCGGGACCTTTCGCGAGCCGCGACTTCCGCGCCGTCGACGCCAAGACCGGACTGCGTGCCGACTGGATGGGCAGCGATGCATCCACGCCCGTGAGCGAGGTGGGAACGTTCCGCTGCCGTGCGTTGCACAGCAACCACATGGCCGGGCACGTGTGGCAGGAGTACGGTTCCGAGACGCTGCGCGCACGCAAACCGGATCCCAACGTGAAGGAGCCGGGCGATGGCGGGCGCGGCCACTACCGCAACATCTCGCTGCTGTCGGTGTGGGCGCATGCGCCGTTCATGCACAACAACGCCATGGGGCCGGAGATCTGCGGCGGTACCCGCCCGGGCGTGACGGACTTCTACCGGCCGTCGTACGTCGACGCGTCCGGGAACCTGCTGCCGGCCGCGCAGCAGCCGGCGTGCTGGCCCTACGATCCCAGCGTCGAGGGCCGCTTCAAGCTCTACAAGGAATCGATGCGCCAGCTGCTCCATCCCGACAAGCGCATCCCCAAGATCACCAAGCTCGACGAGGACATCGTCCTGCCGGTGGGACCGCGGCTCTGGGACGGCAAGGAGGAGAAGGAACTCTTCGGGTTCACGCTGGTGGTCCCGAAGGGCGCGACTGCCGGCACGTTGGGGAATCTGCAGCACAAGCAGTTCGTGAACGACCTCGTCCTCGCGAAGCTGCATCCGGACGAACTCGAGAAGAAACGCGGCAAGGCTCACGCTGACGAGATGAAGCAGGTCCTGGCGGAAATCATCGCCGATCCGGCGAAGATCGTGGAGACGGTGGGCAAGCGCAAGGATCTGATCGCGGCCTACAGCTCGTGCACCGCGGTGGTCGAGAACGACGGCCACACCTTCGGCGAAGGGTTGACCGAAGCCGACAAGAACGCACTGATCGCGTTCCTCGCGACGCTGTGACGGAGACTGCCATGACCACGCGCCGCCTGCTTCGCATCGCCACCGTCGTACTCGCGACGTTCGCATTCACCGCCTGCGACCGCGCCCCGAACGTGCCGTTCGCGCCCTACGGCGAGGGCTACGCCGCGCGACCCGACTTCGCGAGGGTGGAGCACGACTTTCCGCTCACACCTGCCGACCTCGAGAAGATCACGCCGAAGAACATCGCCAAGCTCACCCAGGAGCAGGTGGACCAGATCTACGCGCGGCTGCCGGCCGGGCCGATTCCCGACGGCGCCTTCGACGGTACGCTGTTCTTCCCGAAAGGGGTCTCGGGCGATCGCCGCCTGTCCGAGATCGTCGGCGGCCTGGGTGGCCTGATCGTCGAACTGAAGGGCGCCAAACTCGAACTGATCGGCAAGACGCTCTGGAAGGGCAAGGTGTTCTATCGCGACGAGCGCGTGCTGCGCAACCGCATCGAAGACCTCTCGATCCTGAAGCCCATCATCGACGATCCGGACTCGCTCAGGAAGATCAGCGTCGACGGCCGCGATGCCTGGCTGCTGTTCCCGGCCAAGCTGTATTGCGGCCAGAGCCTGCTCGACAGCCGGCGCGAATCGATCATCATCGACTACGCGTTCACCGACGAGATTGAGGGCTACAAGGAGCGCCCTGACTTCCTCGCAGGCCGGCGCGGGCTGCGCATCCGTGACGAGATCCGCATGGTGCGGCCCGGCTTCTATCTCGGGCGTGCCTATGCCGACCGCGCGTTCCTGCTCAACTTCACGCTGTACAACCCGGCCATGGCGGAGCGCGACGGCCCGGCCTTCCTGAAGACCGGCCAGACGTCCGAGGATTGCTGGAGCAGCACGTCGCGAGTGGTCGCCGCGGCGAAATGAACTTCCCGCACGCGCGTCGGCTGGTGGCCGTGCGTTGGCTCGGGCTGCTCGCGGCGGCGGTACCGTTGTGCGCGCTGGCACAGGTCGCGGGCGGCGACGATCGCGCCACGTGGATCGTCGACCCCAAGGACCCCGGTCCCGACCTGCCGCCGGTGGGCCGCTCGCTGTTCGACCACGTGTTCGTCGTCCAGGGGGAGGGCGGTCCGAGGCATCGCCTGCCGTTTCCGTTCGGCGAGCTGCTGAAGGTGATAGAGCGGCGCCTAGAACCCGGCGCAGCGTCCATCCGCACCGTGCTGATCCCGCTGGGGCGTTCCCTGCAGCGCAGTGCCGCGGCGCCGGATTTCTTCCGGTTTCCGCGAGTGGTCGTGGCCGTCACCGGAAATCCCCATGACGGCTCGCACACCGATGCCGGCATCCTGCTCAAGGATCGGTTGTACGTCGGCTATCAGGAGAAGGCCGCGGTCCTGGAGGTCATCAGCTACAACGAAGCGGCAGCGCGCTTCGAATTCCAGGTGGTGAAGGACTATCGCGCCGGCGCGGTGCCGCGCGTGACGTACGCGCGGCGCACCGTGTGCATCGCGTGCCATCAGAACGCTTCACCGGTGTTCGCCCGGCCGTTGTGGGACGAGACCAATGCCAATGCGGCGGTGGCCGGGCGGCTTGCAGCTCACGTGCCCCCCACCCGCCGGAGTGCCGTTCGCATCGGTGTCGAGACACCCTATGCCATCGACGCCGCCACCGATCGGGCCAATCTGTTCGCGGCCACACAGCTCCTCTGGCAGCGTGGTTGCGGTGGCGACGCCGCCGCGGGGGCGCAATGCCGGGCCGCGGCGCTGCAGCTCGCGCTGCATTTCCGCCTCGGCGGGTCCCAAGGGATCGATCTCGCCGGCGATGCGTACTCGAAGGTCCTCGCGCCGACCCTGGCGCTCGAGGGCCGGCGCCTCTGGCCCGCGGGACTCAAGGTCCCCAATCCGGACGTTCCCAATCGCGTTCCGCTCGCGACGAGCGGCGACGGCGACAACCTGGACGCCGTGGCCGCGCCCTTCGAGCCGCTGGTACCCAGGCCGGCGCTCGAAGTGTGGCCAGCAGGTCCCGATCTCGGCGTGCGACTGGTGACGGGGCTCGCCGAGTTCATCGCACCTGCCGACGTGCGCCGCCTCGATGCGCAGTTGCGCCGTGCCGACGCGCCACGCAACACCGCTCGCGTCGATTGCTCGGTGAACGACCGTCGCGATGCGCGGCCGCCACGCATCGGATTCCGCTGCGGTTCCGTTGGCGCATTGCGGCTGACCGGTCGTTTCTATCTCGAGGGCAATCGCGTGTCGCACGGCGATCTCGACCGGCTCGGCGTGGACGACGGGCGCGACACCGTCGGTTTGTCCGTCGCCGGCGGCGAACTGCGGCGTGAAGGCCGAGGCTGGCGCGCGAGCTTCCGCGTCAAGCGCGGCGCGCTCGAAGGGCGTACCGCACGCGGTGAACGCATCGAGTCCATCGATCTGCGCTGGGGGATGACCGATGTCGCACAGGGTGTGGCGGAAGTGGCGTTGCGCGACGATGCGGCGCTGCTTGATCGCGCCGTGCAGCGACTTGCGACCGATCCGCGCGGTCGAACTGCGTTTGCGTCGCTGCCCTTTCAGCGGGCGCGCGTGCTGCCCGCGGTGTTCGAAGCCCTGGGTATGGCGAAGCTCACCTGGTGCTGCCTCGACGCGAACGCCATGCCGGTCGCCACCGTCGAGGATGCCGGCGCATCTCCGACCCAGCCGGTTGCCGGCGTCGGCGCCGGCGTGCAGGATCTGCTGCGCTACTGCGGGGCATGCCACCGCAGTGCCGATACGTTTCCCCCCAACTGGTTGTACGGCGATGCGCGCGAGATCGAAGCGCGTGTGAGGCAATGCGCGCCGCGCATCGCCTTCCGGCTCGACATGTGGCGGACGGATCCCGCGCAACGCGCGAAGACGCCGATGCCGCCGGTGCATGCACTGCCGATGCTGGGTCGCACCGAAGCGCAGTGGCGCGACGGTGACGATCTCACGCGGCTGAGAGCTGCGGTCAAGGCGTTCGGCGGCGATGCGGTTGCGCCGGGCGGCAACTACGAGAAGCTGCGGCCGTGCCTTGCCGGCCGCGGTGCATGACGGATCGGGTTCGGGCATCCGCCGCCGCCTGCGACGGAATCCAGGTGCCGCGAAGGCGCCGGCAGTGACGAGGTGAGGCCGACCGGGAGGGCGGCGCGCATGGACGATACGAAGCGCGGGTTCTGGCAGAAGCTGAAGACCTGGTGCAAGCGCATCGGGATAGCGATCGTGCTCGTGGTCATCGCGGCGGGCGTGTATCTCGCGAACCGGTTCCTCGCCGACCGGCCGGTGGTGTATGCCGATATCGTGGAACACTACAAGTACGGGTCCACCGGCGGCGAGCGCGAGTCGGGCTTTCCGTATCTCATCTGGAAGGCGTTGCCGGATCTCTGCGCCGACCTGCTGCCGGGCAAGGGCTACCAGTCGCTCGGGATGCTGTTCGAGGGCGATCGCGATTTGCCGGTCGGCATGTCGAAGCGGCGCTACACCGGCATCGACCGGGTGTTCCTGAATTGTGCCGTGTGTCACACCAGCACCGTGCGCGACCGGCGTGAATCCCCGCCTCGGCTGATCGTGGGCATGCCGGCGAACAACTTCAACGTGCTCGCGTTCCAGAACTTCCTCTTCCAGTGCGTCAAGAGCGATCGCTTCACGCCCGAGTACGTGATCGCCGCGATCGAGGGACAGGGTAACAAGCTCGATCTCATCGACCGCTACCTGGTGTACCCGGTGGCGGTGTTCCTGATGCAGGACCGCATCCGCATGCTGTCGGCGCGCTTCTCGTTCACCAACCGCCAGAAGTCGTGGGGACCGGGCCGCGTCGACACGTTCAACTTCGCCAAGGCCATTTTCAACTTCCCAGGCGACAAGCTTGCCCCGGAGGAACTGGCGGGTGTCTCCGATTTCCCGTCCATCTGGCTGCAGCGGCCGCGCAAGGTGGCGGACATGCAGCTCCACTGGGACGGTAACAACACCAAGGTGGAGGAGCGCAACCTGAGTGCGGCCTTCGGTACCGGAGCGACGCCGCCCACGGTCGACCACAAGGCCATCGGGCGCATCGAGGATTGGTTGCTCGATCTGGAGCCGCCGGCGTATCCGTACCCGATCGACCAGGCACGGGCCGCGCGAGGCAAGGTGCTCTACGACGAATACTGCGCGACCTGTCACGGCCGCACCGGTCGTGACTTCGCGGGGGAGAAGGTCGGCAAGGTGACGCCGATCGATCGGATCGGCACGGATCGCGGACGCCTCGATTCGTACACGTACGAACTCGCGGTGAATCAGGGCCAGCTCTACGCTGGCTACGACAAGTACTGGTTCCGGCATTTCCGCAAGACGTACGGCTACGCGAACATGCCGCTCGACGGCATCTGGCTGCGCGCGCCCTATCTGCATAACGGCTCGGTGCCGACGCTGCGGGCGCTGTTGGAGCCCGCGGCGCAGCGGCCCGCACGTTTCTATAGGGGGTATGACGTCTACGACCCCGAGGGCGTGGGCTTCGTGTGGGATGTGGGATCGGAAGAGGGCAAGCCGTTCCACCTGATCGACACGCGCGAGCGCGGCAATTCGAATCGGGGCCACGAGGGACCGGCGTACGGGACTGCCTTGTCCGCGACGGACAAGGACGCGCTGGTCGAATACCTGAAGACGTTCTGAGGAGAGCCGCCATGACGGACGTCGCACCTGTGAAGATGAAGCGCATGAGCAAGCTGCAGAAGATCATCCTCGCGATCCTGATCCTGGCGGCGGCCGGCGGCATCTTCGCCTGGTACAAGTTCTTCCGCGAAGTGCCGCAGCCTCCCTTCGCGAACGGCGAGGAGCGCTTCAAGTACGGCTCGCTCGGCGGCGAGAACGAAGCCGGCGTGCCGTACTGGATCCTGATCGTGCTGCCGCGCATGTTTCCCCAGTACCTGCCGGGACCGGGCGGTTACGCATCTCTCGGGATTCCTTGGGAGGAAGGGCACGATCTGCCCATCGGCTTTCCGAAGAAGACCATCGGGTTCGAGCGCGTCGGCAACAACTGCGCGGTGTGCCATACCGCGAGCTATCGCGCCTCCGCGGACGAGAACCCCACCTACGTCATCGCCGCGCCCGGCCATACGACCAACGTGCAGGCCTACTTCCGCTTCCTGATCGCCTGCGCGAAGGACCCACGCTTCACGCCCGACAACCTGATGCGCGAGATCGAGCTGGTCTACGGGCTGTCGTTCATCGATCGGCTGCTGTATCGCTTCGCCATCATCCCCATCGTGAAGAAGCGGCTGCTAGAACGCGAGGGCCAGTTCGCCTGGATGAACCGGCACGGCATGCCCGACTGGGGGCGCGGTCGCGACGACCCGATGAACCTCACTAAGTACTTCATGCTGGAGCGGCCCGAGGACGGCACCTATGGCCCGGCCGACATGCCTTCCATCTGGAACCTCGACAAGTACAAGGAAGGCCAGACCCTCAACTGGGACGGTGCCACGTGGGACCCGCGCTCGGTGCTGGTCGACTCGGCGCTGGGCATCGTGCTGAAGCCGCAGAGCGACTTCGAGGATCACATGAAGTGGCTCGAGGACTTCCTGCGCAAGCGGCCACCGCCCAAGTATCCCTATGCGGTCGATGCGGAGCTGGCGGCCCGTGGCAGCAAGGTATTCGATGAGAACTGCGCGCAATGCCACCGGAGCGAACGCACCGGCCACCCCGTGCCGGTGACTGAGGTGGGCACCGACCGCAATCGCCTCGAGAGCTGGAACAAGCAGGCCGCGATCGACGGCAACATCATCGTCGCGAGGATGGGTGTCAAGCGTCGTGGCCTGGTGGAACAGGAACTGGTCGGCTACATCGCGGCGCACCTGGACGGCATCTGGCTGCGGGCGCCTTACCTCCACAACGGCGCGGTGATGAATCTGCGCGAACTACTGGAACCGGCGTCACGGCGGACCAAGGTGTTCTATCGCGGGTACGACGTGTACGACCAAGCGAACATGGGCTTCGTCGCGGACGGGCCGGCAGCGCAGCGGGTCGGGACCCGGTTCGACGTGACGGAGCGGGGCAACGGGAATCAGGGGCACGAGTACGGGACGGGTCTTTCTGCCGACCGCAAACGTGCGTTGATCGAATACCTGAAGACGTTGTAAGGCCGTTGCCCCCACCCTGACCCTTGTATGTCCGAGAATGTGAGTGTCGCGGCAGATCGATTGACCCAGGACCCGTTGCTGTAGCGAGATCGAGGG
>JAIESW010000040.1 GCA_019745565.1 Burkholderiales bacterium
TGGGAGGTCTACGGCATGGACATGCAGACCGACCGCGTCACCGAGCTGCTGGAGCACAAGCGCTTCCACTTCTTCGAAGGTGATATCACCATCAATAAGGAGTGGATCGAGTACCACATCCGCAAGTGCGACACGGTGCTGCCGCTCGTGGCCATCGCAACCCCGGCGATGTACGTCAAGGAACCGCTGCGGGTCTTCGAACTCGACTTCGAAGCCAACCTGCCGATCATCCGTTCGGCCGTGAAGTACAAGAAGCGCATCCTGTTCCCCTCCACCTCCGAGGTCTACGGGATGTGCAGCGATGCGGAGTTCGACCCCTACGCGTCCGAGCTCGTGATGGGCCCGATCGACAAGCAGCGCTGGATCTACGCCTGCAGCAAGCAGCTGATGGACCGCGTGATCTGGGCCTACGGCGCGCAGCAGGGCCTCGACTTCACCCTGTTCCGGCCGTTCAACTGGATCGGTGCCGGCCTCGACAGCATCCACACGCCGAAGGAAGGCAGCTCGCGCGTCATCACCCAGTTCCTCGGTCACATCGTCCGCGGCGAAGAGATCAAGCTGGTGGACGGCGGCCACCAGAAACGTGCGTTCACCTACATAGAAGACGGCGTCAACGCGCTCATGAAGATGATCGAAAACCGCGACGGCATCGCCAGCGGCAAGATCTACAACGTGGGCAACCCGAAGAACAATTTCTCGGTGCGCGACCTTGCGAAGATGATGCTGGACCTCGCCCTCACCTACGGCGAATACCGCGAGACCGCCTCGAAGGTGAAGCTGGTGGAAACCTCCTCGGCCGCCTACTACGGCAAGGGCTACCAGGACGTGCAGAACCGCGTGCCGAAGATCGAGAACACCTGCCAGGAATTGGAGTGGGCGCCCAAGGTGGACATGTCACAGGCGTTGCGGTACATCTTCGACGCGTACAAGGATCACGTGGCGGAGGCCCGGGGGCTGGTGGATTGAAGCTCGCGCTGAAGGTCGACGTCGACACCTATCGCGGCACGCGCGACGGGGTGCCGCGTCTCATGGAAGTTCTGAAGCGCCACGGCGTCGGCGCCACGTTCCTCTTCAGCCTCGGCCCCGATCACACCGGGCGAGCCATCAAACGCATCTTCCGGCCCGGTTTCGCCAAGAAGGTGCGCCGCACGTCGGTCGTGTCGCATTACGGTCTGATGACCCTGATGTACGGCACGGTGCTGCCCGGCCCCGACATCGGCAAGCGCTGCGCGGACGTGATGCGCTCAGTGAAGGATGCCGGCTTCGAGGTCGGCGTGCACACCTGGGACCACGTGCGCTGGCAAGACGGCCTCGCCGCCGCCGATGAGAAATGGACCCGGCACGAGATGGAGCTCGCCTGCAACCGCTTCACCGACATCTTCAAGGAACCGCCACGGGTCCACGGCGCGGCGGGCTGGCAGATGAATCGTCACGCCTGGCGGCTCACCCAGCGGCTGGGCTTCGACTACTGCTCGGATACCCGCGGCACCCATCCCTTCGTGCCGCTGTACGAGGCCGAGATCATCGCCTGCCCGCAGTTGCCCACCACCTTGCCGACGCTCGACGAGTTGATCGGCGTCGACGACATCACGGCCGAGAACGTGGCCGAGCAGCTGTTGGCGGCCACCCGCGACGATCGACCTTCGGGTCACGTCTACACGCTGCATGCCGAACTGGAAGGCGGGAACCTCGCCCCGGCCTTCGAGGCTCTCCTGACGGGCTGGAAGGAGCAGGGACATGATCTCGTGAGTCTGCGCGACTACTTCGACGCGCTGCCGTCGAAGGATCTGCCGCGGCACGACGTGGGCGTCGGACCGGTGGAAGGCCGCAGCGGGACGCTGGCGACGCAGGGTCCCGAGTTCCTCGCAGCACAAGCCGCATAAATTCGCGTTGCGTACCGCGACCGGATTCGCAACAATCGAACCCAAGCACAACGGAGGATCAACCTACATGCTGGAAAACCTGCCCGTGCCCGATTTCCAGGCGGCCTCGACCGGCGGCAAGACCTTCAAGCTGTCCGAGCACAAGGGCAACCCCCTGGTGATCTACTTCTACCCCAAGGACGACACGCCGGGCTGCACCACCGAAGGTGCGCAGTTCCGCGATCTGCACGGGGAATTCACCAAGCTCGGAGCCGAGATCTTCGGCGTCTCGCGCGACACCATCGCCTCCCACGAGAAGTTCAAGGCGAAGATGGCCTTCCCGTTCGAACTGCTGTCGGACGGCGACGAAGCGATGTGCAACATGTTCGGCGTCATCAAGATGAAGAACATGTACGGCAAGCAGGTGCGCGGCATCGAGCGCAGCACGTTCGTGATCGACGGCAAGGGCATCGTGCGCAAGGAATGGCGCGGGGTGAAGGTGCCGGGCCACGCCGACGAAGTGCTCGCCGCGGTGAAGGCCATCGCTTGATCTCACCCCCGAGACGGCCGCCCCGCCGCATGCGGGTGCGGCCCCACCCGTCTGCAGGGCGGCGGCGACGCCGTCCAGGCAGCTTCCAGTTTTCCGACCACGAACGCCGTCGGGGCATCCAGCCCCGGCGGCGTTTGTGCTTTTGCGGTCCTCCCAGAAAGGAAGTCTCGAGACCATGATCCAGAAGAAAGCCACCGGTGTCGTCACCCGCCTGAAGACTGCTGCCTCCAAGTTGTTCGTGCTCGACACCAACGTGCTGATGCACGACCCGACGAGCCTGTTCCGCTTCCAGGAGCACGACGTCTACGTGCCCATGACCACGCTCGAGGAACTGGACGCCAACAAGAAAGGCATGTCGGAAGTGGCACGCAACGCGCGGCAGGCGAGCCGAACGCTGGACGAGATCGTGAGCCGGGGCGCTGACGAAATCCAGGCCGGCTTCCCGCTCGATGCACACGGCAAGGACGCGACCGGAAGATTGTTCCTGCAGACCGAATTCATCAGCGGCGATCTGCCAGTGCAACTCGCTGCCGGGAAGGCGGACAACCAGATCATCGGTGTGGTGAAGCATCTGCAGGAAGTGCACGCACCGCGCGAAGTGATCCTGGTGTCGAAGGACATCAACATGCGCATCAAGGCCCGGGCACTGGGCCTGCCTGCCGAGGATTACTTCAACGACAAGGTGCTGGAGGACACCGATCTCCTCTACACCGGAGTGCGCGCGCTGCCCGAAGACTTCTGGGATCGGCACGGCAAGGACATGGAGACGTGGCAGCAGAACGGTCACACGTTCTATCGAGTGCATGGCCCGCAGTGCTCCAGCCTGCTCGTGAACGAATTCGTCTATCAGGAAGGCGACCGGCCGTTCTACGCGCAGGTGAAGGAAGTGAGCGGCAAGACCGCGATCCTCATGCTGATCCGCGACTACACGCACCAGAAGTTTGCCGTGTGGGGCATCACGGCGCGCAATCGCGAGCAGAACTTCGCGCTGAACCTGCTCATGAACCAGGACATCGACTTCGTCACGCTGCTGGGCCAGGCCGGCACGGGCAAGACGCTGCTGACCTTGGCGGCGGGACTCACGCAGATCCTCGACGAGCCGCGCTATCAGGAGATCATCATGACTCGCGTCACGGTGCCCGTGGGCGAGGACATCGGCTTCCTGCCCGGCACCGAGGAAGAGAAGATGACACCGTGGATGGGCGCGCTCGACGACAACCTCGACGTGCTGAACCACTCCGACGACGAAGCCGGCGAATGGGGCCGCGCCGCCACGCGCGACCTGATCCGTTCGCGCATCAAGGTGAAGTCGCTCAACTTCATGCGCGGGCGCACGTTCATCAACAAGTTCCTCATCATCGACGAGGCGCAGAACCTGACGCCGAAGCAGATGAAGACGCTGATCACGCGCGCGGGGCCGGGCACCAAAGTCGTGTGCCTGGGAAACATCGCGCAGATCGATACGCCCTATCTCACGGAAGGCAGCTCAGGGCTGACCTACGTGGTGGATCGGTTCAAGGGGTGGGCGCATGGGGGGCATATCACGTTGCAGCGGGGGGAACGGTCGAGGCTGGCGGATCACGCGGCGGAAGTGCTGTAGCGAACGTCGCTGCCCCCATCCCCCGCCTTCCCCCGACGAGTCGGGGGAAGGTGCCGTACACCCCTTCCCCCACGGACGTGGGGGAAGGCTGGGATGGGGGCAGCCTAATCGTCCCTCGCCGCCACCGCCGCCCGCTGTCCTGACCCCTGCGACGCGAGATATCTATTCTGCGCCTCGATCGCCTCACGCTCGAATCGCACCCGCGTCACCTGCCCCTGCGGCGACCCCGCCGCCTGCTCCTGAAGGTGATGCACGAGCTCGTGCAGCAGCACACTGCGCGCGAACGGCTTTGCGAGATCGAGATCACCCGACACCCATAGCGTCCCATCCTGGTACGCGCCCTTGCAGGCACAAGGCATGACCTCCGGCGCGACGATCGCCACGTGCGGCATCGCTTCGGGGACGGGATACCCCGTCAGATCCGAAGCCGCCAGCAGTAGCTGCAACAACAGTCGCGTCGTCATCGTCGCGCTCCCGATTCACTAGGCCGCACTTTTCGGCCTTTGCGTCGGGTCGTAGATTCCCACAAGGTGCCGCGCAGGTCTCTATGCGCTACGTCATACGCTTGCGCCGGAAGAACACACCGCTCCCCTGTCCCTTCGGAAGCGGGGCCAGGGGTGAGGAAAGATCGTGGTGTCGACGGGGCGCGCCGCTTCAGTTCGCGGCAGCCACTTCCTTGGAGGTATCGAACTGCCGCGACTTGAGCCACTGCGCCAGCATGGTGTCCATGGTGGCTGCGTGGCTGCGGAACCAGGCACCGAGTTCATTGGCCAGCACCCGCCCCACGTGGGCCTTGCCCTCGGCAACGTAGTTCCTAGTCTCACGCATTGCCTCGAGCACGCCCGCATGCTCATCCAGATGGCAGTGCGTAGGTGGAAACTCCGTCGCCGCCATCCAGCGTTGTTCCTGACCGAAGTGCTCTTCGGTATGCGCGATCAAGGCATCCACCATCGCCAGCATCTGCTCGTCGGTCGCGGTCCCGACCGCGTTCACCATTTCAACGAACTCGCGGTGCGTTTCATCGATGCGGTCATCACCGAGTTCGAGTTCCGAGGTCCAATCCAGAGTAGCCACGATCGTGTTTTCCAGTCGTTCGAAAAGTGGGACGGTGAACTAGTACCGGTTCGGGTCGGCGTAGTTCTCGAAGCGTGTGTTCTCGCCGCGGAAGGTGAGCTTCACGGTGCCGATGGGACCGTTCCGCTGCTTGCCGATGATGATCTCGGCGATGCCCTTGTCGGCACTGTCGGGGTTGTAGACCTCGTCGCGGTAGATGAACAGGATCAAATCTGCATCCTGTTCAATAGCTCCCGATTCGCGAAGATCCGACATCACCGGCCGCTTGTTCGGGCGTTGCTCCAGGCTGCGGTTGAGCTGCGACAACGCAATGACGGGAACACTGAGTTCCTTCGCCAACGCCTTCAGCGACCGCGAGATCTCCGAGATCTCGGTCGCACGATTCTCGCCATCGCCCTTTGCCGACATGAGCTGCAGGTAGTCGATGACGATCAGTCCCAGCTTCCCATACTGCCGATGCAGCCGTCGCGAGCGCGCCCGCACTTCGAGGGCGTTGAGCGCGGGCGTTTCGTCGATCTGCATCGGCGCATCGTTCAGGCGACCGACCGCCTGCGTGAGGCGCTGCCAGTCATCGTCGAGCAGGCGACCGGTGCGCAGGCGATGCTGATCGAGGCGTCCCAAGGAGCCCAGCAGACGCATGGCAAGCTGGGTCGCCGCCATTTCCATGGAGAACACCGCCACCGGCAATCCGGCATCGAGCGCCACGTGCTCTGCGATGTTGAGCGACAGCGCGGTCTTGCCCATGGAGGGCCGGCCGGCCACGATGATGAGATCACCGGGCTGCAGGCCTGAAGTCTTTTCGTCGAGGTCGCTGTAACCGGTAGGTACGCCCGTGACGTCGTTCGGGTTGTCACGGTTATAGAGCATATCTATGCGTTCAACCACCTGCGTGAGCAGCGGCGGCATCGCGATGAAGCCCTGCTTGCCGCGTGAGCCCTGCTCCGCAATCTCGAACACCTTCGACTCGGCTTGGTCGAGCAATTCGCTCGCGTCGCGACCTAGTGGGTTGTAGGCGGAGTCGGCGATCTCGGTGCCCACTTCGGCCAGGCGCCGCATCACGCTGCGCTCGCGCACGATCTCGGCATAACGACGGATATTCGCAGCGGACGGCGTGTTCTGCGCCAGCGTCGCGATATACGCAAGACCGCCGGAGTTGGCCAGCTCCGCGCTACGCTCGAGACTCTCCGCCACGGTGAGCACGTCGGCCGGTTTCGAGGCTTCGATCAGCTTCGAGACGTGGCGGTAGATGAGCCGATGATCAGCCCGGTAGAAGTCGGCCTCGGAAATCAGGTCACCGATACGGTCCCAGGCCGAATTCTCGAGCAACAGGCCGCCCAGTACCGACTGCTCCGCTTCCACGGAATGGGGCGGCATCCTGAGCTGGGCCAGGTCCGGTTCGGGGTGCAGCGGGGTGACGGCCTGAGCCATGAATACCCTTGGATGTCGTGATCGGAATTCGACAGCTTTGTCTTGTCGATTCTAACGCGGAGCGCCCCGACCAACTGCGTCCTTACAAACGCTGAGGGCCGCTCGCGCGGCCCTCCAGTCGTCAGCGTGCGACGCTCGGCGGCATCAAGACTCGCCCAACACCGAAACCGTGATATTCGCCTGCACGTCCGTGTGCAAAGCCACCACGAGGGGATGATCCCCGATCTGCTTCAGCGGTCCGAGCGGCATCCGGATGTCGCCCTTCTCCACTTCGATGCCCTGCGCCTTCAGCGCGTCGGCGATGTCGTGGTTGGTGACGGAACCGAACAGGCGTCCGTCCACACCGGCCTTCTGGGTGATCTGCACCATCAGGCCTTCCAGCTTGGCGGCCTTCTCGGTGGCAGCGGCCAGTGCAGCGGCCTGCACCTTCTCGAGCTCGGCGCGGCGCGCCTGGAACTCGGCCAGGTTGGCGGCGTTCGCGCGCTTGGCCTTGCCCTTGGGGATCAGGAAATTGCGCGCGTAGCCGTCCTTCACCTTGACGACGTCGCCCAGCTGCCCGAGGTTGACCACCTTCTCCAACAGAATGATCTGCATGTCGTGATGCTCCTCAGTGCAGGTCCGTGTACGGCAGCAGCGCGAGGAAGCGCGCCCGCTTGACCGCCACCGACAGCTGGCGCTGGTAGTGCATCTTCGTGCCCGTGATGCGCGCCGGGATGATCTTGCCGTTCTCGTTGATGAAGTCCTTCAGGATCTCGATGTCCTTGTAGTCGACTTCCTTGATCTTCTCCGCGGTGAAGCGGCAGAACTTGCGACGCTTGAACAGCGGGCGGGAGCCCTTGTCGTCGCGCTTGCGATCCTTACCTTTGCCTCGGCCGAATGCCATGTTCGTTTCCTCAAATGTCCTGCAATTCTTCGACGTGTACGACGGGCCACTCGCTCTTCAGACTGGCCCGCGCCAGAAAACCTGCCACCCTCACCTGCCTGCCGATCTCGAGAGTCCGGGCCTGTTCGGCCATCGCTCCCAGGGCCACCATCTGCATCGCCACTTCCACCTTGCGTGCGATCGAGGCTTCTTCCCGGGTCGACTGGTGCCGCACCGTGAAACGCACGGATGCAACCCCTGCCGGCGACACCCGCATCGGCTCGACCGCTTCGACGCGGCCTTCGAGCACGACCCGGTTGCCCGTCACCTAGGGATCAGGCTGTCAGGCAGCCGCCTCCGCCGCCGGCTTCGCTTCGCCCTCGGCGGGCGTCTGCGGCGCGGTCAGCGACTTGGACTTCTCTTCCTTCATCATCGGCGACGGGCCGGTCTCGGCTTCGCGCTTCTGCACGGTGAGGTGGCGCAACACGGCGTCGTTGAACTTGAACGCGTGCTCCAGCTCGTCCAGCGTCTCGCGGTCGCACTCGATGTTCATCAGAACATAGTGCGCCTTGTGCATCTTCTGGATCGGGTAGGCCATCTGGCGGCGGCCCCAATCCTCCAGGCGGTGGATGCGCCCGCCCTTGCTCTGGACCATGGTCCGGTAGCGTTCGATCATCGCGGGCACCTGCTCGCTCTGATCGGGATGCACGATGAAAACGATCTCGTAATGTCGCATGTCTGCTCCTTGTGGGTTGAAGCCCCCCGACATGCGAGTTCGGTGGGGCAAGGACAGGATGGCCGGAACACCCGTCCATCCGGGAAAGCCGGCGAGTTTACGGGAGAATGTCTCGACGGATCAAGCTTTTCGAGGCTGTCCGCGCTGCCGGCGAGCCTCGTACAGGCACACGCCGGTGGCCACCGAGACGTTCAGGCTCTCGACCGACCCGAACATGGGGATCCGGGCCAGGGTGTCGCAGCGTTCCCGGGTCAGGCGGCGCAGCCCCGCCCCTTCTGCTCCCAGCACCAAGGTCAGGGCACCCGAAAGGTCCAGGGTCGGCAGGTCTGCCTCCCCTTCCCCGGCCAACCCGACCACGAGAATACCCCGCTCCTGCAACATCTCCAGGGTCCGGGCCAGGTTGGTGACCATCAGGTAAGGGACTGTTTCCACAGCACCGCTGGCCACTTTCTCGACCACGGGGGTGATGCCCACCGCCCGATCCTTGGGCGCCACGACGGCATGGACGCCCATGGCGTCGGCGCTGCGCAGGCAGGCACCGAGGTTGTGGGGGTCGGTGACACCGTCGAGGGCCAGGATGAGCGCCGGCTCGTCCAGACCGTCGAGGAGGTCCTCGAGATCCATGGCCCGGGCCTCGCCTTCCACGACGGCGATCACGCCCTGGTGTTTGGCGCCCGGCAGCATCTGGTCCAGCCGGTGGCCCACGGACGCCACGATCCTCACCCCGGCCGCCTTCGCGGCGGCCATGAGGCCGCGCATGCGCGGATCGTCGCGGGAGGCGTCAGCGTGCAGTTCGAGCATCGCGCCCGCGTCCTGCTTGAGCTTGGCCGTGACGGCGTGGAAGCCGTAGATGAGGCGCCCTTTCGCCACGACTCAGGTGCGTTCAGCGGGAAGAAAGTCTAGCCGCGACAGTTCCAGATCCACCCGGACGAGCTTCACCTTCATGCGGTCACCCAGCCGATAGCGCTTGCCGGTGCGCTCGCCCAGCAACAGATGGCGCGCCTGGTCGAACTGGAAGTAGTCGCTGCCCAGCTCCGAGATGTGGATCATCCCTTCGACGTACACCGAATCGAGCGCGACGAACACGCCGAACCCGGCCACACCGCTGATGGTGCCGTCGAACACCTCGCCGATGCGGTCCTGCATGTAGTAGCACTTGAGCCACGCCTCCACTTCGCGCGTGGCCTCGTCGGCGCGGCGCTCGGTCATGGAGCAGTGCTTGCCCAGTTCGGTGAGATCGCCGGCGCGCATCGACTTGCCTTCGAGTACCGCGCGGATGGCGCGGTGGATGACGAGGTCGGGATAGCGCCGGATCGGCGAAGTGAAGTGCGTGTACGACTCGTACGCGAGGCCGAAGTGGCCGAGCGGTTCGGGGCTGTATTGCGCCTGCTGCAGCGAACGCAGCATCACGGTCTGCAGCAGTTCGGCGTCGGGCCGGTTCTTGATGGAAGCGAGCAGCTTCGCGTAATCCTTCGCGTGCGGCTCGTCGCCGCCGCCCAGCGAGAGGCCGAACTCCGCGAGGAACGCGCGCAGACGTTCGAGCTTCTCCGGCGTCGGGCCTTCGTGCACACGATATAGCGCCGGATGCTCGTGGCTCTGCAGGAAATCGGACGCGCAGACGTTCGCCGCCAGCATGCATTCTTCGATGATGCGGTGGGCGTCGTTGCGTTCGACCCGCACGATGCGCTCGATCTTGCCGTTGTCGTCGAAGATCATGCGCGTTTCGATGGTCTCGAAGTCGATCGCGCCGCGCCGGGCGCGCGCCTTCACCAGCACCTGGAAGAGCTGGTTCAGCGCCTGCAGCTGCGGCATCAGTTCGGCGCGCTTCCGGGCAGCCTCGCCCTTCGGGTCGCTCAGCGCGGACCAGACCTCGTCGTAGGTCAGCCGCGCGTGGGAGTGCATCACCGCCGGATAGAACTCGTAGCGCACGATGTCGCCCTTCGCGCCGATGTCCATCTCGCACACCATGCAGAGACGGTCGACGCCGGGGTTGAGCGAACAGATGTCGTTCGACAGCGCCTCGGGCAGCATCGGGATCACGCGGCGCGGGAAGTACACCGAGTTGCCGCGGTCCATCGCTTCGCGATCGAGCGCACCGCCCGGCTTCACGTAGTGGCTGACGTCCGCGATGGCGACGTAGAGCTTGTAGCCCTTGCCCTGCACCTCGCAGTACACGGCGTCGTCGAAATCGCGTGCGGTCTCGCCGTCGATGGTGACGAGCGGCAGCGAGCGCAGATCCTTGCGGCCGCGGCGCTCGGCGGCGCTCACCGGCTTTGCCACCTTCTCCGCCTCGGCCAACGCG
This sequence comes from Burkholderiales bacterium, assembly GCA_019745565.1. GTDB lineage: Bacteria > Pseudomonadota > Gammaproteobacteria > Burkholderiales. Next base: position 10,415 of record JAIESW010000040.1, read on the forward strand.
TCCTGCGCGAACTCGTTCGGCAACTGGTGCTTGCGCAGCGCGATTTCGATCTCCATGCCGGGATCGGTCGCGTTGCCGAGGATCTCCACGATCCTGCCGATGGGCGGGCTGTGCCGCGCCGGTTGCTGGACCACTTCGACCACGACCACCTGACCGGGCTTGGCGCCTTCGCGGGCGTCGGCCGGCACGAGGATGTCGTGCGCAAGGCGCTTGTCCGCCGGGGCCACTAAGCCGATGCCGTGCTCCAGCAGGAAGCGGCCGACGATCTTCGAGTTGGCGCGCTCGAGCACTTCGACGATCTCGCCTTCGACGCGCCCACGGCGATCGAAACCGGCCTCGCGTGCCATGACACGGTCGCCGTGCATCACCTTCGCCATTTGCGCGGCGCTCAGGAACATGTCCGGCGCCCCGTCGTCGCGGATCAGGAAACCGAAGCCTTCGGGGTGGCCCTGCACGACGCCGGGTACGAGTGCCAGCTTCTCGGCCACGCACAGGTCGCCGCGGCGGTTCACCATGATCTGGCCCTCGCGGGCCATGGCCTGCAGGCGGCGCGAGAACGGCTCTTCTTCGTGCTCCTCGATCGCGAGGCGCTCGACCAGCTCGGCCCGGTTCACGGGCGCGCCGATCTCTTCCATGAGACTCAGGATGTGCTCGCGGGAGGGCAGCGGGTGCTTGTACTTGCCCCGTTCCCGTTCGAGATGGGGATCGGCCGCGCGCGTCGCGCGGGCCTGCTTGTGTGTGATGGCGCCGTTCGCGGCGCCGGATTTTCTAGGCATTGATGGGCGCCTCGCGGCGCGAGAGGAAAAGGGGTTTCAGTGGTTTGACACAGGCTGCCGATGCCGCTAAAGTCGCGCGCCTTGTCGTGCCGAGATGGCGGAATTGGTAGACGCACCAGGTTCAGGTCCTGGCGGGGGCAACCCTGTGGAGGTTCGAGTCCTCTTCTCGGCACCAGAGTTTACGACCGGAAACGGCGCCCCATGCGGGCGCCGTTTTCGTTTGGACTCCGGGGCGATCAGGCCGCCTCGAAAGGATGGCGCAGGATGATGGTCTCCTCGCGGTCGGGCCCGGTGGAGATCATGTCGATCGGCACACCGCAAACGCGCTCGATCATCTTCAAGTAGCTGCGGGCGGCCTCGGGCAGGTCTTCGTAGCGCTTCACGCCGACGGTGCTCTGCGACCAGCCCGGTACTTCCTCGTAGACCGGCTCGCACTGCGCCAGTTCCTCGGCACCCACCGGCAGGATGTCGTAGCGCTCGCCATCCATGAGGTACCCCACGCCGACCTGCAGCGACTCCATGCCGTCCAGCACGTCGAGCTTGGTGACGCACAGGCCCGACACCCCGTTGATCTGCACCGAGCGGCGCAGCGCAGCGGCGTCGAACCAGCCGCAACGGCGCGGACGGCCCGTGGTTGCCCCGAACTCGTTGCCGCGGCTCGCGATGCGCTTGCCGACGTCGTCGTACAGTTCGGTCGGGAACGGACCCGATCCGACGCGCGTCGTGTAGGCCTTGGTGATGCCCAGCACGTAGTCGAGCATCTGCGGGCCGACACCGGCACCCGCGGCAGCCGCACCGGCCACACAGTTGCTGGAGGTCACGAACGGATAGGTGCCGTGATCCACGTCGAGCAGCGTGCCCTGCGCGCCTTCGAACAGCAGGCGATGGCCTTTGCGATAGGCTTCGTACAGCAGCCGCGGCACGTCGCCCACCATGGGCTTGATGCGTTCGGCCAGGATGAGCGTCTCGTCCAGCACGCGCTGGAACTCCACCGGCTCGGCCTGGAAATAGTTCTTGAGGACGAAGTTGTGGAAGTCCAGCACCTCGCCCAGCTTCGCGGCGAAGCGCTCGCGATGGAACAGGTCCTGCAGGCGGATCGCGCGCCGCGCGACCTTGTCTTCGTATGCAGGGCCGATGCCGCGGCCAGTGGTGCCGATCTTGCCCTCGCCCTTCGCGCGCTCGCGCGCCTGATCGAGCGCTGCGTGATGCGGCAGGATCAGCGG
>JAIESW010000022.1 GCA_019745565.1 Burkholderiales bacterium
GAACGCGATCTTGAAGTCTGGAATCCCGTGGAAGTCCCCGTCCAACGCCATCGCTTGACACGGTTGCTCCCCCGGCGAAGCCGGGGGAGGGGACTCACGCCCCCTTCCCCCACCTTCGGTGGGGGAAGGTTGGGATGGGGGCCAGCAGCGTTACCATCCGCACACCCTCCCTCACCCCACCACCGCAATCGCCTCCACCTCAATCCTGAGCTCGGGCATCACCAGCGCATCGACCCCGATCATCGTGCTCGCGGGCTTGCGCGCCGGATCGACATAGCGACCGCGGATCTCGGAGATGATCCCGCGATCCTCGGGCTTCAGGTCCACGACGTAGGTCGTGATCTTCACCAGATCGCTGAATGTGGCACCGGCCGCAGCGAGAGCCACCTTGAGGTTCTCGAACACCTGCACCGTCTGGCCCTTCAGGTCACCGGCGGCGACCACCTGACCCTGGGCATTCCACGCGACCTGGCCGCTGATGTGGATGGTCTTGCCGCCCTGTACCGTCGCCACCTGGGAGAAGGTCCCGAAGTTCGCGAGGCCGGGCGGATTCAGGTACTGCAGCTGCGGCGCTGTGGCCATGGTTCTCTCTCCCTTTCGTGGTCGCTCCGGGCTCGACGACCCGGTCGCCACAGTATAGGGAAGGGAAACGCGACTTCAGTCCGCGGCGAGAATGCGCCGGTGCAGCGCTTCCGTCTCTTCCGAAGGCCTCGTGTTGAGCACGATCGACAGCAGTTCGCGGCAGCGCCGATAGGCGTTGAGCGCCTCGGCCTTGTGCCCCTGCCCGAGGCAGCATTCGATGAGCCCGCGGTACAGCGGCTCCGACAGGTTGTCGAGTTCCAGGCCGCGGCGATAGAGGCGCTCCGCCTGCTCGACGGCGCCGGCACCGATCAGGGCCCGCGAGCACAGCGTGATCGCGCGAGCGAACTTGGCGGCCAGTCGATCCCGCGCCGGTACGACCCACGAACGATCCTCTTCGGCATCGAGGAAGCATCCGCCGTACAGGGACATGAGGTTGTCCGCCTCGACCAGCAGGCACTCGATGCCGGCCACGGGCAAGAGCTGCTCGATCTCTTCGACGAGCTGCTCGAAGTCCCAGATGTCGACCCGGCACAGCGAGCGGTCGAGCGACACCTTGCCGCCGGACACGACGATGGCGTGGTCCACCTTCAACAGGCGGCGCAGGCGCAGCAGGGCCACGTCGAACGCACGCCGGCCGCAACCGCCATCGGCGTCGGGCCACAGCGCGTCCACCAGCAGCGAGGCCGAGACGTGCGATCCGCCCAGGGCGATCAGTGCCTGCAGCAGCGCGAGGGGCTTGTGCGGCAGCTTGCGACCGGACACCAGAGGCTTGCCCGCCACGGCCACCATGAACGTGCCGAGCGTGCGGATCGTGACGATCGGGTTACCGTTCCCCGCAGCGGCGACCTGCGGCGTACGCATCTTGCCGACGCGATCCGGGACTTCAGCCAGCCCGACGGCCGCGAGCCGCGGACCCGACCGCGGCGGCATGCCGTTGCGAGCTTCCGTGGCCAGGGTGCCGAGGTAGTCGATGCGCTCGGCCCCGTCGACCATGTCCCGCAGCAGAACCTCCACCACCGCACCCGGCGCCAGCACTTCGAGCACCGGCAGGCGCGCGGCCTGCACCAGGAACGCGAGTTCGGCGTCATTGGCCTCCTGCGCCGCCAGCAGCGCCTGGTCGAGACGATCCAGAGCTTCCTGGCGCCGACCGGCCAGCACCAGCATCTGGGCGAGGCAAAGGGCCTCGAAACCCAGATCGCGCCGGGCGATCCGCACCGCTTCGTCTTGCATCCAGCCGGCGCCGGTGTCGCTCAACCGCTCGGCCGGTGTCCGGTAGACAGCCACGGCCCCCTCGAACCGCGGCATGCCGTTGGCAAGACCGGGCAGCGGGACCACCACAGGGTTGGAGGTTTCGGTTCGCATGGCCGGCAATGTGTTCCGCCGCCGCTCGCCTCGCCATATGCAACTAGTCATATGCCGGTCGGCAGTCCGGCCCGCGGGATTGCCTGCCCGGCCCCGCCCTGCGAGACTGCCGGGCACCGTTCAAGGGAAACAGGATGAAGCGCAACGAAATCGATCTGTCCGGCCGGGTGGCCGTGGTCACCGGCGCCGCCCGCGGCATCGGGCTCGCCATCGCCGAGCGCCTACTCGCCAGTGGAGCCGCCGTTGCCCTCTGGGACTTCGACGATCGCCAGCTCGCCGAAACGGCGCCCGTGCTCCAGGCCCGCGGGGCCGTCGCCCCCGTCGTGGTGGACGTGACCGACGAAGACGCGGTCATCGCCGCGGCCCGGGAAACCGAATCGGCGCTCGGCGCGGTGGACCTGCTCGTCAACAACGCCGGCATCGGCGGACCGATCCTGCAGACCTGGGAGTACGACGTCGCCACCTTCCGCCGCGTGCTCGACGTCAATGTGACCGGGGTGTACCTGTGCTGCAAGGCGCTGGTGCCGGGCATGCGCGAGCGCAACTTCGGCCGCGTCGTGAACATCGCGTCCATCGCCGGCAAGAACGGATCGCCCAACTTCTCCGCCTACGGCGCCTCGAAAGCGGCGGTGATCGCCCTGACCAAGGCGCTCGCGCGGGAAACCGCCGACACCGAGGTGCTGGTCAACGCCGTCACGCCGTCCGTGGCCGACACTGACATCCTGAGCCAGTTCACGCCGGAGAAAGTGAAGTGGATGGTCGAGCAGGTGCCCAAGGGCCGCTTCGTGAAGGCGGCCGAGATCGCCGCGCTGGTGGCCTGGCTGTGCTCGGACGAGTGCTCCTTCTCCACCGGCCAGCTGTTCGATATCAGCGGCGGCCGGTCGGTGTACTGAACTCCCGCGAGCCCGAGCGATGGAAACGACTGCTCTGGAACGGTTGATCGACGCGTACTGCTCGGCGTGGAGCGAACCCGATGCGGGACGACGGCGAGCGCTGCTCGACGCCGTGTGGAACGAGGGCGCTTCGTACACCGATCCGCGTGCGCACGCCGTCGGTGCTGAGGCCCTCACTCACCACATCGGCCGCATCCTCGAACACCGGCCGGGTGCCAGGGTCGTCCGCACCAGCGCCGTTGACGAGCATCACGGACTGGTCCGGTTCGCCTGGCGCGTGATCGAAGCCGACGGCAAGCAGCTGCCCGAAGGCATCGACTTCGCGGAGATCGCCCCCGACGGCCGGATCGCCCGTATCGTCGGTTTCTTCGGCCCACTGGCGGCACGCGCATGAGAACCCTCTCCGCAACCCTCCTGACCGCCGCGTGCATCGCGACAGCGCAAGCCGCGCCCGACGCGTGCGTGCCGGTCGGTCAGTGGATCGTCCCTGGCGATGGCCCGAGAGCCACATCCGACTGGATCGGTACGCTCGCGCAACGCCGCGTGATCCTGCTGGGCGAAGGCCACGACATCCCCGAGCACCACCGGTGGCAGATGCAGACCATCGCCGCGCTGCATGCGCAGCGACCCGAGCTGGTGCTCGGCTTCGAGATGTTCCCGCGCGCCGTGCAACCGGTGCTCGACCGCTGGGTCGCCGGACAACTCTCGGAAGCCGAACTCCTGCGCGACACGGACTGGAAGCGGATCTGGGGCTTCGATGCGCAGATGTATCTGCCCATCTTCCATTTCGCGCGCATGAACCGCATTCCGATGGTGGCGCTCAACATCGATCCGGCACTGGCACGCGAGATCGGCGCCTCCGGGCTCGCGGCCGTTCCCGCGGAACGGCGCCAGGGCATCTCGGATCCGGCGGCCCCGCTACCCGACTACGAGAGCTTCGTGTTCGACAGCTACTCCCAGCACGGCCGCGGCGACGACATGCCGCCGCCGTTGCGCAGCGACGCGAAGTTCCGCCGTTTTCTCGAAGCACAACTGATCTGGGACCGGGCGATGGCGGAAGGCATCGCCGCCGTGACTGCGAAGCACCCTGATGCCACCATCGTGGCGCTCATGGGTTCGGGTCACGTCATCAACCGCTGGGGCGTGCCGCATCAGCTCGAGGCACTGTCCGTGCACGACGCCGCGGTGCTGCTGCCGTGGGAACCCGAGAACGATTGCGCGAAGCTCACGCCGGGGTATGCCGACGCGGTATTCGGTCTCGGCCCACGGGTGGAACCTCCGCCGACGCGCCCGAAGCTGGGCCTGTGGCTGGAGCCCGTCACCGGGGGCGTCGCGATCCGTGACATCGAGAAAGGCGGACTGGGCGAACTCGCGGGCCTGCGCCAGGGCGACGTGCTGGTCGAAGTGGCCGGCCGCATCACGCGATTGCCGGTCGACGTCAGCGAAGCGGTGCAACGCCAGGCCCCGGGTACGTGGCTTCCCATGAAGGTGCAGCGCGACGGCCGCCTGCTGGAGATCATCGCGAAGTTTCCGCCGTCGCCGTCCTGATCGGCAGCGCGGCGCCCGTCATGCTCCGTGTTGCTTGCGGCATCCTGCTGGTCCTCGGCGCCGCATTGGTCGAAGCGGCCGCGCCGGCCGCCGCGCACCTCGACTTCGTGGTTGCGATCGATCCCGTCGCGCGAACGCTGCATGCCGAAGGGACCCTCGAGGTACCGCCCGGGCCGGCGGCGCGCGTTCGCCTCGACCCGCGCTTCGTCGCGACGGCCATGCTGGCGAACGACAAGTCGCTGCAACGCGCACCCGACGGGGACAACGCGTGGCTCTTGCCCGCGGCCGCTTCCCCGCGGCGGATCGCAATCCGCTGGCAAGGCACGCTCGATCGCCTCGACCCTTCGATCGACCACCGCGACACACTCGCTGCGAATGCGCCAACGAGCCGACCTGAAGGCACGTTCCTGCCGGCCGGTGCGAACTGGTACCCGAACGTGGCGGGCCCGCTCGAAACCTGGCGGATCACGCTTTCGTTGCCCGCGGGCCAGCGTGGTCTCGTACCCGGCCGGCTGCTCGAGGAACATGACGATGCGCAGGGCTATCGCGCGACGTTCGAGTTCGCACATCCCGGAGAGGGCATCGATCTGATGGCCGGGCCGTACACGATCACCGAACGCACGGTGAACCTCGGGGAGCGCAACGTGCGGGTGCGCACGTATTTCACGACGGGTCTCGAAGACCTGGCGGACGGCTATCTCGCCTCGACGGCGGAGTACCTGCGCCTGTACGACGGCTGGATCGGCCCCTATCCCTACACCGGGTTCAGCATCGTCTCGAGCCCCACACCGACCGGTTTCGGCATGCCCACCCTCACCTACCTTGGCGCCGACGTGTTGAGGCTGCCGTTCATCCGCGCCACTTCGCTCGGTCACGAAGTGCTGCACAACTGGTGGGGCAACGGCGTGTACCCCGACTACACGCGCGGCAACTGGTCCGAAGGTCTCACCACGTTCCTGGCCGACTACCACTACAAGGAACGCGAAAGCCCTGCCGCGGCGCGCGACATGCGCCTTGGCTGGTTGCGCGATTTCGCAGCGGTGCCGGAGGGTCAGGACTCCACACTCGTCGCCTTCACCGCCAGAACCCACGGGACTTCGCAGATCGTGGGCTACCACAAGGCCGCGATGACGTTCCTCATGCTGCGCGATCTGATCGGTCGCGACGCGTTCGATCGCGGTCTGCGCGAGTTCTGGTCGGCGCACCGGTTCACGGCGGCCTCGTGGGACGATCTGCGTGCGGCCTTCGAACACGCGTCGTCGCAGGATCTCGGTTGGTTCTTCTCGCAATGGCTGACGCGCACGGGAGCACCGCGCCTGCGCATCGAGAACGCCGAACGACAGGAAGCGACGGGCCGCTGGCAGGTTCGCGTCACGCTGGCGCAGGATGGGACGCCCTACCGGTTGCGCGTCCCCGTCGCGATCGAAACGGATCGGGGCACCGTCACGGACTTCGTGGAACTGGCCACCTCCCATGCAACTATCACTCTCGCCCTGGACGAGCCGCCGCGCGCCGTCGTCCTCGATCCCGAGTTGCGCCTGTTCCGCCGCCTCGGTCCGGAGGAAGTACCGCCGATCCTGCGCGACGTCACGATCAATCCCGCGACGAGCGCGATCGTCCTGCCTCTCGACCGCGCATGGGCGGAGGCAGCGACCGCGCTCTTTGCGAAGCTGATCGAAGGTACGCCGCGCATCGTCGATGCCGACTCGAATCCGGCGGGCACTCCCCTGATCGTCGTGGGGACACCCGTCGACGTCGAGCGCTACCGCGCACGCCGGAACCTGGCTGCTGCCCCGTCGATCCCGTCATCGGGTACCGCCAGGGTTTGGGTCGAACGCGTGGACGGGACCGTCTTCCTGTTCATCACTGCCCGCGACCCGGCGGCGCTGTCCGCGCTGATGCGCCCACTGCCGCACTACGGCAAGCAGAGCTGGCTGACCTTCGAAGGGGCGAAGCCGGTGGAACGCGGCGTGTGGCCTCCGATCGCGCCGAGGTGGCGCTTCGACTGATCGTCAGGGCCGCACTTCGACCGGGAGGTCATCCCGATCGATCCAGCCCGTCTCGGGGTCGGGCAACGGAATCGCGCTCAACAGTGCCCGGGTATACGGATGCTGCGGACGCGCGAAGATCTGCCCGCACGGCCCCTGTTCCACCACGGCACCCTGCTGCAGCACCAGCACGCGATCGCACAGGACCCGCACCACCGACAGATCGTGCGAGATGAAGATCAGCGCGTCCTCGCGCTTCAGTTCCTTCAGCAGCAGGAGGATCTGCGCCTGGGTCGACACGTCGAGCCCGGACACGATCTCGTCGGCGACGATCACCCGCGGCTTCAGTGCGATGGCGCGCGCGATGCCGACGCGCTGACGCTGCCCGCCGGACAGTTCGTGCGGATAACGCGTCGCGAACGCAGCCGGCAGGTGGACCCGCTCAAGCAGCTCGCGCGCTCGAATGCGGGCTTCCTTGCGTGTCTTCACCCGAAGGAATGCGAGCAGCGGTTGCGCGAGGATGTCCTCCACGCGGTGCCGTGGATTCAACGAGGAGAGCGGGTCCTGGAAGATGAACTGCATGCCCTCCCGCAGCGGTCGCAGCTGCGGCTCCGGCAGATGGGTGATGTCGCGGCCTTCGAACAATAGCGTTCCCCCCGTCGGTTCGAGGAGCCGCAGCAGCGCGTGTCCGAGGGAGGTCTTGCCGGAACCCGATTCGCCGACGATGCCGAGCGACTCGCCTGGTTCCAGGACGAGATCGATGCCCTTGAGGATCGGCGTGAGCGGCGGACGTCCGAACAACGGCCGGGCGGATCGATCCGGGAGGGCGAGGTGGAGATCTCTTGCGGCGAGGAGCGGCATGTCAGCGGGACACCGTCCACCCTGAAGCGCTCAACGCGGCGGACGCGGCGGAAAAGCAAGACCGGGAAGCGAAGCCTTTGGGTTTCCGCCGCGCCCGCCGCGTTGAGATCTTCAGCAGTGCCCGCCCAAAACCTGCACGGAGGTTCATCCTAGGCCGCCCCAGTATCGAGAGTGCGCGCCTCATTCCACAGTTGCTCCGTGAGCGCGGCCGGAATGGGCTGCAACGCCTCCCCAGGTCGGTCGTAGCGCGGCGTCGCTGCGAGCAGCGCTCGCGTATACGCATGCGCCGGCGCCAGGAAGACCTGTGCCACCGGACCGGCTTCGACGATGCGCCCGGCGTGGATCACCGACATCGTGTCGCACAGCTTCGCCACCACGCCCAGGTCGTGCGTGATGAACAGGATCGCGGTGCCGTACGCCCGCTGCAGGCGCTTCAGCAGTCGCAGCACCTGCTTCTGCACGGTGACGTCGAGGGCGGTCGTCGGCTCGTCGGCGATGATCAGCTTCGGTCGGCATGCGAAGGCGATGGCGATGAGCACGCGCTGGCGCATCCCGCCCGACAGTTCGTGCGGAAACTGCCGCAGCACGCGCTCCGGGTCGCGGATCTGCACGTCGTGCAGCGATTCGAGCGCGCGCGCAAGCGCGTCGTCGCGATCCATGCCCATGTGCATCCGCAGCACATCGGTCATCTGCGGTGCGATGCGCGCGACCGGATTGAGCGCGGTCATGGGGTTCTGCGGGATCAGAGCGATGTCTCGCCCCAGAAAAGTCGCGTGCTCCCGCTCGGACATCCACAGCAGGTCGCGGCCGTCGAACGCGACTTCACCCCGGTCGACGTGCGCATCCTCCGGTTGCAGGCGCAAGACGACGCGGCCGACCATGGACTTGCCGGCGCCCGACTCGCCCACCAGCCCTGCCACCTGACCGGCATGCACATCGAGGTGGACGCCCCGCAGGATCGGCTGGCCGCCGATCCTCAACGCGAGGTCGCGGATCGAGAGCAACGGATTCATCGCCGGGCACTCCGCGACAGCGGGTCCACGAGCTCGCGCAGACCATCGCCCAGTGCATTCATCGCGAGCACCGACACGATGATGCAACCCATGGGCAGTGCCATCAGCCACCAGGCCTGCCGCACGTACTGCCGCCCCTCCTGGATCATGCTGCCCCAGGTTGCCGTGTCGTTGGCGACGGAGAGGCCGGCGAACGACAGGATCGCCTCGACCACGATGGCGATGCCCATCTCGAGCGACAGCAGGGTCACGAACAGCGGCACGACGTTCGGCACGATCTCGCTCGCCAGGATGCGCATCGGCGGCAGCCCGATGGTCACGGCCGACGCCACGTAGTCCCGGGACCGCTGCACCATCACTTCGGCGCGCACCACGCGGCAGAACCGGGTCCAGTCGATCACGACGATCGCGATGACCACGGTATGCAATCCGGCACCCAGGACCGCGGCCAACACGATCGAAAGCAGCACCGGCGGAAAGGCCATCCAGATCTCGACCAGCCGCGAGATGATCGCGTCGACGACCCCGCCGAGATAGCCGGACAGCAGGCCGAGGATGGAACCGAGCAGAGCCGCCAGCACCGCGGCGACCGCCGCCACGGTGATCGCGGCCCGGGCGCCGTAGATGAGGCGCGACAGGATGTCCCGACCGAGGCTGTCGGTGCCCAGCGCAAACGCGCGGGAACCGGTCTCGAACCAGGCCGGCGGCTGGAAGGTGTTGAGCAGATCCTGTTCGAGAGGGTCGTGCGGCGCCACCCAGGGCGCCGACAGCGCGAGCACGGCCAGCGTGAGGAGGACGGCGAGGCCGAACGAGAAACGAACAGACACCTTCATGGTCGGCGCGCTGGCCGGGAGTTGATCGGAAGCGATGCGTCGCGCGCGCCGAAGTATCGATGCCGCCGGCAGCGGGGTCAAACACGACTCGATCGCAATTCGTGCGTGCGGTGCGCGCGTCGTGCCTTCGGAAAATGTCGAGTCGGTTTACACGTTCCATATCTCACGTTTCGGCCGATTTCGTAACTACCCGCAATTGCAGGCTTTCGCGACGCCTGCCTGATTCTTGCTATCAGAACGTGGGATTTCCGAGATGCTGCACGGCACCGCTGAATCACTTGCCGCCGGCATACAAGCGGGAACCAGTGTCGGGTCGAGGCGGTACGCGATGCGATCCATCCGTTCGGGCCGGATGGCCGCAGGCGATCGATGCCGGCGTCACGAGCAAGCGAATCCTTTCAAACCGGGTTCGCGGGCGCCGCGGGTTACGGAGACTACCCCGCGGTTGGGGGGTGGAAGTGACGGAACGGAAGGTCCTGCTCATCGAGCCGGACGGGTGTAGCCATCAGCTGTCCGAGCTGATCGCCTCCTGGGGCTGGGAGGTCCAGGTCGTCGCGGACACCGCGGAGGCTCGCGCGGTCGCCGGCAAGGGTAAAGCGCTCGTCGGTGTGATCGTGATGGATCCGCCCGATGCCTTCGACCTGCCCGGACTCGAGCGGCTCACCGCTCATCCCGGCATCGAATGGATCGCGGTTCTGTCGCCGAAGGCGCTGCTGCGTCCGGGATGGGCCAAGCTGATCCTCGACAGCTGCTACGACTACCACACGCTGCCGGTCGACCCGAACCGGCTGTCGGTGATCCTTGGCCACGCGTTCGGGAAGGCCGAGCTGCAGCACAGCCTCGAGCGGCACCGCGACTGGCGCGGCCGCTACGACATGATCGGGGCGAGCCCGGCCATGCTGCAGCTCTACCGCCGCATCGATCGCGTGGTGGGCGTCGACGCCCCCGTGCTCATCACGGGCGAGAGCGGCACCGGCAAGGAACTGGTCGCGCGCGCCATCCACAAGCATTCCGCGCGCAAGGCCGGGCCCTTCATCGCCGTCAACTGCGCCGAGCTGCCGGAGAACCTGATCCAGTCCGCGCTGTTCGGCCACGAGAGAGGTGCGTTCACCGGTGCGCATCAGCGCCGCGTCGGCAGCATCGAGGCCGCGGCGGGCGGCGTCATCTTCCTGGACGAGATCGGCGACCTGCGGCTCGACCTCCAGGCGAACCTCCTCCGGTTCCTGCAGGACAAGACCATCATGCGCGTCGGCTCGACCCAGCGCATGCAGGTGGACGTGCGGGTCATCGCGGCCACCCATGTGGACCTCAGGCAGGCGGTCCAGGCGGGACGTTTTCGCGAAGACCTGTTCTACCGCCTCAACGTCCTCAGCCTCCCGGTGCCACCGCTGTCGGCCCGCGAGGGCGATCTGCACCTGCTCACCGAAATGCTGCTCGCGCAGTTCGAGGGCATCAACGGGCACCGCTCGCGCAGCGTGGGCCAGGACGCGATGCGCGCGATGACGGCCTATTCGTGGCCGGGCAACGTGCGCGAACTCATCAACCGGGTGCAGCACGCGCTCGTGATGAGCGACAACCGCGTGATCACGCCCACCGACCTCGAACTCCCGCCGGTGGCGGAGGACACGAACGTCACGACGCTCTCGTCGGCACGGGCGGCAGCGTCGCGCGACGTGATCGTGGAAGTGCTGAAGCGTGCGGAGAACAACGTCTCCGAAGCGGCCCGCAAGCTCGGGATCTCGCGCATCACCCTGTACCGACTGATGGACAAGTTCGACATCGACAGAAACGACTGAGGCGCCGCGCGCGCCACGGAGGTGCGATTCATGGACACACGCATCGCATGCAGGCATTCCCGCGGAGCCATCGCCGCCGCCCTGATCGCCGCCGCGAGTCCTGCCGGGGCCGACCAGCCCGCCGCCGGCGACATCGACGCCCTCACCCGCCAGCTCGAGACCGAGTCGCGCAAGCTCGACGCGCTGCGCGAGTCGCTCGAGGAGAAGCAGCGCGCGCTGGAGGAGCAGCGACGCACGCTCCAGAAGCTGGAACGCGACGTGAAGCGCGCCGCACCGAAGACGCAGAAGCCTCTGGCCGACAGTGCCCAGCAGGATGTCCGAGGCGGCCAGGCCCAGGGGCAAGGGCAGGCATCGCCACCGGCACAGAAGCAAGGACAGGCACCGGCCGCCGCACCCGCGACCGTGGGAGAAGCACCGGAGACTCAGAACCGGCCGCCCGAGGTCGCGCCGCTGGGTCGTCAGGCGGGCGTACTCACGCCCTACAAGGCGTTCATCTTCGAGCCGTCGCTCCAGTACAGCCACTCGACCAACACGCGTGTCGCCTTGGTGGGGTTCTCCATCATCCCCGCGGTGGTGATCGGGCTGATCGACGTCCGCACTGTGAACCGCAGTGCCTGGGTCGGCACCCTGACCGGACGGTACGGGCTCACCGACCGCATGGAGGTCGAGATGCGCGTGCCCTACGTCTACCGCGCCGATTCGACCGTGGCCCGGCCGTTCAACGACCCTTCCTCCACCGATTCGATCTTCAATGCCACCGGCCAGGGTATCGGCGACGTCGAAGTCGCGGCCCGCTATCAGCTGAACGAGGGCGGTGCGGACAAGCCCTACTTCATCGGCGGCCTGCGTTTCAAGTCGCGGACCGGCCGCGACCCGTTCGAAGTCCAGCGCGTCTCGCCCTTCGCCGGCGCCGACCAGCTGGAGGCTGAGCTGCCGACCGGCTCCGGCTTCAACTCGCTGCAGCCGTCGATCACCATGCTGCTCCCCAGCGACCCTGCCGTGTTCTTCGCCGGCCTGCTCTACGTCCACAACTTCACGCGCGACGTGGGCGGCAACTTCGGCAAGATCGATCCGGGCGACATCACGCAGTTCAACTTCGGCATGGGCCTCTCCTTGAACGAGCGCGCGTCGTTTAGCATGGCCTACGACCACGCCATCCTGCAGAAGCCGAAACAGAACGGGATCACGCCACCGCTCGCGCAGACGGTCCAGCTGGGTCAGCTGCTATTCGGCGTTTCCTACAAGCTGTCGTCGCGCACGACACTCAGCGTGTCGCTGGCCGTCGGCGTCACGCCGGATGCGCCCGACGTCCAACTCACCGTGCGACTGCCGATCCGCGCGTTCTGACGGCGCCGACGGCGGTCAACGCCCGGCGCCGCGCAGGGTGTACTGCAGGTCGAGGAAGGTGCTGTTGCGCAGAAAGCCGGCCAGGCCGGAAACGTGGGCGTTGAGCAACGTGATGCCTTGGATGGCTTGGCCGTTGAGCGAGTTCTGCACCACGCTGAGGACGCCGGGCCCGAGGTTGCTCAACACGTCGGGCGTCACGGTGTTGCCGGGGCCGACCTGCACGACACTGGCGACCGACGTCGGCGCCACGATGCCGGCCGTGCTACCGATCGACGGGGGCGGCGTTGCCGTCTTCGCCGCAACGGCATCCTGCAACGTCGACGCCGCCGGACTGGCGACCGGGGCAGCGAGCGCACTTGCCGCGGTCGACGTCGAGCTAGGGGGCAGCACCGTCGCCGGCGATGCGACGGGCGGCGTGACCACGAGCTGCGGCACCACGGGTCCCTGAACGTTCACCGCACCGATCGGACCCTTGCGGAGGGAAAGCAAGTCGGGAACGGTGACCGTCAGGGATTGCATGAGTTCGCCATTGACCCACACGTGCCGCTCCAGGCCGAACGAGATCTTGAGGCCGCTCAGATCGACGAAGCCGCCGCGCATGCGATCGAGTGTTTCGTC
>JAIESW010000062.1 GCA_019745565.1 Burkholderiales bacterium
GAGTCCGCGTTGCGCATCGCGTCTTCGTAGCTGATGTTGCCCGACTCGTAGAGGTCGAACAGCGCCTGGTCGAAGGTCTGCATGCCCAGTTCGCGCGACTTCTTCATGATCTCCTTGATCTCGTGCACTTCGCCCTTGAAGATCAGGTCGGCGATGAGCGGCGAGTTCAGCATGATCTCGATCGCGGCGGAGCGGCCCTTGCTGTCCTTCTTCGGGATCAGCCGCTGGGAGATCATGCCCTTCAGGTTGAGCGACAAGTCCATCAGCAGCTGGGCACGGCGCTCTTCCGGGAAGAAGTTGATGATCCGGTCGAGCGCCTGGTTCGAGCTGTTCGCGTGCAAGGTGCAAAGGCAGAGGTGACCGGTCTCGGCGAACGCAATGGCGTTCTCCATGGTCTCGCGCTCTCGTACCTCACCGATCAGGATGACGTCCGGAGCCTGGCGCAAGGTGTTCTTGAGCGCCATCTCCCATGACTCGGTGTCGACACCCACTTCGCGTTGCGTGACCAGGCAGTTCTTGTGGTCGTGCACGTATTCGATCGGGTCTTCGATCGTGATGATGTGGCCGTGACTGTTCTCGTTGCGATAGCCGATCATCGCAGCGAGCGTGGTGGACTTGCCGGAGCCGGTCGCGCCGACGACGATCACCAGGCCGCGCTTGGTCATCACCACGTCCTTCAGCACTTCCGGCAGGCCGAGATCTTCCATGCGCGGGATGGTGGTGGTGATGGTCCGCAGCACGATGCCGACGCGCTGCTGCTGCACGAAGGCGTTCACCCGGAACCGGCCGATGCCTGGCGGGTTGATGGCGAAGTTGCACTCCTTGGTGCGCTCGAACTCGGCGGCCTGCTTGTCGTTCATGATCGAGCGGGCGAGTTCCTGCGTATGCACCGGCGTCAGGCTCTGGCTCGATACCGGCGTCATCTTGCCGTCCACCTTGAAGGCGGGCGGGAAGCCGGCAGTGATGAAGAGGTCGGAAGCCTTCTTCGCCACCATCGCGCGCAGCAGGTCGTTGATGAATTTGCTTGCCTGATCGCGATCCATTCGAAACGCTCCTGAAATAATGCGCCGTCGCGCGTACCGCGTCAGCCGGGGAAGAGGTCCTTGTTCGCCGCCTTGGTGCGGGCTTCCGGCGAGGCGACGACGCCGCGCTGGACGAGCGTCTGCAGATTCTGGTCGAGGGTCTGCATGCCGTACTGCTGGCCGGTCTGGATCGCCGAGTACATCTGGGC
Organism: Burkholderiales bacterium; assembly: GCA_019745565.1. GTDB lineage: Bacteria > Pseudomonadota > Gammaproteobacteria > Burkholderiales. The sequence goes on from JAIESW010000062.1 coordinate 1,232, forward strand.
GACCTTGTTCTCGCGAATCAGGTTCCGGATGGCAGGGGTGCCGATCATGATCTCGTGCGCTGCCACGCGTCCCTGGTTGTCCTTGGTCTTGAGCAGCGATTGCGAGATCACCGCGCGCAGCGATTCGGACAGCATCGCGCGGATCATTTCCTTTTCCGCGGCGGGGAAGACGTCGATGATCCGGTCCACGGTCTTGGCGGCGGAGCTCGTGTGCAGCGTGCCGAACACCAGGTGGCCCGTTTCGGCCGCGGTCATCGCCAGGCGAATGGTCTCGAGGTCGCGCATTTCGCCGACCAGGATCACGTCCGGGTCTTCACGCAGGGCCGAGCGCAGCGCGTTCGAGAACGACAGCGTGTGCGGTCCGACCTCGCGCTGGTTGATCAGGCACTTCTTCGATTCGTGCACGAACTCGATCGGGTCCTCGACGGTGAGGATGTGGCCGTGTTCGTTCTCGTTGATGTCGTTCACCATCGCCGCGAGCGTGGTCGACTTGCCCGACCCGGTCGGTCCGGTCACCAGGACCATGCCGCGCGGCTGCTGAGCGATTTCCTTGAAGATGTTCGGTGCCTTCAGGTCCTCGAGCGAGAGCACCTTGGACGGAATGGTCCGCATCACCGCACCTGCGCCCCGGTTCTGCACGAAGGCGTTGACGCGAAAGCGCGCCAGGTTCGGGATCGAGAACGAGAAGTCGCATTCGAGCGTCTCTTCGTAGGTCTTGCGCTGGCCGTCGTTCATGATGTCGTACACCATGGCGTGCACGTCCTTGTGCTCCATGGGCGGCAGATTGATACGCCGCACGTCACCATGCACCCGGATCATCGGCGGCAGGCCAGCCGAAAGATGCAGGTCGGACGCCTTGTTCTTGACGACGAAGGCGAGAAGCTCGGAGATGTCCATCTATAATCCTTGCGCGTTCGGGTTCGGGAAGGACTCTTAACCGGAGACTAAGAAAGCTAGGAGCATGCCATGGGTGGCGTGCTGCACCCGCTCCGGGAGATGGAAGCGCAATCGATTATGGTGGGACTGCCTGAACGCCTGCAAGCCGTAGCCGGCCGGGTCGCTGCTGCGGCGCTGGAGGCCGGCCGACGTCCGGACGACATCCGTATCGTCGCGGTTTCCAAGACCTTCTCCCCGGATCGGATCCGCGAAGCGTTTGTCGCTGGACAACGGGATTTCGGCGAAAACTACGTCCAGGAAGCATTGGAGAAGCTGGACGCGCTGGCCGATCTGCCGATCATCTGGCACTACATCGGCCCGATCCAGGGCAACAAGACGCGGACCATCGCCGAGCGTTTCCAGTGGGTCCATTCGGTGGACCGGCTGAAGATCGCGGAGCGGTTGTCGGCGCAGCGCCCGCCGCACCTGCCACCGCTCGATGTCTGCCTGCAGGTGAACGTGAGCGGCGAAGAGAGCAAGAGCGGCGTCGCGCCCGTCGCAGTGAGGCCGCTCGCCGCCGCCGTCGCCCAATTGCCCGGCCTGCGGCTGCGCGGGCTCATGGCGATCCCCGAACCGACCGACGATGTCGCTTTGCAGCGCAGTCGCTTCGCGACTTTGCGACACCTGCGCGACGCCACCGGCCTGGCGCTCGACACACTATCCATGGGCATGTCGGACGATCTGGAGAGCGCCGTCGCGGAAGGCGCGACCATCGTCCGGATCGGCCGGGCCATCTTCGGCGATCGCGGCTGAACCCCTATACTTCACGATGCCGCCCGTATCGACGGACCAGCGGTCCCACAACGACAAACCGAGGAGCCCCATGAACCGACCCCTGAAGCTGCTGTGCACCGCGGCGCTTGCCGCCTGCGCAGGAACTGCTGCCGCCGACGAAGGCTGGAGCACGTTGAACACCTACGAGACCATCACGGTCAACGCCACGCCGGATCAGGCCTGGGCGGCCATCAACCGCTGGGACGCGCTGCAGAGCTGGTGCCCCGCGTTCGAGAAAACCGAGATCGTGAGCGGCGGTACCGGCGTGGGTTCGGTCCGCGCGATCACGCTGGCCAACGGACCGACGTTCACCGAGGAACTGCTGGCGCTCGATGGTGCCGGCATGTCGCTGCGCTACAAGATCATCGATTCGCCGCTGCCGATCGTCGAGTACGTCTCCGGCATGCGCGTGGTGAGCGTGGCCAAGGGCACGTCCGACATCATCTGGTACAGCAGCTACAAGCGCCGCGCGAAGGACAATCCCGGTCCGGATGCCAACGACGAGGCCATGCAGAAGCTGGTGGGCGGTCTGTACAAGGCCTGTCTCGCCAACGCGAAGAAAGTGGCCGAGGGCAAGTGACGCAAGCGATCCACGGCGGCGCGGCGCCATCCGGTGCCCGCTGCCAAGCCAGAGCATGAAACTCGCATTCATCGGCGGCGGCAACATGGCCACCGCGCTGATCGGCGGCATCCTCGGCAGCGGAACGCCGGCCGCCGATGTTCGCGTTGCCGACATCGTCCCCGAAGCGCGCGAGCGCATGCGAGCAGAATTCGGCGTCGCCGCGGTCGAGTCGGCCACGGAAGCGGCGGCCGGTGCCGAGTGCCTCGTCTTCGCCGTGAAGCCCCAGCAGCTGCGTGCTGTCGCTTCCGAGTTGGGTGGTGTCGCCCGCGATGCGCTGATCGTGACGATCGCCGCCGGCGTGCGCACGGGCGATCTCGGCCGCTGGCTCGGTGGCCACGAGCGCATCGTGCGCGTGATGCCGAACACGCCGGCGCTGGTCGGTGCCGGGATGTCCGCGTTGTTCGCACTGCCCTCGGTGAGCGCGGCCGAACGCCGGGCGGTCGAGCAACTGTTCTCCGTGGTCGGCAAGGTGCTGTGGGTCGAGCGCGAAGAGCAGATCGACGCCGTCACCGCCGTCTCGGGCAGCGGTCCCGCCTATGCGTTCTACCTCGTGGAGAGCATGGAAGCCGCGGCGCGGCAGCTCGGCTTCGATGCCGAAGCCGCACGGCTGCTCAGCGTCACCACGTTGCTGGGTGCCGCCAAGCTGGCCGACGCCAGCCCCGAGTCCGCCGAGGTGTTGCGGGCGCGGGTGACGTCCAAGGGCGGCACGACCGAGCGGGCGCTGTCCGTGCTCGAGGGGCACGGCGTGAAGCGGCATTTCGTCGAAGCGATTCTCGCCGCCGAAGCCCGGTCGCGCGAGCTCGGCGAAGCCGCCGGGAAAGGCTGAGCCCACCCGTGTTCTCCAACGCGATCGTTTTCCTCCTCCAGACCTTCCTCGGACTGTTTTCCATCGCGCTGCTGCTGCGCTTCTACCTCCAGCTCGCCCGGGCTCCGGCGCGAAATCCCGTGTCCCAGTTCCTTGCCGCACTGACGGATTTCGCCGTCCGTCCGGCGCGGCGCGTCATCCCGGGGCTCTGGGGAGTCGACCTCTCCACCCTGGTCCTGGCCTGGCTGGTCGAACTCCTCCTGCTCCTGGCCGTCCTGTTCGTGGTCGGCCAGACCTTCGGCGCCGAGGTGGGCCTGTCGGTGGTAGGTCTCGTCCTGCTGGCGGCGGTCAACGTGATCCGGGGCAGCCTCTACATCCTGATGGGCGCCCTGATCGTTCAGGCCGTCCTCTCCTGGGTGGCTCCGTACAGCCCGATCGCTCCGGTGGTGAACTCCCTGACCCGGCCCATCCTCCGTCCGATCCAGCGGCGGATCCCGCCGGTCGGGGCCGTGGACCTGTCGCCCCTGTTCGCCATCGTCGCCTGCCAGCTGGCGCTCATGCTGCCGGTGGCCTGGCTGGATTCCCTCGTCCGGTCGCTGCTCTGACCTCGGCTTCTCGGCCGTACGGCCGTTTGGAGCGTTTGGTACGATGCTTGCTGCAACTCGGCCATTTACACCGGGTGTTCCCGTGCCCTGCCGCTGCCCGATACAGCCATGAGCCAACTCGAAAGCCTCGTTGCCCAATACTCGCAATGGCGCGACCAACTGCGCGCGGGCATCGAGGCCTATCACGCCTGGCTCGATTCCCACGGCCACGTGGACATCCAGCGGTCCCTGCGCCTCTATGACCTTGCCGAGAGCCTGCGCAACGATCGGATGACGCTCGCATTCCTGGCCGAGTTCTCGCGCGGGAAGACGGAGCTCATCAACTCGATCTTCTTCTCCGACTTCAAGCAGCGGCTGCTGCCTTCGAACGTCGGGCGCACGACCATGTGTCCGACCGAGATCTTCCACGATCCGGCCGAGGAACCCTACATCCGCCTGCTGCCCATCGAGACGCGCAAGTCCGACGAGACCATCGCCGCCCTCAAGCACAAGCCGATCGAGTGGGTGAAGATCAAGCTGAACCTCGACAACTTCGAGGAGCTGCAGAAGGCCCTGACCACGTTGGCGCAATCGAAGAGCGTCGCGATCGAGGAAGCCGATGCTCTCGGCCTCATGGTCGAAGGCGACATCTTCACCACGACCGTCATCAAGCGGCGCCTCTCGCGGGTCGACATTCCGGCCTGGCGGCACGCGATGATCAACTTTCCCCATCCGCTGCTGAAGAGCGGCCTGGTGATCCTCGACACCCCGGGACTCAACGCGCTCGGCACCGAGCCCGAGCTCACCGTGAGCATGATTCCGAACGCGCATGCGGTGTTGTTCCTGCTGGCGATGGACACCGGGGTCACCAAATCCGACCTCGAGGTCTGGCAGAAATTCGTGCAGGGCAAGGTCGCGCGGTCGCTCGCGGTGCTGAACAAGATCGACCTCATGTGGGACGATCTCAAACCCGAGCACGAGATCGAAGCCAACATCCTGCGCCAGATCGAAGAGACGGCGCACACCCTCGATCTGCCGCGCAATCACGTCATCGCCATCTCGGCGCAGAAGGCGCTGCTCGCGAAGATCCGCAACGACGGGGTGTTGCTGGAGCGCAGCCGCATCAAGCAGCTCGAGCGGTTGCTTGCCGAAGAGATCGTTCCGGCGAAGCAGGAGATCCTGCGGGCCGCGGTGTACCGCGAGATCGGCGCGATGGTCGAAGGTTCGCTCGAAGGCGTGCGCTCCGCGCTGCAATCCACGACGAATGAGCTGCAGGAGCTTTCGCAGCTCTCCGGCAAGAACCGCGATCTCGCCCGCGCCATGCTGGGCCGCCTCGAGCAGGACAAGACGGTCTATCAGCAGAACATGGAAGCCTTCAAGGCGAATTACGGCGTCGCGTTGAAGCAGGGTCACCAGATCCTCGGCACGCTGTCGGACGACGAACTCGACCGCATGCTGTCCGAGAACCAGAAGTCCATCGAAGGCAGCTGGACCACCGCGGGCCTCATGAAGAGCATGGGCGCGCTGTTCGACAAGTTCGGTGAAGAGGCCAACAAGATCCTCGCCTTCGCGACCGAAGCGAAGAAATTCGTCGACGGTGTGTATCAGACCTTCCACGAGAAGCACGGCTTCCCGAAGCTGTCGCCCCCTGGGCTCAATCTCGAGAAGCACATCCTCAAGATGAACCAGCTGCGCGACGTGACCGACAAGTTCTGCCGGGACCCGGTCAACGTGATGACCGAGAAGCACTTCCTGGTGCGCAAGTTCTACGGCGGCCTGGTGGCCGAAGCGAAGACGGTGTTCCAGCAGGTGCGCGGCGAATTCGAAGCGTGGCTGAAGGGCGCGCTGGTGCCGCTGTCCATGCAGCTGCGCGATCACCAGAAGCTGCTGGAGCGCCGCGTCGAGAGCATCCGCAAGATCAGCGGCGACATCAGTTCGCTGCAGGAACGTGCGAAGCTGCTCCAGTCCTCGCGGGCTGATCTGCAGAAGCAGGTCGACGAGCTGGCGCAGATCAAGACCGTGATCGCCGGTCATACGGAGAAGCCGAAGGCGAAGGTGGCGTAGCGGTCGTCGGTTGTCTCGGCGATGTTGTAGCAACGCTGCCCCCATCCCAGCCTTCCCCCGGCCGAGCCGGGGGAAGGAGTGCCTCCGTTCTCGGCGTCGAGAACTTGCATCTCTTCGCTCCCCATATCCACATGCACTCCTTCCCCCACCGCAGGTGGGGGAAGGTTGGGATGGGGGCGAGCCCGCAAAAAAAGCGCCCGCCTCTCGACGAACGCCCCCATTCTCCGAAGCAGCGCCACTCACCCTTTCACGCAAACCACCTGCTTCAGCGTGTGCACGACCTCCACGAGATCGCGCTGCGCTTCCATCACCGCATCGATGTCCTTGTACGCGGCCGGCGTTTCGTCGATCACGTTCTTGTCCTTGCGGCATTCCACGCCTTCGGTGGCGGCACGGTGGTCCGCCAGCGTGAAGCGCTGCTTGGCCTGGGTACGACTCATGACCCGACCCGCACCGTGCGAGCAGCTCTCGAAACTCTCCGGGTTGCCCTTGCCGCGCACGATGTAGCTGCGTGCACCCATGCTGCCCGGGATGATGCCAAGCTGACCGGCCTTCGCGCTCACGGCGCCCTTGCGGGTGACGTACACGTCCTGACCGAAATGATGCTCCACCTGCACGTAGTTGTGGTGGCAGTTCACCGCTTCGACGTGGCTCTCGAACTTGCGGCGCAGCGTGGCTTCGGCCGTTTCGATCACCCGGCGCATCATCACCTCGCGGTTGAGCGCTGCGAACGACTGGGCCCAGCTCACCGCACGCACATAGTCGGCGAAGTAGCGGCTGCCCTCCTCGAAGTACGCCAAATCGCGGTCCGGCAGGTGCACGTCGTTGCGTTGTGCGTCCTGACGGGCGAGTTCGATGAACATCGACCCGATGGCATTGCCGACACCGCGCGAACCCGAATGCAGCATGAACCACACCGCGCCCGCCTCATCCAGGCACACCTCGATGAAGTGGTTGCCGGTCCCGAGCGTACCCAGGTGCTTGCGGTTGTTGGTGTTCTTGAGCTTCGGGTAGTCGCGGCACAGCTCGGTGAACGCAGGTTCGAGCTGACCCCACGCGTGATCCACCGTACCCGGCGTCTTGTCCCAGGCACCCGGATCGCGGGAACCCGGCGCTCGGCCGTGCGGCACGGAACGCTCGATGGCCGAACGCAGCGGCGCCAGGTTGTCCGGCAGGTCTTCCGCGCGCAGCGACGTCTTCGCCGCCATCATGCCGCAGCCGATGTCCACGCCGACCGCGGCCGGGATGATGGCCTTGATGGTCGGGATCACGGAACCGACCGTTGCACCGATGCCCACGTGCACGTCCGGCATGACCGCGATGTGCTTGAACACGATCGGCAGGCGTGCTGCCTTGGTCAGCTGACGGCGCGCTTCCTCTTCGACCGGGACGCCGCGCGTCCACATCTTGACCGGCACGCCGTCGGTCACTTCCTGTTCGATGTAACGAGTATGCATGGCAATCTCTCTGGTCCATGGGGAGCGCGCCAGTGCGCGCTCCCCCAACATGCACCCGAGGGTGCATTCTTCATCCGTCCGTCGACCTGCGCCAGCCCGACGGACGGAACGGCTTTCCGACTTCAACGTTCGTAGTCGTCCCGGTTCACGCCGTCGAAACGAGCCCTTGCGCAGACAACAGCGCTTGAAACGACTTCCCGGAGCCGCAGGGGCATGGATCGTTGCGACCGAGCTTCTCCAGCAACGGCTTGCAACCTCGAACGATCCGGTAGCCGCGCTTCACGCGCGTCTCGGAGGGGTAGCCCTTGCGACGTTTACGAGTGGTCTCGAAAGCAGGGTGCGTCTTCGTCGAACGGTTTCATGATGAATCTCCTTCTCTGGTTGGTACTGCACGATGGCGCCCCGTGCGGGATTCGAACCCGCGGCCTCCGGATCGACAATCCGGCGCTCCTGCCAATTGAGCTGACGGGGCGATGCTCTCCGTACTGCGTTTGCCCCCACCCTGACCCTCCCCCCACCTTCGGTGGGGGAAGGTTGGGATGGGGGCCATGTGTTTGACGATTGAACTGGCTTCACTTCGGTTGTGCCCACGCGCGACATCCCGTCGGATGCGGTGTTTCGCTGCACGAGGTGGGGCCAGGGCCGCGCACATCCCGCGCCGCCAACACCATTTCACGCGGCAGCGGAGTGCATGGACACACCGAAGTGAGCGGAAGACGGAACGGATCTCCGATCCATCCTCCACGACGAGCTTTGAAAGAACGTCCGCCGACAAGGCGGTGCTGCAACTGCGCAAAAAGCAAAAGGCCCGGATCCTTGCGGAATCCGGGCCTCTGGCGGGCAGAGCTTGGAGGGGCGGCGCTCTTAAGCGGCTCCCTCGCCCGGATGGGCATGACCAGCACTCTCATCGGATCCGAGGAGATTCGATGGCAGTGACGGCAGCGCATTGGCGGATGTCATGGCGAACGACCGCATCGCCCGGACACACGCGCGCGCGACCGGACCCTGGACGGGCCTGGCGGCTATGACGGTGTGTGCGGGTTTCACGATGGAGCCTTTCGAACGGAGTGCTTGCGGAAGCAACGGGCGCGGACTGTAAATAGTCTTTACGGGGCCGTCAACCCCCTGCGACAATGTTTCGTCTACGACTTTCCTCATACGGCCGATGAGCAACATCACGATCACCCGCCGGCAGAATGCGCTGGCGCTCTTCCAGGCCTACATCGAGAAGGCGCTCGCTGCCGGCGCCGCGCCGAAAGGGCTCGAGCAGTCCTTCGCGGCCACACTGGAGATCTCCCCCAGCATGTGGAGTCAGATCAAGTCCTCCCGCCCCATCGGCGACAAGCTCGCCCGCCAGATCGAACAGCACTGCGGCAAGCCCGCCGGATGGCTCGATGAGGAGCGCGCCGACGCCACACCCACCGCCACCGAGAAGGCTTTCCTGGAACTTGCCCTCAAGGCGTGGCGAGCCACGAACAGCGCCGGGCGCAAGGAGCTGCGCGCCCGGCTGAAGGAGATGATCCTCAACGCAGCTTGACCAGCCCGTTCAGGACCTGGTCGAGCCCGCCGAACACCGAGATCCGGTCGATCCGCTCGGCGACGCGCTCCAGCGTTTCCAGCTCCTTCAGGCGCAGCGCGACGGGGTTGTCCTCCATCACCTTGGCCGTGTTGAGCAGCGAGCGCGTTGCGGCGGTCTCCTCGCGCCGGCGGATCACGTTGGCTTCGGCGGACTTTCCTGCCTCCACCACCTGGGCGAGGATGGTCTTCATCTCACCGGGCAGCACGATGTCCTTCACGCCCGCGCTCTCGATCGTCACTCCATAGGGATGCAATCGCTCGCGCACGTGTGCGACCACGACCTCGTCGATCACCTGCTTGTTCTCCAGCAACTCGTCCAGCGTACGTGTCCCCACGGCGGCGCGCAGGCCGAACTGCAGCTCGCGGTAGAGCTGGTCCGACGGTGCCGCGAGATGCGTGCACACCTTCACGATATCCGTGAGCCGCCACGTCGCCGCCAGGTTGATGCGCAGGGCCACCTTGTCGCGGGTCAGGATCTCCTGGCCCGACACCTCCATCGTCTGCAGGCGCAGGTCGGTCACCTGTACTTCCACGTCGCGGTTGAACCGCCAGAAAGCGTGCACACCCGGGGGCAGCACGCGATCGATCCGCCCGTTGACCCACAGGACACCGACCCCGTAGTCCGGAATCGTGGTGAGGCGCACGCCCGAGAGCCCGACCAGCGGCTGCAGGCGGCCTTCCGGCTGGACGAGACGCGACAACAGCGCGGCCGGCACTTCGGGCGAGAGGCCGATGTCGATCCTCTCGACAGCGACGTCGACCAGCCCGTCCTTCCAGTACAGGCGGCGGCTGGCCGGCGGCAGGATCTCCACCAGCACGCCGTTCTCGGTGCGCAGGCCCACCTCGTTCTCGCCGAGCACCACGTGGGTGAACTCGGCCGCCACCACGGCGGGTTCCTTCGCCATCAGGTAGTCCGCCAGGCGGTGCGTGAAAGCCGACACTTCGAGCGAGAACAGTTCCACGCTCATCGTGTCCAGCCCCTCGTACAACCAGTAGGTTCCGGGACGCAGGATGCGATCGAAATCGCCGTAGCGCAACAGCAGGCCGCGCTCGTGCTTTCGCACGACGACGCGCTTCATGATCATGGTCTTCTCCTTTTTCCTTAATGAGTGAATAGGTGCCGTTACAGCGGCGGCGGCGGGCATCGAATGCCAGGGTCCGGGGCCAAGGCGCGCATTCGGCAACAGATCTGCCTGCAGCTGACCGTGGACGCGCAACCCCGCCTGCTCGAAGCGCGAGCTGCCGCCGCTGATGAATTGCCCGAGCTTAGCTGGCTGTATTGAGCATTCACGTCCGGCGGACGGTCTTGCGACCGGTACTGCCTGGATTTGCTGTCCAGTGGTTGGAGCGGGAGTCGAACGCGCGACTTGCTCACGGTTGAGTGAGTTGCTCTGACCGCCTGAGCTATCCAGTGGCGGTGAAGCAGGGATTCGAACCCCGGCCCTTGCGGGTGCACCTGCGCTTCACCACATCCGTCGCTCCGCGCGAAGCGGCATGTACGGCAACGACGGGCGATGCCCGGTTGCCGCACACCGGCAGGGCTTGGGAACCCTGGCCTGTGAGCGTTCGCGGTTCACGACGAATACTTTGTTCGCTGGATCGCACAACTGTCCGACCCAGCGCCGATTTTTCAAAGAGCGATCGACGGCCGGTGCCATGGGCACCTAGTGACTGAAATGAAAGAGGCCCGGATCCTTGCGGTATCCGGGCCTCTGCTTGGAAAGAGCAGTCGGGTTTGCGCGCTTACACGCTCACCCTCCCCGGACGACCAGGATTCGAAAACCGGTCGAGCTGCCGATGACAACGCGGCAGACGGACGACCGCGCCACTCGGCATTGCCGAGGGTATGCCGACGGAGCGGACGGCCGCGTGCGATCCAATCCTGGGTCGGTGCGTTGTGATGGCGGAGGTCATGGCTGGGCGCGGGTGAGAGACGGCGCTCCGGAGAGCGACGGCCTCGAACGGTAAAGAGTCTTTACTTTGCTGTCAACCCCTGGAACAATGCCGTCTTCATTTCTCTCAGGATCGCACCAGGCGTGCCCTTCGCCGCACGCTGAAGACCCAGCAGGAGCCGGCAATGCGCAACGACATGAGCAAGGTACTGGTCGAGAAACCCAGAGGCGGGCTTCGGTCTGCGTACGACCTGCGCGGCAGCCGTCGAAAGTGGCGCAATCGCATCGATCGCGATGGCGAGAGTGCGCCCCTGCGCTTCGGCATTCGGCGGGACGCAAAGGACCGCAAGGGTTTCGGCGAGAACCTGAATCCGCTCTATCGCTACCTGAGCAAGCAGATCCACCGCCCTTGGGCGAAGGTCTACAGCGAGCTCAGCGCACACATCGATCGGCGCAATACCGTGCAAGAGCACCTGTTCCAGCATGTCTCCGACCGCGTTGCGGTCGACACCTTCTTGAGCGAAGGTCGCGTGTTCGTCCATTCCTATGGAGGCCCCGAGCCTCTGGAGGAGAGCTGGCGGGAACTGTATGTACACCCCCTCACGGGCATTCTCCTGCCCAACCGCGCAGCGGTCATTGCAGCGCGGCGCCGGGAGGAGGCTCGCTCCGCGGCGAAAGAGGCGCAGAACCCTGATCGCAGGATCGGCCTGCCGGGTATGTCCATCGACCGCCAGTGGCACCGAGTGAAGGGTATCTGGTACGAAGTGGCCCTCGGTCTTCTGGACGGTGGGGCGGACGCGGCACCAGCGTACGACGTGGTGCTGGGCCGTCTCGTGAACCGTGACAGCCGGAAAGCGCTCGCAGCCACCTACGGCTACAACGACGTTTATGCGTGGTCGAAGCGGCAGCTTCCTGGAAAGACGCTTCGCAAGTTCGGGCTCGTGTCGCAGGCCGAGTAGTCTCAGGCTCGGTCGTCGCCCGG
>JAIESW010000014.1 GCA_019745565.1 Burkholderiales bacterium
ATCCGCGTCTGCTGGATGTGCCGACCGGTGTAGAGGACCGAGCGCGACGGCGTGCACACGCAGGAGTTGATGCGGTGATTCACGAACGTCGTGCCGCTGGCCATCAGCCGCTCGTGCGCCGGCAGCTCGAAGCCCACCGGCAGTTCGCCGGGCCGGAAGAAGCGTTCCTGATCGGTCAGGAAGAAAAGGATGTTGTACGGACGGGCACCGTCGTTCGCCAGGGCGCGCCCCGCACCCAGACCCATGGCCATGGCACCCATGCCGGCGAGCTTCAGGAAGTCGCGGCGCGAATGGGTCCCGGCAGGCTGTTCGCTGCTCGTCATCTTCTGGTCCCTTTCCGTGATCCGGTGGATCGATGGGCCACAAAGCGTAGCCGGAAGGTTCGGGGATGACCAGCACAGCGTCATCCCCTCCGTCACGCCGACGGCGGCACCTTTCGGCATCCGGACGTGCGGGCTAGGATGCGCTTTCGTTGCGATCCACAGGAGAAGAACCATGCCCGGCGAAGCCGCCGCCAGCGGCGCCCACATGCAGGCGCTGCAGAAGCTCAACGAGGAATACATCGCCTCGGTCGCGAAGTCCGACGTGAAGCGCTTCGGCGAAATCCTGTCGGACGACTTCCTGAACACCAATCCGGACGGTTCGCTGGTGGACAAGCAACAGTTCCTCGCGCAGATCGGCCGACTCGCCGCGGTGTCGAACCTGAAGTGCGAAGACGTCCGCATCCGCATCCTGAGCGATACGGCGATCATCCACGGCCGCACCACCTATACCAAACCCGACGGCCAGCCCGGTGCCGGCCGCTACACCGACATCTGGATGCTGCGCGACGGCCGGTGGCTGTGCGTCGCCGCCCACGTGACTCGCGGGTAGGTCCTTGCAGGAGACACCGATGGCCGACGTGGGAACGAAGCTGGTCTTCGAGAACGATCGCGTCCGCGTGTGGGAGTTCACGCTGCAGCCCGGCGAGAGCATCGAAGCGCACAGACACGATCACGACTACTTCTTCTATCCGATCGAGGGCGCGATGCTCGAAGTCATGCGTGCGACCGGGACCACGCGCCTCACGTTGAACGCCGGTGAGGTCTACTTTCGCAAGGGCGGCGACACCCACGCCGCGAAGAACGTCGACGACCACCGGTACCACGAGGTCCTGGTCGAACTGAAGAGCTGAGCACACCACGAACAGCCCTGGGGCCTACGAGGCATCGGCAGCGCCATACCGGCGTTTGATCTCTGCAACCGAGCCCGCGATCAGCCGCTCCAGGATCGACCGGTCGAGGTCGGCCAGTCGCTTGAAGTACAGGCACGATTTGCCCATCCGGTGCTTGCCGAGCTTCGGCAGCAACGCGGCCTGGTTCTCTCCCTCCGCCGAGAGGTAGACGACCAGTTCCCGGCCGCGGATGGCGAATCCGGCAAGACACGCCTCTCCGGTTCTTCCGCTCTCGTAGGTGTACCGGTAGGAGCCGTAGCCAACGATGCTCGGCCCCCACATCTTCGGCGGCTGTTGCGTGATATTGCCGAGCAGAGCCATCAGTGCCCTGCAATCCGCGCTTTGCTCCTCGTTCGCTCTGGAGGCGATGTACGCCTCGACGCTGGCCCCGGTTGCCTGCGTCTTGTTTGCCGTCATGGTTTACCCCCCAGCAGAAACAGGCCACCGACCGCACGCGCCGCAATCACGGATCTCGCGGGAACAAGCAGCGCGGCGATCAGTGCACCGACGAAGGTTCCCAGCGCGTGTGCTGCGAACGGGAAGATGAAGTGCCTCGGCTCGAACAGGTGCATCGAGGCCTTCAGCCCTTCCATCGACGTGACGTCGCCGCCGGCGGGCGGCGGGACGACCTTGCCGCTGACCATGATGAGACCCATGTTGACCGCGCTTCCCACTGCGACGCCAACCACGACGGCAAGCGGCACTCGAAGGAACTTGGCCATTCCATACCTCCAGGGCGTGGTACCCGAAGCGCTGACTCACACGCGAAGCAACCCGCGAAAGCCTCTGGCAGCGTAGTAAGACTGCGCGCCGTTGTGATACACGAACACCTTGCCGTAGCGCCTGTCGCAGAAGAGTGCGCCTCCCAGCGCTCGAACGTCGGACGGCGTTGTAACCCAGCTGGACGTCTTGGTATCGAACTCGCCGAGCTTCTGCAGCTCCCGATACTGTTCCTCCGACAGCATGTCGATCCCCAAGGCGGCGGCCATTTCCACAGCGCTGCTCTGCGGTTTGTGTTCCTTGCGGGACTCGAGCGCTGCGCCGTCGTAGCAGAGGCTTCTGCGGCCGCTCGGGCTTTCCGCGGAGCAATCGCAAAAGACGTACTGGCCGGACTTCCGGTCCTGACCGATGATGTCGGGCTCCCCGCCGGTTGCTTCCATGTTCCCGAGCGCCCTCAGTGCATCGAAGTCTCCCTCGAGCCTGCTCCGGACGTCGGCCCAAGAAATTCCCTCGTGCCGGTGCATGTTCTTCTCGAAGCGAGTCTTCAGCGCCTTGAGCAGGGTCTCTCGTTCCTGTGCTTTCATGATCTTTGCCCGGAGCTATGCGACGGGTCGAACCTCGCACAGATAACCGCGGTGCGAAGCCGTGCCGCTGACCGGATCGAGCGCGGCGGCATCGACGAGCAGGTTGAAGTTAGCACCCGTCGGGCCGAACGGATGGTAGCCGGGTGCGCCGATCTCGGCGCAGGCCTGCCACGAGCCGCGCGTACCGCCCGCGACCCGCGGGTCGAGTTGGTCGTTGAGCCGGGCGCGCGCACGAGGTGCGGCCCGTTGCTCCACACGCAGATATCCGCGGCCCGGCGCATCGCAGCGGCCGTCAGGTCCAAGGCCTCGTCCCACCCTATTCGTTTCCACCCCGGGTCCGGAATCGGATCGGGGCAGCGCTTGACTCAGGCGACCGCCTCGTCCATGTCCTTCACTTCCCAGAGCCAGAAGCCGGCGATCAGTTCCTTCGTCTCGGTGAACGGACCGTCGATGACCGTGCGACGCAGACCATCGAACGCCACGCGCTTGCCCTGTGCGGAAGGCTTGAGGGCGTCGAAGGTACGAGAATCCAGCAGACCCAGCGCCCCGGGCAGCCGCCCTGATTGGCGAACGGCTCTGACGCCTTCCATCTGAGTTGGCCCGGGCGCCGAAGTCGCCAAGGGCGGCAATAGCGATCCGGGTATCGCGAAGAATCATGCGGGACAACGTCTCGCTCAGGTAACCGCAACAGCGAACCTCGCTTCGCTGTTGCGGCCGGCTGCAGCGCGAGGATCGACGTCGTTGCACGGCATGGTTGGGATGCCCGCAGGCGCGCGCCCCTCCACGCGCTTTCCTTAACCTACTTCTTGCAAACGCCGCTTGCGAGGAGCACCCAGTTGCCATCTTTCAGCAACTCGGCCTTGAAGCTGAACTGATTCTCACCGCGTGTAACGGGGATACGAAATCCGCCTGCGTCCCAGATCCACACCCCGTTGGACCAGCCGGTCGAGGTATGTTCGTGCCGGCCGCCGTTGCCATCGACACCATTGCGGACGTACAGCTGATTCTTGCTGTCGTAAGTATAGAGATGGATGATCGAGAATGGCTGTTGGTGCTGAGCGGTCTTCGCTTCGACGTAGCGCTCTACATAGACCCCGCCATCGAATTCCCGGGTCAGAGTGTACGTTGCCGTGAAAGGATGGGCGCCTTCCCCCGCTGTACCTCCGGTGCATTTGTACGACCCCACCTGCCACCGATAATCGTCCAGTTGCTTTGGCGTTTGCGCGAAACTTGGTGTAGCGATGAAGACGGCACAGCTTAGCCCGATCGCGGCTAGTTTCTTCATGACTCCTCCCGTATTTCGTGGTTAGGAAAGTGCGAGCCAGCGGCGGCGGCACACCCCCGCACCTCGCAATCGGACATTACTGCTTTCCGGTCTCGCCCGCCATGATCACGTCATACGTACTGCACCACCTCTGGTCCGGTTGGCTTACGTTCACGGCGCCCAATGGCCAGCGCGAGCGGCAGAGTCGCGGCGAGCAGTAGCAGCCGCGGGCTCACGATCTTCCGGCAAGCACTGAGCCTCGTACTCGCCGAAGCCGTCGTCGAACCAGTATCGCTACTGCGATTTCGGCTGCGCCTTCTCCAGCAACAGGTTCACCTCGCCCACCCGAACCGGCGCCCTGACCTCCGCCGCCTGTGGACGCTTGTCGACGATGACGCCGGATGTCGGAACGAAGGTCACTTGCACCATCGACGCATTGCTCGAGGCACTCAGCGCGCGATTGAGCGGAAAGGTGAACTCGGCCGCGTGATGCCCGTCGCCTTTGACGCCGTTGCCAAACAGGGCCACATTGCCGACGAAATGCGGGCTCGCCACATCCAGCTTGGCATTCGGAGGCAGGCCGACGAAAACCTGCCACATGACTCCCGGTTGGAGATCCGCTTCGAGACCCTTCAACTGCAGGATCACCGATTCTTTCGAGCTTTTCGCGATCGACCGGAGACGGCTCACGAATTCCCGGTCGCCCGCCTCGACCAACGTCAGCATCCGGAGGCCTTTGTCGAGAACGAAGGGATCCGGCAACTTGATTGCACGGATCAATTCCGGAAATACCCAGGGACGATCGATCCTGAGGCAGTACTGTTTGACCTGATTCGGCTCAACCTCATAGACGTAGCTCAACTGCTGCGCGGCCCGCAGGACGTCGCAGCCGGTCATCTGCACTTCCTCGCAGCACTCGTTGTAGAAGGTGAACTTGGTGTATTTCCACACCGAGTCGCTCAAAGGATCGCTCCTCCCACCACCTTTGGCGAGCCAGAGATTCCACAGTCGGTCGATCTCGCAGTGGTGAATCCAGAAGAGCGGATCGAGTCCCGCGGTGGGGAAGCTGCCCATGTTCCCCCCGACGGCAACATGCACCGCGCCATGCGGCGTGCCGTTGATCGCGCTTTGCGCGGTCATGTACGAGGTGGGCGAGAAGCCTGTCGCCGTCGCTGTCGTCCCGGTCGCCAGCGAGCCGCCACCGTTCAGTCCGGAATTGCGTGTCCCGTCGTACAGCTGGCTGGTAGTAACACGAAACGGAGCCGGGATTTGCCGCTGGGCGGCGGTCGACACCGGGTTCGGCGCTTCCCAATCGTAGTCCCAGTACGGCAGCGACCAGTCGTACATGCCCGATTGGTGGCGGATAATCCGTTCGAACCAATACAGATACATGCGATGCCAGGACCAGAACATGTTGCCGTGCTCGCATGGCCCCGCCGCCCCCGTGCCCGGCCAATGAATGGCCGCCTGGGCTTCCCAACTGCAAGGATTGCTCGCCGGCAACGCCTTCATCGCGGCGATCGCTCTCGCGTATCCGACGAGGATGGGATTTGTGGCGGTGAGCTTGGAAGCGGCACGTCGTTTCGCCGGCGCCACCGCGTAATCCGCGAAGGCCATCGATCCAAGCCACGGCTGCGACATTGCAGCGATCGAGGCCACCGTCGTTCCGGCGCGCAAAAACCTGCGACGACTCACGTGATCAGACATGGCGTTCCTCCATGTTCCGTGACGTCGGTCTGGCGCATGTCGCGGCAACGAAGACCGACGTACGCTCCGACGATCCCAGCGGTGCCACAGGCTAGCGGACCCGGTCTTACAGATCACATACGGATGACCGATGCCCAACGATAGGCACCGCCGGACGGCAACGGCGTGCTCCGCCGGTCGTTGCCGTCGGGCGACGCCTGGATCAGGCGAGTCGCAAGACTAAGCAGGAACGTAGGTAAGCCTGATCACGTCCTCGCCCATCCGATCGCTGGCCATGAGGCGAAGCCGCGGCCGCGGTCCGGCGAAATAGGGCTTGCCGTGACCAAGCACGACGGGGTGCAGGTAGATTCGATACTCGTCGATCAGGCCAAGCTCGGTGAGACTTCGCGCCAGGTTCGGACCAGCCACTTCGATCTCCCCGTCGCGCTCGGCCTTCAGTTTGCGGATCGCGCCCTCGAGATCATCCTCGACGAGCATGGCGTTGGGGCCGACCGACTTCAACGTGCGCGAGACGACCCATTTCGGCTGTTTCCGCCACGCTGCCGCGAAGGCGCGTTCGTCCGAATTCCATTCGGGATGCTCGTCGTCCCAATAACGCATGACCTCATACATCTGGCGACCGTACACACTGCCTGCCTGGCCTTGAGCCTCCTCGATGAAGTGGCGGAAGAGCGTGGGGCCTGGCGCAAACCCCGTATGGTCGACGTAGCCGTCGAGAGACTGGTTCATTCCGAATACGAGCTTGGCCATACACACCTCCTTTCCTCACGCGATAACTCGTACGCGGTGCGCTCCGGACCGGTTCGGGCCAGTTTTTCGCAATACGACGGCCATCGCTGTCCGGCTCTCAACGGTTTCGTGCCATCGGATCCTCCCGGGACATTTGCTGCCCGAGCTGTTGGGCGAGCCCGATGAGAATTCCTTCGGGACCACGGATATAGCAGAGCCTGTACATGTTTTCATACTGGACCACTGTGCCGACGAGCTTCGCGCCGAGCTTGCCGAGTCGGGCGAGCGTATCGTCGATGTCGTCCACGGTGAACATTACCCGCAGGTAACCAAGAGCGTTCACCGGCGCGACACGGTGATCGGCAACCACGGGCGGCGCGAGAAAGCGGGACAACTCGAGCCGGCTGTGGCCGTCTGGTGTACGCATCATGGCAATCTCCACGCGCATGCCGCGCAATCCGGTGACGCCATCTGCCCAGTCTCCTTCAACCGGGACACGCCCCTCCAGGTCGAGACCAAGTTCGGTGAAGAACTCGATGGCGGCATCGAGGTTCTCGACCACGATGCCGACGTTGTCCATACGCTGAACGGTCATGATGTCTCCTGGCGTCTAATGGCAAGCATCACCTGATGGCAGCAGCGGGCGACGCATCCCGTTGATGGTCAGGCGGATTACAGGTCAAGGCAGCGCAATCGACATTCTGCTGCGTCAGGAGACGGGATGCCGGCACCGATCAACGACGACGCTGTGCGGCCGGACGCTGCAGTCGGACGGCCAGGACGAGCGCTGGGTCGAGCGTCATAGTGCCCCGATGAAATCGTCTGCTTGAACTTGTGCCTGTCGTGATACGCCTGCGAGCGTCCCAACTTCAATTCGCAGTGCAATGGAACCACGCATCCGATTGCACCTCGTCGCAGAACGACGTGACTGCCGCCCTGATGTACCCTCACGAAACTCAGCTTTTCGTGCGCTCCGACCGCTTCGGCCCCAGAGACCCGCGGGAGCTTAGGCACCGGCGGGTACGGTAAACGTCGTAGCTACCGGGTGATCTGCCTTCGTCAGGGAAAATTCGGTCAAGTAAAGCGCCGTTGCATCCCTCAGGTTGTCGATCGCTTCTTCGATCGTTTCGCCCTGTGTCGTCGTGCCCGTCTCGGGATTGAGGGCAAGGCCCCCCTTCTTCGGCGCGAGTCCGAACAGCAGTCACTCCATGTGGCACTCCCGAATGTCAGAGAAGGAAATTGTCTCCCTTTCCGGCCTACGCAGGATTGAGCCTTCAGAGGAGAGCGCAGGCCCGCGGTGGAGATGCCGCACGCCTCAGTTCACCGGCGCGCAATCAGCAGAGCGAAGCCGCTTGCGCGTCCGGTGCAACTGATTGCTGGGCGCTGCGTCTCAAGAGTCCGGAACGGGAAACTATGAGGCTCCGATTGCGGCCCTCGACGCAGGTATCACTAATTGCAGGTGCCTCCCCACTTCACAACAAGAATTTTCCCATCGGACCGCACCGCTTCTCCCCATCCGGAGCCGGTCTTGCCCGCGAATTTTCCCGTTCCACCGGTAAGCTTCCACGCGTTCTTTTGAGCCCCGGGCGATTGCGACCACTCGATGCTCTGAGTATCACCGTCCTTATCGCGGCGTGCACAGTGGCCGTTGCCGCGCGTTTTGCCATCTGGCGTGCTAAGCAACGAGCCCTGGCATACGCCGCTGACCAAATTGTAGATGGGTGCATCCTCGGAAATTAAGAGGCTGCTCTGGCTCACGAGCGTCACTGTGTGTCCTTTTCCCAAATCGTTAGTCTCGGCACTCTGAGTGACAAGCACGTCATACCCAGTGCAATTGTCCGCGGCAAGCGAACAGTTATAAGTGAAGAAGAAAGTCACAGCGGCGAATGTGCTCGCCAATAGCCCAACAGGTCTCATGAGGTCCTCCCAACTCGGTATTGAGGGCTGTCCATCGTTCAGCCACACCGTGACCACAGCCCTCATATGGTCACGAAGTTCAAGCACGCATGAGGCTGCAACCGATGGAGACCTGGCACGGGCATGCGAAGCTTTTGCGACGAGCCATGTCGAGCACCAGCTATGACAGACGAGAATAGCGCGTGGTGACTTACCGATAGCACACGGATCGCGCCCAACGAGTAGCTTGAGCGGCACGCCGCTCTTCCGCGTCCGCCTCGAAGCACCTGTAAGGCTTCATCGAAACTCTGCTTGTATCTGTGATACCGGCGTGCCTTCTTGCTTCCGCGCTGACGCGACACCAGGGGCTTGGCGCACACCGGGCAGTGGTGCACGGGCAGCAGCGGCGATCTCAAGCCTCAATGGCCACATAGGCCAGCGGGGCCGAGGCGCAGAGCCGGCGTTCGCCGCTGCTCGACGACTCGGCCCACATATCGGCCTGCACACGGATGGAGCGCCGGCCCGTGCCGATGACACGGGCGCTCACCTCGACCACATCCCCTAACCGCGCCGAGGCCACGAAGTCCAGCCGCTCGGTGCCCGCCATCACCACGGGTCGGCGCACCTGGCGCGTGGCCGCCACAAAGCCGGCCTTGGCCATCCAGGCCATGGCCGGGCCACCATGCAGCACACCGCGGTGGTTCACATGCACCGGAAAAACGATCTCGGCGACGGTGGCACAAGCCATCGCCGCATTTGCAGCACAAGCGTCATCCGCTTTCTGCGCCAGTTCAGGCACCTCAGCAGGCGCCCCATCGGCCTGACGCACCATCACGAATTCACCTGAGAGGCAGTCGGTACGCCGGCCGCTGAGCAGGTCTTCGGCAATTAGCCGTGCGTCCACGGTGACGGAACGGCGCCCGCGGTGGATGACCTGCGCACGGCATTCCACCAGATGGCCGGCCGGCGCCGGCGCGGCAAAGTCCAGTCGGCTCACCGCGGCCGTGACCACGGAACCACGCAGCACCTTGCTGCCCATGATGAAGGCCAAGCGATCGAGCATGGACAGGGCCGCGCCACCGAACAGGGTGCCGTGGTGGTTGGATTGATCGGGCCAGACCATGTCGACGACGACCATGGAGGGCAGCAGGATGTCCGCGGGAGCGGATGTTTCGATAACGACAGACACGTGTGTTTCCTCCGGTTCAACAGGCGGGGAAACAGGCAAGACACGACGCGGGGCAGACACGCACGCCGATGCCGCCCGGCGAGCAGGCGCATCAGAGGAAGAGGCAGGCCCCGAGACCACGGATCTTGCCCGGGAACACCCCGCCCCATGCACTGCGAGGCGAATTCAGTATGGCCTGCCCTAGGCAGTCGTCGTGGCACGCAGTTCGCGCGCCGCGCCCACCATGTGCTTCAGCGCGGGCAGCACCTCGGACCACTGGCGCGTCTTGAGCCCGCAGTCCGGGTTGACCCACAGGCGCTCGGCAGGGATGCGCTCAGCGGCCTTGCGCATGAGCTGCACCATGTGCGCCTGCGTCGGGATGTTGGGCGAGTGGATGTCGTAGACGCCGGGGCCGATTTCGTTCGGGTATTTGAAGTGGTCGAAGGCGTCGAGCAACTCCATGTCCGAGCGCGAGGTCTCGATGGTGATCACGTCCGCATCCATCTCGGCGATCGAGGCGATGATGTCGTTGAACTCCGAATAACACATGTGGGTGTGGATCTGTGTCGCGTCGCGCACGCCGTTGGCCGTGATGCGGAAGGACTCCACGGCCCAGTCCAGATAGTTTTTCCACGAGGAACGGCGCAGCGGCAGGCCTTCGCGCAGCGCGGCCTCGTCGATCTGGATCACGTGCACGCCGGCTGCCTCCAGGTCCAGCACCTCCTCGCGGATCGCCAGCGCGAGCTGCTTGCATGACAAGGAGCGCGGCTGGTCGTCGCGCACAAAGGACCAGTTGAGGAGGGTCACCGGCCCGGTCAGCATGCCCTTCATGGGCTTGGTGGTCAGGGACTGCGCGTAGCGGATCCATTCCACCGTCATCGCCTGGGGGCGACTGATGTCGCCGAAAAGAATCGGCGGCTTCACGCAGCGCGAACCGTAGGACTGCACCCAGCCGAACTGGCTGATGGCATAACCCTCGAGCTGCTCGCCGAAGTACTCCACCATGTCGTTGCGCTCGGCCTCGCCATGCACCAGCACGTCCAGGCCCAGGACCTCCTGCTCGCGCACGCTGCGTGCGATCTCCTTTCTCATCGCCGCCTGGTAGCCCGCTTCGTCCAGGCGACCGGTCTTGAACTCGCTGCGCGCATGGCGGATCTCGGCCGTCTGAGGGAAGGAACCGATGGTGGTGGTCGGGTAGACCGGCAGTTGGAGCAGGGCGGCCTGCTTGGGCGCACGCTGGGCATAGTCGTGTTCACGCTGGCCCAGGCTGGCGCTGATCTTGGCCACCGCTGCCTGCACGGCAGGGTTGTGCACACGCGGCGAAACACGCCGTGCCGTCAGCGCAGCCTGATTGGCGGCCAGCGCGTCTTTCACCGCGGCACGCCCTGCGCGCAGGGCCATGCCCAGCACCTGCAGCTCTTCGAGCTTTTGCAGGGCAAAGGCCAACCAGGACTGCACCTCGGCATCGAGTTTCTGTTCGTTGCGCTGATCCACCGGCACATGCAGCAGCGAACACGAAGGCGCAATCCACAGGCGCTCACCCAGGCGCTGCGCCAACGGCTCCAGCCAGTCGAGCACCGCGTTGAGGTCGGTCTTCCAGATGTTGCGGCCATTGATCACCCCCAGCGACAGCACCTTGTGCGACGGCAGCAGGTTGAGCACAGGCAAGACATCGTCACGGCCCTGGACCGCGTCGATGTGCAGGCCCGCCACGGGCAGGTTGGCGGCCAGGTAGCCGTTTTCCAGCAGGGGGCCGAAATAGGTCGCCAGCAGCAGCTTGACCTTGCAGCTCTTGAGCTGGTGGTAGGCCATGTTGTAGGCGTGCTGCCAGTCGGCGTCGAGTTCGGCCACGAGCAGCGGTTCGTCGATCTGCACCCAGGCCACACCCTGCGCGGCCAGGGTCTCCAGCAGCTCGGCATAGGCCACGAGCAGGCGCGGCAGCAGGGCCAGCTTGTCAGAGTCGTCCTTGGCCTTGCCGATGGCGAGGTAGGTCACCGGCCCCACGATCACGGGCTTGGCTTGCACGCCCTGGGCTTTCGCTTCAGCCAGCTGCGCCAGCAGACGCGAGGCGTCGAGCTTGAAGTCGGTCGCAGCCGTGAACTCCGGCACGATGTAGTGGTAGTTGGTGTCGAACCACTTGGTCATCTCGCCAGCGGCCACGCCGCCGCAGCAGGCGCTGTGGTCATCGGCGCCTGCTGCGGACCGGCCGCGCGCGACACGGAAGTAGTTGTCGAGCACCTCACCGTGAAAACCACGCACGCGTTCGGGCAGGTTGCCCAGCGTGAAGCTCATGTCCAGCACCTGGTCGTAGAAGGAAAAATCGCCCACGGGCACGAGGTCCAGCCCGGCCTGCTGCTGCCAGTGGCGCTGGCGCAGCTGCGCGCCCATGGCAAGCAGGGCCGCGCGCGAGGACTCGCCTTTCCAGTAGGACTCCAGCGCGAACTTGAGTTCACGCTTCGCGCCGATGCGGGGGAAACCAAGGTTGTGGATCAGGGCCATGCTGGGTTTGCCTTTGCGAGAAGAGATGCGATGCAGCGCGGCATCCTAGGCAGGCAGATCCATTACGTACAATGGTCTTATTTCAACCATCCATGAGATCGACTCATCTATGCTGGAGCGCATCCACCTCGCCATCGTGCAGGAAGTGGCCAGACAGGGCTCGCTGACGGCGGCGGCAGACACCCTGTGCCTGACCCAGTCGGCCCTGAGCCATTCGGTGAAAAAACTGGAGTCGCTGCTGGGCACGGCCATCTGGCGACGCGAGGGGCGCCAGCTCATCCCCACCCAGGCGGGTGAGTACCTCCTGGCTGTAGCCAACCGTGTGTTGCCCCAACTGAACCAGGCCGAGGAACGCCTGCGGCAATACGCCGAGGGCGAACGCGGCACGCTGCGCATCGGCATGGAATGCCACCCCTGCTACCAGTGGCTGCTCAAGCTCGTGGCGCCCTACCTCGCGCGCTGGCCCGACGTGGACGTGGACGTGAAGCAGAAATTCCAGTTCGGCGGCATCGGTGCGCTGTTCGGTTTTGAGATCGACCTGCTCGTCACGCCCGACCCCCTGTTCAAGCCCGGCCTGCGCTTCGAGCCCGTGTTCGACTACGAACAGGTGCTGGTCGTCCCGCGCAGCCACAGGCTGGCTGGCGCCACCCATGTGCTACCCCGGCAGCTGGCGCAGGAGATCCTCATCACCTACCCCGTGGCTCCCGAGCGGCTCGACGTGTTCAACCAGTTCCTCACGCCCGCAGGCATCGCACCGCGCCAGCACCGCAGCATCGAGACCACCGACATCCTGCTGCAGATGGTCGCCAGCGGTCGGGGGGTCACCGCGCTGCCACGCTGGCTGGTCGAGGAATACGCCACCCGCATGGACATCACGCCCGTGCGTCTGGGCCGGCACGGCCTCAAGAAACAGATCTTCCTGGGCCTGCGTGAATCGGATGACGATGTGGACTATCTGCAGGACTTTGTGGAGATGGCGCGGGGATGAGCCCGGCCGATGAGAACACGGCCGGTAATTTCAAACGCATTGATGACTGCTTAGACCAGTGACGGTCCTTCACCATGCCAAGCTGAGAGACAGCAATGCAGCGATTGCTGTCCATCGCTTCAGGGGTCCATAAGTCTGGCTTAGGCCACTATGCGGCCGTTCGACGCCTAGAAATGCGGCCCTCAACGATGAGCATCACCTGACGGCAATGCGGTGCGAAGCGCGCCGTTGCCGGTCAGGTGGATGTGCGGGTTGGGCATCATTTTCGCCGACGCCAGTACGCCGGCCGACGCTTGAAATGTGCGACTGCGAATACGACCAACTCCGTGGGTTCAACTCGGTACACCACGGAGAACGGGAAACCCTTCGGAAAGATACGTCGCGTTCGAAGCTTCCATGGAGAGCCAAGCTTCGCGTGCGCCGAAGCAAGAGCGATTGCCGCTACCACGGCTTCTCGGAACTGCCCTCCAAGCCCCTTCTGTTGCTCTTCGTAGTACGAAATCTGATCGAGAAACTCCTCCTGCGCCTCCTCGAGGAAGCGAACCGACTTCACTGAGTCAGGCGGCGTGCCGCGGCAAAGACCTCTTCGGCTGGGACAAGCTTCGCCTCGCCCCGCTCGTACTTGGCTATGCGGCTGGCGATCTCGGCTTCCCAGGCCGCTTGCACCTCCGGGTCTGCATCGCGCTCAACAGACTCGAGCAACTCTTGCGCGAGCTGAGCTCGCTCCTCGATAGTGAGAGATCTGGCTTTCTCTGAAAGTTCTTTGAGCAGGGTGGACATGAGAGTGCTCCAACAAGGCGGATAGCGAAGTTTACGCCGGAGTCACTGACACTGGACGCGAACCATTGCCGTGACCATGCGACTCCCAACG
>JAIESW010000071.1 GCA_019745565.1 Burkholderiales bacterium
TGTACACCAACATCCAGCGCTGGACGCCGATGCCGAAAGGCGGACATTTCGCGGCGATGGAGCAGCCCGAAGCGCTGACGCGCGAGATCGTGGAGTTCTTCCGGCCGCTGCGGCCGGGATAGCTGCTTTGCTCTGACTTGGCTACGAGCGAACCGGCACCTCAGTCGCCGGTGGGTGCGCGCAGCGTCAAGACCGCGACTTCCGGCGGCACGAGAAACCGGACCGGCAGGATGCTGGTCCCTATGCCGGAACTCACGAACAGGTGCCTGCCGTCTTCCACGATGTGGCCGACGGCATAGCGTTCACCGAAACGCGACGGCACGATGGGTCGCCCCAGGAACGGCACACGCACCTGCCCTCCGTGCGTGTGGCCCGCTACCGTCAGGTTCACGCGCGCTGGCATGTCGGGAAAGAGGTCCGGGTTGTGGGTGAACGCGATGATCGGTGCCTGGTCGGTGACGAGGCCGAGTGCGCGACGCACGTCGTGGCGTCCCTCCCATAGGTCGCCGATACCCACCAGCCAGAAGCTGCAGGCGCCGGAATCGACGCGAACGGACGAGTCTTCCAGCACCCGGATGCCGGCGGATTCGAGCGCGCGGCGGACACGCCCGCCGTCGAGCCACCAGTCGTGATTGCCCAGCACGGCCCAGGATCCGAGCCGCGGCGAGAGTTGACGCAGCGTTGCGGCGATGGTTTCCGGTGGGACGAACGTCCCGCCGAGCACCTTCTGGATGACGTAGTCACCGGTCAGCAGCACGAGGTCGGACTGCGCTTCGTTGGTCGCGCGAACGACGCGATCGAGCTTGCCCGGACCGTTGAAGGGCGACCCGATGTGCAGGTCCGCCAGCACGGCAATGCGCAAACCTGAGCACTGGCGGGGCCAGCCGGGAACCGGGAGTTCGTACGTGGCCGTGCGGAGGCTGGCCGGTTCGAACACGAAGGCCCAAAGGATCAGCGTCGCGCCGACCAATAGAAACGTCGCGACGAAGATCTTTCGGACGCGACTATGGCTATGGTGCGCTGATCCGGACTTGGGTCCGGTCAATGCCACCCGAACCCTCGAGCCACCAGCGATCCCCCGCTGGCGATCAGGAGCACGGCCACGAAGCGCGCGAGCTGCACCTGCGACAGGCGCAGGTGCAATCGCTGGCCGAGGCGCGTGCCGAACCACATCAAGGGAAACAGTGCGATCGCGGCGGCCAGGAGACGCCAGTCGAGTAGCAACCCGGAGACGATGAACAGGGCGATGCGGAATCCCGTGCTGAGCGAGAAGACGACCGACAGCGTTGCCCGCAGGCGCGCCGTGTCGTGGATGCGTGAAGCGAAGTAGACGACGTAGACCGGTCCGCCCACGCCGAACATCGCTCCAAGCATGCCGCCGAGCAGACCGGTGGGGTGGGCTGCCACGTCGGGAAAGCGGCGTGGCGAACCACGCGCGAGCAGCCGGTGAACGCCGTAGCCGGCGACGAAGAAGCCGAGCACAGTGATGAGCGCCTCACCCGGCACCCTGGATAGGAGCAGCACCCCGAGGATCACTCCGACGAACATCGCCGGCACCACACGCTTGACCTCCGCGCGCTCGACATCCCCGCGGAAGCGCATGCCCGTCGTCACTGCCGCCGAGAAATCGAGCAGCACCATCATCGGCACCACCGTCGTGAGCGGCAGGAAATGGGCGAGCAGCGGGATCGAGATCAGCGCCGATCCGAAGCCCGAGATGCCGAAGATGGTGTACGCCGCGAAGATGATGAGAGGCGCGGCGATGAGGATATCGGTGGGAGGCAAGGTCATGGTGGTGCGAGCGTGCGGCGGAACTATCAGCTCTGTTTCTTTGATTTTGGTCTTGGGCGCGCTCCCTCGCCGGCGCGCACGCCGGTGGCCTTGGAGATAGCCGCTCGAACCATCGGCAAGAAGCGCGACGGACGGACTGGACTTCGATCCAGCCAGGCGGCGAAGACCTCTGGATTCGTCATGCCAGGATGCAGGGTCTCCGCGAGCTCGAGCAGGCCGCGACGATCGAACTCCCGAGCGCTTGCCAGCATCGTGGCGAGCCCCGCCATGAAGTACTGCGGGCCGACGGCCCGCCACTGACCGGGATCCAGCGAACCCGAGGCGCAGACCCGGAGCAGTTCGGACTCGTAGGCGCGATCGACCCTGGTCGGCATGTGACCGTCCGACGTGATGTCCGGTATGTCGAAGAGTGCAACCTTCAAGTGCGCACCTGCGGCTGATGCCAAGGCCTGCAGCGTCGACAAGCTGCAGTCGGTGCGTCGGCGCAGGCGCGACAGCGTCTCCTTGGGCAGTCCTGCGCCGGCAGCCCATTGCGCATCGTTAAGCCCGCGGCGGTGGGCAGCCTCGGTCAACGATGTCAGGAGGTCGTCCAGTGATGCCGGCTTCATCGGCATGTCTGGATCATGCGTGAAGTTGACGTCAAGATCAACGACGCGCATAACGTGAACCGACGAAGAGGTCGATGCTGGTGCCTCCGGCGGATAAATACCCCGCTTGTGTGCTGGAGTCCGCGCGAACGGTGATCGTGCCGCGGACCTAGGCTGAACGCCACTGGCATGTCGGGTGGGTGGATGGCGCAGTCGACTCTCAGGATGGCCAAGTTTGCCGCATCTCGTCTCGAGAGCGTGGTGCGGCGCGACCGTTCGTTCCTGCCTCTCGATGCTATGACCGGATCACCCGTTGCGTGATATTGCCCCGTGAACCGCGAAGACATCGTTCGACTCGTTCAGGCGAACCAGGCTCGATTGCGCGAGCTCGGGGTCGCCTCTTCGCACTTGCTCGGTTCGGCTGCGCGCGGCGAAGCCAGGCCTTCGAGCGACGTCGATATGGTGGTCGAGTTCGAAGTTCCTTCGACTTTCGATCGGTATATGGATCTCAAGGTTTTCCTCGAAGACCTGATCGGTCGCCCGGTGGACCTGGTGACAAAGGCCACCCTCAAAGCTCGATCAAGAGGCACGATCGAGCGCGAGGCTGTTCGTGTCTCCTGACTGGAGGCAATACACCGAATGCGCTCGAATCCGTGGAGGACGATCCCGACATTCGGTGAAGAGTTGCGGTCCCCCCCGACCGGCCTGCGGCCCTATCCCCTAAGGAGCCAGCCCTCTTGCGGCTGAGGCCGGACACAGACAGTCCCCGCGCACTGCCTTTGCCTGACGAAGGCCATTGGCCTCCGGTCGTTGCCGGCCCGGCGGGGCTGAAGTGCCGCCATTGGGGATGACTTGCACCAATCGGTAATCGATCTGTGTGCTGGAGCGCGCGAGAATGGTGACCGTGCCTCGGACCGAGGCTGAACGCCAATGGCATGTCAGGAGGGTGGATGGCGCAGTCGGCCCCCAGGATCGCCAAGCTCGCCGCACCGCGCCTCGAGGGCGTTGTGCGGCGCGAACGGTTGCACGCACTGCTGGACGAGTGTCGCCGTCGTCCGGTGGTCTGGGTCGTGGGGCCGCCCGGGGCCGGCAAGACGACGGTCGTCGCCGACTACCTGGCCGGGCGAGCGATTCCGACCCTGTGGTACCGGGTGGATTCGGGTGATGCCGACCCGGCTACGTTCTTCTACTACCTGCGGCAGGCCGTCGAGGCGCTCGTCCCTGCAGGGACGAAACCGCTTCCGCTATTGACGCCGGAGTACCTGGCTGACGTGCCGGGTTTCGCCCGGCGCTGGATCCGCGAAGCGTTCCAGAGACTGCCGCAGGGCAGCACTCTCGTGCTCGACAATTTCCAGGACGCCGGCGACGACATCGCCTTGCACCAGGCCTTGACTGCCGCCTGGGACGAGTTGCCGCCCGGCTCGAACGCGTTCGTCTGCAGTCGGCGCGATCCGCCGCCAGCGTTCGCCCGATCCATGGTGAACGGGATGATCGCCACCTTGGGGTGGGACCACATGCGTCTGACCGATGCGGAGACCGAAGCCATCGGTGCCTCACGCGGACTGACCGATCCAGGGGTGATGCAGGCCGTGCGCGAGCAATCGCATGGTTGGATGGCAGGCGTAGTGCTGATGAGCGAACGGGCGCGGCGCGCGGGGGTGCTCGGGGAGAACGCTGGCACGGGGCCGCTCGAAACGGTGTTCGACTATTTTGCCGGCCTGGCTTTCGACGGCGCTGAGGCGTCTGCCCGCGCTGCGTTGCTCGACGGAGCCTTTCTGCCCAGCGTCACTGCGGCACGGATGCGGGCTGTGAACGGCGACGCGCGTGCGATCGAACACATCGATGCGCTGCATCGCCGCAATCTGTTCGTCGATCGCGCTGCCGCGGCCGAGCCTACCTACCGCTTCCATCCGCTGTTTCGCGCCTTCCTGGCCGCCCGGGCGCGCGTGCTGTTCGATACCGAGGAGCACAACGCGCGAACGCTGCGAGCGGCGCGAGTGCTGGAGGCCGATGGGGAAGCCGAATCGGCGTTCGCATCGTACGCGGATGCCGGTGCATGGGACGAAGCGCGTCGCCTGCTGCTCGCGCATGCGCAGCGGTTCATCGACGACGGTCGCTGGCGCACGCTCGAGGACTGGCACGCGCGCTTGCCGGAGCATGTCAGGGCGGCCGATCCGTGGGTGACCTATTGGTACGGTCGCTCGCGCGTCACGGTTGCACCGTTGGAGGCCAAGCCCCTTCTCGCACAGGCCCACGAGCGCTTCCTCGCCTGTGGCGATCAAGCAGGCCAGATGCTTAGTGCCGTCGGTGTCATTGAAGCCTTGTACTTCGAGTACGACCAGTTCGATGCCATGGATGCGTGGCTCGAACGCGTCACCGAACTCCTCGAGGCGGGCGTGAATCCCCCGACCGCCGATGATGAACTACGGACTCATGCAGTTGTGATGATGTCGTGCAGTTTCCGTTTGTCCCGTTTCGAAAACCTCGAACACAGTGTCGAAAGAGTAGTGCATTTGTTGAGCGCGCCTATCGAACCCAATCTGCGTATCGCTGCAGCCGGAATGCTCCATGCGCACGTGGTTGCAACGGCAGACGCGCGAACGGAGAACAGCGCTCGAGCGGCTGGACGGCTACTGCTCGACCTCCCTCAGGTGACGTCTTTCCGTGCGGCACACTACCTGGGCATGGATGGCTACAGCCACTACCTCATGGGGCGATTCGAAATCGCCATGGGGGTGCTCGCACGAGCGGAAGCGATTGCCAGCACCCATGGTTTCGAAGAGCTCGCAGCCATGGTCGGCGCGTGGAAGGCGTTGGCGGCCTTGCGGGCCAACGCGTTGGAAGCAGCCGAACTCGCCGTGGATCGGCACCAGGGCAAGCTGATTGGTGATCGTGGCTACTCCCGTGTGTTGTTGCAGATGGCGAGAATCGGGGTGGACTTCGCCCGCGGAAAGTCTGGAAATGTGGTCGAGCGGCTCAAGCCGCTGCATTCGACCCAGCAATGCTTGGCTCAGCACGTGGGGTACGTTCTGGTAGGTTGGTTCGCGGTGCACATCATGCTCGACGTCAAGGAGCTCGACGACGCTTCGGTAATTCTTGCTCGCACGCGTAGCCACTTGACCAATCCCATCTCCCGATCGATGCTCGGGGCGCAGTGCCTGTTGGAATCGTGGTTGCACCATTTGGCGGGCGACCGGGCGCTGAGCGACGCTCGACTTCGCGAAGCGCTGGGCAGGACCGGCGATGCGGCTACGCGAGTGCGCTTCCGCTGGTATCCGCGTGCACTTGCAGCGATGCTGCCGGTCGCGATCGAACGCGACATCGAGAAGCCGAGTGCGTGCCTGTTGGTGCGCGAGTTCGACGTCGCGCCACCGTCACCGGACGCCGAGCATTGGCCGTGGCCGATTCGTGTGTTTACGCTCGGGCGCTTCGAGCTTC
Source organism: Burkholderiales bacterium (assembly GCA_019745565.1). Classification (GTDB taxonomy): domain Bacteria; phylum Pseudomonadota; class Gammaproteobacteria; order Burkholderiales. The sequence goes on from JAIESW010000071.1 coordinate 5,817, forward strand.
AGGTCGAAGACAAGCCGCTGGTGTATTCCCGCAAGGCGCCGCGTCGGCTGCTAGAACTTCTCAAAGCGATCATCGCTTTCGGTGCCGAAGATGTCGACGAGCGCAAACTCGCCGATGCGCTGTGGCCGAACGACGAGGGTGACAACGGGCTGCACGCATTGCACGTCAGTCTCACGCGGCTGCGCAAGCTGCTGGGCTATGCGGACGCAATCCGCGTCGAGGACGGCAAGGTAAGCCTAGATCGCAAGCGCTGCTGGATCGACGCGACTGCATTTCAACGGGCGATAGCCGAGCGAGGCAACGAAGACCTGTCGTCTGTCGAACGCGCCTGTGAGCTCTATCGCGGCACGTTTCTGGGTAGCGACGCGGAGCAACCATGGTTGCTTCCCACGCGCGAGCGGTTGCGTTCGCGTTTCGTCGAAGGAATCGAACGGATCGGCAGGGAATTGGAAGCCCGGAGCCAGTGGAGCCGAGCTGCCGCCTGGTATCGGCGCGGCATCGATGCCGACGCACTGATCGAGGGATTTCATCAAGGCCTGATGCGTTGCTACCTCGAGACGGGATGCAAAGCCGAGGCAATGAGCGCCTACCGGCGGCTTCGTCAGACGTTGTCGGTGGTTCTCGGCATTGCGCCGTCGCAGTCCACCGAGGCGATCCTGCGCTCGGTCTACGACCTCGAACCGGATCAGCAATCCGTAGTCAATTCGTGACCCTCTCGCACCTACGCTGGCTGCGAGTTCGAGAGGTGACGAATGCACAACCGGAGAGTGCTCATTCTGCGTTTTCCAGCGCTTGCCGATCGGGGGCACGCCATTCCGGTCGGCGTCTGCGAAGATCCGGACACGGGTGAGCAGGAAGCCTTCGCGACGGCCGCGGAGCTATGGTCCATCGTGCAAGGCCGGTTGTCGGCAGAGGTTGCATCGCGAACGCCACATCGCGGAACGGTTCGCCGGGCGCGATTTCCCAAGTCGACATCCGAGGAGGATCCATGAGCAAGTTTCTCGTTGCAGTGATTGCAGGTGCTTCGATGGTCGCCGTGAGCGCTGGCGCTCCGGCACAACAACTCCCGAAGTCCGGAAGCATCAGCTTTCACACCGGCTGGAAGGACACGGCCGATGCCAATGAAGTGGCTCCCAACCGCTACCAAGGCCAGGACCGGGCGGTCGGTACGACATTCAACGACAAGGGGTCGGGGCCCCTGCACCTGGGCCCCGCGAATTGCTCTGGTGCCTTCGTCGTCACCAATGGCAGTGGCCCCAACAAGGGTTACTGCGCGTTCGGAGATCCGGACGGCGATCGCATCTTCACCGACTTCACGGGGAACATTACGCCCACCGGCGCCGAAGGCATCAATGTGATCAGCGGCGGAACCGGCAAGTACGCCGGCATCACCGGCAGCGGTCCGTGGAAGTGCAAGGATTCGGGCAAGAACGGCGAGCTGCAGTGTGCACAGCGGTTCGACTACAAGCTGCCCTGAGCCACACGAACCGGAGGCGGGTTGATCCGCCTCCGCCCGGGATTACTTGCAGGTTCCGCCCCAGCGCGCGATCTAGAGCTTGCCTTCGTTGACCGCGGGTTGCCGCCAACCGCTGTCCGTCTTTCCCGCAAGCTTGCCGTCCGGTGTGACCAGCAAGACGCCGGAGCAGCGATCCGTGGTCGTATTCCAGATGCTCTTGGCATCGTCGGTCGTGACTACCGCGTGATCGATGCTCGTGGTCAAGGAGTGATCTTTCGCAAGCTCCAGGGTATCGGAATGCTGGTTGACCAGGGCGTCATAGCCGGAGCAGTTGTCGGCGTGAGCGGTGCTGCCCAGCGCCGACTACACGGCGGCCGTGGCTGCCGCAGTGCAACGAACGAGATTCATGCCAGCCTCCCTTGGTGTGCGGCGACCGGTTCGGCTGCGGCGCTCGATCTGGCGGCCGCGCAGGCACTCGGACGATACGGTGGGCGACCTTACGATTGATCTACACCGGGTGGAAGCCGCCACCGACGTGGCTCTTCTGGAGAGGAGCCATCCGTAAGCCATCCGTGGGACGTCCCTCCCTACAATGAGGACGTCGGCATTTCTCCCCTGGATGGCATGCCTGCAACCCCGCGTCTGCTCGCCAAGCTGACCCGGCCGCGCCTTCATGGCGCGGTGGCGCGGGAGCGGCTTTTCGCCCAGCTCGACCAGGCGAGGGAGTGTCGCGGGGCCATCTGCGTTGTCGGGCCACCCGGGGCGGGTAAGACGACCCTCGTGGCGAGTTGGCTGGATGCGCGCAACGCCAAGGGCATCTGGTATCAGATCGATGCCGGCGACACCGACCTCGCGACGTTCTTCCACTACCTCGGCCTCGCCGCACAGGCGCTCGCTCGCAAAGGACGAGGATCCCTGCCGGCGCTTACCCCGGAGTATCTCCAGGACGTCGAGGGCTTCGCACGGCGATTCTTCAGGGACCTGTTCGCACGCCTGCCGCCACGGGCGGTGGTGGTTCTCGACAACTATCAGGAGGTGGCTGCCGATCAACAGCTGCACTTCCTGATCGCGCAGGCGGTGGATGAGGTGCCGCCGGGTATCGTGGTCATCGCGATCAGTCGGCGTGACCCGCCGGACACCTATGCACGCCTGGTGGCCAACGAGCACGTCGAGTTGATCGACTGGGAGCAGCTCAAACTGACGCTGGCGGAAGCGGGAGAGATTGCGTCGATGCGCGTCGAGACCGATGCCGACGAGATTCAGCGGTTGCACGCCACGTGCGGCGGTTGGGCCGCCGGCCTCACGCTGTTGCTCGAGGGGCGGCGACGCAGCGGCACACCGTCGGCCGATCTGCCTGAAGGGCGCGATGCGATCTTCGCCTACTTCGCGGCACAGATCTTCGGGCGTGTCCCCGAGGCAACGCGGCACTTCCTGGTGGCGACCGCGTTCCTGCCCCAGGTGCCGGTATCGATCGCCCGTGAGTTGACGCGCAACGACGCCGCCGGCTCGATTCTCGACGATCTGTACCGGCGGCATCTCTTCACGCATCGTCAACCGGGGGCCGAACCGGTGTACTGGTATCACGCCTTGTTCCGCTCGTTTCTGAAGGCACAGGCGGAGCATGTGCTCGGGGCCGAGCGCATCGCGGAAACCATGAGTCGTGCGGCACGGTTGCTGGAGGCCGCCGGACTCTTCGATGGAGCGTTCGAACTGTTCCGCGAGGCGCGCGATTGGCCGGCGGCGGAGCGGTTGGTCGAGCGTCGCGCGGCAGATCTGCTGGACCATGGCCGCGGACAGACGCTCCGCGAGTGGATCCAGGCGCTGCCGCCGTCCATGCTGGATGATCAGCCGAGGTTGCGGTACTGGCTCGGCACGTCGCTCATTCCGCTCGACCAGGTCAGCGCCCGCCGCCATCTGGAGGCTGCGTTCCACCGTTTCAGCGATCTCGGCGAAGCCTTCGGCCGTGCGTTGTGCGCCGCAGGGATCATCGATGCCTACGTGTTCGAATGGGCGGAGTTCCATCCGGTCCGGCGGTGGGTCGATGAACTGGAGGTCCTGGTCGATCTGCTGCGGATGGCGGACAGTCCGACGTCGGAACAGCGCATTCTCTCCAGTCTTCTGCTCGGCATGCTCTACGTGGCGCCGGACCATCCGAGGCTGCCGTGGTGCGTGTCGAGAGTCACCGAAATGCTCGACGAGGATCTGGACGCGAGCAGCAAGCTGGCGGCCGCGATGATGCTGCTCGCCTACTGCAATCTCGCCTGGGATGTCGAAAGATCCATCGTCGTCTCCGCGCGCGGCAATGCGCTGGTTCGAACCGGCGGCATCACGCCGTTCGCCGCACTCTGGTGGTGCCTGCGCACCAGTCTCCAGGTGTCGGAGCTGGGTCTCTACGAGGAGGCGATCGCGAGGCTCGACGAGGCGGAAGCGATCGCGCACGCCAATGGCTTCCATCGCATCTCCAACGTGATGAGTCTGTTGTGGGTCTATCGCGAAGTCATCTCGGCCCAGCTGGGCGACCTGCGTTCCGCGCAGCGCGATTGCGATCTCGCGGTTTCCGGAGCGAGGTCGGGGCACCCGATGGCGATCTCCAATGCGGCCTTCGCCCGGGCCTATTGCCAATGCGCGGCCGGCAACGAGGAATCGCTCGCGATCTCGGGAATCGAGGGGATCCGGGCTGCGCAGGCGACCGGCATGTTCTACCTCGAGATACTCGCGCGCATGCTCCACGCGATCGGCCTCGCGGTAACGGGGCAGCGCGAAGCCCTCGGAGAGGGCCTTGCCCTCGTGCGCACGCGGGTCCGCGGTACGTGCTTCGCGCAGATCGAGATCGACGTCGCGGTGATCGAGGCGTGGGATGCGATGAGGCACGACGATCGCTCCCGGGGGCTGCATCTGCTTGCCGGGGCCCTGCAGCGCGCGCGCATGACCGGATGGAAGTCATGGAATGCCTATCGTCTGTGTCGCCCTCATCGAGAAGCGCTCGCGGAGGCGTGCGACGCCGGGATCGAGCCGGACTTCGTGAGCGGGCTCATCGGGAGGTATCGGTTGATGCCCCCCGCGTGTGCTACGGAGCGCTGGCCGTGGCCGGTCAAGGTGCGCACGCTCGGGCGGTTCGAAGTGGTCGTGGACGGTGCGGTCCTGGAGTTCGCCGGCAAGGCCCCGAAGAAGCCGCTCGCGCTGCTCAAGGTGATCGTGGCGCTGGGCCCGATCAACGTACCCGTGGCTGCGCTGATCGATGCGCTGTGGCCGGAGGAGGAAGGCGATGCCGCCCGCAAGTCGCTCGACGTGACGGTGGCGAGGCTGCGCAAGCTGTTGGGTCGCAGCGAGGCGATCGTGTTGAGCGACGAGACTGTGACCTTGAATCCGAGGTTGTGCTGGGTGGATGCGGAGAGCTTCCTGGCCCGGTCCGCGTCCGTCGACGAGCGGGAAGGCATCGTCGATCGGCATGAGCGTGCGTGCACGCTGTACGGCGGCTCCTTTCTGCCGGGCGAATCCGACGTCCGCTGGACCGTGAAGCGACGCGAGCGGCTGCGCAGTCGCTTCGTGTGGTTGATCGAGCAGGCCGGCGGAGAGGCCGAACGCACGCAGTCCTGGGAGAACGCCATCGCCTGGTATCGGCGCGGCCTGGAAGCGGACGAGCTCGCGGAAGCGTTCCATCAGGGCCTCATGCGCTCGTACGGCGCACTGGGGCGGAACGCGGAAGGGATGTCCGCTTACCGGCGCCTGCGCCAGACCTTGTCCGTCACGCTGGGGATCTCACCGTCCGAGCAGAGCCAGGCGCTGGCCCGCGCGTTGCAGCGGGACGGGGCAGCGGCCTGAGGACGCTCGCATGAGCGGCAAGCGCCTGCTCGCGAAGCTGACCCGCCCGCGCCTGCATGGTGCGGTCGCACGGGAGCGCTTGTTCTCGCAACTCGACGAGGCGCGCAAACGTCGAGCGGCCGTCTGCGTGGTGGGTCCGCCGGGCGCGGGCAAGACCACTCTGGTGGCGAGTTGGCTCGATGCCCGGAACGCGAAGGGGATCTGGTACCAGATCGATCCCGGGGACGCTGATCTGGCGACGTTCTTCCACTATCTGGGACAGGCAGCCGGTTCCTTCGTACCCAAGGGGCGGGCACCGATGCCTGCACTCACGCCCGAGTACCAGAGCGACGTCGACGGCTTCTCGCGCCGGTTCTTCCGCGAACTCTTCGCGCGCCTGCCGGAGCAGGCGGTCCTGGTGCTCGACAACTATCAGGAGATCACGCCGGAGCAGCGCTTCCATGATCTTGTTGCTGCGGCGGTCGACGAAGTGCCTGCGGGCATGGTGCTCGTGGTCATCAGCCGCCGTGAACCGCCCGGCAGGTACGCGCGCCTGATCGCGAACGAGCACGTGTCGTTCGTCGACTGGAATCAGCTCAAGCTGACGCTGGAGGAGGCGGGCGAGATCGCCAGGGCGCGGACGCCGATGGATCTTGCCGAGATCGAACGTCTTCATGCCACGTGCGGCGGCTGGGCGGCGGGACTCACGCTGCTGCTGGAGGGGCGCCGCCGCGCCGGATCGGCCACCGCGGATGTGCCCGAGGGGCGCGACGCGATCTTCGACTACTTCGCGGCGCAGATATTTGCGCGTCTGCCCGAGGCCACGCAGCGGTTCCTGGTGGCGACCGCGTTCCTGCCCCAGGTGCCGGTCTCGATCGCTCGCGAGCTCACCGGAAACGAATCCACCGAAGCGATACTGAACGATCTGTACTGCCGGCACCTCTTCACCCACCGGCGACCCGGCACGGAGCCCGTGTACTGGTACCACGCATTGTTTCGCACGTTCCTCAGGGCACAGGCCGGCGCGGTTCTCGGGACGGCGCACATTGGCGAAACCCTGAGCCGCGCCGCCCGATTGCTGGAGGCGGGCGGTATGTTCGACGATGCCTTCGACCTGTTCCGCGAGGCGCACGACTGGCCCGCGGCGACGCGATTGATCGAGCGGCGGGCGCGGGATCTGCTGGCACACGGTCGCGGACAGACGCTGCGCGAATGGATCCTGCAACTTCCCGGCGAGTCGCTCGCGGCGCATGCCTGGGTACGGTACTGGTTCGGGATGTCGCTGATTCCGGTCGAGCAGTCGAGCGCGAGCCGACAACTCCGGCTCGCTTTCGAGCAGTTCCGCGCCATCGGTGACCCGTACGGCCAGGCGCTGGCCGCATCGGGAATCATCGACTCGCACGTGTTCGAATGGGCGGATTTCCGGCCGATGAAGCATTGGGTCGAGGTGCTCGAGGGATTGCTCGACCGCCTGCGGCTTTTCGACAGTCCGGTGTCCGAGCAGCGCATCGTCTCCAGCCTGCTGCTCGGGCTGCTGTACACGGCCCCCGGGCACCCCAGGCTGCAGTGGTGCGTCGCGCGCGTGACCGAGATGCTGGACGAGGAGTTGGACGCCGGCAGCAAGCTGGAAGCGGCCATGGTGCTTCTCGCGTACTGCAATCTCGCCTACGACCATGATCGGGCCGGCATGGCGGTCGCGCGCGGCCGGTCCCTCGCGGGTCGCCCCGAAATCACACCGTTCGCACGGCTCTGGTGGCTGCTGCGCCTCGCCCTGCAGTTGACGCTGCAGGGGCGCTACGACGACGCGTTCGGTGTGCTGGACGAGGCTGACGAGATCGCGCGATCCCACGGCTTCGATCGGATGACGATGATCGCAAGCCTGATCTGGACATACCGCACCATCGCGATGACGGCTCGCGGGGATGTTCGCGGGGTGCAGGTCGCCGCGGAACACGTGCTTTCCGCCTTGCAGAGCGACAACCCGATCGCGATGAGCAACGGCGCGAATGCCCGGTTCTGCATCCAGTGCGTCCTGGGCAACGAGGAAGCGCTCGTTCTGCTCGGCTACGACTACGCCGAGACCGGACGGGCGACCGGCATGGTGTATCTGGATGCGCTGGGTCAGACTTTCCATGGAATCGGGCTGGCCGTGACGCGACAGAGAGTCGCGTTGGCCGATCGGCTCGAGGTGTTGCGCGCGCTCGTTCGCGGCACGTGCTTCGCGCATTTCGAGATCGACGCGGAGATGATGGAAGCGTGGGACGTGCTGCGGCATGAAAGCCGTGAGCGCGGGCTCACCATGCTCGACGCGACCCTGGCCCGCGCCCGCGGGCTTCGCTGGCGTCCCGGGAATCTCTTTCGCGTCACGCGAATCCATCGGGAACTGCTGGCCGAGGCGTTCGAAAATGGTCTCGCAACGGACTATGCGGCCGAGATCGTTGCACGATACCGGCTCACGCCGCCGACCTGCGCGACCGACCGCTGGCCGTGGCCGGTGAAGGTGCGCACGCTCGGGCGCTTCGAAGTGACGGTGGATGGCGCGCTGCTGGAGTTCGCGGGCAAGGCGCCGAGAAAGCCCTTGGCGCTGCTGAAGGCGATCGTCGCGCTGGGCACGACCGGCGTGCCCGTGGCTGCGCTGATCGATGCGCTGTGGCCGGACGAAGAAGGCGATGCCGCGCGCAAGTCGCTGGACGTCACGGTGGGACGGCTCCGCAAACTTCTGGGTCGACACGAGGCGATCGTGGTGAGCGATGAAGCGGTCACGCTGAACCCGAAGTTGTGCTGGGTGGATACGCGAAGCTTCCTGGCGCTGGCCGAAGCGGCGGCGACCGCCGACGAATGCCGGCGTGCGAGCGCGGCCTATGGCGGGACTTTCCTGCCTGGCGACCTCGACGCGCCCTGGAGCACCAAACGCCGCGAAGGGTTGCGCAACCGCTTCATCCGGCTGGTGGAGGAGACGGGCGCGGCGGCGGAGGAAGAGAACGCCTGGGAGGACGCGATCGTCTGGTACCGGCGCGGTCTGGAAGCGGACGAGCTGGCGGAGAGCTTTCACCAAGGCCTGATGCGCTGCTACCAGGCGCTGGGGCGGCATGCGGAAGGGATGTCGG
>JAIESW010000009.1 GCA_019745565.1 Burkholderiales bacterium
CAGCGCTTCGGGCTGCTCCATCGCCGCGAAATGTCCGCCTTTCGGCATCGGCGTCCAGCGCTGGATGTTGGTGTACATGCGCTCCGCCACCGAACGCGGCGGTCGCAGGATCTCTTTAGGGAACGCCGCGTAACCCGTCGGTATCTTTACACCGCCATCGGGGATCGGCCACGGGCCGTGCATCCGGGCGTAGTACGGCCAGAACGAGGAGCCGATGGCACCGGTGAACCAGTACAGGCTGATGTTGGCGAGCAGGTGATCCTTCGAGAACACGCTCTCGACATCGCCGTTGCAGTCGCTCCAGGCGCGGAATTTCTCGACGATCCAGGCGGCCAGCCCGGCGGGCGAGTCGGAAAGCCCGAAGGCGAGCGTCTGCGGGCGGGTGCCCTGGATCCATTGATAACCGATGCTCTCCTTGAGCCAGTACTCGAGCTCACCCAGGAACTTCCGCTCTTCCGGCGTCGGGTTCTCAAGCATTTTCGGATCGCGCCGGATGCTAAGTAGATTGAGGTGGATGCCGATCAGTTTGTCGGCGTGCACCGCACCGAGCCGCGACGTCACGAACGAGCCCCAGTCGCCGCCTTGCGCAGCAAAGCGCCGGTAGCCGAGCACGTCCGTCATCAGCTCAGCGAAGCAATCCGCGATCATCTCCAGGCTGAAACGCTTCTGGCCCGGAGCGAAGGAAAGCCCGTAACCGGGCAGCGAGGGCACGACGACGGTGAACGCATCCGCAGGATCGCCGCCGAACTTCGCGGGGTCGGTCAGGCGGGGAATGATGTCGAGAAACTCCAGCACCGATCCGGGCCAGCCGTGCGAGAGCAGCAGTGGATAGGGCTTCGGTCCCTTGCCTTCCACGTGCAGGAAATGGACGTCGATGTCGTGCAGCGGAACCTTGAACTGCGGAAAGGCATTGAGGCGCGCTTCCTGGGCGCGCCAGTCGAACTGCGTCCGCCAGTATTCGACCAGCTGCTTCAGATAAGCGACGTTGGTCCCATAGGCCCATGGATCGCCGGGAGCCTGATCGGGATATCGCGTGCGTGCCAGCCGCTCACGCAGATCGGCGATCGCCTCATCCGGAACGTGCAGGCGAAAGGGTTGTGGTGCGGCTGCCATGACGAATGCCTCCTCGAAATCTCCCGGGCATTGTCATGGGCAGCTCGCATCGCGTCCAATTCTTTTGCGGACGGCGATTGTTCCGCGCGGCGTATCGGGCCGCCGGCGGAGAACGGAACTACTTCGTGGCCGCGACCGAACTCGAGGTCGAAGAGGCCGGTGGGTTCGGACCGAAGCCGGCGCGCACCAGATCATCGTGTGCTTCCTCCACCGAGCGGCTGCGAATGTTGGGGCCGAAGGTTCCGGACGGCTTCGCGTTCCAGTCACGCACCAGGTCGGCGTTGATGTCTTCGATGCTGCGCGTACGGACAACGCCCGGCTTCGTGTCGCCGGGCTTCAGCGTCGTCGCACGCATGAGCTCCGCTTCGTTCTCGACCGGGCTGCGCGTCATCAGTTCGGGTCCCTTGTCGGCCAATACCGTCGAGGGAATGCTCGTGGCGATAACACCCCACGTCACCAGCGCCACTGCCTGGGCCACCGTAGCAATGCGTCTCGAGTTCATTGCAGCTACTCCTTTGCCTGTTGAGGAAACGCACGACCGGGATCGCCGCCGTGCACCTCCACAGTACGCAGTGCTGCCCTACCGGAAGCCTACAGATTGCGAATACCGATCCGCATGCGCGCTTTGCGCGATTGCGTCAGCGGCGCGTATGGTTTACCGATGGCTTACAGCGCACGGGGACTGTCGGCAAACAGCGCCACCACGCCGGCCGGCGAGGAGCCGGCTACTTGGTACCGACGACGTACCTCGCCATGAATTTGCGATCGATGGAATTCTTCCAGCGCCACACCCACCAACCCTGGAACGTGATCCCGCCGCGCGACGCCACGGCGTGACGACCGCCGGTGCTGATGAGCGCCAGCGCACGCCGCTGCGGTCGAAAGCGTTTCAGCGATTCACCGGTGAGTGCGAGCCTCAGGTTCTCCGCGAGCGGCGGACCCTGATGCACGGCATACACGCCGGACTTGGGTCGTGGATGATCGCGCATCGTCGCGACGTCGCCCGCCGCGAAGATGCCCGGATGCGAAGTGGACTGGAGCGTCTCGTCGACCAGCACGAATCCGCGTTCATCCAGTTCCAGGCCGGATCGCGCAAGCCACGCCGGAGCCGCCGCTCCGGTTGCCCAGATCACGCAATCGGCCGGCACTTTCGCACCGCCCTCGAGTGTCAGGCCGTCGGCATCGACACGCACCACCCGCAGACCCGTAAGCAATCCGACGCCGTTGCGAGCCAATGCGCGCTGGAGACTGCGGCGCACGCCCATCGAGTGATCGGGCACGATCGACTGGCCTTCCGTCACCAGCGTGAGATCGGTCTGCGGCGCGAGACCGCTTTCCAATCGCAAGTGGTGACGCATGGCGAGGCTCAGTTCCACGCCGCCCACGCCGCCGCCCACCACCGCAACCCGCAAGGGGCGCTCGCGAGCCTCCTGACACAGCGCGGTCCACACCTCCAGAAAGCTCTCCACGGGCCGCACACCCACTCCATGCTGGTCGCCGCCTTCGATCTCGTTCAGCGGCGGCGTCGAACCGATATCCAGGCTCAGCAGGTCGTAGTCGAGCACGCGACGATCCGCGCACAGCACCTGACGCTCGCCCGGATTGATCCCGACGATGCGGGTCGGCTTGATGCGGGCACCCGCATAGCGCGCGAGCGCACCGAGATCGATGTGGCTTTCGCGCCAGGAGTAGTGCCCTGCCACCAGGCCCGGCAGCATGCCCGAATACGGCGTATCGGCTTCCGGCGTGACGAGGGTGACGTCCACCTCCGGAACGGGTTTCGCGCCGAAGGCACGCAGCACTTCCACGTGCGCATGGCCACCCCCCGCGAGAATGAGGCGCTTCAGTTTCATGCTGCGTCCTTCAAGGCTGTCGCAAGCGGCGCTGTCCCGGGGTCTTCCCGCAGCCGCTCGAGATCTTCGAGCCGATCCACATCCCATCGCGTCGCGGTCTCGGTGACACGCCAACCCAGGGCATCGAAACATCGGCGAGTGCGCGCGAGCACGTCCGCGGTACCCCATGGCATATCGGAGAAGATCGCATCGTCCACGCGACGAAGACCCAACAACCAATAGCCACCGTCCTCCGCGGGACCAAGCACAGCGTCGTCGCCGCCAGCGAGTGCCGATGCCGCCGCGCGCAGATCCGCGGGCACCATCGTCGGAATGTCGGACCCGATCAGGATCGCGGCCGGCGCACGCTGCAGCGCCGAACGAAGCGCATGGGCCATCCTGGCCCCGAGATCGTCCCCTGCCTGCGGGTGCAACACGACTCCGTGCCGGCGCCGGCACAGTTGGAAGAACGGATGCGCAACGTCCGGCGTGCACCACAGCTCCACGTCACCCACGTTCGACTCGCACGCTGTCGCCACCGCGCGCAACGCCAGTCGAGCAGCCAGCACGGCGGCAGGACCATCTCCGATGCCGGATGCGAGGCGCGTCTTCACCTTGCCCGGATCCGGCGCCTTGGCGAACACGAGCACCGGAACGCGTGTGTCAGGACTCATGGGGCCGGTACGTGCGCGCGAGCCGATCCGGATCCGCGCCGAAGAAATACGCGAGACGGATGCGCCACATGTGCAGGATGGTGGCCATCACACCGTGCTTCTCCCAGCGTCGACCCGACGTGACGACGCAGTGGCGCAGGCAGATCGGCGGACTCGTTCGTCTCAGCGCCGCGGACAACGCGATGTCCTCCATGAGGGCGATCTTCGGAAATCCACCGGCGCGCTCGAACGCCTCCCGCCGCACGAACATCGCCTGATCGCCGGTGGCGATGCCGGTCCAGCGCGAGCGCATGCTCATCATGCGGGCGACGATCGCGAGCAAGGGGTGACGCCCGGCGATGCGGACGTCGAACCGGCCCCACACCTGTCCGTCGTGCAGGCCCTGCGCGATGAGTTCGTCGGCCATTTCGGGCAAGGCCGTATCCGCGTGCAGGAACAACAGCACGTCACCGCTCGCTGCGGCCGCCCCGGTGTTCATCTGAAGCGCCCGCCCGCGGAGGGAGCAGAGGACGCGATCGGCCAGCGGCCGAGACAACGCCACCGTGGCGTCATTGCTGCCACCGTCGACGACGATGACCTCGTGGCCACGCGCGCGCAACGGGGCGAGCGCAACCAGGTGACGTTCGATGCCGTCGGCCTCGTCCAAAACGGGGATGATGATGGAAAGTCGCACGGGCGAAGACTACAACACGCGCGCCATGGGGCGGCCGTCACTGGTCGGCGTCATCGAACATCGGGTGGCTCTGGCAGCCCGATGGCGGAAGAGCAAGCATCGACGGAAACCCGATCACCGCGGCGGACGCGGCGGACGCGGCGGCAAGTCCAGTGCCTTCGTGCTGCTCGACTCCTCGGATTCTCCGGCGACGCTCGCCATTGATACAGAGGCGAACGCCTTACGCCGCGTCCGCCGCGTTAAGAGCCATTCTTGGCATCTCACCCTCGCATCCACCCGTGATACCACTCCAACCACTTCAACGCACGCGCCGGCGCATGGGCTCTCTTCCAGTTCCCCGCCGCATACTTGTTCGCCTCGGTCAGCGTCGGGTAGATGTGGATCGTCCCCAGGATCTTGTTGAGCCCGATCCCGTGCTTCATCGCGGTCACGAACTCTGCGATCACCTCGCCCGCATGCTCCCCGACGATGGTCGCCCCGAGGATGCGATCCTTGCCGGGCACGGTCAGCACTTTCACGACGCCGTGCGCTTCGCTGTCCACGATCGCCCGATCGAGATCGTCGATGCCGTACGTGGTGACCTCGTACGCGACGCCCTTCGCGCGCGCCTCGGTCTCGTTGAGGCCCACTCGCGCCACTTCCGGTTCGGTGAACGTGCACCACGGGATCACCGAGAAGTCGGCGCGAAACCGCTTGAAGGGCCCGAACAGCGAGTTGACCGAGGCGTACCACGCAGTGTGCGACGCGGTGTGCGTGAACTGGTACGGGCCCGCCACGTCGCCGCAGGCGTAGATGTTCGGATACCGGGTCGCGAGGAACTCGTTCACTTCGACGGTGCCCGCCTTCGTCGGGGAGATGCCGAGTTCCTCGAGTCCGTAGCCGGCCGTGTTGGCCACACGCCCCACCGCACAGAGCATCACGTCGAACGCGATGCGCACTTCCCGTCCACCCGATTCAGCGTACAGGACCTTTTCGCCATTCTCCAGGACGAAGCGCCGGGCCTTGTGGTCCACGCGCACATCGATGCCCTCGGCGCGGAAGCGCTCCAGCACCATCGCCGAGATCTCGGGATCTTCGCGCACCATCAGACGCGGCAGCATCTCCACCTGCGTCACCTGCGACCCGAAGCGCGCGAAGCACTGCGCCAGTTCGCAGCCGATGGGGCCGCCGCCGAGCACCAGCAAACGAGGCGGCAGCGTACGGATGCCCCACAAGGTGTCCGAGGTTACGTAGCCCACGTCGTCGATCCCGGGGATCGACGGCACGAAGGGCCGGCCGCCGGCGGCGATCACGATGCTCCTCGTCGTCAGCGTCTTCGCTCCCTCGGCGGTCGCCACCTCCACGGACCAGGGCGAGGTGATCTTCGCGGTCCCGGCAATGCACTCGACGCCCAACCCCGTATAGCGCTCCACCGAATCGTGGGGCTGGATGGCAGCGATCACCCGCTGGACCCGCTCCATGATTTCGGCGAAGTCGAAATCGGCGCTGGCGCTGCGGATGCCGAACTCCTTCGACCGCTTCACGTGCGCCAGCAGTTTCGCCGATCGGATCAGCGCCTTCGAGGGCACGCACCCGAAGTTGAGGCAGTCGCCGCCCATCCGGTGCTTCTCGATCAGCGTGACCTTGGCCTTCACCGCCGCAGCGATATAGGCGGCCACGAGTCCGGCTGATCCCGCACCGATGACGACCAGATTGCGGTCGAAGCGGGCGGGCTTCTTCCAGTTCGCGTAGACCTTGCGCGCTTGCAAGGCGTCGATGCATCGGCGGGCAACGAAGGGCAGGACCCCCAGCGCCGCAAACGCGAAGATCAGGCCGGGTGACAGCAAACCCTTCACGTTCTCGATCCGTGCGATCTGCGTGCCGGCATTCACATAGACGATGGTGCCGGCAAGCATGCCCACCTGGCTGACCCAATAGAACGTCCAGGTCCTGATGGGCACGAGCCCCATCGCCAGGTTGATCGCGAAGAACGGGATCGGCGGCAGCAGTCGCAGCACGAACAGGTAGAACGCGCCGTCCTTCGCCACGCCGGCGTCGATCGCCTTCAGCCGGTCGCCGAAGCGCCGTCGCACGACATCGCGAAACAGGAAACGGCTCGCGAGAAACGAGATCGTCGCGCCGACGCTGGAAGCGAACGACACGACGATCGTGCCGACCACGACCCCGAACAACGCCCCGCCCACCAGCGTCATCACCGTGGCCCCAGGCAGCGACAATCCGGTCACGGCCACGTAGATCGCGAAGTACACCGCGATGGTCAGCGCGGGATTCGCGCGGTACCACCGGTCGAGCTCTGCCTGCTGGCTCTTGATGAACTCGAGACTGAAGTACTGCTCCAGATCGAAGGCGAAGAACGCCACGATGCCGGCGGCGAACACGACGAGAACGATCAGACGGCTTCGGGTCACTCGATCAGGGTCCGGGTTCAACCGGCCGAGTGTAGCCCATGCCGCCGCGCGCCCACCCGGACCGCACGGATGGGATCGTCACCCTCGAAACGGATGCGGCGCCCCGCAGGACGCCGCACCAGGGACAGGGAGCAATCCCGACGTCAGTCGTTGACGCCCGGCGCTCGCACTTCCTTGCCGGAGTGGGTGAGCGCTTCGGAATGCGAATCGCAGGTGGGCCGCGCACCGGAATACGCGACCCGGGCGGGGCTCTGGATCGCTTGCAGGTACAGCTTCTGGATCGCGTAGGCCTCCAGCTCGCGCTGGTACCAGCGCTCGCAGGCAGCCGAGGCCGACATCGAATGCCCCAGCTCCTGCATGTAGTGAACCATCTCGTGGAGGAGGATCGAGCGGTGGAACAGGTTCCTCTCCGGTTGCAGTTCTTCGGAGAACACGATCCCGCGCGTGGGCTCGTACATGGCCGATACGCCGCACTTGGCGGCGCCCTCGCCGCACGCGAGTCGATCGAGCTCGGTGCGCGAGATGCGCGTCACCATCGGCAGCACCTCCGGCACCCGGTACTTCGAGAGCTGGGAGGCGGTGCGCAGCAAGTACCTGGAGAGCTCGATCAGATCGTCGATCTCGGCCTGGTCGCGCGGGTTGTCGTACTGGGTGTCGAAACCACCGTCGCGATAGACGGAGTAGGACGACTGGGAGGACTTGTTCGGCGTGTTCCAGCTGGTTTCGCCGGCCGCGCGGGCGGGCGCGGCGGACAGCAGGATCGCGGCTGCGAAGCAGGGCAAGGCGATGCGGACGTAAAGGGGGACCACGGACATGCTCCTTATCCCCTCCCGTCTGTTCTGGCTCAACGCGACCCGGTTGCATACCGGATCGCACTCCCGGGATTGCCGTCCGACTGATGTTGCCGCAATCGAACAACCCCGGGCAAACCGCCGCAATGCCGCGGCGCAGACCCCCTCTGCGCACCGTTCTCGCGCCTCGTCAGCACCGGTTGCCCGGTTTTGGTTCAGCACGAGCACGCTTGAGAGCCTACACCTGATCTGTCGCATAAAGCGAGCCAGATGAGGCTCCGCTGACGTTCAGGTGCTCGCTTCGGTGCCGTCAGGCCTCAATTTCCTGGCGCGCTCGAACTGGCGGTCGAGATCCTGGGCCTTCCGGTCACCGGCGGCGCGCTGCTCCGCCGACAGGGTTGCCGCCACTTCTTGCAGCAATTTGCGGTTGTCCTCGGCCTCGGTTGCATCCTCTTCGGTGAACCGCAATGCCGCGACCGAGTACCAGACGTAGGCTTCGGCGGCATCGGGCTGTCCGGCCACCCGTCCGGACTGGTACAGCTTGCCCAGGCTGTACATCCCCAACGCCTTGCCGCGCTCTGCGGCCTGGCGGTACCACCGCGCGGCCTCACCGTAGTTCCGGTCCGTTCCCCACCCTTCCTCGGAGAGGTGGCCGATGTTCCACATGGCGAGGCCATCGCCTTCCTTGGCGGCCTCGCGGTACCAAGTGAGCGCCAGCTCATAGTTCTGCCGGACGCCCTGGCCGTTCTCGTACAGGTCGCCGACGGCATTCATCGCCCAGGCGTTGTTCCGCTCGGCGGAGCGCATCCACCACTTGAAGGCTTCCTCGAAGCTCTGGTCCACCCCGTGACCGTTGGCGTAGAGCAGGCCGATGTTGTTCATCGACGGGGTGTAGCCCTGCTTCGCGGCGTAGGTCCACCAGCTCAACGCCTCCTTGAAGTCCTGCTTGACCCCACCCTCACCGCGGGCCCACAGCCAGCCCACGTTGTTGATGGCGCGGGGATCGGACTTGTCGAGGAGCTTCGACAGCTTCTTGCCGTCGACGTTGGGCGCCCCGGGCTCGGGGATGGTGAAGGTCTCTTCCTGTTCCGCGGCCCAGGCACTCCCGTGGAATGCCAGCAGTGCCGCCATGGCTACCGCTTCGAATCGCATGCTGATCTCCTGTGGTGCGAGCCACCCCCGGTTCGCTCGGACAGCGCCGTTGCCCGCCCGTTTCGTCAGTGTTCCAGAAATCCCCGGAGATCGGCGAGCAGGCGCTCCGGCGCTTCCTCCGGGATGAAGTGCCCGCAGGGCACCGGGTGGCCGCGGACGTCGGTGGCCTTTTCCTTCCAGGTGGCGAGCACGTCGAACAGGGTATGCATCTTCCCGAACTCGCCCCAGATGGCGAGCGTCGGACAAGTGACGCGCCTGGCGAGATCGGCCTCGTCGTCGTCGAAGTCGCGGGTGGCCGCAGCGCGATAGTCGTCCAGCGTCGCGCGGATCGTCCCGGGCAGCCGGAACACACGGAGGTATTCCTGGATGGCTTCCTCCTCGATCGCACCGGCCACCGAGGACAGGGCGCGGAACATCGTCCGCAGGAAGGGCTCCAGCGTGGCCTCGATCATGATCTCGGGCAGGTCCGGCACCTGGAAGAAGAACCAATGCCAGTAGGCCGCCGCCAGCTCGCGCCCGGTACGGCTGAACAAGGTATGGGTCGGCACGATGTCGAGCAGGCACAGCTTCGTCACCGCTGCCGGGTGATCGAGCCCCAGGCGGTGCGAGACCCGTGCACCGCGATCGTGACCGACCACCGCATAGCGTTCGTGGCCGAGCGCGCGCATGAGTTCGTGGATGTCGCGCGCCATGGTCTTCTTGTCGTAGCCGTCGCGCGGTTTGTCGGACTCACCGTAGCCGCGAAGGTCGGGCACCACCACGCTGTGCGTGCGGGCGAGCGCCGGTGCGACCTTGCGCCACATGATCGCGCTCTGCGGGTAGCCATGCAGCAGTACCACCGCGGGCCCGGTGCCCGCGGTCCACACGTGCAGGCGCACGCCGTTGGCGCGCACGAAGCTGCGAGCGAAACCCTCCATCATTGGCGTTTCAGGAAACGCTCGAGCCGCGCCACACCCTCGGCAAGCACGGGGATCGGCTTCGGATACGAGAAGCGCACGTGTTCGGCCGCGCGATGCGTGCCGAAGTCGATGCCCGGCGCGATCGCGACGCCGGCCTGCTCCAGCACGTCCATACAGAACCCGTAGCTGTCCTTGGTGAGCTTCGAGCAGTTGGCGTAGATGTAGAACGCCCCCTCCGGCTCCACCGGAATGTCGAAGCCGATCGCGCGCAGCCGCGGCAGCAGGAAGTCGCGCTGGGCGCGATACGCCTGATGCCGCTGCTCGTGGAAGGCCACGGCTTCGGGTGTCATGGCGGCCACCGCCGCGTGCTGCGCGAGTTCCGACGAAGAGATGAACAGGTTCTGAGCCAGCTTCTCGACATCCGCCATGTAGTCCTCGGGCGCCACCAGCCAGCCGATGCGCCAGCCGGTCATCCCGAAGTACTTGGAGAAGCTGTTGATGATGAAGACGTCGTCCGCGAACTCGAGCGCCGTACGATCGGGGCTGCCGTAAGTGAGGCCGTGGTAGATCTCGTCGACCACCAGCACACCGCCGCGCGCGCGGACCACTTCGTGGATCGCGCGCATCTCGTCGAAGTCGATCAGCGTCCCGGTCGGGTTCGACGGCGTCGCCAGCATCACCACACGCGTGCGCGGCGACCAGTGGCGTTCGACGAGGTCGGCCGTGAGTTGATAGCCGCTCTCGGCGCCCACCGGGATGCATACCGCGCGCCCGTCCACCATGCGCACGAAGTGGCGGTTGGCCGGATAGCTCGGGTCGGCCATGAGCACCTCGTCGTCGGGATCGACCAGCACACCCATGGCGATGAGCAATGCGCCCGACGACCCGGGCATCACGGCTATGCGCGACGTCGGCACCGCCACGCCGTACCGGGAGCGGTACCACCCGGCAAGCGCCTGCCGCAACTCGGGGATGCCGAGGCCGCCGGTGTAGCGCACCAGGCCCGCGCGGATGGCGCGAACACCGGCCTCGGCGATGGCGTCGGCGATCGGACCATCGGGTTCGCCGATGGCCATGTTGACGATGCTGCGGCCTGCGGCTTCGAGTTCCTTCGCGCGCGTGACGACGGCAACGACGTGGAACGGCTCGATGTCGGCCATGCGGGCCGACGCGCGGCGCTGGAGGCGTTCAGGATGGTTCATCTCTCGGAGGCTAGGGGAATGAAGCGGGGTTTTCAAGGACAATAGCGGCCTTTCGGGGAGGAGTTGCATGCACATTGCCATCATCGGAGCCGGCGGCGTCGGCGGGTATTTCGGGGCACGGCTCGCGCAGGAAGGCGAGCAGGTGACCTTCATCGCGCGCGGCGCGCATCTCGCCGCCATGCGCGAACACGGCCTGCGGGTGCGCTCGGCCAACGGCGACATGAGCGTTCATCCGGTTGAGGCGACCGACGACGCAACCACTGTCGGCGTCGTCGATCTCGTCATGATTGCGGTGAAACTCTGGTCCACCCACGACGCCATCGAGACCGCACGATCGATGATGGGTCCGCAGTCGACGGTGATCTCGTTCCAGAACGGCATCGAGGCCGAGGACGCGCTGATCGCCGCATTCGGGCGCGAACGAGTGCTGGGCGGTGTCGCCAACATCGCCGCGCTCATCGAGACGCCCGGATTGATCCGGCACAACGGCACCATGGCCATGCTGCAGTTCGGCGAACTGGACGGCAAACGCTCGCCGCGTGTCGAGAAGCTGCTGGAAATCTGCAAGCGCGCCGGCATCGATGCGAAGGTACCCGACGACATCAACAAGGCGATCTGGGAGAAGTACGTCTTCCTCGCCTCGCTGTCGGCGATGACGGCGCTCACGCGTCTGCCGCTCGGTCCGCTGCGGGAAGATCCGGACACGCGTGCGCTGTTCCGCCAGCTCGCCGAAGAGGTGGTCGCGGTCGGACGCGCCAAGGGTATTCCTCTCGCGGGCGACACTGCCGACGCGATGATGAAACGCCTGGACGGCCTGCCGCCCGACATGGTGGCCTCCATGCTCGGTGACCTGAAGCGCGGCAACCGGCTGGAACTGCCGTGGCTATCCGGCGGCGTGGTCGACGCGGGCCGCAAGGTCGGCGTACCCACTCCCGCCCATCAGTTCGTCTACACGGCGCTCAAGCTGCACGCGCCGGGACGCCACCCGATGGCATGAGCGATGCCGCCCGCGCCACGCGCACGCTGGGCGATCCCGCTCGCGCTGCTGCCGCTGGTGGCGCAGAGCCTGTGCGACGGGTTCTACAAGGCGCCGCTGCACCGTTGGTCGGTGACGGCGTTCTGGTTCGTCGACGTCACCAAGTTCGTGTTGCTGCCCACGCTCGCGCTGTGGGCCCTGGCGCGATTCGCCGGTGTGCGACCGAAGGACTACGGGTTGCGATGGCCGCGCACCGCCACCGAACGCGAGACGTTCTTCGGGGCCGTCCTGCTCGCGGGACTCGTGCTGGTGCCGCTGTACTTCATCGCCGACGAACTGATCTGGCGCGTGTGGCCGATGGCCCGACCGGACTTCACGTATGGCAACGCAATGCCGGCCGCGTGGCCGCTGCGCTGGCTCACGGTGGCCTATTACTCGTTGACCGCCGGCATCGTCGAGGAGATCGTGTTCCGCGGCCTACCCTGGACCTGGGCGGAGCCGCTCGCCGACACCGTCGCGAAACGCTCGATCTGGATCGCCGTCACTTCGGTCACGTTCGGTCTGGTCCATTGGGAGAACGGCTGGCCCGACGTGCTGACCGCCACGGTGTTCGGCATCGCCGCTGCCGCTCTGTACCTGCGATTGCGCAATCTGTGGCCGCTCATCGCCGCTCACGTCCTGACTGACGTGATCGCCTTCGCCTGAACATCCGCAACCCTCGAACAACAACGGAGGAAGTCCCCATGCAAGCCGCCCTCACGATCCGCAACCTGCGCGTCCGTCCCGTTTCGGTGCCGGTGCGCATCCAGCCGGTCGCCGCAACCGGAGCAATCCCGACGATGCCGCTGGTGCTGATCGATCTCGAAACCGACCAGGGCATCACCGGGCGCGCATACACGTTCGCAATCACCCCGCTGGCGCAGAAGCCGGTGGTCGAAGCGCTGAACGGATTGGCCGGACTCATCAAGGGCGACCCGGTCGCGCCCTTCGAGATCGACGCGAAGCTCAAGAAACGCCTCACGCTGCTCGACACGCCCGGCGTGTTCGGACTCGCACTGGCCGGCATCGACATGGCGGCCTGGGATGCCGTAGCTCAAGCGCGCGGTGTGCCGCTGGTCACCTTGCTCGGCGGTCATCCGCGTCCGGTGAAGGCCTACAACAGCTGCGGGTTGTGGGTCGGCGACGTGGCCAAGCTGCCCGATCAAGCGGCGCAACTGCTCGCCGAAGGCAACTTCAGCGCGGTGAAGATGCGCCTCGGCCGCGACGATTTCGCGCAGGACCTGGCCGCGGTGCGCGCGGTGAAGGCGCGTATCGGCGACAGCGTCACGCTGATGTGCGACTTCAACCAGCGCCTCACCTACAACGAGGCGATCCGCCGCGGTCGTGCCCTCGACGACGAAGGCCTGTACTGGATCGAGGAGCCGGTGCGCCACGACGACTACGCCGGTGCGGCGAAGATCGCCACCGAAGTGAAGACCCCGATCCAGATCGGCGAGAACCTCCTCACGAGCTTCGAGATGCTGCAGGCCCTCGAAGCCCGTGCGATGGATTTCGTGATGCCGGACGTGCAGCGCATCGGCGGCGTCACGGGCTGGCTGCGGGCGGCAACGCTCGCGCATGCCTTCGGCATGGAGATGTCGAGCCACCTGTTCCCCGAGATCAGCTCGCACCTGCTCGCGGTGACGCCCACCTGCCACTACCTGGAGTACGTGGATTGGGCCGCGCCCATTCTCGAGGAGCCGACGGTGGTGCGGGATGGTCATGTCACGATCCCCGACAAGCCCGGCACCGGTATCGTCTGGAACGAAGGTGCGGTCGCAAAATTCATCGTGCAGTGACGTTTCGCTCGATCGCTGCCGGCGCTGCCGCAAGGGGCGCCGGCCGCCGTCGCGCTTTGTGCGCCGCACCACACAATAGGCTTTGACGATGGCTGTTGCCGGGGACTAGCATCCGTCGCATAACAAGTCCGTGTCGCGCACACGATGCAGCAGACCGGCCCGGGAAAGTTTTCCTTGCGTGGTGCGTCCTTGATGGCACCACAGTCGGATGCGGTACCCGAGGAACAAGAACAGAGAGGCCCACCGGCGGCGCCGGTGATGGTTTCCGGGAGGAGACTTGAGATGAGATTCCCCGCTCTGGTGGCCGGTGTCGTGCTCGCCTATGCCGCCACGTCTTCGTTGGCCGAGGACAAGAAAGACGAACGCGCAGGCAACTGCGCCGACGCCAAGCAGCAGATGGCGTACTTCTGCGACGAGAGCAACACGGCCAGCGACATGATGCTCGCCCTCGGTACGGCCTGTAACAACGCCAAGAAGAACGTCGCCGCGGCCTGCGAAGGCAAGGTCGAGGCCGATCAGGTCTACCAGTTCGACGACAAAGGCAAGAAGTAGATCCGCAGCGCAGCGGCGAACGCCGTGGCTCCGGATCTGGTTCCAGTCGTCCTCCGGCAGCGACGTAAGCCTCCGCAACACCCGTGAAGCGCGAGTTCCTCGCGTGACCCAGCAACCGTCCTTAGGAGAATCAGCAAATGCAACGACACATCGGCGTGCACATGAGCGACGAGGAGATGCGGCTGGTAGCCCCGGCCGAGACCGACGCGTTCCACTCGCCCGTCCCGACCCAGGTGGTGTCCAACGGGGAGTACAACCCGCTGCC
>JAIESW010000077.1 GCA_019745565.1 Burkholderiales bacterium
GATCCGAAGCGCGAAAGCTCTCTGGAACTGGGCCTCGGCCTGATCGACACGCCGTTCAACGTGCCCAACCTGCGCCTCGAAACCGGTGAAGCGATCGCGAAGACCCGGATCGGCTGGTTCCGTTCGGTGAACAACATCCCGCACGCCTTCGCCATGCAGTCGATGGTGGGTGAGCTGGCCGCCGAACTGGGCAAGGATCCGAAGGACTTCCTGCTCGAAATGATCGGGCCGGCGCGCATCGTGGATCCGCGCAAGACGGTGACGAGCGAACTGTGGAACTACGGCGATCCGTGGGAGACCTATCCGGTCGACACCGGCCGTCTGCGTGCGGTGGTCGAGCGCGCTGCGAAGGAAGCGGGCTGGGGCAAGAAGCTGCCCGCCGGTCAGGGCATGGGTATCGCCTGCCAGCGGAGCTTCCTCTCCTACGTCGCGACCGTCGTGCATGTGGCCGTGGACAAGGACGGCAACGTCACCGTCCCGCGCGTGGATACCGCGATCGATTGCGGCTTCTGCGTGAACCCCGAGCGCGTGGCGTCCCAGATCGAAGGTGCTGCGGTGATGGGCCTGTCCATCGCCAAGTACACCAACATCACCTTCAAGAACGGGCGCGTGGAACAGAGCAACTTCCACGACTACAAGGTGCTGCGCATCGGTGAAGGCGCCATGGACGTGCGGACCCACATCATGCCCAACGGGATCAACGTCCCGTCGAGCGGCGTGGGCGAGCCCGGTGTGCCGCCGTTCGCACCGGCGTTCTACAACGCGCTCTATGCCGCTACCGGCAAGCGCATCCGCAACCTGCCCCTGGGCGAACAACTCAAGGCGTAAGCGGAGATTCGCCGGGCGCGATCCCGGCGAAGGTCTACACTCGAAGCCCGTTCCGCAAGGAGCGGGCTTCTTTCTTTGCGGGAGGATTCAGGACATGAACAAGCGCTTGGCACTGTGCCTGCTGCTGGGAACGTTTCTCGGCGGCACCGCCACGACGACCGTAACGGCCGATCAGGCCATCGAGATCATCGATGCCGACAAGATGGTGTGGCAGGACTATCCGGGATTGCCCGGGGTCAAGTTCGTCGTGCTCGCCGGCAATCCGAAGGAGCCGGGGCTGTACGTCATCCGTGCGAAGTTCGCGCCGCACACCATGAGCCGTCCGCACTGGCATCCCGAAGCGCGCTACGTGCTGGTCGTGAAGGGCACGTGGTGGGCGGGCACCGGCGACAAGCTCGATCCGGAAGCGACGGTGCCGTTGAAGGCGGGCTCGTTCGCCATCCATGCGCCGCGCGAAGTGCACTACGACGGGGCGAAGGACGAAGAGGCGATCGTGCAGATCACGGGGATCGGGCCAAGCGGGACGACCGTGGTGACGCCGGGGGACGGCAAGTAATAGGTCTGCCCTGGCAGGACTGCCGTTGCCCCCATCCCAGCCTTCCCCCGCCTTCGGCGGAGGAAGGAGTGCCTTCGCTCTGCAGGGCGGCGACAGATGCACTCCTTCCCCCCACGCACGTGGGGGAAGGCTGGGATGGGGGCAGCGGCAGTTAAACTACCCGCGACAAATCCAACGCCAACAACCCGGCCATGCCCCAAGACCCGCGTACCCTGCTGCGCCAGATGTTCGACGCCGCCATCGCCTCGGCGCTCCCGGAGAAATCCCTCCCACCCTACCTGCCCCCCGCACCCAAAGGCCGCACAATCGTGGTCGGTGCCGGCAAGGCCGCCGCCTCCATGGCAAAGGCCGTCGAGGACCATTGGCCCGGTGCCATCGAAGGTCTGGTAGTCACGCGCTACGGGCACCACGTACCTACGAAGCGCATCGAAGTGGTGGAAGCCGCGCACCCCGTTCCGGACATGGCAGGTCGCGAGGCCGCCGAACGCATTCTCGCCAAGGTTCGCGGACTGACGCCCGACGACCTCGTGCTGTGCCTCATTTCCGGCGGCGGCTCGTCCCTGCTCGCCCTCCCCGCCGCCGGCCTCACGCTGCACGACAAGCAGGCGGTCAATCGCGCGCTCCTCAAGTCGGGGGCCAACATCACCGAAATGAACTGTGTGCGCAAGCATCTTTCGGCGATCAAGGGCGGCAGGCTCGCAGCGGCAGCTGCACCGGCGCGCGTCGTCACACTCACCATTTCCGACGTGCCGGGCGACGATCCGGCCGTCATTGCCTCCGGCCCGACGATCGCCGATGCCACCACGTATGCCGACGCACTCGCCGTGCTCGACAAGTACGGCATCACCGAACCGGCCAGCGTACTCGCCCATCTGCGTGCCGGACACGACGAGACCCCGAAGCCCGGTGACCCACGCCTGTCCCATTGCGAGACACACATGATCGCCACGCCGCAGATGGCGCTCGAAGCCGCCGCGAAGGTGGCGCGTGACGCCGGCTATGCCCCGCTGATTCTCGGCGATGCACTCGAAGGCGAATCGCGCGACGTCGCGATGGTGCACGCAGGCATCGCACGGCAGGTGTTGCGGCACGGTCAACCGATCAAGGCACCCTGCGTGATCCTGTCCGGTGGTGAGACGACCGTCACGGTGCGCGGCAAGGGCCGTGGCGGCCGCAACGTCGAGTTCCTGCTGGCACTCGCGGTGGCACTCAACGGCACCGAAAAAGTCTATGCGCTCGCAGGCGATACCGACGGGATCGATGGTGCTGAAGAGACCGCCGGGGCCATCGTGACGCCCGATACCATCGCCCGTGCCGCCGCCCGCGGTGTGGACGCCAAGGCGGCGCTCGCCGACAATGACGGGCATGGCTTCTTCGAAGCGCTCGGCGACGGTGTAGTGACCGGACCGACGCTCACCAACGTGAACGATTTCAGGGCGATCCTGATCGACGCCTGATCCACCTGAGGCCAACATGGGCAAACCCGAACTGCTGGATCCCACGCCGGAGGCGCTCGCCGACCGAGATGAAGTGGTCCGCCGCCTGCTCGCGGGCCTGCCGCGCCATTGCGTGCTCGCCGCACCGGAGGAACTAAAGCCCTACGAGTGCGACGGGCTTTCCGCGTATCGCGAAGTCCCGCTGGCCGTGGCGTTGCCGGAGAACGAAGCACAGGTGCGCCACGTCATGCGCGTCTGCAACGAGGCACGCGTGCCCGTCGTTGCACGCGGCGCCGGTACGGGGCTGTCGGGTGGTGCCCTGCCTCATCCGCGCGGCGTGACCCTCGGCCTGTCGAAGATGAAATCGATCCTCTCAATCGATCCGGTCGCCCGCACGGCCGTCGTGCAACCCGGTGTCCGGAACCTCGCCATCTCCGAGGCCACGGCCCAATACGGGCTGTATTACGCACCGGATCCGTCGAGCCAGATCGCCTGTTCCATCGGCGGCAACATCGCCGAGAACTCCGGCGGCGTGCATTGCCTCAAGTACGGTCTGACGGTGCACAACGTGCTGAAGCTGCGCTTCGTCACCATCGAAGGTGAAGTGCTGGAACTGGGTGGCGAAGGGCTCGATGCCGCCGGTCTCGACTTGATGGCGCTCGCCATCGGCTCCGAGGGCCTGCTCGGTGTGGTCACCGAGATCACGGTGAAACTGCTGCCCAAGCCGCAGCTCGCGCGCGTGGTGCTTGCGGCCTTCGACTCACTCGAGAAGGCCGGCGAAGCCGTGGCCAACGTCATCGCCGCCGGCATCATCCCGGCCGGTCTCGAAATGATGGACAAGCTCGCCACCGGTGCCGTCGAGCAGTTCGTGCGCGCCGGCTATCCGCTCGACGCGGAGGCCATCCTTTTGTGCGAATCCGACGGCACACCGGAAGAGGTGGCCGAAGAGATCGAGCACATGAGCGAGGTGCTGCGCGCGAGCGGTGCAACCGAGATCCGCCTGTCGAAGGACGAAGCGGAGCGGCTCAAGTTCTGGTCCGGCCGCAAGTCCGCGTTCCCGGCCGTGGGCCGCCTCATGCCCGACTATTTCTGCATGGACGGCACCATTCCGAAGCGCCAGCTCGGCAAGGTGCTGCGCGGGATCGAAGCACTGTCGAAGGAGTTCGGCCTGCAATGCCCGAACGTCTTCCACGCCGGCGACGGCAACCTGCACCCGTTGATCATGTTCGATGCGAATGTGCCGGGACAGCAGGACATTGCGGTGCGCTTCGGCGCGAAGATCCTCGAACTGTGCGTCGAAGCCGGCGGCACCATCACCGGTGAACACGGCGTCGGCATCGAGAAGATCGACCAGATGTGCGTGCAGTTCCGTCCCGCCGAACTGGAAACATTCCACGCGGTGAAGAGCGCGTTCGATCCGATGCGCCTGCTCAATCCGGGCAAGGCCGTGCCGACGCTGCAGCGCTGTGCCGAAATGGGTGCGATGCACGTGCATCGCGGCCAGGAGAAATTCGCGCACCTGCCGCGGTTCTGACCGACGTGATCGACACATTCGCAGACACGATCCGTCGCGCTGCGGCCGACGGCAAGACCCTTCGCATTCGCGGCGGCGGAAGCAAGGACTTCTACGGCGTCGCATTGGAAGGTGACGTACTCGACACGAGCGGATATGCCGGCGTGGTCGACTACGAGCCGTCCGAACTGGTGATGACCGTGCGCAGCGGCACACCGCTCACGGAAGTCGAGACCAAGCTCGCCGAGTGCGGACAAATGCTCGCGTTCGAACCACCGCACTTCGGCGCAAGCTCGACCATCGGCGGTGCAGTGGCCAGCGGCTTCTCGGGTCCGCGCCGCGCCGCGGCCGGGTCGGCGCGCGACTTCGTGCTGGGCGCCCGGGTACTCGACGCGACCGGACGCGATCTTTCTTTCGGTGGCCAAGTGATGAAGAACGTGGCCGGCTACGACCTCTCGCGCTTCATCGCCGGTTCCTTCGGTACGCTCGCGCTGATCACCGAGCTGTCGCTCAAGGTGCTGCCCCGGCCCGTGGCCGAGACCACGCTGCGCTTCGAGATGAACGAGGCACAGGCGATCGAAGCGATGAACCGCTGGGCCGGGCAGCCGCTGCCGCTGTCGGCCACCTGTTTCGTCGACGGCAAGCTGTGGGTGCGCCTGTCGGGCGCGAAAGCCGCCGTCGATGCCGCGGTGAAGAAACTCGGCGGCGAACAGCCGGCCGATGCCATTGCTTTCTGGACTTCGCTGCGCGACCAGACCCATCCTTTCTTCGCCGATGCAGCAACCCTCTGGCGGCTGTCGATCCGCTCGACGGCGCAACCGCTCCAGTTGGGGTCACAGCTCATCGAATGGAACGGCGCACTTCGTTGGGTCGCCGCCGCCGACGCGGAGAGCGCCCATGGTGCGGCCCAGTCGGCCGGCGGACACGCCACGCTGTATCGCGGTGGTGCGAAGGCCGCCGGCATCCAGCGCCTCGCCCCGCCCGTGCTGGCACTGCATCAGCGCCTCAAACGCGCACTCGATCCGCAAGGCGTGTTCGGGCGGCATCGCATTCATCCGGAGTTCTAGTGGAAACCCATCTGGCGGACTTCATCAAGGACACACCAGAGGGCAAGGAAGCCGACGCAATCCTTCGACGCTGCGTGCATTGCGGTTTTTGCACCGCGACCTGTCCGACCTATCAGTTGCTGGGCGATGAACTCGACGGTCCGCGCGGCCGCATCTACCTCATCAAACAGGTGCTGGAAGGCGCGCCGGCCACGGCAAAGACTCAGCTGCATCTCGATCGCTGCCTCACTTGCCGCTCCTGCGAGACCACGTGCCCTTCCGGCGTCGAGTACGGCAAGCTCGTGGACATCGGGCGCAAGGTGGTGGAGGACCAGGTCGGTCGCAGCCCCGCGGAAGGCCTCAAGCGCAAAGCGCTTTCGGTCGGCCTGCCCAACTCGGGCCTGTTCGGTGCCGCACTCACGGCAGGACGAATGGTGAGCGGCATCCTGCCCGCGACGCTGCGCAAGAAGATCCCGCCCGCGCAGGCGGCTTCTCCCTGGCCCGCCGCGCGCCACGCCCGTCGCTGGGTGGTGCTGGACGGCTGCGTGCAACCGGCGCTCGCACCCAACATCAACGCGGCCGCCGCGCGCGTACTCGACCGCATCGGCATTTCGCTGGTGAAGGCCGATCGCGCAGGCTGCTGCGGTGCCGTGGCCTTCCACCTCAACTATCAGGACGAAGGGCGCGACGCCATGCGCCGCAACGTGGATGCGTGGCTGCCCATGCTGGACGGCGGCACCGAAGCCATCGTGATGACGGCCAGCGGCTGCGGTTCCACGGTCAAGGAATACGCGCACCACCTCGTCAACGATCCGGCGTATGCCGCTCGGGCTGAACGCGTGTCGAATGCGACCAAGGATCTGTGCGAACTGCTCGGCGCCGAGTCGGCCCATCTCGTCCCGTTGCTCGAAGCGGCGACGAAGGGCAAACCCCGTCGCAAGCTCGCCTACCACTCGCCCTGCTCGTTGCAGCACGGCCAACAGGTGCGCGGCCACGCCGAAGCGCTGCTGACCGCGGCAGGCTTCGATCTCACGTACGTGTCGGACGGGCACCTGTGCTGCGGGTCGGCCGGCACGTACTCGCTGCTGCAACCGGAACTGTCGCAGCAGCTGCTCGCGAACAAGGTGAAGGCGCTGGAAAGCGGAACCCCTTCAGGCATCGCGACCGCGAACATCGGTTGTCTCACGCACATCCAGTCCGGCAGCGCGACGCCGGTCAGGCACTGGATCGAATGGGTCGACGAAGTGCTGGCGGAGAAGGACCTGGAACGAGTTTGACGGCCCGCGGCACCGTTCGGCCGCGAGCATCGGGACTTCAGCTCCCGTCGGACCCTGGAACGGCAGTGCCGTCACCTCGATCCGGCGCGCCCGCCTGCCGGATCGGCAGCACGATCCGGAACGTCGATCCCTGACCCGCGACGCTCTCCACTTCGAAGCGTCCGCCGTGCCGCCGCACGATGCTGTAGGAGAGGGACAGCCCGAGACCGGTGCCGACACCGACCGGCTTGGTCGTGTAGAACGGCGCGAAGATGCGGGACAGATTCTCCGGCGCGATGCCGCAACCGGTATCGACCACTTCGAGCCACACCGTGCCCTCGCCTAATCCGGTCCGCACCGCGATCGTGCCCCGCCCGTCGATCGCCTGGGCCGCGTTGATCAGGAGATTCACGAACACCTGATTGAGCTGAGACGGAAGGCACTGGATCTCGGGAATATCTCCGTACTGTTTCGAGACCGCCGCCTTGTACTTGATCTCGTGGCTCACGAACCCGAGGGTCGCGTCGAGGCAGTCGTTGAGCTGAGCCCATTGCCAGCCCTGCCCGTCGTCCGATTGGGAGAAGTCCTTCAGGTCGCGGACGATCGCTTCGATGCGCTCGATGCCTTGGCGCGATTCGCAGACCAGGTCGAGCGCGTCGTTGCGGACGAAGTCGACGTCGATCTGCCGCTCCAACCGCTCCACGGTGTCGTCGCGCATGCCGGCGCGCGCCGCAGCGGCCTTGTAGGCCGACAGGACTGCGAATGCATCGCGGAGATAGCCGTCCAGCGTCCGCAGGTTCGAACTGACGAAACCGATGGGATTGTTGATCTCGTGCGCGACACCGGCAGCGAGAAGGCCCACCGACGCCAGCTTCTCCGATTGGAGCAGTTGGTTCTGCGTGTCCTCGAGCCGGATGTTCATCTCGAGGATGGCGGCGTGCTGGGTCAGGACCTCCTGGTTGAGCTGCGACAGGGCTTCGATCCGGCGACGCTGCTCCACGTGCAGACGCGAGTTCTCGACCACGAGCGTCACCAGGTCGACCATCAGCCGGCCGTGCTCCAGGTCGCCTTCGGAATAGGGATGCCGGTGGGGAGCCCGCTGTACGTTCAGGATGCCGACGACGGCGTCCCCGACGCGGAGCGGCCAGTACAGCGCCGAACCCTCGGCAACGTTCGGAACGGTCAGGTGGCGAGCCCTCGGTGCGCGCCCGGCGCTGCGACCGACCAGCACGGCCTGCCCGCCCTGCACCACACGCTCGAACAGGGTGCGATCGAGGTGGATCGGCCCGCCCTTCTCCTGCGCCGCATTCACGCTGGCAGCCACCCTGAAGGCGCCCGTGCCTTCAGGATCGATCAGCGCCAGCACTCCGGCATCGCCCTGCATGCCCCCCACCAGGTGGTCGAGGGCCGCATTCAGCACCGGCTCGGCCTCCCCGGAGAGCAGCGCCAGCTCGAGCAGATGGCACAGTTCCTGGATCCAGGCGAGTTGCCTCGCGTGGTCGTCGTAGTAGTTTCCTACGGGCCCGGCGGATTGATACGACATCTTGTTGATGGTTCCTGATGCTGGCGAAAGCGCGGCCCGGAAACCTGGACAAGCCGGACATCCGGACGGGATATGTCCAACCGGACGATTGAACCACCCGTTTTCTTGCGCTAGCCTGCATATCGACGACTTTTGCCCGAACTGAACGGGCAGCTGCGACGCCGGCAAGGGGTACGAACAACGATAACCATAAGGTGTGCAAGGAAATGGGAACCTTTCCATTGTTTGGCGGCGCCCGCAGTCTATGAGGGGTACCTTGCGGATACTCCTGCTGGAGGACAACCAGCCAGATGCGGAACTGGCGATCCGGGCACTGAAAAGTGCGGGGTTCGCCACTTCGGTGAAGCGCGTGGAGACACGCACCGAGTTCGAAGACGGCCTGCGCTCCTTCGAGCCGCGCCTCATCATCTCGGACTTCAGTCTGCCGGGCTTCGACGGCCTCAGCGCACTGGGCATCGCCCTGGCTATTTCCCCGGACGTCCCGTTCATATTCCTGTCAGGGACCATCGGCGAGGAACGGGCCGTGGAAGCGCTGCGCCGCGGCGCCACCGACTACGTGCTCAAGGACCGCATCGAGCGGCTGGTACCGGTGGTGCGACGCGCGCTGGACGAAGCCGACCACCGTCAGGCCCGCCTCGTCGCGGAAAAGGAACTGGCCGCCACCAAGGAAAGACTGGATGGCATCCTGGCGTCGCTGGGCGATGTCGTCTGGTCCAAGGCGTTGCTGCCGACCCGCCTCGTGTATCTCAATCAGGCCGTCGAAGGCATCAGCCAGCACCAGTCCGAGGATTTCTTCGCCGACCGGGACCTGTGGTTCAAGCTGATCCACCCCGACGATCGCGAGCACGTGGAAGTCCTGTGGAACAAGGCACTCGAAGGCGCTCCCTTCGATGCCCAGTACCGCATCGTGCGCAAGGACGGCGGCCTGCGCTGGTTGCACGACCGGGCGACGCCGGTGCGCGACGAGGACGGCCGGATCATCCGGTTCGACGGACTCGCGCGCGACATCACCGAAACCAAAATACAGGCGGAGAAGATCGCACGCCTCAGCCGCATCCGCGAGGTACTGAGCGGCATCAACTCCATCATGCTGCGCGCCACTGACGAAGCGACGCTCTATCGCGAGGCCTGCCGGATCGCCGTGGAATCGGGGTACTTCCGCCTTGCATGGGTCGGAGTCCCCACGCCGGACCGCAGCCGGCTCAAGCCGGTCGCGTGGGAAGGCCACGACGACGGATATCTGGAAGAGATCTCGGGCAGCCTCGACGATCTCGCCGAAGATCCCGGGGCCGCCATGCGGGCGCTGCGGACCGGTGCTCCGTTCGTGTCCAACGACGTCGCGAACGATCCGGCGATCCGCTTCAAGGAACAGGCTCTCGCGCGCGGCTACCGGTCGCTCGTTGTGCTGCCGCTCATCGTGGAGAACGAACCGGCGGCGATCCTGGTGCTGTGCGGTGCCGAGACCAACATCTTCGATCAGGAAGAGATCGCGCTGCTGAAGGCACTGTCGGGCGACATCGCGTTCGCGCTCGACTCGCTCGCCAAGGAACGTCGGCTGCACCACCTCGCCTATTACGACAGCATCACGGGCCTGAGCAACCGGCAGCTGCTGAACGTGCGGCTCGAACAGGAACTGGCACACAACCAGCGCCTCGATCAGCCGCTGACGGTCGTGTTCGTCGACCTCGACAATTTCAAGGTTATCAACGACAGCCTCGGTCACGGTACCGGGGATCGCATCATCCGGCTGATCGGCGAGCGCATTCAGGCGTGCGCCTCGGCGAACGACATCGTCGCCCGCTACGGTGGCGACGAGTTCGTCGTGGTCACGTCCGGGTCCGAGGACGTGGCCAACGGCAGCGGGCTGTGTCAGCGACTGCTGGCCGCGGTCTCCGAGCCGATGAATCTCGATGACCGCGTGTTCCACGTCACGTGCAGCGTCGGGGCCAGCGTGTTCCCGCAGGATGGCAAGGACCCCGAAACCCTGCTGCGCAATGCCGACGCCGCCATGCACCGTGCGAAGGCACTGGGCCGGAACCAGTTCCACTACTACGCCGAGGAGATGAATGCCGTCGCCACCGAACACCTGGTGCTCGACGGGCAGCTCCGACAGGCGTTGGAGAAGCACGAGTTCTCACTGCACTACCAGCCCAAGGTCCATATCGCCGACGGCACCATATCCGGCTTCGAAGCGCTGCTGCGGTGGAACCATCCGACGGAGGGGTCGATCTCGCCCGTCAAGTTCGTTCCCATCCTGGAGAGCAACGGACTGATCGTTCCGGTCGGCGAGTGGGTCCTGCGAACCGTGTGCGCGCAGATCGCTGCCTGGATCGAAGCGCGCCTGCAGCCGGTGCCGATCGCCGTGAACGTATCGACCCGCCAGCTGCGGTCGGCCGCCATGAGCCGGCGCATGATGGAGATCGTGCGTGAGTACGCCATTCCGCCAGGCCTGATCGAGATCGAGATCACCGAGACGGTCCTGATGCAGAACGACAGTGTCGCGATCGCCTCGCTGCGCGAGCTGCAGGCCATGGGCATCCGCATCTCCATCGACGACTTCGGGACAGGCTATTCGAGCCTCGCGTACCTGCGCCGGCTGCCGCTCGACACGCTGAAGGTCGACCGGTCGTTCATCCGCGACGTCACGAAAAATCCGGAAGCGGCGCTCATTACCCGGGCGGTGGTCTCGATGGCGCACAGCCTGAACCTGAAGGTGGTCGCGGAAGGCGTCGAGACCTACACCCAGTTGGCCTTCCTCGCGACCATCGGCTGCGACGAGATCCAGGGGTACTACTTCTCCCGCCCCGAGGCCGCCGATACCTGCACGGCCTATCTGATCGAGCGCCGCCGGCTGGACGTGAGCCAGCTCAACCTCCCCGACGAGACGCCGACCCTGCTACTGGTCGACGACGAACGGAACGTCCGCGCTGCGCTGACTCGTCTGCTGCGGCCGGACGGCTATCGCATCCTGTCGGCCGAATCCGCCGAACAGGCGATGGAACTGCTGGCAGCCAATGTGGTGCACATGGTGATCGCGGATCAGCGCATGCCCGGGACGCCGGGTGTGGAACTGCTGAGCCGCGTGAAGGACCTGTACCCCGACGCCATCAGGATCGTGCTGACCGGCCATACGGACGTGAAGAGCGCGACCGACGCGATCAACCTTGCTGCCGTCCACAAGTACTTCTCGAAGCCGTGGGACGACGAAGAGCTGCGGCGCGACGTCAAGGACGCGCTCGCGGCCGTGCTCCGACAGCGCCGCAAGAATCCGGAGTAGCGCCGGCTAGTTGATGGTCCGTTCGCCCTCGGCCATCGCGAGCACGCCGGACTTGGGCAGTTCGAGCCGGAGTTCCCATTCCGCCTTGGCCACCGCCGATTGCACGAGCTTCATCATGCCGTGCAACAGATTGTCGTTGAGCGACAGGTGCGCCCCCTGCCCCTCGTTCGGCAGCATCGCGAGCTGAGTACGCCCTTCCGGGGTGCGGCGTGCCTGGATGCGGGTGATGAGCAGCGGCTCCGGACCGAGCGGCTGGACGCGCGGTCCGGCCGACTCCGGTTCGTCCTCCCCCGGACGAGAGAACTTCACTTCCTGCAGCGCCTTCTCGTGCTCGAAGTGGAGGATGGCCTTGCGCGCCTCCTCGGTCGCCTGGAGCTGGATCTCCGGCTTCCACTCCGCCATCTTGAGGAGCGCCTCCCAGAACCGCTTCACGCACCGGCGTGTGAGCCACAGGGACACTTCGGACCCGCCATCGATGAGGATGCGCATGAGCAGGCGATCCTGCTCGGCGTCAAACTCGATTCGGATGCGTTCGAGGCGCATGGGCGATGGCAATGGAGGACTCGATTGGAAGATAGCACGGGCAACGGAGCAAGCCCCGCGCCAACCACGTTCAGGCAATCCATCCTGTCGATCCTCGCCTCGACGCAAACAGACTTCCCGCACGCAACGCGCGAGCTATCCATGCGGTATCAGGTGGACGAGACACGCCGCCGCACAGGACACCGTCCACGCGCGACTGTCGGCCGGAGCCCGTCGGCGCATCGCCGCATGCCCTTCCCCGGCTTCCTCGGAACCCGCTACCATCGCGAGCATGCGCACTTCAGCCCTGTTCATCGCTGTGGTCATCGCCACCGCCGTTGCCGGTTGCTCCTCCAGGAAGGACGTGGTCGAGCAATATCAGCGCGATGCAAAGACGAGTGAAGCCGAGTCACGCAGCGCCGACGCCGAAGCGTTTCATCGCTCCGCTGCGGAGCGCGCTCAGGAGCTGGGTCCCGCGGAGCAATCCGAGTCCCTGCTGGGCCTGGGTGTGCAGTTGCAGACCCAGCAGCGCTTCAAGGAATCGCTGGTGCCCTTGAGCGACTCGCTCGCGAAGGCGCAGGAGGCCGGCATGGCGCCCACCGCCCTCGCCGTGCGGCAGGTGCGGCTCGCGCAGAGCTACGCTGCGCTCAATCGCTGGAAGGACGGCGCCGCGTTCCTGAAGCCTGCTGTCCCGGCCGCGAAAACACTCACCGGCGAAGACGGCCGGCACGCCCGTGACATCATGGACGTGTATCGGATGCGCCTGCCGCAACTGGGACTGGACGCCGGATTTCTGGAGTAGCGGCTCGAGCCGCTTGGCGAAGAGATCGCTGAAGCGGGGCTAAGACGCAGCTGAAGCTCAAGCGCCGGCCGCAGGCAGGCTCCGTTGCCGGTCGTACTCGGCAACCGAGACGATGCACCGCAAGCGCGTGTCCCACAGGATGCATCGCAGCGCACCGGGAATCCCGGATAACGTGATCCTCGTGACGCCGACGAAGAGGTGCTGGTAGTCGTTGTGGCATTGCGCCAGGCAATAGTTCGGGATCCGCGCGGACAGATGATGCACGTGGTGATACGCGATATTGGCGCTGAACCAGTTCAGCCAGGCGGGCAGCACCAGGAAGCTCGTGCCCTCGATGGCGGCACGGTCGTAGTCCCACCCCTCATCGTGACTCGCGTACGAGCCCTCGAAATTGTGCTGCACGGTGAACAGCACGATCCCGGCACCGCCAGCGAGCGAAAGGCTGACGGTCCAGCAGCAGAAGAACAACAACGGTTCGACGGCCCAGGCCGTCGAACCGCACAGCAGCACCAGCGCGTGATTGTTCAGGAGCATGTGCCGATACTCCTGCCAGTTGGCCCAATGGGGGGTCTTGAATCCGAGCGCGTGCGTCCTGAGGGAGATGTCGGGACGGGCCAGTTTTCCCTTGGCGACGTGCAGGATCAACCCGATAGTGCCGATCATGCAGGTGATCCGCGGGTTGAAGATCAGGTAGACGAAGCCGGCGATCGGTGCCCGCCAGATGCTGCGGGCATTCCGGTAGCGGCGCTGCTCACGGGTGGTCATCGCGGCATACTCGTCGACGGCAACGATGTTCAAGGGTCCGCGGTACCGATGCCAGTTGCCGTTGGTCGAATGATGGTGATGATGGTGGCGCGACCACACATACTGCGGCATGCCGGTCACGACACCGAAGAGGAAACCGAAGGCCTGGTTGAGGCGTTCCGTGCGAAACAGGCTGCGGTGGCCGCATTCGTGCATCAGAACGAACGAGCGCAGCACGAACAGACTCATGGCTGCCACGACGAAGGGGATCAGCCACCAGGATACCGAGACGGCCCACACGGCTGCGACCCAGAGCAGCGCCAGAGGCAGCAACGTCAAC
Source organism: Burkholderiales bacterium (assembly GCA_019745565.1). Classification (GTDB taxonomy): domain Bacteria; phylum Pseudomonadota; class Gammaproteobacteria; order Burkholderiales. Next base: position 13,864 of record JAIESW010000077.1, read on the forward strand.
AGGACCTGGCCCAGCCCCTTCCTGTCGTCGCGGCGAACATAGCGGTCGATCAGTTCACGCTTCACCTGCTTCAGGGTGGCTACGGTGGGCACTGCTGGGCGACCTCGTCTTGGCTGGGTGGGCTCAGGATGCGAGCGTCACTGTCTGTTCGACCATGAGTCCGTCCTTTGTCCGTATTGTGTCAGCAACAAAGAGGTTCGGTGCAACTGGTTGCATGTCGCCGGGATCGCTGGAAACCGGGATTCCGCGCCGCTCGGTCATGCCGCTCGAACCGCCGCCCTGCCGGTCCGCTCCTCCGCCTCGATACGCTGCCACAGCTTGCGGATCATGTCCTTCATCATCAGCGCTTCCTGCCAGCGGTCGGACAGCTCGTAGCCGTCCGGTCCGGTCATCGCGTATTCCTTCGGGCCCAGTTCGCACAGGAAGGTGAGTGTTGCATCCTCGGGGGCGCGCCGGCGCCAGCTGCGGATGCCGTATTCCCACCAGCCCATGAAGAGGTCGACCCACTCCTTGTGGTGCGGGAAACTGATCTGGATCTGCACCTGCTCGCGACTGGCCACGCGCCCGTGGAAGCCCCAGCAGTTGTCGAGGATGCGATGGATCAGAGCGTGGTTCTCGTCGGAGATGGGCCAGGCGAATTCGCGGCCGACGATGTAGTGCGAGATGTCGCCGGTCAGGCGCATGTCCGGGAAGCAATCGAGCAGATGCAGGGTGAAGAACAGGTCCGTGGTCATGCGGTCCCGGTGTGTCTCGATGTGCACGGGGATCCTCGCGTCGTGAGCTATGCGGCGCCAGCCTTCGATGTAGGGAATGCAATCTTCCAGGCGATACGGCCTGACGTCGGGTTGCAGGTTGATGTGATCGGCCCCCAGTTCCTGCACGTGCTCGATGATGGGCTTGAGCTCGTCCACCGTCTTGGGATAGCACTGCGCCTGCCAGGTCATGTTGTGGGCGCGCAGGAAGTTGGTCACTTCCTTGGCGTACTTGTAGTCGAAGAAGCGCACGCCGCAGCCGTCGAAGCCCGCATCGCGGATCATCATGAGCTTTTCGTCGAGGGTCCATTCGAGGCCGTCAGGGCGGCGACGTTCCATGGCCCACAGGGATTGGTAGATCAGAAGTTTCTGCATGAGGACTCCTCGATGTCGGCGGCTGCTTCGTCAATCTGCCCCCACCCCAACCCTCCCCCGGCGAAGCCGGGGGAGGGGGC
>JAIESW010000066.1 GCA_019745565.1 Burkholderiales bacterium
CGAGCTGGCGGAGAGCTTTCACCAAGGCCTGATGCGCTGCTACCAGGCGCTGGGGCGGCATGCGGAAGGGATGTCGGTGTACCGGCGGTTGCGTCAGACGCTATCACTCACTCTCGGCATCGTGCCCTCGGAGCGCAGCCAGGCGCTGGCGCGTGCACTGCAACAAGACGGCGCGCCGGTCTGACGGCGGAGCGTTGGGCTGGATTGGCGGAGTTTCGGCCGTATCCGCGACCATTCGGGCGCACTATATTCAGCGCCAGCATATGTAAGCCCGATGTAAGGCATAACAGCGCAGCATTGCCGGCAAGGGCGATGTGTGGCGCGAATGCCGCGGGCTGCCCTCGGTCCGCCTCGATGGATTGGTCCTCGAGCCCGGATCTCCATCCATCCACCTCACACGAGGAGACCACCATGGACCTGGAAACGCTACCCACCACACGGCGCGACGTGTTCGGCCTCGCAGCCATGGCCGCGATCGCGGGTGTCGGCGCTGCATTGCCGGTTGCAAATGCGGCGGCAGCGACGCCTGCGACCGATTTCACGCGCTGGCTCGATGGCATCAAGGGTAAGCAGAAGGCGCTGCTCGACATGCGCGAACCCAACGGCGGCATGGGGATGGCGTGGGCCTGGGTGTTCCTGTTCACCGCGCCGCAAGCGTATGGCATTCCGGAAAGCGACGTGACCGTGGTCATGGTCATGCGTCACAACGCCATCCCCGTCGCGCTCGGCGACGACGCGTGGAGCAAGTACAAGCTCGGCGAGTTCTTCAAGATCGACGATCCGGCCACCGGTGCGCCGGCGGTGCGCAACCCCTTCTACACGACGATGGCCGAGCCGTTCCTGCCCGACATGGCGTTGCAGAAGCTGATCGACCGCAAGGTGAAGGTGGCGGCGTGCGACATGGCTATCGCGTTCTACAGCGGCCTGATCGCCAAGCAGATGGGCCTCAACCCGGAAGACGTCAAGAACGACTGGAATGCCGCTTTGCTGCCCGGCATCGTCCATGCGCCCTCCGGGCTCGTGGCATGCCAGGGCGCGCAGACGCGCGGCTGTCAGTACCTGTTCGCCGGCTGAGGGGAGTGCCGACGCAGCTTCTCGGGATGCGGGCTCGCCCGCGTCCCGAGGGTCTGCGTGCGCGCCGACATCATGAGAACAACAATCGTCACCACCCTTGCCATCGCGGCGTTGCTCGCCTCGGCGGCAGCCATGGCCGCACGCCCGGCCATCGACGAACTCAAGTCGCGGGTGGTGCTGGACGACTATGAGGCCAACGTACTGTTCGGCTACAACATCGTGATGGAGACCAACAAGTACGCCGCGCGCTATGCGGGCAACGGTCTCAATTGCACGAGCTGTCACTTGAAAGGCGGCACGCAGCCGGACGGATTTCCGCTCAACGTCGCCGGCGTCTACCCCAAGTGGCGCTCGAAGAACGGCGTGCGCAACGGCATCGAACTGCGCATCCGCGACTGTTTCCTCTACAGCCTGAACGGCGTGATGCCGCCGCCGGAAGCGCCGGAAGTCCAGGCCGTCGCCGCCTACATCCACTACCTCTCGGAAGGCGAGGTGATCGGCAAGCCGCCGGCGGGCTGGGGTGTGCCGACGCTGCCCGACACCGGCGCAGACCCGAATCCGCCGCGCGGGGCCACCGTCTACGCACGGAGCTGTACACCCTGCCACGGCAAGGATGGCCGCGGCACCGCTGCAGCGCCGCCGTTGTGGGGACCGGATTCCTACAACGCGGGCGCCGGGCTCAACAACGTGCAGCGCGCGGCGGGTTTTATCTGGGCCAACATGCCAGTGGGCAATGAACGCAGCCTCACCCATCAGGAAGCCCTCGACGTCGCCGCATTCCTGCATCTCCAGCTGCGCCCTTTCGATCCGCGCGAGGGCGGACTGAAGAAGCTGGCCGAGCGCGTCTACCATCGCATCTCCACGTGGATGGGAAAGGCTGAGCGGTGAAGTTGGGCGCCTATTGCGCGATGCTGCTGCGCGAAGCGCTCCCCGATCTTTCCTGGAGGCGTCGCGTGGATGCGCGGCGCGAGTTGCTCGCCGGCATCGTGGGTGCGGTGCTGGTCATTCCACAGGCCATCACGTTCGCCTATCTCGTCGGGCTGCCGCCGGAGACCGGACTCTATTGCGCGGTATTCGTGGGCTTCCTCGCGAGCCTGTTCGGCAATTCACCGATGGTCGGCGGGCCGAACACGGCCGTGTCGATCCTGTTGAGTCTCACGGTGATGCAGTACGCGGGGCGGGGCAGTCCGATCTATACCGAGTTCGTTCTGGTGCTGAGTCTCATGGTCGGATTGATCCAGCTTGCCATCTGGCTGCTGCGCGGCGCGGAGATCTTCCGGTACTTCAGTCCGGCTGCGATCATCGGCATCAAGACCGGGGTCGGTGTTCTGCTCATCACGTCGGCACTCGAGGGTGCGCTCGGCCTTTCGCCGTTGTCCACCCAGTTCTTCTACGAGAAGTTCTACCTTGCCGCGGTTTCGTGGAGCGAGCTCGTCAACCCATACTCCGTTGCCACCGCCCTGGTCACGATCGTGAGCGGCCTCGCGCTGAAGCGCATCTGGCCGCGCACCTACATCGTCGCCGCGGTGATCGCCGGCGGCATCGTCGGCACGGCCATCTACCTGGTGCAGGGGCCGATCGGATCGCAGCTGGAGTTGCTGGGTCACGTGACGATGCGCCTGCTGCCTGTCCAGTGGCCGCACCTGACGCCGCAGCACTGGCTCTTCATGGAAGCGGTCGTGCCCAGTGCGATCGCCATTGCGGTGCTCGGACTTGCGCAGTCCCTGGTGATCGCGCGCGATCTGAAGGCCCGCCTGGTGGACGATCTCGACCTTGAAAAGGAGGTCTTCGCGCAGGGCATCGCGAACACGCTGAGTCCGATCTTTTCCACGTTCGCCGGGTCCGGCAGCTTCAATCGCACCAGCGTCGCCGTCGGGATGGGTGCGCGCACGCCGTTGGCGGGCATCATCGCCGCTGGTGCCGTGGTGGCGTTCGCTTTCGCGCTGGGGCCGTTGCTCACTTACCTGCCGATGCCTGCCATCGCGGGCGTGCTGGTGCTGGTGGGCATCGGCATGATCCAGGGCGACGAAGTGCGGCAGCTGATGCGGGGGCGGGTGGACGGCATCGTCTTTCTCGTGACGCTCTTCACGGTGACCTTCCTGGGGTTGGACGTCGGCATTCTCGTGGCGGTGCTCGCGTCGGCCGCGTTCCTGCTCGCGGGCATGTCGAAGGTGGACTTCGATGTTTCGCACGAAGGCGAGACGGAGTGCATCGCGGTGAAAGGCAACCTGTTCTACGCCTCGGTCGACCGCCTGGGGCAGCATCTGCGTGCCCATCCTTCCGCGTGCACCCGCCTCGATCTGACCCGGGTCCCGTTCTGCGACGCGACGGCGCACGCCATGATCTGCGCAGTTCAGTACGAGCGCAGTGCGAACGGCGGCCGGCTCGATCTGGTTCCGGCCGCGCGGGCGTGAGATGTCGGGTGACTGTTGAACGGGACTACTTGAGGTCCGCCTTCACCGCATCCACCGCGGCCTGGGCGCAGATGCCGTCCTGCTCCGCGCTCGCGCCCGAGACCCCGATCGCGCCGATCTGCTGACCTTTCGCGGTGAGGATCGGGGCACCGCCCTCGATCATCAGAAAGCCCGGAACGTGCACCAGCGCGGGGACCTGCTTGTCGGCGATCTCGCCCAACTGCTTGGTCGACACGGGGAACGCCGCGGCCGTGTTCGCCTTGAGCTGGGCGATCTGGATGCTGCCCAGGAAGGCGCCGTCCATGCGGCGGAAGTACTTGAGGTTGGCGCCTTCGTCGACGACCGCGATGATCATCTTCCAACCCTCCGTACGCGCCTTCGCTTCGCACGCATCCGCCATCTTTCTTGCGGTGGCAACGGAGACCGTGGGCCTCAAGTCCTGGGCCGGCAGCGGGGCGGAGCACAACACGGCAGTGGCGGCGAGCAGCAGATGCGGGGTCTTCATGGTTCGTTCTCCTTGGGCAATGGGGCGGGCAATGCGGGCCCGGGCCGGGCGGCCATCAGCAGGAACGTCCACAGTTCGTCGACGGTCTGGAACCCCTGGCGCGCGCCGTCGCTGACGCGTTCCGCAAGACCGCTCACCAGGCGGTGCTCGACCTCCCGGCGATAGATGTGCACGACGTAGGATTCCAACTCGGTCCGTCCTCCCGGTGCGAGAGAGTCTCGTCCGGACCGACCAACGGACGGCCTACCGATCCCGCATCAGTGCGGCGGGGCGGCTTCTCCCAGGCGATCCGCGAGCTGACGGCTCGCCGGTGAAGGACCGATGCCGAGCACGACGGACAAGGTCTGTCGCAGGCGCCGGAAGACCGACAGGCCCTCGGCGCTGCGGCCCGCGGCCAGATGGCAGCGCATCAGGCCTTGATAGAAACCTTCGGCAAGGTCGTCGACCGCGAGTCCGCGGTCGTAGCACTCGGCAGCCCGGGCCCACGCGCCCTCGGATTCGAAGGCGATGCCCTGGCGTTCGAGCACTGCGAGGAAGCGTTGCTGCAGTTTCAGTCGGGGGCGCAGCGCCCACGGTGCGTCGGCTTCGTCGGGCAGGAACCGTCCGCGATAGAGCGCGAACAAGCGCGGCAGATCCAGGGGTTCAGCGTCGGCACAGCGGGCGAACGCGAGGGTGTCGATCCAGCATCGCTCGGTATCGAGGCTGACCTTCTCGCCGGATAGCACGACAAGATCGGCAACTCCCAGCAGCTTGCGCAGCCGGCCGATCGTGACCGTGAAGGCATCGTAGCCGGCATCGCCGTCGACGTCCGGCCAGAGCGCGTCGAGCAGCTCGCGCACCGGTACGTCGACGACGCCGAAAGCGACGATCGCCTTCAGGAGTTCGAGTACGCGGCGCGGTGCCTTGCCCGCGAAGACGAGCGGTTCGTCCTCGAGCAGGACCTCGAATCGCCCGAGCGTGCGGATGCGCACGGGCCATGGCCAGCGATCGCCCGCGTCGCTGCCCGGCAGGATCCGGTATCGGCGTATCGCGTCACGGACATAGTCGACTTCCACATTCTGTTCGAGCGCAGCGCCGAGAACCGTCGTGAGCGCTGGCAGGGCAACCCGGATCGGATTGGCATAGTGGAACGAGGCGGCGCGCGCCCGCCCCAGGACCTGCCGCAGGCGCTCGGTGCAGTGGGCCGGGCCGAGCACCCGCACATCGCGATACAGCCGCACGAGCTCGGCTTCGATAGCGAACGGCGCGAGGCACGTGTCCCGCGCGAGCTCGTTCACCCGGTCCATGCAGCGGTCGAGCGCGACCGTTTCGCCCCTGGCGGCAAGCACCAGGCCCCAGTCGATCAGCCCCAGCACTTCGATGTGGACCATGCCGGTTTTCGCGGTCGCGTCGAGCAGGGCGCGTCCGGACGCGTATGCCTCATCGTGCCGACCCTGTGCGCATGCGATCCGCACGCGCGTCTGGTGCAGCAGGAAGAGGTCGGTGGGGCGTCGAGGATCGACCATCGCTTCGGTTTCCGCCGCGATGCTCGAAGCCCGTTTCCAGTCCCTTCGCGCCGCTGCGACGATCAACTGGAACGAGCGGATCAGGAGAGCGGCGTTGTGGGGGCCCTTGAGTCCCTCGGTCACCCGGATACGTTCCGCCTCTCCCAGCAGTCGTTCGCCGGTGTCGTACCGGCCGGTGAACACGTGGCACTGACCCATGCGCAGGTGCCACCACATGCGATGGAACGGTGTGACGTCGGCGTGTGCCACCAGTGGGCCCACGCGGGCTTCCACGCGTGTCGCCAGCGGCAGATCGCGCGCAGTGCCGCAATAGACGAGGAGCTGGCTCGCCGCCTTGACCTTGCTGTCGGCATCGAGAGGTTCGTCCAGGAGAGCGTCGATGCGACGCACGCTTTGCAGCAGCAGAGGATGTCCGGGTGCCACGAACAGCGTGGCCGTGAGCAGGCTCGACTGCACCCGCAACTCATCGCCGACATCTCCGCGGAAAGCCTGGTCCGGCAATGTCGCGAGGGCTTCGATCCAGGCGTGGAAGTCATGGAACGAAGCCCATTCGAAATAGATGGCGTCGATGATCGCGGCAGCGGCGAGGGCTTGGCCGGCCACGTCGCCGATCGTTCCAAGCCTCCGGTACGCGGCCTCCAGAGGCGCTCGCGCACTTCCCGGATCCGCTGCCATCAGGCCCATCCCCTGCCAATAGAGGAGCCGGGGTTCGAGCTCCAGTCGATCCGGTGGCAACGCGCGCAACCAGTCCGACAACGTGCGCCATCGCCCTCTCGCCAGCAGATCGCGCGCGGCCGTCAGGATCACTCGCGAGCATGAGGTCCATTGTCCGGCTTGTGCGTAGAGGTCGAAGGCTTCCTCGCTGTGACCACCGGCCTCGAGGGCTTCTGCCGCACGTTCCGCGAGCGACCGAAGCCCATCGGGCGTGAACAGGGCATGCGCTTCACGCTGCAGGAACTCGCGGAACAGCGCGTGGTACCAGTACACCGGTTCGGCGCCCGGCCGGCGATGCACGAACAGGTGGCGCCGGTAGAGATCCTCCAGGATCTCGGCGGCACCGGCGTTGCCGGTCAGCGCGCGCGCCACGCTGACGGGCACGTTCGGCAGCATCGAGGTTTCGACGAGAAAGCGACGCGTCGCGTCCGACGTCCGCTTGAGGATGAGGCCGGCAAAGTAGTCGAACACGCGGCTCGGGTCCGCGTCGCGCATCTCCGTGCCCTCGCGCTCCTCCAGCATCAATGTGAGACCTGCGGCCCAACCACCGGAACGTTCGTGCAGGTTCCTGAAGGTCTCCTCATCGAGGGACGCACGCTGTGCCGCGATCGCGCGGGCTTCGTCGGCGGTCAGCCGGAGTCGGGACCCGTCGACGAAGCCGACGTGCTCGTTGGCAATCAGATGCGCGTAGCAGGCGGGCGGGTCGTGACGGGAGACCAGGATGAGCGACTGTCCGACCGGAACTTCGGACGCCGCGGCGGCGACCAGATCGTGCAGGGGGTTCTCGGCATCGACCTCCTGGTAGTTGTCCAACACGACGATGGCATCGTCGGGCAACCGCACGAACATCTCGCGGAAATACCGGCGCGCGAACCCTTCGACGTCGTCCAGGTACTCCGAGGTGAGGGCCGGGAGCGCGCGCTGGCCCTTCCGGGCGAGCGGCCGCATCGCCTCGCCCAGATAGTGGAAGAACGTCGCGAGGTCGGCATCGCCGGCGTCGACCTGATACCAGATGCCCCGGGCCGCGCGAGCATCCAGCCACGACGCGACCAGCGTCGTCTTGCCCGCCCCGGGCGGACCGACCACGCAGACGAGACGGCGCCGCTCGCGCAGCTCATCGAGCCGCGCAAACAGCGTTTCGCGCGGCACCGCGTGGTGCAGGCGCGGGCGCGTCAGCTTCGCGAGTCTGGTGCGCTGCAAGGCCATCGCCGCCTCCCTGGCAGTGATTATGCGGGAGACGGGCCGCCCTGGCGCCGCTTCTGTAGGTCATCCGTGGGATCGATCGGTCGTGGCAGAGCGGCCCCGTCTCTGCCGAGGAGAGCGATGCGATGAAGGTCCGGTGGATGATCTGTAGGGCCTGCACCCTGAAAGTGGATCTTGCGTGCGGGACGTCCGCCGCTTCAATCCGGAGGGGAACGAGTCATGGCTCACCATCTGCTCAAGCTGGGTGTTGCGATCGCGGTTGCGGGAATGCTCGCGGGGGCTGCCGTTGCCGGCGAGAAGGGCAAATTCGTCGGACATGCGGTGCTGAACAGCACGAAGTTCACCGAATACAAGGCGCAGGAAGGCCATCCGCTCAAATCGGCCATGGCGGGCGAGCTCGACGGCCTCATGTTCCACAACGGCGGCGGCGCGGCTCTGGATCGCATGATGGACCGCGCCCACTATCACGTGGTCTGGGTCGGCGACGGCGGCGGCAACGGCTACTGCATGAAGACGTTCACCACCAAGGAAGGGCACAAGCTGTTCGCGCGCTGCGAGCACAAGATGAATGCGCAGGGCGCCACCGGCACCGTCACCCTGCTGGGCGGCACCGGCCCGTTCACCGGCATCAAGGGCAAGGGCAAGTTCAACTTCGTGGGCGTCACCCCGGTGGTGAACTGGGACGACATGGAGTGGGAATGGGAAACGCCGTGACCGGTGCGACGGGCGATCGGGCGGCACGGACGAGCTACATCGTGCACGTCTATCGCCGGAGCGATCAGCCGGGCCACGAGGTAGCCGGGCTGATCGAGCCGGTGGAGGGCGGCAAGCCGTCCCCGTTCGCCGGTCGTGACGAGCTGTGGGCAGTCCTGGCTTCCGAGGCATCTGCAACGAATGCCGCTCGTTCGCGCCGGCGCCCCGCCAAGCCCAATCCGTAGACCATCGGTAAGCGCGCCCGCCGTAGCGTAAGGACCGGTGCAGAGCCGCCGCACCGGTTCATTTTCTACGGGGGAAAGCCATGGGTATCCGTGCCGCCGTTGCTGTGCTTCTTGCCGTCGTGCTGTCTCCACTTGGGATCGCATCCGCGCAGGAGCGCTTCAAGGTGCAGTACAACCACGTCGGGCAGACCAGCAAGTATCTGGCGCAGCAGGCCTACGACGTGGGCGACCAACCGGGACACCAGGTTCGCATCTACAAGGTGCTGCGCACGTTCAGCGAAGAAAGCACACTCGTGATCCGCGGTGTCCGGGTGAAGTCCTCCGAGACCAACGGCTACTCGGACTACACCAACGGCATCGGTCCGATCTGGGGCTACGAGGTCTGGACCATGGATGACGGGGGCAAGGTGTTCCTCACCTACACCGGCAGCACGTTCTCCGAGCCCACGGAGACCGGGGCCCGGCGCGGCATTGCGACCAGCGCCGGCCGGATCACCGGCGGGACCGGCGCCTGGAAGTCGCTCCGTGGTGTGATGCACAGCGTGTCGAAGTTCGACTCCGACCCCCAGAAGGGCTACAGCCAGGCCGATAACAAGGGCGAGTACTGGTTCGACGAATGACGTCCGCGGACGCCCGATCGCCGGCATGACGATCGGGTATCGCATTCTGCGACCTTGCGGCGGAGCACGCGGCACTCAGGGCGTACGCGCAACTTCATCGGGTACGCCGGAGAACCATCAGGCCCGAGCTCGATTGGCAGCTCGCCACCACTAACTCGAAGAGGCCACCCATGAATACGCACGTGCTCCCGCTCCCGCCGCAACCGCGCTCGGCCAATGCCCTGGCCCGTCCCATCTTCAGCGACCGCGACTACCGTGAAGTGAAGACGCTGCTCGCCCGCACCCTGCGGGCGGCCCGCAGCCCGCAGGCCGCGCTCCGCGCCGAAGCCCTGCTGGTCGAGATCATCGAATACGAGATCCGGTTGGGAGCGGCTGCGGATTTTGACCTCGATCCGCACGAGGACCCCGAGTCGCCGATGGGCGGCTCCAGCCGCCGCTGGACCGACACGGTCTGGTGAATCGCCGGCCGTAGGGCAGACCGGGGCGGAATCCGGCCTGCCCGACCCTGCTATTGCAAGGGTCTGGGGCCCGCCAGGGCAGAAATCGTCCCAGTCGGACGCGCCGCCGACCGGGTCGGATCGGGGCTTGCTTAGACCCTCCCGGGCGCGCGATTCCGCCGCTTGTTTTCAGGGGTTCGCGGGCCTCAAGACGCATCCGATCCGGGCGTGTCGCCGTATGGAAACAACCAAGGGAGAGAAGGTTTTTGGTAGTTAGTGTATAAAAAACATGAATCTAAGAAAACTCTTGATAGAATTTGACACGGATGGGCAAAGCCGTGACGCGCTCCGTCGGATTTTGAAGGTGCCGCTGGCGACCTTCCTGTTCCTGAGCCTGGCCCTGCTGTCCGTCAACCTCCGCGCCGACGAGGTGGCGGATGCCGAAGCCCTCGTGCGCGCGGGCAAGTTCCGGGAAGCCTACAAACTGCTCGAGCCGCTGGAGGAGTCCAAGGCCGGCGACCTCAAGTTCGACTACCTGCTGGCGCGGTCGGCCCTCGAGACCGGCAACCCCAGCAAGGCGAGCTTCATCTACGAGCGGATCCTCGCCATCGAGCCCAACTTCGTGGGCGTCCGCATTGAAATGGGTCGTGCCTATCTGGCGCTCGGCGACTACGCCCGGGCCAAGCTCGAGTTCGAGACGGTGATCCGCATTCCCAACCTGCCGCCGGACCTCCGCCAGCAGGCGGAGGCGTACGGCAAGCTGGCCGATCAATACAGCAAGGGCAAGAAGACCGTCGCCTACGGCTATATGGAATACGGGTACGGGCACGACAGCAATCCGCTGAGCGCGATTGCCCGCAACCCGATCACCGTCGCGGGCGGCGTTCCGATCCCGCTCCCGGATTCTTCCCTCGCCCGCAGCAGCAACTACAACGCCGTTTCGCTGGGCGGCGAGGTGATCCACGCGCTCGGCAGCGGCTTCTCCGTGTACGCCGGCGGCGATGCCAGGGCCCGCTTCTACAACCAGTTGGATCAGGCCGACAACATGGCCGTGGATCTGCGCGGGGGTGTCGGCTACAGCGCGGGCAAGCACAACATCCGGGTCGGTGTGCTCGGGGGCACTTACGAACTCGATCACACGTCGTTTCGCCGGAGCCTCGGCGGCAACGCGGACTACCGCTTCCTGCTGAACGACGCGACGCAGCTCACGGCGAACATCACCGCGATCCGCTTCAAGTATGTGAACGAGCTGCTACAGACCAACGACTACGACCTGTACAGCGGCCTGCTCGGTTTCACGCGATCCGTCGCCGGCGGGCGCGCGATCATCGGACTGAACCTGGTCGGCGGCTACGAGACGGCCGACCCGAGACGCCAGGACGGCGACAAGCGCTTCGGCGGCCTGCGCCTGATCGCGCAGGCGGCTTTCACCGAGCGCATCGGGTCGTTCCTGAGCCTCGGCGCAACCATGAACGACTACCTCGCCGAGAACGCCTTCTTCGACAAGCAGCGTCGCGACTACTTCTACGACGCCACTGCCGGCGTGACCTTCGGGATCAAGGCGGGCTGGTCCGTGCGCCCGCAGATCTCCTACTACAAGAACGTCAGCAACATCGATCTGTATCGGTACGACCGTACCGACGTGTCGTTCAACATCCGAAAGGACTTCTGATCATGTCCGCAGTCTTCCAAACGATCCGTCCCGCGCGCTTCACCGCCTGTGGCGCGGTCTTCCTGTTTGCCCTCTGTGCGGCGTTCCCCGCCCTGGCGCAGACTGCAGGCAAGTTTCTCGTCGCCGTCGGCGAAGTCAAGCTGATCGGCAAGGACGGCAAGACCCGCGCAGCGGCGCGTGGCGGTGAGCTGCTGGAAGGCGACACCATCGTCACCGGTGCCGACAGCCTGGCCCAGATCCGGCTGCAGGACAACGGGCTGCTTTCGGTGCGTCCGAACACCGAGATGAAGCTCGACAAGTTCTCCTTCGCGGGAGCGGACGACCGCAAGGCGACGCTGCTGATCTCCCTCGTGCAGGGCGGGTTGCGCTCCATCACGGGCCTCATCGGCAAGGCGCACCGCGAGGGTTACAAGATCTCCACCGCGACGGCCACCATCGGCATCCGCGGCACCGATCACGAGCCGTACTTCATTCCTCCCGGCCAGACGGCTCTGGGAACCCCGGGCACCTACGACAAGGTGAACTCCGGCATGACGTTCATCCAGGGCCGCCAGGGCAACCCGATCGACGTCAGCATCAACCAGGTCGCGTTCGTCCCGGTGACGGGTGCGCAGCCGGTGATTCTTCCGAGCGTGCCGTCGTTCTACAAGCAGGACCTGCCGGTGCCCGACCCGCAATCGCGCAAGACGCCCGCGGGCGACTCGTCCACGGAAACAGCTGCCACGGGCAAGGGCACCGATACGCGCACGTTGAGCGTGGATTCGAACGTGCTCGACAGCAACGTGAGGGTCAAGTCCGACACGTCGGTCAAGTCGCTGTCCGATACTTCGGTGAGGGCGCTGGCCATCTCGCCCATCGATACGAAGGCGACGACCTCGACGGTCCTCACCACGCCCTTGACCACCACCGTGAGCCCGGCGGTGTCCACGCTCTCGACGACCGTGGTGCAGCCGGTGACCACGACGCTCACGACGACGGTCACGCAGCCCGTGACCTCGACGGTCGCGACTCCGGTGACGACCACCGTGACCAGCCCGGTCACCACGCTGCAGACGACGGTGCCGTCGCTGCTGGACTCTACCTTGTTGAAGTGAACGCCATCGCCCGAGGCCCGAGTCGAACCGAGGAGCAATTCATGAACACCCCACTTCGATCCCTGACCCTGACGATCGCACTGGCGATCGGCGTGCCGTTCGCGGCACTGGCGGCCGATCCCGTCGGCAAGGTGATCTTCCAGAGCGGCGGCGCGATGATCGTCGACGCCGCCGGGAAACAGCGCCCCGCGAGCAAAGGCGATCTCATCATGCCCGGCGAGCGCCTCGTCACCGGCGACAACGCGCTGACGCAGGTCAAGATGCGCGACGGCTCCTTCGTCGGACTGCGGCCGGGTACGGATCTCAAGTTCCAGGAGATGCGTCTGGCAGGCAAGGATGCCGGGCAGGACGTAGCCTTAACGAGCGGCAGTATCCGCGTTCTGAATCTGCCCGGCGACGGAACGCTGAAGCCGGTGCCGGTGAACGTGCAAGCGGGCGATGCGCGCATCGTCCTGCGCGGTGCGGACATGGAGTCATCGGTCAAGCGCGATCGCGCTGCGGGTGTCGAGACGATCACGCGTCTCAATCACGGCGTGGGTACGCTGTCGAACGGGCTCAAGACGCTGGACCTTCCCGTCAATGGCGTCAGCTCCGCGACGAAGGAACGCATCGTGGATGCTCCGATCACCGCGCTGCCGCCGATCGATTTGCGGCCGTTGGCCAACGCCGGATCGCTGAAGACCGTGCTTCCGGCATCGCTGTCGACTCAGGGCGGCTTGTTGAAGACGGATCTGCCGAAGACCGATATCGCCGTGCTCGCGCCGGATCTGCGCGGCGGTCTCACGTCGAAAACGCCCGTCGCCGACATCGTGGTGCCTCCGAGATCGCTCGCGATCACCACGAATCCGACGACCGGCTTGCTCGATCTGGCGGTGACCGGTACGCCAGGGAAGGCCGAGATGCTGCCGACCAGCAGCCTGTCGACCGGTGGTCCGAGCCTGACCGACACGATCGACAAGATCGTGAAGCTGCCCACCAGCACGGTTCCGATCATCGACCCTTCCAAGGTCAACCTGCCGGTCAGGTTGTTCTGATGGTCCCGGCCGGAAACGGCCGGTCGTAGACCCGATCGTCCCTTGCGGGCCCGGCGAGCGAGCTGACTCGCCGGGGGCGCTTGCCCGAAACCCCGATCCGCTTCACCCTACGCGCATCCCCATGCGCGAATCGGTCATTCTCGTCCACGGCATCTGGATGCGCGGCTGGGCGTTCGCCCTGCAGCGACAGCGCGTCCAGGCCTGCGGCTACACGGCGCGGACGTTCTCCTACGCGTCCGTCGAGCAGGACCTCGACAGCAACGCCCGCCGGCTGGCGGCCTTCGCCCGCGAACAGTCGGCGGATGTCGTGCATTTCGTCGGACACAGCCTCGGCGGCCTGTTGACCCTGCGCATGCTCGACATCGAGCCCGAACCACGCACCGGTCGCATCGTGCTCGTCGGTTCGCCCTGGGGCGGCAGTGCCGCCGCCCGGGCGGTGCATCGCTGGCCGGGTGGTGACACGCTTCTCGGGCACACGCTCACACAGTGGACCGATGACCGTCGCACCGACCTGGGCGGGCGCTATCCGATCGGCGTGATCGCCGGTTCGATGGGCTTCGGCGTCGGCTCGGTGATCACCCGGCTGCCGCGGCCCCACGACGGCACCGTCACGGTGGCCGAGACGCGGCTGCCGACCATGGCCGACCATATCGTGCTTCCGGTCACGCACACCGGCATGCTGACCTCGAAATCCGTGGCGCAGCAGGTCTGTGCCTTCCTGCAGGGCGGCCGTTTCGATCGCTCGGTGCCGACCGCATGAACGCGCTGCGGGCGACGGCGATGGCCGGGATGGTGCTGCTCGTCGCGGGCTGTTCGAGCATCGGCTACTACTATCAGGCAGCGCGCGGTCAGTTGGCCCTGTCGCACGCGGCGCAGCCTTTGCCCGCGATCCTGAACGATCCTGCGACGCCGCCCGACCTGCGGGCGCGTCTCGAAACCGCCCGGACCATTCGCGACTACGCGAGTACCGACCTCAAGCTGCCCGACAACGACAGCTATCGGAAGTACGCGGATCTGAAGCGGCCCTTCGTCGTCTGGAACGTGTTCGCAGCGCCGGAGTTTTCCATCCGGGCGCGCGAATGGTGTTTCCCGGTGGCGGGGTGCGTCGGCTACAAGGGGTGGTTCGATCAGCAATCCGCCGAGTCCTTCGGCGACACGACCCGTCACGAAGGCTACGACGTCTTCGTGTACGGCGTGCCGGCGTACTCCACGCTGGGCTGGTTCGACGATCCTCTGCTCAACACCTTCATCCACTATCCGCGCACGGAACTCGCGCGGCTCATCTTCCACGAGCTGGCCCATCAGGTCGCGTATGCGGAGGGCGACAGCACGTTCAACGAATCCTTCGCGACCGCCGTGGAACTGGAGGGCGTGCGCCGGTGGTTGAGCCGTGCCGGCACCGAGGCCGAGCGCGCGGAGTTCGAAGCCATGCAGGTGCGCAAGCGCGACTTCGTCGAACTGGTGGAGGCCACGCGCACCCGCCTCGAGGCCGTCTACGCGAGCAAGCTCGAACCCGAAGCCATGCGCGCCGCGAAGGCTGCCGAGTTCGCACGGATGCGTTCCGAGTATCAATCGCTCAAGGAGCGCTGGGGCGGCTTCCGCGGCTACGATCGCTGGTTCGGTCAGTCGCTCGGCAATGCGCATCTGGCATCCGTTGCGACGTACACGCAGCGCGTCCCCGCCTTTGATGCGCTGCTCGCCCGTTCGGGCGGCGATCTCGAGCGGTGGTATCTGGAGGCTCGCAGGCTGGCGAAGCTCCCCGCCGACTCCCGTGCTTCAGAGCTCGACGCACTCGCACCCGCCACCGGCGGAGTACCATGAGCGGCTGAGTGCTCCCGCTTCGCGCATCGCATGACCGTTCCTCGCCTCACCCGCCGCGCCGTGCTCGATCCGGCGGCCGAGAAGGCCGGCTGGGGGCAGCCGCCCGCAAGCGCTCGCCATCGCGGCGCCGCCGTGTACGAGACCTTCGGCGCCGTCTTAGCCGAAGTGGTCGAGGTTGCGGTGCCACTGCGGCTCTGACACGACGGCCATGGTCACGATCCTGGTCTGTTGCGGTATCGCTCTGGTCGGCATGGGCGTGCTCATCTTCCGGCACGAGGATGCTTCCCGCATCGGTCGGTTGCATCTCGCGCTGTCGCTCGCGCTCGGTGGTTGGGAATTCGGGCTCGCCGCCATGGTGAGCGCGCCGGATGGTGCGACCGCGGTGGCACGTCTGCGCTACTTCGGTTTGCCTGCGGGCGTGCTGGTGGTGCCGATCCTCTTTCAACTGTTCCACGCCCTCACGGTGCACCGGAAGCGGATCGCGGCGGAGGTGATCGTCGTCTGGGTCGGCACGGCCGTCGTACTGGGTCTGCTGTTGTTGTCGGACGAGTTCTCCACCGGCGCCTACCGCTACGACTGGGGGTACGCCGCGGCCTACAAATGGGGCGGCAGCGCGTTTGCCGCATACGTGGGTGTGGTCATCGCAACCTGCGTGTGGTGGTGCTGGCGGATGCTGCGCAGCAGCCTGCCCGGGAGCGTGGCCGTGCGCCGCGCACGCATGCTGATCGTGGCTGCCGCGATCGCTGGTCCGGCGCTCGTGGATTTCCTTCCGTTCTTCGGCGTCGACGTGTTCCCGGTCGGGGGCCTCTTCCTGGTCATCAGCAATGCCGTGATGGTGCTCACGACCTGGCGTTACCGTCTGGTGGAGATCACGCCTGCGTTTGCGGCGCAGCGGTTCATGGACACGATGAGCGACGGGGTGGTGGTGCT
>JAIESW010000055.1 GCA_019745565.1 Burkholderiales bacterium
TGGGCGCGCTTGCCGTAGTCGGCGATGATCTTCTCGATGTCCGCGAGCGACGCCTGGTCGGCGTTGCGGATGATCGGTACCACCAGGCCGCGCGGGCTGCCCACGGCGATGCCGACGTCGAAGTACCCGTGGTACACGATGTCGGTACCGTCCACCGAGGCATTCAGCACGGGGTACTTCTTGAGGGCGGCGATGGAGGCCTTCACGAAGAAGGACATGAAACCCAGCTTGACGCCGTGGTCCTTCTCGAAGCGATCCTTGTACTTGTTGCGCAGGTCGATCACCGCCTGCATGTTCACTTCGTTGAACGTCGTGAGAATCGCGGCGGTCGACTGCGATTGCACCAGGCGTTCGGCGACCCGCTGGCGCAGGCGCGACATGGCCACGCGCTTCTCGGGACGATCGCCCATCAGGCTGTCGACGTCCACCGGATCGGGAAGCTGGGTCGCCGGTCGCGCGCCGCCCGCGACGTGTGCGACGACGTCCGGCTTGGTCACGCGTCCGCCGCGCCCCGAGCCCGCCACCTGAGCGAGGTCCACGTTGTTGTCCGCAGCGACCTTTCGGGCCGCGGGCATGGCGATCACGTCTCCGCCGGTGGCCGCGACTGCCGGACGCGCTGGCTCGGGCGCCTTCTCCGGTTTGGGTGCGGGCGCCATCGTCTCCGCCTTGGGTTTCGCAGCGGCCGCTGCTGCAGGCGCTGCTGCCGCCTTCGCCTCGGTATCGATCTGCGCGATGACCTCGTTGCTCACGACGGTGCCGCCGTCACCCTTCAGGATCTTGGTGAGCACGCCCGCTTCCGGCGCGGGCAGCTCGAGCACGACCTTGTCGGTTTCGATATCGATCAGGTTCTCGTCGCGATTGACGAATTCGCCCTGCTTCTTGTGCCAGGAGAGCAGCGTGGCTTCGGCCACGGATTCGGACAGCGCCGGCACTTTCACTTCGATCAGCATGGATGCTCCGTGATTCGGTTATCCGCCGCGGTTCTCTGGGTTCGTTAGGTTTCGCCCGCAGCGGGAGGGAATGAGGCCCCGTGGGTCAACGCCGCCTCGACGACGGCCTTCTGACGCTGGTTGTGCAGCGCCAGGTAGCCGCCCGCGGGCGCTGCGCTCGAGGGCCGCAACGCAAACGTGAGTTTCTGCTCCGGTTTGAGATGGCGGAGCAGGTAGTGCTGGATCCGGTGCCAGGCGCCCTGGTTCGCGGGTTCTTCCTGACACCACACCACTTCCGTGGCGGCCGAATAGCGTTCGATCTCGGCCTTGAAGTCGTCGTGGGGAAACGGGTAGAGCTGTTCGATGCGCACCAGGGCGATGTCCTTAATGTCGCGCTCGCGCCGCGCGGCGGCCAGGTCGAAATAGATCTTGCCGCTGCAGAAGACGATGCGCTTCACCTTCTTGGCCGACGGCGCCTCCGGATCCGGGATGACCGGCTGGAACCGGCCCTGGGCCAGATCCTCCAGGCTCGAGATCGATTCCTTGTGCCGCAGCATCGACTTCGGACTCATGATGATGAGCGGCCGGCGATAGGGCCGCAGCATCTGCCGGCGCAGCACGTGGAACATCTGTGCCGGCGTCGACGGAATCACGACCTGCATGTTGTAGTCGGCGCACAGCTGCAGGAAACGTTCGGGGCGGGCCGACGAATGCTCCGGGCCCTGACCTTCGTAACCGTGCGGCAGCATCAGCACCAGGCCGCACATGCGGCCCCATTTCACTTCGCCCGAGGCGATGAACTGGTCGATCACCACCTGGGCGCCGTTGGTGAAGTCGCCGAACTGCGCTTCCCAGATGACCAGCTCGTTGGGCGATGCGGTCGCATAGCCGTACTCGAAACCGAGCACGGCTTCCTCCGACAGCGTCGAGTCGATCACGACGAAGTCAGGCTGGTTCTCGGCGATGCGCTGGAGCGGCACGTAGGTGCCGGAGTCCCAGCGTTCGCGGTTCTGATCGTGCAGCACGGCGTGGCGATGGAAGAACGTGCCCCGTCCGGAGTCCTGCCCCGACAGGCGCACGCCATAGCCTTGCTTCAGCAGTCCGGCATAGGCCAGCGTCTCGGCCATGCCCCAGTCGAGCGGCAGCTTGCCCAGCCCCATCTGGCGACGGTCGGCGAGCACCTTCTCGACCCGCGGATGGACCTTGAAATGTGCCGGGATAGCGGTGAGCCGTTCGGCCAGGAATTGCAGGTCGGCGATCGGGAGACCCGTATCCACCGTCTGGTTCCACGGCACATTGCGGTACGGCGCCCATTCAACCTGGAACGGCGGCTTGAAGTTGTAGACGATGCTCTTGTTGGTGTGATGGCCTGCGTCCAACGCATCGCGGTAGGCCTTGATGACGTCGTCCGACTCGCCCGCCTTGATCACCCCCTCCTGCACCAGACGGTCGCTGTACAGCTTGCGCGTACCCGGATGCTGGCTGATCAGCTTGTACATGAGCGGCTGGGTCACCATCGGCTCGTCCTGCTCGTTGTGCCCGAGCCGGCGGAAGCACACCATGTCGATGACGATGTCCTTGCCGAACTCGGCGCGGAAATCGAGCGCCGCCTCGGCGGCGAACACCACGGCTTCCGGGTCGTCGCCGTTCACGTGGATCACCGGCGCCTCGACGATCTTCGCGACGTCGGAGCAGTAGATCATCGAACGCACGTCGCGCGGGTCGGACGTGGTGAAGCCGATCTGGTTGTTGACGATGATGTGCACCGTGCCGCCGGTGCCGTAGCCGCGGGTCTGCGACAGGTTGAGCGTTTCCATCACCACGCCCTGCCCCGCGAACGCGGCATCACCGTGCAGGAGCACGGGCATCACCTGGCGGCCTTCGCGGTCGCGCCGGCGATGCTGGCGGGCGCGCACCGAACCCTCGACCACCGGGTTCACGATCTCGAGGTGCGAAGGGTTGAACGCAAGCGTTACATGCATCGGACCGCCGGGCGTCATCACGTCGGACGAGAAGCCCTGGTGGTACTTCACGTCGCCGGCCATCAGTTCGCCGGCATGCTTGCCTTCGAATTCGAGGAACAGGTCGGAGGGCATCTTGCCCAGCGTGTTCACGAGCACGTTGAGGCGCCCGCGGTGCGCCATGCCGATCACCAGTTCCTGGACACCGCTTGCCCCGGCGCGCTGCAGCAGGTTGTCGAGCAGCGGGATCAGGCTGTCGCCGCCTTCGAGCGAGAAGCGCTTCTGGCCGACGTAGCGGGTATGGAGGTACTTCTCGAGGATCTCGGCGGCCGTGAGCCGTTCGAGGATGTGGCGCTTGTAGTCCGGTCCATAGCTGGGACGGGAGCGGGCACCCTCGAAGCGCTGCTGCAGCCAGCGTTTCTGGCTGGTGTCCGTGATGTACATGTACTCGAGACCGATGGTGCCGCAGTAGGTCTCCTTCAACGCCTGCAGGATCTCGCGCAGGGTCGCCTGTTGCGGCCCGACCATAGTGCCGGTGTTGAACACGCGATCCATGTCGGCGTCGGTGAAGCCGTGCCAGGCGGGATCGAGCTCCGGGACTTCCGGCTTCTCGAGGCGCTTCAGCGGATCGAGATTGGCGTGACGGGCTCCGAGGAAGCGGTAGGAACTGATGAGCTGGAACACCGCCGCCTGCTTGCGACCCAGTTCGGCGAGGTCCGAGGGCGAAAGCTGCGACCCGGTGCGGCTGCGATCGCGCGCGATGCGGCCGATCAGGTCGCGGACCGGTGCGTGCGGGACGTCGCGCGGGCCGGGCAGCACCTGGATCTGGTCGAAGTAGCGCTTCCACTCGGGCCCCACCGAGTTCTGATCCTCGAGGTAGCTTTCGTACAGTTCGTCGATGTAGGGCGCGTTGCCGCCGAACAGGTACGAACCGGACATCAGATCCTTCATCATGGAGCGACTCTCCTCATGGACGCGCTCTTGTCTCTCAGGCGCGCTTTGCGATCGGGACTACGTTGCGCTGGGTGGCGCCGACGAACAGCTGGCGCGGCCGCGCGATCTTGTACTCGGGGTCGGCGATCATCTCGTTCAGCTGCGCGATCCAGCCCACGGTCCGGGCGAGCGCAAAGATGGCGGTGAACAGCGGGACCGGGATGCCGATCGCCTTCTGCACGATGCCGGAATAGAAGTCGACGTTCGGATAGAGCTTGCGGCTCACGAAGTAGTCGTCCTCCAGCGCGATCTTCTCGAGTGCCATGGCAAGCTTGAACAGCGGATCGTCGCCCAGGCCCAGTTCGTTCAGGACCTCGTGGCAGGTTTCGCGCATCAGCTTGGCACGCGGGTCGTAGTTCTTGTACACGCGGTGGCCGAAGCCCATCAGGCGCACGGACGAATTCTTGTCCTTCACCTTGGCGATGAACTCGCCGATCTTCTCGACGCCGCCCATCTGCTGGATCTCGCCCAGCATGTTGAGGCAGGCCTCGTTGGCGCCGCCGTGGGCAGGCCCCCACAGGCAGGCCACGCCCGCGGCGATCGCCGCGAACGGGTTGGTGCCGGAGGACGCGCACAGACGCACGGTCGAGGTGGAAGCGTTCTGCTCGTGATCCGCATGCAGGATGAAGATGCGGTCCAGCGCACGCACCAGCACGTCGTTGACGACGTAGTCGTCGCAGGGCGTGGCGAACATCATGTGCATGAAGTTCGCGGAATAGGACAGCTTGTTGCGCGGATACATGTAGGGCTGGCCCGACGAGTACTTGTAGGCCATGGCCACCAGCGTGGGCATCTTGGCGATCAGGCGGATCGCCGAGATGTCGCGCTGGCGGGCGTCGTGCAGGTTCATGGAATCGGGGTAGAACGCGGAGAGGGCGCCCACGAGACCTGTCATGACAGCCATCGGATGCGCGTCGCGGCGAAAGCCGCGCATGAAGAACTGCATCTGCTCGTTGACCATCGTGTGCTGCGTCACGCGGCCCACGAAGTCCACCTTCTGGGTGGCGTTGGGCAGCTCGCCGTACAGGATCAGGTGGCAGACCTCGAGGAAGTCGCAGTTCACCGCGAGCTGTTCGATGGGATAGCCGCGGTACAGCAGCTCGCCCTTGTCACCGTCGATGTAGGTGATGCTGGAATTGCAGGAAGCCGTCGACAGGAACCCGGGATCGTAGGTGAACTTGCCCGTGGTGCCATACAGCTTGCGGATGTCGATCACGTCGGGACCCACGGTACCCTTCAGCACGGGCAGGTCGATGGGTGGGGTGCCGTCACTGAACGTGATGGTGGCTTTTTGGTTGTTGCTCATCACTCTCTCCGCAGTCGCTGGAGCCTTCATTGTAGGGGCTTTTTCGGTGTTTTGCTGCTTTGCATCAAACGGTTCCGACGCGCCGCAGGGCGTCCAGCACCGCCTCTTCCTGGCGATCGGCCGAGTGGCTCCGCCCGGAAACGAGGTCCCAGAGGTCGGTATCGGCACGCCCAAGCAGACCTGAAAAGGTTTCACGCTCCGACGGCGTCAGGCGATCGAAGCCCGCGTCGAGGAAACGGGTCAGGACGAGGTCGAGTTCCAACAGTCCCCGCCGGCAGCGCCAGCGGATGCGGTCGAGGGTACGGTCGGGGTCCGTATTCAGGGTATCGACCGGGTCAGGTCATCCGCCGGACCATCAGGTCCTTGATCTTGCCGATGGCCCGGGTCGGGTTGAGACCCTTCGGGCAGACGTCGACGCAGTTCATGATCGAATGGCAGCGGAAGAGGCGGTATGGGTCTTCCAGGTCGTCGAGGCGCTCGCTGGTCGCCTGGTCGCGGGTATCGGCGATGAACCGATAGGCCGCCAGCAGGCCCGCGGGCCCGACGAACTTGTCGGGGTTCCACCAGAACGACGGGCAGGAGGTGGAGCAACAGGCGCACAGGATGCACTCGTAGAGGCCGTCCAGCTCTTCGCGCTCGGCCGGGCTCTGCAGGCGTTCCTTGTCCGGCGAAGGCGGCGCGGCGTCGTTGCGGAGGTAGGGCTTGATCGAGTGGTATTGCTTGAAGAACTGCGACATGTCCACGATGAGGTCGCGGATGACCGGCAGGCCCGGCAGCGGGCGCAGTTCCACGGGCTCCTTCAAGTCCGCCAGGCGCGTGATGCAGGCGAGCCCGTTGCGTCCGTTGATGTTCATCGCGTCCGAGCCGCACACGCCCTCGCGGCAGGAGCGGCGCAAGGACAGGCTGTCGTCCTCCGCCTTGATGCGCACCAGAGCGTCGAGCAGCATCCGGTCGGTCGGCTCGAGCGCGATGTCGTAGTCGCGCATGTACGGCTGCGCGTCCTTGTCAGGGTCGTAGCGGTAGATTCGGAATTTCATGGGGGGCTGGGGGCTGGGGACTAGGGGCTGGGGATCGAGATGAGGATTCGGAGTCGCGGAGTGGAAATGCGGACCGGGCGATGACATGTCGCTCGCGAAATCCCCAGCCCCTGTCTTTCCCTAGTCCCTAGCCCCTCCTCATCTAGTAACTACGAACCTTCGGTTCGAAGGTCTGGGCGGTCAACGGTTTCAGGTTGACGGGCTTGTACTCGAGCCGGCTGCCCTCGCGGTACCAGAGGGTGTGCTTGAGCCAGTTCACGTCATCGCGCTTGGCGAAGTCGGCGCGGTCGTGGGCGCCACGGCTTTCCTGTCGGGCATCGGCGGAGACCAGGGTGGCCACGGCAACCTCGATCAGATTGTCCAACTCGAGTGCCTCGACCCGCGCGGTGTTGAAGGTCTTGCTCTTGTCCTTTATCTCGGTGCGCTTGGCCCGTTCGGCAACGGCCTTGATCTTCGCCACGCCCGATTGGAGCATGTCCGGGAAGCGGAACACGCCGCAATGGGCCTGCATGGTCCGGCGCATCTCGGCACCCACTTCGAACACGCTTTCGCCGCCGGTCTGGCCGTCCAGGCGGGCGACGCGCTGCACCGAGTAGTCGCCTGCATCCTTGGGAAGATCCTTGTGGCCGGGGTTCTCCTGCAGGAAGCGGATGACGCTGTCGCCGGAGGCGCGGCCGAAGACGAGAAGGTCCGTCAGGGAATTGGTGCCGAGGCGGTTGGCGCCGTGCACGGACGCACAGGCACACTCCCCCGCGGCATAGAAACCCGGGACGACGCTGTTGGGATTGCCGCCCGCCGGCACCACGACTTCCCCATGGTAGTTCGTGGGAATGCCGCCCATCTGGTAGTGACAGGTGGGCACGACCGGAATCGGGTCCTTCACCGGATCGACGTTGGCGAATTTCTTGGCGATTTCACGGATGCCGGGCAGGCGTTTCTCGATGACGTCGAGCCCCAGGTGGTCCAGCTTGAGCAGGATGTAGTCGGCTTCCTTGCCGGCGCCCCGCCCTTCCTTGATCTCCGTGGCCATGGCACGCGAGACCACGTCGCGGCTCGCGAGATCCTTCATGGTGGGCGCATAGCGCTCCATGAACCGCTCGCCGTCCTTGTTGAGCAGGTAGCCGCCCTCGCCGCGCACGCCTTCGGTGATCAGCACGCCGGCGCCGGCCACACCGGTCGGGTGGAACTGCCAGAACTCCATGTCCTCGAGCGGAATGCCGGCCCGCGCCGCCATGCCCAACCCGTCGCCGGTGTTGATGAACGCGTTAGTACTGGCGGAGAAGATGCGCCCGGCGCCGCCGGTGGCGAACAGCGTCGCGCGCGCGTGGAAGATCCAGATCTCGCCGGTCTCCATCTCCATGGCGGTGACACCCAGCACCTGGCCGCTCGGGTCGCGAATGATGTCGAGCGCCATCCATTCCACGAAGAACAGCGTGTTCGCCCGCACGTTGCGCTGATACAGCGTGTGGAGCATGGCGTGGCCGGTACGGTCAGCCGCACAGCAGGAGCGCTGCACCGGGCGCTCGCCGAAGTTCTGCGAGTGGCCGCCGAACGGCCGCTGATAGACCGTCCCGTCGTCGTTGCGGTCGAACGGCATGCCGAAGTGTTCCAGCTCGATCACCGCCTGCGGTGCCATGCGGCACATGAACTCGATCGCGTCCTGGTCGCCGAGGTAGTCGGAACCCTTGATCGTGTCGTACATGTGCCAGAGCCAGGAGTCCTCGCCCATGTTGCCGAGCGAAGCACCGATGCCGCCCTGGGCGGCCACCGTGTGCGAACGGGTCGGGAACACCTTCGACAGCACGGCCACCTTGAGGCCGGCTTCGGCCAGTTGCAGCGACGCCCGCATTCCGGCGCCGCCGGCACCGACGATCACGGCATCGAATTTCCGGACAGGCAGCGCCATCAGTAGAGACTCCAGAGGATCTGCACGGACCACAGCGCATAGGCCACGAGCAGGAGGACCACGCCCACCAGCAGCAAGAGCCGCAGACCGGCCGGCTTGATGTAGTCCATGAAGACGTCACGCACGCCGATCCAGGCGTGCCAGAACAGCGCGAGCAGGAACAGCAGGCTTGCGAGCCGCATCCATTGCTGCGACATCAGCGCCTTCCATGCACCGTAGTGCTCGGGCCGATGGAACAGCACGATGAACAGCATCAGCAGCGCGAACGCCGCCATCACGACGGCAGTGATGCGCTGGACCAGCCAGTCGCGCAGCCCGTAGTGCGCCCCGACGACGATGCGCTTCACCATAGCCACACTCCGAAGACGACGGTCAGCACCAGGCTCACGCCCAGAACGGCGAAGCTGCTCGCACGCGCCGCCGCGAGCTCGGTGCCGACGTGCACGTCGAGGAACAGATACCGGATGCCGGCGCAGAAGTGATGCAGGAATGCCCAGAGCAGCCCGAGCAGCACCAGCTTCACCAGCACGAAGGACATCCACTCGCGGAAATGGATGTAGCTGTCCGGCGATTGCAAGCTTGCCTGCAACAGGAAGAGCAGGAACGGCAGCATCAGGAACAGGGCGATGCCGCTGATGCGATGGAGGATCGAAACGACGCCGGGGACCGGCAGCTTGATCTGAAACAGGTTCAGATGCTTCGGGCGGGACTTCGCCATGCAGGGGCTTTCGGGGGCAGCAGGCAGAAAGGACGATGCGCCGTTCCAGGGCGCACAAGCTCAAATACCACTTGAGATACGCCGACGGGCGGTGCGCCCCAACTCCGCTGGGCGCTGCCTAACCACGGCAAATAACATCTCAGGTGATCTCGTTCGCGTAGTGATGCCGGGCGGTGTTGCAGTAGCCGCGACGAAGCTCCACCGGCTTTCGGTCGTAAGTATAGGCCACGCGCTCCATCAGCAGAAGCGGCGTGCCGGGTGCCACGTCGAGGAATGCAGCGATATCGGCATCGGCATCGACGGCCTTGAGGCGTTCCTCGGCCGCCACGATCTTCACGTGATAGGCCGACTCGTACATGCTGTAGAGCATGCAGCGGTGGCGCTCCACCACCTCCGGCCCGAGACCCTGGAACAATTCGGCCGGGACCCGCACCTCCTCGAACAGGACGCGCTCGCCGTTGATCGACAGCGTCCGGCGCAACCGGACCAGGCTGGCGCCGGCCGCGAGGTGCAGCATGCGGGCGCTGGTGGCGTCCGCGCGCACGCGCCGCAGATCGACCAGTTCGGCTTCGAGGCCTTCCACGCCGCCGTCATCGGGCGTGAGCCGCAGGAACGACAACTGCGAACGCGCATGCGCATGGGACGCTACGAAGGTGCCTCGTCCCTGCTTGCGGACTAGCACGTTCTCCCCGGCGAGCTCGCCCACGGCCTTGCGCACCGTGCCCTGGCTCACCTGGAAACGCTGGGCGAGGTCGATCTCGCTCGGAATGGGTTCCCCCGGGCGCCACTCACCGGCCGACAGGCGCTCGGTGAGCTGCGCCTTGATGCGCCGGTAGAGGGGCTGGAACCCGGAAACGGGGGATTCGCTCTTCATGGTCGGGACTTTGTACCACAGCAAACGGGTGGCAGCCAAGAATTGCTCTATCAGAGGTCTGATATAAGACTCGCGTTGACACGCCGCAACGCACGCTCCTATCATCCGTCTGCTGTTTCGCTCGCGGCGCGACGGAAATGTCCCCTTACCGCGCTGCGACACGCGGCGCGCTCCGGACGACGCCGGCTAGACAACGGCGGTCCCCGGCCCGATTTCCCACGAGGAGCCTCTCCCTTATGAAGACCCCCGTTCGCGTCGCCGTGACCGGCGCCGCCGGCCAGATCGGCTACAGCCTTCTGTTTCGCATCGCTTCCGGCGCCATGCTCGGCCCCGACCAGCCGGTGATCCTGCAACTGCTGGAGATTCCGGACGAGAAGGCGCAGAAGGCGCTGAAGGGCGTGATGATGGAAGTGGACGACTGCGCCTTCCCGTTGCTCGCTGGCATGAGCGCGCACAGCGATCCGGCCACGGCCTTCAAGGACACCGACATCGCCCTGCTGGTGGGCGCGCGTCCGCGCGGTCCCGGCATGGAACGCAAGGATCTGCTCGCCGCCAACGCCCAGATCTTCACCGCCCAGGGCAAGGCGCTGGACCAGGCCGCCAGCCGCAACGTGAAGGTGCTGGTGGTCGGCAATCCGGCCAACACCAACGCCTATATCGCCATGAAGTCGGCGCCGAGCCTGCCCAAGGCCAATTTCACTGCGATGATGCGGCTCGATCACAACCGCGCGCTGTCGCAGCTCGCGGCTCGCACCGGCCAGCCGGTGGCGTCCATCGAGAAGCTGGTGGTCTGGGGCAACCATTCCCCCACCATGTATCCGGACATCCGCTTCGCGACCATCGGCGGCAAGCCGGCCAAGGCGCTGGTGAACGACGAGACCTGGTATCGCGATACCTACATCCCGACCGTGGGCAAGCGCGGCGCGGCGATCATTGAAGCGCGCGGCCTGTCGTCCGCCGCCTCGGCCGCCAATGCCGCCATCGACCACGTGCGCGACTGGGTGCTCGGCACCAACGGCCGCTGGGTCACCATGGGTGTCGCCTCCGACGGCGGCTACGGCGTGCCGCAGGACATCATCTACGGCGTGCCGGTGACTTGCGCCGGCGGCAAGTACGAAGTGGTGAAGGGCCTCGAGATCGACGAGTTCTCGCGCTCGAAGATGGACAACACGCTGAAGGAACTGCTCGAAGAACGCGACGGCGTCCAGCATCTGCTGGGCTGAACCGCACACCCGTCAGGAGGATCGCTCCACCATGGCCACAGCCGCAACCCCCGGTGCCCGCTTCCGCGCCGCCCTCGCCGCGGAGAAGCCGCTGCAGGTCGTGGGCGCCATCAACGCCTATCACGCACGCCTGGCCGAGCGCTCCGGCTTCAAGGCCATCTACCTGTCCGGCGGCGGCGTCGCCGCCGGATCGCTCGGCCTGCCCGATCTCGGGATCAGCAATCTCGATGACGTCCTGATCGACGTCCGCCGCATCACCGACGTGTGCTCGCTGCCGCTGCTGGTGGATGTGGATACGGGCTTCGGTGCGAGCGCGTTCAACATCGCCCGCACCACGAAATCGCTGATCAAGTTCGGCGCCGCGGCCATGCACATCGAGGATCAGGTGGGCGCCAAGCGCTGCGGCCACCGCCCCGGCAAGGAACTGGTGACGACCCAGGAGATGGTGGACCGCGTCAAGGCCGCCGCCGACGCCCGCACCGACGCGAGCTTCGTGATCATGGCCCGCACCGATGCGCTCGCCGTGGAAGGCCTCGAGGCGGCCATCGAACGCGCCGTGCGCTGCGTCGAAGCCGGTGCCGACATGATCTTTCCGGAAGCAATGACGGAGTTATCCATGTACCGCAAGTTCGCCGACGCCGTGAAGGTGCCGGTGCTGGCCAACATCACCGAGTTCGGCTCCACCCCCCTGTTCACCGTGGACGAGCTGCGTTCGGCCAACGTGAGTCTGGTGCTGTACCCGCTGTCGGCGTTCCGGGCCATGAACAAAGCCGCGCTCAACGTGTATTCGCACATCCGCAAGGACGGCACGCAGAAGAACGTGGTGGACACCATGCAGACGCGCGCCGAGCTGTACGACTACCTCGACTATCACGCCTACGAAAACAAGCTGGACGAACTGTTCGCCAAGGAGAAGATTCAGTGAGCACGGAGACTGCCGACACGCCCGCCGCGGGCTTCAAACCGAAGAAGTCCGTCGCCCTGTCGGGCGTGACCGCGGGCAACACCGCGCTGTGCACGGTGGGCCGCACGGGCAACGACCTGCACTACCGCGGTTACGACATTCTCGACTTCGCCGACGACGCGACCTTCGAGGAGATCGCGCACCTGCTGGTGCACGGCAAGCTGCCGAACAAGGCCGAACTGGCGAACTATTGCGAGCGCCTCAAGGGCATGCGTGGACTGCCGGCGAGCCTCAAGGCGGCGCTGGAGTGGATCCCCTCCTCCGCGCATCCCATGGACGTCATGCGCACCGGCGTCTCCATGCTGGGCACTCTGCTGCCGGAGAAGGATGACCACAACATCGCCGGCGCCCGCGAGATCGCCGATCGCCTGATGGCGAGCCTGGGCTCGGTGCTGCTGTACTGGTACCACTGGAGCCACAACGGCCGCCGCATCGACACCGAGACCGACGACGAGTCCATCGCCGGCCACTTCCTGCACCTGCTGCACGGCAAGCCGCCGTCCGCGCTGTGGGAACGGGCGATGCAGACGTCGCTCAACCTGTATGCCGAACACGAGTTCAACGCGTCCACCTTCACCGGTCGCGTGATCGCCGGCACGGGGTCGGACATGTACTCGGCGCTGACCGGCGCCATCGGGGCGCTGCGCGGACCGAAGCATGGCGGCGCCAACGAAGTGGCGTTCGACACCCAGGGCCGCTACGGCGATCCGGACGAAGCCGAAGCCGACATCGTCCGCCGGGTCGCGAACAAGGAAATCGTGATCGGCTTCGGCCATCCGGTGTACACCATCGCCGATCCCCGGAACGAGGTCATCAAGGAAGTGGCGCGCCGCCTGTCCAAGGACAACGGCAACATGAAGCTGTTCGACATCGCCGAGCGGCTCGAAGCCGTCATGTGGCGCGAGAAGAAGATGTTCCCGAACCTCGACTGGTTCAGCGCGGTGAGCTACCACATGATGGGCGTGCCCACCGCCATGTTCACGCCGTTGTTCGTGATCTCGCGCATGTCGGGCTGGTCGGCCCACGTCATCGAGCAGCGCATCGACGGCAAGATCATTCGCCCCAGCGCCAACTACACCGGCCCCGAGAACCTGTCCTGGGTTCCCCTCGAGCGCCGCAAGTAACCCCCCTTTTCCCAAGACAGCCCGAAATCATGTCCGCACACATCTCCAACGTCCGCCCGAAGCCCGACAAGGTTCTGGTCGACATCGTCGACTACGTGACCAAGTACAAGATCACCAGCAAGCAAGCCTACGAGACCGCGCGCTATTGCCTGATCGACACGCTCGGCTGCGGCTTCGAGGCGCTCGAGTATCCGGCGTGCACCAAGCTGCTCGGGCCCATCGTGCCGGGTACCGTGGTGCCGAACGGCGCCAAGGTGCCGGGAACGCAGTTCCAGCTCGACCCGATCCAGGCCGCCTTCAACATCGGCGCCATGATCCGCTGGCTCGACTTCAACGACACCTGGCTTGCGGCCGAATGGGGTCATCCGTCCGACAACCTGGGCGGCATCCTGGCCACGGCCGACTGGCTTTCGCGCAACGCGCTCGCCGCCGGCAAGAAGCCGCTCACCGTGAACGACGTACTGACCGCCATGATCAAGGCCCACGAGATCCAGGGCTGCATCGCGCTCGAGAACTCGTTCAACAAGGTGGGCCTGGATCACGTGGTGCTGGTGAAGGTGGCCTCCACCGCCGTGGTTGCGCAAATGTTGGGCCTCACGCGCGACGAGATCATCAACGCCGTGTCGCTCGCCTGGGTGGACGGCCAGGCGCTGCGGACCTACCGCCACGCGCCGAACACCGGTTCGCGCAAGAGCTGGGCTGCCGGTGATGCCACGTCCCGTGCCGTGCGTCTCGCGCTGATCGCGAAGACCGGCGAAATGGGCTATCCGTCGGTGCTGACCGCCAAGACCTGGGGCTTCTACGACGTGCTGTTCAAGGGCAATGCGTTCAAGTTCCAGCGCCCCTACGGCAGCTACGTGATGGAGAACGTGCTCTTCAAGATCTCGTTCCCGGCGGAGTTCCATTCGCAGACCGCGGTCGAGTGCGCGATGGACATCCACGCCGCGCTCAAGAAGGCCGGCCGCAAGCCCGAGGACATCAAGAAGATCACCATTCGCACCCACGAGGCGTGCATCCGGATCATCGACAAGAAGGGGCCGCTCAACAACCCGGCCGACCGCGATCACTGCATCCAGTACATGGTGGCGGTGCCCATCCTCTTCGGCCGCCTCACGGCCGAGGACTACGAAGACGCCGTCGCGAAGGATCCGCGCATCGACAAGCTCCGCGACAAGATCGTCTGCGTGGAAGACAAGCAGTTCACGAAGGATTACCACGACCCGGCCAAGCGCTCCATCGCGAACGCGCTGACCGTCGAATTCACCGACGGCAAGAAACTGGGCGAATTCGTCTGCGAATACCCCATCGGGCACAAGCGCCGCCGCAAGGAAGGCATGCCGGTCCTGGTGGAGAAGTTCAAGACCAATCTCGCGCGACGGTTCCCCGCGAAGCAGCAGGCCACCATCCTGGACCTCTGCCTGGACGCCAAGAAACTTGCGGCCACCCCGGTGAACGAGTTCGTCGACCTCTTCGTGATCTGATTCGCCGCCCCCTCGGAGACACTACGCATGAGCCACAACCTCTTCGGTAGCCTGCAGGACTTGAAGATCGGAACCGCCAAGGGGAAGTTGTATTCCCTGCCGGCGCTGGAGAAAGCGGGGCTCGGCAAGATCTCCCGCCTGCCCGTCTCGATCCGCATCGTGCTCGAAGCGGTGCTGCGCAACTGCGACGGCAAGAAGGTCACCGAGGAGCACGTGAAGCAGCTCGCCGCGTGGAAACCCAACGCGGCACGCGTGGACGAGATTCCGTTCGTGGTGGCGCGCGTGGTGCTGCAGGATTTCACCGGCGTGCCGCTGCTGGCGGACCTGGCGGCCATGCGCAATGTCGCCAACCGCATGGGCAAGGACCCGAAGACCATCGAGCCGCTGGTGCCGGTGGACCTGGTGGTGGACCACTCGGTGATGATCGATCACTACGGTTCGAAGGACGCGCTCGATCTCAACATGAAGCTCGAGTTCTCGCGCAACCGCGAGCGCTACGAGTTCATGAAGTGGGGCATGCAGGCCTTCGATACCTTCGGCGTGGTGCCGCCCGGCTTCGGCATCGTGCACCAGGTCAACCTCGAGTACCTGGCGCGCGGCGTGCACAAGAAGGACGGCGTGTACTACCCGGACACGCTGGTGGGCACCGATTCCCACACCACCATGATCAACGGCATCGGCGTTGTAGGCTGGGGCGTGGGCGGCATCGAAGCGGAAGCCGGCATGCTGGGCCAGCCGGTGTATTTCCTGACCCCCGACGTGGTTGGCGTGGAACTGAAGGGCCGCCTGCGCGAAGGGGTCACTGCCACCGACCTGGTGCTCGCGGTGACCGAAATGCTGCGCAAGGCCAAGGTGGTGGGCAAGTTCGTGGAGTTCTTCGGCGAGGGGACCGAGTCGCTCGCCCTGCCCGACCGCGCCACTATCGCCAACATGGCGCCGGAATACGGTGCAACCATGGGGTTCTTCCCCGTGGACGAGAAGACCGTCGAGTACTTCAAGGGTACCGGCCGCACCAAGCAGGAGATCGACGCCTTCGAGGCCTACTTCAAGGCGCAAGGCCTGTTCGGTGTTCCCAAGGCCGGTTCCATCGATTACTCGACCGTGCTGACGCTCGATCTCGCGCAGGTGGCACCGTCGCTCGCCGGACCGAAGCGCCCGCAGGACCGCATCGAGATCGGCAACGTGAAGAAACAGTTCACGTCGCTCTACAGCAAGTCGGTCGCCGACAACGGCTTCAACCAGCCGGCGGAGAAGCTCGAGCGGAGCTTCAAGACCGCGAGCGGCCTCGAGATCAAGAACGGCGACGTGCTGATCGCCGCCATCACCTCCTGCACCAACACGTCCAATCCGGGCGTGCTGCTGGCGGCGGGCCTGCTCGCGAAGAAGGCGGTGGCTGCCGGCCTGACGGTCAAGCCCCACATCAAGACCTCGCTTGCCCCCGGCTCGCGCATCGTGACGGAGTATCTCGGCAAGGCCGGCCTGCTGCCCTACCTCGAGAAGCTCGGCTTCGCGGTTGCGGCGTACGGCTGCACGACCTGCATCGGCAACGCCGGTGACCTGACGGCGGAGATCAACGAGGTCATCACCAAGAACGATCTCATCTGTGCGGCCGTGCTGTCGGGCAACCGCAACTTCGAGGCGCGCATCCATCCGAA
>JAIESW010000089.1 GCA_019745565.1 Burkholderiales bacterium
TAACCGCCGTGCCGACGCAGCTTGAGGCTCTGCCCGACGTTGCCGCATGCCGCTTCGAACAGTTCGGGCCTCAGCTGCTCGACCAGAAACTTGTCGGCCAGTCCCTGATCGATGAGGATCGTGCCGCCGAAGGGATGCGCCCTCACGAGTTCGGTGGCATCGTACCGCCGCCACGCCGCCTGATCCGCGCCGAGGTAGCCGCTGAACGCCTTCGTTCCCCATGGGCATTGCATGGGTGCCGAGATCGGCGCGAACGCGGAGAGGGACCGATACTGGCCCGGATTGCGAAGCGCGCACACCAGCGCTCCATGGCCACCCATCGAGTGGCCGAAGATGCCTTGACGCTGCACATCGGCGGGAAACGCTGCAGCGATCACCGCCGGCAGTTCGCGCGTGACGTAGCTGTACATGCGGTAGTGCTTCGACCAAGGCTCGGCGGTCGCGTCGATGTAGAAACCCGCGCCGACGCCGAAGTCCCATGAGTCCGCTTCGCCCGGCACGTTGGCACCGCGCGGGCTGGTGTCGGGCGCGACGAGCATGAGGCCGAGTTCAGCCGCAATCCGCTGAGCGCCCGCCTTGATGACGAAGGTCTCCTCCGTGCAGGTGAGCCCGGCGAGGTAGTAGACCACCGGCACCCGTCCGGTGCGGGCCTGGGGCGGCTGGAAGACGGCGAAGCGCATGTCGAGTCCGATTTCCGACGATGCATGGGCGTAGTAGCCCTGGATGCCGTCGAAGCATCGGTGCTCCGAGAAGGTCTTGATCGCGTCAGACATGAAAGACGATCAACGCGGCGGGCGCGGCGGAAAAGCAAGAGCTACCGTGCATGGAAGGACGTATGCGAGTGGAGCTTCGCCACTGTCCACACGAAATCGGTACCACCTTGGGTTTCCGCCGCGTCCGCCGCGTTGAGAGCTTGGGTGTCATGTGGTCAATACACGACCACGCTGCGAATTGACTCCCCCGCATGCATCAGATCGAACCCCTTGTTGATGTCCTCGAACTTGAGCGTATGCGTGATCAGGTCGTCGATGTTGATCTTCCCCTCCATGTACCAGTCCACGATCTTCGGCACGTCGGTGCGGCCGCGCGCACCGCCGAACGCGGTGCCCTTCCACACCCGCCCGGTCACCAGCTGGAACGGCCGCGTGGAGATCTCCGCGCCGGCCGGCGCCACGCCGATGATCACCGACACGCCCCAGCCCTTGTGGCAGCACTCCAGCGCCTGGCGCATCACCTTCACGTTGCCGATGCACTCGAAGCTGTAGTCGGCGCCGCCCTTGGTCAGATTGACCAGGTGCGGGACCAGTTCGTCTTCCTTCATGTCCTTCGGATTCACGAAGTGGGTCATGCCGAACTTCTGCGCCAGCGCGACCCGCTTCGGGTTGAGGTCGACGCCGACGATCATGTTGGCCCCGGCCATGCGCGCACCCTGCACCACGTTGAGTCCGATGCCGCCCAGGCCGAACACCACGACGTTGGCGCCCGGTTCCATCTTCGCGGTGTTGATGACCGCGCCGATGCCGGTGGTCACGCCGCAGCCGATGTAGCAGACCTTGTCGAACGGCGCGTCCTCGCGGATCTTGGCGAGCGCGATCTCGGGCACCACGGTGTAGTTCGCAAATGTCGACGTGCCCATGTAGTGCAGGATCGGTTGGCCGCCCAGCGAGAAGCGGCTCGAACCATCCGGCATCAGGCCCTTGCCCTGCGTGAGGCGGATCGACTGGCACAGGTTGGTCTTGTGCGAGACGCAGTATTCGCATTCGCGACACTCGGGCACGTACAGCGGGATGACGTGGTCGCCCTTCTTCAGGCTTTTCACGTTCGGGCCCACGTCCACGACGACACCGGCCCCTTCATGCCCGAGGATCGCGGGGAACAGGCCCTCCGGATCCGCGCCGGACAGCGTGTATTCGTCGGTGTGACAGATGCCGGTCGCCTTGATCTCCACCAGCACTTCGCCCGACCGCGGGCCTTCCAGTTGCACCGTCTCCAGCGTGAGCGGTGCGCCCGCCTTGTGCGCGACTGCTGCGCGTACGTCCATTGCCCTTCTCCTCAGTTGCTCTTGTTGGTGTGACTGCGAAGCTAGTGCCGGTCCTGCGCAGTGATGTCGATCCTGTAGGTTTCCGGCCCGAGGTATACGGCAAGCGCCGTGATCGCCGCCAGCAGCATCATGTAGCCCGCCACCGCCCACGGCTCTCCCCCGGCCCACATCAGCAAAGCGGCGGCGATGAAGGGTGCCGGTCCTCCGGCGAGTATGGACCCGAGTTCGCGCGCGAACGCGAAACCGCTGTAGCGCAACCGCGCACCGAACAGTTCCGAGAAGTACGCCGCCTGCGGACCGAACATCGCCGCGACACCCACGGAAATAGCGAGGATCAGCGCGAGATAGATGATGGGCTGGCTCTGCGTGTTCACCATCAGGAAGAACGGAACAGCGAACGCGATCGAGAAGATCGCCCCACCCATGTAGACCGGACGCCTCCCGATGCGGTCCGACAGCCACGAGAAGAACGGGATGGTGAGCAGCTGCACGCCGTAGGCCAGCATGTTGCCCTCGAGGATCATCGGCTTCGGCAGATGCAATTGCTGGGTCATGTAGCTCAGCGCGAAGACCGGGAACAGATAGCCCAGACCGTTCTCCGCCAGCCGGGCGCCGACCACCACCAGGAACTCGCGCGGATGCTTCTTCACCGCCTCGACCACCGGGGAGCGTGCCGCCTTGTTCTTGGCGGCGATCTCGCTGAACACCGGCGTCTCGCTCACCTTGGCGCGGATGTAGAAGCCCACCAGGATCAGCACGATGGAGAGCAGGAACGGCACGCGCCAGCCCCATGACAGGAACTCCTCCTTCGGGAGCGAGGCGAAGAGCGCGAAGACGCCGTTCGCAAGCAGGATGCCGATGGTCACGCCGAGCGGCGCAAAACTGCCGTACAGCCCGCGCTTGCCGGGCGGCGCATGCTCCACCGCCATGATCACCGCACCGCCGTACTCGGCCCCGGCGCCGAAGCCCTGCACGAGCCGCAGCAGCACCAGCAGTATCGGTGCCCACACACCGGCCGATTCGTAGGTCGGGAGCACGCCGATCAGGAATGTGCCCGCACCCACCAGCAGGAGGGTGATCACCAGGACCGGCTTGCGGCCGATCCGGTCGCCGAGGTGGCCGAAGACGATGCCGCCGAAAGGCCGGGCGAAGAAGCCGACGCCGAACGAGGCGAAGGCGAGCAGCGTGCCCACCGCCGGATCGGCCTTCGGGAAGAAGAGCTCCCCGAACACCAGGGCCGCGGCCGTCCCATAGATGAAGAAGTCGTACCACTCGAGCGCCGACCCCACGGCCGACGCGAGCAGGACGCGCCTGACGGACCTGTCCACTCTCTCCCCTCCCCGGTATGCAGCGGCCCGGTCGCGGCAGTTCTGACCCCGCCGTCGTCCCGGGCCAGCCGCATGGTCGCACAATTGGCCCCGCCTCGGCATCCCGGAAGGAACCCCGTAAAATGCTCGGCTTGGCTCTCTCCGGCCCCCCGCCGGCGCTCTAGCGCCGCCTCCCGCCCCCAGGACATGTCCGACATCACCCAGGCCGAACTGCGCGACCGCGTCGCCCAGCGCCGCACCTTCGCCATCATTTCCCACCCCGACGCGGGCAAGACCACGCTCACGGAGAAGCTGCTGCTCTTCGCCGGCGCGATCCAGATCGCCGGCAGCGTCAAGGCGCGCAAGGCGAGCCGCCATGCGACCTCGGACTGGATGGAGATCGAAAAGCAGCGCGGCATCTCGGTCGCAAGTTCGGTCATGCAGATGGAGTACCGCGACAAGGTGGTGAACCTGCTCGACACGCCCGGCCACCAGGACTTCTCGGAGGACACCTACCGGGTACTCACCGCCGTGGATGCCGCCTTGATGGTGATCGACGCGGCCAACGGCGTGGAAGCCCAGACCCTGCGCCTGCTCGAAGTCTGCCGGTCGCGCGGCACACCCATCATCACGTTCATCAACAAGCTCGACCGCGAGGTACGCGAGCCGCTCGATCTGATCGACGAGATCGAACGCACGCTGGGCATGGCGGCCGTACCGTTCTCCTGGCCCATCGGCATGGGCAAGCGCTTCCACGGGGTGTACGACCTCGCGCAGGACCGCATCCGCGTGTTCAAACCGGGCGAGGACCGCGCCGGCGGCGACGAGGAGATCATCGAAGGCCTGGACAACGCCACGGCTGTCGAACGTTTCGGCGCCGAGCTGGAGCACGCGCGCCACGACATCGAGCTGGTCCGCGAAGCCACGCCCGCCTACTCGCGCGAGGATTTCCTCGCGGGCAAACAGACGCCGGTCTTCTTCGGCTCGGCCATCAACAACTTCGGCGTGCGCGAGGTGCTCGACGCGCTGGTCGACATCGCCCCGCCGCCGCAGGCCCGCATTGCGATCCAGGGCCCGGTCGAACCGGACAGCGCCAGGTTCTCCGGCGTGGTGTTCAAGATCCAGGCGAACATGGACCCGGCCCATCGCGACCGCGTCGTCTTCATCCGCGTGTGCTCCGGCCGGTTCGAGCGCGGCATGCGCCTCACGGTGCAGCGGACCGGCAAGGAGATGCGCCCGAACAACGTCGTGTCGTTCCTGTCGCAGCGACGCGAACTGCTGGATGAAGCCTATGCGGGCGACATCATCGGCATCCCGACCCACGGCGGTCTGCA
Source organism: Burkholderiales bacterium (assembly GCA_019745565.1). GTDB lineage: Bacteria > Pseudomonadota > Gammaproteobacteria > Burkholderiales. The sequence goes on from JAIESW010000089.1 coordinate 4,683, forward strand.
GCTCGGCGACACGCTGACCGAGACCGCCGAACCGCTCCAGTTCACCGGGCTGCCGTTCTTCGCGCCCGAGATCTTCCGCGGCATCGAGGTGGTGAATCCGCTCAGGACCAAGCAGCTGCGTACCGGCCTGATCCAGCTCGGCGAAGAAGGCGCGATCCAGGTGTTCCGCCCCCTGCGCGGCACGATCCTTCTGCTGGGTGCCGTGGGTGCGCTGCAGTTCGAGGTGGCCGCCCACCGCCTCAAGCACGAATACGGCGTGGAAGCGCGCATCATCCAGTCGCCCTACACTTGCGCCCGGTGGGTCTCGGCGGACGATCGCGCGGAACTCGACCGGTTCGTGGATGCGAATGCCGGCCGCATAGCCTACGATGCGGCTGACGCGGTCGCCGTCCTCACCGCCACGACCTACGAGATGAAGGTGGTACAGGACATGTGGCCGAAGGTGCAGTTCCACGTGCAGCGCGAACACGCCGGACTGGTGCTGGAGTCGGCATAGGAGCGAGTCATGACACGAGCGGGGACGGTGCTCCGCGATAGACGCAAGGAGGTCCTCGCCGCACTCTGCGGGTTGACGCTCGCCGCCGGCGCATGGGCGGCACCGTTGGGGCTCAATCTCGAGGTGGGTTACAACCGCAGCAGCAACGTGACCCGGGCTCCTGAGGGCAGCCCCGATGTGCTGAGCGACCAGTTCCTCGGCCTCAATCTCAACAAGAACTTCACGTTCCCGCTGACCCAGCACACCCGCTTCGTGGTCAACGGCTTCGGCGGCGGCGAGAAGTTCCTGGACTTCGATGGCCTCTCGCGCGTGCTGTACGGCGTCCAGGGGACCTTGCAGTACCGGCCATCCGCCGAATTCGGCGCACCCACCTACGGCGTGTTCGTGCGCGTATCGGGCGACCAGTACCGTTCCGAGTTGCGCGACGGGTATCGCGCGTCCGCCGGCGTGTCCGTCCGCAAGCCGGTCACCGACCACATCGACATCCTCGGCGTCGCCGCGTACAACGCGCGCAACGCCCAGAACGCGGTGTTCGACACGCGGGACTGGTCAGCGCGGCTCAACGTCGACTATTCGCTGTTCGGCCGCGACACGCTCTACTTCGGCGGCGAGTACCGGCGGGGCGACACTGTGTCGACGACGCAATCGTCTGCAGCGCTGTCCAGCATCGCCAAGGCGATCGCCACCGACGATGCCTTCGACGATGGCGTTGCGCGCTGGGCCTACCGTTTCCAGGCGACGACACTGATCGGCTCGATCGGCTACAACTTCGCGTTCGCATCGGGCCAGTCGCTCGATCTCGCCTACCGCTACGTGCGCTCCACCCCCACCGACACGGCACCGTACCCCTACGGGAACGAGAATCCCCGCTACGTCGACCATCAGGTCGGCCTGTCGTACCTGTTGCGGTTCTAGGCGGGAACCCGCCTCACCCGGGCTGGAATTCAGCCCATCAGGAGTCTAGACTTGCGCCTCGCCCGGCCGCCAGGATGTCACAGCGGCGCTGCGCGGGTAGCAGCCTGACTCGAATCCCGGTCGATCACGGCATGACAGCACGACGCGTGTTCCTGAGTTACAGCCGCGAGGATGCGACTGTGATGAAGGAACTCGTAACCCAGATGCAGGCGACACGCTACGACGAGCATCCGCTCGAAGCGTGGCACGACCTCGACCGTCAGGACGGCATCGAGGCCGGCGAGGACTGGATGAGGCGCCTCAAGGAAGAGATCGTGGCGTGCGAGGTGTTCTGCATCTTCCTCACGGCCAACTGGGCGAAATCCAACAACTGCCGCGACGAACTCACCTGGGCCGAGGAAGCCAACAAGCGCGTGGTGCAGATCCAGGTGCGCGAAACCGCCATCCCGCGCCCGAAGGCCTCGCGCGTGCCCAACGGCGCGGCGTGGATCGGCGCCGACATGAGCGAAGCCTCGCGCGGCCGACGCGACGAGCTGTGGCGCGGCGTGGTGAAGGAGATCCAGCGCATCGGCAGCCGCGAGACCGCCATGGCCGGCGGCGGCGAGACCGGTCAGGCGCAACCGCAGGCGGTTGCCGCGGTGAAGGACTTCGACGCGCTGTGCGAGGCGATCGAAGCGCTGCACGCGTACAAGCGCTTTCACGACAGCGTCCACGATCTCTACGACAGAAACTACAAGGCGCTCCAGATCGAGGTGGCGCTGGGCGCCATCGCGACGCGCACGCGCGCGGAGTGCCGCACGTCGATCGAACTCGCGCGCGCCGACATCCAGACCGCGTTCAGGGACAAGGGCGAGCTGCTGAAGGACGATGCCGAGCGCATCGAGGTTCTGCTGAAGGGCATCGAGGATTTCCGTACCGCGCTCGCCGCGGCCCCCACGCTGCAGGACCCCGAGAAGCTCGACGCGTTCCTGCTGGCCCTACTCGACTTCGGTTCGCTGCTGAGCCGGTCGCTCTCGTATTTCAACCGGCGCATGATCCTCGCCTCGAAGAACTTCAATCCGAAGCGCTTCATGGAATCGCTGCAGAACGTGCTGGACGAGCAGCAGAAGCAGCGCAAGGACGAACTGGTGCGCTGGGCGGAACTGACCGATCCGGAGTGCGGTCTGCTGTACGAGCACTCGGCGTTGCAAGCCAATCAGGACAACCTCATGACGTGCGAGCCGGACGAACTGGACGGCGCGCGCAAGCGCAAGGAGTTCATCGACGGCTGGCCGAGGATCGTGAAGCAGATGGACCCGCTGCTCAAGCTGTGGACCACCACACCGGCCGACGGCCGGCTGGACGAGGACACGCAGGAGAAGCGCAAACTGCTCCCCCCGCGCTTCACCGCCGTGCAGGAAACCGTGGCGAGCAGTGCCGAGCCGCTGGATGCCGAGCACCTGAAGGCATTGAAGCGCTGCTATGGGGATTTCTGGGATACGTTCGACAAGTACTTCCTCGGTGTCGACAAGGCGCTGAAGGGCGAGTACGAGCGGATCGAGATGGAGATGGAGCGCATGGCATGAGCGTTTGCCCCGACCCCGGCCCTCACCCAGCGAAGCCGGGGGCGGGGGTGTACGTCCCCTCCCCCATCGAAGGTGGGGGAGGGTTAGGGTGGGGGCAATCTGTCGATGCCGCCGGGCAAACGCATCCGACATGACCACCAACGCGTCCACCGCAACAGCCGAGGGGTCGACCGCTGCCACGTCCGACTCCCCGACCATCTACCTCACCGTCGATCAGTTGCTCGAGGATGCCCGCAAGGCCCTCGCGAACATCGCCGAGCCCGACAGCCTCGAGGTCGATACCGCATCCTTCGACGCGACCAATCCGCCCGACGACCGGACCATCCGCAATCTCCGCGAGGTCATCAACAAGGGGCGCCGCACCGGACGCATCCTCGACAGCTTCGAGGAACGCCGAGCCGCGCAGAAAGAACTCGACTACCTCGCCAAGATCCTCGATCGCTTCGGTCTCGCGTTCCAGGAAACCACGCTGGTTCCCTACAGCCCGGACGCGATGGGCGAGCTCTCGGTCCCCGCGTATCCGTTCGAGGACATCCTCGAACAGGAGCGCGTCCATCCCCACCCGACCCGGGAGGTCCTGCAGGCGTATCTCTGGAACCATCTCGAGGGCGCCAACCTGCGTTGCGACCGCGCGCTGTGGGACAACCTCACTTCGCAGCTCGCCGGCGATCCGGAAGCCTGGGCGCTCCTGGATTTCACGCTGCGGCGTTTGTACGCGGATCTGAAGCGCGAAGGCACGGGCAACAAGCTGCAATGGCCCAAGGGCGTGGCCACCGACTGCCGCACGCTGCTCGCGGAGACCGCACGGCACGTCTACGAAGGTGCGAGCAGAACCGAGCAGGACGCCATGCGCAAGGTGCTGGTGAAGCTGGGTCTGCTGGCGCGCCGCTGGCAGGGCCGCAGCGACGAACCGGAAGCGTACGCGGTCGAGATCGCGCGCATGGATGCCAACGCCCAGGCGCTCGCCACACTCGAGTCCCAGGGCATCGTCCGCTCCTTCCCTGCCCATGGGGGCAAACGGCTCTGGCGGCTCGTGCACCGCTCGCTGCAGGAGCGCTGGGGCGAGCTGCAGCGCTGGGTCGACAGCGACCAGATCCGGCGCCGGCGCCGGTTGTCGTATGTCTTCTGGAGCTCGTTCATCATCGCCATCTGCGCACTTGCGACGATCGCCGGGATGCGCATCTATCGGCTGCAGCTGGAGCGTGCCGACGAGTCCGCGGGCAAGGTGAACGTCATGTGGTCGCAGGCCAACGACCACGAACCTGTCGCAGAGCAGAGGAAGACCGAGGACGCCGCGATCCTGCGCGAGGCGCGCCGCGTGTACCAGATCGCCGGCACTCCCATCGCGTATGTCGCGTTGTTCAACACGGTGAACGGCATCGCCCAGCAACGGGCGAACGAAGCGCTCCGCCCCGGCCGGTCGTATCTGATGACGTTCGCCTCGAAGCCCGGCGATCCGCCCATCAAGCTCGCCATTCCGCCCGAGGACGCGTTCGTGCCCATCGGGCTGAAGAGCGTGCCGCTCGCAACGGCGTTCAGTCCCGATTTCGAACGCCTCGCCATCATCAATCGCGCGGACAAGGAGAACGCGGAGGTCTGGCTCAACATCTATCAATGGGGCAAGCCCGAACCGCTGTACTCCAAGCCGCTCTGCGTTCACGACACCGGACGGCGCACGCTGCGCCTGAGCCAGGCGGGGCGCTACTTCGCGCTCGAGTGCAAGTCCGCCACCGATTCCTACGTCGGCGCCATCGACCCCAACGATCAGGCGATGATGGATCGCATACTCCAGGCCACCGGCGTCGACCGGCTCGCGCAGGAGCACTTCCCGTTCTTCAGCGGTGCGTCAGCCGACGATCTGCGCATGATCACGGTAAACGTATCGGGTGACCTCAAGGTCCGCCCGCTGAACGGCAAGGCAGGCACCACGTCCACGTTCCGCATCCCGCAATTGACAGCGATCACGCCCATGGACACGTCCTACGATCGGGCGCACGACCGTGTGGCGGTGCTGGACTATCAGGGTCTCGTGATCATCTACGGCCGGCCGAACCGGTTCGCGCGCTTCTTCAATCCGCAGGTGGAATCGCCCGCGCTGCTGTACATCAACGCCAACGGCGACGCCAAGGACAACGATCAATACACCCGGCTGGAATGGCGGCCGGTCGGCGTCGAGTTCCTGCCCGGCGGCAAGTGCCTGCGGGTGCGGCGCATGGCGCTCGACACCGAGATGGTCCAGCACAGCCTGCTGCAGCACTACTGGGACAAAATCCTCGTCATCGATCCGGATGTGCTGCTCGACATGGCCGATCGGCTGGCGCGCGGCGAATCGGTCGACCAGAGCGCCTGCGGCCAGGACCGCAACGGGGACCGGTAGCGCGGGCAACCGTCAGTCGATCGTCAGCGGTCTGTGCTCCGGCAGGAGTTCCGCCTCCAGAGCCGCCATCGCGAGTTCGATCGGCGTCTGGATCGTCTGCCGGCAATAGCGCGTCTCGGCGATTCGGAACGATCCGCCTTCGTTCAACTTGTTGACGGGCGCTCCGCCGCCGCACAGCGAGAAGTACGGACAAGCGGCGCGGCAGGCATCGCACCCCGCGAGGATGTCGTCGAACACGGCCGCGAATCGGTCCGACGCGAGTGCGTCGATCATCCGGTCGTTCAACACGTCGCCGAACACGAAGGACCCGTAGTCGGCGTGGGTCTGATCGATCAGTTCCGGCGAGAAGCAGGAAAAGCGCCCCTCGCAATCGACGGTGGTCGTCGCGAACGGCAGGACCTGCGGATTGGCCGGCAGCGGCCGCCCCGCCACCGTCACGATGGGCAACCCGGTCGCCACGCGACCGACGGCTTCGTGCATTTCGCGGATCCGCAGGCGCTCCGGCACATCCGCCGCACGCTCGAAGACCCGCGTGAAGAATGCCCGCACGCGCGAGTCCGCTCCGGTGAGACTGGAACCGGTACGAATGCCTTCCTGTTCGTCGACGTTGAAGCCTGCGCGGACGATGCCGCTGTCGAGGAAGAAATCGATGATGTCGTCGGCCCGTTCGAGACTCGCGTCCGTCACGACCGCAAGCGCGTCGAAATCGACGCCGGCGCGCTGCAACCGTTCGATGCCCTGCATCACCCGCGCATGCGTCGGCCGACCGTCGCGGGTCCTGCGGTGCCGGTCGTGGATCCCCGCAGGACCGTCGACGCTCACGCCGACGTGTACACCGTACCGCACGAACAGTTCGCACCAACGCTCGTCGATCAGCATTCCGTTGGTCTGCATGCTGTGGCGGACCGGGACGGTCGTCCCGACTTCCTCGTCGATGATGTCGAAGGCGCGCTCGTAGAAGCTCACCGGCGCGGCAAGCGGCTCACCGGCATGCCACACGATATCGAGTTCGCGGCCCAGCAGACCGCTGTCGCGTGCGTTGCGGATCGCCGCGCGCACCACGTCCACGGACATGAAACGCACGGCATCGCGTTCAGCCAGGTAGCAGTAGTCGCACGCGATGTTGCAGAACGGCGTGGGCTGCATCACCAGCAGTTCGATCGCGAGACCGGGCGCGAAGTCCTGGGGCGACCAAGGGAGCGCTCGCACGGGTCCACGGCCCCCCGCACCCGGTGCGGACGTGGGGCCCCTTCCTAGTAGTTGCGCCAGCCGCCGTTGCGGAAGCCCGAGCCGTTCGGCCACTGGGCGAGCTTCGCTGCAGCCTCACCATGGGTCGGAACGGTCGACTCGGCCTGCCGGGCGAGCTCCGCACGGATGGCCTGCAACCGCGCTTCCACGCTGCCGTCCGGGGCGGCCGCCCGGGCATCGCCGATCGTGGACCCGGCCACGGCCGCCGAGGACAACATCACGAGCCTGACAGCCTGGGCTGCTCGCTGCTTGAGGGGAGGCGGGATCTTCATGGCCAGGATACCTCCGGTGTGGATGAGCGCGCCGCCGGGACGAGTCTAGTCCAGCCCCGGGGCGATTTGAAGGTGGCACCTAACAATAGGACCACCCTCCTCGTGCTGAATTCCGCGGGGTGCCGGACGGTTCTTCCTGCCGACCTCAGTAATCCCTTCTGGGCGCGTCGTATTCCTGCCCCGGGAACACGAACGGCGGCGTCCGGCCGACCAGCGTCTCGATCAGCATCAGTTCCTGATCGGTGTGGTTCTTGAAGGGGGCTGCGCGAACGTTCCTGCCCTTCTGCCTGGTATCGCCGGTGATGTACAGCGGCTTGTCGTGGTGCGTGGCAGTGACGGATTCCTTGCTGGTGGGGTCCGCGATCGAAGTCACGTCCGTCGTCCCGTAGCAGGTGCAGAAATAGGTGAGATCCGGCTCGGACTCGAGATAGACCCCCGTACCCCGGATACCCACGGTCGCCGTGATGGTGTGCAGGCGCAATCCGGCCGGCGCCTTGCCGAAGACCGACAGCAGCTTGCCCGTGAGCAGGCGCAGGCCGGTGGTGACCACCGAGTCCGCCTGCTTCTCCCCCTGCAGCACCATCTTGCCGCCCGAGCGCAACAGGAAGGCACTGGCGCCGACCGCGAAGACGATCTCGGCGTTCCGGTCGGTTTCCACGGTATCGTTGGGGCCGATGACGGTCTTCATCGTGGCCGCCGCACCGTTCACGCGCACTGCGCCCGACAGACGGTAGATCGACTGCCCGGGCGGCAGCTTGGCGGGCGCGCTGCCGAAGATGTCCGCGCGCGCGGGCACGGTCGCAAGACCGCCGAACCAGCCGGCGGCGAGGGCCTGCACCAGCAGGCGGCGGCGCGGATCGTCCACTTCGTCTTGGCGGGTCATGGTCGGAAGGTGGGGTTGGCGGAACGCTCGTCGGCGAGGCAACCGCTGCGCCATCGCGCGTCGCCCGGGAGGCTAGCATAATCGCGGGTTTTCCCAGCCCGACGGCCTCGCGGCCCGACAATCAGATGTGGTTTCGCAACCTGCAGATCCTGCGCTTCGATCCGACGACAGCGCTCACCGCCGAATCGTTCTCCGAACAGCTTCGCACCGAGGCTTTCCAGCCCTGCACCAGTCTCGCCCGCGAATCGCGCGGCTGGATCCCGCCGCGCGGTGATGACCGCCTGGTCTGCGCCATGCATGGGCAATGGCTCATCGCGCTGGGCGTCGAACAGAAACTCCTGCCGGCTTCGGTGGTGCGCCAGACCGTGGAGGCCCGCGCCGCGGAGCTGGAGCGCCGGATGGGTGTCAAGCCCGGGCGCAAACGCCTGCGCGAGCTCAAGGAGGAAGTCACCGACGAGCTGCTGCCGCGCGCCTTCAGCCGCTACGGTACGACCTTCGCCTGGGTCGACCCGGAACACGGCTGGCTGGTCATCGACGCCGCCAGCCCCAAGAAGTCGGGCGAGTTCCTCGAAGTCCTGCGCAAATCGCTCGACGAATTCCCGTTCGCGCCGCTCGAGACGAAACGTGCGCCGGCGGCAGCCATGACGGAGTGGCTGACCGCGGGCGATGCCCCGCCGGGGTTCAGCATCGACCGCGACTGCGAACTGCAGTCGCCGCTCGAGGAACGGGCCACCGTGCGCTACGCCAACCACGTCCTCACCGAGACGGCCGAGGTCCGCAACCACATCGCGGCCGGCAAGATGCCGACCCGTCTCGCCCTCACCTGGCGCGACCGCGTCTCCTTCGTGCTGACCGACAAGCTCGAGGTAAAGCGGGTCAAGCTGATCGACGTGGCGACCACCGAGAACGACGGCGAAGCCGACGACGCCGAAGAGCGATTCGAAGCCGACTTCATCCTGATGACCGGTCTGCTCGACCGCTTCCTGGGCGAACTGGTCGAAGCGATCGAACCTTGAGGCGGATGAACTAGCCCGCCTTGTTGGGCGACACGATGCGGTGGCGGTGAATCCAGCGGTAGAGGGTCGGACGCGACACGCCGAGTTCGCGCGCGGACGCAGCCACGTTCCACGTGTTGCGCTTGAGCACCAGCACGACGTGATCACGGTCCGACGGTCGCAGTTCGGCAGGCATCGCTGACGGCACCGTCGGCCGGACCGGCGCGAGGATCTCGGGCGGCAGACAGTCGAGCGTGAGCACCGGTCCGTCACACAACGCACAGGCAAGCCGCAGCACGTTGCGCAGTTCGCGAATGTTGCCCGGCCAGCGATATCCGGCCAATGCGGCGGCAACGTCAAGGCCAAGACTGACGGCACGGCCCCGGGCGCGCGCCTCCTGTTCGAGCACCAGCGCGATGAGCTCATCGCGGTCGGTGCGATCGCGCAGCGGCGGCAGTTGGATCATTGCGCCGGCGAGCCGGAAGTACAGGTCTTCGCGGAACCGCCCGTCCGCGATCAGCGTCTTGAGGTCGCAGTGGGTGGCACAGATGACGTGCACATCCACCTGCTCCGGCGCCGCTCCGCCCAGCGGAGCCACCTCGCCCTCCGCGAGCACGCGCAACAGCCGCGACTGCAACGCGAGCGGCATGTCACCGATCTCGTCCAGCAACAGCGTGCCCCCGTGGGCCTGCTGGATGCGGCCGCGCGATCCCTTCGCATTCGCCCCGGTGAACGCGCCGGCGCGATAGCCGAAGAGCTCGCTCTCGATCAACGTATCGGGGATGGCCGCACAGTTGACCGCGACGAACGGCCCGCCGCATCGATCGCTCGCCTCGTGCAGCGCCTTCGCGAAGGCTTCCTTGCCGGTACCGGTCTCGCCGGTCAGCAGCAGCGGGACCTTCGCGTTGACGATGCGCACGGCACGCTGCACGTCGCGAGCAACCGCGGGATCGGCGACGGCGAGATCGCGGAACGCGCGCGCGATCGCGGGTGCGACCGGCGTGGCCGGGCGTTCGTTGCCGCGTCGCGCATATGCCGAAGCGTCGTTGCCGCGCGCGGGCGCGCGCAGCACCCCGAACAGCACCTCGCCCGCGATCGGACGCCGCAGCGGTACGGGGCAGCCCGGACGTTCGAAGGACCCGCGCATCACGTCCAGCGCGCTGCAATCGAACAGATGCTCCAACCTCGTGTCGGCCGGCAGGCCATGGCGATAGAACCTGTCGCGCGCCGGACGGTTCGCGGCCACGATGCGCCCGGCGTCGTCGAGGGCGAACAGGTAGGCGGGCTTCAGGTCGACGAACTGCAGCGACGGACTCACCTGCAGGATCCAATGGCCCTTGAACGACTCGACGAAGAACGCGTTCTCCATCGCCGCCGCGTGATTGACGACGAGCTGGAACACGAGCGTCTGGCTGCGCTTGTCCTCCGGTGAGGACAGTGCGGATGCATCGAGGATTGCCAGCAACTCGCCATTGGGTGCGAACACTGGCGCGGCACTGCAGGTGAACGCGATGTTGTGCGCTCGGAAGTGCTCGCCGCGATGCACCAGCATCGGTGCCTTGTCGACGATGGCCGTACCCACGCCGCAGGTGCCCTCTTCGCGCTCGGACCAGGTCGTGCCGACCCGGAAGCCTTCCTGGCGGAACTCGCGTGCGAGCGTCGGCACGCCTTCGAACAGCACGGTCACGCCTTCGGCGTCGGTGAGCAGCACGCAGTAGTTGGCGTCGCGCACCTGCGCGTGCAACCGCGTCACGGCGTGGTTGCCGACGCGCAGCAGCGAATCCACCGATCCCAGGTGATCCTTGAGTTCGGTCGACGTGACCACCCGCGGCCGCGACACCTGGCCGGGATCGATCTGCCATGCGCTCATGGAGCGCTCCCAGGAATCGAGCAGATGGCTGAACCTGGTCGCGGCCGCATCCTGCGTGTGCCGTCGGTTGATCACATCCGTGACCAGTCCGACGTGTTCCCTGACTTCGGCGAGCTTTCTCACTGCCGATCCTCCCGCACGCTCGTTCTCCGGACGATGCTATGGGCATTCCCGCCGGGCCACAAGATTACAGGTGTAACGCCTGTGCAACGGGTGTTTCATCCCGATCGACCACGCGCCCGCCGCGAACACCGGGAATGCATCGAGCGTTTCGCAGCGCAGCAAGCACTGTTTCTCTCCCGGCGGGAGATTCGCCAATTGCGGCGCAACACGGAGGAGCTTGCACCGCAACTACGTGGCACGCGCATTGCGGACCTCACAACCGAAGTGTCCCGGACCCCGAGGACGCTCGACACCCCAGGACCAGGGAGGCCCAGCAGATGAACACCCGCATCTGTATCACCGTCGCGTCGGCATTCCTCTACGCCGGCGCGGCGTATTCCGCTGACAAGGACGAGCGCGCCGGCACCTGCTCCGACGCGAAGCAGCAGATGGAGTACTTCTGCGACGAGAAGAACGGCGCCACCGACAGCATGGTGACGTTCGGCACAGCCTGCACCAACGCGAAGAAGAACGTCGCCGCGGCCTGCGAAGGCAAGATCGAGGCGGACCAGGCTTACCAGTTCGACAAGAAATGAAGTCGTGAAGTGAAGCTGCAGCAAACAGGCGAGCAAACGCTCCGCCTGCAACGCAACCGTCCTTAGGAGAATCAGCAAATGCAACGACACATCGGCGTGCACATGAGCGACGAGGAGATGCGGCTGGTGGCCCCGGCCGAGACCGACGCGTTCCACTCGCCCGTCCCGACCCAGGTGGTGTCCAACGGGGAGTACAACCCGCTGCC
>JAIESW010000092.1 GCA_019745565.1 Burkholderiales bacterium
TGTCACGCCGGGGGTCGCGGGTTCGAGTCCCGTCCACTCCGCCAAACCCGAGAAGGCGAACGCATGTTCGCCTTTTTTGTTTCTGGTATCGATATCAAGGCCGGCCGCGGCGGCCGGCCGCGCCATGCTCGATAGGGTGGGAATGCCATGTTCGAATGGGTCGACAAGCACAAGCGCTGGATACAGATCATCCTTCTGATCCTGATCGTTCCGTCGTTCGCATTCTTCGGGATCAACTACTACTTCCAGGAATACGGATCGTCCGGTGCGGTCGCCAAGGTGGCCGGCTCGAAGATCTCGCCGCAGGAGTTCGAGCAGGCCCTGCGCAAGCGCCAGGAGGACCTGCGCAAGATGATGGAGGGCAAGGTCGACCAGGCCATGCTCGACAGCAATGAGGTGCGCAACTCGGTCATCAACGGACTGGTGGACCAGCGCGCGTTGCTCGCCCACGCGATGCATGCCGGCATCACGGTCACCGACGACCAGCTGCACAAGCACATCACGCAGATCCCCGACTTCGCCGACACGGGGACCGGCAAGTTCTCCGAGGAACGGTACAAGCAGCTCCTGAGAGCGTCGGACTACGGCAATCCCGTGGTGTTCGAAGCCGAGAGACGGCGCATGCTCCTGATGTCCCAGGTGCGCGACACAGTCGCGGATTCGGCCATGGTGTCGATGGCCGTGGTCGATCGCCTTGGCCGCATCCGCGAGCAGCAGCGTGAGGTGAGCCAGTGGCTTCTCACGCCGGATCAGGTCCGCTCGAAGGTGAACATCACCGACGACGACGTGAAGAAGTACTACGAAGCGCACAAGGATGAGTTCCGCATCCCCGAGCGCGCGCGGGTCGAGTACATCGTCCTCAACCTCGACACCGTGGCGAAAGGCATCGAGATATCGGCGCCGGAAGTGACGGACTGGTACGAGAAGCACCAGGACCAGTACGGCAAGCCGGAAGAGCGCCGTGCGAGCCATATCCTGATCACGGTCGCGAAGGACGCGAAGCCGGAGGACAAGGCGGCTGCAAAGGCGAAGGCGCAAGCTCTGCTCGACGAGGTGCGCCGGTCGCCGAAGTCCTTCGCCGACGTCGCGAAGAAGAATTCCCAGGATCCGGGCTCGGCCGCGAGCGGCGGGGACCTCGGATTCTTCGGGCGCGGCGCGATGGTGAAGCCCTTCGACGACGCGCTGTTCGCGATGAAGGTGGGCGACATCGAGGGGCCGGTGGAGACGCAATACGGTTTTCACGTGATCCGCCTCGATGCCATCAAGCCGGGCGAGAAGACGCCGCTGGACAAGGTGCGTTCCGAGATCGAACAGGAACTGAGGAAAGCCAAGGCCGGCAAGGCCTTCGTCGAGGCCGCCGATACGCTGCAGAACACGGTCTACGAGCAGTCCGACAGCCTCAAGCCGGCCGCCGATGCCCTCAAGCTCGTCATTCAGACCAGCGACTGGATCACGCGCGATGGCGGCGGACTGCCGTTGCTCTCCAAGCCGGAGATTCTCGGCAAGATCTTTTCCGAGGACGTGATCAAGAACGGCCGCAACACCAGTGCGGTGGAAGTGGCGCCGAACACGATCGTGGCCGCTCGTGTGCTCGAACATCGTGCGGCGGACGTCCTGCCGTTCGAAGAAGTGCGCAAGGACGTCCAGCAACAGCTGTTCGTCGAGCGCGCGACCAAATTGGTCGAAGAGGAAGGCAAGGCCGCACTCGCGAAGCTGAAGGGCGGCGACGACAAGGCCGTGACCTGGTCTCCGACCGTCCTGGTTTCACTGCAGAAGCCGAGCGGCCTGCAGCCCGAAGCCGCGCGCGAAGTATTCAGCGCGGATCCGACCGCGCTGCCGGCCTATGTCGGCATGCCGGTATCGAACGGCCGGTACGTGATCTATCGCGTCGGCAAGGTGATCGACCCGCCCGCGCTCGGCGACGATCAGCGCAAGGCACTGGCGCGCCAGCTGGCGCAGATCGCCGCGCAGCAGCAGTTCGACGCCTACCTGCAGACGATACGCGCCGGCGCAGGCGTGGAGATCGATCCCGCCAAGGTGGAGCGCAAGGCTCAGTAACGGGGCAAGGCGGCCTGCGGGCCGCCTGCCTTGCCGGCGCGTCCCGCGCGCGCGGCGTTGTCAGTGACACCGGGCCGTCCCAAGCCGCTGAGGCGCTTCCTCGAGGGCAGCGGCTGCAGGGAAGCGTCGGGCGCTTCCGCCTAATCCATGGTCGAGACGGTGGTGGTGTTGAAACCTGCGTCCACGTACATGATCTCGCCGGTGATGCCGCTCGCCAGCGGGCTCAGCAGGAAGGCCGCCGCGTTGCCCACTTCCTCGATCGTCACGTTGCGCCGCAGCGGAGCATGCTTCTCGTTGTACGAGAGGATCTTGCCGAAGCCGCCGATGCCCGCCGCAGCGAGCGTCTTGATGGGACCGGCCGAGATGGCGTTCACACGGATGCCTTCGGGTCCGAGGCTCTGCGCCATGTAGCGCACGGCCGCCTCGAGGCTCGCCTTGGCGAGGCCCATCACGTTGTAGTTGGGGAGCGAGCGTTCCGCGCCGAGATAGCTCAACGTGAGGAGCGCCGCTTCGCGTCCGCGCATCATCGGCCGCGCGCCCTTGGCGAGTGCGGCGAAGCTGTACGAGCTGATGTCGTGCGAGACGCGGAATGCTTCGCGATTGACGCTGTCGAGGAAATCTCCGGTCAGCGCCTCCCGGGGCGCGAAGGCGATGGAATGCACCAGCGCGTCGAGGCCGTTCCAGGCCTTGCCGAGCGCGGCGAAGAGGGCATCGATCTCCGCATCGACGGACACGTCGCAGGGGAACACGAGCGTGCTGTCGAAGTCGCGGGCGAGTTCCACGACCCGTTCCTGCACGCGTTCGCCCTGGAACGTGAACGCCAGGCGCGCGCCTTCGCGATGACAGGCCTTGGCGATGCCGTACGCGATCGACCGGTTCGAAAGCATGCCGGTCACCAGAATGTTGCGGTCCTGAAGAAAGCCCATAGATCTCCTCGGCGATTCTCGTTCGTGCAAGACGCCGCTATTATAGGCGGCGCCCGTGTCCAACCCATCTGCGGTCGGCGAGGGCACCTCCGCCGGAGACGCCCACCGCATGTCGAGACTGTCGTACTGGATCGTGGTCCTGCCGTTGCTCGCCTCTTGTTCGGGCGCGTGGAACGACCCGTATCCGGCCGCGGATCGCCAGTCGAACACCCTGTATTCGGCGTTCCTGGAGAAGCCGAAGCACCTCGATCCGGTGCAGTCCTACAGTTCCAACGAGATCGCGTTCACGGCGCAGATCTACACGCCGCCGCTGCAGTACCACTATCTCAAGCGGCCGTTCGTCCTGATCCCGCACGCGGCGGTCGAAGTGCCGACGCCCACCTTCCTGGACGCGCAGGGGCGGGAGTTGAAGAGCGGCTCGGACACGTCCCAGGCCGCATTCAGCGTGTACGAGATCCGCATCCGGCCGGGGATCCGCTATCAGCCGCACGCCGCCTTTGCGACGCGCGCGGACGGAACGTCGCGCTACTTCCCGGTGGATCCGCAGGATCTCGCGCCGGTCCACGAGTTGCGGGACTTCCGCGAGACCGGCACCCGCGAATTGCGGGCCGACGACTTCGTATACCAGATCAAGCGGCTCGCCCATCCGCGGCTGCACTCGCCGATCTTCGGCCTCATGACCGAGTACATCGTCGGGCTGAAGGAGTACGGCGAGCACCTGCGGGCCGTCAACGATGCCCTGATCAAGCAGGGCCGCAAGGACGCCTGGATCGACCTGCGCGAGCATCCCCTCGAAGGCGTCGAGGTGGTCGACGACTACACCTACCGCGTGAAGCTGAAGGGCAAGTACCCGCAGTTCGTGTACTGGCTCGCCATGCCGTTCTTCGCGCCGGTGCCGTTCGAGGCGGACCGCTTCTACGCCCAGCCCGAGATCATCGAGCGGAACATCACGCTCGACTGGTATCCCGTCGGGGCCGGCCCCTACATGCTCACCATCAACAATCCGAACCGGCAGATGGTGCTCGAGCGCAACCCGAACTACACGGGCGAGACCTACCCTTCGGAGGGCGAACCGGACGATGAAGCGAACGGTCTGCTGGCCGACGCCGGCAAGCCGCTGCCTTTCATCGATCGCGTCGTGTTCAGCCTGGAGAAGGAGACGATTCCCTACTGGAACAAGTTCCTGCAGGGCTACTACGATGCGTCGGGCATCAGTTCCGATTCGTTCGATCAGGCGATCCGGGTCGCGAGCGGCGGCGAGGTCATGCTGACCGACGAGATGCGCGCCAAGGGCATCCAGTTGAAGACCGCCGTGGCACCGTCGACGTACTACATGGGCTTCAACATGCTGGATCCCGTGGTGGGCGGCGATTCGGAACAGGCGCGCAAACTCCGTCGAGCCATCTCGATCGCCGTCGACTACGAAGAGTACATCTCCATCTTCGCCAACGGCCGCGGCATCGCCGCTCAGAGTCCGCTGGCGCCGGGCATCTTCGGGTTTCGCGAGGGCGAAGCCGGTATCAATCGCTATGTGTACGACTGGGTCGACGGCGAGGCGCGGCGCAAACCCGTCGAGGCAGCCCGCAAGCTGATGGACGAAGCCGGCTACCCCAACGGCATGGATCGCCGGACCGGTGCACCGCTCGTGCTCAATCTCGATGCGACGGCGCGCGGCCCGGACGACAAGGCGCGTCTCGACTGGCTGCGCAAGCAGTTCGCCAAGATCAACGTCAACCTCGTGGTGCGGGCAACGGACTACAACCGTTTCCAGGAGAAGGTGCGCAAGGGCAATGCCCAGATCTTCCAGTGGGGCTGGAATGCCGACTATCCGGATCCGGAGAACTTCCTCTTCCTGCTGCACGGCGCCCAGGGCAAGGTGAAATTCCAGGGCGAGAATGCGTCGAACTGGGTCAACGCTGAATTCGACCGGTTGTTCGAGCGCATGAAGAACATGGAGAACGGACCCGAGCGTCAGGCCATCATCGACCAGATGCTCGACATTGCGCGGCGCGATGCCCCCTGGCTGTGGGGCCTGCACCCGAAGGAGTACGGCCTGGCGCACGCCTGGGTGAAGAACCGCAAGCCCAATCAGATCGCCAACAACCTGCTCAAGTACCAGCGCATCGACGCGGTTCAGCGCGCCGCGCTGCGCGAGCAGTGGAACCGTCCCGTCCTGTGGCCGCTCGGCCTGCTGGCGCTCGTGGTGGTCGTGTTCACGGTGCCGGCCGTCCTCGTCTATCGCAGGCGCGAAAGCGGGACGGCGCGAGCCGTGGTACCGGTACCGGCGGCGAGGTGAACGCATGCTGCGCTATGTGATCCGCCGCGTGCTGTATGCGATCCCGATCCTGATCGGGGTGAACCTGCTCACGTTCGCGCTGTTCTTCGTCGTCAATACCCCCGATGACATGGCGCGCATGCAGCTCGGCGTGAAGCGGGTCACGCCCGAGGCCATCGAGAACTGGAAGCGCGATCGCGGCTACGACAAGCCGCTCGTGCTGAACAGTGCCGCGACCGGATTCGCCAAGGTCACCGACACCATCTTCTGGAACCACTCGGCTCGGCTGTTCGTGCTGGATTTCGGCAAGGCCGAGTCCGACGGTCGCGACATCCGGCACCAGATCGCCACGCGCATGGGCCCGAGCCTCGCCATCGCGTTGCCCGTCTTCCTCGTCGGGATGGCGACGTACATCACCTTCGCCCTGCTCATGGCGCTGCTTCGCGCGACCTACCTCGATTTCTCCGGCGTGGTGCTCTGCGTTGCGGCGATGTCGATCTCCAGCATGTTCTACATCATCGGCGGCCAGTATCTGGTGAGCAAGCTGTGGAACCTGGTGCCCATTTCCGGATTCGCCGGCGATCTGTCCGCCTGGCGCTTCATGATCCTGCCCGTTGCGGTGGGGCTCCTCGGCGGGTTCGGCGAGAGCAGTCGCTGGTATCGCACCATCTTCCTCGAGGAGATCAACCGCGACTACGTGCGCACGGCCCGCGCCAAGGGGCTGCCCGAGGGGCGCGTGCTCATCCATCACGTGCTGCGCAACGCGCTGATCCCGATCCTGACCGGTGCGGTCGTGGCCATCCCCACGCTGTTCCTGGGCAGCCTCGTGACCGAGTCGTTCTTCGGCATCCCGGGCCTCGGCAGCTACACCATCGATGCCATCAGCTCGCAGGACTTCACGGTGGTCCGATCCATGGTCTTCCTGGGGTCGATCCTCTACATCGTCGGTCTCATCCTGACCGACATTTCCTACACCATCGTCGATCCTCGGATCCGATTCGAATGAACTTCGCCATCAAGCCCGTGATGCTGTGGACCGATGCGCTGGTCTTCGCGCTGATCGCGGCGATCGCGCTGTTCGTCTGGTACACGAACCGGCACGAGCATCTGCGGGCGCCGTGGCGCAAGGTGATGCGGTCCACGAGCGGCATGATGGCAGCCACGGTGCTGTTCGCGTACGTCCTGGTGGGGGTGCTGGATACGCTGCACTATCAGCGCGCGCTGCCGTTGGAGAAACAGACCGCGGAGATGCACTATTCGCCGGAGGTGCTGTCCGCGCTGGACGCGCTCGCGGAACCCCTGCGCCTCCGACAGGAGCGCACGTTCTCGGCTCCGTTCGCGGCGTACGCGCATTCGAAGGAGACGATGCAGGGTCCCGACGGGGCCACGATGCGCGACTATCCGCGCCTCAAGTTCGGCGGGGCGCATCTCAAGGATCCCGCGGCGGAACGCCCTGCGGACATTGCGCGGGGCGTGTTGCAGGGGGTGGCGCTCGCTTCGCTCCTCTGGATGCTGGTTAGTGCCGTGTTGACCGGTATCGTCGCGTCCGATCGCGGAGCTTCATTCGCGCAGACATCCGGCGCCCTGTGGCGCGGCGAACTGGACATCCCGTGGCGCGCGGTGCTCCTGACCCTGGGTGCGCTGTTGATCGTAGCGGGGCCGCTCGTCGTGCTGTCGGGGCGCTATCACGTCTTCGGCACCGACAAGGTCGGCCAGGACGTGCTCTATCTCACGCTGAAGAGCATCCGCACCGGTCTCGTGATCGGCACCGTCACGACGCTGGTCATGCTGCCGTTCGCGCTGGTGCTGGGCATCATGGCAGGCTATCTGAAGGGTTGGGTCGACGACCTGATCCAGTACATCTACACGACGTTGAGTTCGATTCCGAGCGTCCTGCTGATCGCCGCCGCCGTCCTCATGATCCAGGTGTACATGGACACGCGCCCGGAGATCTTCGATTCCGTGACGCGTCGCGCCGACTTCCGGTTGCTGTTCCTGTGCATGATTCTCGGCGTCACCAGCTGGACGGGCCTGTGCCGCCTGCTGCGCGGCGAGGCGCTGAAGCTGCGCGAGCTCGAGTACGTCCAGGCGGCGCAGGCGTTCGGCGTGCGCCGCTGGAAGATCATGGCGCGGCACATCCTGCCCAACGTGTTTCATCTCGTCATCATTACCACGGTGCTCGGCTTCAGCGGGCTGGTGCTCGCCGAGGCCGTGCTGTCCTACGTCGGCGTCGGCGTCGATCCGGCGATGAACAGCTTCGGGACCATGATCAATTCGGCGCGCCTCGAACTGGCGCGCGAACCGGTGGTCTGGTGGCTGCTTGCTGCGGCCTTCGCCTTCATGTTCCTGCTGGTGTTGTCGGCCAACCTGTTCGCCGATGCGGTGCGCGATGCGCTCGATCCGCGGGTCCGTGCCCAGGTCGCAAGGCCGGTGTTCCACAGTCGGCGGGCCGGGAGCCGCGCATGAACGCGCCGCTGCTGCGAGTCGAGGATCTGCGCACCTGGATTGCAGGCACCGACTGCGACGTGCGGGCCGTCGACGGTGTCTCGCTCGACATCGAGCGCGGCGAAACCTTTGCGCTTCTGGGCGAATCGGGATCGGGCAAATCGATCACGGCGCTGTCCATCATGCGTCTGCTGCCCGACGCGGGCGCGATCGTGTCGGGACGCGTGATGCTCGACGGTCTGGAACTGACCGGTCTGCCGGAGCGCAGGATGCGCGACGTTCGCGGCCGGCGCGTTGCGATGATCTTCCAGGAACCGGGTGCCAGCCTGAATCCCGTGATGACCGTGGGCGACCAGGTGCGCGAGGTGCTGGACCGTCATCTCGGCGTGCGTGGCGAAGCGGCCGATCGCCGCGTGCTGGAACTGTTCGAGGCCGTGGGCATTCCCGATCCCTCGCGACGGCTCGGCGAGTTTCCCTTCCAGCTCTCGGGCGGACTCAAGCAGCGCGTGATGATCGCCTGCGCGCTCGCCTGCGAACCGGAACTGCTGGTGGCGGACGAGCCGACCACGGCGCTCGACGTCACCATCCAGGCCCAGGTGCTGGACCTGCTGCGCGACATCCAGCGCCGCACGGGCATGTCGATGCTGCTCATCACCCACGACCTCGGTGTCGTCTCCGAGACCGCCCATCGCGTCGCGGTCATGTACGCCGGCGAGATCGTGGAGACCGCGTCGCGCGAGGCCTTCTTCGAGCGTCCGGCCCATCCCTACACCAACAAGCTGTTCGCCTCGATTCCCGGGTCACGCTCGCGCGCCGAGCGGCTCGCGGTGATCCGCGGCACGGTGCCGCCGCTAACCAGGGACTTCGTGGGCTGCCGGTTCGCGGACCGCTGCGATCGCGCCTGGGACCGATGCCGGACCACGGCGCCTGCGGTGCACCGGTTGGACGACGGTCAGACCGTGCGCTGCCATCTCTATGCGCCGGAATGCGTGGACATGCGCGGTCGTCCGGCCGCTGTGCCGGTCCTGGAGCCGTCCCCGATTGTCGGAGCGACGTTGTCTTCACAGCCGCTGCTCGAGACGCAGGACCTCAAGATCCACTTCCCGATCCGGCGCGGTCTGTTCAAGCGGGTGGTGGGGCACGTGAAGGCAGTGGACGGCGTATCTCTCACCATTCCGGCCGGTCGCACCGTCGCTCTCGTGGGTGAGTCGGGCTGCGGCAAGACGACGGTGGGCAAGGGC
Source organism: Burkholderiales bacterium (assembly GCA_019745565.1). Lineage (GTDB taxonomy): Bacteria > Pseudomonadota > Gammaproteobacteria > Burkholderiales. Next base: position 8,946 of record JAIESW010000092.1, read on the forward strand.
ATCGTGCAGCTCCTGGACGCCGTGGGCGGTACCGTTCGCTTCGAGGGGGCGGACCTCGCCAACCTCGATGCCGCCACGTTGCGGCAGCGGCGGCGCGATTTTCAGATCATCTTCCAGGACCCGTTCGCATCGCTCAATCCGCGGATGCGCGTGTTCGAGATCGTGCAGGAGGGCATGACCGCGCTGGGTGTGGGTGGCTCCGCGGCGGAGCGCGCCGCCCGTATCGACTCGCTGCTGGAGCAGGTCGGTCTGTCGGCGGAGATGAAGTACCGCTATCCGCACGAGTTCTCGGGCGGACAGCGGCAGCGCATCGCGATTGCGCGGGCGCTCGCGGTGGATCCGAAGCTGATCGTGTGCGACGAACCCACCTCCGCGCTGGATGTCTCTGTGCAGGCGCAGATCCTGAACCTGCTGAAGGACCTTCAGGACCGGCTGGGCCTCGCGTATCTGTTCATCACCCACAACATCTCGGTGGTGGAGTATCTGGCGCACGAGGTGGCCGTGATGTACCTCGGCCGCATCGTGGAGTACGGGACGGTGGATGAAGTGCTGCATGCGCCCAAGCATCCGTACACGCAGGCGCTGTTGTCGGCGGTGCCGGCCATCGAAGGGGGGGCGGGCCGCGGTGTGATCCGCCTGCAGGGCGACATGCCTTCGCCTGCGGCCCCGCCGCCGGGCTGTCATTTCGAGCCGCGCTGCCCGAAGGCCATGCCCGAGTGCAAGGCGGCCTATCCCGGCGAGATCCATCTGTCGACGACGCAGCGCGTGCGCTGCTTTCTCTACCCGCAGAAGTGACTGCGGGCGCCTGAACTCGGACGATCGGTCTGGCCGATCGTCGCGATGAAGTTTGCTGTTGCCCCCACCCTAACCCTCCCCGGCGAAGCCGGGGGAGGGGACGTACGAATTACACCCCTTCCCCCAGCTTCGCTGGGGGAAGGATGGGATGGGGGCAGGCCTTCCTAGTTGCGCACCAGGTGCTGCTTGCCCGACGTCTGCACCGGCCCCTTCCTGGCCGGGGCCTTCGCCTTGACGGTCTGCACGTTCTTCGGTGCCTTGGACCGCACGGTGGTGCGTTTGGCAACGGGCGCGGTGTCGGGATAGATCGTGAGTGTCTGGCCGGGACGGATATGACCGCCCTTGAGGTGGTTCCAGCGGATGATCTGGCGCTGGCTCACGTGGAAATGGTTGGCGATGCGCGCCAGCGTATCCGAGTGCTTCACGCGATACGTTTCCATCTCCGGACCGGTGGGCTGGAACTCGAGCGGATCGATGCTCCGTTCGAGGTTCGCGTCCTGCATCGCCGCCGGTGTGGGAACCAGCAGCGTCTGGCCGGGACGCAGGTGCTTGCGCGCACCGATGCCGTTCACCTGCTTCAGCGTGCTGACTTTGAGGCCGTAGCGGGCCGCGACCTGCTCGATCTTTTCGTTGGGCTTGAGCTGGTAGGTCTGCCACGAGACGAGCGGCTCGTCGTTGGCTTTGAGGTTGGTGGCGAAAGTCTCGGCCTTCTCCACCGGCAGCAGCACGGTGCGCTCGCCGTCGGACGTGATGACCGGCCGGTTATGCGCGGGATTGAGCGAGCGGAACTCCTCGAGCGGCACGTCGGCCAACTCGGCTGCGCGCTTCATGTCGATCTGCGACGGTACGTTGACGCGGATGAAGTACGGCTGGTTCGGAATCTCTTCCAGCTGGATACCGTAGCGTGCCGGATCGGCGATGATGTTCTTGACCGCCTGGAGCTTCGGCAGATAGTTGGCCGTCTCCTTGGGCATCTTGAGGCTGCGGTAGTCGGTCGGCTTGCGCAGCCGCTGGTTCTTGTCGATGGCGCGCGACACCGCACCTTCGCCCCAGTTGTAGGCGGCCAGGGCGAGCTGCCAGTCGCCGAAGTCGGTGTGCAGCTTCTGCAGGTAGTCCAGTGCGGCACGGGTCGCTTCGGTGACGTCGCGGCGACCGTCGTACCACCAGTTCTGTTCCAGGCCGTAACGGCGCCCGGTATCGGGGATGAACTGCCAGATGCCCGAGGCATGGGCGCGCGAGTAGGCGACCGGGTTGTACGCGCTTTCGATCATCGGCAGCAGCGCGATCTCCAGCGGCATGTTGCGGTTCTCGAGTTCTTCCACCACGAAGTGCAGATAGCGGCGGCTGCGCTCGACCATGCGCTCCAGATAGTCCGGGCGGTTGAGGTACCAGGTCATGTGCCGCTGCACCAGGGGCGACTCCACTTCCGGAATCGCGTAGCCGCTGCGGATGCGGTCCCACAGATTGCCGGGCAGCGGATCCTTCGGCGTATCGGAGTAGACGATCGCGGGAGTCCCGGGCGCCTGCATGACGACCGGAGTGACGGTCGGGGGAGTGCCGGGAGCCGCCGGTACGAACGCGGTCGCGTCCATCGGCGTCGTCGTGGCTTCGGTCGAGGCCGATTCCGCCGCCTTGCCGGATACGGCTTCGGCAGTCGCGGAGGGAGCGACGCTCGACGCGCCGGCGGGTGCGGTATGGGAGACGGTCGGCGCCGGACGGCTCGACGCGCCGATGACGACGGCGTCGCTGCTGGTCCGGGCGATCGGGTGAACGGCGCGGGGCGCTGCCGCCGCCTGGGCCACCACGATGGGAGGTGTGGACCGCTGGCCGGAGCGCGCCGCTTCGGCGTAGCTGCTGGAATGAGGGGCAGCGGTCGGCCGGGCGACCGGCGGTTCGGCCGCCACCGTCTTCGGTGCTGCCGCGGGTTCGGGTGCGGCCGCCGCCGGCTTCGGCGGATCGGTGTTGATGGTCGGGCCGTCAACGGTGGTGACGGTCGTGGTCAGCTCGCGTTTGGCCGGAGGCTCGGAAACGGGCACGGCCGAAGGAGGCGCTGCCTCCACGGCGGGCGATTTGCCAACGCTGCCGACGGCGCAAGCCTGGTTGACCACCCCCAGGACGATGCACGCCGCAATCAGCTTTGTAGAGTTTTTGACCATCGTATAGGTTTGCTCAATTGCATTAAGGATCCTATACAGGCCATTGATTTGGGTCAACAATTTTATCTCCTGGACCTGCCCCCCGACGGCGGCGCGCTGCAGGGTTCGCCGTGTCGCCGGTGGGCGACCAATCGAGGCCAAGCCTGCACAGTACGTCAGGTTTACGGCCCGCTTTCACCAAGCTTGACTGGAGCAAGCTTTGCGCCGGAACGGGGTCAGAACTGGTTCTTCCACTCCCGCAGGACGGCGAATACCTCCACCGGATCGGGCAGCGCCCGCCCGGCATGGCGCGCGGCGCTGGCGGCGACACCGGGGACCCGGGTACGCAGGAACGGATTGGTCTCCCGCTCGTCCGCAATGGTGGACGGCAGCGAAGGACGCCCGCTTGCGAGCGCCGTTCGTGTTTCGCGTTCCCGACGAACGAGGGTTTCGTTGCCCGGTTCCACGGCCTGGGCGAAGCGGATGTTGGCCGCCGTGTACTCGTGTCCGCAGTACACGCGGGTCGGGCCGGGCAGGGCGCCCAGCTTGGCCAGCGACGCGCTCATCTGGGCAGGCGTGCCTTCGAACAGGCGGCCGCAGCCGACCGAGAACAGCGTGTCGCCGCAGAAGAGCATGCCGGCACCGACGAGCGCGATGTGACCGGCGGTGTGCCCGGGGATGTCGAGCACCCCGAAATCGAGATCGAGTTCGGCGATGCGCACCCGGTCGCCTTCGCGCAGCGGCTGCGTGATGGCCGGAATGCTTTCGCGCGCTGGGCCGTAGACCGGTGCGCTATACTCCGCCGCGAGTTGTGCGACGCCACCCACGTGATCCGCATGGTGGTGCGTCGCGAGGATTGCCACCAGGCGCAGGCGTTCCGCCTCGAGGTACTGCATGACCGGGCCTGCATCGCCCGGATCCACGACCGCGGCGTGCGCGGCATCGCGCAGACACCAGATGTAGTTGTCGCGGAATGCGCGCAGAGGTATGACGTCGACAGCCATGGGAAACCGAGTTTCGAGTGCAAGCCACCACCCTGTCAATTGAGTCGCCGATGCCGGGTCTGTCGAACTGGTTCGACACGCCGCTCGGTGCGTATCTGCTGCGACGGGAACTCGCCTATTTCGACGGAGAAGTGGCCGACGTCTTCGGCTTCAACGCGCTGCAGTTCGGTTTGCCGCAGCACGATTTCCTGCGCATGAGCCGCATCCCGTCGCGCGCCACCATCGGTGCCGAGGGCCCGGTGCGGCTGCGCGCGGATCTCTGCGACCTTCCGGTGGCGACCGGCGAGATCGATCTGGTGGCACTGCCCCACACGCTCGAGTTCAGTCACAACCCGCACCAGCTGCTGCGCGAAGTGCAGCGGGTGCTGCGCCCCGAAGGACGGCTCGTGCTGTCCGGCTTCAATCCGTGGAGCCTGTGGGGTGCCGCGCGCCACCTGCGCGCGCGGTCGGGCGAGTACCCTTGGTGCGGTCAGTTCATCGGGCTGCCGCGCATCAAGGACTGGCTGGCACTGCTCGGCTTCGACGTGGCCGCGGGACGGATGACGGCATACGCGCCGCCGTGCCACCGCGAGCAATGGCTGCACCGCCTGCGCTTCATGGAGTACGCGGGCGATCGCTGGTGGCCTTTCGCCGGCGGCGTGTACTTCCTGCACGCGGTCAAGCGCGTGAGCGGCGTGCGACTGATCACGCCCAAGTGGCGCATGACGCCCGCCAAGAAGAAGGTGCTGGCACCGGTGCCGCAGCGCATCGCCGACCAGCACCGCCGCGATCATCGCGCCTGACGCATCGGTGAGCGCAGTGATCGATATCTACACCGACGGTGCCTGCAAGGGCAATCCCGGTGTCGGCGGATGGGGGGTGCTGGTCAGGAACGGTGCGTCCGAGAAGGAACTGTTCGGCGGCGAGAAGTCCACCACGAACAACCGCATGGAGATGACCGCGGTCATCGAGGCGCTCACCGCGCTCGAGCAGCGTTCCCAAGTGCGGCTGCACACCGACTCGCAGTACGTGCAGAAGGGCATCAGCGAGTGGATCCATTCGTGGAAGCGGCGCGGCTGGAAGACTGCCGACAAGCAGCCGGTCAAGAACGTGGATCTGTGGCAGCGCCTGGACGCACTCGCCGCGCAGCACGACATCGAATGGATCTGGGTGAAAGGGCACGCGGGACACGACGGCAACGAGCGGGCCGACCGCCTCGCCAATCGCGGCGTGGAAGTCGCGTTGCGGAAGTCCTAGGCGGAACGGCCTCTGCTGAGCATGGTCCCCGGCGTTGAGAGCTTCAAGGCACTAACTTGAGCAACCGCCAGATCGTCCTCGATACCGAGACCACCGGCCTCGACCCGGGTCTCGGCCATCGCATCGTCGAACTCGCCTGCGTCGAGATCGTGAACCGCCGGCCCGGCGCGCGCGATTTTCATCGCTATGTGAATCCGGAACGGCCGAGCGATCCCGGTGCCCTCGAGGTACATGGCCTCACCGAGGAGTTCCTCTCCGATCAGCCGAAGTTCCGCGACGTGGCGCCCGAGTTCCTCGAATTCGTCGCGGGCGCCGAGCTGATCATCCACAACGCTCCGTTCGACGTGGCTTTCCTCAACGCCGAACTGGCGTTGCTCGATCTGCCGCCCATCACGCAGCACGTGAGCGGCGTGACCGATTCGCTGCGGCTCGCCAAGGATCTGCATCCCGGCAAGCGCAACAGTCTCGATGCCCTGTGCGAGCGCTATGCGGTCGACAACTCGGCGCGGACGCTGCACGGCGCGTTGCTCGATGCGCGCCTGCTGGCCGAGGTCTATCTCGCCATGACGCGCGGACAGGACAGCCTGATCATCGATCATGCGGAAGCCGGACCGGCCGCGCGTACGGCCGTCGCTCAGTCCGGCCCGCTCGACCTCGTCGTCCTGCGCGCGAGTGCCGAGGAAACCGCGGCCCACGCCGCATACCTCGCCGGTCTCGACAAGGCGTCGAAGGGAGCATGCCTGTGGCGGGCAGTCGAAGGAGAAGTACCCACCGCGGGTTGAGCTTGGTGCTGCGCGTCGTGGTCTTCCTGGGATGGCTGCTTCCGCTCCTGGATTCCGGTGCGATCGCGGCCCGGCACTCGCCGTCGCCGTCCTTCGCGAGAGCGTGCGCGCAGAGCCTGAAACCGGGGGTGGTGTCGGTGGAAGGCGTGCCCATGGCGCCGCGCATCGACACGTCCCGGTCCTATCGAGAGCTGACGCGCATGGCATCGAGGGACGAGGCGGTCTTCGTCCTGGGCCTTACCCGGCCGGTGCTGCGCGTGGAAACCGAGTGGGGCTTCCACGGTCTCGAAGACCCCGACAGCAGCCTCGTGTGCATGCGCCCGTCGCTGCGTATGAGGCTCCGCTACGATCCGGTGACCGTGTTCATCGGCCGCGAGTTCGTGGGCGACTCATGCTCCTACGAGTTCATCCTGGCACACGAAAAGCGGCACGTGTCGGTGCACGTGGGTCAGCTCGACAAGACCGTCGCCCTGCTGCGGGATCAGCTGCAACGGCGCCTTGGCGACGAGATCCACTACGGACCGAGACGCGAACTGGAGCAGCGGTTGAAGAGCGAGATCCGGAACTACTGGATTCCGCGCGCGGAACAGGAGCTGAAAGACGTGCGGCGGCAGCACGAAGCGATCGACACGCCGGAAGAGTATGCGCGGGCCGGTTCCGTCTGCAGCGCGCGTATCGCGCGGATGCTGCAGCGTCGGGAAGGACCTTAGGTCAGAAGCTTTCAACACTAAGGACACGAAGGGCACGAAGAACAGCAAATCCGGCTTTCCTTCGTGCTACTTCGTGTCCTTCGCGTCCTTCGTGTCGAAAGATGTTGCAGTCAGGGCAGCACTCGAACCGACTTCACGAGCTCCAGCGTGTAACCCTTCCGATAATCGACGTCGTTCTTCGTCAGCCCCGCGCCGGTCATGAACTCGAAGGTCTGCTTCCAGCGCGCGTCGGTCATGCCGAGAATGCCCACCGTGGCGGCATCGCCGCCCGTCACCAGCGCGAATTCCTTCATCTTCGTCACGCCGAAGGCGAGCATGTCGTCCTTCATCTCCGGGTTGGCCTTCTTGATCAGCGCATTGCCCGGCGCCGGATTCGCAAGATAGCTCTTCCAGCCTTCGGCGGTGGCCTGCAGGAAGGCACGCAGCGCCTCGGGTTTCTCCTTGAGCACCTTGCCGGTGGTGACGATGGTTTCGGCATAGGGCGGGTAGCCGAGATCGGCGAGCAGGAACACGACGGGCTTGATGCCGGCCTTCTCGATCGCATAGGGCTCGGAGGTCGCGTAGCCCTGCTGCGCCACGTTCTTGTCCACCAGGAACTGCTGCACGCTGAACGAGTAGGGGCGCTTCTGGGCGTCGACGAAGCCGTAGCGGGCCTTGAGCCATGGCCAGAAGGTGGTCTCGCTCGCCTGGCCGATCAGCAGCGTGCGCGTCTTGAGTTCCTCCATGGCCTTGACGTCGGGGTGTGCGATGAGTGCTGCCGGATCCTTCTGGAACACGGCGCCGATGGTGACGATGGGGAGCCCTTGCTCGACCGCCTTGATGGTCTGCAGGTCGTAGCCCATCACCGCATCCGCGCGCCCGGCGAGCAGCAACTGCATGACGTTGACCTGCGGCCCGCCCATGCGGACGTCCACGTCGAGGCCGCGCTTCTTGTAGGTGCCCTCGGCCTGCGCCTGATAGAAGCCGCCGTGTTCGGCCTGCGCGTACCAGTTGGTGAGGAAGATGAACTTCTCTTCCGCGTGGGCCGCCGTGACGCCCAGCACCAGCAGCAGGGAACACCAGCGGGCAAGGCGTTCGATCGTGCGCATGGGATGGCTCCATCGGGTCGGGAGTCGCGAGCGTATGCGGGTGTGCGCCGGTCGGCAAGGGGCTTCCGAGCTTGCGATCCGCCCGGAAGCTCTTGCATATTGCATTCTTCATACGTCCGAGAACCGCTGCATGCATCCGCCGATTCCCCTGTTCGAAGGTCTCGCACCCGAGAGCATCGACCGCCTGATGAGCCGCTGCGTCGAGCGCCGCTATCCGAAGCAGACGGTGGTCATCCACGAAGGCGACGAGGCATCCGCCCTGTACGTGATCCGGGCCGGCAAGGTGCGCGCCTATCTCACCGATGCGAGCGGGCGCGAGTTCGTCCTCGCGAGCCATGGGGAGGGGGACTATTTCGGCGAACTGGCGCTGCTCGACGACGCTCCCCGTTCCGCTTCCGTGGCCACCGTGGAGCCCTGCCATCTGCTGGTGCTGTCGCGCAGCGCCTTCGAGGAATGCCTCGCACAGAACCCCGATCTCGCGTTGCAGTTGCTGAAGGGTCTGGCGAGGCGCGTCCGGCGGCTGACCGAGAGTGCCCGCACCCTGGCGCTGAAGGACGTCTTCGGCCGCATCGTCGCGCTGCTGAAGGACCTTGCCGTGGAGCGTGACGGCACCCAGGTCGTCGGGGAGCGCCTCACCCATCAGGAGATCGCCAAGCGGATCGGCTCCTCGCGTGAGATGGTGAGCCGGATCATGAAGGACCTGGAGACCGGCGGGTACCTGGAGACCGACACCGACAAGCGCCTCGTCATCCGGCGCAAGCTGCCCTCGAGTTGGTAG
>JAIESW010000035.1 GCA_019745565.1 Burkholderiales bacterium
TGAACGCGATCTTGAAGTCTGGAATCCCGTGGAAGTCCCCGTCCAACGCCATCGCTTGACACGGTTGCTCCCCCGGCAAAGCCGGGGGAGGGGATGTACACCCCTTCCCCCAACGCAGTTGGGGGAAGGTTGGGATGGGGGCATGCCGGCTACGATGGGGGGGTATTCCCTCTCGCCGTAAGGCAGAAACGAAGACCGCCGCCGTATAATGAAGTACAAATTTTTGCGCCGCATCATCGCGTTGCAGCGTGAAACCGCCAAACGATAACCGGAGGAAGGTGTCGAGTCATGGCTGCACTGCCCGACAATGATCCCGACGAGACCAACGAATGGCTCGAGGCGCTCGACGGGGTCCTGGAACACGAGGGGCCCGAGCGGGCCCATTACATCCTCGAGAAGCTGATCGACAAGGCGCGGCGCTCGGGGGCGTATCTGCCCTACAGCGCCAACACCGCCTACATCAACACCATTCCGGCGAGCAAGGATCTGCGTTCGCCGGGCGACCCCGAGATCGAGCACCGCATCCGCTCCTACGTCCGCTGGAACGCGGCCGCGATGGTGCTGCGTGCCAACAAGAACACCAACGTCGGCGGCCACATCGCGAGCTTCGCGTCAGCGGCCACGCTGTATGACGTCGGCTTCAATCACTTCTGGCACGCCCCGTCGGAAAAACACGGCGGCGACCTCGTCTTCGTGCAGGGCCACTCGGCCACAGGCGTCTACGCCCGCGCGTACATGCTGGGGCGCCTGACCGACGAGCAGATGGACAACTTCCGCCAGGAGGTGGACGGCAAGGGCCTGTCGTCCTATCCGCATCCGTGGCTGATGCCGGACTTCTGGCAGTTCCCCACGGTGTCCATGGGCCTGGGCCCGCTGATGGCGATCTACCAGGCGCGCTTCATGAAGTACCTGCAGGACCGCGGCATCGCCAACACCGAAGGCCGCAAGGTCTGGTGTTTCCTGGGCGACGGCGAGATCGACGAGCCGGAATCCATGGGCGCCATCGGCGTCGCGGCGCGCGAGAAGCTCGACAACCTGATCTTCGTGGTGAACTGCAACCTGCAGCGCCTCGACGGTCCGGTGCGCGGCAACGGCAAGATCATCCAGGAACTCGAAGCCGACTTCCGCGGCGCCGGCTGGAACGTGATCAAGGTGATCTGGGGTTCGTACTGGGATCCGCTGCTCGCCAAGGACCGCTCCGGCCTGCTGCTGAAGCGCATGGAAGAGTGCCTCGACGGCGAGTACCAGACCATCAAGTCGAAGGACGGCGCGTACGTCCGCAAGCATTTCTTCGGCAAGTATCCGCAGCTGCTGGAACTCGTCGCGAACATGACCGACGACGACATCTGGCGCCTGAATCGCGGCGGCCACGACCCGCACAAGCTCTTCACGGCATACACCGCGGCGGTGAACCACACCGGCCAACCCACCGTGATCCTGGCCAAGACCATCAAGGGCTACGGCATGGGCGAGGCGGGTGAAGCGCAGAACATCACCCACCAGCAGAAGAAGATGGGCACCTCGTCCATCAAGGCCTTCCGCGACCGCTTCGGCCTGCCGATTCCGGACGACAAGCTCGAGGAAATCCCCTTCCTAAAGTTCCCCGAGGGCTCGCCGGAACTGGAGTACATGCGCAAGTCGCGCGAGGCGCTGGGCGGCTATCTGCCGACGCGCCGCCAGAAGGGCGACACGCTCGAAGTGCCGCCGCTGTCGGCCTTCGAAGCGCTGCTCAAGGACTCCGAGGACCGCGAGCTGTCCACCACCATGGCGTTCGTGCGCATCCTCGCGACGCTGGTGCGGGACAAGAACATGGGCAAGCGCGTGGTGCCCATCGTCCCGGACGAGTCGCGCACCTTCGGCATGGAAGGCATGTTCCGCCAGTTGGGCATCTGGTCCTCCGTGGGCCAGCTCTACACGCCGCAGGACGCCGACCAGTTGATGTTCTACAAGGAGGACAAGCACGGCCAGATCCTGCAGGAAGGGATCAACGAGCCGGGCGCCATGTCCTCGTGGATCGCCGCCGCCACGTCGTATTCGACGCACGGCGTGACCATGGTGCCGTTCTACATCTACTACTCGATGTTCGGTTTCCAGCGCATCGGCGATCTCGCCTGGGCGGCAGCGGATCAACGCGCTCGCGGCTTCCTGCTGGGCGGCACCGCCGGCCGCACCACGCTGAACGGCGAAGGCCTGCAGCACGAAGACGGCCACAGCCATCTGATCTCGTCGACCATCCCGAACTGCATCTCCTACGACCCGACGTTCGCCTTCGAAGTCGCCGTGATCATCCAGGACGGCCTGCGCCGCATGTACGCGGAGCAGGAGGACGTCTACTACTACCTCACGGTGATGAACGAGAACTACCATCACCCCGCGATGCCCGAGGGCGCGGAGGCCGGGATTCTCAAGGGGATGTACCTGCTCACCGAAGGCGCGGGAGGCAAGAAGACGCCGCGGGTGCAATTGATGGGCAGCGGCACGATCCTGCGCGAAGTGATCGCCGCGGCGCAGATGCTGGCCGCCGACTTCGGCGTGACGGCGGACATCTGGAGCTGCCCCAGCTTCACCGAACTGCGCCGCGACGGCATGGACGTGGAGCGCTGGAACCTGCTGCACCCCGAGGACAAGCCGCGCCAGAGCTACGTGGCGCAATGCCTGGAAGGGCGCGCGGGCCCGGTGATCGCCGCCACCGACTACATGCGCGCGTTCGCCGACCAGATCCGTCCGTACGTGGGCCGGCGCTACATCACTCTCGGCACCGACGGCTTCGGCCGGTCCGACACCCGCGAGCAGCTTCGATCGTTCTTCGAAGTCAACCGCAAGTATGTGGCGGTGGCTGCGCTGAAGGCGCTGGCGGAAGAAGGCACCATACCGGCTGCCACGGTGACCCAGGCGATCCGCAAGTACGGCATCGACGCGGCAAAGCCCTCGCCGTGGAAGGTCTGAACGAAACCAACGAAAGAGAAGCGGGAAAGAGATACATGGGAGCGATCAGGGAAGTCTTCGTGCCGGACATCGGCGACTACAAGGACGTGCCGGTCATCGAGATCCTGGTGAAAGCCGGCCAGTCGGTGAGCGCCGAGGACTCGCTCGTCACCTTGGAAAGCGACAAGGCGACGATGGAAGTGCCGGCGCCCTTCGGCGGCGTGGTGAAGGATCTGCGCGTGAAGGTGGGCGACAAGGTGTCGCAGGGCACGCTCGTGCTGACGCTCGAGGCCGCTGAGGCCGGGGCACCTGCTCCTGCTCCCGCGCCAGCACCCGCGGCTGCCGCGCCCGCTCCGGCCCCCGCAACGCCGGCACCTGCTCCCGCACCGGCCGCCGCGGCTCCTGCTCCTGCGCCGGCTGCACCGTCCGGTCCCGTCGACGAAGCTGGGTTCGCGAAAGCGCACGCGAGTCCGTCCGTGCGCCGCTTCGCGCGCGAACTGGGCGTGGACCTCGGTCTCATCAAGGGCTCCGGTCCGAAGAGCCGCATCCTCAAGGAAGACATCCAGTCTTTCGTGAAGGGCGCGTTGTCCGGCGCAGCTCCGGCGGGCGCCGTGGCGGCCGGTGGCGGCATCCCGGGGCTCAACCTGCCCGCGTGGCCGAACATCGACTTCTCCAAGTTCGGTCCGGTCGAGACCAAGCCGCTGTCGCGCATCCAGAAGATCTCGGGTCCGGCGCTGCATCGCAACTGGGTGATGATCCCGCACATCACGCAGCACGACGAAGCCGACATCACCGACATGGAGGCGTTCCGCAAGACGCTCTCCGACGAAAACGCCAAGAGCGGCGTGAAGATCACCCCGCTCGCGTTCATGATCAAGGCGGTGGTGGCGACGCTGAAGCAGTTCCCCGACTTCAACGCCTCGGTCGCGCCGGGCGGCGATGCACTGATCCTGAAGCAGTACTACCACATCGGCGTCGCGGTCGACACGCCGGAAGGCCTGGTGGTGCCGGTCATCCGCGATGCGGACAAGAAGGGCGTGGTGCAGCTCGCCAAGGAACTCGGCGAAATCAGCCAGAAGGCCCGCGACAAGAAAATGGGACCGGCCGACATGCAGGGCGGCACCTTCTCCATCTCAAGCCTGGGCGGCATCGGCGGCGGGCACTTCACGCCGATCATCAACGCGCCCGAGGTGGCGATCCTCGGCGTCTCGCGCTCGAGCATGAAACCGGTCTGGAAAGACGGCCAGTTCGTGCCGCGCCTGATGCTGCCGATCTCGCTTTCCTACGACCACCGCGTCATCGACGGCGCGAAGGGTGCGCGCTTCATCTCTTACCTGAACGCAGTCCTGTCCGACCTCCGTCGGGTGATGATCTAGCCGATGCGGCAGTCCTGACGCGTGGCCGGCGGCGGCGCCATCGGCGTACTGGGCGGGACGTTCGATCCGGTCCATCTGGCGCACCTGCGCCTGGCCGAAGAGGCCGCCGAGGCCTTCGACCTGGAGCAAGTGCACCTGGTCGTCTCGGCCGAGCCACCCCACCGCGGAACGCCCTCGGCCACGGCCGAGCAGCGGCTCGCCATGGTCAAGGCGGCCGTGGCCGGCAACCCCAAACTGGTGGCCGACGACCGCGAACTGCGCCGCCCGGCCCCGAGCTACACCATCGATACGCTCGAGAGCCTGCGCGCCGAGTTCGGCGCCGCGCGGCCCATCGCCCTGATCCTCGGCGCCGACGCCTTCGTTCTGCTGCAGACCTGGCGGCGCTGGCTTGATCTCTTCGGCCACGCCCACATCATCGTGGCACACCGACCCGGATGGGAGGCGGCCCACTGGCGCGAAACCATGGGCCCCGCCCTGAGGTCGCAGTTCGACAGCCGGCTCACCCAGGACCGGGGCCGGCTGGTCAACTCCCCGGCCGGCGCGATCGCCGCGCTGCCGATCACCCAACTGGACATTTCCGCGAGCGCGATCAGGGCTTTACTGGCGGCGGACCGTAGCCCGCGTTACTTGCTTCCCGAAAGCGTTCTCGGATACATTGACCGCCACGATCTGTACAAGGAACCGGATGCACGTTGAAGAACTCGTCCGTGCCGCGATAGGCGCGCTGGAAGACGTGAAAGCGCGCGACATCGTCGTGCTGGACGTACGCAAGCTGACGTCGTTGTTCGACATCGTGATCGTCGCGACCGCCGAATCGGCGCGTCAGACCCGGGCCCTCTCGATCCACGTGCTCGATCGTGCCAAAGAGCTCGGCGCCAGCGTGACCGGCGTCGAGGGTCAAGAAACCGGCGAATGGGTGCTGGTGGACCTCGGCGACATCGTGGTCCACATCATGCAGCCCGCCATCCGCGACTACTACAATCTCGAGGAACTGTGGGGTGGGCAGCGGCCAATGCCGCGTCGGATGCATGCCGGTCTCGGCCACGCCGCCGGAGCCAGCGTCTGATGTCCGCGGCGCCCGTCGCGTGCGGGCGCCGATCCCATTCCCACCCCGGCCGGCACCATGCGGTTCCTGATCATCGCGGTCGGGCACCGGCAGCCCGCCTGGGTCGAGACCGCGTTCGGTGAGTATGCGAAGCGCATGCCGCGCGAGGTGCGCATGGAGCTGATCGAGCTGCGCCCCGAGGCACGTTCCGACAATGCTGGGGAGGCCGCCGTCGCGAAACTGCTGGAGCGGGAGGCCGACCGCATCCGCGCCGCCATCCCGAAGGGCAGCGCCGTGGTCGCTCTCGACGAAACCGGCGAGACCGTCACCACCCGGGCGCTGGCCGGCCGGATGGAGCAATGGCTCTCTGGCGGACGCGACGTCGCCTTCGTGATCGGCAGCGCCGACGGACTGGACGCCACCCTCAAGGCGGAGGCCGAGAGGCGACTTTCGCTCTCCGCCCTCACGCTCCCTCACGGGCTGGCACGCGTGCTGCTCGCGGAGCAGCTTTACCGTGCGCACTCACTGCTGCGCGGACACCCGTACCACCGTGACTAGGATGAAACTGCCCCCATGCCCACTGCATCCGCTGCCCCCCAGGGAGTTGCGTCGGCGCCTCGGGGCGTCCCGTTGCGACTGAACATGGCCACCCTGACCCGCCACATCTACCTCGCCTCGCGCAGCGCGCGCCGGCGGGAGATCCTTGCCCAGATGGGGGTCCGATATGAGGTGCTCCTCCTCCGCGAAGGTGCGACCCGGGGTGAGGACTTCGACGAGACACCCCTGCCGGACGAGCCGCCGGTGGAGTACGTCCTGCGGGTGGCCCGCCTCAAGGCCGAGATCGGCTGGACGCGCATGCTCCAGCGCCGCCTGCTGAAGCAGCCGATCCTGTCCGCGGACACCACCGTGGCGCTGGACGGCAAGATCATGGCGAAGCCGACCGACCGCGCCGACGCCGTCCGGATGCTGCAGGCGCTTTCCGGCCGCAGCCACGAGGTGCATACCGCCGTGGCCGTGAAGATGGACGAGCGGGTCGAGGTGGTGCTGTCGTCCACCCAGGTGACCTTTGCCCCGCTGTCGGACGAGATCATCCGCAGCTACGTCGCGACCGGCGATCCGATGGACAAGGCCGGCGCCTACGGCATCCAGGGCAAGGCAGCCCTGTTCGTGAAACACATCTCCGGCAGCCACTCGGGCGTGGTCGGCCTGCCGGTGTACGAGACCAGCGACCTGCTGGCGCGGTTCGGCTGCAAGGTGCTGTGAACGGGGAGATCCTCATCAACGTGACCCCGCAGGAAACACGGGTCGCGGTGATGGAGCAGGGCTCCGCACAGGAACTGCACGTCGAGCGCAGCTCGCAACGCGGGCTGGTCGGTAACACCTACCTGGGCGTGGTGAGCCGCGTGCTGCCCGGCATGCAATCGGCCTTCATCCAGATCGGGCTCGATCGTGCGGCCTTCCTGCACGTGGCCGACATCTGGGGCCATCGCGGCGGCGAGGAAGCGAAGCCCATCGAGAAGATCCTGCACGACGGCGACACCGTCCTGGTGCAGGTCATCAAGGACCCCATCGGCACCAAGGGCGCTCGGCTGTCCACGCAGATCAGCATCGCGGGACGGTTCCTGGTCTACCTGCCGCAGGAATCGCACATCGGCGTTTCGCAGCGGATCGAGGACGAGACCGAGCGCATGCAACTGAAGGAACGCCTGCACCAGATGCTGCCGGCCGACCAGCCCGGCGGCTTCATCATCCGCACCATGGCCGAGACCGCGACCGACACGGAACTCGCCTCCGACCTCGAATACCTGCGCCGCCTGTGGTCCGGCATCCAGGACCGCGCGCGAACCAGCTCCGCGCCTGCTCTGCTGTACCAGGACCTCGATCTCAGTCTGCGTGTGCTGCGCGACTTCGTGAGCGACGAGACCGAGCGCATCCTGGTGGACTCGCGCGAGACCTTCCAGCGGCTCACCGGCTTCGCTACCGACTACAAGCTGCCGCTGCTCGACCGCATCCAGCACTACACCGGCGACCGGCCGCTGTTCGACGTCTACGGCGTCGAAGACGAGATCGAGCGCGCGCTGGCTCGCCGCGTTGCACTGAAGTCCGGTGGCTACCTCATCATCGACCAGACCGAGGCGCTCACCACGGTGGACGTGAACACCGGCGGCTTCGTGGGCGGCCGCAGCTTCGACGACACCATCTTCAAGACCAACCTCGAAGCCGCGCAGGTCATCGCGCGACAGCTACGCCTGCGCAATCTGGGCGGGATCATCATCATCGACTTCATCGACATGGACAACGACCCGCACCGTGATGCAGTGCTGGCGGAGTTCAGGAAGGCATTGTCGACGGATCGCACGCGAGTGGGAGTGAACGGGTTCACTACCCTCGGGCTCGTGGAGATGACTCGCAAGCGCACACGCGAGAGCTTGGCTCATGTGTTGTGTGAACCGTGTCCGACCTGCCACGGGCGCGGGGAACTAAAGACCGCCCAGTCGGTGTGCTATCAGGTATTGCGCGAAGTGGTGCGCGAGGCTCGGCAGTTCGACGCGCGGGAATTTCGCATTCTGGCTTCGCAGAAGGTCATCGATACGTTTCTCGATGAAGAGGCGCAGAGTCTGGCGATGGCTGAGGAGTTCATCGGGAAGCCGATCCGGTTGCAGGTGGAGACGCTGTACAACCAGGAGCAGTACGACATCGTCTTGATGTGAGGTTTCACGGGGGTCCGGCCCGTTTCAACCGCCACATGTAAACGACCGTCGTGCAACGGCTTTTTCGGCAGGAGCAGTTCAACTGATGTCTTGAAGTCCCAGTCGTCTGCAGCAGGATTGGGTAGCTAGGCGGGTAGCCACCCCTCTTGGTGGAGCAGGACTATGGGCAACAAGAACGGTCTGCTTTCAGACCTGCAGTTGAGGCGTTGGCTCAAAGACAGCCAGCCCTTGGCGAAGAGCGATGGTGATGGACTGACCTTCACGGTCTCGGCCACCTGCCGCGCCGCCGTTGAACGGCTGGTCCGGGCGCGCGGCCGGACCATGGCGCGCGCCCGATCCGGCAAGCAGCCGCGCAGCCGCCTGCTGCGACCCGACGGTTCGCGTTCTACATCCTTACGCGAACGAGCGCCTTGCCTCGTGACTCAAAGCAGGGGCCGTATGCGGTAGCGCCACAGGTATGGATCTGTGTTGGGGGCGGAGAGCAATCTCCGCCGCTACCGCGACCGTGAGCGACCGCGACGAGGCGCTCACTGGCCCCAGCGAAACGCCTCAAGCACATGCTCGACAGCCGTCTTGTTGCTCTGAGCGCCAATTGCCTTCTTCAATCTATCGCGACTCTGCACCGCGCGCTGGATGAACGAACTCCTCCTGCCCGAGTCAACCCCAGCTGCGACATTCAACCCAGTTCCGGCAGAGTCCGGCACCACCGTGCCGGTCCAGAAATCCATTGCCACGCCATACTTCGACGGCCACTCGTGATCGGCTTGCCCATCGAAGCTGGCGACGAAATCGAAGAACAGCATGGTTCCGTCTTCTAGCGAACACATGCGCACTTGGCTGAAAAGCGTCACAGCAAGCGTCTCGACCACAAAGGAGCGCACGTGAGCCGTTCCAGGCAAGCCCGAGTTCCACCTCTTGAGAAGCTTGACAAGCGGCACCAGCAGCTTGTCGTTTGCTGCGTTGGCCGCGGTGAGCGCAGCGTGGTGACGCTTTGGCGAGGACTTGGTCCACGAGTCGTCTCGTCGGCTGCCTATCCAGACGATGTCACTCCCTGGGATTTCCACCGCCGGTACGCAGTCAATGTGCACGTGCGCGAGCTCAAGCCGAAGTGATCGTGCCTGAGAAAATGTCGAACTGGTCTTGTATTCGTCGCGGAGCACTCGCGCGAACGACTTCAGCACTGTCGATGGATTCGGCTTGTCGGCGAACCCGAGCATGGCGGCAGGCCAGCAACGCGGGTCAATCACGAAGATGACGTCTATGTCCCGAATCGGACTGATCGCGGTGTTGCGCCGATAGCTGCCGCTCAGGTAGCAGTCGACGATGCGCTCGCCGAAGACGCGCCGGTCAATCAAGGTCCGAAGATGGTTGTAGCTGCGACTCGCGGCGTCCTTCTGTGCGGCCGTCGGCTCGATCGCGCGCGCAAGCTCGCGCAGCGTTGGCTCGATACTCGCCACGTGCTACCTGCCTCAGGCTGGTGGACCGGCAGTTGACAACACCTCGGGGTACGACAGCGACGGCCGGTACGACCCATCGACCTGGTAGCCGAAGTCGAATTCATACAGCGTCAACGGCTTCAGCATGGCCGCCTGCCGTCCCAAGTAGAACGTGAAAGCATTTGGCGCAGAGATGAACAGGTGATATCGCTCTGTCCTGTTTGTCAGGTCTGCCTCGCGATCAAGCTTGACCTTGACAGCCAACTGCTCCGCCAAAGCGTTTGCGTGGGCTCCGGACACGACCGCCTGGGCAGATGGGCCGCCGACGGGCCGCGCCAATAGCAACCGCCTGAACTTGAGGTTGTTTGCATGCACGTAGTGCCGCACTGCGCCCTCGGTGTCCCTAGTGACGCTCACCGCACACGCAGTCCCGTGTCCAGTCGGATCGAGTTCGTGTTCTTGGAACTCCCAAGTGGTCGTGTCGCTGGTTAACGTCTGATCGTCTGCCGCCCAGATCTTGAGCACTGGTGACCTTTGCTCGAGTTCCACGAGCCGGCCGGACTTCGTGTCCAGGACCACTCCGGCGGCAAACGCCAAGGTGGCGTGGACCTCGATTGCGATTCGTACTCGCCCATCAGGCGTCGGAACTCGAAGCAGGAACTCGTTGATCCTGGGAACAAGCGTGTCCCGCCAGGCTACGGTGCTGCGAATCGCCCGGTCGTCGAACTCGGAGACCAGATTCAACACTTCAACGCAGCGATTCTCCAGCCGGTCCAACGGATGCTCGAAAGACTTCACCCCGAAGATTTGCCTCGAAGCGGTAGCGTTGTCGGCGAACAGTCCTTCTTGAGCGCACCTGTCCCGTAGCGACTTGCGGTCAAACACCATGCGTCGTTGGCCGACCCATTCGAAGACATTGGAGTCATAGATGGTCGAGCTGGCGTTCGGCACAGGCCGAACCAGCCCATTCGCCCGACAGACGTCATCGAGCATTCCGCGCACCGCGTCGAGCGAGTCTCTCGTGAGGTTGAACCCGAGGTGCGTGCACAACGCCCGCAATTCCAAGTCATCCACTTCAAGATGCTCACGCCAGAGCTTTCGCAGCTTCCCAGTCGCGCTGCGCGCGCTCTTGCCGACGAACAGACCTTCCACGTCCAGACTGAGCGACTTCAATCGGATATACCCGTGTAGCGTGTCCTGTGAACTCGCCATATGGTTGGTCACGAGCACGAGTCGCGATGTTCTCCCGACGGCCCTGTCCGTCCGGTATGCCGCCAACGCCCGCTGAAGCATCGACGTCGACGTGGCGTTGATGTACTCGGGGCGAGTCAAGTCCTCATGGGTGAACGCTCCCGGCGTTGCGTGCCACTTGCACTGCATGCGCTCGATGGTCAGCGAGTTTCCAAGGTGATCCTGAGGCGCACGTGCCGGGTCGTACTCGACCCAGATGTCGTCGAAGCCTTTCAGACCGGACTCGAAGCCGACGCGAACGATCGGACTGTGTTCGTCCAGGAGCCGGGCCGCATGCAGCCAGAACATCCGCGCCTGGAATACATCACCGTCGCGGCGCGTGACAACGGCCTGCGTCATGGGTGTGCTCAGCTCAACGGGAACATCGGCCCGAACAGCTCGCGCCACGCCTTCAGCGCGTCACCGGTGCGTCCCAGCCGCACCAAATGGATGGCCTGGTCGATTTGAGCGCTTGCCTGCCTCAGCACCTGCTGGGCTTTGGCGACGCGCTTGGCGTCCATCGAGTCGCTGATCGGGGGACCCAAGCCCGCCGGGTCCGGCCACACCTCGCCGATGCGGTCAGCCATGGTCGCAAAGAGCCCCTGCATCTCTCGATCGAATTGACCACCCCACCCGCCGTGCAGACACTGCAGGGCCATCACCTCGATGAGGAAGGAAGGTTTGACGGGCTTCTCGCCATGCTTGGGGTTGTTGTTCCAGTACTTGGCCATGCGCACCAGGCCCTTCCACTCGCTGCTGTAGGCCTGGTGTGCCCGGGTAGCCTTCTCGGCGTGCTTCTCCGGGTTTGTCTTGATCCAGTTCCCGGTGTCGCCATCCGGAATCTCATAGTCGTTGCCACTGGCGAACGCCGGCACAACATCGACGCTCATGATCTTGTAGTCCGTCTTGTCCTCCTCCTTGACTTGCACGCCGAAGTCCACGTTGATGGACCGGCTCTGCCGCCGGACTGCCTTTTCACCGTACTTGTCGACCAGAGCCTTCTTGTAGCTATCGAGCACGACACCGGCCGACTTGCCTCGGTAGTGCTTCTCCGAATCCTTCATCACGAAGAAGATGTCGATATCCTTCAATGGCTTCGTCTTGGTGTAGCGCGCGTAGGAGCCGGTCAGAAAGTCGCGGTCGATGGAGAACTTCGTCCGGACGTATTCGCGCACCTCGGTATGGCGATCCGTCGCGTTCTTCTGTTCCTTGTCGTTGAGCTCCAGCCGGCTCTTGAACTTCCGGAACGCTTCGTCGATGGTGAGCATCAGACATTCCTCCAGTACGCGGCGTTGGCGCCCAAGCCGTAGTGTTCGACGGTTGTCCCCAGGCTCTGGCGCACCATGCCGTCGGTAGAGCGCAGACGGCAAGAACTCCAGCCGGAGACACTGGGGCGCCCGGACTTGTTGTAGGAGACGACCACCCGATAGGACGCCTCCGACGGCACCAGCCCGGCTTTCTTGATGGCATATCGGAGCTGGTCGGTGTCAGTCCAGAACGTTCCGGCCGAGATATCCCAGGAGTACGAGATCGACACATCCCACCTGGTGACCAGCGCATCAGTCTTGGGGTTGTAGATCTCGAGCGTCACCGTGTCCAGGTGCTTGGACTCAATCCAGGAGCTAATGCCGCGCAGCAGTACTTCCCAGTCGCCGACGAGCTTCGCAGGATCGAGGCCACTGAGCCGGATGATGTCCTTCAGGCTCTTGAGGATGTTGTCGGCGACGTAGGTGACCGACTGGGTGTACGCATAGACGGCAACGGCGCTCATGACTTCAAGAACTGGTCAACGTTCAGTATCAACCCGCCAGGGGAGGTTGCCTTGGTGACCTCCTCCTCACCCAGCTTCTGAGCCATGTCGCGGGCTGTGATGCGACTGCTCTTGGTCTTGAGTGCGCGCTGCACCCAGTCCAGATCATCCTTTAGGCATGGCAGGGAGACAGCCCACTGCCCCTTGAGGGCGTCGTACCCAAGTGCGTTCTCCTTGGCATCGCCGCCTTCGATGGCCTCTTCGTCGTAGAGGCAGTAGACGCGTGTGCGCGGGCCTTCGCAGGTCGCAACGATGGCAGCCTCCTTCGCGGCCTGTTCGGCGATGACCGAGCTGGCGACACCGGACACCGACAGCAGCTCGTTGCGGGCCGCGCTGTCGTTGCCCCGTGTCAGCAGGTCGACGATGACAACCCACGTTTCGCTTGTGCTGCGATGTGGCGAACTGCGGACCACGCGACTCACGACAGTGCTCATCGCTTGGTCCCTTTCGCGCGCACAGCCTTGGCTGCCTTAGCCGCCTTCGTCAGATCGGCCATGCTCAGCTCGTTGGGGTTCATCGCGACCTGCTTGCGAAGGGTAAGCGCGCTGGCCACAACCTTGCGGATCGCACGTCCGTCCAGGCCGTGCACTTCATTCGCGACCGCATCGAACCCCGCGGTCTGCGGCAGCTTCGCCATGGCGGCGAACTGCTTGCCCATGCCCTTGAGGCACAGCGTCAGAATCTGCTCGCACGCCTTCAGATTGGGCGGCGGTACCTCCAGAACGAGGTCACATCGCGACGTGAACGCCTCGTCGACGGCCTGCGGGAAGTTGGAGGTCGCGATGAACAGCAGGTTCTTGTGTGTCTCGGCCAGCAGGTCCAGCTGCACCAGTACGGCGTCTGTCGCTCGATGGACATCCACCGGGTTAGCACTCAGGCTGAGCTTGCTGCGATCAGCCGCCAACGTCTCGACCTCGTCGAGCAGCACGATGGTCGGCCCTGTCAGTGCGGATTCGGCAATGGTCTGCCCGAAAAGGTCCGAGACTGCCTTCTGCGTCTTGCCCATCATTGCGCTACCCAGCGCGTGCGGGTCCACCTCCAGAAGGCGGAAAGAGGCGCCGGAGAAACACTCTGCGGTCTTGTGTGCCAAGCCACGAGCCAGGGAGGTCTTGCCCGTCCCCGGCTCCCCAACCAGCAAGACGGTTCCGTGCAACGGCAGCACGCTTCGCGAGACCGACTGGCGGACCGTGAAGTTGATGATGGCTTGGCCGATCAACTGGTCCTTGATGGCTTGGTCTAAAACGATGGAGTCCCACAGCTCTCCGAGCTCCGGCGACGGCAGTTGGATGATCCGATGGAGTCCCTTGGGGAGTTCGGCGCCCGTTGACATGGGTTCGGCTCTCTCGTTGTGCTTGGCTTTCGGGGGTGCGCGGGCCAAAGGTCGGGCTCGCTGAAGTTGACAGGACGAAGTTTACAAATAACAATCTTTCAAGTCAATCTGTAAACCCCACCCGGAGGGCACCATGATCGGTAACCGACTCAAGAGGGGGCGAGAAGCTCTCGGCTTGTCCCTGCGCGAGCTAGAGGCCGCCATCCAAGGGCAGGTCTCGGCACAAGCCATTGGCAAGTACGAGCGCGACGAGATGATGCCGAGCTCCACGATCCTGCTGGCACTGGCCAAGGCGCTCAAGGTCTCGCCCGAGTACCTGCTCAGCGAGCGCGAGATCGAACTCGCGGGCGTGGACTTTCGGAAGGCGCCGCACGCCGGCGCCAAGGAAGAGCGAGCCGTGGAAGCGTCGGTTCTCGACCAGGTAGAGCGCTACCTGGAGCTCGAAGAGCTGCTGCCCGGAGTCGAACAGCCATGGGATTCGCCGGCCAGCAAGGCTTTCGACATCAGTCGCATCGAGGACGCTGAGCAGGCCGCCGATGCCCTGCGACAACATTGGAAGCTGGGCATCGATCCGATTCCCTCCGTCGCCGAGTTGCTGGAAGACAAAGGGGTGAAGGTGATCGCCCTGGACTTGCCGGAGAACGTGTCCGGCTCCAAGGCCTTCGTGCAGCGCCCGAAACGCAAAGACGTTCCGGTGATCGTCGTGAACCAGGGACACAACGGCGAGCGTCAGCGATTCACGCTGGCCCATGAACTGGCGCATCTGGTTCTGCGCTTCAGCGGGCTGAGTGACGTGGAGCAGGAGAAGGCAGCTGATCGATTTGCTGGCGCGTTCCTGATGGCTAGAAGCATGGTCCTGCGGCTGCTGGGGCCGCACCGTACGTCGATATCGATTGGCGAGCTGGCGGAACTGAAGAAGATCTTCAAGGTCAGCATCGCTTCGTTGGTGGTGCGCTGTGCGCAGATCGGCATCCTCACGAAGGCGGCCTATGGCCGGCTATGGGCTCAGATCAAGAACCTGGGTTGGAACAGCCAAGCATCCAACGAGCCTGGCCTACTCCCGCCTGAGGTACCACAGCGCATGGAACGGCTGTGCCTGCGCGCGGTTGCCGAGGGCGCGATCTCGGAGGCCCGCGCTGCGGAGTTGCTGAACATCAGCGTTCGCGAGCTGGATCGCAGACTGATGGGACAGGTCGCCTGAACGGTCATGATCATCCTGGTCTCGGACACTTCGGTCCTGATCGACCTGGAGCGAGGAGGGCTCCTGGAGCCCGCGTTCTCCTGCGGGCTGACGATGGTGGTGCCCGACTTGTTGTACGAACGCGAGCTGGAAGCCGAAAACGGGCCTTTCCTGCGTCGCCTTGGGTTGGGCGTCGTGGCGTTGGTTCCGGACGAGGTCGCGTTCGCCCAGCAGCTTCGCAAGGAGCAGCCCGGGTTGTCGCTTCCAGATTGCTTCGCATTGAGTTGTGCTCGCCGGCCAGATCACACCTTGGTGACCGGCGACAAGCTGCTGCGCACGGAGGCCCAGTCACGGCAGTGCGCGGTGTATGGCCTGCTGTGGATCCTCGACCAGATGGAATCCTCCGGAACGGTCGGCACCAATCTGCTGCACGAAGGCTTGACGCGCATCTCGAATCACCCGCGCAGTCGTCTGCCTGCCAGCGAAGTCCGAGCGCGGCTGCAACGCTGGTCGCCTACCTAAGCATTCCGGACCTTTGAGCGGACTGACTCGACCTCGTCTTTGCGGTATTTGGCGACAGTCCACACGTCGCCTGAACGCCCTCGTAGCCGAGGTTGAACGGTTGCGCCAAACGTCAGGGGGCAGCCAAGGCGTCGAACAGACCTGATCAAGTCATCGCCGCGCGCAGGTCAGTCAGGCCCGCGTTTCAGCTTCTCGTGTTCGATGACGATGAAGTCGCTGCTGAAGTCGGCCCTGCGGCGGCCCTCGAAGAAACACTCGTACTGACCGATCGACCGAGGTCGATCATCCAGCGTCATCAGCGGGGGGAGACCCCTGTGACCTCACTGGACTGCATCATCGATAATGTGTGTGTGCTTGGCCGATTCAGCGCGTGGCAGGCAGTTGCGTACGGTCTCGACCGTACTGGGTAGCCAAGTGGGTAGCTGGAGCCGAAAGACTCAGGAACGTACTCTGTAAGTTGTTGACCCGAAAGAAGAGCTTCGCTGAAGCGGAGCAGTACGACATCGTGCTGGTGTGAGGCCTCGCGGCGGACTACGTTCTGCGAAACATGCGCATCGGCCAATGCGTCGACCTGAGTCAATGCGGGCGCTCGTACGGCGAAGAAACCGGTCACGAACAGATGAACTGAGATCGAGATGCGCATCAGCCATCGCCTGGGTTCGACTCGCTGATCGGGATGGTTTGCTTCCAGTCGTCTCGGGCCCATGTCCGTCGAAGGCGCTCAGGTGAACAGGATGCTGATTGCCGCGTCGATTCTCGTCGGCGCCCTACTCGCCTGGTGGCTCTGGACCCCCGACGAAGACCGAAGCCGGCTCGAGTCCAGGTATCTGCTCGCCCCCGGCGACATGATGCAAGTCGGCAGCTGGCGGTTGCACGTACGCGACAGCGGCCCACGCAACGCTCCGGCCGTCATCCTGATCCACGGCTTCGGTGCGAGCATGCAGACGTGGGATATCTGGGCAGGGGGCCTAAGCCGCAAGTACCGCGTGATTCGCTTCGATCTACCCGGCAGCGGCCTCAGCCTGCCGGATCCCGACGCCGACTACACCGACGCACGCAGCATCGATCTGCTGCTCGCCCTGATGGATCACCTCGGCCTGCCACGCGCCAGCATCGCCGGCCATTCCATCGGCGGTCGCATCGCTTGGGCCTTTGCCGCCACTCACCCCGAGCGGGTCGAGCGGCTGGTGCTGGTGGCAGCCGACGGTTTCGCGAGCCCGGGGTTCGAGTACGGCAAGGCCCCCGAGGTACCGAGTGCGCTCGGCTTGATGCGCTACGTGCTGCCGAAGCCGTTGTTGCGGATGAACCTCAAGCCTGCCTATGCGAACCCGGCGTTTCTCGACGATGCGCTGCTCGATCGCTACTACGATCTCATCCGGGCTCCGGGCGCCCGCCAGGCGATGCTCGATCGCATGCGGCAGACGGTGCTCGTCGATCCGCATCCGTTGCTTGCAGCCATCCGCGCGCCCACTTTGCTGGTCTGGGGCGAGCGCGATTCGATGATTCCGTTCGCCAACTCGAACGACTATCTCAAGGCGCTGCCGGATGCCCGATTGGTGTCGTTTCCCGCCGCGGGACATCTACCGCAAGAAGAGGCGGCTGCGGATTCCGTTGCTGCCGTCGAAGCGTTCCTCGATCGGTGAGCTTCAGAAGACGGCGTGGTCGCCGCGCTCGGGTGCAGCAGCACCGTTGACCAGGCTCGCGTAGAAATCGAACAACGTCTGCCTCCCGGCCGAAGGCGTGGCGTCCGGATCATAGCGACCGGTGGCGTGGTCGAGGACGAGCATGGACTCGGTGGCGTAGTAGCGTCCGATGCGCGCGAGTTCCGCCTTCGCCGCTAGCGCGGGCACCATATGCCCGACGGTGCTCAGCACGCCGATGATACCGTCGAGCAGTGCCACCGGCACATGTTTGAACCGAGGCGCGCGCCCGAGCAATGCGAACAGGTGCTCGCCCTGCTGGCGCGGCGTGATGGCATTCCCCGGCCCGCCGATCGGCAGCACTCGGTTTCGACGGCTTTCGTCGTCGAGGCAGTCGGCAATGTAATCCGCGAGATCGTCGTCGCTGATGGGCTTGCACGCCGTCAGCGTGCCGTCGCCGAACACCACGAACGGCTTGCCCTGCTTCACCCGCTCGACCTGCCCCGACAGCGACTTGAAGAACGCCGTCGGCCGCACGATGGAGTAGTTCATGCCGGATTCCGCCAGGACCTTCTCGCATGCCAGCTTGGCGTGCTGAAAGGCGAGCAACGGTTTCTGCACGCAGATTGCGGAGAGCAGCACTGCATGCGACACCCCCGCGTCGTGAGCAGCCTCGAACGCCTGCACGTTCGCCCGGTGATCGATGGCCCAAGCGTCGCGCGGCGCGCCGGTGCGCGAGGCGAGGCACGACACGAGTGCGTCGAAGCGTTCGCCCCGGAAGCCAGCGTGCCTCAATGACGCCGGGTCTTGCACCTCGCCAAACCTGACCGTAGCGCCGGCGAGCAGCCGGGTGCTTTGCTCCGGGGCGAGCGTGCCGCCGACCCCGGCCCGCGGGCGGACGAAACACACCACTTCGTGACCACGTCGCACCAGCGCGCGGACCGTCGCGCGGCCGATGGTGCCGGTCGCGCCGAGGACGATTACGCGTCGCGGGCGCGGTGATCGAGGCTGTTCCACAGACGCTGTGGTATCGGTGGGAGTCATGCCGGTTTCGAAGATACCGGGGCATCGGCCGCTGCGCGAGGCCCTGGGCTGGACACCGGCGCGAGGTCGTTCAGGGTTGTGTCCAGGCGCACCTCGGCAATCTGCCGATCAGGTCGTTCGCCTCACTCGACGAGCAGGAAGTTGCCGGACATGTCCCTTACCGAGAATCACATCCGACAACTTCATCACGACCGGCGGGTTCGACCGGGCGACGACCGAGCCTGAGACTACTCGGCCTGCGACACGAGCCCGAACTTGCGAAGCGTCTTTCCAGGAAGCTG
>JAIESW010000006.1 GCA_019745565.1 Burkholderiales bacterium
TTCGCGTTGCCGTTGCGGTACTCGATGACCTCGACTTCCATGCCGATCGGGCCGATCTCCTGGAAGCCGGCCTGAGGTCCGTCGGTATTGCCGTCACCCAGGTCGACAAGGAAGTTGAAGCGGGTGTAGGGGCGATCTCTCATCACGGCCATGGCGGCTCCTTCCCTCGGGCGGTGGGCTGGCTCCGAAAAGTATCGACGTCGCGTCGGGACGGGTCAAGCGGCCCGACGACCTATTTCTCCCGCGCCGCCTCCAGCACCGTCTTCAGCACCGGCGAGAGCAGATACTCCATCACGCTGCGCGTGCCGAGGTGGATCTCCGCGCTCACCTGCATGCCTGGGGCCAGCGTGAAACGCCGGCCGTCGCGTTCCAGGCTCGTCGTGTCGAGAGCGATCAGCGCACGATAGCCCGACCGCGCATCGGCGGAACGGTCGTTGCCCGACACTTCGGTCGCATCCGGACTCAGATGCCGGATCCGTCCGGGCACCGTCCCGTACTTCTGGAAAGGAAAGGTGGCCACCTTGAGCGCCACCGCCATGCGCTCCTCCACGAAACCGGCGTCGATCTGGTCGACCCACACTTCCGCCTGAATGGCTTCGCCCCTGGGGACGATGGTCATCAACACGCTGCCGGGTTGTACCACCGTGCCGGCCGTGTGCGTCGCCAGTTCCTTGACGACGCCCGCGGCGGGGGCACGCAACTCCAGTTGGCTGCGCCGCACCGATTGGCGGGTTTCATCCTGCAGCAGCCGGTCGAGTTCAGCCTGGGCTTGAGCCCGCTCGTCCATGAGGTCGCGGCGATGGTCCGATTGCAACTGCACGACGCGACGCTCGGATTGCGCGATGCCCGCGCGGAGGCTTTCCACCTGGGCGTGCTGCGTCTTCAGTTCCTGCTCCGCCTCGATCAATGCGCGTTTGCGCTCGAGTGCCAGCAACTTGCCGGCGAAGCCCTCGCGCGCGAGTGTGTCCCACCCTTCGGCCTGTTCGCGGTGCATGGGCAGGGCCTTGGCGAGTTTCGTCTCGGTTTCGAGCGCCGCCTGCAGATCGTTGCGGGATCGGTCGACGAGCGCCGTTTCGGTGGCGAGGGCATCGAGGTGCGCTTGACGATGGGAACGGTATTGCGCGTTTGCCTGAGCGAAGAGTGCCGGCGGATCGTCCGCGCTAATGATGAACGGCGCGCCGGTCAGTTCCGCCTCGATGCGCCGCAACTGCAGGCGATGCTGCGCGATCTGGCCTTGCACGGTCGCGGTGTCCGCATCGGACAGGCGGGCGTCCATGCGCACCAGAACCTGACCGGCCGACACGACATCGCCTTCGTGCACCAGGATCTCGCGAACGACGCCGGAATCCGCCGGCTGCACGACCTTGAGGAAGCTCTGCGGCACCAACCGCCCGTGGGCGACGGCGATCATGTCGAGGCGTCCCACGAAAGCGCCGAGCACCAGACAGGCCAGCAACGCAGCAAGCGTCCAGAGCAGCGCTCTCGGCAGGGGAGACGGTGCCTGTTTCTCGAGCGCGAGGATGGCCGGCGAGAAGTCGCGGGCTTCGGTCGGGCGAATCATGATGGTTGCTGCCCGGTGGTTGGCCCACTGTCGAGCCGGATGGTCCGGTCGGGCAGCAGACCATCCGGCACCTGGTGCGCGATGAAGAGCACGGTCACGCGGCCGCGCAGCTTCGACAGCGTCGAGCCGAACTGGCGCGCGGTCGGCCCGTCGAGATGGCTGGTGGCCTCGTCGAAGATCAGCACCTTCGGTTGCTTGAGCAGCGCCCTGGCGATCGCGATGCGCTGCTTCTGCCCGCCGGAGAGCCCGGTGCCGTGTTCGCCGACCACGGTCTGATAACCCTCGGGCAGCGACTCGATGAACGTGTGGATCTCGGCCTGTCGGCATGCCTCCGTGACGTCGGCGAAGGTCGCGTGCGGATCGGCGAGCGTGAGATTGTCGTAGAGGGTGCCGGAGAACAGGACCGTCTCCTGAGGGACGACGCCGAAGCAGGCGCGCAACTCGTTGGCCGCGAGGTGGCGCGAATCCTGGCCGTCGATGCGGATGCTGCCTTCCCGGGGTTGGTAGAAGCCCAGCAGCAGTTTCGCCAGCGTGCTCTTGCCGCTGCCCGATGCACCCACCAGCACCACGAACTCGCCCGGTGCCACGTCGAGATCGAGGCCACGGAAGAGCCATGGTCGATCCTCGGCGTGGCGGAAGCCGAGGCCGCGGATCGAGATGCCGCCTTCGCGGCGCGGCTCGCGCGCGCTTGCGAGCGAGAAGGGCTCGGACGGGACGTTCATCACATCCCCCAGCCGTTGGACCGCGATCGAGGCCTGCTGGAACTCCTGCCACAGACCGACGAAGCGGAGCACCGGTTGCGACAGGCGGCTCGCGAACATCTGGAAGGCCACTAGCATGCCGATGGTCATGCCCGGCCGGGTCATCACGAACCATGCGCCCACGCAGAGGATCGCGAGCGTCATCGCGCTTTCCAGTCCGCTCGCCAGGGTTTGGTAGGTGTTGCCGAGTGCACGGGTGCGGAAGCTTGCCTGGAGGTAGCTCGCGAGGTAGTCGCCGTAGCGCCGCTCGAGCTGTGGTTCCAGCTGCAGTGCCTTCACGGTGTCGATGCCGGCCACGTACTCCGTCGCGAAGGCCTGGTTGCGCGCACCGAGGAGAAATTGCTCGTTCAGCCGCGCACGCAGCAGCGGCGTGACGGCCGCGCTTAGACCCCCGATGGCAGCCAGGATGCCGAGCGCGATCAGCGTGAGCGGCGACGAGTACCAGAACATCAGGGCGAGGCACAGGACGAGGAAAGGCAGATCCAGCAGCAGTGCGATGCCCGCGCCCGTGACGAACTCGCGGATCGTTTCCACGCAATGCAGGCGTGCAACCAGAACTCCGGTCGGGCGGTGCTCGAAGAAGCGCATCGGGACGCGCAGCAGGTGCGAGAAGACTTCAGAGCCCAGCACCGCGTCGATGCGGTTGCCCGTATGGATGACGAGGTATTGACGGATCCACGTCATCGCGCTCGAGAACAGCATGAACATCGCAAGTGCAGCGGTGATCACGATCAGCGTGCTCGTGGTCCGGTGCACGATGACCTTGTCGATGATCGCCTGGGTGAACAGCGGCGTCGCGAGCCCGAGCACCTGGATCGCCAGCGATGCGAGCAGCACGTCGCGCCACACGTGCGTGTGCCGCAAGATCTCGCGCCGGAACCAGCTGAACCCGAAGGAAGGCCGCGCGGCACCCGGCGTTTCGTCTGCGGTCGCCGCGATGCCGGATTGCGGGCGCACCACCGACCACACGGGCCCTCGCAGCGATCGCTCGAAAGGCTCGCGCGCAGCCATCTCTCCGACGGCCGTGCCCGGACGGAAGTAGAGGATGCGATCACCGTCGGCGCGCAGGATGAGCACCGGGACCGTCGTCGCTGTCCGTTGGCCGGTGCCCGAGGCGGCATCGGCGGGACATTCCGCGAAGGCGATCACCGGCATGACCATTCGATCGACGTGCCGCCGCGTTTCGCTGGATTGCAGTTCGAACCCGAGCGCCGTGGCTGCGGCATGCACGGAGAGTGCGGTGTGAGGCGGCGGGAATTGCCGCTCCACGACGTCGGCATCGAATGCGATCCGATGCGTCTCGCACAGGCAGCCCAGCAGCCAGCGCAGTTCGCCCGCTGCCAGGTCGGGCGGCGTGGTGTCGTACCGTGCAACGGGTGCTGCGAGAGCTCGATGAGTCGTCACGCCACGGATTCCCGAAGTGGCTCGGGCCGTGGGGTTGCACAGGATGTCCGGCGGCAACGAACTCGCCGCGAGGCTGACGCACCCGCGAGGCGAAGACGGGGACCCGGTTCGACCGGTCCGTGAGCTTCGGACTAGTGGATCACAGTTCCCGTACGTGGTCCCCCGACCAGAGTGGTGCTCCAGACCGCCGTCGATGCCGTATCGACGCCATGGGCATCGTGCGACCGCAGGGGCGCTACCTCGGGACCGGGCGCTGCCTTGTTTTCATGACGATCGCGTATTCACGGTACCGAGGGCCGCGGACGAGGTCAACAGTTGACCCTATTCCTGTCGCCGGCGGCGCACCCGACGGCAGCCCGGACGGAATTCATCCGGGCGTCACACCGGCGCTCTAACCTCCTGAAAACTCTAGGAGGCTCCTGGTCATGAACCGCAGTACCCCACAAACGTCCATCGTCACGTGCCCGGATTGCGGGCACGCCGAAACCCTGCCTCTGGCCGTTGGTGCCGGGCGCCTCATCTACCGCTGCGCGGCCTGCGGCGTGCTGTCCCGCCCCCAACAGGGAGATTGCTGCGTGCTCTGCTCCTACGGCGACCGGTCCTGCCAGATGGCCGGCGAAATCCGGGAGGCCGAGCCGGCCTGACCGCCCGGTACGCCGGTCGACCGGGTTCCGGGCCGGGGCCCGGGGGTTTCCTGTCGAAGGACGTTACTTCGACAGGCACTCGCTCATGAATTTCTTGCGCTCGTCGCCCTTGAGCGCCTTGGCGCTGGCGTCTGCGTTGCAGGTCTTCATCTTGTCCTGCTGCGTGGGGGCGGCGGCTTCCTTGCCGGACAGGCACTCGCTCATGAACTTCTTGCGCGCGTCGCCAGCGAGGTTCTTCGTCTTCGCATCCGCATTGCAGGTCTTCATGCGTTCCTGGGACGCCGACAGTTCCTTCTTCTCGGGCTCGGGGGCGGCGGCCGAGAGACACCCGCTCATGAACTTCTTGCGGTCTTCACCCTTCAGTTCCTTCTTGGAGGCTTCGGCGTTGCAGGTCTTCATTTTCTCCTGCTGCGTGGCGGCGAGCGCCGGACCGGCGGCGAACAGGGCGACGGCGAGGGACAGGGCGATCGTCTTCATCTGGGCATTCTCCGGGGGCGGGTGAGAGGGGCGGGCAGAAGGGCCAGCCCGCCGGCATACTAACGGACCAGGCTTGCATAGGGCTTACGGCTGCCGCGGGAACTTCGTCGCGGTCGTCCGCTCCGATACAGCAGGAGCAGGCCGACAGACAACATCTCACGTTCGAAGAGGAGCCTCATGATTCCCATCATTCGATCCATGGTCGCGTTGTGCGCACTGGGCGTGCTGCCGGCCGCGGCTTCCGCCGCGTGTCCGGCCTTGTTGAACCACCAGATGAAGACGCTCGACGGCAAGCCGCTCGACCTGTGCCAGTTCGAAGGCAAGGCCGTCCTGGTGGTCAACACGGCCAGCAAGTGCGGCCATACACCCCAGTTCGAGAAGCTCGAGGGCATGTACAAGCAGTACAAGGACAAGGGCCTGGTGGTTCTGGGTTTCCCCTCCAACGATTTCCGCCAGGAACTCGCCACCAATCAGGAAGTGGGCGACTTCTGCCGGATGACCTACGGCGTGCAGTTCCCGATGGCGGAGAAGACGTCGGTGACCGGCGACGGCGCCAATCCGTTCTTCAAGAGCCTCGCCCAGCAGACGCTCGACCCGCCCACGTGGAACTTCCACAAGTACCTGATCGCTCCCGACGGCAAGACCGTGTACAGCTTCGCGACGCCGGTCGCGCCGGATTCGCCGCAGGTGATGGCGAAGCTGCAGCCGATGCTGAAGTAGCTGCCCGGCGGTGACGGCTGACGGCCCGGGAGCGGAGCGCCCCGGGCCGTTTTCTTTCCAGGGCTTCGCGGTTTCGGTAACCTCGCGCCGGGAGACTGATCGAGCCCGGTATACCCGACACTGGCATGGCATTGCCGAACCGCATCTTCGCGCGCCGGCGCGAAACCTACGCGCTGCCGCCGGGAATCAGTCCGCCGCGGGACAAGTATCGGCTGTGGAAGCGGATCGGCATCGGTATCGCCGTCTTCTTCGTCCTGCTGATCCTGTTCGGCTTCTTCGTGGCCCCTCCCATCATCAAGTCGGTGCTGGTGAACAAGGTGGGCGAGCTGCTCGGGCGCGAGGTGAGCGTCGGGGCGGTCCGCGTCAATCCGTTCGTGCTGAGCGTCGAGATCGACGACTTCCTGATCAAGGAGAAGGGGAGCAGCGCGCGCTTCGTGGCGTTCGACCGGCTGCGCGTCGACGCCGAACTCGAGTCGGTGTATCGACGTGCCCCGGTGCTGCACGAGATCGCGCTCACCAATCCCTACGTCCACGTCGTGCGGATCGAGGGCCAGCGCTACAACTTCTCCGACATCGTGGACAAGTTCACCGCGCCGCCGGCCAAGCCTGAACCGAAACCCGCCAAGAGCGAACCGGCGACGTTCTCCCTCAACAACATCCAGCTGACCGGCGGCAGCGTCGATTTCGACGACCGGCCGCAGAAGACGAAGCATCAGATCCGCGACATGCGGCTCGCGATCCCGTTCCTGTCCAACCTGCCTTACTACGGCGAGATCTTCGTGCAACCGGCGTTCGCGGCCAAGGCGAACGGGACGCCGATCGAACTGAAGGCCAGCACCAAGCCCTTCGGCAAGGCGCACGAGACCTCGGTCGACCTGGTGCTCACCAACCTCAACCTGCCGTTCTACCTCGAATACGTCCCGTTCGAGCTGCAGTACAAGCCGGTGTCGGCGTTCCTCGACGCGAATCTCGACCTCACGTTCGCGCAGCCGGTGGGCATGAAGCCGTCGCTGTTCGTCTCCGGCACCACGGCGCTGCGCGACTTCAAGGTGCGCGAGCTGTCCGGCGACCCGATCGTCTCGTTCAAGCGGCTGGATGTGGCGATCGAGCGCATCGACGTCTTCGCGACCCGGGTCGCGATCCGCCGGATCAAGTTCGAGGAATTCGATGTCACCGCGCACCGGGCGCGCGACGGCAACATCAATCTGATGAAGCTCGCGAGCGTGTCGAAGGGCGGGGCGCAGTTGCAGGAGATCCGCGAGGAGACGAAGGCCGGCCCGGCCGCGAAGGCGCCCGATGCCGCCCCGGAGAAACCGCTGCCGGACATCCGGGTGGAAGAGATCGTGATGAACGGTGCGCGCGTGGCGTGGATCGATGATGTGCCCGACGGTTCCTTCCGCACGACGTTGAAGCCGCTCGACGTTTCCGTGCGCAATTTCTCGACCGCGCCCGGCAGCCTCACCGAGGCCCGGCTCGATGCGAAGACCGACGGCGGCGAAACGCTGGCGGTCGAAGCGAAGTACGGCTTCATCGAGCGCATGGCCGAAGGAACGATCAGCCTGGCGAAGGTGCCGCTCAGGCGCTATGCGCCCTATTACCGAAAGTCCATCCTCTTTGACGTCGAGGATGGCGTGCTCGACGCGTCGGCACGGTTCAACTTCGTCAACGATCCGGCGGGGCTGCAGGTGTCTGCCGGCGAGATCGAAACGGCGCTTGCGAAGCTGCGCCTCAAGAGGCGCGGCGACCCTGAACCCTTCTTCCGCATGGCGCAGTTCCAGGCACACGGCGGCACGTTCGATCTCGGGAAACGCGAGATCCGGATCGCGGAAGTCGCAAGCAAGAAGGCGAACCTCGCGGTCCGGCGTGCTAAGGACGGCACGATCAATCTCGCCGAGCTCACGCCGAAGCCGGAGGCCCCGCCGCCGTCGGCGCCGCCACCGGCACCCGCTCCTCGTCCTGCAGCCGGCGACAAGCCGTGGGTGTTCGGCCTGAAGAAGCTCGCGCTGGACGACTACGCGGTGCGCTTCGACGACGAGACTCTGCCGCAACCGGTGCAGGTGACGATCGAGCCGATCAAGCTCGGCGTGGAAAACTTCTCGTTCGGCGGCAAGCCGTCGCCTGCCAAGGTGGACCTCGCCCTCAGGATCAACAAGACCGGCGAACTCAAGGTGAAGGGCCTGGTGACGCCGCAGCCGCTCGACGCCGACGTCAATGTGGCGCTCACCCGGCTCGAGTTGGTGCCCTTCGAGCCGTATTTCGCCGACAGGATCAATATCACGCTGGCGAGCGGCGAGATCGCCGCCGAAGGTGCGGTAAAGTTCACCATGCCGCCCGAGGGCAAGCCGCTGTTCGAGTACGAGGGCAGCGCCGCCGTCAACAAGCTGGCGACGCTCGACAAGGTGAACGCCGAGGACTTCCTCAAGTGGGAGTCGCTGTTCTTCGACAGCATCCGCCTGAAGAGCGAGCCGCTGTTCGTCGACGTGAAGGAAGTGGCGCTGGCCGACTTCTATTCGCGCCTGGTGGTGAATCCGGACGGGACGCTCAACGTGCAGGGCATCGTCGCCAAGGGTGACGAGACCGCGCCCGCCGCTGCGGCAGAACCGCCGCCGGAAGCGAAGAAGACCAGGGAGGCGCGGAAGAAGCCGGCGGCGCCGCCGTCTCCTCCCGCCGGGGACGCGACTGCGGCCGTCACCAAGGTGATCAAGATCGACAAGGTGACTCTGCAGGGGGGCACCATCAATTTCTCCGACCGCCTGATCAAGCCCAACGTGAGCGCCACCATGACGGAGGTCGGCGGGCGTGTCTCGGGGCTCATGTCGGACGCGAGCACCCGTGCCGACGTGGAGCTGCGCGGCAAGCTCTCGAACCAGGCGCCGCTCACCATCACCGGGAAGATCAATCCGCTCGCCGGCGATCTGTTCGCGGATCTGAAGGTGAGCTTCATCGACATCGAGCTGCCGCCGTTCACGCCCTACTCAGGCAAGTTCGCCGGCTACACCATCGCCAAGGGCAAGCTCACCCTCGATCTCGCGTACCTCATCGACAAGCGCAATCTCAAGGCCGAGAACAAGATCCTGATCGACCAGTTCACCTTCGGCGACAAGGTGGAGAGCCCGGATGCCACCAAGCTGCCGGTGCAGCTCGCCATCGCGCTGCTCAAGGACAAGGACGGGCGCATCAATCTCGACATCCCGGTGGAGGGCTCGCTCGACGATCCCAAGTTCCGGCTGGGCAAGGTGATCTGGGGTGTCATCGTCAATCTGATCACCAAGGCGGTGACGGCGCCATTCGCGCTGATCGGCGCACTGGTCGGCGGTGGTGGCGGGGAGGAGCTGTCGTACCTCGAGTTCGCGCCCGGCAGTGCGGTGCCGGATGCCGATGGCCAGAAAAAGCTCGACCAACTCGTGAAGGCGTTGCGTGACCGACCCCAGTTGAAGCTCGAGGCGATCGGGCACGTGGATGCCGAGAAGGATCGTGAAGCGCTGCGCCAGAGCGTCTACCAGCGCAAGCTGAAGGCACAGAAGTTCAAGGACCTCGCGAAGAAGAACCAGGCGCCGGCGTCCGTCGACGAAGTCACCGTCGAAGCCGGGCCCGAGTATGAGAAATACCTCGAGGCCGCTTACCGGGCCGAGAAGTTTCCCAAGCCGCGCAACTTCATCGGCATGCTGAAGGACCTGCCGGTGCCCGAGATGGAAAAGCTGATGCAGACCAACATCGTCGTGACCGACGATGACTTGCGGGCCCTGGCGGTCCAGCGGGCCCAGGCAGTCAAGGACGCCTTCCTCAAGGCTGGCGACATCGGCGCCGATCGCATCTTCCTGGTGGAGCCCAAGTCGCTGGCGCCCGAGGCGAAGGACAAGCAAAAGGCGAGCAGGGTGGACTTCGTGTTGAAGTGAAGGGCGCGGGAGAGGCAGGCGGTTTCGTTTGGCTGGCGCGGCTGCAAACTTGGGTCTTCCCCCTTCCCCGGGACGCTGTCATGATCCGCGGCCGTAGGGACCACGCACTATCCGCCCGCCGGCCCGGGCCAACCGCAAGAGGGAGGCAGTCATGACCAAGCAGGAGTTGAAAGAACAGAACGAGGCGCTGCGCAACCTTCTCATGGAGATCCGCGACATGATCGACTCGGAGCTCGAGGCGATGGACGACCTCGACGAGGAGGACGACGAGGAGGAGGAGGAAGAGGAGGACTAGTGCGCCGGTCCCTCGCGCGTCGCTGCCAACGCCACCGTATCGGTGGCGTTGGTGTTTCTGAGGGTGGCTCGTCGGCCTCCTCACTACTTCCCGCTCTGCCCCCCTTTGTTCGCTTCCTCCCGAATCTTCGCCGCCGTCTCCGCGACCTTCGCCGCCGAAGCCTTCAGCGGTGCCCACCCGTACCAGTGGGCATAGTCGGGGTTGAAGTGGAACGCTCCCTGGAACGCGCGCATGCGGTACTCCAGGAACATGACATAGAGTTCGCGTTCCACCTCGGTCTTCGCTTCGTAGAACTGCAGGATGTCGGGTGCCGTCAGCCATTGCTCGGGCTTGCGCAGCAACCCGTCGCGATAGAGCTCCTGAACCGCACGGATGGCTTCGGCCATCACGCGATCGGATTCGCGGACGACGTCGTCCGCAGCTGACAGCTGCCGTCCGGCGAAGGTCTTGCCGTGGCACTTCGCGCAGACGGAGACCATCCGCGCACGCGATTCATCGAAGGCGGCACGGTCCAGCGTTGCCATCCTCGCCGCCTGCACCGCTTCCAGGCGCGCCGTGGGTTTGCCCAGCTCGTCGATGACGCCCAGGCCCTGGAGGATCGTGGTGCGATCAGCGAGCCATCCGGCATCCGCTTCCGGCAGCCGGAGCGCGAGGAAGCCCCAGGCCGTGCCCACACCGTGGTGCCCGTTCTCCATATGGCAGGTCTGGCACGTCGGCCCGCGTTTGCTGTCGCGCCCCTCGATCTGCCAGAGGGTGCCGTGCTTGGAGGTGGACCACATCTCCCATTGCGGGTGGTCGAAGCCCATGTGGCAGGTCTGACAGGCGCGCGGGTCGCGTGCCTCGACCTTGCTGAAGCTGTGGCGCGTATGACAGGCGTCGCATTGCGCATTGCCGTAGCGGTGCTGGGCCGCTTCGTCACGCGGCTTCGCGCCGATCTTGTGGCAACCGGAGCAGCCCTTGTTGCCGGCGCCCACGATGGTCTGCGGCTGATGCGCCCACATGGGCATCGCAGTGGCGGCCTTCCAGGCGAGTTCGTGCTTGCCGGCCTTGAACTGCATCGCCTGTTTCGGATGGCAGCCGGCACAGGTCTGCGCCGTGGGCATCCGCGCTTTCGCGACGTCTTCGGCGCTCTGGTGATCGAACCCGTGGCAGCTCGCGCAGTCGATGCCGGCCTTGCCCATGCGGCCGGCCAGATGTTGGTCCACGATGCCCGGCGTGGCGTTGCGGTGGCACTGCACGCAGGTCTCTGCACGTGTGGTGCCAGCCAGACCGAGCAACGCTGTGCACAGCAGCAACCCGACGATCGATCGCATCGCAGCTCCCGGTGAGTCCGGGGGCGACTATCGCCGTGCCGCTACCGGCGCGTGTTGATCCTCGTCAACAACCCCACGGGCGCGCTAGCTGTCCGTGGGGGCGTACAGCTCGAGGCAGTTGCCTTCGGGATCGTAGACCTTGAACGCCGTGAACTCGGGGCCCACTCCGATCTCGCCGCCCAGGCGCTTCGCCCAGTCGTCCAGCACCGCGCGGCTGGGCACCCGCAACCCGAAGTGCAGCTCGGGCGAGCGGTTCACCGGCTCGCCCTTCTGGAAAACGATCAGCACTTGCGGGCCCCGGACCCGGTGCTCGTCCGCGCGGAGACCGAAGGTGTCGGCATACCACTTGGCGAGGCCGTGCGGATCGCGGGCGGGGACGTTGATGTGCTGCAGGGACAGCGCGGGTTCGGACATGGGCGACTCCTGTTCGGTGACGCCACGCATCTTAGACCACGCCGACACCGGCTTCCCGACCGGCTTCCATAGCACTCATGCGCCCCGACCGGCGTCGGCGGCTCAACTGCCGAAGTTGAGTTCCCTCGGTGCGAGGAACCGCTGGGCGAACTCTTCCGCCGGCATCGGCTTCGCGAACAGGAAGCCCTGATACTCGTCGCACCCCAGGCGCTTCAGGGCGGAGAGCTGGGCCAGGTTCTCCACGCCTTCCGCGGTGATGCGCAGCTTGAGGCTGTGGCCCATCGCGATGATCGTGTTGACGATCACCTCGCTGTCCTTGTCGGACTCGAGGTCGCGCACGAAGGAACGGTCGATCTTGAGCGTGTGGATCGGCAACTGTTTCAGGTACGACAGCGACGAGTAGCCGGTCCCGAAGTCGTCCACCGCGATGCGCGTGCCGAGCTTGCCCAATCGTTTCAGCACGGCGATGTTCTCGTCGGCGTTGTGCAGCAGCACGCTTTCGGTCATCTCGAGTTCGAGGTGGCTCGGGTCGAGGCCCGTGCTGGACAGGATGCGGCTGACCGCCCTGGCGAACTCGCGCGGCTGATTGAACTGCCGCGCCGAGATGTTCACCGACACCCGCAGCGACGTATAGCCCGCGTTCTGCCACGCCCGGTTCTGCGTGCAGGCGGCGCGCAGCACCCATTGACCGATGGCCTCGATCAGGCCGGTTTCCTCGGCCACGTCGATGAACATGGACGGCGGCAGCAGGCCCTTCTCGGGGTGACGCCAGCGCAGCAGTGCTTCGGAGCCCGCGATGCGGCCGGTGTTGATGTCGATCTGCGGCTGGAAGAAGAGCTGGAACTCGTCGCGATCGAGGGCGAGCCGCAATGCCATCTCGAGGTTGTGACGCTCGACCGCGCGGATGTTCATCTCGCGCGAGAAGAACTGGAAGTTGCGCCGGCCCTTCTCCTTGGCATGGTACATGGCCGTGTCGGCGTTCTTCATGAGCGTTGCGGAATCCTCCGCGTCGGCCGGGAAGATGCTGATGCCGATGGAGCACGACGTGGTGAGGATGTGGCCGCCGATCTCCATCGGCCGCGCAAGCGACTGGATGATCTTCTGCGCCACCTGCGCCGCGTCCTCCGCGTGCTGCAGGCCTTCCAGCGTGACCACGAACTCGTCGCCGCCGAGGCGCGACAGCGTGTCGCCGCGCCGCACGCACGCCTGCATGCGGGCCGCCACTTCCTGCAGCAGCAGGTCGCCCACATGGTGACCGAGCGAATCGTTGATGTTCTTGAACCGGTCGAGGTCGATGAACATCAACGCCAGCGCTTCGCGTTTGCGCCGTGCGTTGACCAGACCCTGCTCCAGGCGGTCGTTGAAGAGCAGGCGGTTCGGCAGATCGGTGAGCGGGTCGCGCGTGGCGAGGTAGCTGATGCGCTCCTCGGCCTTGTGCCGGTCCGTGATGTTGCGGCACGTGCCGCGATAGCCCTGGAACTTGCCGTGCGCATCGTAGAGCGACACGGCGTTCACCTGGACCCACAGCACTTCGCCGGAACGCGTGACGAACCGATGCTCGAGATCGCGGAAGGAGCCGTCCTCGGCATGGTTGTCGCGGATCCACATCAGGACGCGCTCGTATTCCCACGGCGGCATGAACTCGGCGCCCGTGTGGCCGATCAGCTCGGCGTCCTCGTAGCCGATCACGCTCTGCACGCGGCTCGACACGAACGTGAACCGCCCGGCGGCGTCGGTTTCCCACACGTATTCCCCGGCGGCCTCGGCGAAGTCGCGGAAGCGGCGCTCGGAGAGCCGGAGCTGGCTCTCGATGGCCTTCAGGTTGGTGATGTCGATGAACGCCGATACGATCACGCGCTGCCCGCCGGTCCGGGTCAACCCGGTCTTGCGCACCAGCGTCCAGGTGTCGCGGGTGCCCACCTTGTAGCGCGCTTCGTACTCGATCGGCTCGCTGCTCGCGAGTGCCTCGGCATCGGTGTTGCGTACCAGTTCGTGTTGCTCGTCACCTAGGACCATCCGGCCGTTCCCGCCGATCAGGCGCTCGCGCGGGTGCCCGGCCCATTCGCAGAACGCGTCGTTGACGATGAGGAACCGGTGGTGCTCGTCCTTCACGCTGATGGGCGTGGGGACGGTGTTGATCACGGCCTCGAGGTGGCGGCGGCTCTCTACCACTTCCCGCTCCGCGGCCTTGATGGCACTGATGTCGCGGGCGACGCCGCGATAGCCGATGAAGCGGCCGACCGCATCGAACCGCGGTTCGCCGCTCACCAGGATGCTGCGCGAACTGTCCGGCGACGTGATCACCAGATCGCGGAAGGGCAGGCGTTGCTCGAGCACCCGGCGGTGCTCCTCGCGCGCCTCGTCGGATTCCCACACATGGTCCAGGTCGTGACGGGTCTTGCCCAGGAGCTGCTCGGGCGGCGTGAGCGTCTTGCCGGAAGCATCCTCGGAGACGTAGGAGAAGCGCAGTTCGCTGTCCTGTTCCCAGTACCAGTCGGACGACAGGCCGGCCAGACTGCGGAAGCGCTGCTCGCTCTGCTTCAACGCATCCTCCGCCGCGCGGCGCGCGGTCACGTCGATCAGGAGCAGCACCACGACGCGGCTGCCGTCCGGTCGCGTCAGCGAAGTCTTGCGTGTCCACATCCAGGTTTCGCGGCCGTCCAGCCGGTAGAGGCGCTCGTACTGCACCATCTCGCCGTGCAGCGCCTGGTCGTCGGTGTCCTGGAAGTACTGGGCTTCCTCCGGCGGGAACACATCGTAGTCGGTGATGCCGATGATCTGCTCGAGCGTGCGGCCGAAGAAGCGGCAGAACGCGGTGTTGGCACCGATGTAGCGGTGCTGGGCGTCCTTCACCAGCACCGGGCTCGGGATCGCGTTCACCATCGCGTCGAGGAAGTTGCGCGCCTGCTCGATCTGGGATTCCGCGCGCCGTTGCAGCGTCACGTCGCGCCCTACGCCGCGATAGCCGAGGAACGCGCCGTCCTCGCCGAAGACCGGGGCGCCGCTCACCGACACCAGGCGCGGCTCGCCCACGTCGTTGTAACGCGTGGTCATCAGGTCGTGGAACGGCTCGCGCCGGGCGACGGCTTCGTCGTGCCGCTGCCGCTCGGCGGTATCCACGTTCCCGGGAATCTCCCAGCGCCGGTTGCCGATCACCTCGTCCACGCGGATCTTGTTCTCGTCGATGGCGCGCCCGGCGATCAGCGTGAAGCGCATGTCCGCATCCTGCTCCCAGTACCAGTCGCTGGAGAGCTGCGTGAGCGTCTGGAAGCGCTGCAGGCTCGCGCGGAGGCCGGCTGCCGTCGCGCGGCGTTCGTGAGCGATGGCGTGGAGCACGAGCGCCATCACGGAAGCGATGGCGACGAACAGGTAGGTGGAAATGTGGTTCGCGAGCGGGCTCGCGGTCACGAACGGACCGGTGCCGTTGACCAGCCCCCAGGTGGCGAGCGCCAGCAGGATCACCAGGCAGGTGCTGACCGTGCGCAGGCCGGCCGACAGGGCGATCCAGACGAGCAGGGGCAGGGTCATGTATGCCACCGTATGGCCCAGGTAGCTCGCCAGCTGACCCGAGAAGGTGAACCAGACGACTGCGGATTCGGCGGCAAACAGTGCGATGCGTGCCGCTAGTACCCGCGGATTGCCGGTCGGGCGCCACGAGCGCCACGCCAGAACGAGCGGCGTGAAGATCAGGATGCCGAGCGCGTCGCCCATCCACCACGTCACCATCGAACCCGCCAGCGCGGCGGCCGGGATGTTGCCGCTCAACGCGAGCAGGATCGGCCCGCCGATGCCGCCGGCCAGGGCCGTTAGGGCTGAGACGAGAAACGCGAGCTTGAGGGCATCGGTGAGGCGGGCAAGGTCGGGCGCCACGGCGGCACGCCGCAGCAGCGTCGCGCCGAGCCACGCTTCGGCGGCGTTGATGAGCGCGATGCCGAAGGAGGCGAAGAGGCCGTACTTCTGGAGGGAGTTGGCGGCGAGCGCGCCGATGACAATGCCGGGGACCGCGCGTGCACCGAGCAGGTAGACCAGGGCGACCAGGATGCCGGATGCCGGCCACACGAAACTGCCCATCGTTTCGGGCACGTGGAACCAGATGCCGCTGCGATGCGCCAGGAAATAGGCGATCGCCGTGGCAGCGTTCGCGAGGAGCACGCGGCGCAGATCGGGCCGGCTGTCCGGCGCGAAGTCGGTCGCCACGCTCACGGCTTCGGCTCGTTGTTGCGGGGCCG
The DNA here is from genome assembly GCA_019745565.1 of Burkholderiales bacterium. Classification (GTDB taxonomy): domain Bacteria; phylum Pseudomonadota; class Gammaproteobacteria; order Burkholderiales. The sequence goes on from JAIESW010000006.1 coordinate 15,715, forward strand.
GTGGCCGGCCTTGCGCCGGTCGCCGATGACCGGGGGCGCCACCTTGAGCACTTCATCCACGGTGGTGAGACCCTGAGCCACTTTGAGGGCACCGCCGATGCGCAGCGGTTTCATCCCGTCGCGATAGGCCTGATCGCGCAGCAACGCCAAGTCTGCCTCCGGACCGATGAGACCGCGCTGGGCCGGCGTGAGCACCATGATCTCGTAGATGCCCACCCGGCCGGAATAGCCGGTCATGCGGCATTCGAGGCAGCCGCGCGCATAGTTCACGGTGGCGGGTTTCTCCGCCTGCCACGGGCTGATGAGGAGCTTCCAGGTCTCGTCCTCGATGGGCCCGGCTTCCTTGCAATGGGGGCAGAGCGTGCGTACCAGCCGCTGAGCCATCACGCCCAGGATGGTGGAGTGCAGCAGATAGGGCGGCACGCCGATGTCCTGCAGCCGCGTCATCGCGGAGGGCGCATCGTTGGTGTGCAGCGTCGAGAGCACCAGGTGGCCGGTGAGCGCCGCCTGGATCGCCATCTCGGCGGTCTCGAGGTCGCGGATCTCGCCCACCATGATGATGTCCGGGTCCTGCCGCATCAGGGTGCGCACGCCGGCGGCGAAGTCCAGTCCGATCGCGTGATGCACCTGCATCTGGTTGAAGGAGGGCTCGACCATTTCGATCGGGTCCTCCACCGTGCAGACGTTCACGTCGGCGGTGGCGAGCTGCTTCAGCGTCGAGTAGAGCGTCGTCGTCTTGCCGGAGCCGGTCGGACCGGTGACCAGGATGATCCCGTGGGGCTGGGCGATCATCTGCGTCCATTTGCCGCGGTCGTCGTCGGAGAAGCCGAGCTCCTTGAAGTCCTTCACGATGACGTCGGGGTTGAAGATCCGCATCACCAGCTTTTCGCCGAAGGCGGTGGGCATGGTGGAGAGGCGCAACTCCACTTCCGATCCGTCGGGCGTCACGGTCTTGATGCGGCCGTCCTGGGGACGGCGCTTCTCCACCACGTCCATGCGGCCGAGGATCTTGATGCGGCTGGTCATGGCGGCCATGACCGGCGTCGGGATCTGGTAGACCTGATGCAGGACGCCGTCGATGCGGAAGCGGACGTTGCCGGCGTTGCGCCGCGGTTCCATGTGGATGTCGCTCGCGCGCTGCTCGAACGCGTACTGGAAGATCCAGTCCACGATGTGGACGATGTGGCGGTCGTTCGCGTCGAGATTGCCGCGCTCGCCCAGCTGCACCAGCTGCTCGAAGTTGGCGATATCGGACAGCTCGCCCTTCTTTTGGGCCGATGCCCCCTGGACCGAACGGGCCAGGTTGTAGAACTCGACGAGGTAGGTGGCGATGTCGACCGGGTTCGCCACCACGCGCTTGATTTCCAGGCGCAGGATCCGGGCGAGTTCCTGCTCCCACTCGCGCACGTAGGGCTCGCAGGTGGCGATCAGGCATTCCTTGGTGGTGACCTCGATCGGCAGGATCTTGAAGCGCGTGGCGTACGCGTTCGACATGACCTTGGTCACGCCGGCGAAGTCGATCTTGAAGGGGTCGATGTGCCGGTAGGGCAGGCCCACCTTGCCGGCCAGCCATTCGGTCAGCGCCTCCAGGTGCAGGACCTTGCGCGGGTTGCGCGGGTCCTTCCATTTCTGGTCGGCGACGATGACCAGCGGATGGACGTCGGACCGCCGGTTGCCCTGGCGGATGGACAATTCTCGCGCGGCATCGGCAGGCACGAGCCCGTCCGCGACGAGATCGTCGAGGATGCCTTGGAGAGCGAGTCGCTGTTCGGCGCGGGGCGGGGCCGCTGCCGCGGTTGCGGACATGAGATTCGGGCGCTGTAAGCTATTGACGACTATAGCAGATAGGTGCAAGACGGCGACATTTTCGGCGCCATCCGGTGAAGTCGACCGCTGCGTTGCCGCCCTCGAGGGTCATCGCCGTGGCAGTGCGGCACCTCACTCTCAGCAAACACAATGCCGGCGGGCTCGCGGGCATAATTCGCGTCTTGTGTCGTGCAGGTCTGGGCCTCATCTGCCTGCCGTCGACGACCGATCATGGCGCAAACCGATCTCTCCAAGCTCAAACTCACCCGCGGCACCGATGGGATGTTGGCCGCCACGGGCCGCGGCCGGATCTGGCGGCGGTTGCGGACGCCCGTCATCTTCGCGCTGATCGCAGTGGTTGGCGGCGGATTCGCCGCGTATCGCTTCAAAGCTGCGCCGGTGGAGGTCGAACAGGCCAGCGTCACCGCCGCCTATCCCTATCAGAGCCTGTCGGTGCTGACCGCGACCGGCTACGTGGTCGCCCAGCGCAAGGCAGCCGTGGCGTCCAAGGCGACCGGCCGGCTCGAATGGCTCGGAGTCGCCGAGGGCAGCCGCGTCAAGCAGGGCGAAGTCATCGCCCGGCTGGAAAACCGCGACATGCAGGCCGCCCGCGACCAGGCTGCCGCCAACCTGAAGGTGGCCAGGGCCAATCTGGAGCAGAGCCGGGCGGAACTGGGCGACGCCGAGCGGTCGTTCCGCCGGTCGGAGGAACTGCTGCGGCAGAACTTCGTGTCGGATTCGGCCCATGATATCGCCCGGGCCCGGTTGGAGAAGGCCCAGGCCGGGGTCAACTCGCTCGAAGCTTCCGTGGCCGTGGCCCAGGCGAACCTGCGGGCCGCCGAGGTCAACGTCGATCAGACCCTGATCCGCGCTCCGTTCGACGGCGTGGTGCTGACCAAGGCCGCCAACGTCGGCGACGTGGTGACGCCGTTCTCCTCGGCCACCGATGCCAAGGGTGCGGTCGTTACCATGGCCGACATGACCACGCTGGAGGTCGAGGCCGACGTCTCGGAGTCGAACCTCTCGAAGGTCCGCATCGACCAGCCCACCGAGATCCAGCTCGACGCGTTGCCCGACTCGCGCTTTCGCGGCGTGGTCGCGCGCATGGTGCCGACGGTGGACCGGTCCAAGGCCACTGTGATGACCAAGATCCGCTTCGTCGCCATGGACCCGCGCGTGCTGCCGGAGATGAGCGCCAAGGTCACCTTCCTGTCCGAAGCCGTCAACGAGGATCAGCGGGTAGCACGCGTGGCCGTGAGCCCGTCGGCGGTGGCGACGCGGGACGGGAGGACCGTTGCGTTCGTGGTGAACGAAGGCGTCGCCCACGTGGTCCCCGTGACCACCGGCGAGCGCATCGGCGACCTGGTCGAAGTGAAGAGCGGCCTCAAGGTGGGCGACAAGGTCGTGCTGAAGCCCGGCGAGAAGCTCGCCGACGGCGCCCGGGTCAAGACGGCGGCGAAGTGAACCTGGCCGACGGCGGCCCCAAGGTCGTCTCCATCCGCAACCTGTCGAAGTCGTACCGGCGGGGCGGACAGATCGTGCCGGTGCTCTCCGATCTGGATCTCGACATCGCTTCCGGCGACTTCCTCGCCTTGATGGGGCCGTCGGGCTCGGGCAAGAGCACGCTGCTCAACCTGATCGCCGGTATCGACAAGCCCGACGTGGGTTCCATCGAGGTGGAAGGCGTCGACATCACGCAGCTCTCGGAGAGCACGCTCGCCGATTGGCGGGCGGAGCACGTGGGCTTCATCTTCCAGTTCTACAACCTGATGCCGGTACTGACGGCGTTCGAGAATGTGGAGCTGCCGTTGCTGCTGACGCCGCTGGGGCGCGGCGAGCGGCGTGATCGCGCGGAACTGGCGCTATCGATGGTGGGGCTGTCGGACCGGGCTCGGCACTATCCGTCGGAGTTGTCGGGGGGGCAGCAGCAGCGGGTGGCGATCGCGCGCGCGATCATCACGGACCCGACGTTGCTCGTGGCCGACGAGCCGACTGGTGATCTCGACCGCGTATCGGCTGGCGAGATTCTCGATCTGATGGAACGGCTCAATGACGAGCTGGGCAAAACCATCATCATGGTCACGCACGATCAGCGGGCGGCGCAGCGGGCGCATTCGATCCTGAATCTCGACAAGGGCGCAATCGTAAAGGCGACCTGATGCTCCTCAAGTTCATCCTCCGCAACGCTCTGCGACATCGCCTCCGCACTTCGCTCACGGCGCTGGGCATCTTCGTCGCGATCCTCGCCTTCGGCCTCCTGTCGACGGTGATCGAGGCATGGTTCTCCGGCGTCAACACGGCCTCATCCTCGCGCATCATCACGCGCAGCTCGGTGTCCCTGGTGTTCCCGTTGCCGGCGACCTATCGCGAGAAGCTGCGCCAGGTGGAGGGCGTCACCGGCGTCGCGGGTGTCAACTGGTTCGGTGGCGTGTATCAGGAGACGAAGAACTTCTTTCCGCAGTTCGCCGTGGATCCCGAGGACTATTTCCCACTTTACCCGGAGTACCTTATTCCGGAGCCGGACTACAAGGAGTTCCTGCGCGACCGCAAGGGTGCCATCGTGGGTCGCAAGCTCGCCAATACCTATGGCTGGAAGGTGGGTGACGTCGTTCCGCTCAAGGGGATGATCTACCCAGGCAACTGGGAGTTCGTGGTTCGCGCCATCTACGATGGTCGGGACAGCAAGGTGGATACCTCGCAATTCTTCTTCCACTGGGACTACCTGAACGAGCGGGTGAAGATCCTGATGCCGCGACGGGCGAATTACTATGGCCTGTACGTGCTGGGCATCGCCGATCCGGACCGCGCCGCGGAGACGGGTCGGGTCATCGATGCGCAGTTCCGTAACTCGCTGGCGGAGACGCTGACCGAAACCGAGCGCGCGTTCCAGCTGAGTTTCGTGTCGATGGTGGAAACGCTGGTCGTCGCGATCCGGGTGGTGTCGTACCTGGTGATCTTCATCATCATGGCGGTGATGGCCAATACCATGGCTATGAGTGCACGCGAGCGGCTGTCGGAGTATGCGACGCTGAAGGCGTTGGGGTTCAAGCCTTTCAGCGTGGGTGGGCTGATCGTCGGGGAGTCGATGGCGATCGCGCTGATTGGCGGGGCGCTTGGGGTGCTTGCGACCTTTCCGGTGGCAGAGCTGTTTCGCCGGCTGGTGGGGTCGCTGTTTCCGGTGTTCGAGGTTTCTCAGGCGACGGTGGTGTTGCAGTTCGTCTGTGCTGCTGTGGTGGGGATGGTGGCGGCGGTCATTCCTTCCGTTCGGGCGGCGCGGGTGCAGATCGCGGCGGGGTTGAGGGCGGTGGCTTGACGTTGCGTCGTTGCCCCCACCCTAACCCTCCCCCAGCAAGCTGGGGGAGGGGATGTACACTCCTTGTATGTTGCCGTTGCCTTGGGGACGATGCGATTTGTTGTGTCGTTCCGTGGGGT
>JAIESW010000052.1 GCA_019745565.1 Burkholderiales bacterium
CGCTCGGCCGGATCGCAGTAGAGGGCGAGGAACGACAGACGCAGCGGCGCGACCAGCGCCTCCGGCGGACGAGCATGAACCTCGTCGTTCAGCTCGATGCGATTCGGGTGATCGGGAGGCAACTGCATGCGAAGGACATCCTATCGACGCGGCGGATTGCCTGCAACAACCCCCCGCGCAGCGTCGCGACCGATGCGTGATCTAGCGGGCACCCAGGACCTCGGATTCCGGCCGCGCCAGCAGTTCACGCAACAGCGGCGGCGCAAAGCGACGCGGAACCGAGATCGCATAGAAGTTCTCGAACAGATTGGGCACGATCGCGTGCTCCACGAGTGCCCCGCTGTTCAGTTCGTCGCGCACAACGACGCTGGGCACGAGCGCGATGCCGCCGGCGTCGCGCGCCAACAGGCGCAGCAGGGCCATGTCATCGACTTCGGCCTTGAGCGCGTAGCGAACGCCGAGCTGTTCGCACAGCAGGTCGAAACCCACCCGTATCTCGCTGTCGCGCCCGGGAAGCAGCAGCGGCAGCGCCGACAGGTCCTCCGGGAAACGAAAGGCACGCTGGCGCTTGCGCGGCCGTCCGACCAGGCTGACCGGCTGCCGCGCGATACGGCGGCAGCGCCAGGGCTCTTCGGCGCTCCCGTGCACGCGGCGGTTCGACAGCACCATATCGAGCGTGTGAACACGCAGGCGCGTGAGCAGTTCGGCCAGACCGGCGGACTGGAGGACGAGCTCCACGTCTTCCCGGTTCAGCAGAGGTGCGAGGAAATTCTCCTGGAAGTTGCGCGACAGCGTCGCCACCGCGCCGATGCGCAGCACTTGTCGTTGCGCCGAACGGCCTTCGCGCAGGACCGACAGCAGCTCCGCGCCGCTGGCGAATATCGGTTCGGCGTAGCCGAGGGCAACCCGGCCGGCCTCGGTCAGCTTCAGCTTGCGCGCCTGACGTTCGAACAGCGGCTGCCCGAGCGAGTCCTCCAGCAGCCTGATCTGGGTCGACAGCGACGACGGCGAGACGTGCAGTCGTTCGGCCGCGCGCGTGAGATGCCCTTCCTTGGCAACCGCCCAGAAGCAATGGAGGTGATGGTAGTTCAAGCGTGCCATGTTCTCGAGCGAGCAATTGCGGTTGACAGCTGTCCGATACTACCCTGCGTAGCCCGACACCCACGGGGATCTGCATGAACGGCATTCGGTGCCGTCGCCCGCTTTCCCGGGGCCGGTCCCCACTCGCACGTGGGCCGCGGGCGGGGCTCATTGCAACTACCGCGCGAGTCTACGGATTGCAGAATGAGCAGACCATGGGACTCGCAACGGTGCAATCCACCCTCGCCTGCTCTACCCGATGCCGGCATCGTACGCACTCCCACACCTCCATTCGGTAGTTCGTCGTCGGGAGCCCGCAAGCGGCGCACGGCAGACCGGGCTGCCGACCAGCCACCCGATATCCGGGGGATCCGCATATCGGGCAGCAAGACCGGATCTGCAGGATGAGATCGCGCGCCGCCCGTTCGATATTCTGCATGCGGCTCGGATTCGCAAATGCCCGCAGATCCGTCTCGACGAACACCTGCCAATCGTCCGACTGCACCAGGCACTGGTCAAAGCAGGCTCTGAGATGACCCCAATCTGCAATGCCCTTGCGTATGCGTGGGTCGTCCCGGCTCTGGGGACGCAACACCAGACGGTGCTGCGGAAATCCCTCGCGAACGGCGAACGCTTCGAGCGCATCCCAATCCTCGACCAGGAGGCTGCCGCAGCGCCCTGTACCTTGCGCCATGCCGACCACTTCGATCCCGAGGACGTCGTCGATCCACACCAGCAATTCGACATTCCACGGGAGCAAGCCGCTGATCGGGTCCGGTCCGAAACTGCCTTCGCTCGCTATCCCCAACGAGGTTCCTGCGAGCTCCATGCCGATGCGGGCCTTGCGACGCGCCGCCTCGAGCTGGGTCCCGAATCTCGCTCTGTCCCGCGTGAATGTTCCCAGTTGGTCGGTATCGAACGCGGTGACATGTTCGATCCTGCAAGCGAGCCCCTCCTCCAACACGGGCGCGACAACCTGCTCCTTGCCGTGTCGGGTCAGAAAGGCGACCTTCTGCTTCGCGTAGGCGTCCATCAGTCCGCTTCCGGCTCCACGGGCCGCCACTCGCCCTGGTCGTACCGCAGCAGACGTGCCTCGTCGAAGCGCCACAAGGTCAGCCAGTCATTGTTCAACAGTTGCATGACCACCGCATGCTTGCGAATGACATCCTCGATCGCGCGCTGCGGCGCGTCGACGACCACCGTCAGCCGCAGCGGTTCATGTACCCAGCGTTCACCGTCGTGCAGCGACTGCCGCGACAAGCCGATGCGCAGGTCGCCGCCGTTGCCCTCGAAGACGCCGATATTCCCACCCACCACGTTGTGCAGCACCTTGTTGCCGCTGCCGAAGCGCTCGGGGTCGCAGGTCGATGCGTGGTACTGCCAATTGATCCAGTGGGTGACGAGCATCGGCGCGGTCAGCAGCAACTCCAGGACGCTGCCGTCGGCATCTTCGCTGGCGTCGTAATCGTGCAGGAAGGCACGTCCCTCCAGGACCACGCCGAGACTACGCCGACGCGGCGCGATCACGAACGCAGCGTTGCCGGCCAACCCCCATTCGGGACGCGTCTGCGCCCCGTCATTGGCTCGCGTGCGCAGCACATCGAGGAGCTCCGCGTGAGGCGCACGCGGGTTCAGGCCCAACTGCCGGGCTCGCTCCCGTCGGACCTGATCGGAGGCTTGCGCAAAGACGGCCTGCAGCCGGTCCCAACGGGTAGCAGCTAAGGCCGGCAAGAGGTCCAGGTCGAACCCTTCGATCTCGTCCGTGGTCGTGTTGTGCAGCGCTGCCATGAACACGGTCTCCTCGGGAATGGAGACTCCGTACGCCCGCAAACCGTCCCGAACCGGCGCCTCGTTCAACAGCAGCGCCAGGCTGCGCGCGTTGACCTCGCCGGTCTGACCGCAACACGCACCGCAGTCCAGCGCGGCTGCGTGGGCGTTGTTGTGCGATTGGCTTCCGTGTCCGACCAGAAGCACCAAAGGGGCGAAGTTCCGATCGAGGCCCATCGCATGCAGCACGCGCGACGCCAGCGCAATCTTTGCGTCCGGATCCAATCCGACGATCTGGGGCCGGGATCGGGACCGATAGCGGGCGGGCAGCCCGGCCAGATCATCGCGCACCCGCGCCTGCTTCCCCGGTATCAGCCAATGGGCCAGCTTTCCGAGGTACGCCAATCCCGCGGCCTCGACGAAGAAGAACGCAGCGCCTGGCCAGCGACCGGCGGCACGCCACGGCGACGAGAGTTCGAACCGATCGGATCGGGCCTGGCTTGCAGCATCCAGCAGCGCAGCATCGCTCGCGCGCTGCGACGACGTCGACGAGACCACCCGATCGGTGACCTCCAGGGTCGGCGCGAAGAGCCCGGGCAACTGCGGCCGCCTCGCCCGCGTCGCCATCGGCGTGTAGGCCGCAGGCAGACCGAAGAACCCTGCGAATCCGATGGTCCGCACGGCGGGCCAAACGGATTCGAGCGCTCTGCGCAACCGTTCGCTGCGCACATCGATGCAAAAGACGGCCTGTACTTCGATGCTCTCGGGCGGGGCACTCTCGGCGCTGGACGCGAGGAGCTTGCGCGCCAGTTGGCGCTGATACCCGATCTCGAGCGCGACTTGCCAGACCTCGTCGATCAGCAGCGCCGCCTCGGCCTGCTGCAGCAATGCCGGCGCCCGGCTCCATTCCCGGTGCAGAGCGGCGAACGCCAGGCGCGCAGCGGCGTCATCCTTGCATTCCAGCAAGACGGCTCCCCAGGCCAGTCGAATGGCCAGCAGCTCCCGGAGATGCTGATCCTCCCGGCCTTGCAGGCGTGCCTGCCAGCCCAGGTAGGCGCACCAGGATGCCCAGCCGTTCACGGTGAGCAGAACCGCCTCGAGATAATCGGCCCACACGGACCGGGGAAGATTCAGGCGTTGCAGTACCCAGCGTTCGGCATCCGCGCCTGTCGGCGGCAGCGCGTCGATGGCGCGACCCAGTCCCGGCAAGCCCATCAGAATGCCGATGCCATGGTCATGCTGCAGCGTTTCGCGCCAGAAGGCATACAAACCTTGCGGCCGCTCGGGCTGCCAGTCTGCCTGCCGTTCGTCGAAATAGGCGGCACACGTCTGGCTCACCTGATGAGTGATGGCCTGCCGCCATGACAGGCGGGTGTGGCGCTTCGGATCGTCGTCCAAAACATCGATGAGCAAGGGCAACTGGGATACCGGGAGTGGGCTGTCCAGGGCGTCCAGGCACTGCGCGCTCGTCAACGCGGCCCGCCGCGCAGCGGGCAGCCGGATCAAGGCACTGTCCAGGTCCTGCGCGCGGATCCGCCGCGCGTCCCACGCCTGCCGCTGGTTGGCTCGCGACGGGAAAACACGAATGCCCCCCAACGCTGCCATGCGCGCTGCCACCTGGCGCACCGGCATGCCGATGCGCGACCAATGTGGATTCACGGCGATCGCACGATCCAGGGGCCACACGGGAGCGATGCTGCGGCAGGCCTGGTCGCAAGCGGACTCGACTTGAACTTCCCACTCAGCTGGCGGCGTGCCGGCAGTGCTCGCAGAGGAGAGCAGATCGTCTCCACCGATCCGGGTGCGAACTTCGAGCGTGTCCATCATCTTCTCCTGGTTGCCGGATCAGTTCGGGGTCGCGACTTTCCCGAACGAAGGGGTGTCGGGACGCGGCACGCCCGGTGTCGCTGGGGCCCAGCGGGTAGGCCAGCATCGCATTGCCATTCGGGTATACAGCTCGTCGACATAGAAACCCGCATAGCTCCACCGCCGCCAGGATCGCAGTGCCTGTGGGCGCAGTTGGAGGACAACCAGGCATACATACATCGCCGCCATTCCTTGTAACGCGACCACGCCGAGAGCCGCGTCGGGCGTGTCCAGGGTGCCCAGCGGCACGTTGTGAGCCAGTGCAGCCAGACTGGTAAGCGCCAGGAGCGTCAGAAGGCCTGAGAGCGCGTGCAAACAGAACCTGCGGATGTCCGCTCGAGGGGCTGGAGTCCACAGCACGGGGGCCCAAGCCAGGCCGAGGGTTGCACCCCACCACCAGGGCCAGGAAGTGCCGCCCGTCACCAGCGGCACCGACATCACGGCTGGCACCGCAAAGGCGGGGGCCAGCAAGAGACTGATCGGCGCCGGCGACATCGAGCCGCGCATCTCTTGCAACCGGGTCTGCCTGACGGCCATCGATGCCGACAGGAAGGCGTGCGCCTTGTAAAGGGAGTGTCCGATCAGGTGCAGCGCCGCGAATGTATACAGGCCGAGACCGCATTCGAGCACCATGAAGCCCATCTGCGCGGTCGTCGACCAAGCCAGGCGTACCTTGATGCTGATGCGCGTCAGCATCACCAGGCCCGCGAGCACGGCGGTTCCGAGACCGAAGGCAATCAGGAGACCGCGGGCTACGGTCGCGTGCTCCAGCAACGGCGCAAAGCGGATCAATACGAAGCCGCCGAGGTTCACGACACCCGCGTGCAGCAAGGCAGATACGGGTGTCGGTGCCTCCATGACCTGGATCAGCCACCCGTTGACCGGGAGCAGCGCTGTACGCAGGATGACGGCCAGCACGAGACAACCGGCGCTGATCTGCAACGAGGGCGACACACCCTCGCGCCCGACATGGGCCCAGAGGTCGGACAGCGATCCGCTCCCCGTCTCGGTCCAGGCCAGGACCCCTGCCCCGATCAACAGAAGATCGGCGGCACGGTCCGCGATGCGCTTCTTGTGCGCCGCGAGCAGGGCAAACGGACGATCCGGGTAAAAGCACAGCAGGTACTGCAGTGCCGCCCCCGCCAGGGCCCAGGCGACGATCAGAATTGCCCAATGGTCGGCCATCAGCAACAAATGGACCGCGGCCAGCACAGCCGCCAGGGCGGCAAGGTAGCGCCGTTGCCCCGGCTCCCCCTCGAGGTAGCGGGCAGAAAACCCTCCGATGACTCCACCGAGCAGCTGCACCAGCAGGGCAACCACCAGGCCGAGCCGGGATGCGTCCAACATCGGAAGGACGTCATGGGCGGGCGCACCCGCGCAGAGGGCAACGCAGATCCCTGCCAAGGCAACGCCGGACAGAATGCCGAAGGTCCGCCACAGCATCGCGGTGGGGACGCTGCTCAGCCCCGGCAGCAGCGATGCGAGCAGCATCGAAGTCGCCGGAGCGAGCGCACCGGCGCAGAACAGGACACTACCGTGATCCATGGCGGAACTCGCTTCGAGGAATCTGCCCGGATGATGCTGGCGTGCGCTCGTTCTGAAAATTACATTGATTGGAAGAAGATGATGCTAAAAACAGAACGACGAATGGGATGCACTCTGGAGCAACCCACGGTCACTTTTCGCGTCGGCAGCCAAACCCCGGTTCCGGGCGCGGGGGCCGGGCACCGCTCACCACGCGAGTTCGACACCATGGAAGCCGTCCAGCCAAGTCATCGACGCCGCGCCAGCGGCAATTACGCCGCCGTGATCAGCAGCGCACGCACGCGGGCCGGCGCCGACCGGATCACACCTCCCGGATGGCGTCTTCGGACGGTCGCGGTCCCGGACTGACGGCTATTCACGATCATGGGTGAGCGTCGGGCATCGGCAAGGACGATGTAACCGTCTCCCACGACCCCGATCGCCGGGAAGGCAGGGGCAACCGTGCCCTCGGACCGAGCGACGAACGGACTGCTTCGCTCAGCCCGCGCCGGGCCGCCCCAAGCGGACTGGCCCCCTCGGGGGGAGAGGCCGCAAGGCCTATCGGGGGGGATCTCACATCAGCGCTCGCCGCGCAGCCCGCCGAATGCGACGCGAACGAGGTAATCGGCGACCTGCTTGTTGGTGTAGCGGCCGGTCATCTGGAGATAGTCCACGGCCGGGTCGCAGGTGCGGGCGTATAGCGCGAACACTGCAACGTCGGGCGGCAGGTCGGGCTCGATGACACCGCGGGCCTGAGCGGCCTTCACCAGCCCCGTCATGCGCTCGTTGAGCGCCAGGATGCGCTTCACGTATTCGCGATTCGCCAGCAGGCTGGCCTGCAGCGTGGAACTGGTCGAGGGCAGCAGCGGCAGTCCACCCTCCAGGCGCAAGTCCAGCGCCCAACGCAGCAGTGCCTGCATCTGCTCCATGGGCGGCATTTCCGCGGGCAGGGTATCCATGAACGCAAGCGCCCGGTCGAGCAGTTCGATCATGACCGCCGCGGCGAGAGACTCTTTGGAGCTGAAGTGCTTGTACAGGCTCGCCTTCGCGATGCCTGCCTCGGCGGCCACCTCGTCCACGGTCATGAGGTCATAGCCCTTGCGCGCCAGCATGACCCGCGTCGCGTCGAGGATGGCTTCCTCGCGCACCTTCTGCTGCTGCTGACGCACTGTCAGTCTGGCAAATATACTCATAAGCCTCTTTTGTGAACTAATCAGTTCACGTTATGGTCAGTGTGGTCGGGTTTTGAACCGGAAGGCCCGCTTGGGTTCTCGATAGCCCGAAAAACCCGGTGACGCCCTCTCGCCGTCGCGGCCGTCGGCAACCCCGGAGGCCCGTTCCGGCATCGCCCAACTCACTCATCTCAAAAGGAATTCAGATCATGATCGCACGCCGTGCCGTTCTCGCCGTAGCCGTCGCCGGTATCCTCTCCGCCTGCTCCAGCATGTCGCAAGCCAACAAGCCGGAGTCTGCCGGCAAGGACATCGTGGATACCGCCGTGGCCGCGGGCTCCTTCAAGACCCTGGTTACCGCCGTGCAGGCCGCCGGCCTGGTGGACACCTTGAAGAGCCCGGGCCCCTTCACCGTCTTCGCCCCCACCGACGAAGCATTTGCCAAACTGCCCCCCGGCACCGTGGAAGCACTGCTCAAGGACAAGGCCGCTCTCACCAAGGTACTAACCTACCACGTCGTGCCGGGCAAGGTACTGGCCAAGGACGTGCCCACCGCCGACGTGAAGACCGTGCAAGGCCAGACCGTGGCGCTGAAGAAGGACGCGTCCGGCGTGACCGTGAATGGCGCCAAGGTGGTGGCAGCCGACGTGGTCGCCACCAACGGCGTGATTCACGTGATCGACACTGTCATCCTCCCCAAGTAAGGCTCGTACCACCACCCTGCCCTCTTCATGGAAAGAGGGCAGGGGGAATCCGCGACGGTCACCCGTCTTCCGCCTCCCGACTCCGACCACCTACGGTGCGGTCGGGGTGCGACGCCGACTGCCGGCCTCTCGTACCGATGCTCGACGGCCGCCGCTGCTGCCTTTGGGTGCCTTGCCTCTGTCGCTCCCGCCGATGCCGCGCGGATCAGTGCGTCGAAGCAAATCCGGCCGGGTTGTGTCGCTGGAACTCAAACGCTTCGGCACCATCCACGACCCAGATTCGCCAAGACTGAGTTGCCCATCGGCTTACCTCGATAATGGCGCCCACGAAGCGGCGATCGCTTATCCCCGGTGACGTCGCGAGCGCCTGCGCGCAGCAACGACCGACAACGCAGCCAGCCCAATCGACACGAGACTTGCCGCGGCTGGCTCGGGCACGAGAAGCACCGGGGCGGTCAGGAATGGCACGGCGTTGGGACTGGCCACGATCGAATATCCGGCAGGCAGTATGAGATTGAAGAGCGCGGTGTGCGACGCGTCTGCCGTCAGCGAGGCCCCCGAAGGGTTAGGCCCCGTGAAATTCACAGTGCCGCTCACGCTGGCGGTCAGGCGGAAAGACTGATTGAGGAGGCTCGCGGCGTCGAACGTCAGCGCACCGTTGAACCCCTTGTCGTCGATATTCGACAGACTGCCTGTAGCACCTACCGAAGAACCGATGCTGGCTGCCCAGTCGCTTCCGGGCCCCTGCCCGCCTGAAACCGAAATGTTCAACAGACTGCCGCGCTGCAGCGACAGGCTGTAGCTGATTTGGCCTTCGCAGTTCGTGCAAGTGCCCGCCACGGACCCGGCCACACCAATCAACAGTGTCGTCGGCAAAGGCGCGGCGGACGCCGGCCCGGAAATGGTGAAGTCCACCAGCAGATTGCTGTAGAAATTCCCGTTGGCGACCGGTGGACCCTGCCCATCATTCAAGTTGTCGAAGATGGAAATGCTCCCGCTCTGCGAGCCGGAGATCAGGGAGGTGGCGGCACCGCCGTTGTAACCCACCCCGCCGCCGTCCACGACCGAGGTCACGGTCACTGCGTACTTGTTCAGACCACACGAGTCACCGCTTCCGCCGGAGACCGTGGGCCCGGCCCCTGCATTGCAGCTGGCGATGGCAAACGCGGGAGTGCCGTGCCCGACCAACAGGCAGGTCACCGCGATGAGAGCGACCCGTCTCCGCAGGAGCCATCCCAGCAGAAACACGGCTGTGGCGCGAAGTGCAAGCAGAACGTTCATGGCTGCCTCCTGGCACTTTTCGCGTCGAGGTCCCGTCCCTCAACGCCGATGCGCCTTTAGATAACGCGGGGCGGACTCGGGTGTCAACATCCGCGTCGCCTGCTGACGCTGGCCAGGTCCAAGGGGGTCGGACGGTGCACTCTCTCCCGGGCCCTTTCGCAAGGCGTGGCGGCATCGGGACAACGACCAGAAGCGTGCCGGCCGATGGCTCGGGCACCGGTGTCAAACCCCGATCGACCTCGCGCCGAGCCCCGCTCCGCGCCCCTTTTGCAAATGCGTGCTTTTGTTTCATCCTGACGCAATCCGTATCGCGATCCACCAACCTCAGCGTGATACGTTCCTGCCGCCGGCGCCGACATCGCAACCAGGATGTTGACGGGTTGCGCCGTCCAATCGTCGCGCGCTCGAGTTTTCATTCCTCCACGACGCAGGAATTCACTCTGCAAGGCAGATGCGCACGGCATCAACTCGACATTCAGCGCTCGCAGTGCGTCGACCTGGCCCGGAACAAGTACCAAGGTCCCGCCCCCGAATCGGTCGGAGATGTTGCATGCGCGGATCCCTCATTCGCCGGGTCATCGGAGTTGCAGCAATCGTTGTTTTCGCAGTTGCCGGATATCTGTGCTTCTGGCCCGTCCCCATAGAACCCGTTGCACGGGTCGCACCGGTTCCGACAGGTTTCACGGGGCCTGTGCGCCGAACACACGCCTGTCGGGTCTGCGCGCGATCGACGTCCGAAACGAGGTGGGACCCGAGCACATCGCGATCGGACCGGACGGCAAGCTCTACGCCGCCATGATGAGGGGGAATCTCATTCGGATGAACCCGGACGGCAGCGAGCGGGAAATCTTCATCAACACGGGCGGACGTGTGCTCGCGCATGACCCCACGAAAGGCACGACGCGCATCGTGGCCCATGGGTTTTCGTTCGCGAACGGGATCGCCTTGTCGTCCGACGGCCATAGCCTGTTCGTGAACGAGACGGGCCGCTATCGCCTCTGACGTGCGGAGCGGCTCGCCGCAGGTCCGTGTGCCGCTCGACAATCTGCCCGGCTACCCGGACAGCCTGATGCGCGGACGCGACGGCCGCATCTGGGTGGGGCTCTTCAAGCCGCGCAATCCGGCAGCAGACGGGCTTGCCCAGAAGCCGTTCATGCGGAAAGTGATCCTGCGGCTACCGAGCTCTGTCTTACCGCTCGGTGAATCCTATGGACACGTCTTCGCCATCGACGAGGACGGTCGCGTCACGGAAGACCTGCAGGATCCGAGCGGTGCTTATCCGGAAACCACGAGCGCGACCGAGATCGCGGATCGCCTCCACATCCACAGCCTGCATGCGCACGCGATCGGCTGGCTGCCGCGATGAGAGTCGCGTCATGAAGGCGTTCATCTCGATTCGACGGACCGACGGACCCGCCCTCTTCGCTCGCCGGGCAATCATCGCCGGCGCAGCGACCGTCGGCGTTGCCGTTCTTCTGTGTGCCTACGCGGCGCCTTCTCACAGTGCAGAGACTGCACTGGAGGATATCTACGTTCTGCGCAGCATCCGGGACCAGCACGATCCCACGGCGGACTGGTGCAACTCCGTCGCAACGGGATTCAAACCGTTTCCCGCGGACGCGGAACGTCTCTTCTCGTTCTGGAGCATCGAGACGCGCCCTGCGGATGGGAAGGTCGTTCAGACGCAAAGCCGCCGGCTCGCCGAACTGCGCGCGTGCTTCGGCGCGACCGATCAACGCGCGCGACAGAACTTCTATGCCGAGATCACGCTCGGCTCGATCTCGTTTCGCGGCAACGGTGAGTGCCTCGCGGTGGGGATCAACTTTCCGGAAGACGGTCTCTTCCCGGTACGTTGCCAGTTGGTCTTGAGCGGGCTGCCGGCTCCCTATGTCGGTGGCCTCCTGACCACGAATACGCTGACGAGCAAGGCCGCGTTCGGCGGCGCCACGGATCCGCCTGGCTATATTCAGGCTTCGATTGCCACGTTCCGTCTGTGGATGTCCGGCGACGATGCGCGCGCGGCCGAATCCCGTCGGCAGCTGAACCTCGCACGCGCTGCTGGCAGGCCGACAACGACTGCAGCAAACAACGAGGGCCATCCATCCTCCCGGCCCGGCAGACCGTCTTCCCAGCGAGACCAGTCCTTTCGCAGGAGCCGTGCGCACCTCGGCCGGACCGTCGATTCGGCATGCAAGTATCATAGTACCCGCGCAGTTGGCCGATCTCACCATCGTCGATGTGCCGCTCGCCGACCGGGCGAGTGCAAGCAGACGAGGGATCGCGAACCGCGGCGCATGGGGCGCCGCGGTCACAGGGAGCCACGAGGAGCAGTCATGCCGGACCAGAACACGCCGCGGTATACCCATGACGAGCGGCTGACCGAGGCACAGCGAGAACAATACGACGCCGCCCAGCACGCATTGCAGGGCCGTGGCGGTGGCGGCGACAGCGGCGGTATCGGGGCCGCGGGTGCGGTGATGACGCCGGTGATCCTCATCGGGAGCGCTGTCGTATTCATGCTCTACGCTTGCTTCTTCCCGGTGGCTGCCACGGTGGCGTTGATAACCGGAATCATCGTGTCGAAGGTGTTCGACCTGCTGGTGCCCGGCGTCGGCTGGATCGCGCATTTCCTGGTCATGTTGCCGTTGGCGTTCTCGGCACTGATGTTGTTCAGGCAGCGGGTCGAATGGCGACTGGAACAGATGCGCGTCTACGTTCTCGCACGGCACGCGCTGCGCCTGGTGTTCACCGCGGTCATCGTGGGCCTGAGCGCCACGTTCCTGACGGAAACGGACAAGCTGCGTGACCGTGCGGCCCTGGACCAGTCCTACTCCTGGACGCACTTCGCCATCGTCGTAGCGGCGGTGGCGATCGTGCACTTCGTCGGCAGGTGGTACGACCGACGCTTCGTGCTCCCCATGGTTGCCGGTGCACGCAGCCCCGAGACGGCGCCCGCGCGACCGGCTTCCCGTTACCAGCTTCCCGTTATGGAATCCGCCCCTGCGCCACTGCGGCGCGGCCTGCCTGCGATGACCTTGGCAGGCGGCGCGTTCGGAGCATTCCTGGGTTACGCGGCGTTTGAAACTCCGACCAGCACGCTGGTGGGACTGTTTGCAGGATGCATCGGCGGTGCGCTGCTGATGTTCCTGTGCTGGCTGATCACGCGTCCGGTGGGCGCGCTGTTCGATCGTGTCCCGCTGCTGTGGCCGGTGCTGATGGGCGGGATCGTGGGTGCCGGCGTGGCGTGGCGCCTCGCGTCGGCCGACAAGGCCTCGCTGGCGGTATACCTGGCGCCGGGCGTAGTCGGCGGTGCGCTGGTGTTGACCGTGCCCTACGTGCTCTACGTGGTCGCGCGGCGCGTGGTTGCCCGGCCCGCGTGACGTTCAGCTTCGATCGCTTGCGTGAAGCCCGGCCCCGTCCGCGCCACACGATTGCACCGTCTGCGTCATCCGAGACCGCTGCCGGTGAATTCGCGCAACAGCCGAGCTAGCGCCAACGGCGCAACTCGGCGATCTCCGCGGTGAAGGACACGATGGCCGGGTCGTGCGCGATCCACTGGTCGAAGGAAATGACGTGGCGCCCGGGCGGGATGTTGCGCGAGCCGAAGGGCCACAACTGCGACACGACCACGACCTCGCCGGCGGCATCCAGGGCGCGCAGCTTGACACGGGCGCCGAGCGGTATGTCGCAGCGGTTCTCGATCTCTCCTTCGGCCTTCAGCGTCGGACACGGCGTGGCAGCGCAGGTGTCCACCCAGGCGAAGCGCGTGAGGGTGACGGGAGAATCCTCCGGCGAGCAGCCGGCCGACACCGCCGGAGCCAGCATCGGCATGGCAAAGACCAGTAGCGCTGCACGACGCACAGCGGATACCACGGAACGGCTCCTTTCCACGACGTAGGGACGGCAGGCCGCCGCTGCAGGTTGCGGGCGGATCCGTCACGGGGTTGCCATCTGCACGACCCTGCACGGATGATAGCTGTGATGCCCGTTCCTCACGCTTCGGCTGGTGTTGCACGGCGGCTGGCGCGGCCGGTGGCGGCTGCGATGCTGGTGCTGTCCTTCAGCACGGACGCCGCCGACACCGCCGCCGTGCGCCAGCCCCAGATCCGTCCGGTGCACTGCGGCCCGGTGCTGTGCGGGTCGATGGAGATCTCCTGGTACCGTCGTTTTCAGGACGAGGACGCCACTCCGGGTCGGGAGCGCAATGGCGTGAACATCCGTGGCCGCTTCCGGAGCCCACGGGACCAGGCGCGCGAGTTCCACTATCTCCAGGTGCTCACCCGCTTCGAGGCCGACGACTTCCGCTGGAGCAAGGATCCCAGCGTGCCGCTGCCGGCGCGGTTCGTCGATCCGCCGCCTTTCGGCCTGCGACAGCCGGAGACCGATACCGCCGGACAATTCCGCGCGGCGGAACACAAGTTCGATGCGCTACCCTGGTACGACGAAGGCGACTTTCCGCTCTACGAGGATCGCCCGCGTGCCTTCCTGGCGAACGCCCGCGCCCATGGCACCGCCACGATGGAGTTCGAGACCTGGCTCGTGTGCGTCATCTCCTCGAAGCAGGGTCCCGATCTCGACCGGGTCGACGACGATGCCTACGAGGTTGCCGCGCTCGTGGGCTGGACCTGGGGCTACGCCATCACCTGGCGCGACGTGGGGCAGATCGGTGTGGACGAGTTCGAGGACTACACCTTCACCATGCAGCCGTTGCGGCTCGTGACGCAGCCGTCGGAAGCGTTCGAGGCTGCGCTCGGTGCGACGCTGGGCGCGGCGGTGACGGATCGGTTCGACATTCGGCTGGGGGATGCGCAGCAGTGTCCGCCGCGCTAGGGCAGCGCATGATGGGTCGGTCCACGATCACTGCAGGAATCTGGTAATCACCTCTCCGGGACCGGCTTCGAGTGGGACGTAGTCCGTTCCATCATGAACCTGGATGCCGTTCACCCACACGCCGTGAACGCCTTCCGGCCGGCGAATCATGCGGGCGCCGCCCGCTGGCAGATCCCGCCGCCGCTCCAGCGCAGACGTTCCAACGGTCGCGGGGTCGAACAAGAGCAGGTCTGCCCACGCGCCCGGCACGATCCGGCCGCGGTCGGGAATGCGGTACTTCGCCGCCGGGTCCGAGGTCAATCGGCGCACGGCTTCACGAAGAGTGAACGTTCCGGTCTCGCGCACCCAATGCTTCAGGAAGTGCAGCCCGAATCCTGCATCGCACAGGAACATGAGATGCGCGCCGGCGTCGGAGAGTGCGACAACGCCCGACTCGTGCTTGAGCAATGGCGCCACGCCGGCATCGTTGTTCTGGAACAGCTTCGCGATGAGAGGCGTATCGAGCGGCAGGTCGAAGAACCAATCGAGGGGATCTCGCCCCGCTGCACGCGCCAGTTCGCTCACCGGTCGTTCCTCGACCTCGATCTTGGACCAGTCGCCGTAGAACAGGATTCCTGCCTTGGGGTTCGCCAAGTCTGCGCGGAATTCGCGGCGAAACGCGGGATCGCCATAGATGCCGGGCAATTCCTCCGGTCGCGCCGCTTTCACGCGCGCGAAAGCACTGTGGGAGAACATGAGGTACGGATCGCGCAGCGTGAAATCGAAAGACAGCGGGTGGCAGTTGGCGTGGATATAGACCTCGTTGCCGCGCGCGCGGGCCGCCGCACAGCGCTCGTAGTAGCCCATCGCCACATCGGGTGCGGCGTCGTTGTACATGGTCAGCACGGTGACCATGAAAGCGGGCCGACCAGTCTGGGCCGCGAGCGATTCCATGAATTCCGTGGTGCCGCGTGGTCCGGTCGCCATCACGAAGACGCCGCGTTTGCGTTCGGCCAGCGGTTGCGCGAGTGCACGCAATTCGGCGTCGGACGCGATGGTCGACGGCATGGGACGTCCGGCAAACCCCGCGTGATTGGGGGAGAACGAAGACGCGAGACCGATTGCGCCCGCGTCGAGCGCTTCGCGCACCAGCGATTGCATGCGAGTGAGTTCCCCTGGCGTTGGCTCAGCCCGTGTGGAGGCTTCGTCACCCATCACCGCCGTGCGAACGCTCGAATGGCCGACCAGCGCTGCCAGGTTTGCGTAGGGGCCGATGCGTCGCAACTGCGCGAGGTAGTCGGAGAACGATTCGAACTCCCAGCGGGTGCCGGTGAGCAGCGCGTCGAGATCCATGCCTTCGACCACCGACAGGTTCTTGAGCATCGTTTCGCGCTGCGAAGCCGGGCACGGCGCGATGCCAAAACCGCAGTTGCCCATCACCGCCGTGGTGACGCCCAGCGACGGCGAGGGAGACAAGGTGCGGTCCCAGGTGACTTGCGCGTCGAAATGGGTGTGGACGTCGACGATGCCGGGCATCAGGGCGAGGCCGTTAGCGTCGACGACGCGATGTGCACCCTCACCCGGTTTGCCCACTTCGGCAATGCGTCCATCGCGAACCGCCACGTCGGCAGTCACCGGCGGGGCACCGCTCCCGTCGAAAACTGTCGCACCCTGAATGAGCAGATCGAACATCGGTGAAAGTTAGCACAGGCCAAGACGGGCGGCCGTCGGAGGGTGTCAATGCTGCCAATCCAAGACAGATGCACGAGGCCGCGTTGTCCGTGGAATCATTGCCTTCGCCGGCGCGACGGTGTAACGTTTTTCCGCGAACTCTCTTTGCAGGAGAGAGAAGATGAAGGCCATCCACTTTCTCGCGGTCGTTGCTGTTTCCGGGGGGCTTGCATCGATCGCTCAGGCGGCCGTCGACGACGTGCCGACCAACCCCGCGTTGACGGATCGTTTCTTCATCGGGCTGGGCGCCTATCTGCCGAAGTCCTCGACGACGGCGCGCCTCAATCCCAGTTCCGGCGGGGTGGGTGCATCCTTCGATTTCGAACGTGCACTGGGCCTGGAGGATCAGAAAGGAGTGCCCACCGTTATGGGGCGGATCCGCCTTGGCGAACGCTGGCGTATCGAGGCGGAATACTTCGAACTGAATCGTCGCGGAACCCGCACGCTCGACCAGCAGATCTCGTGGGGCGATCAAACCTACCCTGTCGGCGCCACTGTCGATTCACGCCTTGACTTCGCCGATACCCGCGTGTCGGCGGGCTACTCCTTCTTCAAGCGGCAGGACAAGGAGGTGGGCATTGCGCTTGGCTTCCACGTGGCGCGCTATGACGCCAATCTGTCCGGATCCGTTCAGAACGCTACGCGCGCGCAAGGAGCGGCGATCACCGCCCCGCTGCCTGTGCTCAGTGTCTTTGGGACCTTCGCCCTTACCGACCAATGGTCGATCGGCGCGCGACTGGACCGGTTTTCCCTCAGTTACGACCAATACGACGGCAGCATCACGAGCATGGCCATGGATTTGTTGTACCAACCGTTTCGGCACCTGGGCTTCGGTCTCGGTTATCGCAGCCTCTTTGTGGAGCTGGAGGCGACGAAACCGTCCTGGAACGGGAGGATCGAACAGTCGTACCAGGGCCCGACGGTCTACGTGACTGGAAGCTTCTGACCCGATTCGCGGCCGCGCACGGCCGCGCGGAACATCGCCGTCGTTGGAGCAACCGAGGCACCGCAGCTGCGTACTCTCCGCTACCGCGCGCGGGGACTCTGTCCGCTCTCGAGACGATCCATCGTGTCGCGCGGATTGATGAGGCGAGCGAGTTCCTCGACCGTGGACGGCGCTTTCTGCGTGAACCACGCTGCGCCGGACTTCGCGCGCGCGTAGCCCAGTTGATAGAGCTTCTCCATCTCGGCGTTGTCGAAAAGCAGCGAATTGTCGGAAAGGTCGAACTCGGGCGGTATGTAAGCGATGCTGAAATCTGCGCCATTGGACAGCGCGGTCACCCAGAGCCGGTAGACGCTGTTGACGAGCGTCTGTCGCATCAGAGTGTCGATGCTGGCGCCGGCAATCGACAGCGTTCGCCCGGCGACCGGTTTATGACGGGCACGTCCGTGGATGCGGTCGTTGTTCAACAGATAGAGCATCGGGCGAACACGATCGGGCATCACACCTTCTGCGCGCAGGGCATCCCGCCACTCGTCTACGAAGTCATAGAAGAATACTGTCTGGCGCAAGCCGCCATCCGCATGCATCTGCGTGAAGCGCGTCCCGTCGGGGCGCTCGACCTCGAAGTACACCGGCGGAAATGCAATCGGGAAAGCCGCGGAGGCCTGGACCACATCGCGGTAGCGCTGCAACTTGTCAGGGCGGTCGCTCGCGGCGATCGCCCCCATATCCCAGACGGTGAAAGTGTTCGCATCGAGGTTGGTGGTCCCGATGAACAGCCGCCGGCCCTTCGCGTGCTCTACGGCCACCTGCCGCACCACCTCTTCGGTCAGCAACGCGCCCAGGGTCGCGCGGAGTGGCGCGGTGTCGAGCAACGCGTCACCATTGAGGACTGCAAGCTTCCCGCGCTTCTGGAACACGTCTGCGTTCTGCGTATGCCTGTAGAGCTGCAGTCCTTCGTCGAAGACGGTCCCGAGGAAGGCGTGCGTGGCCATCAACGCGCCGGTGGAAATGCCGGTGACCACGTCGAACTCGGGTCGGTCGCCGTTCTCTGACCATCCGGTGAGCAACCCGGCACCGTAGGCGCCGCGCGAGCCACCGCCGGAAATCGCCAGCACGCGGTAAGGCACCACGCCCGCTTCGCTTGCCGCGACCCTCGCCGCGATACGGGCACGCAACGCGCTGACCATGGCATTGCGCTGGTCTTCATCGCCGGATGTGGCACCACGCTCCTGGGACACTGCACCCCAGGGCAGAGCGAGCGGCTCGCCCTTGGTTGGCGGGGCGGGTCGCTGCGACCCGGCGCAAGCGGCCACGAGGAGCGGAAGCAAGAAGCCCAGCCAGTTGCATCGCATGAGTTCGATCCCTCCCTGATTCGGCATGCAGCGCGTCCGCTCGCCACTCTTGCCGGTGCGCCGTACACTGCTTGGGGACCCCGCACTCGACCTGAAGTTGAAGTCGTTCACGTCGAGCGCACGTAGCAATTGTAGGCTCATCGGGCACCGGTTCTCTGCCGACGCACGATACGAGGTGCGCAATCCGTTGCCATGCCTCCGCGTTCTTCTTCGTCCTATACTCGTCCCACGGTGTGACGCTTGAAGCATGGCGTTTTCCGCAAGTGCTCGAACCGCATTGGACTTTGACGACTGTGGGTACCACCGACCCATGCCGTTACCGGAATCCGTTTGGCAGCCCAAAGGAGGTCCAAATGTATCGATTTCTCGTTCTCCTGCTGCTCGGCATGTGCCTGAGAGGCACCTCACCAGCGTTCGCCGACGACAGCTACAGCAAGACGATCGATGCCTTCAAGGCGTCTCCGGTATCTGCGAAATTCTTCGACAGCGCGTACGGGTACGCAGTGTTCCCCACGATCGGCAAGGGCGGAGTCGGCGTCGGCGGGGCTCACGGCAAAGGCCAGGTCTATCGCGCCAACACTGTGACCGGGACGGCCAGCATGACCCAGCTGACTGTCGGACTGCAATTCGGTGGCCAAGCCTACAGCCAGGTCATCTTCTTCGAGAACGAGGACGCCTACAACCAGTTCACCAGCGGCAAGTTCGAGTTCGGCGCACAGGCCTCCGCGGTCGCGATCACGGCCAGCGCGCAAGCCCAGGCGGGAACAGGCGGTGCCGGCGCGGGTGCGTCCACCGGCGAGAACGCCGGAGCCCAATCGGCCCAATACCAGAACGGTATGGCCGTGTTCACCTATGCGAAGGGCGGCCTCATGTACGAAGCAGCACTCGGCGGGCAGAAGTTCAAGTTCAAGCCGCTCGCGAAGAAATGATGGGCTCGCGGCGACGAGCTCGCAGACGCGGTCAAGCTACGGGCACTTAGGGCCGCCGAAGGTGTTGTGACCCAGCAATGAGCCCAGTCACTCGCCTCCCAGCGCGGCTCCCGGACCCGTGCTACGGTCCTTCGGCAGGCGATCGTCGCGCTCGCGGAGCAGCCAGTAGACGATGCCCAAGACGAGCGTGGCAAGCGCCAATGCGGCAATGGTCTGCGCTTCCGTGACCTTGCTGTCCAGAACGATGAATTTTCTCGACAGGGCCAGCAATGCGATCAGCACCACTGTCTTGACCTGCACGATGCTCTCGCGGCGCAGTGCCACGCGAATGATCGAATGCTTGAACTCGAGCGCGATCAGCAAGGTCATGATCATCCCGAACAGGCCTTGGAAGACTTCGTGATCCAGCGGATCTATCGAGCCCGTCACGAGCAGCGGCACCACACGCGCTAGCAACTGAAGCAGGGCGAGCGCGATGACCAGCGCGATGATCACGCTCAGGATGAACGCGACCACATGCTCGAAGCGCTCGTAGTGGTTCATCAGTGACCAATGCTCGCGCGTTTCCTGGAGCAACTGGCCCGGGCTTCTGGGAGGTGACGGCACGGCGCTCTCCCTGCAAGGGGTAGACACGCATTCTGCACCAGGGCAAGGATGCCCACCTTGTCCGTGCGTTGCGGCGGCCGCTGCGCGGCGGACTCTCAAGTTGATCCGGCTTTGCCGGGCAACTTGAACCCCCGCGGGGGGCGGGCCGGGCTGGCCCGGCCCCGGGGGGCGCTCACAGCTTGCCTGGTCGCGCCGGCGGGCTACCTGGCATCAGCACTTCGCCGTTCGGGCCCCACTCGACGTGCGTGATGCCCGGCTCCTGCGCTTCGAGCCGGCGCCGTTCCAGCTCGTAGGCGCTCGGGGTGGCATAAGGGTCGAACGCCAGCGCCGCACGCAGGTCGGCGAGCAATCGTGGTTCACTCCACGGCTTCGGGATGTAGCGGAAGACCTCGGCGCGATTCACCGCGGCCAGCACGGTGCCGAAGTCGGCAGCTGCGCTGAGCATCATGCGCACTGCGCGCGGGTCCCACTCCCTGGCGCGGGCGAGCAGCGTCACGCCGTCCATCTGCGGCATGCGGTAGTCGCTGATCAGCACGTCGAAGCGCCCTTCCTGCAGGCGCTGCAGGGCGTGCAGCGGATTGGCGCAAAGCTCGACGCCGAGCTCGTGCGGCTTGAAGTGCCGCTGCAGCACACGACGCAGGGCTTGCAGTACCGCCGTCTCGTCGTCGACGATCAGCAGCTGCTTCACCGGGACGCCTCCTGCGCCACCTGCACGGCCAGTTTCAGCACCAGGCCGTGCTTCCGCTCGAAGCTCCGGATGCGGTCGATCAGGTCGTCGTTCAGCTCGTGGCCGGCCGACAGCAGCAGCACGCCTTCGGGCGACACGAAATTCTGCGCCAGGATGTGGCCGGCGCGCAGTTCCTCGGTGGGCAGACCCAGCGTCACCGCGGTCGGCTTGGGTGGCGCGGCCGCGTACAGGCTCTCGAAGGCATCGACCACGGCGGGATCGAACTCGCTGCCGCGCCCTGCGAGCACCGCGTGGCGGGCACCTTGCGTGCTCAGGGCCTGACCGTTGATCCGACCGCTGCGCAGATCCTCGAACGCGTCGGCGACTGCCAGAATGCGGGCACCGAGCGGGATCGCCGCGCCGCGCAGGCCGTCGGGGAAACCCTTCCCGTCCCACCGCTCGTGGTGGGCGCGAATCACAGGCGCCACACCCTGCATGTCGTCGCTGGCCAGCAAGGCCTGCTCGCCTAGCACCGGGTGGAGCCGGTAGCGCCGCAGTTCGTCGCTGTCGAGCCGACTCACGGGCCGCGCCA
>JAIESW010000085.1 GCA_019745565.1 Burkholderiales bacterium
CACCGCATCAACTCCTGCGTGTGCACGCCGTCGCGCTCGGTCCTCTACACCGGTCGGCACATCCAGCAGACGCGGATGTTCGACAACACGAACTTTCCGTGGATCGGCAGCCTCTCGCCGGAGATGCGCACCGTCGGCGACCTGCTGCGCGAGGCGGGCTACTACACCGCGTACAAGGGCAAGTGGCATCTCACCAAGGAGTTCGAGACCGTCAACAAGCTGGGCAGCCCGACCAAGATCTTCACCCAGGAAATGGAAAGCTACGGCTTCTCCGACTACTTCGGCGTCGGCGACATCATCGCCCACACGCAAGGCGGCTACCTGCACGACGGCGTGATTTCCGCGATGGGCGGCAGCTGGCTGCGCGGCAAGGGGCGCGAACTGGCGGCGCAGGGCAAGCCGTGGTTCCTCGCGGTCAACCTGGTCAACCCGCACGACGTGATGTTCTATGACACCGATGCACCCGGCACACCGGTGCAGTCGCGGCGTGGCCTCACTCACGTGGCGCGCGATCCGGTGGATCCGTTGTACGCGCAGCAGTGGGAGTTCGACCTGCCTGCGAGCCATGCGCAGCGCTTGGATGCCCCGGGCCGTCCTCCCGCGCATCGCGACTTCCTGCGATCCCACGATGCACTGGTGGGGGAGATCCCGAACGAGGAGCCACGTTGGCGCCGGCGCCACAACTACTATCTCAATTGCCTGCGCGACGTGGACCGCAACATCGCCGCCGTGCTCGATGAGCTGGAAGCGTCCGGACAGATGGATCGCACCATCATTGTGCTCACGGCGGACCATGGCGACATGGACGGCAGCCATCAGCTCCACGCCAAGGGTGCGGTCGCGTACCGCGAACAGAATCATGTGCCGCTGATCGTGGTCCACCCGGACCACGCCGGCGGCAAGCAATGCGCGGCGATCACTTCGCATCTCGATCTGGCCCCGACCCTGGTCGGCCTTACCGGCACGGCGCCGGAGAAGCGCGCACGCATCGCAACGGGCTTGCCGGGCAAGGACCTGTCGGGCCTGCTGAGCGCACCCGAGAACGCGGATCTGAACGCCGTGCACCCCGGCGTGCTGTTCAACTACAACATGTTCGCCTACATCGACGGCGACTACCTCAACAAGGCCGTCGACTACGTGCAGAAGGGCGGCAACCCGAAGGCGTTGAAGGAGGTGGGCATCGTGCCCGACATGAAGAAGCGCGGCGCGGTGCGGTCGGTGTACGACGGGCGCTACGTGTTCGCGCGCTATTTTTCGCCGAAGCAGCACAACCGGCCGAAGAGCCTCGAGGCGTTGTTCCGGCACAACGACGTGGAGCTGTACGACACCGAAGCGGATCCGCTCGAGATGACGAATCTCGCGATGGATCGGGTGCGCAACGGCGAGCTGATCCTCGCCATGAACGCCGAGCTCAACGCCCTGATCGATGCCGAGGTGGGGGAGGACCGTGGCCAGATGCTGCCGGGCGGCGCGGATGCGGGCTGGGAGGTCACGGCGAAGACGATGGCGCCTTGAGGCAGGGTCCCGGCAGGCCCGGTCGCGTACAATCCAGGGCGTAACGAGTGGCGGTTTCCGGGATCCAGGTCTGCCGCTCGGCCCCTGATTCTTAGAGGAATTTCCCCATGACCTCCGTCCGCCTGGCAGCTGCCCTGCTGCTTGCCTGTTCGACCCTCGCCCCCGCCCTGGCCGAGGACCAGCCACCCGCTGCCAAGCCGCCGGCGTCCAACAAGCTCGAGCGCTTCCAGTTGAAGCACGCGAACTGCCACTGGACCAACGAGATGGGCAACTACATGTACGAGTGCCTGAAGGCCAACTTCAACATGAACGCCCACTGGTGCCACAACGAGGCCATGGACGTCTTCTGCCCCAAGCAGGAGGATGAGGCAAAGGCCGCCGAGGCCAAGCCCGCGGAAGCGACCAAGCCGGCCAACTGAGCGATCGATCGCCGGGGGTGCCGCGAAGGCCGGGCCGGTTCCCGGCCTTCGTCGTTTCCGGACCGGTGAGGCAGCCGTGACCCGCCGCATCGCCCACCTCGACATGGATGCCTTCTACGCATCCGTGGAACTGCTGCGCTATCCGGAATTGAAGGGGCGGCCCGTGGTGATCGGCGGCGGTCGTCGGCACCAGCCGGTGGAGCAGGACGGGCAGCGCACCTATGCCACGTTGCACGCCTATGCGGGGCGGGGCGTGGTCACGACGGCGACGTACGAGGCGCGCGCCTTCGGCGTGCGCTCGGGCATGGGGTTGATGAAGGCTGCTGCGTTGGCACCCGATGCAGTCCTGCTGCCCACCGACTTCGACGAGTACCGCAAGTATTCCCGCCTGTTCAAGGCGGCCGTGCGCGAGCTCGCGCCGCTGGTGGAGGACCGGGGCATCGACGAGATCTACATCGACCTCACGGACGTGCCTGGCGAGGCGCTGGAGGTTGCGCGGGCCATCACCGGACGCGTGCGGGATACCACCGGCCTCAGCTGCTCCATCGGCATCACGCCCAACAAGCTGCTGTCGAAGATCTGCTCCGATCTGGAAAAGCCGGGCGGCATCACCATCCTCGGCCTGGAGGACCTCCCGGCGCGCATCTGGCCGCTGCCGGCACGCAAGATCAACGGCGTCGGGCCGAAGGCCGCGGCGAAGCTGGAGGCGCTGGGCATCCGCACCATCGGCGAGCTGGCCGCCGCCGACCGGCAATGGCTCATCGAGCACTTCGGGCGCAGCTACGGCGCCTGGATGCACGAGGCCGCCCATGGACGGGACGATCGTCCCGTCGTCACCTACAGCGAGCCCAAGTCCATCAGCCGAGAGACCACGTTCGAGCGCGATCTGCATCCGGTGCGGGATCGCGCGATCCTGTCGGACATCTTCACCGAGCTGTGCGAGCGCGTCGGCGAGGATCTGCGGCGCAAGGGCTACGTCGGCCGGACCATCGGCATCAAGCTCCGCTACGACAACTTCGTCACGGTGACCCGCGACCACACCCTGGAGGAGGCCACGGCCGACGGCCCCACCATCCGGCGCGCGGCCGGCCAGTGCCTGAAGCGGGTGCCGCTGGAGCGCCGGCTGCGGCTGCTGGGCGTCCGGGCCGGGTCGCTGGCGCGCCCGGGAGCCCCGGTCAACCCGGCTGTTCCGCGGAGCGTTGGGGAAGGGCCCGTGAGCCTGGATCTGTTCTGAGATGTCCTGGAGCGTGATTGGGCAGCGCCCAGCGTAGCCGAGTTTCCAAGCATTGTGACTGGCCCCGCGGCCAGCGAAGCTGGGGCGCACAGCCCCTCGACGTATCTTGCGCGGTTGGTGAAGCTCCCCGGGCGGCGCATGCTATCCTCGCGCCCGAATGACGAATGCCGGGGGCCACATCCGGCGATGGGGAGAACCACCGTGAAGCGGTTGGCAACGATGCTCGTGACGGCGGCGCTGGCCGCAGCCATTCCGGCGCAAGCCGACGAGGCCGCGCTCGGCATCAAGATCCGCAAGCAAAGCGGCATCAACTACATCACCGGCGGTCTGGGCGACGAGGCGAAGGCGTTCGAGCAGCTCGCGCCGCGCTATCCGGTGCAGATGATCTTCACCGTCGGCGGCGAGCACGCGCAGATCCGCGACGTGAAGGTGACCGTGCGCGATCTCAAGGGCGATGCCGTGCTCGAGGCCAGTTCCGAAGGCCCGATGTTCTTCATCAACACGCCGTCGGGCCGCTGGACCTTCGAGGCCGAGTGGAACGGCGAGAAGCAGTCGAAGGTGAAGGACCAGACCGGTCGCCGCTATCTGGTGATGGATTTCGATTTCAAGAAGCCGGAGTGATCCGGAGCCGACGGACCGGAGTCGTCCGCGGCAGCCAAGGGGGAGAGAGAACGTGTTGAAACCGCTGATGCGCGCGGCTGCGGTGGCTGCGCTGGTCGTTGCAGTGCCGGCCTCCGCTGCCACCATGAACCTGCGCTTCGGTACGCCGTTCGTGTCGGGCAGCAACCTGCACAAGGGCATGGAAAAGTTCGCCGAGGTCGTGACCGCCGAGTCGAAGGGCACCATCAAGATGCAGGTCTACACCGACAGCCAGATCGGCGACATCCAGCAGCTCATCGCGGGGATGCAGCTCGGCACGGTGGACATGGCCTACCTCGGACCGGGCAACCTCGGGCAGGTGAAGGGCTGCGGCGCGCTCAACATCAGCTACCTGCCGTACCTCTTCAAGAGCAAGCGCTCCGCCGAAGAGGTGATGAACGGCCCCATCTACGCCGACATGTTCGAGCAGTGCGCGAGGGCCTCGGGTGTCCGCATCTTCGCGGTGGGCGGCGACCGCAGTCCGCGCGCGCTGGTGACCACGAAGGGACCGATCAAGAAGCCCGAGGACCTGAAGGACATGCGGCTGCGCATTCCGCCCATCCCGATTTTCCGCGACGTGTTCGAGAAGATCGGCGTGAAGGTGGTGCCGCTGGGGCTGAACGAGGTCTACATGGCGCTGTCGCGCGGCCAGGTGGATGGGCAGGACAACGGCTTCGATCTCACGCTGTCGTTCCGCTTCCACGAAGTGTCCAAGCACTGGTCGGCCACCGATCACGTGTACGACATGGGCGCGTTCCACGTGTCCGAGCGGAAGTGGAAGACCTTCACGCCGGAGCAGCAGGCCATCTTCAAGAAGGCCGCGGTGGAAGCCGGCAAGGTCGCCACGCAACTGGGCGAAGAACTGGACGCCAAGGGCCTCGAGGAGTTGAAGAAGGCGGGCATCGTCTACACCGTGCCCGA
The DNA here is from genome assembly GCA_019745565.1 of Burkholderiales bacterium. GTDB lineage: Bacteria > Pseudomonadota > Gammaproteobacteria > Burkholderiales. The sequence goes on from JAIESW010000085.1 coordinate 4,729, forward strand.
TCGCGCGGCCTTTGAGAAGGCGTGGGCCGATGTCTACAAGAACTACGAAGGCACGGTGTGGCCTGACGGACTGGTCGCCCGCATCAAGGCCGCACAGAAATGATCGGTGCGGTCTCGGCCCGCGTCCGAGCGGTCGCCCGCGCGCGGCGTCGAGGCCGGCTGCAGGGGCTGATGCTGGGTGTAACGGGGTTGCTGTTTTGGGCGTCGGCGATGGCTGGCCCCGCCATGGCGGCGGAGGTGACGCTGCGGTTGGGCGGGCCCTGGACCACCGGCAGCAATCTTCACAAGGGCATGGAGCGGTTCGCCGAGGTCCTCGCGGCCGAGTCCAAGGGGCGCTTCGAGGTGAAGGTGTATCCGGACAGTCAGCTGGGTGACATCCAGCAGTTGCTGACCGGCGTCCAGCTGGGCACCGTCGATCTTGCCTACCTCGCCGTAGGTAACGCCGGCCAGTTGAAGGGCGGCGCACCGCTCAACGTTGCCTACGTGCCGCACCTGTTCGCGAGCAAGCAACAGGCGACGCAGGCACTCAATGGCCCGATATTCACCGAGATGTACGAGGCGGTTGCCCAGGGCGCCGGTGTGCGCATCTTCGCCGTGTACGGTGCTCGCAGTCCGCGCGCGATCCAGACGGTAAAAGGCCCCGTTCGCAAGCCCGAGGATCTCAAGGGCATGCGCATCCGCATTCCGCCCATCGACATGCTGCGCGCCGCCATGGAAGCCGCTGGTGCCAAGCCGGTGCCGATGGGATTGTCGGATGTCTACACCGCGCTGTCGCGCGGCTCCATCGACGGGCAGGAGAACGGCTTCGATGCCGCCATCCAGTTCAAGTGGCATGAAGTGGCCAAGTTCTGGTCGGCCACGGACCACGTCTTCGAGGTGGCGGCGTGGTACATGAACGAGCGCCGCTGGCAGGCCCTCGCGCCCGGGGACCGCGAGGCGTTCCGCCGCGCTGCTATGGCCGGTGGACAATTGGCCACCGATCTGGGCGAAGCGCTCGACCGGGAGGGGGTGGAGACGCTGCGCAGGAGCGGGGTGACCTATGTCGTTCCCGACACACGGGCATTCAACGCCGCGTGGGCCGACATCCACAAACCCTATGAGGGCAAGACCTGGCCAGCGGGACTGGTCGACAAGATCCGAGCGTCGCTGCGATGATCGACCGGCTGGACCGTGCCCTGGGCATCGTGGAAACATTGCTCGAGTGGCTGATTGCACTGCTCGTCGCGGGGCTGGTGCTGATCGTCGGCTCGCAATTCGTCGACCGTCATTTCGTCACGCTGCCGATCCCGGCCCCGGATGCCTACGCGCGGATCATGCTCGTGTGGCTCACGTTCGTGGGCTTCGCGCTGGCGGTGAAGAACGGGGTCAACATCCGCGTTGACCTGATCGACACGCACCTGCCGGCGAAGGTCCAGCTCGTCCTCGAATACGTCTTCGACGTCACGACGCTGGTGCTCACCGTGATCATCGGCGTGCACGGCTGGCGGCTGATCGAGATCGGCCAGGGCCAGGAGCGCCTGGGGACGGTGTTGTCCGAGGCCTGGCCCTCCGCCGCGCTGGTTGTCTCGTGCGTCCTGCTGGTGCTGTTCCTGGTGCTGCGCATCGTCCTGCGTGCCGTGGGGCGAACCCTGCCGCGCCATCTCCAGATCGAGGGTGACTGATCGTGCTGTTGCTGTTGTTCATCGCCTTCATGCTCGCGCTGATCGTCGGTTACGACGTCGGTTTTTCGATGGTCTTCGCCGCGTTCCTGGGTGTGGTGTATCGCGGCGATGCGGTCGATCCGGCGATGATGCCGCTCTCGATGATCGCCGGTGTCGACACCTATGCCCTGGTGCAGGTGCCGCTGTTCATCCTCGCGGGTGAACTGATGAACCGCGGCGGCCTCACGCTGCGGCTGATCGACTGGGCTCAGGCCATCGTCGGGCGCATCAAGGGCAGCCTCGGGCACGTGTCGATCCTGACCAACCTCATCATGGCCGGTGTGTCGGGCTCGGCCGTCGCCGACGCCGTGGCCACCGGCAAGCCGCTCATCCCGGCGATGCGCAAGGAGGGCTACGGCGACGGGTTCGCCGGTGCGGTGATCGCCGCAGGCGCGCTGCTCGGACCGATCATCCCGCCGTCGATTCCGATGGTGGTGTACGCGCAGCTTTCGAACCAGTCGGTGGTCAAACTGTTCATGGCGGGCGTGGTGCCCGGCCTGCTGCTCGCAGCAGGCTTCATGGTCATCTGCTCGATCGTGGCGCGCTTCAAGAACTTCCCGAGCCGCGCACCGGTGCCCTGGGCGGGCAAGGTGAAGGCTACGGGTCGCGCCGGCTGGGCGCTGCTGATGCCGCTCATCGTGATCGGCGGCATCCGCTTCGGCCTGGTCACCGACACCGAAGCGGCGGTGGCGGTGGTGCTCTACGCGTTGTTCGTGAGCCTGTTCATCTATCGCGGGCTCAAGACCAAGGAACTGCCGAAGATCCTCTACGACGCGGGGCGCTCGGCGGCGGTGATTCTCTTCCTGCTTGCGGCGGCCGGCCCGTTCAGCTGGCTCGTGGCGGAGAGCCAGATCAGCAACACGGTGGTGGATACCATCCAGAGCTGGTCCACCAACCCGATCGTGGTACTGCTCATCATCAACGGCTTCCTGCTGCTGATCGGCTGCATCATCGAGCCGCTGCCGGCGATGATCATCTTCCTGCCGGTCTTGATCCCGCTCGGCGCCCAGCTGGGCATCGACCCGATCCAGTTCGGCGCGGTGGTGGTGCTGAACCTGATGATCGGTCTCATGCATCCGCCCATCGGGTTGTTGCTGTTCGTGGTCTCGAGCGTGGGGCGCATCCGGATAGCGCCGGTGATGTGGCAGATCCTGCCGTTCCTCACCTGGGCGATCGTGGTGCTGATCCTCACCATCGTCTTCCCGCCGCTCACCACCTGGTTGCCGGGTCACCTGCGCTGATGCACCGACGCATGGGGGCACGGCAAGGCATCCGGAGTGTCGTCGCGGGAGGACTGGCGGCGTTCTGCGCCGGACTCGGACCCTGTGCTGCCGAGGAACTGCTGGCCGTCCGTCCCGACGACATCGTCTGGAAGGAAGTGCGCAAGGATCCACCGCTGTTTCGTGCATACGTTCAGGGCGATCAGGACCAGCCGGGCGCGTTCACGTTTCGAGTGCGCGCCGCGGCCGGTCACAAGCTGATGCCGCACACCCACCCGGACGACCGCGTGATCACGGTGCTGGAAGGCACCTACTGGTCCGCGACGAGTGCAGTCTGGGACGAAGCGAAACTCGTCGCATTTCCGCGCGGAAGCTTCTACGTCGTGCCCGCGGGGGTTCCGCACTACAGCGCGGTGCTGGAGGGCGAGACGGTCTTCCAGGAAAGCGGCATCGGCCCGAGCCGCAACGACATGGTGCCGCAGGGCTCGGGCAACGCCGGGGCTCAGAAGCGGTAGTCGGCTCCGACGCTGAAGAAGTTGAGTTCGGCGCGTGGAGAACTTGCGGAATCCTTCAGTGCGTAGCTGTCGTAGTCGACCCGGACACCCCATTTCTGGCCGACGCGGTAGCGCACCCCCAGTCCCCAGGCGATCGGTGTGCTGGGGCAGTTCTGCTGCACGACGGTGCCCCAGCTGGTGCGACGCACGCAAGACTGCTCGGTGTTGTAGGTGCTGTTGATGACCGAACCCAGGCGCCCGATGAGTTCCCACCGGTCGCCGAGCGGCAGGAAACCCACGAGCGACAGCGGCACTGCCTCGTGCGTGAATCGTTCGCTGAAGGGCACGCCGTTCGTGTCCGTGCCTTCGAAGCTCGTGGCACCGAGCTTCGCGTAACCGATCTCGACGCCGAAGTAGCGGATCAGGCGGTAGCCCACGTAGATCTTCGCGCCGGGATTGGTGAGATCCTGCGACGTCACGCTGGCGCCCGTGAACGTGTAGTTGCCGTCGTCACGGGCGATGCCGGCGCCGGCACCGACGTACAGGCCGGTCTCCGGAGGCGTGTCCGTCTGGGCGAGGGCGCACGGTATCGACGATGCGCCGATCAGTAATGCACTGCACAACAAGCAACGTACGACACCTACCGACCGCACTTGCAGGATCACGCGTACCTCGGGGTCGAATCGATAACGGCGCTTCGACCCGTGCGCGATGGCGGAAGTTGCAGCGGTGTTGCTAGCGTATGTTCTGCTCGGGCACCACGTCGAGCAGCTCGACCTCGAACAACAGTGTCGAGTTGGGCGGCACCTCGCCGAAGGCGTTGCGGTTGCCGTAGCCCATGTTGGGCGGAATCACCAGCGTGCGCGTGCCGCCGACGCGCATGCCCTGGATGCCCTTGTCCAGCCCGGTGACCATGCGGCCCACGCCCAGCAGCACCGACAGCGCCTGACCGCGATCCCGCGAGCTGTCGAACTTCCTGCCGCGCCCGTCCGGCTGCGACGGATCGAAGACGAAGCCTTCGTAGTCGATGACGACGAACAACTGCGGTTCCGCCTCGCGTCCGGTGCCGATGCGGCCTTCGATCACGATGGTCTTGTTGCCGATGGCGGCGGTCGGCAGGGCCTCGGCGAACTGCAGGGCGCGCGATTGCGCGAGCGCCGTTGCAGACGCGACGAGGGCGAGCGCGCACAGCGCGTGAAGGATCGATCGAAGCATGATGGAATCTACCGTTGGTCGAGCAGGGCGCGCACGTCCTTCGGCTTCGGCATCTGCCGCGGATCGAGCACGATGTGGCGGATGGAGGCCGACTGCAGCGTGCGGTCCACCATGGCCATGCGCTGGTTCGTCACTGGATCGGCGATGTCGACGGCGGCCGCGACGGTGAAATCCGGACGGCAAACAACGAGAGGGAAGGCGTGTCGGCCGAGGTCGGCTCCGGCGAGCTCCACCGGCAGCAACTCGCCGAGCGCCACTCGCGCGAAGATGTGATGATCGGGCGCGCCGGCCTTGAACACGAGGTACGCAAGCTTGGCGGCACCCGAGAGCATCACCGGTGCCTGCAGCAGGGCAGGTAACGGGCGCGGTGCCGGCGGTTGCGGCGCGATCGTGGGAGCGATCGCCGGCGGAGCATCCATGGAGCCGTTGGTGCCGTTGCCGGCGCGATGGGCCGCGATGATCTGCTCCAGTTCGTTGACGCCGGCATTGCCCTTCTTGCCGCGGCCCACGCTCAGGTCGAGTCCGCTGCCGCCGCCGCTGCGCATGGATCGCATGATGCGGATCCAGGCGATGAACACGCCCAGGATGAGCACGAATCCGACGAGTACCTTGCCCCAGCTCATCGATCGAGGTTCCGTGGCTCGGCCGGCGGCAAGGCCGCAGCCGGATGGCAGGACGACTGCATGACGGCGTAAGTGTAACCGCAGGCGTGCGGAGCGGCGGGCTAGAATCGGGTCGTCTTGTTTCCGCCGTCACATGCCGATGCCGCTCGACCGCTATCTGCGCTACGACGAGCTCACGCAGGCGCTGCGTGAGCTCGCCGCCGGACATCCGGATCTCTTCGGTCTCGAGAGCATCGGCCGCAGCTTCGAAGGTCGCGACATCTGGCTGGTCACGGCGACCCGTCGTTCCACGGGGTCTGCGGCCGAGAAGCCCGCGGTGTGGATCGACGGCAACATCCACGCGACCGAAGTGGCCGGCGCGATGGCGTGCCTGCATTTCCTGCAGCGAATGGCGCGCGAGTATGGGCAGGACGCGGAGGTGACGCGCGCGCTCGATACGCGTGCCTTCTACGTGCTGCCGCGCCTCAATCCCGACGGTGCGGAATGGGCGCTGGCCGATCGGCCGAAGCTGATCCGCTCGTCGACGCGGCCCTATCCCTACGACGAGGAACCGGTGGGCGGACTGCGCCACGAGGATGTGGACGGTGACGGTCGCGCGCTCACGATGCGCATCCGTGATCCGAACGGACCGTGGAAGGTATCCGACCTCGACCCGCGTCTGCTCGTGCGGCGCGATCCCACGGAAGCCGGCGGCGTCTACTATCGCCTGCTGCCGGAAGGGCCGATCGAAGACTGGGACGGCGCGACCGTGCGCATGCAGCCGCACCGGCAGCAGCTCGATCTCAACCGCAACTACCCCGCAGGCTGGCGGCAGGAGCACGAACAGTACGGAGCAGGACCGTTTCCCACCTCCGAACCCGAGGTGCGCGCGGCCGTGCAGTTCATCACGGACCATCCCAACATCACCGGCGGCGTCGCGTTCCACACCTACAGCGGCGTGCTGCTGCGGCCGTATTCACACCACGCGGACGACACCCTTCCGGTGGAGGACCTCTGGACCTACCAGAAGATCGGTAACAAGGGCACGGAAATCACCGGGTATCCGAACGTCTCCGTGTATCACGACTTCCGCTACCACCCGAAGGAAGTGATCACCGGGTCCTTCGACGACTGGCTCTACGATCACCAGGGCGTGTTCGCATGGACCGTGGAGATCTGGAGCCCGCAGCGCGAAGCCGGCATCACCGACTACAAGTTCATCGAGTGGTACCGGGAGCACCCGGTGGAGGACGATCTCAAGTTGCTCGGCTGGAACGATGCCGTGCTGGGCGGCAGGGGTTTCGTGGATTGGTATGCGTTCGAGCATCCGCAGCTGGGCGCCGTGGAGATCGGCGGTTGGGACACGCTCTACACGTGGAGCAATCCGCCGCCGGAGCTGCTGGAACGCGAGGTGGACAAGTTTCCGCGCTGGCTGGTGTGGCTCGCGCTGATATCGCCGAAGCTCGAGTTGTTCGAGGCGAGCGTTGCGGCGCTGGGCGAAGACACGTGGCGCGTGCGCCTGGTGGTCCACAACACCGGATGGCTGCCCAGTTACGTTACCAAGCTCGCGCAGAAGAACAAACGCACGCGCGGCGTCGTCTGCGAGATCGAACTGCCGGACGGTACCAGGCTGGAGACGGGATCGTCGCGCGTCGAAGCCGGCCAGTTGGAGGGGCGGGCCTACAAGTCGGCGTCGCCGTCGAGCTGGGGCGGGTGGGGTGGCGACGTGACCGACGATCGGGTTAAGGTGGAATGGGTCGTGCGCGGCGCTGCCGGTGTGCGCGTGAAGCTCTCGGCCCGTCACGAACGCGCCGGTGTCGTGCGGGCCGAGGTCGTTCTGCGTTGAAGCGGGCGAAGGGCGCGGCCCTTCGCCACGCGATCAGCGCTGCAGGGCGAGCTTGCGGCGTGCCTGACGCAGGGTGAGACCGGCGAGTCCGGCCGCCAGCAGTGCGTAGGTGCCCGGCTCGGGCACCGGTGCGATGCCGCTCACACCGAAGTCGACGCTGTTCATCGCGCCCGGCGTCCCGTGGTCCCCGAGGCCGTAGACCAGATTGAGCGGAGCGGCCCCCAGGTCGCCGGGCAGGATGGCGGGCAGCGTGCCGCCGTGGACCTCGAGGCTCCTGCCGCTTACGGAGCTCGACCAGGAAAGTCCTGCGAGCAGGGTCCCGTCGGGAAGTTCGAGCCTGAGATAGTCGCTCGTATTGCCGAGCGACAGGGCGGTGCCCCAGGCAAGATTGGCGGTGAAGCCACCGTTCAGGGTCGTGTCGGCGTTTCGGCCGAAGACGAAGAACCCCTTGGCGGGAATGATGGCGTCGGTGGTGACGATGTACTTCTCGCCGGCGGTACCGCCCTCGCTGCGGACGATCAGGCTGGCGAGATTGATGTCGTCCTGCCGGGTGTTGTAGACCTCGAACCACTCACCGCGGGTGTCGGTCACCTTGGCCGGATCCGGCATGACCTCGGAAACAATCAGAAATCCAGGCTTCACGGCCGAGAGACCGATTTCGGCGGCGGAGGTGGGCGGGGATGCGGTGAGCGCGGCGGCGAGGACAGCGGCGAGGAGAGCGAAACGCGAGGCAAAGGCTGGCTTGCTCATGGATGGACTCCCTGAGTTGGACGGGTAGCGGTGGCCCGGGACGAGACGGGCCGCGGGTGGGGTGCGCGGCTCGGCACTTCGCACATCCGCCAGGACACCGGCCGCACGGGACCGAATCTATGCCGGGTGCATGGGACGGGCCTCGATGCCGGCCGAGGTAGCCGCAGACGCGACCGGAAGACGCGCTATGGCAGCGTCATGGACAGACGACGGGAATCTCCGTGCGCAGCTCGACGCCTTGCGGCGTGACGACCGCACGCCAAGCGATCGCCTCCACGCCCGCTGCGATCGCTTCGCGCAACGTCCGCCCGTAGACCGGATCGAACCGGTCGGCCGGACGGACCTCGTGGGCGTCGCCGCGCTGGACGCAGTACACCAGCACGGCGCGGTGACCCAGCGCCACCATGGCCATCATCTCGCGCAGGTGCTTGGTGCCGCGTTCGCTGACCGTGTCGGGGAACAGGGCAATGCCGTCGGTGACCGCGGCGGTGACGTTCTTCACCTCGAGGTAGCAGTCGGGCTTGCCGGAGCCCTGCAGCAGGAAATCGATGCGGCTCGATTCGTGGCCGTACTTCGCCTCGGGGCGGATGGTGTCGTACCCCATCAGCGTCGAAATGCGGCCGTGGTCGATGGCTTCCTGTACCAGCGCGTTGCTGCGATGGGTGTTGATGCCCACGCGCGTACCGTCGGCAAGTTCGGTGAGCTCCCAGCTGTAGGCGTACTTGCGCGTGGGCGAGGGCGCATGGGCCAGCCACACGCGGCTGCCGGGATCGGCACAGCCGAGCATGGACCCGGTGTTGGGGCAATGGGCGGTGATCGTGCCTCCCTCGTCCAGTGCCACGTCGGCGAGGAAGCGCTTGTAGCGCTGGATCAGGCGGCCCGGAACGAGCGGCGCGGGGAACTCCATCAGAGCGCGGCGGCCAGTTCCTTCGTGAGCTGCGCCGCCGGGATCTCCTTGCACCCGGTTGCGTTCTGCCCGGACCACAGCGGCGTGAAATCGCCCGAACCCTCGGCCTCGGCCTTCGCGCGCACGGGCACGATGGCGGACGTCGCCAGCGGAAAGGCGGGTGCGGCGCTGCTCATGGGACCCAGCTCGCGCATCACCCGGTTGACGATGCCGCGCGCCGGGCGGCCGGTGAACAGGTTGGTGAGTGCCGTGTGGCGGGCGGCATCGCTCTTCAGTGCGGCGCGATGCACCGCGGTGATGGCCGCTTCGGGGCACAGCAGATAGGCCGTCCCCACCTGCGCTGCGGCAGCTCCCAGGGACAACGCGGCCGCCACACCCCGCGCGTCGGCGATACCGCCGGCAGCGACGACCGGCACCTTCACCGCCTTCACGATCTGCGGCAGCAGCGCGAACGTGCCGATCTGCGTGGTCAGGTCGTCGGTGAGGAACATGCCGCGATGCCCGCCGGCTTCCACGCCCTGAGCGATGATGACATCGATGCCCCGGGCCTCCAGCCACAGCGCTTCGGCCACCGTGGTAGCGGAGCAGAAGGTCTTCGCGCCCATCGCCTTCACGCGCGCGAACAGGTCCGCGGGCGGCAGTCCGAAATGGAAACTGACCACCGCCGGCCGGATGTCCTCGAGCAGATCCGCGGCTTCGGCGCTGAAGGGTGCGCGACCCGGGCCCGCGGGAATCTTGTCCGGATCGATGCCGTACTGCCGATAATACGGAGCGAGGGCGGCACGCCATTGCCGCTCACGCTCGGTGTCGGCGACCGGCGGCACGTGACAGAAGAAGTTCACGTTGAACGGCCGCTGCGTGCCTGCCTTGAGCGACTTCAGTTCCGTCCGCAGTGCATCGGGCGACAGCGTCGCGCAGCCGATGGAGCCCAATCCGCCCGCGTTCGACACGGACACGGCCATCGCGCTGAAGGCCGCGCCGGCCATCGGCGCCTGGATGATCGGCAGGTCGATGCCCAGCCAGTCGGTGAATCTCGTCATGACACGCTTCTCGACGTGGGGATTACCCCGTTGCCACCATCGCCATCGGCAGAGGCAGGATCGTTCCTGATGCCGGCCACGAGTTCGATGGACCGCAGCCGCGCCGGCTGATCGTGCAGATGCGCCGTGATCATCAGTTCGTCCGGACGCAGATCCTCGATGAACTCAGCCAACCCGCGCCGCACCGTATCGGTCGCACCGACGAATGATACGGCGAGCGACCGTTCCACCATCGCCCGCTCGGCCGGCGACCAGTACGCATCGATGTCGTCGATGGGCGGCGGGACCTGACCCGGCGTGCCGCGGCGCAGGCTCACGAAGGATTGCTGCTGCGACGTGAACTGGCGCTGCGCTTCGGCGTCGGTGTCGGCGGCGACCACGTTCGCGGCGAGCATGGTGTACGGCCGCTCCAGTTGCCGTGACGGTTCGAACCGGCTGCGATAGATCTCCAATGCTTCGCGCATCAGGTCGGGGGCAAAGTGCGATGCGAAGGCGAAGGGCAACCCCAGCATCGCGGCGAGCTGCGCGCTGAACATGCTCGAGCCCAGCAACCAGATCGGCACTTCGAGCCCCTCGCCAGGAATCGCCCGCAACCGCTGGCCCGGTTGTGCCGCGGCGAGGTAGGCCTGCAGCTCCATCACGTCCTGCGGAAACTGATCGGCGCTGTCCGTGGCGTCGCGCCGCAGGGCGCGCGCGGTCAGCATGTCCGTGCCGGGCGCGCGCCCCAGTCCGAGGTCGATGCGGCCGGGGTAGAGCGACGCCAGGGTCCCGAACTGCTCGGCGACCACCAGCGGCGAATGGTTGGGCAGCATCACGCCACCGGAGCCGACGCGGATCGTGCGCGTGCCGGCGGCCACGTGACCGATAACGATGGACGTGGCGGCGCTCGCGATTCCCGGCATGTTGTGGTGCTCGGCGAGCCAGTAGCGCCGGTAGCCCAGGTCCTCCGCGCGGCGCGCGAGGGCCAGCGTATTGGCGAGGGCGACGGCGGCGGTCGCGCCACGCGGAATGGGGGCAAGGTCGAGGATGGAGAAGGGGATCATGGTTCCAGGAGGTCGGTCTGCTTGAACGGCGCGTGCTCTTCCAGTTCGTTCACGTAGGCGCCGATGTTGCGGCTCTCGCGCTCCAGGAACTTCTGGATGGCGCGGGCGAACTCAGGATCTGCCACCCAGTGCGCGGACCACGTTGTTACCGGCATCAGGCCGCGGGCGAGCTTGTGTTCGCCCTGGGCACCCCCTTCGAACGCGCGGATGCGATTGGCGATGCAGAACTCGATCGCCTGGTAATAACAGGTCTCGAAGTGTAGACCGGACACGAAGCCCAGCGTTCCCCAGTAGCGGCCCCACAGCGCGTCGGGGGTAAACACGTCGAGCGATGCGCACAGCGGCTTGCCGTCCTTGCGGCCCAGCACCAGCAGCAGATGATCCGGCATGGCCTCCCCGATGCGCAGGAAGAAATCGAGATTGAGGTAGGGGCTCGAGTGGTGTTCGCGATAGGTGTGCTCGTAGCAGCGCACGAAGAAGCGCCAGTCGGCTTCGGTGATGTCGCGGCCGACCTTCCATTCGTACTCGACGCCGGCCTCGCGGACGCGGCGGCGTTCCTGTTTCACCTTCTTGCGCTTCTCGTGGTTCATGCGCGCGAGAAAATCGTCGAAGTCGGCGTAGCCCTCGTTCATCCAGTGGAATTGCACCGTCTTGCGCAGCATGAAGCCGTCGGCCGCCAATTCGGCCGCTTCGCCTTCGGTGGGGAAGAGGCAGTGCAGCGTGGAAACCTCCAGTTCCTGTGCGAAGGATTTCGCGGCCTGCGCCAGCACGGCGCGATGCTCCGGCTTGGCGGCGAGCAGCCGCGGCCCCGTCACCGGCGTGAACGGAATGGCCGACAGCAGCTTGGGGTAATAGCGCTGGCCGGCGCGGCGCCAGGCATCGGCCCAGGCCCAGTCGAACACGTACTCGCCGTACGAGTGCGACTTGAGATACAGCGGCAGCGCCGCGACCAGGGTCTTTCCTTCCCGCAGCAGCAGGTACTGCGGAGCCCAGCCGGCATCGGGCGCCGCCGAGCCGCTCTCGTGCAGCGCGTGCAGGAACGCGTGCGAGACGAGCGGGTTCGGGCCTGCGAGACGGTCCCATTCCGAGGGCGCGACCTGCCCGAGCGAATCGGCGACTTCGAGGGTGTGTTGCTTGGACATGAGTAACTCGGACCCAATGCTATAGTACGGCGCATGCGCATCGCCATCGCACAGATCAATTGCACCCTCGGCGACGTCGCCGGCAACGCCACACGGATTTTCGACTGCGCCACGCGCGCCTGCGCTCTCGGCGCCGATGTCCTGATCACTCCCGAGCTGTCGATCTGCGGCTATCCGCCCGAGGATCTGCTGCTGCGGGACGACTTCATCGCGGCGTGCGACAACGCGCTGCAGGATCTCGCCCAGCGCATCCGCGGGATCGCGGTGATTGTCGGTCATCCGCAGGGTGTGCGCGGCCGGCTCTTCAACGCCGCGTCGGTGCTGATGGACGGCCGCATCGTCGCGACCTATGCCAAGCGCGACCTGCCGAACTACACCGTGTTCGACGAGGGGCGCTACTTCGAACCGGGTGACCGTCCCTGCGTGTTCGACGTGGCCGGTGGTCGCCTCGGGGTCAACATCTGCGAGGACGTGTGGGGTCCGCAAGGGCCCCGGACGGCGCGCCCGGCGGCGGAACCCGGCGAGCACGACGAACTGCGCGGTACCCCGTCCGTGGCCGAGGCCCCCCGCATGGCCCGGGCCGCCGGCGCCCAGGCGCTGCTCGTGCTGAACGCGTCGCCCTACCACGTGAACAAGCTGGCCACCCGTTACGACGTGGTGAGCGCACGGGCGCGCGAGACCGGCATGCCGATCGTGTTCTGCAATCTCGTGGGCGGACAGGACGAACTGGTGTTCGACGGCGCTTCCTTCGTCGTGGACGGCTCCGGCAAGGTGACCCACCAGCTGCCGGCGTTCGAAGAGGCGCTCACCGTCATCGAGACCGTGGATGGAGTCCCGGTGCCCGGCGAGATCGCTCCCGAACAGCCGCTCGAGGCGATGGTCTACAAGGCGCTGTGCCTGGGCGTGAAGGACTACGTCGGCAAGAACGGCTTTCCCGGCGTGCTGCTGGGTCTTTCCGGTGGCATCGACTCGGCCCTGGTGGCCTGCGTCGCGGCCGATGCTCTGGGGCCGGAGAAGGTGCGCGCGGTGATGATGCCCTCGCAGTACACCGCGCGTATGAGTCTCGAGGATGCCGAGGCGCTCGCAGCGAACCTGAACACCCGCTACACCGTGCTGCCGATCAAGCCGGTGTTCGACCGCTATCTCGAGACGCTGGCGAACGAGTTCAAGGATCTCCCGTTCGACACGACGGAAGAGAACCTGCAGTCGCGCATCCGCGGCACGCTGCTGATGGCGCTGTCGAACAAGTACGGTTCCATCGTGCTCACCACCGGCAACAAGAGCGAGATGGCCACCGGCTACGCCACGCTGTACGGCGACATGGCCGGCGGCTTCGCGGTGCTGAAGGACATCAGCAAGACCCTCGTGTACCGCCTGTGCCACTGGCGTAACGGCCGGGGGCGGGTCATCCCCGAGCGGATCATCACGCGGCCGCCCTCGGCGGAACTGAAGCCGAATCAGGTGGACCAGGACAGCCTGCCGCCCTATGAGGTGCTGGACGCGATCATGGAGTTGTACGTGGAACACGATCGCGGACCCCAGGAGATCATGCGGCTCGGCTTCGGGCGGGCCGACGTGGAACGGGTGATCCGTCTCCTGACGCTCTCGGAGTACAAACGCAGGCAGGCACCGGTGGGCGTGAGGATCACGCCCCGCGGCTTCGGCAAGGACTGGCGGTACCCGATCACCAACCGGTACAGGGACAAGTTCTAGCGGCGCGAGCCACCTGGCGAGAGGCCCCGTTCGGAGAACGGGGATTGACAGCAAGGTGAGTCGACGCTGGACGCCGACGATACAGCCGCAATGCTGGCGTGATGGTTCGGAGGCTAGAGGGGCGACAGCCGGGGGACTGGCGCTATACTGCGGGCGGTTTCGAGCATCCCAGGGCGGAGGGGGTCATGAAGAAGATCGAAGCGGTCATCAAGCCGTTCAAGCTGGACGAAGTGCGGGAGGCGCTGTCGGAGATCGGCGTCGCCGGCCTGACCGTCACCGAAGTGAAGGGTTTCGGGCGGCAGAAGGGGCATACCGAGCTCTATCGGGGGTCCGAGTACGTGGTGGATTTCCTGCCGAAGGTGAAGATCGAGGTGGTCATCGGCGATTCGCTGCTTGATGCCGCCATCGACGCGATCATCAAGGCGGCCCGGACCGGGAAGATCGGCGACGGCAAGATCTTCGTGAGCGACGTGAGCCAGGTCATCCGCATCCGCACCGGCGAGACGGACGAGTCCGCAATCTAGGCAGTCCGCGTGCAACGCCTCTCCCAGTTCACCCAGCTGCGCCAGATCGGCCAGAGCATCTGGCTCGACAACCTGGCGCGCGGGATGCTGGAAGGCGGCGAGCTGAAACGCCTGGTGGACGCCGGCGAGGTGACCGGCATCACCACCAACCCGAGCATCTTCCGCAACGCCATCGTGAACGGCGCGTCCTACCGCGCCGATCTCGATCGGCTGAAGCGCGAGGAGTCCGACCCCGAGCGCCGCTACGAACGTCTCGCCATCGCCGACGTGCAGGCCGCGTGCGACGTGCTGCGGCCGGTGTTCGATGTGACGAAAGGTGACGACGGCTACGTCAGCCTGGAAGTCTCGCCGCGGCTCGCACACGACGCCGACGGCACCATCGCCGCGGCGCGCCGCCTCAGCAAGGAAGTGGCGCGCGCCAACGTGCTCATCAAGATCCCCGGCACTCCGGCGGGCGTGCGGGCGTTCGAGCAATGCATCGCCGAGGGCATCAGCGTCAACGTCACGCTGCTGTTCTCGCTCGGGCAGATGAACGCCATCTTCGATGCTTACCAGTCCGGCCTGGAGCGCCTGAAGGCCGCCGGCGGCGACGTGAAGCGCATCAAGGCAGTCGCGAGCTTCTTCATGAGCCGCATCGATTCGCTGGTGGACAAGAAGCTCGATGCCATCGGCACCCCGGAGGCGCTCGCGCTGCGGGGCAAGACCGCGGTGGCGGTGGGCAAGCTCGCCTACGCGCGCTATGGCGAAGTGTTCGGCGCGTCGCGTTTCGCAGCACTGCGCGGCGCCGGAGCACGGCCTCAATATCTGCTCTGGGCCAGTACCAGCACCAAGAACCCGGCGTATGACGATCTGCTCTATGTCACGCCGCTCATTGGCCCACAGACCATCAACACCGTGCCGGACGTGACGCTCGCCGCGTTCCGCGATCACGGCAAGGCAGCGGACACCATCGGACACGACGTGGCGGCTGCCAAGGCCACGTTCGATGCCGTGGAGCGACTGGGCATCGGCCATGAGGCGGCCGGCGCGCAGTTGCAGCAGGAGGGTGTGAAGCTCTTCGACGAGGCGTTTACCGCGCTGCTGCAGGCGGTGAGCTGACCGGCCGCCGCTGACGGCGGCCCGTGTAGAGAAACTCGACGCGAATCCCGGATGGATTCGGTCCGAGGCCCGATCGAATCCCGCTGCCGGCAATGCCGGGAGCGCGTATCGTCACGAGCGTACAGATCGGGGATGTCGTCGTCATCGCAGCAATGCGTCGACTGGTTTCCCGCCGCTGTCCCGAGTGTGGCGACCGTTGACTCGGTGTTCGTTCGTTCTCCCCCGTTTCCCGGTGCTGCTCATCCATCGGAGTCGACCTGGAGAATCACCATGTAGCCATCATCGGGGCTCAAGGGCGCAACCGTCGTCGCGCCCGCATTCATCGTCCCCACGCCATCCCTTGCGGCACGCGCGGGCGCCCGGTGTCGGTCGCCTGGGACATTCCGGCCGGCAAGACCAGGAACTCCGGCGAACTCGCGGCGTTCGTCGCGGGGTACGGTCCCGGCAACCTCGCACCGGTCCCGGCGCCGGAACCGCAGACGTGGGCTTTGCTGGTGGCGGGGTTCGTGGTGACGGGGCTTGCCGCCCGCCGCCGCGGATCGCAGCGGCTACGACAGTCGCAGCATCCGGTCCTGCGATGACGGCCGGTGCACAGCACGGGAAAGCCGGACACAGTCGGTTCTCGAGGGGGGGGCGTGCCCCCCTCCAGAACCAACGCCGTGAACCCGCGTTATTCGGCGCTGCCCGCGCGGACCGCCGTTTCGACCGGAATATCGAGGATGCCGATACACTGGCGCGTGTCCCGACCCCGCTCGACGTCCATCCATGTCCACCTTGCCATATCGCGCCGTGACCTCCTCGGGCAGCGTCATCGACGTGGCCTTCGAACTGCATCCGGAAACGGTTTCCAGCGGCCGCGTCGGCGAATTGCTGTCGACCGTCCTCAACGCTCTCGATACCCAGGTGGAGGGCGGGCGCACGGCGGCCAACGGCGACGTGCTGCAGGCCGTCGCCATGGCGCTCGCGCTGCGCGCGGAAATGCTGCCGGCACCGCGCGAATTGAAGGAGGAACTTGTGCGGGACGTGGTGGCGCGCGCACTGAAAAGCGTGGCGGGTGCCGAGCACGGACGCACGTCGGTAGGGCGGGCTTGAGCGCAGGCGCTCGGTGACTTTGAGCCGTGTTCTCGAATGACGGCGCAGTTGGCGGTCCCCGACCGTACCCCGTGCTTGCTTGCGGAAGATTGCCCCCATCGTCCGCCTTCCCCCGCGCGTGCGCGCGGGGGAAGGAGCGTAGCGCGTTGGTGTCGGCCATCGGCACTCCTTGTATGTTGCCGTTGCCTTGGGGACGATGCGATTTGTTGTGTCGTTCCGTGGGGTCGGAAGGCCGGGGCG
>JAIESW010000033.1 GCA_019745565.1 Burkholderiales bacterium
CTGTTCCGGATCGTCCATGGTCGCAAGCAGCACGAACGGTTCGGTCACCCGCTTGCGCTCGCGCAGGCCGGCGCGGATGGATTCGAGATCGGGCTTGAGCGTCGACCAGTCGCAGTTGTACAGCTTCGCATCGAGCATCGCTCCCAGGGCATAGGGAAAGCGCGGCGCCATCCGGACGAGTTGTCCGAAGCACTCCGCGGCCTGACCGTAGCGTCGTTCGCCACGCAACAGTACTGCCTTGCTGTTGACCGCTTCCGGATAGGCCGGGCGCAAGGTGAGCGCCCGATCGAAGCTCGCCAAGGCCTCGTCGACGCGGTTCAGTGCCCGCAAGCTGATGCCGCGGTTGTGATGCGCTTCGGCGTAGTCCGGGTTGAGGGTAATCGCCGCGTCGAAATCCGCCAGGGCCGATTCGTAGCGACCGAGGTCGAGCAGCACGTTGCCGTGGTTGTACCGCGCCTGCGCAAACGTCGGTGCCAGCGCCAACGCGCGCTCGTAGGCGGCGAGGGCTTCCTCCGCGCGCCCGAGGCGCGCCAACGCCGTGCCGAGATTGCTGTGCACGCCGGCATTGTCCGGCTGGAGTTCGAGCGCCTTGCTGAAGTCATCGACCGCCTGATCCGCCACGCCGAGTTCGAGGCGGGCAGTGCCACGGTTCGCAAGCACTTCGGGGGAACGGGGGTTCACCCGCAATGCCCGCGTGAAAAGCTTGGCCGCGGATTCGGTGCGTCCGCGCCGCAGGTCGAGGTGGCCGAGCAGCCGCAGCGTATCGAACTGCTCGGGGTCGGCCTGCAGGATCTTCGTGTAGAGCTTTTCGGCTTCCGCCGTCTGCCCGGCCTGGTGCGCCGCCACCGCTCTTCCGAACAGGGCTCTGAGCGCCTCGGGGCTGCGTTTACTCATGCCATTTCAGACCGAGGGCTCAGACTCTTCCCGACACCGGAATCATGGCGCCGGTGATATCCCGCGCCCCGTCGGACAGCAGGAACACGATCGCATCGGCGATGGATTTCGGCGCGACCCAGCGGCTGAAGTCGGCTTTCGGCATGTCGGCGCGGTTGGCCGGGGTGTCGATGGTGCTGGGCAGGATGGCGTTCACGGTGATGTTGCGGTCCTTCAACTCGGCAGCCAATGCTTCGGTGAGCTTGGCCACTCCCGCCTTCGATGCCGTGTAGGCGCCCATGCCTGCGGCGGCCTTCGCCGCCGCGGCGCCGGCGCCGATGTTGACGATGCGACCGCCGCCGCGCTTGAAGAGATGCGGGAGTGCCGCCCGCGATGTGCTCACTGCACTGCGCAGATTCACGCGATACAGGAAGTCCCAGGTGTCGACGCTGCCTCCTGCCAGTTCCTCCCAGCGAAACGTGCCGGCGATGTTGACCAGCGCGTCCAGTCCTCCCCATTGCTGCGCGACCTGGTCCAGCGCTCGCGCGGCCACGTCCGGTTCCGCGAGGTCGAGTCCGCCGAGGGCCAGCGCGCCGTTGAGGAGCGACCCATCGGCAGGCACGGGGGCGCGGTCGAGTGCCGCCACCTTCGCTCCAGCTGCGATCGCGCCTTGCACCACGGCCACGCCCAATTGTCCGAAGCCGCCGGTGACGGCGACGATTTTTCCGTTCAGCATGCCTTGCGTCTCCCCGTCAGTTCTCCACCAGACAGTGCGGGCCCAGTTCCGCTAGCGTCGTGCGTCCCAGCAGCGTCATGGTGGTGTCGATCTCCTTGATGAGGATGTCGAGCGCTTTCGCGACTCCGGCCTCGCCGCCGGCTGCCAGACCATACAGCCAGGCACGCCCGATCATGCAGGCGCGGGCGCCGAGGCACAGCGCCTTCACCACGTCGGAACCGCGCCGCACGCCGCCGTCGAGGATGACCTCGGCCTTGCCCTGCACGGCTGCGACCACGCCGGGCAAGGCATCGATGGCGGAGATGGCGCCATCCAACTGCCGGCCGCCGTGGTTCGACACGATGATCGCGTCGACGCCGTGATCGACGGCGATCCTCGCGTCCTCGGGGCTCAACACGCCCTTGAGGGCGATCGGCCCACCCCATACGGACTTGAACCAGTCGACGTCCTTCCACGAGATGGACAGGTCGTACTGCCCCGCGATGAACTGCGTGATGGTGACGGCGTCGCCGGACTGCGCGGTGGTACCGTCGAAGTTGCGGAACGTGACCTTCGGGCCGAGACCCACGTCGATCAGCCAGCGCCAATGGCGGGCGAAATCGATCATGGTGCCGAGCGTGAACTTCGGCGGCACGGTGAAGCCGTTGCGCATGTCGCGCTCGCGCGGGCCCTGCACCTTCGTGTCGACGGTGAGCACGAGCGCCTTGCACCCCGTGGCGCGGGCCCGCTCGATCATCATCTTGGTGATGCCGCGGTCGCGCAGCACGTAGAGCTGGAACCAGCGCTGCACGTCGGACGCCTGCGCGATCTGCTCGATGGAGCAGGTCGCCATGGTGGAGAGGCAATAGGGCACCCCGGCGGCGTGAGCCGCTCGCGACGCGGACAACTCACCGCGCCGGTGCAGGATCCCGGCGAGGCCGGTGGGCGCCAGCACCAGCGGCGCCGATGCGGGCGTGCCGACGATCGTCGTCGAGCGCTCGCACGTCGACACGTCGGTCAGCACGCGCGTCATGAAGCGGCGCTTTTCGAAGTCTGCCTGATTGGCGCGGAGCGAGACTTCATCGAAGGCGCCGCCGTCGATGAACTCGAAGATGGTCTTGGGCAGGCGCCGGCGCGCGGCGTCGCGGAGATCCGAGATGTTGTAGGCGTTCATTGTTGTTGTTTTGGCTGGTCGGCCCGCTCCACCGTCAGCGACGGATCGGGGCGGGAATCGGTGGCGCTGGCGGCGCCGGGGCGAGGTGGGTTCGGGCCCCACACCATGGGAATGTCGGTCCTGCGCGCACGGACCAGTTCGTCGATGTACTTTGCCGGCGCCATGTCCCACGCGTAGTCGTTGAGCCGGGCGAGCAATTGCGCGACGAGTTCGGGGTTGCGCTCGGCGGCATTGTCCTCCTCGCCGGGGTCGTGCGGCACGTCGTAGAGTTCGAGGTGCTGCGGCAGCGATGTGTAGAGGATCAGCTTCCAGTCGCCCACGCGGATGGCGCCGCGCAGATCCTCCACCGACAGCAGTACCTCCTTGCGTCGCGAACCCTGGTTGTCGCGGATCGCGGGCCACTGGTCGAAGCCGTCGATGGCCTTGCGCTGGTCGATCTTCACGCCGGCAGCCGCCAGCAGCGTGGGATACATGTCGGTCACGTGCATGAGCGTGTTGTTGACGCCGCTCTCGACCCCTCCGGGCCAGCGGATGAAGGCCGGCACGCGCACGCCGCCCTCGTAGAGGCTCCCCTTGCCGTCTCGATACGGCCCGTTGTCCGACGCGCCGACCGTGACGTCGCCATCGCCGGTGGGAAACTTGGTCGCCACCGAGCCGCCGTTGTCGCTGTGGAAAACGATCAGCGTGTTCTCCAGCATGCCCTTCTTCTCGAGTGCCTGGCTGACCAGTCCGACGGCGTCGTCCAGGGCCGTGACCATGCCGGCGTAGGTCCGCCGGGCCGGGTCCTTGATCTGGGCATTGCGTTCGAGGAACTCCTTCGGGGCAACCATCGGTGCGGCAGGCGCCGTGAACGAGACGAACAGGAAGAGCGGCGTGGCGGCGTCGTGCCTGGCGATCACGTTCGCGGCATCGCGTCCAAGCAGCGTGGTCACGTAGCCGTCTTCCTTCACCGGCTTGTCGTTGCGGCGCCAGTCGAGGCCCACCGCATTGGTCTTGCGCAGGGGATCGACCTGACCCGCCAGCGGGCCATAGTGGTAGTCGAACCCGCGCCTGAGCGGCAGCATCTCCGGCCTGGCGTGCCCGAGCTGCCACTTGCCCACCAGTGCCGTGCGGTAGCCCGCGTCCTTCAAGGCCTGTGCGAGCGTGCGCTCGTCGGTGGGCAGGCCGTACGAACTGGTGGGCAACAGCGACTGGGTCTGCAGGCCATAGCGCATCGGGTAACGGCCGGTGAGCAACGCCGCTCGCGTCTGCGAGGAATAGGGTTGCACGTAGAACTGGGAGAGACGCACCGCGCCGTCGGCGAGCCGATCGATGTTCGGCGTGCGGATCTCCTTGCCGAGGTAGCCCAGATCGTGCCAGCCGAGATCGTCCGCCATCAGGTACACGATGTGCGGGCGTTCCGCGGCCAGCGCGCCCGCACTCAGTGCGAACGCGAGGCCGGCAACCAGGCAACGATGGAGCATGGGGTGCGAAGGGCGGGGCGGCACCGGCGCATGTTACCCGACACCCCGGACGCGGCCATCTTGCGGCGCGCAACCGGGGCCGATCGGGACATGGCGCTGTGCTAGCATCGGAAGACCATGGCGGAACGTGAAACACTCCTCAACGCGCTCGATGGGGTCGAGCGCCGGCTCCGCCTGAACCTCGCCGTCGAGCACTTCACCGATGCGGCTGCCATCGCGCTCGGGATCGCCGTGGTCACCGTGCTGCTGCGTGCCGCGACATCGCCGCGCACCGGCCTGTTCGGGCTGTCGCTGGTCGTCACGCTGTTCCTGGCAGCGTGCATCGTCATCGCGGCCGTCACAGTGGCACGAGCGCTCAGGCGAGGAACCCGGGAGCAGGCCGCGGCGGAAGCCGACCGGCGTGCCGGGCTGCACGACACGCTGACTTCGGCGCTCTGGTTCTCGAACCAGGGCGAGACGTCGCCCTGGATTCCGCTCGTGATGGCGCGCGCCGCGCGTGCCGCTGAGGCACTCGACCCGGTGCGGCTCGTTCCGCTGACCAAGCCGCGACGCCTGCGTCTCACGCTGCTGCTGGCGGTCGTGTTGGCCGTGGCCGGCTGGGCGGCTCCGCGCTTCGCGGCGAGTTTGTCCTCGGTCGCGACCGATGTCACAGCGGCGCGCGAAACGGAATCCGAAGAGGTCGCGGCTCTGCGCCGGCTCGCCGACGAGGCCGCCCGTCGCGGCGACGAAGCCGCCCGGTCGAAGCTGGAGAAGGTGCTGGCCGCCCTGCAACAGACCGGTGCCGGCGACGAAGAGAAGCGTCGCGCCCTCGACGAGGCGCGGCAGTACATCGAGCAGCGCGGGCTCGATGCTGCTGCGGACCGTGAACGGTTGGGCCAATTGGCGGATCAGTTGGGCGGCAACGCGGAATACGCCGAAGTCGCCAAGGCGCTGCGCAGCGGCGACGCCCGCGGCGCGGCCGATGCCTTGAAGCGCATGCTGCCGGAAGGTGAACGCGATGGGGCCCGCAACGAGGAAGCACTCGAGGCCGCCAAGGCCGACGATGCCTCCAATCTGAATGCCCTGCAGGAGTCGCTGCAGTCGGCAGCCCAGAACCCCGATCGCAACGTCACCGGCGAAACCCAGGGCAAGATCTCGAAGGCCGTGCAGAACCTCGAGGAGATCGCCAAGCGGCTGGACGGCGCCACCGCGCTCAACCAGGCGCGCCGCAAGCTGGACGCTGTATCGATGTCCATGTCGCGCGACACGCGCCTGCGCGCCGGGCGCTTCGGCCAGCAGGAAGGAACGCCGGGCAGCGAGTCTCCGGAAACCGGAGAGGCCAACATCCAGGGTGGGGCAATGTATCGGCAGGCCGCAGTGGCGAAGGAGCGCGAAGGGGAACGCGACGGCGTGCGTGCCGGCGATGCCTCCGGCAACGCCCAGGGCGATCCGGTGCTGGGTGACGAGATGAAGCGCCCCGAGGCGAAATACAAACTCGAAACGATCCGCGGTACCCGGCAGGAAGGCCCCGAGGGCGAGGACGACTCCACGTTCTACGCCGCGAGCCGGCAGAACCCGGCCAAGGTGCAGTACCGGACCGACGCACCGCCGCAGTACCGACGAGCCGAGGAGGAAGCGATGAATCCGGAGCGCATCGGGCTGCGCCACCGGCCGATCGTCAAACGCTATTTCACCCAGTTGCGGGAGCAGGACGCCAAATGAGCACCGTCGAGGTCGATCGCAGGATCGAACAGTTCCAGAAGAACATGCGCCTGGTGCGCACCGAAGTGAGCCGCGTCATCGTCGGCAACGACGCCGTGATCGACGGCGTGATGACCTGCCTGCTGGCGCGCGGCCACGTGCTGCTCGAGGGCATCCCGGGTGTGGGCAAGACCAAGCTGGTGCAGACCCTGGCGGACGTGCTGCATCTCAAGTTCTCGCGCATCCAGTTCACGCCCGACCTGATGCCGGGCGACATCGTGGGTACGTCGATCGTGCGCGAGGACGAAGGCGGCAAGAAGTACTTCGAGTTCCAGCCCGGGCCGATCTTCGCGAACATGGTGCTGGCGGACGAGATCAACCGCGCCACACCCAAGACGCAGTCGGCGCTGCTCGAGGCGATGCAGGAGAACAGCGTGTCCGCCGGCAAGACCACGCATCCGCTGCAGCAACCGTTCTTCGTGCTGGCCACCATGAATCCGCTCGAGATGGAGGGTACGTATCCGTTGCCCGAAGCGCAGCTCGACCGGTTCTTCTTCAAGCTGAAGATGGGCTTTCCAGGCGTGGACGAACTGCACGAAGTGCTCGATCGGACGACCCACGCGCGCGAGCCCCAGGTGGATCGGGTGCTGGCGCAGGGCGAGATCCTGGAGATGCGCGAGACCGCGCGCGAAGTGCCGGTGGCGCGGCCGGTGCAGGACTACGCGATCCGCCTGACGCTGGCGACGCATCCCGAATCGGACCAGGGGCACGAACTCGCAAAGAAGTACGTGCGGTTCGGTGCGAGCCCGCGCGGCACCCAGGCGCTGATCCTCGGCGCGAAGGTGCATGCGCTGCTGCACGACCGCGTGCACGTGGCGAGCGAAGACGTGCGGGCAGTGGCGCTGTCGGCGTTGCGGCATCGGTTGCTGCTCAACTTCGAAGCCGAGGCTGACCGCGTGGATGCGGATGCGATCCTGACGCGGATCGTGGAGCAGGTGGCTGCTTGACGGACTTACTTGAACCGCTCTCGACACGAAGGTAACGAAGGACACGAAGGTCACGAAGGAATTCAAAGGAAGCCAAACCGGGCACGCGTCGGGGTCGAGTTCCCGAATCGTCTTGCTCGGGGTGCGTGACAGCGAAGGAACGGACCGGCCCCGTTTCCTTCGTGCCCCTTCGAGTCCTTCGTTACCTTCGTGTTGAAAGATTTTCCAGCTTCCAGTGCCCCAGTCCCGCTCCGACCTCTTCACCGAAGACTTCCTCCGACGCCTCGAGCACCTGCGCTTCGCGACGCGCCGTCCGGTGGCGGGGCATCTGCGCGGTGTGCATCGCTCGCGCCGCACCGGCAGCGGCATGGTCTTCAGCGACTACCGTCCCTACACGCCGGGCGACGACACCCGCAACCTCGACTGGGGCATCTATCTCCGGCTCGACCGCCTCATCCTCCGCCTCTTCGAGGAAGAGGCCGACCTGCCGGTCTACTTCTTCGTCGATGCCAGCGCTTCGATGGGTTTCGGCGAGCCGTCCAAGTTCGACTTCGCTCGCAAGGTTGCCGCGGCCCTCGCATACCTCGCGTTGCTGGACCACGATCGTGTCAGCGTCGTCGCATGGGCCGGGGGCATTGCTCGTGAGTTGCCGGTCCGTCGCGGCAACGCCCAGACCTGGCCGGTGTTCAGGTTCCTGCAAGGACTGACGCCCGGCGGCAGCACCGACCTGCAGGCGGCGCTGCGCAGCTATTTCGGCGGCCGTCGTCCGCGTGGACTCATCATCCTGCTTTCCGACTTCCTCGACGAAGGCGGCTTCGCGCCGGCGGCGAACTTCCTGCGCCAGTTCCGGCACGAGGTGTTCGCCATGCACGTGCTGGCGCCGCAGGAGATCAGACCGGACCTCCCGGAGGAAGTGGTGCTGGTGGACTCCGAATCCGGTGTGGCCGACACGGTGCACGTCACGCCGTCACTGCTCGCCGAGTACGCCGAGGCCCAGGACGAACACGGCCGCGAGATCGAATCGGTGTGCCGCAGCGCTGGTTGGACCTACCTGCGCGCCCGTACCGACGCGCCCTTCGAGGAATTGATGCTGCAGCTCCTCAGGGAAGAAGGCGTGCTGAAGTGAACCTGATTGGAATGTCGCCCTGGTGGGCTCTGGCACTGCTGATCGCAGTGACGGCGGTGGTGGTCGGGCTGTATCTGTTGAAGCCCGCACCGCGGCGCATCGTGATCGCATCGACCCTGATCTGGGAACGGGTGCTGCATCGCAAGCGTCGCGATGCCGAGCGCTGGCGGTGGTGGCTGTCGCTCCTGCTGTCGTTGGCGATCGCATTGCTGATCACGCTTGCCATCGCGCGCCCCGACACGGAGGCGACCGGGGCCGGCGGGCGTCGTGTCGTGATCGTCGTCGATGACAGTCCCAGCATGGGGACGCTGCGCAGCGACGGCCGTACGCGCCTCGAGCATGCGGTGGAGGAGGCGCGGCGGGCAATCGATGCAGGCGGTGGTGCGGGACGCACGCGGGTGGTCGATACCATGGGGACTCTCGGTGCCCCGGCCTTCGAGGATCGTCGGCGGGCCCTGGCGGAACTCGACCGCGTGGCCGTGGATGCTCGCGCCACCCCGCGGTTTCCCGAGATCGCGCGTGCCGATGTGGCGAGCGGTGAGGTGCACGTGTTGTTCATCACCGATGGTGTGGCTGCGGTCGACGTGCCGAAGGGGGCGCAGGTGCTGTCCGTTTTCGAACCGGCACCGAACGTCGGCATCACGGCCTTCGACGTGCGCGCATTGCCGGGTGATCCGCGCCGCCACGAAGCACTGGTGGCCGTCACGAACGCCGGTGCCGTTCCGCAGAGCGTGAAGGTAACCATCGCCGGTGCGACCAGAGCCCCGGTCGAGCGCTCCCTCGACGTGAAGCCGAACGACACCGCGACGTTGAACGTGGCCTTGCCGGATTTCGCCGGAGGACCGGTGCGCGCGTCGATCCGATCGGACGGCGATGCGTTCGCCATGGACGACGAGGCCTATGCTTTCCTGCCGGCGGCGAAGGTCGCGAAGGTCGCGCTGGTGACTGCAGGCAACCGGGCCCTGGAGCAGGCGCTGCGGCTCGACCCGCGGGTCGTGCTGACGGTGTTGACGCCCCGCCAATACGCGACGCGAGCGGGCTTCGACGCTTATGTGTTCGACCGCTTCGCGCCGGCGTCGCCGCCGGCCGCACCCGCACTGCTGATCCGACCGCCTAAGCAAGCCTGGCTGCCTGCGATCGGTGCGACGCGCACGGCACCGATCGTCGAGTCGTGGCTGGACGGACACCCTGTGCTCGACAACGTTTCGTTGCGCGACGTGCAGATCGAGCGCGCCGAGACCTTCGAGGCGAACGGTGTTTCGGTGATCGGGCTTGCGCGCGACACCGGAGGCGCGACCCTGATCGCGGCTTCCGCCGCGCCGCCGCGCTGGATCGCGAGCGGCTTCGCGATCGAGGACTCGAACTTCGCCGGTCAGGCGTCATTTCCCATGTTCGTTGTGAACGCACTCGCATGGTTGCTGGACGATCCGCCTGCGATCGCCCGACCTCTCGGGCTGGTATCGGTGCCGGTCGAGAAGGCACGGGTCACGGGCCCGGACGGCTATCGGAAGGATACCCAGTTCATTCCGCATGCGACGCTGTTCGATGCGGATGTGCCCGGAGTCTATGCGGCCGAGGGAGACGGCGGCCGGCTGCGGGTCGTCGTCAACGTCCTGGACCCTGCCGTCAGCGGCGTGAATGCGAGTCGGCTTCCGCCGCAACGGGTGAACACGGCGACATCGGCTGTGCCGTCGAGCGCGCCTCAACCCTGGATCTTGTTGCTGCTGATCGCGATCCTGCTGATGCTCTGCGAGTGGTGGACCTACCACCGCCGCATCACGGTGTGAGGGGGGCGGCCGTGAGCGCTTTCACCATCGAGACGTGGTGGCCGGCGATCCTGCTTCCCGTGGGCATGCTGTTCACGCTGTGGGTGGCGCGCCATACCGAGACGGCCCTGTCGCCCGGCCGCCGACCCTGGGTGGCGGGGTTGCGGATCGCCGGCATTGCCGCTGCCGTCGCGGCGCTGATGCAGCCGACGTGGCTCGCAAGGACCGACGCGATCTCCGTGGTCTATGCGCTCGACGTATCGCGCAGCATCGATCCCGCGTTCATCGACGCCGCGATCCGCTGGATCGATCGCACCGAAGCCAGGGGTCCGACCCATGACGCTCGGTTCATCGCGTTCGCGGCATCGGCCCGGCTCACGGCCGATGCCGAGGCGATCCGGGCCTTGCCGGTCCGCGGCGCAGGTGGCGGCAGCGCATCCGCGCTGGATCAGGACGCCACCGACCTCGAGGCCGCGCTCGACGCCGCGCGCGACGCCTTCGCACCCCATCGGGTCAAGCGGCTGGTGCTGATCAGCGATGGTGTGGCCACCACGGGCGATGCGTGGCGCGGCGTGGAGCGACTGCGCCGTGAAGGCGTGCGGATCTTCACCAGTCCGGCGCTGGTCCGATCCGGCACCGACGCGTGGATCGCAGGTATCGACACGCCGCGCGACTGGCGCCGCGACGAACCCGGACTGGTCAAGGTCCGCGTTGAGGCGCAGGCGCGCACCCGTGCCCGGGTGATGCTTGCCCGCGACGGCCAGCCTCTCGGACAGAAGTCGTTGACGCTCGAACCCGGTGTGAACGTAGTCGCGTTCACGGTGAAGATCGCGGCAACCGGCGCGACCGCACTGGAGGCCTCGGTGACTGCCGAGGGCGACCAGGCTCACGACAACGACCGGTATACGCAATCGGTGTCAATGCGCGGACGGCCGCGGATCTGGTACGTCGAGGGCGACAACGCGTCCGGCAGTCCGCTGCGCGACGCACTGGTGCGCGAGGGCATCGACGTGGTCTCCGGTTCGGTGGCGAGCCTGCCCGCCAAGTCCACCGGGTACGAGAGCTACGACGCTGTGATCCTGAGCGACGTGGCGGCGAAGGATGCCGACGCGGAGCGCATGCACGCTCTGGCCAGTTGGGTTCGGGACGACGGTGGCGGCCTCCTGTTCGTGGCCGGCGCCGCCACCTACGGCGAGTCCGGCTGGCGCGAGTCCGCGGTGGAGAAGGTCCTGCCGGTCACGTTCGAAGCGCAGGAGAAGCGTCGCGAACTGGCACTGGTGATCGCGCTCGACCGCTCCTACAGCATGAAGGGCCGCAAGCTCGATCTCGCCAAGGCGGCCACGCTCGGCGCGCTCGATCTACTGGACGAGAATCACCGCTTCGGCGTCATCACCTTCGATTCCCAGCCCGAGATGACGGTGCCGCTGGCGCCGGTACGCAGCAAGCGCCGCGCCGAGGACCAGATCTCGCGCTTCACCGCGAGCGGTCAGACCAACATCTATCCGGCGCTGCAGTCGGCGTACCGCCTCCTGGTCGACAATCCTTCGAAGTCGAAGCACGTGATCCTGCTGTCCGACGGCGATACGCAGCCGGCGGATTTCCAGCGGCTGGTGAAGCGCATGGCGGAGGCGAACATCACCGTGAGCACCGTGGCGATCGGTGCCGAGGCCGACACCGCGCTGATGGAGAGCATCGCCAAGTGGGGCAAGGGCCGCCACTACTACACGGTGACGCCCGACCTGGTGCCGAAGATCTTCATCGAGGAGACCAAGCGGCTGGTCAACGAAAGCCTGGTGGAGGAACCGGTGCGCGCGGTGCCGCGACGCAAGGCCGAAACCATCCGCGGCGTCGACTTCGAGCACGCACCGCCGCTGCGCGGCTATGCGAGCACGAAGCTGAAGGACGGCGCCGAACTCACGCTCTCGACCGAGACCGGCGCACCGCTGCTCGCGCGCTGGCAGTACGGTCTCGGCAGGGCCGCCGTGTTCACGTCGGACGCGAAGAACCGCTGGGCTGCCGACTGGCTCGGCTGGCCCGGTTACGGGAAGTTCTGGAGTCAGCTCGTGCGCGAGACCATGCGACGCGACGCCGGCGAAGACGTGAACTTCGAAGCGACGCGGGACGGTGCGAACGCCGTCATCCGTCTGACCGCGCTCGATGCCGCCGGCGGCTTCCGCAACGACTTGCGGCCACGGGTGAAGGTGACGCTGCCAGACGGCAAGACGCGCGCGATCGAATTGTCGCAAGCGGGGCCGGGGCGCTATGAAGCGCGGATGCCCATGGAGGCAATGGGGCGTGCGCCGTGGCGATTCGAACTCGCCGAAGGCGGCGGCGTCGGCAAGGCGCTCGTGGCGCGTGCCGGGGTCCAGGCGCTGCATCGCCCCTATCCGGACGAGTTGCGCCTCAAGCCGGCCGATCAGGCGTTGTTGCAGGCCATGGCGGAGCAGACCGGCGGCAAGTTTGCACCGGAGCCGGCCGACGTGTTCGCCTCCCTCGGCGATCACGCGACGCGGCCGCGGGCCCTCTGGCCATGGTTCGCCGCGCTGGCGTTGCTGTGCTATCTGCTCGATCTCGCGGTGCGGCGGGTCCCGCGGCTCGCGCCGCGCGGGACGGCACGATGACCCGGTGTTATCGTCGCATCGGCGTCAGGGCGCGGGCGTTTCTTCGGGAGATTGAGATGGCGCGAGGCATCCGGAACGGGTTGCGGCGGGCGGTGCTGGCGGTGCTGGCGGTCCTGCTCGTGGCTGCGGGCGCGGCCGGTGCGGCCGACGAAGCGAAGATGACTTACGTCGAGTATCAGCTCGTGGCGTTCGGACTGGCCCCCGAGAGCTTCATGGCGCAGCCGAAGAAGCTGTGGCGGGTCGGCGACAGCCATCTTAGGCTCGAGGAAGCGGTGAACAGGGAGACCAACGAGCAGCGGCTGATCGTCGTCGCGCAGCCGGACATCTGGGTGATCGAGCGCATTTCGAAGCGCGGCCGGCACGAGCGTGATCCGGGGCCCACGTACAAGGTCCGGTTCCCGGTGTTCGCCGGCGACCCCAACGACGAACTGACCAAGCTCGAGATGGGCAGCGAGGTCGAGTACTTCCGCGAGCGCGGTGCGAAGGACGTGGGCGAGAAGACCATCGCCGGTGTCACGTGCAACGAAAGTGCCACGGAAGTAGGGGGGCGCAAGCTGTCGCTCTTCACGCGCAAGGCCGACGGCGTGCCGTTCCAGGTGGTACTGACGGTGGGCGAGAAGGCGTTCGCGATCCGGTATCTGCGCTTCGAGCGTGGCCTCGCGGTGGACAAGTCGCTGTTCGTGCCGCCGGCAGGCGTGACGATCGAGGAAGCCCCGAAGGCCGAGCCCGCGCCAGCGCCGGCGCCCGCACCGGCACCCAAATGAACACGGCGCCCATGGGCGCCGTGTGGTGGTCG
Source organism: Burkholderiales bacterium (assembly GCA_019745565.1). Classification (GTDB taxonomy): domain Bacteria; phylum Pseudomonadota; class Gammaproteobacteria; order Burkholderiales. The sequence continues at coordinate 13,201 of JAIESW010000033.1, forward strand.
TGCGGGGTTCTCCGGCTTCAGCGCTTGAGATTGTCGCGGATCTCGCGCAGCAGCAGCACGTCCTCTGGGGTGGGCGGCGCGGGGGGCGGCGGTTCGGCGCGCTTCAGGCGGTTCATCTGCTTGATCATCAGGAAGATGATGAACGCGAGAATGACGAAGTTGAGGGAGATGGTGATGAAGTTGCCGTAGGCGAACACCGGCACCCCTGCCTTCTTCACTTCCGCGAGCGTCATCACCGTACCAGGGGGCACCTCCTTCAGCGCGATGAAGAAATTGCTGAAGTCGAGACCGCCGAAGATGCGACCCACCACCGGCATGATGAGATCGCCGACGATGGAATCGACGATCTTGCCGAACGCGCCGCCGATGATCACGCCGACGGCGAGGTCGACGACGTTGCCCTTCATCGCGAATTCGCGAAACTCCGACACGAAGCTCATGCGAGGGATCTCCTGTTGTGGTTGAGCCAGCCGCGCTCCCGCGTGGTGCCGGCGCGAGGATGCTACGGTAATACCTTTCCGCCGGACAACGTGCCTCCAGTCCTGGTCAGGTGGCGGTTTCGACCCGCCGGGCTTCGATGAATCGCTTCTGCCAGTGGGGCGCGTCGAAGCGCTCGACGCGCACCTTGCCGCCGCTCGAGGGCGCATGCACGAATTCGCCGTTGCCGACCCACACGCCCACGTGCAGCGCGCCCTTGCGTCCGAAGTGGAAGAACAGCAGATCGCCTGCCACGTACTCCTCGTCCGGTTCGAGCAGTCGCGTCACCTTGCGCTGCTCGCGCGTGTCGCGCGGCAGGGTGACGCCCACCAGGCCATAGCTGTAGCGCACCAGCCCGCTGCAATCGAACCCGGCGGGCGAAGTGCCGCCGTACTTGTAGGGACTGCCGAGCTGGGCCATGGCGAAGATCGCCGCATCGCCGGCCCGCGATTGCGCGGGCGTCGGCTGCTGCGCGGGCTCAGCGATCTGTGCCGCTTCGTGCTCGGCGATCGGTTGCTGCGCACAGCCGGCGAGTCCCAGCAGGGTCGCGGCGAGCAGTGCGCAGCGGACGCTCATCGCCCGCGCTTCTCCAGCCCGCACCATCGCGCGATGTGGAGCGCCAGCACGCGGGCCACCTGAAGCGTGCTCGCGAGCGACACCGATTCGTCGATGCCGTGAATGTGCGTTGCCTCGGGGCCGTAGCAGGTCGCCGGGGTGGCGCCGTACAGGTTGAACACCCGGGCGTCGGTGGTGGCGGTGCTGGCCAGCCAGCCCGGCGGCGTTCCCATCACGCGCTCGTGGGTCTGCGCGAGCAACTGCATCATCGGCAGATCCTTCGCCACGACGCATCCTTCGGACTGGAAGCCTGCGTAGCGGATGCGATGCTGCACGTCCGCAAGCCGTGCGTCGGTCTTCACCGTGCGCGCGAGCCGATCTTCGATGGCGGTCCGGGCGTCGGCGGCCGCCATGCCGATCGGCACACCGCAGCGGACCTCGATCGTGCACTTGGTGGGGACCGACGAGGCCCATTCGCCGCCTTGGATGCGCCCCAGATTGAAGTTGATCGCGTGCTCGTGGTGCGCGAAGACCGGGTGCCGCGCGGCGGGCTGATTCCACTCGTCGCGCAGCGTGCACAGGCCTTGATACAGCGCGAACGCGGCCTCGATGGCGTTGATGCCGTTCTTCACGTTGAGCACGTGGGCCGGACGACCGTAGACGTCCACCGCGAGCCAGATCACGCCCACCTGCGCGTGCAGGATCGCATGGTCGAACGGCTCCGGGATGAGCGCCGCATCGGCGCGGTAGCCACGATGGAGGCAGGCCAGGGCGCCGTTGCCGGTGCATTCCTCTTCGACCACCGATTGCAGCCATACCGGCGCTGCCGGTTGCATGCCGACACGCTGCAACGCCTCGAACGCGATGATGTAGGCGGCGATGCCGGCCTTCATGTCGCCGGCACCGCGCCCGTACAGACGACCGTCGCGCACCACCGGGTCGAAAGGCGGATTGCTCCACAGCTCCGCTGCCCCGATCGGCACGACGTCGATGTGACCGTTCAGGATGAGTGAACGTCCGACGCTCGCGCGCGGCACATGCGCGCCGACGACGTTGTCGTGTCGTGCCCAGTGACCGGTCGGGGGTGCGTAGCCGGGCATCCCCTTGAGGTCGTCGTCGCGCACCTCGAAGCGATCGACCTTGAGCCCCAGCCCGCGGAACAGGCCCTCCATGTAGTCCTGGGCCGAGGTTTCCTCGCCCATCAGGCTCGGAAAACGCACGAGCGTCGCGAGCAATGCGGTCAGATCCGGTTCGAGGTGGTCCACGGCGGCGAGCAGTTCGGTCTCGAGGCCGGCGTCGAGCGGTGCGAAGGCGGGAGCGTTCATGCGGAGTCTGTCGTGCGGAAGCGAAACGGGCGCCGCGAAGTCCGCAGCGCCCGTTGTCGTTGCATGCCGGGCTACGTCTTCAGTTGCCGATCGGCCGCAGTTCGACCCGGCGGTTCTGCGCGCGGCCGTCGTCGGATGCGTTGTCGGCGATGGGTTGTTCGGCACCGTAGCCCTTGGCGACCAGGTTGGCGGCGGGCACGCCCTTGGAGATGAGATACGACATCACGATCTCGGCCCGGCGCTGCGAGAGCACCTGGTTCAGCGTGGTGGTGCCGGAGTTGTCGGTGAAGCCGGCCACTTCCACCTTGGTCCCCGGACTGGCCTTGAGCTGCAGCGCGACGTTGTCGAGCACGGGGAAGGAGTCGCGCGTGAGCTTCGCGGAACCGGTCTCGAAGTTGACCCCCTTCAAGACCACGGCCTCCTTGATCGGTACGACCGGCGGCTTCTCCGATTTCGGCGCGAGCATCTCGCAACCGGTGGTGTCGACCTTCACGCCCGGCTTGGTGTTGGGGCAGCGATCGAGCGCGTCCGGCACGCCGTCGGCATCGGTGTCGAGCGCGCAGCCGTCGGGGCCGACCTTCACTTCCTTGGGCGTGCCCGCGCAGCGATCCCTGGAGTCCGGTACGCCGTCGCCATCGGTGTCCTCTTCGCAGCCGTTGGCGAGCACCTTGGCTCCGGCGGGCGTGTTGACGCACATGTCGAGGTCGTCCGGCACACCGTCGCCGTCGGCATCCTTGTTCACAACGCAGCCGGTCGAATCGACTTCCGCGCCCTTCGGCGTGGCAGCGCACTTGTCGTTACGATCCGGAATGCCGTCGCCATCGGTGTCGATGTTGATGTCGCAGCCGTTGGGCGTGACCTGGGTGCCCGACGGCGTGTCGGGACACATATCGACCTTGTCCGGCACGCCATCCTTGTCGGCGTCGGGCAGGGGCTTCTCCATGCTGCGGCATGCCCACCAGCCGAGGCCGCCACCGACGGCCGCGCCGATCAGGCCCGATTCGGCGTTTTCGGTGGATGCGAGGCCTCCCGCCACCAGCGCGCCGGCCACGGCGCAGATCCACGGCTGGGCGATCTTCGAGTCCTGGCCGGTGCGATATGCATCCACGGCCGCGCCTTTGGATTCCTGCATGGAATTGTTGGTGGAGGCGCAGCCCGCCACGAGGGCGATCAGCAGGCCGGCGGCGGTCGAGTGCAACAGGGATTTCACGAAGTCGTCCTTTCTGGCGGGTCCGGGTCGGGCCACCCGGAATACGGGAAAACGCTGCGCGGGCCGCATGGCCGCGATCGGCCCGGATTGTACCTTGGCAGGGCGCTCGAACCGGCTCTGCTGCGCTGCGTCGGTGTTACCCCGCCCCGGGATTTCGACCGCGGGCCTCCGCCAGCTTCGCTTCGAGGTCCGCGACCTGGGCGCGCAGCGAATCCAGCATCACCTCCATCTGCGCCCTCGAATAGCGCTGGGTGATGTGCTGCGGGCAGTTCCAGTCGAAGGCGGCGACGTCGATGATGGCCACGCGCTCGACCTTGGCGGAGTAGTCGGACGGCGACACCCGCTGCAACAACTCGGCATCGGCCTGATCGGCGTCGACGAAATGCAGGTGGCCGAACAGCTTCAGGCGGTTGCGGTGCACGTAGTCCACCACGATGAGGGCGACGCGGTCGTTAGCGACGACGTTGCCGGCGCTCACGTACTGGAGGTTGCCGCGGAAATCCGCGAAGGCAATGCGCTCCGGCGACAGCACGGTCACGAATCCTTTCGGACCGCCGCGATGCTGTACGTAGGGCCAGCCGGTCTCGCTCACCGTGGCGAGATAGAAGCTGTCGGCATGCTCGAGAAAGTCGGTCTCGTCCGGTCCGAGCCGGTCCGGTGCGCCACCGGCTGCCTGCATGCGGGCGTACTGCGAGCGTGAACCGTGGCGCTCCTGCTGCGCACGCACGTTCGGCGTGAAGGCGATGTCGGCGAAACGTCGGCTCATGGTGCTTCTCCCGGAAGCTGCGGGCGGGAACCGCGCGATGCCGCTAGCCGCGGCCCCATTCCTTGTCCTGCAGCGTGCGCCACTGGATCTTGCCGGTGCCGGACCGCGGCAGCGCATCGGTGAACTCGACCCGGCGCGGCACCTTGTACGCGGCCATGTGCTCGCGCGACCAGGCGACGATGTCGTCGGGCTGCACCTTGCCCTGCGCGGCTTCCTTGAGCACCACGTACGCCTTCACGGTCTCGCCGCGCCGGTCGTCGGGTGCCGAGACGATTGCGACTTCCTTGATGTCGGGGTGCTTGTAGAGCGTTGCCTCGAGTTCCGCCGGCCACACCTTGTAGCCCGAGGCGTTGATCATCCGCTTCAAGCGGTCGGCGATGTAGAAGAACCCGTCCGCATCCATGCGGCCCAGATCGCCGGTGCGCAGGTAGGTGCGGCCTTCGATGTCGAGGAACACCGCCCGCGTGGCTTCCGGATTGTTCCAGTAACCCTTCATGAGCTGCGGTCCGGCGGAGACGATCTCGCCGACTTCGCCCACCGGCAGCGGCTTCAGCGTTTCCGGGTCGATCACGAACGAGTCGGTGTCGAACGTCGGGATGCCGAGGCACTGCTTGCGCAGCTGCTGCGGCGGATTGACGTGGGTCTGGGAGATGGTCTCCGTCATCCCGTAGGCCTCCATGTACTCGATACCGCAGCGGGCCTGGAGTTGTGCAGCCACCGCCTCGGGCATCGAGGCACCGCCGCCGAACACGTTCTGCAGCGACGACAGATCGCGCTCGGCGGTGGACGGGTGCGCGAGCAGATCCACCACCATGGTCGGCACGTTGGCCCAATGGGTCACGCGATAGCGCTCGATCAGGTAGCCCGCTGCCGCCGGGTCCCAGCGCGGCAGGAATGCGATGGTCGCGCCGGCGTACAGGCCGGCACTCATGCTGTGCTGCATGCCGGTCACGTGGAACAGCGGTGCGGTCGCGAGCACCACCGAGTCCTGCATCATCCCTTCCCACAGGGCGCCGCCGACCGCCGTGCTCATCAACGTGTGATGGGTGTGCATGCAGCCCTTCGGTTTGCCGGTGGTGCCGGAGGTGTAGAGGATGGCGGCGAGATCGTCGGGCCCGGCGGTATGCGGACGCGGCGTGCGGCCGGCCGCGATCGCATCCGACCACGCGACGACACCGGCGTCGGCGATCGCCTCGCGCGGTGCGCGGATGAACTCCGGCACGTTGAGTTCCGTCGCGGCGGTGAGGTGATCCGAATACGCGGCCACCACGGCCCGCTTCACGCGCGTACCCATGAGCGGCTTCAGGTGGCGATACAGCTCCTGTCCGATCAGCGCGACCGCGGCGCCGCTGTCGTCGAAGTAGTGCTCCAGCTCCTCCGTCACGTTCATCGGCGAGACCGGCACCACCACGGCATCGGCGCGCAGGATCGCGTAGTACGCAAGCACGAACTGCGGCGAGTTCTGCATGTCGAGCAGCACCCGGTCGCCGCGCGCGACGCCGCAGTCGTGCTGCAGGTATCCGGCGAGCGCTTCGGCCTCGGCGACGAAATCCCGGTAAGTGAGGCGCGAATCGAAAAACACGGACACCGCCTTGGACGGATAGCGTGCGGCCGCGATCTCGACGTTGGTCCAGAGGCTGGTGGCGGGCAGCGTGAGGTGCTGCGGGAACTGTTTCGGCCAGTGCTTGTGGTGCGGGGCGGGCATGGGTCACGGCGGGCCGCGCAGGCGCGCGGCGGATGGATGGGGGTGAGAGAGTGTATTTCATCGCCGCGGTCCGATCAGGGCGCAAGGGTGGGGTCGGAATGGAAACGGGCACCGCGCGGGTGCCCGTTCCGGTAACCTCCGGGCGGTCCGGTGGGTCTCGCTGCTCCCGGAGTGGGCCCAGCCGCCGGCCACCCTGCAGGCGGTCTACGTCAGCCGGCGCGGGATGGTGCCGGCGGTGCGCGCGTTTCTCGATCTGCTCGAAGCGCGGCTGGGCGGCGGGCAGGAGCTGACGCTCAGGCCTTCGTGAACTCCTTCTCCTGCAGTAGCCGCCATTGCACCTTGCCGGTTGCGGACTTCGGCAACGCATCGGCGAACTCCACCACGCGCGGGATCTTGTAGGCCGCCATGTGCTCGCGCGCCCACGCGATGATGTCTTCTGAGCGCACGTTCTCCTTGCGGCCAGACTTGAGCACGATGAAGGCCTTCACCGTCTCGCCGCGGTTCGCGTCCGGCGTGCCGACGATGCAGGCCTCCTGCACGTCCGGATGCCGGTACAGCATGGTCTCCACCTCGGCCGGCCAGACCTTGTAGCCGGACGCGTTGATCATCCGCTTCAGCCGGTCGACGATGAAGAAATAGCCCTCCTCGTCGCGGCGCCCGAGATCGCCGGTGCGGAAGAAGCGCTTGCCGTCGCGTTCGAAGAAGGCCGCGGCGGTCGCCTCCGGATTCTTCCAGTAGCCCTTGAAGATCTGACCGCCGGCGGAGACGATCTCGCCGATCTCGTCCGGTCCGAGCTCGGCGAGCGTATCCGGATTCACGATGCGCACGTCGGTGTCGAAGATGGGAATGCCGAGGCACTGCTTCTTCGGGCGGTCGGGCGGATTGATGTGCGTCGGCGCGATGGTTTCCGAGAGACCGTAACCTTCGATGTAATCGAGGCCGACGAGATCCTTCAGTCGCTGCGCCACGGCCTCGGGCATCGCGGCACCGCCGCCGCCGATCCGCCGCAGGCTCGACAGGTCGTACCGGCCGAGGTCGGGGTTGGACAGGAAGTCGATCGCCATGGTCGAGATGTTGGTCCAGGCCTGCACTCGATGGCGTTCGATCAGCCTGGCCGCCGTATCGCGGTCCCAGCGCTGCATCAACACGATGGTGCAGCCGCCGTAGATCGGGCTGTTCATGCTGCCTTGCATGCCGGTGACATGGAAGTACGGCAGCGTCGCGAGGATCGCGGAGTCGGGGATCATGCGGAACCAGAGGGCGCCGGCCACGATGGTGTTCATCACCGTGCCGTGCGTGTGGATGCACCCCTTCGGCAGGCCGGTGGTGCCCGAGGTGTAGGGCATGACGCACAGATCGTCCGGACCGGCCTCGGTGGGACCCGGTTCGAGCTTGGCACCCAATGCGTCGCTCCAGAGCGTGACACCCGGTCCGGCGATCGCGGCGCGCGGCGCGGCGCAATGCTCGGGGACCTTGAGGTCCGTGGGCTGCGTGAGATAGTCGGAGTAGGCCGCCACGATCACGTGGTCCAGACCGCCCGTGCCCATCAACGGCTGCACCTGCGCGAAGAGTTCCTGTCCGACGATGGCGGTGGTCGCATCGGCATCCTGCACGTAGTGCCGCAGCTCGTCGCTCAGGTTCATGGGGTTGACCGGCACGACCATCGCGTCCGCTCGCAGGATCGCGTAGTAGCTCAGGATGAACTGCGGGCTGTTCTGCATGAACAGCAGCACGCGGTCGCCGCGCTTCACTCCGCAGCGCGCGCGCAGGAACCCCGCCAGCTCGAGCACCTCGAGCCACGCCTTCCCGTACGTGAGCGGCGAATCGTAGAAGATGCACAGCGGCTTCTCGGGATAGCGGTGCGCCGAGACTTCCAGGTTGTAGTGCACCGACGTGCGCGGCAACTCGATGTGGCGCGGCAGCTCCCGCGGCCAGTGCGGGGATCCGGTCGACTCCATGTTTCTCCTCCCGGAAGGCGCTGCGGATGGCGCACCGGCTGTTCGATCTTGCGCGAGATTATTCGGAAAGCACGGCGGGAACACAATGCGTGCCGCATTGCGAACGCGATTTTCGTGTGTCAGTATCGCCGCGGCATCAGGTTCCAGGTTGCGCACCGCAACATCGACAACGACGAGAGACCATGGCCTCCCTGCTCAGCGTGCGCAACGTCACCGTGCGGTTCGGCGGCATCGTCGCCCTGGAAGATGTCAGCTTCGACGTCGATGCGGGGCAGATCTGCGGCCTGATCGGTCCGAACGGTGCCGGCAAGACCACGCTGTTCAACTGCCTGTCGCGCCTGTACCGATTCGAGAAGGGCACGATCGACTTCGACGGCCGCTCGATCGCCGCGGTACCCCGGCACCGCATCGCGGATCTGGGTATCGGCCGCACGTTCCAGAACCTCGCGCTGTTCCGCACGTTGTCGGTGCTCGAGAACGTGATGCTGGGTGCGCACGCGGCGAGCCGAGGCGGCTTCGTCGCGAATGCCTTGCGCCTGCCCGTCGTGCGCCGCGAAGAGCAGCGCGTTGTCGGCCGTGCCAGGGAACTCGTCGCGCTGCTGGACCTCGACGCCGTGGCCGCCACACGCGTGTCGGACCTGCCGTTCGGCACGCAGAAGCGGGTGGAACTCGCACGGGCCATGGCCGCGAGTCCCAAACTGTTGCTGCTCGACGAACCGGCCGCGGGCCTCAACCACGAAGAGGTGGAGACGCTCATGTCGCTGATCCGCCGCCTGCGCGACGAAGTGAAGCTCACCGTGCTGCTGGTGGAGCACCACATGAACCTGGTGATGCGGGTGTCGGACAAGGTCGTCGCGCTCGACTTCGGTCGCAAGATCGCCGACGGCCTGCCGGGGGACGTGCAGCGTGATCCCGG
>JAIESW010000084.1 GCA_019745565.1 Burkholderiales bacterium
CACGTTGGACAGTCCCATTCTTCAAGAGGTTGGGCCGATTTAGGGGGACCTAAATCAGCCACCCAAACGCACCTGCGGGGAGGTGCCGTGGAACAACAGCCGAAGCTCCTGGACCAAGTCCGCCACAAGATCCGGCTCAAGCATTACAGCATCCGGACGGAGGACGCGTATACGGATTGGGTCCGACGGTTCGTGTTGTACCACGGCTGCCGGCATCCGCGCGACCTCGGCCCGGCGGACGTGGAGGCCTTCCTGACCCACCTCGCTGTCCGGGGAAGGGTTTCTGCCTCCACGCAGAATCAGGCCAAGAGCGCTCTCCTGTTCTTGTATCGGGAGGTATTGCAGGTCGAGTTGCCTTGGTTGGACAACGTCGAGCAGGCCAAGGCATCCCGCCGGTTGCCGGTCGTGCTCACCTTGGAAGAGGTCCACGATCTCCTGTCCCGCGTCGAGGGCACCAGCGGCCTGATCCTCAAGCTGCTGTATGGCACGGGCATGCGCATCATGGAATGCCTGCGATTGCGAGTGAAGGATGTCGATTTCACTCGGCATGAGATCCTCGTTCGCGAGGGCAAGGGTTTCAAGGATCGCGTGACCATGTTGCCGGACAGCCTCGCCATGCCTCTTCGCGAGCATCTCGTCAGGGTGAAGCATCTGCACGTCCGCGACCTCGAAGCGGGGCATGGGGATGTCTACCTGCCGTTCGCGCTCGAAAGAAAATATCCGAACGCGAATCGGGATTGGGCCTGGCAGTACGTGTTTCCGTCGGCCCGCTTCTCGAAGGATCCTCGCAGCGACGCCGTTCGGCGGCATCACGTGGACGAGAAACCGATTCAGCGCACGCTGAGAAGTGCTTTGCGCGCAGCGGGCATCCCGAAACTCGCGACGCCGCACACCTTGCGCCACTCCTTCGCCACGCACCTGCTCGAAGGTGGCTACGACATCCGCACCGTGCAGGAGTTGCTCGGTCACGCCGACGTGCAGACCACCATGATCTACACGCACGTCCTCAACCGCGGTGGCCGCGGCGTGACGAGCCCGCTGGATCGCATGCGCAGCTAAACCGTACTGCGCGCCTGCCCTACTCCGCGTCCGGCTGCACCTGCGGTGCCGCCTTCTTGAACGCCTCCAGTTCGTTGCACGCCGCATCGATCCGCACGATGGTCGGAAACGCCGTCAGGTCCACCTTGAACCGTCGCGCGTTCGCCACTTGCGGCACCAGCGCGATGTCGGCGAAGCCCGGCGTGTCGCCGTGGCAGAAGCGACCCGTCTGCGGTTCCGTCGCGAGACGATGCTCGAGCGCCTCGAACCCCGTCTTGACCCAATGGTGGTACCACGCGTTCTTCTGCTCGTCGGTCACCTTGAGCACGTCGGTCAGGTACTTCAGCACGCGCAGGTTGTTGAGCGGATGGATCTCGCAAGCGATGATCAGCGCGAGCGATCGCACCCGGTTGCGCTCGAAGCGGTCGGTCGGAAGGATGCGCGGCTCGGGCCACGTCTCGTCGATGAACTGGATGATGGCGGGCGACTGATAGAGGCGCTTGCCGTCCACTTCCAGCACCGGCACCAGATGTTGCGGATTCACCGCGTCGAAGTCCGGCTCGAACTGCTTGCCCTTCGTGATCTGCACCGGCACGTATTCGTAGTCGAGGCCTTTCAGTGCCAGCGCGATGCGTACCCGGTAGGCGGCAGAACTCCGGAAATAGCTGTAAAGCTTCATCGCTAGCTCCCTCCGTTTTCGAGCGACTGCCGCAGCGTCCGGTAGCGTGCGAGCATTCCCGCGGCCACGCACATCTCCTCGCTGTCGTTGAAGGACGGCACGCCGGCTTTCGCGAGCGTCATGAACCACTCGGCCTTGCGCTCGAGCGTGCCCATCATGGAGTGCATCATCGGGATGGGCGAGAGCTTCGCGAGTCCGGCCAGCACTTCCACCACCGGCTCGGCGCTCACCATGAAGGGCACCACGTGGATCATCAGCACTGCGTCGATGCGGCCGGGCATTTCTTCGAGGATGGCGCGCAGCGTCAGCTCGAATCGATCCTCGCGCGCATCGGCGAGCAGGTCGATGGGGTTGGCCACGGCCGCTTCGGGCGGCAGTGCCTGGCGCAATCGCGCGGCGAGTTCGGGCGACAGGTCGACAAGCTCCAGCCCTTCGAGGGTCGCCTGGTCCGCGGTCAGCACGCCCGGACCGCCAGAGTTGGAAAGGATCAGCACGCGCGGCCCGATACCTTCGGGATGCGAGCCGAACACCTTCCCCGCCATGCGCATCTGCCGCAGGTTGGCCACGCGCAGCACACCCGCCTCCGTGCAGAACGCGTCGGTTTCCTCGTTGGTCCACGCGCTCGATCCGGTGTGGCGGAAAGCCGCGGCGCGACCGGCCTCGGTCCGCCCGCCCACCACGGCGATCACCGGCTTCTTCGCGGCGATGCGCCGCGTGGCCGCCTTGAACCGCTCCGGGTCGCCGAACGCTTCCACGTACAGCAGGATCACCTTGCAGTTCGGATCGTCGCCGAGATACTCGATGTAGTCGGCCAGGTCGAGGTGCATCGCGTTACCCACCGACACCACGGCCCCGAGTGGAATGCCGAAGCCGTGGCTCGCCGCGATCATCTCCTCGGCCACCGCACCCGATTGCGAGATGAGCGCCACCGGCCCGCCGCGCGGAACGTCGCGAAAGAACGTGGCGGCAAAACGGAACTCGGGGTCGAGCAGGTTGGTGAGCCCGGCACAGTTCGGGCCTCCGATCAGCAGGTCGTTCTCGCGCGCGATCTGGCGCAGCACCGCGTCGCGCGCCCGGCCGTCCTCGCCCGCCTCGGCGAAACCGCCGGGCAGGATGAGCAGGTTCTCATGGCCGGTGTCGGCGGCCTCCTGCACCACTTCGAGAATGGACTCCGGCCGCACCAGCACCGCCACCAGATCCGCCGGCGGATAGACGTCCTTCAGCGAAGTCGCCACCGCGAGACCCTGGATGGTGCCGCCCTTCGGATTCACCGGCACCATGCGTCCCGTGTAGTTGCACATGCGCAGGTTGCGCAGCACGGCCCCGCCGGAGCTGGTGCTGCGATCACCGGCGCCCACCACGGCGATGCTCTTGGGCTTGAAAAAACGGTCGAGACGTTCGCGATCGACGGGCATGTCAGGAGACCGGGGAAGCGACGGCGTGCAGGCGGCGACCGATCTCGCACAAGGCTTCGGGGTCACCGAAACCACCGGCCTTGGTGACCAGCCACAGCGGTTTGCCGTCCACGAGCAGGCGCGCACAGGCGATGCCCGGCATCAGTTCGCCGCCGACTTCGAGCGCACCGTTGCCGCTCGCGCGCAGCACGGCGATGGCGGTGTCGCCGCCGGTGGCGATCAGCGCGCCGGTGCCCGGTTGCCGGGCGAGTGCGAGTCCGCTTGCCGCGAGACCGCGGGCCACCTGCTCGGCGTCCCCTTCCCTGCCGGCGTCGTCGGGCACGGCCAGCAGCACGATGGAACGATCGCCCTCCGGGGTCGGCAACGATGCCGGAGCACCGTTGGGTGCCGGCACCACCAGCGCGCCTTCGGCCTGGAGTCGGGCTACCTGCTCGCGCGAAGCCTGCGCGCGCGAGCCGATGATGAACACCAATCTCCCCCTCACGGCGGGCGGCGCAGATACCGTGCCGCCGCGCGCCATCGCTCGGGCCAGAGCGGAGGTGACGCCCGCCGATCCGACGACGAGCGGCGCTCCTTCGCCCTGGGGCAAGGATGCGACCACTGCGTCGAGGTCGGCGTCGTTCTCCGCGTCCCGCAGCATGACGCGCACGCCCGCCTGCGAAAACGCGTCGGCCAATGGTGTGGCCAGCGCAGGCGACAGCGCATCGCGCACGAACGCGGTCTGCTCCAGCGGCACGCCACGCACATACACGCGGCCATCGCGCATGGTGCGCCCCTGACCGGGAAACGCCGGTGCCACCACCGCCTCGGTATGCCCGGCGCGCTGGAGGATCGCCTGCGTTTCGGCGACGACGTTGCCGCGCAGGGTCGAGTCGATCTTCTTCACGATGAGGCCGAAGTCATCGCCGCCCACCCGATCGAAACAGGCAGCCACACGCGCCGCCGATTCGACCTTGCCCAGATGGCGCGATTCCGTGTTCACGGACACCACCTGCGCACCCGCCACGTCGCGCGCGTCGCAATCGTCCGGACACGCCACCACCCAGGTGGCGATGCCGCGCGCCGCGAACGGACCTGCTGCGTCCATGGCACCGGTCAGGTCGTCGGCGATGATGAGGACGCGGGAGTTCGTCATGGCGAGGGTTCAAGCACAGCCTGCGCCACCGGCTGCATGCCGGTTCCGCGCAGACCGTGCGCTTGAGATCAGGCTGCCATCCGGTCGGCCATCAGCTTGGCATAGGCGATGGCCGACTTCATGTTGGTGTGGTCGGCCTTGCCGGTCCACGCGATGTCGAACGCAGTGCCGTGGTCCACGGAAGTGCGCCGGATCGGCAGCCCGAGGGTCACGTTCACCGTGGTGTCGAACGCGATCAGCTTGGTCGGGATATGGCCCTGGTCGTGGTATTGCGCCACCACCAGATCGAACTCGCCCTTGAACGCGCGGTAGAACACCGTGTCGCCCGAGATCGGGCCCTTCACGTTGATGCCTTCCTTGCGGCCCAGCTCGACGGCGGCGTTGATCTGCTCGAGTTCCTCGCGGCCGAAAATGCCGCCCTCGCCGCAATGCGGATTGAGGCCCGCCACCGCGATGCGCGGATCATCGTAACCGAGTGCCTTGTAGTGCTTCCAGCCGGTGCGGACCGTGTCGAGCACGCGCTGGGTGGTGGCGCGCTCGGTAGCGTTCCTGAGGCTGGTGTGGGTCGAGACGTGGATCGCGGAGAGCTTCTCGGAAGCGAGCAGCATCCACGACGATTTGGTGTTGGTCAGCGTCGCGAGCAGTTCGGTGTGGCCGTCGAAGTGATGCCCGGCCTCGTGCAACGCCGCCTTGTTGAGCGGCGCCGTCACGATCACGGCGATCTGCTTCGCCAGCGCAAGCTCCACCGATTTCTCGATGTAGCGGTAGGCCGCTTCGCCGCCGGCGGCGCTGATCTTCGAATCCGGCATCGCGTCGGCGCCCTTGGAATCCACGTGGAATACCGGCACCGCACCATCGCGCGCCTCGGCGGGCGCCACCGCGAACTTGAGCCTGGTGCCGAGCAGTTTGTCGGCCCGCTCCAGCCGGCCAAGGTTGCCGATCACCGCGCTGCGCTCCCGCTCCGCCGGGGGCATGTCGGCCAGCGTCTTCACGATGATTTCGGGACCGATGCCGGCCGGATCACCCATCGTGATGCCGAGCTTGGGCGCTGCACTCATGGATTGCCTTTCGATGCGGGTGCGGGAAGGCCGGGGATTATACGCATGGCCCCTGAGACGCTCATTCGTCTGGCTCCAGGGCCGCCCGTACGTCTTCAGCGGTCGCCAGCGCGGCGCCCATGTTGGCGATGCGTTCGGCGGCATCGGTCACCAGTTCCACGTTCGACCGGTCGGTACCGAACGAAGCATCCTCCAGCCCCACGCGCACGTGACCGCCTTCGACGATGGTGCGCGGAATCATGTCGAGCACGTCCACACCGAGGCCGCCGACCATCCACGCAGCGCCCGGTGCGAGGCGATCGAGCAGATGCAGGTAGGCGGTGAGCCCGAAGTCCTCCGGCGGAAAGCCGAAGCTGTAGTCCGACGTGAACATGAAGCGGTACACCGGCGCCGGCGTGCTCTCGCGCCAGTGCAGTGCGGCACCCAAGCGCAGGAAGCCCGGTTCGTAGATGGCGTAGGCCGGATGAAATTGATGCCGTCGTGCGAGCGTGAGGCCGTGACGGATGTGATCCTCAGGATTGAGGTACACGAAGCCGTGACGGTCCGCCTGGATCTCGTCCCAGTGGGTGATGTTGCACGAGCCCGGATCGATGGCGGCCCATTCGATGAGGCCGCGCTTGCCCAGTTCGTCCAGGTGCGTGAAGCGCGTCGCGGCATCGAGGGTGCCGGCGGCCTGGAACGGAATGGTGGGATACACGATCACGTCGGCCTTGTTGCGGATGCCGGCGATGATGCGGGCGATCGCCTGCCAGTCGTCGGTCTGCCGTCCCGTCGCCTCGTCGTAGGCGTGCACGTGAATGATCGCGGCGCCGGCTTCGGCGCACGCAATGCCTTCGTTCACGATGTCGTCGAACGCGATGGGCGCCCGCGGTTGACGCTCGCGGCCCCACGGACCGTTCAACGCGACCTCCAGCCAGGTCTTGCGACCCGCCTGTTCCTGTTCTTCTTCTGCCATGCCCCCTCCCTGGGGTCCCGCTAGAGAGCGGGGATGATTTTCACTTCGAGCGTGCCGAAGCCCTCGACCTTGCCGACCAGCTTGTCGCCGGGGACCACCGCCGCCACGCCCGCGGGCGTACCGGTGAAGATGATGTCGCCGGGGGCCAGCGTGTAGTAGTCGGAAAGATAGCTGATGGTCTCGGGCACCGACCAGATGAGATCGGCCAGGTCGCCCTTCTGCCGCAGCTCGCCGTTCACCTCGAGCGTGACGGCGCCCTTGGTCGGATGGCCGGTCTGCGCCGCGCGATGGATGGGGCCGAGGGGCGCCGATTCGTCGAAGCTCTTGCCGAAGTCCCACGGACGACCCAGGTCGCGCGCAGCGAACTGCAGATCGCGGCGGGTCATGTCGAGCCCGACCGCGTAACCGAAGATGTGCGACGGAGCGTCGGCCACGGAGATGCGCCGGCCGCCCTTGCCGATCGCAACCACCAGTTCGATCTCGTGGTGGTAGTTCTTGGTGCCGGGCGGATAGTGGATGTCGCCACCACCGGGCACCACGGCATCGGCCGGCTTCATGAAGAAGAACGGCGGCTCCTTCTCCGGGTCCTTGCCCATCTCGCGGGCATGGGCGGCGTAGTTGCGACCGACGCAGTAGACCCGGCGCACTGGAAACAGACCGCTCTCGCCGACGATGGGCACGCCGGTGGCGGCATGGGGTTCGAACACGAAACTCATGGAAGACATCCTAGAAGAGATGGAACACGCCGCGGACGATACCGAGTGGCCAGCGGCCGCCTTCGAAAAGCGCGTATTTTCGCATGAACATGTGGGTCTCCCCGACTTCCGCGAGGTGCGCGAGCGCGCGGCCATGGGCCGTCATGCTCGCGGCGCCGGCAGCAGCGCGGGTGAGCGCCGGATCGGCCACACCCGTGCGCGACGCAGCCAGGGCAGCGGCGCCGTGGATCACTTCGTGTTCGATGCCGGCTGCGATGCTGAGATGATCGAGCGTCTCAACCTCACCGAAGCGGGCGACGCATTGCGCGAGCAGCACCTTGCGTTCGGCTTCCTCCCGCTCCCACCACGAGGTGTCCCAAGCGGGATTGCGGATGATGCGCTCTGCATGCTCCCAGGACGCGACGGGTTCGATGGTCGTGCCCGGCGCGGCGTTCAGGGACTGCAGATAGGCTCGTGCGTCCGACAGGTCCGAGTTCTCCAGCGGCAGGCCGCAGGCCGCGAACCATGCGGCCGCCGGCAGCACGCGCGCGAGCGGTTCGGTCAGTCCAGGCGTTGCTCGCGCCATAGCGAGAGCGCCCGCTGCACCGGGCGATCCGAGTAGCTGAACAGCACCGTGTCCTCCGACACCGCGAAGCGATGCGTGGTCCACGAAGGCACGACGAACGTGTCGCGCGGTCCGAACGCAAGACGCTGATCGCCCAGCACGCATTCGCCGCGACCTTCGATCACCTGGAACACGGTACCGTCGGTGGACCGGTAATCACGCCCGGCGAATCCGCGCGGCAGCAGACGGATGAATGCACCCATGGTGGCCATGGCGGATCCGCCCGTGGACGGATTGATGAACTGCATCAGGTGCCCGTGCCAGGCATCCGGATCGCCCGACCGGGACAGACGGTCGAGCGCCTCGCGGCTGCGCGCATACGGATACGCGAACATGGGCGAGGACGAATGGGACGGTACAAAGTCCACCGGCAGCAGGTTGGCGCCGAAGCGCGCGGCCGCATCGCCCTCGGGCCGTAGCACCGGCGGTGTTTCCTGCGGGTTGTTCTCCGCGAAGCCGCAATCGAGGAAGCGCACCAGCGGGATGTCGAGGCCGTCCAGCCACACCACGGGTCCGTCGGCCTCGCTGCCGTGGTCGTGCCATGTCCACGACGGCGTGATGATGAAATCGCCCGGGTGCATGTGCACCCTTTCGCCGTCCACCGCGGTGTAGGCACGGCTCCCTTCGACGATCAGCCGCAGCGCCGTCTGGGTGTGGCGATGACTCGGCGCCACTTCACCGGGCAGGATCAGCTGCAGGCCGGCATACAGCGCCTGCGTGATCGCGGAACTGCCGGGCATGCCGGGATTCTCGAGAATCAGCACGCGCCGCACCGCTTCGCGCGCGGTGATGAGTTGCCCCGATTCCAGCAGCCACGGGCGCACTTCGTCGTAGCGCCAGAGGTGCGGCACGCAGGGCGAGCGCGGGCGTTCCGGCACCAGCGCAGACAGCGCTTCCCACAACGGCGTGAGCTGCTTCGTCGCGATGCGGTGGTAGTACTCGTCGCGGGCGGCGCGGTTGTCGACGGGCTGGTTCATCGCCTTCCCCTCCGTGCTTTCAGTGCAGCGTGGGCAGCTTGAGGCCGAAATCCTTTTCCACCAGTTCGGTGACGCGCTGCATGAAGTCCGCACGCATCTCCTCGTTGGTGCGCTGCTTGAGGCCTAAGCGGCGGTACATCTCGTTGTTCTTCGAGTTCGAGGCGCCGAAGAACGCCGGCGTGATCGGGAAGTAGCGGTCGATCGCGTCCTGCACCGCTCCGGCCTGGCCGGCCTGGATCAGTTCGAGGCAGAAGTCCTTACCGAACTTCGCGTGGAACTTCTCCTCCGGCATGGTCACGCGCCCGAGGTTACGCAGCGGATGGAACGAGCAGTGGAGCAGGTCTTCCACCTGCAGGATCTCCGCATAGTCGGCGATGGCCTTGATCACGCAGAACTCCGGCCAGGTCTTCAGCTCGAACGAGAAGATCGACAGCGGCTTCTTCACCTTCGGATCCATGCGCTCCGGAGCGACGCCGATCTCTTCTGCCAGGGCGCGGAAGCGCACGTGATGATGGTACTCCTCCATCGCGATGCGACAGGTGAGCCACTTCGCATAGGGCGTGGGTGCCAGCGCGATGGCGGGCTCGTCGAAGACCTGGGCGCCGTAGAGCTCGTTCACCGCGTGGCTGATCACGATCTTCTCGACGGCGGTGCGGTATTCCTCCGGCTGGGCCTTCAATTCGGCAGCGGTCTTCACTTCGGGAACGGTCACGGTCGACATGGGGAGCAGGTCCTTGTGGTTAGAGGACGGGATCGGTGTTGAACAGTTCGAGGTCGGTTTCCAGCGTGGCGAGGTGGCCGGCGAAAGCCGCTTCGAGTGCGGCGCCGAGCGCTGCGGGATTGCTTTCCGCGAGCGGTGCGGTCACCGCACGTTCCACCGGTCGCGGCTGCGAGAACAGGAACGTCTCGCGCCCGCGCACGCCGAAGATCTGTCCGGTGTAGCGGTTGGCGTCGGACAGCAGGAAGGCGGTCAGCCGCGCGACGTACTCGGCCGGAATGCGCAGCGCGCGCGCCTTGTATTCGGCCTGGGCCTCGTTGGCCGGCTGGATCGAGTCGGTGACACGCGTCGCGGCGAAGGGCGCGACGGCATTGCAGGTGATTCCCGAACGCGCGAGATCCATGGCGACGACTCGCGTGAGACCCACCAGGCCGGCTTTCGCCGACGCGTAGGCGCTCTGTGCGAAGTTGCCGATCAGTCCGGCACTCGAGACGATGTTGACGATGCGGCCCGGCGCACGGCCGGCCTTGGCCTGTTCGCGCATCGCGGGCGTGGCCGCAGCCAGCACGGCGAGCGGCGTGTGCAGGTTCACGCGCAGCACGCGCTCCCAGTCGTCGCGGCGCGTCTTGAAGATGAAGCCGTCGCGCAGGATGGCGGCGTTGTTGACGACGAGGTCGACGGCACCGAAGCGCGCGATCGCGGCCTGCACGGCGGCCTCGGCATTGCCCGGTTCCGACAGATCGGCCGTGAACGCAGCAGCACGCTCGCCGAGCGCCGAGGCTGCGGCATCCGCTACTTTCGGATCGGGATCGTCACCACCGATGGATGCGCCGTTGTCGGCGATGAGCACCGCGGCACCCTGCGCCTGCAGCGTACGTGCAATCGCGAGGCCGATGCCGCGGGCGCCACCGGTGACGAGAGCTACACGGTTCGTGAGCATACTCATGCGGAAAGCTCCGCACTGTTCGACGACCGCCGGCCCCCATCCCAACCTTCCCCCGGCAAAGCCGGGGGAAGGGGTGTACGTCCCCTCCCCCAGCTTCGCTGGGGGAGGGCTAGGGTGGGGGCAGGCGACGGCGAGAAACCCGATCGTCGCTGACCCCCATCCCAACCTTCCCCCACCGAAGGTGGGGGAAGGGGTGTACTTCCCTCTCCCTCTGGGAGAGGGATTGAGGGAGAGGGCCGTTCGATATCCCGCAAGGCATGGCGAAGCCATCCCTCCCCGGGCTTTGCCGGGGGCGGGTTAGGGTGGGGGCCCGCGTCACCCAACATCCTCACGCCATCACCTTCGCCGCCGCGACAGCCGGCGCCGGATAGAACGCATCCGCATGAATATCCCGCGCCGCCACACCCTTGCGCGTCAACAGATCCACCGCCGCCTCCACCATCCCAGGCGGACCGGCGAGGTACGCCTTGAAGCCATCCAGCCGCTCGAAATCCCGATCGACCGCTTCGGTGATGAGCCCGCTGCGACGCGCGCCGCCGCCAGCCTCGGACAGCACCACATGAGCCGACGAGTCGGCGCGGCCCGCCACCCACTCCCGCATCTCGTTCTCGCCATACACATCCCGCTCCGCACGCGCGCCGAAATAGACGTGCGTCGGCGCATCGATGGCCTTCGCGCGCAACGTGGACAGGATCGACCGGATCGGCGCCAGGCCGCTGCCGCCCGCGATGGCGATGATCGGCGCCCCCGCCTTCTCGCGCAGATACGAAGTGCCGAGCGGTCCCGTTACGCGCACCGTGTCGCCGACGCGCAGGCGCTCGCCCAGCCGCGCACTGACCGACTCCGGACTGGCGCTCTCGCGGATGTGGAACTCGATCCGCGCTTCGTCCGGCCGGTTCGCCATGGAGTAGTCGCGCGGCTTGCCTGGCGCGAACGGAAAAACGACCTGAGCGTACTGTCCCGCACTGAACCCGAACGGCCCACCGGAGACGATGTCGAGACCGACGCGCCAGATGTCGTGCGTCAGCCGGTCCAGCGCCGCGACGCGGCATTGCATCACCCGCGACGGATGCACGAGGAACTCCTCGTCGTCCAGCTTGCGGATGGTCACGTCGCTCCACACCTGGCTGCGACAGGCGAGCACGATGCCGCGGGCGCGATCGGCCGGCGTCAACGCATGTTCGGAGTATTCCAGTTCGAGGATCTCGCCATCGACCAGTTCGCACTTGCACGTCCCGCAGTTGCCCGCCTGGCAGCTGTAGGCGAATCCGACGCCGGCCATCAGCAGCGCGTCGAGCACGGTGTCGCCCGGCTCGGCCTGGGCCGTCTCCTCGGTACCGTCGATGCGGATCAGATGGGTCATGGGGCTTCAGCTCTCATGGGCCGGGACGTCCGGTCGCGTCCGGGACGCCGGCACGCGGACCGGACGAGGCTTGGCGTGCGGACGGCGGCAAGTTAGTATGAGTAGCCCATCATTGGATGTCAAACAATTGACCCGTTCCGTGAAGAGCCGTGCCACCCCCGCCGCGTCCCGCGCCGAAGGCGACATCGTGGCGCTCGGCATGCTCCCGGAACTGGTGGGTTACCACATCCGCCTCGCGCAGATGGCGATCTTCGCGGACTTCGACGCGGCCCTGGGCGAACTGGCACTCTCCCCGGGGCTGTTCGGTCTGCTGGTGATCGTCGAGGCCAATCCGGGTTTGAAGCAAACCCAGCTCGCCGATGCCGCCCGCCTCGACCGCTCTACGCTCGTGCCGGCGCTCGACAAGCTCGAGGATCGCGGTCTGGTGGAGCGCCGCGCCGCACCGGGCGACCGCCGCTCGAACGGTCTGTTCCTGACCGACGCCGGCGCCGAACTGCTCGTTGCCGCCAAGCGCGCGGTGCGGCGGCACGAAGCGCGGCTCGCGCGCGAGTTCGGCAACGGAGAACGCGCTAAGCTGATCGCATCGCTGTCGCGCATCTTCCCGGAACGCCGATGAAGCCCGCCGCCCGCACCACCCGCCGCCGCATCCTGAAGCAGAGCGCCGCCAAGGCCGGCCTGCCGCCGGGGTCGATGGTCTACGTGGGCGAGGACACGCCCCCGCACGCCACGCGCATCTCGATCATCGACTACGACGAGCACGGCGTCCGCGAACGCGAGATCAACCGCGTCGAGGAATGCCTGCAGTTCACCGACAAGGCGAGCGTCACCTGGATCAACGTCGATGCGATCCAGGAACCGGGGCTGGTGGAGACCTTCGGCAAGGTGCTCGGCTTCCATCCGCTGATGCTGGAGGACATCCTCAACACCGACCAGCGGCCCAAGATCGAGGATCACGGCGGCTACCTCTACATCGTGCTGAAGATGCTCGAGTGGAAGTCCGCGACCGGCGAGATCGACATCGAGCAGCTGTCGCTCGTGGTCGGCCCCAACTTCGTGATCTCGTTCCAGGAACGTCCCGGCGACTTCTTCGATCCGCTGCGCTCGCGCATCCGCGATGCCGTCGGGCGCGCCCGCAAGCTCGGCGCCGACTTCCTCGCCTATTCGCTGCTCGATCTCGTGATCGACCACTACTTCATCGTGATCGACCGCCTCGGCGAGCGCATCGAGCAGGTGGACGACGAAGTGATCACGCGCGCGAGTCCGCAGACGCTGCAGGCCATCCACAACCTGAAGCGCGAACTGGTCTTCGTGCGCAAGGCGGTGTGGCCCATGAAGGACGTGATCACCAGCCTGCGCCACCTCGACACGCCGCTCATCGCGAAGTCCACCGGCATCTTCCTGCGCGATCTGCAGGACCACATCGTGCAGGTGATCGAAGGTGTCGACACGTTCCAGAATCTCGTGTCCGACACGCTCGACACCTACCTGTCGACGGTGAGCAACCGCACCAACACCGTGATGAAGGTGCTCGCGGTGTTCTCGGCGGTGTTCATGCCGCTCACCTTCATCACCGGCATCTTCGGCATGAACTTCCGCGACATGCCGCCGCTCGAGTGGTCGTGGGGATTCCCGGGCACGCTGATTGCCATGGGCGCGATCGGCGTGCTGATGGTGATCTTCTTCAAGAACCGCCGCTGGCTGTAGGAGCCGCTGCCGCGCCTGCGGTTCAGTCTTCCTGCTTCACCCGGCCGCGCTGACGCTTGACCGCCGCCCGGACCTGTTTCGTGGCCACCCGCCTTCGCTGCGATGCAGCACTCGGCTTCGTGGCGATGCGGGTCCGGCGGCGTTCGGCCGCGCGCTGGATCAGGTCCACCAGTCGGGCCACCGCGTCTTCGCGGTTGAGCGCCTGGGACCGGTGGCGGCGTGCGTCGATGAGGATCACGCCCTCGGTGCTGGCGCGTGCACCGGCAAGGTGCAGGAGCCGCGCTCGCACATCATCGGGAAGCGACGGGGAATGCGCCGCATCGAAGCGCAATTCCACCGCCGTGGCCACCTTGTTCACGTTCTGGCCGCCGGGCCCGGAGGCGCGTACGAAACGGAACACGAGTTCGTCGTCGCGCAGGCTGATGAACGGGGTGATGTCAATCATGGTGGCGGCATTTTCTTGTGTGCACTGCGGGAAAGATCGTACCAATCTGCGCAGCGCCTGTTGAACAACGGGAGAATGTCGAGTCCGGACCCGAAGTTCCCCGGGAGTTTTGTATTGCAAACAGGGAAGACAGGGTCTAAATTCCTGGGCGGGTTTCAGTGCGATTCAGAGGCGTACATCGTATTCATCGAATGCTCGACACAGGGGCGGGCTGCGAAGAGTAACGAAGTACGACAAGAGAAAAAGCGGGAACCACGTAGTCGAAAAAACAGTTCCACGAAGGGTAGTGGCTGTTAAGCGGTACAAACCCAAACAACAGTGGGAGAGAGTCATGAAACGATGGAGCACTCAACTGGCAGTCATCGCCAAAGCCGTATCCGCGGCAACGCTGATCGGTGTGGCGACGCAAGCCGGAGCAGTCGACGACCGTCTCGCGAATGCGGACAAGGACCCCAACAACTGGCTCACATATCACGGGTCGTACAAGGCCTGGCACTACAGTGATCTGAACCAGATCAATGCGGCGAACGTCAAGAACCTGCGCGTGGCCTGGGTGCACACCCCGTCCGCGAGCAAGCGTGGCGTGCAGTCGTTCCCCATCGCCGTCGACGGCGTCCTGTACTACACCTCGGCCTCCGGTCAGGTGTGGGCGCTGGACGGCGCGACCGGTGACATGATCTGGCGCTTCCAGGCGAAGCTCGACCAGGAGCGTTCCGAAGGCACGTTCTACAACCCGTACAACCGCGGTCTCGCGGTCGGCTTCGGCAACGTGTACATCGGCACGACCGACGGCCGCATGATCGCCATCGACGCCAAGACCGGCAAGCAGGTCTGGGACAAGATGATCCTCACGGTCGAGGGCGGCAACAAGGGCTTCACCGGTGCCCCCCTCATCGTGAAGGACATGGTGATCATCGGCTCCAACGGCGGCGAACTGGCCGGCTGCTGCGGCCCGATCTTCGCGGTGGATGCGAAGACCGGCGACGTGAAGTGGCAGTTCGACACCATCGGCGGCGACGAGCGCTCCCGCGCGAGCTGGGGCAACGACTCGTGGAAGACCGGTGGCGGCGGCGGCTGGATGACCGGCAGCTACGACCCGGCGACCAACTCGGTCTGGTGGGGCACGGCCAACCCGGCGCCCGACTACGACTGGGCCGGCGAAGCGTGGAAGACGGCGGGCTCCCGTCCTGGCGACAACCTCTACAGCTCCTCCGTGGTCGTGCTCAATGCCGACACCGGCGAACTGAAGTCGTGGTTCCAGGAAATGCCGCACGACGCGTGGGACTTCGACAGCGCCGTGGGCGAGTTCATGTCGATCGAGCGCGGCGGCAAGCGCTACATGGTGCACCCCAACAAGGGCGGCATCATCTTCGTGTACGACGCCGATCCCGCGAACGCGCCCCTCAAGGTCGCCAACGCGTACATGCTCGGCAAGACGTTCAACTACATCAAGGGTGTCGATCCCAAGACCGGCCAGCTGATCGGCCGCCGCGAGCTGCCCGAAGGCAAGCACACCAACGTGTGCCCGGCCATCGACGGCGCGATCTCCTGGAACACCGGCGCTTACAACCCCAACACGGGGCTGCTGTACAAGGTCGGTCAGGAGTGGTGCTTCGACATCGAAGTGGTGAAGGCGGATCCGCCCCCGGCGTTCTCCGGCCAGACCTACTTCGGCGCGAGCTGGACCGCCACGCATCCGCAAGGTCGCAAGGCCTTCGGTCACGTGTCGGGCCGCGATCCGCTGACGGGCAAGGTGAAGTGGGAGAAGGAGTACAAGTACCCGCCGCTCGCCAGCCTGCTGTCGACCAAGGGTAACCTCGTGTTCGTCCCGGGTGCCGACGGCAAACTGGACGCGCTCGACGCCCGCTCCGGCGCCCTGCTGTGGCAGCACAACAACGGCATCGGCCATCACGGCGGCATCATCTCCTACACGGCCAAGGGCAAGCAGTACATTGCCGTTGCGACGGGCTGGGGCAGCCACGTGTCCGGCAACTACTGCCCGCTGTTCGGCGAGCCCTTCTGCTCCATGCCGACCGATTCGGGTCAGCTGATGGTGTTCGCGCTGCCCTGATACGGCGCGTGAGTTCGCGGTGACGGCGTAAACCCGCCGCCGCCGCGAGTCGTTATCAAGGGCGAGGGAGCATTTCCCTCGCCCGTTTTGTTACAAGCACCGCTCGCCTGGCCCGGGAGGGGTGTGAACGAGGAGAGAGAAACATGAGTACAGCCGCCTGGAGAATCCGGATTGCGGCGGCGCTGGCGGTTTCGGCGCTCACCTGGGTGCCGTCGGCCCTGGCCGCCGAAGAATCGGCCCCGGCGACAGAGGCAGCGCCGGCGACACCGCCGGAAGCGAGCGCTGAACCGGAAAAACCCAAGATCGACGTCCGGAAGCTGTTCGCCATGAATTGCAGCTGGTGCCACGACGGCTACGGACTGCACGCCGGCAAGGGCCCGAAGCTCGCCGGCACCAAGATGACGGCGGAGCAGGTCTACCAGCGCATCGCCAAGGGCAAGTCGGGAGCGATGCCGGGCTTCGAGAAGACCTTGAAGAAGGAACAGATCGAGGCCTTCGTCGAATACATCAGGGGCTTGAAGGATCCCGACAGCTGAGCCGACTGAAGAGGCGCGGTGCCGGCCTCGGTTCCGCACTCACGCAAACGACCCGGGGGCCTCGAGCCCCCGTTTCATTTCTGGCGCGTCAGTTCGAACTTGATGTTGTAGCCGCTGTACTTCGCGAGCCCCTTCATGCGCGTGCCCTCGCCCGCGACGGGCAACTGGGCGGTCATGCGCTGACCGTCCTCGCCGGTCACCTTGAAGCGGAACTGCCCGTCTTCGAAGCGGGCCTCGGTCAACGGACGCGGCGCGGTGCCGAAGCGTTCGTTGTTGGTGAGCTGCAGCGAGCCTTCGAGCAGCGTGTCGCCCTCGACGATGAGCGTGGCGACACCGCTGGTCATGCCGAGATACCAGGGCCCGGTCCAGATGCCCCGCACACCGGACGCGCCATCGCCTTCGGCGGCCGCCCGCCACGGCATGGTCAGCGCCAGGCTTGCGGCAGCCAGCACCGCGACGACCCTGCCTGCGTTCACGCCGCTCCTTTCCAGTGCACAATATGTCAGGGGCTAAGGATAGCAGGCTGGTCTGCCGTTGGAGACCAGGTTCCAACCGCAGGTCTCCGCAGAAAGAGGCGGCCCATGCCGATGAGGCGCATCGAAGAGGGTCAGATCCGCGCCGGTACGGCGCTGCCCTGCGATATACACGACCGTGCCGGGCGCCTCATGCTGCGCGCTGGACAGATCATCCCCGGCGATCATCAGGTCGCCCGTCTGATCGAGCAGGGCATCTACGGCGACATCGAGTGGGACCAGGAGACGTCGGGCACGCCCCGCGCCGATCGCGTCTCGGTGTACGCGGAACTCGCCAGGTTGCGGGCGGCCGTGGCTCGCGAACTGGACGAGGCGAAGGCTGCCGGGCGCACCGAGGCGTTCCATCTGGCGATGGCCGCGCATGCCGGTACCCTGAGCGACCTGTGCGCACTGGACGCCGACGCCGCGCTGGGGTCGGTGCTGCTGCAACGCGAGCCCGACTACAGCGTGCGGCAAGTGGTCAATGCCGCCATCGTGACCGAGCTGCTGCTGGTGCAAAGAGGCGTGGACGCGCCGACGCGCCGAACGGTGCTGGCGGCCGCGCTCACCATGAACATCGGCATGCGCGCATTGCAGAACGACCTCTATTCGCAGGCTGCGCCGCTCACGGAGGAACAGAAGGCAGCCGTGCTCGCCCATCCCGTCGTCGGCGCGGAGACCTTGAAGGCGCTCGGCGTACCCGACGCCGCGTGGCTGTCCACGGTGGCGCAGCATCACGAGCTACTCGACGGCACCGGCTATCCGGGGCGCCTTTCGGGCGAACAGATCTCCGAGTTCGCACAGGTGGTGGGCCTGGCGGACCGCTATTGCGCGATGATCTCCGAACGCGCCTACCGTCCCGGCACACCGCCCAACGCGGCGTTGCGCGAGATCTTCCTGACCCAGGGCAAGGGACTCGATCCGGTGCTGGCGGCCCAGATGGTGAAGGAGCTCGGGATCTATCCGCCCGGGGCGCTGGTGCAGCTCGCCAACGGCGAGTCCGCGGTGGTGGTCAAGCGCACGCTCAACTCGAGCCAGCCGATCGTGCGTGCCGTCCTGAGCGGGGCGGGGCTGCGGCTGCCCGCGGCGCCCAAGCGCCGCACCAGCCATCCGAGCTTCGCCATCGCCCAGGTCCTGCCCTACGCCCGCATGCCGGCCAATCTGGACGGTGCGGCCCTGTGGGCCACCACCGCGACCGACGAACTCGGGGAGCAGGCTGCCGAATGAGATGTCACCTCAGCCCCGAAGAGGGCTGAACCCTCCGGGAAAGCCGCGCAGGCACATCGAGGGACGTCCACGGCGCTCGCCGGGCCGCCCCGAGACATCACCCTAGCCGAGCATGTCGGACCAGATGTTGCGGCCCCAGGCTTCGGCGTAGCGCCCTTCCAGTTCGTTCGGCGCGATCGACAGTCCGCCGCTGCCGGGCACCACTAGCATCGTCTTCTTCTCGGCGTCGTACTGATGCACCGACGCGATGTGGATCACGTCGGCGCCGGTGACGAAGCTGTAGCAGGTGTTGTTGATGACCGGATGGGCATTCACCGAGTCGCCGCGCAGCAGCGCGATCACGGCGGCCGCGCAGATCTTCGCGTGCTGGTTGGCCATGTGACCCGACTTCGGCATCAGCGGCGCCGCCACGATCGCATCGCCCAGCACGTGGATGTTCTTCTGTGCGGTCGACTCGTAGGTGAGGAAGTCGATGCCGCACCACTTGTTGTTGGCCGTGATGAGCCCGGCGCGTTCCGCGATCGCCGCCGCCTTCATGGGCGGGATGACGTTGAGCACGTCGGCCTTCACCTCGTCGAACTGCAGCTTGGCGGTCAGCGTCGTCGCATCCACGTCGGCGAGCTCGCTGTTCGGCACGTATTCGACCAGACCGGGATACAGGTCTTCCCACGCCTTGCGGAACAGCGCCTCCTTCGACACGACCTTCTCGTTCGCGTCGAGGATCAGCACCTTCGACTTCGGCTTGTTGAGCTTGAGGTACCACGCGATCTGGCAGGCACGTTCGTACGGCCCCGGCGGGCAACGGTAAGGCACCTTGGGCACCGTGATCGCCACCACTCCGCCGTCGGCCATGGACTCGATCTGCCGGCGCAATGCCACGGTCTGGGGTCCGGCCTTCCACGCGGCCAGGACACGCTCGCGCGCCGCCTCGTCCTTGAGTCCGGCAATGCCGCTGTAGTCGAGATCCACACCCGGCGAGAGGATCAGTCGGTCGTACGGCAGCGACTTGCCGCTCGCCAGCGTCACCGTCTGCTTGGCCGGATCGACGGCCGTGGCTTCGTCGCGCAGCACCTTGACGCCGTATTTCGCCGACAGATCACCATAGCCGCGCGTGAGATCCGCGAGCGTGGTCGTGCCGGCCAGGATGCGGTTGCTGAGCGGACAGGAAATGAACTGCGCGTCGCGCTCCACCAGCGTCACGTCGAGATCGGTGCTCCACAACTTGAGGTACTTCGCCGCGGTGGCACCGCCGAAGCCGCCGCCGATCACCACGACGCGGCCCGATGCCGCCTTCGCCGTCATCGGCACGCCCGCGATGCCTGCCGCCGCGACCGCGCCCATGGCGCGCATGAACTCCCGTCTGTTCCGGCTCATGATGGCCTCCGTGTTGGGCGCTCTAGCGCGCCTTCTGCGCCGCGAAGTAATCGGCGATCAGCCCGAACTGCGCCTCGGTGTAGCCCTTGGCGTGCTGATGCATGATGGTGGCCGCCCGCGTCCCGTTCTTGAACTCCTCGAGGGCATTCAGGATGTAGGAACGGTCGAGGCCGGCAAGCGACGGCATGCCGCCGGTGCTGCGACCCTGCGTACCGTGGCAACCGGTGCAATTGGCAGCGATGAACCGGCCGGGATGTTCGTCCACGGCCGCAGCTTCGAGCGGAACGGCTCCGCCGAGAACCGCGGCGGTCGCGATCCAGGTCGCAATACGTCGATGCATGGGGGTCTCCTCAACGGCAAGTCACGCGGCCGAAAGCCGCCCGGATCCGCAGATCCGGCCAAGGCGCTCGCGTCGACGCGTCGCGCGCCAAACCACGCGCCCGTCTCGATCCACCGGCCACGCCAGAGGTGGCCGGTGAAGATCAATCAGGCGATGCTGCTTTCCTCTTCTTCGCGTGCCGGCTCGGGCGGCGGTGCTCCGTCGAACGAGAGCCTGACCTTGTCGTCGTCGTCCACGTCCACCGTCACCTTGCCGCCCGCCACCAGCTTGCCGAACAGCAGTTCGTCCGCCAGCGCGCGCCGGATCGTGTCCTGGATGAGCCGGGACATGGGCCGAGCACCCATCAGCGGATCGAAACCGTTCTTCGCGAGATAGTCCTTGAGCGATGGACCGAAGGTCACATCGACCTTCTTCTCGTGCAACTGCTCCTCGAGTTGCATGAGGAACTTGTCGACCACGCGCAGGATGACTTCGTGGGTGAGCGGCGCGAACGAAATGGTCGCGTCGAGGCGGTTGCGGAACTCGGGCGTGAACATGCGCTTGATGTCCGCCAGTTCGTCGCCCACCTGCTTGTTCACGGTGAAGCCCATGGACGTCTTCGACAGGGACTCGGCGCCCGCATTGGTGGTCATGATGATCACCACGTTGCGGAAATCGGCCTTGCGCCCGTTGTTGTCGGTGAGCGTCCCGTGGTCCATCACCTGGAGCAGGATGTTGAAGATGTCCGGATGCGCCTTCTCGATCTCGTCGAGCAGCAGCACGGCATAGGGGTGCTTGGTGATCGCCTCGGTCAGCAGGCCGCCCTGGTCGAAGCCGACGTAGCCGGGCGGCGCGCCGATCAGCCGCGAGACGGCATGGCGCTCCATGTACTCCGACATATCGAAGCGGATCAGCTCCACGCCGAGCGTGTACGCGAGTTGTCGCGCCACTTCGGTCTTGCCGACCCCCGTGGGGCCGGAGAACAGGAAGTTGCCGATGGGCTTCTGCGGATTGCCCAGGCCGCTGCGCGACATCTTGATCGCGGCGGCGAGCGCGTCGATCGCCTTGTCCTGACCGAACACCACGGCCTTCAGGTCGCGGTCGAGCGTCTTCAGCGCGGTGCGATCGTTGGACGACACGTTCTGCGCCGGGATGCGCGCGATCTTCGCGATGATGTCCTCGATGTCGTGCTTGCCGATCACCTTGCGCTGCTTCGATTTGGGCAGGATGCGCTGCGCGGCGCCGGCCTCGTCGATCACGTCGATCGCCTTGTCGGGCAGATGGCGGTCGTTGATGTAACGCGCGGACAATTCGGCTGCTGTGCTGAGCGCCGCTTCGGTGTAGCGCACGCCGTGGTGGGCTTCGAAACGCGTCTTGAGGCCGCGCAGGATCGCCACCGTCTCGTCGATGGTGGGTTCCACCACGTCGATCTTCTGGAAGCGCCGGGACAGCGCGTGATCCTTCTCGAAGATGCCGCGGAATTCGTTGTACGTCGTGGCGCCGATACACTTCAGCTGCCCCGACGACAACGCGGGCTTCAGCAGGTTGGACGCGTCGAGCGTGCCGCCCGAGGCCGCGCCCGCGCCGATCAGCGTATGGATCTCGTCGATGAACAGGATCGCGTTCGGGTTCTCGGTGAGCTGTTTCAGCACCGCCTTCAGGCGCTGCTCGAAATCGCCGCGGTACTTGGTGCCGGCGAGCAGTGCGCCCATGTCGAGTGCGTACACGACCGAGTGCGCCAGGATCTCGGGCACGGCGCCTTCGATCACGCGGCGGGCCAGGCCTTCGGCGATCGCGGTCTTACCCACGCCCGCCTCGCCCACCAGCAGCGGATTGTTCTTGCGGCGGCGGCACAGCGTCTGGATGACGCGCTCCAGTTCCTTGTCGCGACCGATCAGCGGATCGATCTTGCCGGAAATGGCGAGCGCGTTGAGGTTCAGCGTGTAGGTCTCGAGCGCACCGCCGGACTGCTGCTCGTTCTCGCTGTCGGCTTCGGCCTCGGCCTTGCTGTTCGCAGGGGTATTGTTCTGCGGCACCTTGCTGATGCCGTGCGAGATGAAGTTGACCACGTCGAGACGGGTCACGCCCTTTTGGTGCAGGAAGTAGACCGCGTGCGAATCCTTCTCGCCGAAGATCGCCACCAGCACGTTGGCACCGGTGACTTCCTTCTTGCCCGACGACTGCACGTGCAGGATCGCGCGCTGGATCACGCGCTGGAACCCGAGCGTCGGCTGGGTATCGACTTCGTCGCCCGACACGACGGGCGTGTGCTCGTTGATGAAATCCGTGAGCTGCTTGCGCAGTTCGTCGACGTTGGCCGCGCACGCACGCAGCACTTCCGAGGCGGAGGGGTTGTCCAGCATGGCGAGCAGCAGATGCTCGACCGTGATGAACTCGTGGCGCTTCTGCCGGGCTTCCATGAAGGCCAT
>JAIESW010000031.1 GCA_019745565.1 Burkholderiales bacterium
AGGTTAAGCGCAGCGGCCGGAACCACAAGCGCGACGTGGAACGGGAGCGCGAATGGCAGCGGGAGCAACAGCGACTGCTGCGCAATAAGCGCTGAGTTCCACGCAAGCTTGCGGTGGAGGCTAACCTCGGCCGCCGGCCGAGGTTAAGCGCAGCGGCCGGAACCACAAGCGCGACGTGGAACGGGAGCGCGAATGGCAGCGGGAGTAGCAGCGATTGATGCGCAATAAGCGCTAGCGCTTGCCCCGACCCCAGCCCTCCCCCTTCTTCGAAGGGGGAGGGAGTGCATATGTTCGACGTCGTGCCCTATTCGCTCCCACTGAGGCGAAGGCACTCCTTCCTCCTTCGAAGAAGGGGGAAGGTTGGGATGGGGGCCTGCGGCGCCCGCGAGGTCGGTACGGGCGCCTACATCAACCTCACCTCTTCGCGAACAACCCCTTCAGCGCATCCTGCAGATCCGCCGGCAGCACCACCACCTTCGCATTGTTCGACGACGCCATCTTCTCCATCGCCGCGATGTACTTCTCGCCCAGCAGGAACAACATCGGCGCATCGCGGTCCTGCACTGCTTGCGTCACCTTCTGAATCGCCTGACTCGCGGAATCGGCCAGCGTCACCTGCGCCTGCGCATCCCGCTTGGCGCTCTCGAGGCGCCCTTCCGATTCAAGGATCATCGCGGTCTTCTCGCCCTCGGCCTTCGTGACGGCGGCCTTCCGCTCCCGCTCCGCGCTCGCCTGCAACTCCATCGCGCGCTGCATCGAATCGGAAGGCTTGATGTCCTGGATCTCCACCGACTTCACGGTCAGGCCCCAGTCGATCGCTTCGTCGGCGATGCTTTCCTTCAATCGCGCCTTGATCTGATCGCGTGACGACAGAGCCGAATCGAGCTCCATCTCGCCGACGATGGAGCGCAGCGTCGTCTGCACCAGTTGCCGGATCGCCTCTGAGAAGTCGGTGACGCCGTACACCGCCTTCACCGTGTCAGTCACCTTGATGAACGCCAGCGCGTTGGTGAGGATCACCGCGTTGTCGCGCGTGATCACTTCCTGCTGCTCGATGTCGAGGATGATGTCCTTGGTGACGACCTTGTAGGCCACCCGATCGATGTAGGGAATGATGATGTGCAACCCGGGCTCGAGGGTCTTGTGGTATTTGCCCAGCCGCTCCACGACCCATTCCATGCCCTGCTGCACCACCCGCACGCCCTTGGCGATGGTGACGATCGCGAAGATGAACAACGCGATGACGACGACGGTGAAAGCTCCCATGCGTTCCCCCCGGTTCGATGACGACTACATGCGCGCGACGCGCACGATGTGGCCTTCCACGGCCAGCACCTTCGCGCGGTCACCCACGTTCAATTCCTCTTCGGCCCGGCACTCCCAAGTGTCGGCGCCAAGGATCGGCTTCTGGAACTTGATGCGCCCCATCTGGAATGGCTGTGTGCGCACGGTGATCATGCCGATCTCGCCCACCAGCTGGCCCGTGGACATGCCCACCTTGGTCTTGAAGACGCTGGTCTTGAACACCTTGAACCAGAGCCAGACGAATGCCAGCGACGAGACGGTCCACAGCAGCACCTGCCCGGCGAGCGGCATCGACGGATAGGCCGCGAGGCAGATCCCCGTGACGATCGCGCCGAAGCCGAACCAGATGACGAAGAAGGCGGGGATGGCGAGCTCCGCAATCACGAGCGCGACCCCTAGGACCACCCAATGCCACCACACCAGTTCCATCGCCAGCCCCTCTGCGGCGAAACGACCGCCGCGATTAGAACACGTCGTTGGTGCCTCGGGTATAGAGAACGAAAAAGCTCTCAACGCGGCGGACGCGGCGGACGCGGCGAAAAAACGGGACAAGGACGGCATACCAGGTTTCCGCCGCGTCCGCCGCGTTAAGCGCTTCCGTTCACCAAGCAGCAACCAACGGACACACCCGGACGCCTCAACCCAGCGACAGCGGCAGCAACATCACCCGTACCGCAACCCCATCGCTTCGCGCACTTCGCGCATGGTTTCCGACGCCAGCTTGCGCGCGCGCTCGCAGCCATCGGCGATGATGTTGCGCACCAGGGTCGGGTCCTCGAGGTACATGGCGGCCCGCTCGCGCATGGGCTTCTGTTCCTCCAGCACGGCATCGATGACCGGCTGCTTGCACTCGAGACAGGCGATGCTACCGCTGCGACAGCCCTGCTGGACCCATTCCTTGGTCTTGTCGTCCGAATACACCTGGTGCAGCTGCCACACCGGGCACTTGTCCGGATCGCCCGGATCGGTGCGGCGCACGCGCGCCGGGTCGGTGGGCATGGTCCGGATCTTCCGGGTCACGCTGTCGGCATCTTCGCGCAGCGTGATGGTGTTGTTGTACGACTTCGACATCTTCTGGCCATTGAGGCCGGGCATCTTCGAAGCCTCGGTGAGCAGCGCCTGCGGCTCGGACAGGATCATCTTCCCGCCGCCTTCGATGTAGCCGAACAGTCGCTCGCGATCACCGATCGAGAGGTTCTGCGCCTCCTCGATCAGCGCGCGCGCGGCAGCATGCGCCTCTTCATCCCCTTGCTCCTGGAATTTCTTGCGCAGTTCCACGTAGAGCTTGCTGCGCTTCGAGCCGAGTTTCTTGATCGCGGCCTCGGCCTTCTCCTGGAACCCCGGTTCCCGGCCGTAGATGTGGTTGAAGCGGCGCGCGATCTCGCGGGTGAACTCGATATGCGGCACCTGATCTTCGCCCACCGGCACCAGGTTGGCGCGGTAGATGAGGATGTCCGCGCTCTGCAGCAACGGATAGCCGAGGAACCCGTAGGTCGAAAGATCCTTCTCGGTCAGCTTTTCCTGCTGGTCCTTGTAGGTCGGCACGCGCTCAAGCCAGCCGAGCGGCGTGATCATCGACATCAGCAGGTGCAGCTCCGCGTGCTCCGGCAACTGCGACTGGATGAACAGGGTCGCCTGGGCCGGATCGACGCCGGCCGCGAGCCAGTCGATCACCATGTCCCACACGTTGGCCTCGATCACCTCGGGCGAGTCGTAGTGGGTGGTGAGCGCGTGCCAGTCGGCCACGAAGAACAGGCACTCGTACTCGTTCTGCAGCCGTACCCAGTTTTTGAGTACGCCGTGATAATGGCCCAGATGCAGGCTGCCCGTGGGACGCATCCCAGACAGTACGCGATCGACGAACATGAGAGTTTCCCGGATACGGATGGGTGGTTACGGTCGTGGCGCGCCGCCTATGCTACAGGCGCCACTCCGAAGATGGTCGGATCGCCCTTGCCCACCCGCGTGACCTCCGGCACTTCGCCGGTCAGATCCACCACGGTGGTGGGTTCGACCCCGCACGACCCGGAGTCGAGCACCAGATCGACCCTGCGCTCCAGCCGCGAGCGGATCTCGGCGACATCGTTGAGGGGCAGCGGATCGTCCGGCAGCAGCAACGTGGCCGACAACAAGGGTTCGTCCAGCGCCGCCAGCAGCGCCTGCGCCACCGGATGGTCCGGAATGCGCAGTCCGATGGTGGCCCGCTTGGGGTGCTGCAACCGCCGCGGCACTTCGCGTGTCGCCTGCAGGATGAAGGTGTAGCTGCCCGGCGTGGCGCTCTTCAGCAGGCGGAACTGCCGGTTGTCCACACGCGCGTACTGCGCGATCTCGGACAGATCGCGACACACCAGCGTCATGTGATGCCGGTCGTCCACCTGGCGGATGTCGCGGATGCGCTGTACCGCGTCCTTGTCGCCCAGATGACAGCCCAGCGCGTAGCACGAGTCGGTCGGGTACACGATGACCGCGCCCGTGCGCACCTGCTCCGCCGCCTGTTCGATCAGCCGGCGCTGCGGATTCTGCGGATGAACCGAGAAGACCTGTGCCATGCGCGAGGACGATGTCCGCTCCGGTGCGTGAACTCATCCTGCGATCCGGAAGGATCGTGGCGCGCGGGTTGTCGTGGGCACGAAGCTGGTAGGGTGCGGCACGGGGACAGCCGGGAACGAAAGCAGCGGATGATAGCAGGGGTCCGCCGGGGTTTCCGCCCCGGGAATCCGGCAGTCCGGCCGGCTCGTATCTCGGAGCATCGATCGGGAGGAACGCCATGCGTGCACATCCATTCGCCCTTGCCCTGGCCGGCTTGCTCGCCGTCACCGCGGCGTTCGGCAGCGCCGCTACCGAGTGCACCGCTCGCAGCGGCCCGCAGCGGACGGCCCTGGTGGAGCTCTACACCTCGGAAGGCTGTTCCAGCTGTCCCCCGGCCGACCGCTGGCTGTCCGGACTGCGCGGGGCGGGCATCGGCCCCGACGCGGCGATTCCACTGGCCTTCCACGTGGACTACTGGAACAAGCTGGGCTGGCCCGACCGCTTCTCCCAGGCCGGGTACAGCGATCGTCAGCGCCTCGCTTCCCGGCGCAACGGGCTCGATTTCGTCTACACACCGCAATTCATCGTCGACGGCAAGGACTTCCGGTTGGGCACCGGCTACGAAGCGCTGAAGCAGCCCCGCGACCGTGCGCGTGCGTCGATCGCACTCGCGGTGTCGGCCGACGCCTCACGTTTGACGGTGGTCGCGACCTCCGGTCTGGCGGCGGGCGACCGCAGCCGCCTGCCGGAGCTCTTCGTGGCCCTGACCGAGGACGGCCTGTCGACCCAGGTAGCCGCGGGCGAGAACATGGGACGTCAGCTGCGCCACGACGCGGTCGTGCGCGCACTCCTGGAACCCACCAGGCTCGTGCCGGAAGAGCCGGCGAAGCTGGAACGGAGTCTCACGCTCGAACGGGATTGGAACCCCGGCCACCTCACGGTCGTTGCGTTCGTCCAGGACCGCGCGACCGGCGAAGTCCTGCAGGCACTCGCCCTGCCCGTCTGTCGCTGAACGGCCGAGCCTGTGGAACAATAGCTCCACCATTCGAACAAGAAGGTGGGGAGGAGATGGGCCGGAAGATGGGCCGGATCGTGCGCGCCCCAGGGGATTTCCTGGCCGGCGTCATCTTCGTTGCCGTGGGCGTGGCCGCGCTCGTCATCGGACGCGGCTACCGGCTCGGCACCCTGCTCAGCATGGGGCCGGGCTACTTCCCGCGCATCATCGGCATCCTGTTCACGGCCTTCGGGCTCGTGGTCGCTATCGTGGCACTGCGGGTCGACGGTGAGAAGCTCGAGCCCTGGCGTGTGCGCCCGATCGTCCTCATCACCGCGGCGATCGTGGCGTTCGGCTTCTGCCTCGAGCGCTACGGACTGGTGGTGGCGTCCATGGTGCTGCTGGTGGTGGCGTGCTTCGCCGATCGCGGACGCAAGGTGCTGGAGGCCATCGGGGTGGCGGCACTGCTCACGCTGATCGCCTGGGTCGTGTTCGTGAAGGGGCTCGAGATGCCGCTGCTGGTCTGGCCCGAATTCGGCGGCACCGGCTGATGGAGCTGCTGACCAACCTGGGGCTCGGCCTGCAGGTCGCGCTCACGCTGGACAACATTCTGTACTGCTTCGTGGGCGTCGCGCTCGGCACGCTGATCGGCGTGCTGCCCGGCATCGGGCCGGTGGCGACCATCTCGATGCTGCTGCCGATCACGTTCAAGCTCGAGCCGACGTCGTCGCTCATCATGCTGGCGGGCATCTACTACGGTGCGCAGTACGGCGGCTCGACCACGGCGATCCTGGTGAACCTGCCCGGCGAAGCGTCATCGGTGGTGACCTGCCTCGACGGCTACGCGATGGCGCGCAAGGGCAAAGCCGGTCACGCGCTCGCGATCGCGGCGATCGGTTCGTTCATCGCCGGCTGCGTCGCGACGCTGGTGCTCGCGGCGTTCGCGCCGCCGCTCTCCGAGGTCGCGCTCAAGTTCGGCGCGCCGGAGTATTTCTCGCTGATGGTGCTGGGGTTGGTCGCGGCGGTCGTGCTCGCGCAGGGTTCGCTGCTGAAGGCGCTCGCCATGATCGTCTTCGGCATCCTGCTGGGGCTGGTGGGGATGGACACCACCACGGGCGACCAGCGCTACACGTTCGGGCTGCCGGAGCTTTCCGACGGCATCGGGTTCGTGGTCGTGGCCATGGGCCTGTTCGGGTTCGGCCCGATCATCGCCAACCTCGAGACCGCCGGCGGGCGCGACATCTTCACGAAGACGATCGGCAAGCTGTGGCCGCCGCGCGAGGAATTGCGCCGTGCGTGGGGTGCCATCGCGCGCGGGACCGGCGTCGGCTCGCTGCTCGGCATCCTGCCGGGCGGTGGCGCGGTGCTCGGGTCGTTCGCGGCGTACATGCTGGAGAAGCGCATCGCGAAGGATCCGTCGCGCTTCGGCAAGGGCGCGATCGAAGGTGTGGCCGCACCGGAATCCGCCAACAACGCGGCCGCCCAGACCTCGTTCATTCCGATGCTGACCCTGGGCCTGCCCACCAATCCGGTGATGGCGCTGATGGTGGGCGCCATGATCATCCAGGGCATCCAGCCCGGCCCCATGGTCATCAGCAAGCAGCCCGAACTCTTCTGGGGCATCGTCGCCAGCATGTGGCTGGGCAACCTGTTCCTGGTGATCCTCAACCTGCCGCTGATCGGCTTATGGGTACGGCTGCTGTCGGTGAGCTACCGGTTCCTGTACCCCGCCATCCTCATCTTCTGCTGCATCGGCATCTACAGCCTGCAGTCGAGCGTGATGGACGTCTACATCGCCGCCGGCTTCGGGCTGCTGGGCTACGTCTTCATCAAGCTGCGGTGCGAGCCTGCGCCGTTGCTGATCGCCTTCGTGCTCGGGCCGATGATGGAGGACAATTTCCGGCGCGCACTCACCATCGCCAAGGGCAATCCTGCGGTGTTCGTGAGCCGTCCGATCTCGGGCACCATCCTGGCGATCGCGGTGGTGCTGCTGTTGATCGCGATCGCGCCGTCGGTGCGGCGGCGCCGTGAGGAAGTGTTCAAAGAAACGTAACCTGAAACCAACCCCACGCTCGCCGTCCCCGGAGGGGATGTGTCAGCGCCTTGGGGTAAACCGACGCCGCTGAACCATGTCCGAGTTCGATTGGGAGTTTCCGTACGCGTCGCGCCGCATGCCGGTGCTCGCGGGCAACGTCGTCGCCACCTCGCAACCGCTGGCCGCGCAGGCAGGCCTGCGCATGCTTCTCAAGGGCGGCAATGCAGTGGATGCCATCGTCGCCACGGCCGCGGCGCTGACCGTGGTCGAACCGGTCATGAACGGGCTCGGATCGGACGCTTTCGCTCTGGTGTGGGACGGCCAGCGGCTGAGAGGCCTCAATGCCTCCGGGCGTGCGCCCGCAGCGTGGACGCGCGAGCGCTTCGCGGGGCGCAATCACATGCCCGTGAAGGGCTGGGACACGGTCACCGTGCCCGGCGCGGTGTCGGCCTGGGTCGCACTGTGGAAAGCGCACGGCAAGCTTCCGTTCGAGGAGCTGCTTGCTCCCGCCATCGAGTACGCGCAGGAAGGCTATCTGGTCTCGCCCACCATCGCGCGGCAATGGGACGGACAGGTGCCGGCGTTCCGGGACCAGCCGGGCTTCAGCGAGGCGTTCCTGCGCAACGGTCGCGCACCGCGGGCCGGCGAGCACTTCAGGTTTCCCGATCAGGCCGCGACGCTGCGCGACATCGCATCGAGCGCCGGCGAATCGTTCTATCGCGGTCGCCTGGCGCGCGCCATGGTGGACTTCAGCAACTCCACCGGAGGCAGCTTCACGGCGGCGGATCTCGATTCCCACTCGGCCGACTGGGTGGAGCCGATCGGGCAGAACTACCGCGACTACACCCTGCACGAGATCCCGCCCAACGGTCAGGGCATCGCCGCGCTGATCGCGCTCGGCATCCTGCAGCATTTCGATCTCGCTTCGCTGCCGGTGGACTCGCCGGCGAGCGTGCATCTGCAGGCGGAGGCGATGAAGCTGGGCTTCGCCGACACCTACGCCTACGTGGCGGACCCGGCAGCGATGCAGGTCACCGCCGCACAGCTGCTCGACCCCGCCTATCTGGCGCAACGCGCCCAGTCCGTCGACCGCTGGCACGCCAAGGACTTCGGCCCCGGAGTGCCGCCACCGTCGGGTACGGTGTACCTCACGGCCGCGGACAAGAACGGGATGATGGTCTCGTACATCCAGTCCAACTACATGGGCTTCGGTTCCGGCGTCGTGGTGAAGGGCACCGGAATCAGCCTCCAGAACCGCGGTTCGTGCTTCACGCTGGATGCCGGCCACCCGAATGAGGTCGGACCGCACAAGCGGCCGTTCCACACGATCATCCCTGCCTTCCTCACACGCAAGGGCGAACCGGTGATGAGCTTCGGCGTGATGGGCGGTGACATGCAGGCGCAAGGGCACCTGCAAATGGTCGTGCGCCTCGCCGACTACCGGCAGAACCCCCAGGCGGCAGCCGACGCGCCGCGCTGGAAGGTGGCGAAGGACGGCACGCTCCAGGTCGAGCAGGCGATGCCCGTCGAGACCGTGCGCGGCCTCGAGGCACTCGGCCACCGCGTGACGGTGATGCCGCGCGACAGCCTCGATTTCGGCTCCGCGCAGCTCATCCATCGTCTGCCCGGCGGCTACCTTGCGGCCTCCGAACCGCGCCGCGACGGTCAGGCCGTCGGCTTCTGATCCGTTGCGGCTGCGGCCGCTGCCTTCTGGGCCTCGAGCGACTTCGCGCGAATGGCCGACAGCGTCGTGCGCGTCGTAATGACGTCCGGATCGATGCGCAGTTCGATCACCGCCGGCTTGTTCGCCGCGACGGCGCGTTGGAACGCGGGGACGAATTCGGCGTTGGTCGTCACGGTCTCGCCGTGCGCACCGTATGCGCGCGCAAGCGCCGCGAAGTCCGGATTGCGCAAATCGGTGCCGTGCACACGCTCGGGGAAGTCACGCTCCTGGTGCATGCGAATGGTGCCGTACATGCCGTTGTTCACCACGAAGATGATCACCGGCAGGTCGTACTGCACGGCGGTGGCGAGTTCCTGCCCGTTCATCATGTAGTCGCCGTCGCCGGCGAACACGATCACCGTCCGCCCCGGATACGTGGCCTTCGCGGCGATGCCGGCGGGCACGCCGTAGCCCATGGCGCCGTTGGTCGGCGCGAGCTGCGTGCGATAGGTCTTGTAGCTGTAGAAACGATGCAGCCAGCCGCTGAAATTGCCGGCGCCGTTCGCGACGATCGCGTCCTCCGGCAGGGTCTGCGACAGCCACGTCACCACTTCGCTCATGTTGAGGGTGCCCGGCATCGCGACCGGTGCGACGTTGTTGACGTAGTCGGCGCGGGCAGCGCGCGTCCACGCTTCCCAGTTCTGGGTTTCCACCGGGCCGAGGATCGCGGACCATTCGGCGAACTCGGGCATGCCGGAGTTGATGTAGATCTCGGCCTGGTACACACGGCCCAGTTCCTCGATGCCCGGATGGATGTGGATGCGGCGTTGCTCCGAATGCGGCAGGTCGAACAGCGAGTAGCCGCCACTGGTCATCTCGCCCAGGCGTGCTCCGGCCACGATCAGCAGGTCCGCCTGCTTCACGCGCTGCTGCAGCGCGGGCGCGATGCCGATGCCGATCTCGCCCACGTAGAGATCGTGGCGGTTGTCGAAGAGGTCCTGCCGTCGAAACGTGCACGCCACGGGCAGGAAGTTGCGTTCGGCGAAACGCTGCACCTGCTTGCACGCATCCGCGGTCCAGCCGCCGCCGCCGAGGATCAGCATCGGCTTGGTCGCTGCGATCAGCATGTTGCGGATCTGCGCCATGTCGCGCGAGCCGGGGTTCGCCGCGATGCGTCGATAGGGAAATGCCGCCGGCGCCACCGCTTCGCTCATGAGCATGTCCTCGGGCAGCGCCAGCACCACCGGACCAGGACGACCCGATACCGCCAGATGGAAGGCGTGGCTCACCATTTCCGGAATGCGCTCGGCCCGGTCGATCTGCGCGACCCACTTGACCATGGACCCGAACATGCGGCGGTAGTCCACTTCCTGGAACGCCTCGCGCTCGACCACGTCGCCGCCGACCTGACCGATGAAAAGAATCATCGGCGTGGAATCCTGCTGGGCGGTGTGCACGCCGATGGCGGCGTTGGTGGCACCCGGTCCGCGCGTCACGAAGCAGATGCCGGGCTTGCCCGTAAGCTTGCCGTAAGCCTCGGCCATGAAGGATGCCCCGCCCTCCTGGCGGCACACGATCAGTTCCAGCCGTTCGCGCACGTCATACAGGGCATCGAGCACCGCGAGGTAGCTCTCCCCCGGCACGCAGAAGGCGCGGTCCACGCCGTGGGTGATCAACGCGTCGACGAGGAGCTTGCCGCCGCGGGCGGCACCGGCTTGAGTGGTCATGGAGGAGATCCCGATAGCTTGTTGGAGGCGCCCGCTACCGGCGGGCGCGCCGAATTATAGGGGGCCCGCAGGGAGAAGCTGCCGCTATAATCCGCAGCCGTCGCGGGGGCACTCGCCCGGGTCCTCGACGACTCTGACAAGACAGGGGAAGGAGACACAAGATGATCTGGTCGCAGATTTACGACCCGCTGGGCAATGCCGTTCTGTCGACGCTGTGCGCAGCGATCCCGATCGTCGTGCTGCTCGGCGGCCTTGCCTTCTTCCGTCTGTCGGCGCACGTCGCCGCGTTCGCCGGACTGGTCGCGGCGCTGCTGGTGGCCGTGGTGGTCTACGGCATGCCGGCGTCCATGGCGGGCATGTCCGCGGTGAACGGCGCGCTGTTCGGCCTGCTGCCCATCGGCTGGATCGTGCTGAACATCATCTTTCTGTACCAGCTCACCAAGGACAAGGGCTACTTCAAGATCCTGCAGGACAGCATCGCCAACATCACCGACGACCGCCGCCTGCAGCTGCTGCTGATCGCCTTCGCGTTCGGTGCGTTCTTCGAAGGCGCCGCCGGCTTCGGCACTCCGGTGGCGGTGACCGGCGCGATCCTGATCGGGCTGGGCTTCTCCCCGCTCGCGGCTTCGGGCCTCTCGCTCATCGCGAACACGGCGCCGGTGGCCTACGGGGCTCTCGGTACGCCGATCATCACGCTCGCCAAGGTGACGGGGTTGGACGAGATGGCGTTGTCCGCGATGGTGGGCCGGCAACTGCCTTTCTTCTCGGTGCTCGTACCGTTCTGGCTGATCTGGGCGTTCGCCGGCTGGCGCGGCGTGAAGGGAATCTGGCCCGCCATCCTCGTGACCGGCGTGAGCTTCGCGATTCCGCAATACCTCATCTCGAACTTCCATGGCCCGATGCTGGTGGACGTGGGGGCGGCCATGGTGTCGATGGCCTGCCTGACGGCGTTCCTCAAGGTATGGAAACCGAAGGAAGTCTGGCGCACTACCAAGCTGAAGGGGCACGAGAGCGACAGCGGCGAGGAGGCACCGGCCACCAGCTTCACGAAGCACGATTCCTCGCTGGTGCTGAAGGCGTGGATCCCCTGGTTCATCCTGACGGTGTTCGTCTTCGCCTGGGGTTTCCCGACGGTCAAGGACTTCCTGAACGGCGTCTCGCAGGAGAAGCGCGTCGTCATCGTCGACGGCAAGGAGAAGACCGAACAGGTACCGTACGCGTGGAAAGGTGCCACCAAGCTCGACTTCCCGCTGAATGGCCTGAACGAGCTGATCGAGAAGGTGCCGCCGGTGGTGGCCAAGCCGATCAAGGAAAAGGCGGTCTACACGCTCAACTGGCTCTCGGCCACCGGCAGCGGCATCTTCCTGGCTGCGATCGTGGCCGGGCTGTTCATGGGCTACTCGCTGGGCGGGTTGTTCAAGAAGTACTGGGAGACGATCGTCCTGGTCCGGTACTCGCTGATGACGATTTCGGCGATGCTCGCGCTGGGCTTCGTGACGCGATACTCGGGCACCGACGCGACGCTGGGGCTCGCGTTCGCGCACACGGGCGTGCTCTACCCGTTCTTCGGCACGATGCTAGGCTGGCTGGGCGTGGCGCTGACCGGCTCGGACACGGCGTCGAACGTGCTGTTCGGCGGCCTGCAGCGGGTCACGGCGGAACAACTCAACCTGAGCCCCGAACTCATGGCTGCAGCGAACAGCTCGGGCGGCGTGATGGGCAAGATGATCGACGCGCAGAGCATCGTGGTGGCCTCCACCGCGACCCGGTGGTACGGGCACGAAGGGGACATCCTGCGATACGTGTTCTGGCACAGCATCGTGCTCGCCGCGCTGGTCGGCGTGGTGGTCACGCTACAGGCGTACGTGCCACCGTTCACGGAACTGGTCGTGCACGGCGTGGCGAGCGCGGCAGCGCACTAACGACCTGCTTGGCCGCCGTCGCACCGAAGTCATCGGGTGGTATCGATGTGAGGTGCGGGGCGGCTCGCCGCGGGTCGGGTCCCCCTCCCATGCCAACAGTCTATACTGGCCCCGCAGGATCGGCCCGGTAGCGGCCGGCCTGTCTGCCGAGCAGGACTGCGCCATTTGCAAGGGAGAACTCATGCGAACGTTGCTCAGATCCAGGTTCCCGCAGTTCCGCCATTGGGCCACGGCCTTGAGCCTCTGTACGCTCGGCATCGTACCCATGGCGGCAAGCGCCGGATTCGTGGCATCCAGTCTCGAGCAGTACAACTATCAGACCGGCAATTCGGCGCTGACCGTACGCAGCTACGACGCCTTCGACGAACTGGACGATCTTCCCGGCGTCACCGGCCTTACGGTGCAGGTGAACAGCGGGCCGGTGGAGAACATTGCGTTCGACCTCTTCTACAACGCCTACAAGCGTCGCCAGAGCTGGGATTCGGTCGAACAGATGGTCGCTGCACGGCCGGTGGATGCGACGATCGTGCATACGTTGACGGGTTCGCCCGCCGGTACGGTTTCGATCACGGCACCCGGTGTCGCCTACGCGGCCGCCGTGCCGGTCAGCCCGGTGTTCGAGATCGTCGGTCTCGACGGCTACTGGACCTCCGGTACCCACGGTGAAGGCATCTTCAACTTCGATGCGGCGACGGCGGGCTCGTTCACGATCCGCCTGAACCCCTATGCCGCCGCCACGGCGGGGCCCAACTTCTTCTACAGCGCCTCCGTCGCCGACATACGCGGCCCGTATTCGCGTATCGACGAGCAGCACTCGGGCGTGCTTCCGGCAGGGGCCCCTACCCCGTCGCTTGCCCTGACGTTCACGCGCGGCTTGCCGCTCGACGGCGGTGACGCGGATCCGACCACCTACGGCTTCGGTGCGGACTCGTTCGTGCTGCTGGAGGGCGAATTCGGCAACATCTTCGGCCTGGCCACCACCGGACTGGGTGACGGCAGCCAGAAGGCGTTCGTCTATCAGAACAACACCAGCCTGATCCTGCA
Organism: Burkholderiales bacterium; assembly: GCA_019745565.1. Classification (GTDB taxonomy): domain Bacteria; phylum Pseudomonadota; class Gammaproteobacteria; order Burkholderiales. The sequence continues at coordinate 13,220 of JAIESW010000031.1, forward strand.
GGCCGTGCCGGAGCCGTCGATCTATGCATGCGTCGGTATCGGCATGCTCCTGATCGGTTGGGCCACGAGGCTGCGTTCACCAGGGCCTGGTCGGATCACCTAGCGATACGATCCGGTCACGCAGCGAGCAAGCGCGGCGCAGCCATCGGAACAACGACAGCGTTACCAACCTTCGCCATTCGAACCACGGCTCCAAACGAAAAAGCCCACCGATTGGTGGGCTTTCTTCACTGAAGCAAAGGCTGATCAGCCTTCGGCTTCCGCCATCGCTGCCTTCATCGACAGGCGCAGACGGCCCTTCTCGTCGGCTTCCAGCACCTTCACGCGCACCGCCTGACCTTCCTTCAGATGGTCGGCGACGCTGTTCACGCGCTCGTTCGCGATCTGCGAGATGTGCAGCAGACCGTCCTTGCCCGGCAGTACGCTCACGATGGCACCGAAGTCCAGCAGCTTCAACACGATGCCGTCGTAGACACGGCCCACTTCCACTTCCGCCGTGATCTCTTCGATGCGCTTGCGTGCGGCCTCGCCGCCTTCGGACGAGACCGACGCGATCGTCACGGTGCCGTCGTCCTGAATATCGATGGTGGTGCCGGTCTCTTCGGTGATGGCGCGAATGACCGCACCGCCCTTGCCGATCACGTCGCGGATCTTTTCCGGCTTGATCTTGAGCGTGATCATGCGCGGCGCAAACGTGGAGATCTCCTGACGCGGCGTGGCCAGGGCGTTCTTCATGAAACCGAGGATGTGGAGACGCCCTTCACGCGCCTGATTCAGCGCGACGTGCATGATCTCCTTGGTGATGCCCTGGATCTTGATGTCCATCTGCAGCGCGGTGATCCCGTTTTCAGTACCGGCCACCTTGAAGTCCATGTCGCCCAGGTGATCCTCGTCGCCGAGGATGTCGGACAGCACGGCGAAGCGATTGCCTTCCTTGATGAGGCCCATCGCGACGCCGGCCACGTGATCCTTGAGCGGCACGCCGGCGTCCATCATCGCGAGACAGCCGCCGCACACGGAGGCCATCGAGCTGGAGCCGTTCGATTCGGTCACTTCGGACACGACGCGGAACGAGTAGCTGAATTCCTCCGGGGTCGGCAGCACGGCGACCAGCGACCGCTTCGCGAGGCGGCCGTGGCCGATCTCACGGCGCTTCGGGGTGCCGACGCGGCCGGTTTCACCGGTGGCATACGGCGGCATGCTGTAGTGGAGCATGAAGCGGTCGCGGTACTCGCCCTGCAGGGCGTCGATGATCTGCTCGTCGCGCGCGGTGCCGAGCGTGGCCACGACCAGCGCCTGTGTCTCGCCGCGGGTGAAGAGCGCCGAACCATGGGCACGCGGCAGCACGCCAGTGCGGATGGTGATCGGGCGGATGGTGCGGGTGTCGCGACCGTCGATGCGCGGTTCGCCGTCCAGGATCTGGGTGCGGACGATCTTCGCTTCCAGTTCGCTGAAGAGGTCCTTGACGGTGCGTTCGTCGGCCGGCGTCGCCGCGTTGGTGACCAGTTCGGCCACGACGCGGTTGCGCAGCTCGTCCACTTTCTGCGAGCGGCTCTGCTTCTGCTTGATGCGGTAGGCATCGCGCAGGTCGGCTTCGACGATGGCGGAAATGCGGCTCACGAGCGCTTCGTCGCGCGCGGGCGGCTGCCAGTCCCACAAGGGCTTGCCGGCTTCGTCGACCAGTTCGTTGATCATGTTGATCACGGCCTGCATCTGCTGATGACCGAAGACCACAGAACCCAGCATCACGTCTTCGGACAGCTCGTTCGCTTCCGATTCCACCATCAGCACCGCCTGCGCGGTGCCGGCAACCACGAGATTCAACTGCGAGGTCTTGAGTTCGGTTGCGGTGGGATTGAGGATGTACTGGCCATCCTGATAACCCACGCGCGCGGCACCGATCGGACCGTTGAACGGGATGCCCGACAGCGCGAGCGCCGCGGACGCGCCGATCATCGCGACGATGTCGGAATCCACTTCCGGATTCGACGACATCACCGTCGCAATCACCTGCACTTCGTTGTAGAAGCCGTCGGGGAACAGCGGGCGGATCGGGCGGTCGATCAGGCGCGAGGTCAGCGTCTCCTTCTCCGAAGGACGGCCTTCACGCTTGAAGAAGCCGCCGGGGATCTTGCCCGCGGCGTAGGTGCGCTCCTGGTAGTCGACGGTCAGGGGAAAGAAATCCTGACCCGGGGCTGCGTCCTTCTTGCCGACGACGGTCACGAGGACGACGGTGTCGTCCATGTTGACCATCACGGCGCCGGAGGCCTGCCGTGCGATCTCGCCGGTCTCTAGCGTGAGCTGGTGCCGGCCGTACTGGATGGTTTTCCTGACGAGATTCAAGGTGACGATCCTTCGAGGAGGTAGACACCCAAACACGACGGCCGCGTTTCGCGGCCGTGTGCTTTCGTCGGGGGATGACGCTGCGCTGCTCGCAGGGGCGTCCTGGTTGGACGGTGATGACGATCGTCCACGGGAGCGGCGGACGAACGGAGAATCAAGGGCGAGTTACTTGCGCAGGCCGAGCCGGTCGATCAACTTGCGGTAGCCGGCGGTATCGCGGGAGCGCAGGTAGTCGAGCAGCTTGCGGCGACGGCTTACCATGCGCAGCAGACCGCGGCGCGAATGGTGATCTTTCAGGTGCGACTTGAAGTGGTCGGTGAGACCGTTGATGCGCGCGGTGAGCAGCGCGATCTGCACTTCGGGTGAGCCGGTGTCGGCCTTGGCGCGCTGATAGTCGCTCACGATCTGCGCTTTTTGCGTGACGGGCAGAGCCATTTCGGCAATTTCTCCTTTTCGAAAGGCGGGCATTGTACTCGCTGACCGCCAATAATCCAAGATAGTTAGCGGGTTAGTGCGGGTTTCCGGCGTCGGCCGCGGCGCTGCCGGTGGCCATCAGACGGACCGGAACCAGGCGGCCGTCCGCCGTGACTTCGGCCACCCCGAGGAATTGGCCTGAGCGTTCGTAGACCTTTGATTTTCCGGCGGGCTGTCCCTCCGGGGCATCGGTTCGCCGGCCGTGGATCAGGTTCGCGGCGGTCGCTGCGTCCAGCTCCAGGCGCGGCAGACCATAGAGCAGCGTGTCCGGCGGCAGCAGTTTCGCGAGCCGCTGCTCGGCCGACAAGGATTCCAGCACGTCGTACCCCACCGACGAGTGCAGCGTCAGCGGACCGGAAGCCACCCGGCGCAATTCGGCGAGATGGGCGCCACAGCCGATGGTGCTGCCGATGTCTTCCGCCAGTGAGCGGATGTACGTGCCGCCGCCGCAGGTGACGGCGAATCGCAGTCGGTCGGGCAGCTCGAACGTGAGTTCCAGCTTCTCGATCCGGACCTGCCTCGGCTGGGCGGCCACCGCCGCTCCTTCGCGTGCATAGGCATACAACGGTCGGCCGTCCACCTTGATGGCGCTGTAGTTGGGGGGCGTCTGGGTGATCTCGCCGGAGAACTCGCGCTGCAGCCGTTCGAGATCGATGACGGACGCGTCGACGGCTCGCCGCTCCAATACGTCACCTTCCGCGTCGCCGGTGGTGGTCGTGACACCAAGCTGCATGATGCCGGTGTAGGTCTTGTCGCCCTCGAGCAAGGCCGACGAGAACTTCGCCGCTTCGCCGAACACGATCGCGAGCAGGCCCGAAGCCATCGGATCCAGCGTTCCACCGTGCCCCGCCTTCGCCGCGTTGTACAACCGCTTCACGCGTTGGAGCACGGCATTGGAAGTCGGCCCCGACGGCTTATCGACCAGTAGGAGGCCATCCACCCGGCGTGGCGGCGCGCGTTCCGCCATGAACCGCGTCGTCCTCTCAGCCCGCGCCGGGCCGCCCCAAGCGGGCTGGCCCCCTCGGGGGGAAGGGCCGCAGGCCTATCGGGGGGGACATCATCCTAGTCGGGCTCGTGCCGGTCGGAGGCTACGGCCTCGTCGATCAACCGGGAGAGCCGAGACCCGCGTTCCACGGATTCGTCGTACTCGAAGTGCAATTGCGGCACGGTGCGGGTCTTCAACGCGTGCGCCAGTTGCGAGCGCAGGAAACCGGCCGCGTGGTCGAGCGCGATCTGGCTATGCTTGCGCGCACCTTCATCACCCAGCGAGGTGTAGAAGACCTTCGCATGGGATTGATCCGGGCTCAGCTCGACGCCGGTCAGCGTGATCATGCCGACGCGCCTGTCCTTCAGCTCCAGCCGGACGATCTCCGCGAGATCGCGCTGAATCTGTTCGGCGAGCCTGGATGCTCTGGGTCCGGAACGAGCCATGGGAACGGATCGGACCCGTGCCGCCTTACAGCGTGCGCGCGACCTCGACCACTTCGTACGTCTCGATCTGGTCGCCGACGCGGATGTCGTCGAAGTTCTTCACTGACAGGCCGCATTCGAAACCGGCCTTCACTTCACGCACGTCGTCCTTGAAGCGCTTCAGAGAATCGAGCTCGCCAGTGTAGATCACGACGTTGTCGCGCAGGACGCGCACCAGCGAATTGCGGCGCGCCAATCCTTCCAGCACGTAGCAACCGGCAACCGTACCGACCTTCGAGATCTTGAACACCTGACGGACGTCGATAAGACCGGTGATGTTCTCCTTGCGCTCGGGCACGAGCATGCCGGAGAGCGCCGCCTTCACTTCGTCGACCGCGTCGTAGATGACGTTGTAGTAGCGCACGTCGATGCCGTGGGCCGAAATCAGTTTCTTGGAAGTCGCGTCGGCACGGGTGTTGAAGCCGATCACCACGGCGTTCGAGGCGAGCGCCAGGTTGATGTCCGATTCGGTGATGGCACCCACACCGCTGTGGATGATGTTGACCTTGACCTCTTCGGTCGACAGTTTCTCGAGCGCATTGGCGAGAGCCTCATAGGAGCCCTGCACGTCGGCCTTGATGATGAGCGAGAGCGACTTAATGCCGTTCGCCGCCATCTGGTCGAACATGTTGTCGAGCTTCGCGGCCTGTTGACGCGCCAGCTTGACGTCGCGGTACTTGCCTTGGCGGAACAGCGCGATCTCGCGCGCCTTGCGCTCATCGGTGACGACCAGGACTTCTTCGCCGGCGAGCGGAATCTCGGAGAGGCCGAGCACTTCCACCGGAATGGAGGGCCCCGCTTCCTGCACGGTGTGACCCGCTTCGTCGATCAGCGCACGCACACGACCGAACACCGCACCGGCCAGCACGACGTCGCCACGCTTCAGCGTGCCCGACTGGACCAGCACGGTAGCCACCGGTCCGCGGCCCTTGTCGAGACGCGACTCGATCACGATGCCCTTGGCGGGTGCGTCCTTGGGGGCCTTCAGTTCGAGCACTTCGGCTTGCAGGAGAATGCTGTCGATCAACGTGTCGACGCCTTGCCCGGTCTTGGCGGACACTTCGATGAACATGGTGTCGCCGCCCCAGTCTTCAGGCACCACGCCGTGCGAGACCAGTTCCTGACGGACCCGCTCCGGATTGGCCTCGGGCTTGTCGATCTTGTTCATGGCCACCACGATGGGCACTTGGGCCGCCTTGGCATGGTTGATGGCCTCGATGGTCTGCGGCATGACACCATCGTCGGCCGCCACTACCAGGATGACCAGGTCGGTGACTCTCGCACCGCGGGCGCGCATGGCGGTGAACGCCTCGTGGCCCGGCGTGTCGAGGAAGGTCACGGAACCCTTCGGGGTATCCACGTGGTACGCGCCGATGTGCTGCGTGATGCCACCGGCCTCCCCGCTCGCCACGCGAGTGCGACGAATGTAGTCGAGCAGCGAGGTCTTGCCGTGGTCGACGTGGCCCATCACGGTGACGACAGGCGCACGATGCTCTGCGACCGTCTCGACCTGCGGGCCGGCTTCGACGAGATATGCTTCCGGATCGTCGAGCTTCGCACGTTTGGCAACGTGCCCCATTTCCTCGACGATGATCATGGCGGTGTCCTGATCGAGTACCTGGTTGATCGTGACCATGGTGCCCATCTTCATGAGCGCCTTGATCACTTCGGCAGCCTTGATCGACATCTTCTGCGCGAGATTGGCGACCGTGATGGTCTCGGGGATCAGGACGTCCTTGACCATCGGTTCCGTCGGCAGCGAGAACTGGTGCGCACCATCGCCCTTGCCGCCGGTGCGTGCGTGATCCTTCTTCGCGCGCCAGCCGTCGCCGCCGGTGTCGCCGCGGGTCTTGATGCCGCGACGCTTGGCTGCCTCGTCCTTCCACGTGCCGGCGGTCTTCGCGGGTTTCTTCGCGGATTTCTTGTCCGCAGCCGTATCCGCAGGTTTCACGGCAGGACGGTGAAGAGTGCCTTCGCTCGCGGCAGCTCCGGCGGCGGCCGCGGGGGCCGCCTTGGCTTCGACCTTCGCCGGCTCGGCGGCCGGGGCGGGCGTTGCAGGTGCGGCTTCGGCCTGCGCGGGCGGTTCGGGTTCGGCTGCTGCGGGTCCCGGCTCGTCTGCCTTCTTCTTCTTGGAGCGAGCCTGCTTGGCCTTGGCTTCTTCCGCCTGACGCGCGATCAGCTCAGCCTGCTTGCGCGCTTCTTCCTCGCGCAGGGCGATCTGGGCCTCGTCGATGGCCGGCGCAGCGGGTGCCGGCGCGACTTCGGGCGTCTCGAGTTCTGCACCGGTGGTCGCATCGCGCTTCACGAAGACGCGCTTCTTGCGCACCTCCACCTGGATGGTGCGGGCGCGGCCGGTGCCGTCGGCCTGCTTGATCTCGGTGGTCTGACGGCGGGTCAGCGTGATCTTCTTGCGGGGCTCGGCCGCACCGTGCACGCGGTGCAGGTAGTCGAGCAACTGCGCCTTGTCCTGTTCGGTCAGGCTGTCGTTCAACTTGGCCTTCTCCACGCCGGCAGCACGAAGCTGCTCGAGCAAGCGAGCGGGCTCGAGCTTGAGTTCGGTTGCAAACTGGGAGACGGTCATCTGCGCCATAGGGGGTTCGTTATTGTACTCAGGCAAACCACGGCGCGCGCGCCGTCATGATCAGTTGCTTGGCGCGCTCGGCGTCCATGCCTGTCAATTCGACGAGATCGTCGACCGCGAGGTCGGCGAGGTCGTCCTGGGTGTGCACGCCCTTGGCGGCGAGCACGCGGGCAGTCTGGTCGTCCATGCCTTCGAGGGTCAGCAGATCCTGGGCGACGTTCTCGACCTGCTCTTCGCTGGCGATGGCCTGGTTCAACAGGGCATTGCGCGCGCGGCTGCGCAGTTCGTTGACGGTGTCCTCGTCGAACGCCTCGATCTCGTTCATCTCGTTGATCGGAACGTAGGCAACTTCCTCGAGCGTGTTGAAGCCTTCCTGGACGAGGATTTCAGCGACCTCTTCGTCGACGTCGAGCTTCTGGATGAACAGCGACTTCACCGATTCCATCTCGGTTTGCTGTTTCTCGTTCGACTCGGTCTCGGTCATGATGTTGAGCTCCCAGCCTGAGAGCTCGCTCGCGAGGCGCACGTTCTGGCCGTTGCGGCCGATCGCCTGGGCGAGGTTATCCTCGTCCACGACGATGTCCATGCTGTGCGAGTCTTCGTCCACCACGATGCTCGACACTTCCGCCGGCATCAGCGCGTTGATGACGAACTGCGCCGGATCCTGCGACCACAACACGATGTCGACCCGTTCGCCGGCGAGCTCCTGTGTGACCGCCTGCACGCGCGAACCTCGCATCCCCACGCAGGTGCCGATGGGATCGATGCGCTGGTCGTTCGATTTGACCGCGATCTTGGCGCGCGACCCCGGATCGCGGGCAGCCGCCTTGATCTCCAGCAGTCCTTCCTCGATTTCGGGCACCTCGAGTTCGAACAGCTTCACCAGGAAGTCGGGCGCGATGCGCGAAAGGATCAGCTGCGGGCCACGGGCGCCGCGGTCGATCTTCAGGAGGAAGGCACGGACGCGATCGCCGATGCGCAGGTTCTCCTTGGGGATCATCTGATCGCGCGGCAGGACCGCTTCGAGGCGACCGGATTCGATGATGGCACTGCCCCGCTCCATGCGCTTGATGGTGCCGGTGACGAGGTGCTCCTTGCGCTCGAGGAAGTCGTTCAGGATCTGCTCGCGCTCGGCGTCGCGGATCTTCTGCAGGATGACCTGCTTCGCCGTCTGCGCACCGATGCGGCCGAACTCCTCCGCCTCGAGCGGTTCCTCGACGAAATCGCCGATCTTCGCGTCAGGGTTTTCGCCGATCACTTCGTCGAGCAGCATGTGGATGCCCGAATCGGTGAATTCCTCTTCCGGCACGATCTGCCAGCGGCGGAACGCGGAGTAGTCACCGGAGGTGCGGTCGATTTCGACCCGAACGTCGGCCTCTTCGCGAAAGCGTTTCTTCGTGGCCGATGCCAATGCGAGTTCGAGAGCGCCGAAGACGGTCTCCTTGTCGACGTTCTTCTCCCTCGCGAGAGCATCGACGAGCAACAAGATTTCCCTGCTCACGACATCCTCCAGTCAGACTTCCGGGACCAGGCGCGCCTTGTCGATTTCGCTCAATGCGAACGACAGGCGCGTCCCGTCCATTTCCATGTTCAGGGTTCCGTCGACCAGCTTTTCGATCTTGCCGACGAAACGTTTGCGGCCTTCACGCGGCAACCGCAGCGTGATTGCAGCCATCGAACCGATGAAGCGCTCGAAATCTGCCGGCTTGCGCAGCGGTCGATCCAGGCCCGGCGACGACACTTCCAGCCGTCCGTAATCGACACCTTCGACTTCCAGCACACGCGAAAGCTGGTTGCTCATGCTCACACAGTCATCGATGTTGATGCCGTCGGCCTTGTCCAGGAAGACGCGCAGAAGCCTGGTTTTCCCCGACACCTCGAGGTTTACCAGTTCATACCCCTGCTGCCCGACGGTTCGTTCGATAAGCGTGTGCAGATCCACGTTGAGTTGGTCGCCCAAACAAAAAAATGGGCCTCGGCCCATTTCGTATTTTTCACGGCGGCGATGATAACAAACTGTCATCACAAAAGAAATTGCCTGGCGGCAATACGCCGCCCGCATTCGCCTCTGCACTGCCGCCTGTAAGCGAAGATGGGGGCGAACCGGCATTTCCGTAGTCCCGCCCTCGACTGTTCCCGCCTCCCAAACGCCAACGCCCCGAGCTATGGGGTAGCTGGGGGCGTATGGTTTGGAGATGGGAGCCTTGCGGTGACC
>JAIESW010000083.1 GCA_019745565.1 Burkholderiales bacterium
CCTCGACTAGCAATCCGCCTCGCTGATCCACCCCGCCGCCTTCCCATTCACGTCCAGCACCTGAGTGGCGGCCTTGCAGCCGGGCGGTGCTTTCGCCGCGAGGTGATAGACCGGACCGGAGGGCGGTAGCTGTTCCTGCGGATCGCGCGCCTCGAAGCGGAACACCTTGTGGCCGTCGACGTGTGCGACGCAGACCCACTCTTTCAGGTTCCAGTCCACCAGCCGCGCACCGACGGATGCCTCGTCGTCCCCCGTGGTCCAGGCGACCAGAACCTTGCTGACGGCCACGGACGATTCTTCGCGGCACGCGCGCAGCGCCTTCTGGTACTTAGACAACTCGCGCGTCCAGCCGCGACCGGCGTTCGCGATCGGCTCCGGCGGCAGCTCGATGTTCTTCGCGACCGTTTCACCCGGATAGTCGGGGCGCGATTCGAGGGCGGCGATCTGGCGTTCGTAGCGTCCTTCGAGACACGCGACGGGACTGGCGGCCTTGCGGCAGTCGTTGCGGCTCGACCACCACGTGCGCTGTTCGGCCTCCAGCGTCTTGCGTCCTTCGCCGCTCACGACCTTCAGCAGGCGCGCGTACGCGACCGCGAGTTGCAAGTCCAGCTCGGACAGACGATCGGATCCGCACACGGTGGTCTCGACCCAGGTCTTCGCCTTGGTGCAGACGAAGCTCGGCGTGGCGGCCTGGGCCGAACCGCACAGGAAGCAGGCTGCGATCACGCTCGAGACGATGGCGATTCGATGCATCGATGCTCTCCTTCAGGGGGTGCGGACGCGATCGTTGCGCACGTACCAGCGGTCGCCGAAGCGCATGGCGAGCGGCTCGCCGGACAACGGCAGGATGCCGCGGCCCGGTCGTTGCGCATGCACGTGCAGATGAGGCTCGTCCGTGTTGCCGGAGTTCCCGACCGCGCCGACGATATCGCCCGCGGCGAGCCGCTGGCCGCTCTTCACCGCGACACTACCCTGTTTCAGGTGCGCGAGCAGCACGATGAAGCCGCCGCAGTCGATCATCACGCGATTGCCTGCCGGATTGCGCGGATCCGTCTGCGGCGGCGCCAGATCGGGCAAGGTGTTCTCGATCTGCGACACCGCGCCGGAGCACGGTGCATGCACCGGTCGGCCGAAGATCGCGTAGCGCGCGGGGTCCGACGGCAGCGGCGTCCACGCGCGCACGCTGACGGCGTTCACTTCGACGATGTCGAGCGCATACGACTGGCCCCGTACCGGCGCGAAGCGCGGATCATCGAGCGTGTCGATGTGCGCATTGACGAGGTCGGTGCTGCCGCCGTTGGCGATGACGAAACGGCCACCGCGCAGCGGAAACTCGAGATCCACGATTTCCGCGGGCGGCATGCGTCGCCCCGCGAGCGCTTCACCCCACAACACGACGCAGCCTGCCGTCGCGACGGCGATGATGGCGATGCGCACGCGCGCCTTGGTCGCCGCCGGCCACGGATTCCGCTGACGCGCACGTGACCACGCCCTCGAGGCCGCGTAGGCCCAGGCGACGGCATAGATCCATGCCAGCCATCCGGGCAGGACGAACCAGAATCCGGCGAGCGCGATGGCGACCAGCCATGCGCCGCACAGAGCAGTCACGGCGATCGCTTCCGCGCGGCTCGAGAACGCCGTGCGACCGAGCCAGATCAGCAGGGCGACCGGCAACGCCAGTTGCAGCGCGGCGACCAGGACGATCACGATCATGGAGCCGAAGCCCGACGTATGATCGGGTCATGGAGGAGCGACTTTCCGCGATGTTCCCGGCAGCGGGCGAATCGGACGTTCGCCCCTACGCCGGTGTGGACGGCTGCCGCGGCGGCTGGCTGGTGGTGCTCGCGCTGCATCGGGGCGAAGGCCGCCATCCTGTCGCCATGGATGTGCGGTTGTGCCGGCATTTCCAGGAGGTGGTCGACCTCGCCGACGCGCCGGTGGTCACGGCGGTGGACATGCCGATCGGATTGACCGATCGCTTCGTTCCGGGCGGGCGGGCGTGCGATCGCGACGCGCGCACGCTGCTCGGACCGGGGTGGACCTCGACCATCTTCAGTCCGCCGGCGCGTGCTGCACTGGGGGCGCCCGATCATGCGGAGGCGATGCGGCGCCAGGGCGGCGGCCTGTCGATCCAGTCGTACAACATCGAACCGCGCATCCGCGAAGTGGATGCCGCGCTCACGCCGGCGACCCAGGCCCGCATCGTCGAAGCCCATCCGGAGCTGGCGTTCCGCCATCTCAACGGCGGTCGTGCGCTGACGTCGCGCAAGCACACCGAAGCCGGTCGCCACGAGCGGGTGCGATTGCTGCGCGAGGTGTTCGGCGAACGCCTGCCGGACGCGATGACCGCGAGACGCGTGCTCGGCGGCACGGCCGTGGGTGTCGACGACATCGTGGACGCGTGCGTACTCGCTCACGTCGCGTGGCTCATCCATCGTCACGATGCGTACCGCGTGCCGGCAGTGGAACCGCCGCGGGATGCGCGCAGGCTGCGCATGGAAATCTGGTTCTGAACGGCGCGGGTCCTCGAGGTCTGGCGGCATGGTCGTATCGCGTCACTTGCTGCGCTTGCCGTCGCGCGGAATTCTTTCACTTCAGGAGATTCGTTGCGAGCGGTGCGAAGCAATCGCGAATCCGAACAATGGCATGTTCCCGGGTCCGGCGAAACGGTGTCGCACCGCCCCGGTCTGGCCCGCTTTTCGCACCCTCGGGGGCTGTTGCATTCATCGGGCTTGAGACATGAACAAGGCAATCATGAGCATCGGTCTGGTCGCGGTGGCGGCAGGCACCACCTGGGCCGGTGTGACATGGTGGAGCGCGGCACGCACCGAAGCGGACTTTCGCGAGTACGCCGCGCAGGTATCGAGCGATCCGGCGCTGCCGTTCGACATGAGCGTCGCCAGCTACGAGCGCGGCGTGCTCAAGTCGCACGCCGTTTCGCGCATCGCCGTGCGCGGGTCACGCCGGCTCGCGTTCGAGCTGGAGCACGCCATCGATCATGGACCCAATCTCGCGTTCGGTCTGAGCCGCGTCACCACCACCGTGCGGTGGCCGGAGGCTGCGCGTCCCGCCATCGCCTACTACTTCGAAGGCCGGCAGCCGCTGTCGCTGGTGACGGTCGTCGGTTTCGACGGTAACGCTCGCACCGAAATCGCGTCGCCGGCGTTCGAGAAATCGCCGCAGGATCAGTCGAGCGGCAAGATCATCTGGGGCGGTCTGTCGGGCAGCATCGGCCATCCGGCGACCGACCAGCTGCGCGGCACGGTGACGATGCCGCGGCTGGCTCTCGACACGCCGGCCGGCAGCGGTCGCCTGGAGGGGCTGGCCGTCAACGTGGACTGGAAGACCGCCGGTCCGAACAGCCTGTACTGGACCGGCGCCTCGTCTCTTTCCATCGCGGAAGCGGGCGTCGTCTCGCCGTTCGGCAGCTACGCGGTGCGGGACGTGGCATTCGGCGGCTATCAGAAGGATCAGGGCAGAACGCTGCTCGCCGGCTACACCGTGCGCGCGGCGAGCGGCGAGATGATGAACGGCGAACAGCGCCAGCCCGTGTTCCGCAACGCGAATCTCGACCTGGAACTCTCCGGACTCGATCGCAAGGCGTTGTCCGACCTGTTCGCCGGCACGAGCCGGTTGGCGCCCGACATGCCGGCTCCGGAGCGCAACGAGAAGACGATGGAACTGGTGGCGCACGCGCTCGAAGCGATCGCCGCGCAGGCGCCCGCGCTCGCGCTGAAGCAGATGGAGGTCGAAACGCCGCACGGGATGTTCTCGGCGACCGGCGGGCTCGACCTGGCTCCGGCTGCCGCAGGGGCCGATCCGAAATCGCCGGGCGCATGGGTCGAACGGTTGAAGGGAGCATTCACGGTGGAGGTGTCTCCGGGACTTGCGCGCCTGGCGTTGGCGAAGCAGTCGATGCCGAAGGCGTACGCGGCACTGTCGAAGCCCGGCGAGAAAGTGGACCCGGAAGCGCAGAAGGCATTGGCGGATCACTTCGCGGATCGGCGGTTGAAGCAACTCACCGAGCATGGCGCATTGCGCACGAAGGGCAGCAACTATCTCATCGAGATCGATCTGAAGCGCGGGGAATGGCTGCTGAACGGACTCACGCGCGAGCAGTTCATGGTGGCGCTCGCGGATCAGAACGCCGCGCCCGCCATTGCTGCAGTGCCCGGACCGCTGCGATGAGGCGGCTTCGGAGCGCGTCGTAAGGGCTCATCTCCCGTTTGCGCTGGGGACGTCTGGTCGCGTGAAGGAGGAAACGGCAAGCCTCTCCGCAATCCGTCAGGGGCCCTTCAAAGTTGCCGCTTCGATCTCCCGCAGGAAGGCCCCTACCACTTGGAGATACCGCTTCGTCTCCTCCAGACGCGCGGTGTGACCGCTGTGCTCGAACACGACGACGCGTGAGTCGGCTATACCACGGCGGATCGTGTCCGCACTCACGGGCGAAATCTCGTCGCGGTGGCCATCGATCGGGATGTAGCCTTGTTCGTCGCGTATGGAGATCAGCGGATGAACTCCTTGCTGATGGCGCGGAAGGTATCGGTCCCGGCTTGATGCAGCCATTCGAAGGCGACCATCTCGCGCGAAACCACGTCGATGCCGTGCTGGCGGAACCGCGCGAGCGCGAGTTCGCGATCTTCGGGGCGACGCGACCCGACGGCATCGGCGACGACGAAGACCTGCACGCCCAGCGTGGCGAGATCGAGCGCCGTCTGCAGCACGCAGACATGCGCTTCGGTCCCGGCGATCACGATCTGCGGCCGCTGAAACGCTTCCACGTTGTCGAAGCAGCCGTCCGCGACGCAAGAAAAATGCACCTTGGTTCGGACGCTGTCGGGCGGCAGCACGGCGGCGAGCTCCGGTGCGGTGGTGCCCAGCCCCTTCGGATACTGTTCGGACGCGATCACCGGCACTTCGAGCCGTTGCGCCACCTGGACGAGCCAGATGCAGTTGGCGAGCACCGTGGTGCCGTCGTGGATCGCCGGCAGCAGGCGCGACTGCACGTCGACGATCAGCAGCGTCGAGGACGCCGCGTCGATCAGCGGGCTCATTTCCCGAGGAACGGCGTCATGAGTTCGCGCATGCGCGGGAGCGTCTTCGCCCCCCACAGCTTCGCACGCACGATGCCCTCGCGGTCGATGACGAACGCGGTGGGCGTGGGATAGCTGCGCTCGAAGCCGGATTCCTCGAGGTCGGACACCATGGCGCCCTGCAGGTTGTAGGTGCCGAGCGCGTGCGCCACGCGATCCTTGTCGTCCGGGCGGTCGATGGCGATCACCAGGACTTCGAAACCGCGATCCTTCATGTCGTCGCGGTAGGTCTCGACCGATCCGATCTCGAGCGCGCAGTGTCGGCAGTAGCTCGAGTAGAAATTCACCAGCACCACCTTGCCCTTGTATGTCGCAAGGTCGAACCTGTCGCCGGAGAGCAGCGTGCCTTTCAATGGCGGTGCCGGCTGGTCCAGTTCGACGACGGCGCGCGCCGGCGGCATGGCCAGCACGAAGCTCGTGAACAGCACGAGATGTAGCAGGCCGCGACGTCGCATCACGCGATGGAAGCCGGGTCGAGTTGACCGCGCGCCACCAGCGCGCGAAAGGCGGCGAGCGTATCGCGCATGCCGGCTTCGAGTTCGATGCGGCCGTAGTCGCCCAGATAAGCGCGCAGCGGATCGTCGGACAGGTCCATCGGGTAGGGCAGCGCCTTGCCCGAGCACGTCACCTTCATGCCGGGCTCGAGCTTCTTCAGCAGCGCGATCGAATTCTCCACCGTCTCCGAGATGCCGTTGATGTCGAACACCGGTGCGCCTTCGCGTTCGCGCGACACGGCCTTCAGGAATGCGCTGGCGACTTCGCCGGCGTGCAGCCACGACACCGGGCCGATGAACGGAATGTCGTAGGGCTTCCCGCCGACGGTGGCGAGCAGGGCCACGGTGGTCTTCGACGTCTGGCCCTGGTCGCGGCCGATGCCGTACACGACGCCGGGACGGAATCCGACGCTCGGCACCTTCCAGTCCTGCCAATAGACCTTGGCCGTCTGCTCGTTGCAGTACTTGTAGGCGCCGTAGAGCGTTGCGCCCCAGGGACTGTCGGGGATCGCGCCGAGCGCACCGATGGAGCTTGCATAGGCCACGCGCTTCAAACCCAGCGCGCGCGCCGCCTCGAAGATGTTCACCGTGCCGACGACGTTGACCTGTGCACCGGCCACCGGATCGGCCTTGCAGAACGGCACCTGCAGTCCCGCGAGGTGCACGATGGCGCGCGCCCCCGTGGATTCGACCACTTCGCGCACGCGCTTCGTGTCGGCGATGTCGCCGGTCAGCCAGCGTACCTGCGCGAGCTCGGTGTCGGACATGAGGAGCTTCGGCCGGCGCGTGTCCTCCTTCAGGTCGAAGGCGACGGTCGGCACGCCCGCGCGCACCAGCAGCGCGAGCGCCCAGCTGCCGATGCAGCCTCCGGCACCGGTGACGAGAACGGGGCCGTCGTAGTCGGCGGCATGGACGGGGAAGTGCTGGAACATGTCAGGGCATCTCCATGGGTAGGGTGGCGTCCTGTGCCCATTCGGACATGGACGCGTCATATACGCGCACGTCGGGATGGCCGAACATGGTCAGCACCAGCGTCGTGCTGGTGGCGGCAATGCCGCCCCCGCAATACGTGATGACACGAGGCTTGGCGAGCGGCTGCTCGAACATGCGATGCAGCTCGGCAGCCGGCTTGAACAGGTTGTGCTCGTCGACCACGTTGGCCGCCGGGACGTTGATGCTGCCCTTGATGTGTCCGAGGCGCCCGTAGACCGTGCCGCCGGTGCCCGCGTGCTGCTCGGGGCGCAGGGCATTCAGGGTGCAGATATCGCGGGCTCCGATGGCGTTCAGCACGTCGTGCTTGTCGGCGACCAACTCGGGCCGGAAGCGGGCGCGGAACGTGGCGGGCCCCCGAGGCTTCCCAGATCCGGTCTCGACCGGCCGGCCCTCCGCCTGCCAGCGCTGGAACCCGCCGTTCAGCACCGCGGCCCGGTCGTGGCCGAACACGCGCAGCGTCCACCACAACCGGGTCGCCCACCAGTGGTTGGCCGTGGCGTAGCAGACCACCAGCGTGTCGTTCGAGATGCCGAGCCGGCCCATGGCGGCGGCGAACCGCTCGGCCGAGGGCAGCATGAAATGCAGGCCGGGCGCCTGATCCGGGTCGGACAGGTCGACGTCGATATCGACGAACTGGGCCCCGGGAATGTGGCCACGCTGGAAGTCGGCCCGACCCGAGACCACGTTGTAGGGGGTGGGCGGCGGCGGCATCAGGTGCGTCGTCCCGTCCAGGACGACCACGCCGGGGTCGGCCAGATGGTCCGCCAGCCAGGCGGTGTCGACGATGAACTCCGGGTGTTTGAAGCGTGTGGTCATGACTGAAGATCCGGAAGCGAAGCGGCATTCTCGGCTGCGGGCCCGGCGTGCTGCAACCGGGACGGCGTTCGGAAGGCGAGCGCCCACCCACCGATCCGGGGTCGAATGGGGCCCGCTATTCCCCTAATTCTTCAGGGTTTTCGAACGGCGGAGTGGACAGCCCCCTCTGCAATTGGGTTCAATAACGCTTTTGCAGGACAGGCAAGGCGTCGCGCCCGAGCAGCGTGGCCGCCGTAGTTCTATAAGAATTCGAGGGGATCCGGGCCATGGACGATCAGACCGCCGTATTCGAGAAGCGCTATAACAATCGCGCGGCGGTGACTGATTTCGCCCAGTATTTCGATCGGTGGAGCCGGCTGTCCAAGACCGCCCGCGACGAGTTGGACTGCGACCTCGACGTGGCCTACGGCGACCATCCGATGGAAAAGGTCGACATCTTCCGGGCCGAAGGGCGGTCGCGGGCGCTCCTCATGTTCATCCACGGCGGCTACTGGCGCTCACTCGACAAGCGCGACCATTCGTTCATCGCCAACGAGTTCGTGAAGCTGGGCGTGACGGTAGCCATGCCGAACTACGCGTTGTGCCCCTCAGTCAAGCTGGAAGAGATCGTCCGCCAGATGCTGAAGGCCACGGCCTGGTGCTACCGCACCGCCAGCCGTTACGGTGCTTCCGGCAATTCCCTCTACGTCGCTGGCCACTCCGCGGGCGGGCACCTGACGGCCATGATGCTGGCGGCGCAATGGCCGCGCTACGGCTCGGACCTCCCGGATCAGATCGTCCAGGGCGGCATGGCGGTCAGCGGCATCTACGACCTGACCGAGATCGTGCGCGTGCCGTCCGTCAACGCGGATACCCGCCTGGACGAAGCCGCTGCGCTGAAGGCTAGCCCGGCGTTCATGCCACCGGCCACGCAGGCACCGCTCTACATCACTGTCGGCGGCAAGGAGATCGACGGCTTTCACTATCAGCACCAGCTGCTCAAGTCGCGCTGGGGGTCGGTGATCGCCGAAGACGTGCCCTGTCCCGAGGACAACCATTTCAGCATCCTCGAGACCTTCGGCGACGGCGAGTCAGATCTCTTCAGGGCCACCTGCCGGATGATGAAGCTCGGCTGACGGTTGTCTGCCGCGCTCGATCCGAAGCCCCGCTCGTGCGGGGCTTCGTCGTTCATGGGCTTGCGCCTCGGCGAAGGACTGTGTATTAATACAGTATGTCGTTGCGAACCCATGATGGCCAAGCTCCCCGCCTCGCCAAGGGCAGGGGTGCCGCGCTCAACCCGGAGGGCCGCTTCGAGCCGGTCCGGCGCGAGGCGGTGGACGACGGCTGGCTACCCCCGGAGCCGGAAGGCGAACCGCCGCGGCTCGACACCCACGTCATGGAGGAACGGGCACGCTCCATCCTGACCCGCAACGACTCGCCCGATCTCCCGTTCACGACGTCGATCAATCCCTATCGGGGTTGCGAGCACGGGTGCATCTACTGCTATGCGCGACCCAGTCACGCCTACCTCGATCTGTCGCCCGGCCTCGATTTCGAGACCCGGCTGTTCGCCAAGGTGAACGCGGCCGAGCTGCTGCGGCAGGAACTCGCGAAGCCCGGCTACCGGTGCGACTCCATTTCCATCGGGGCCAACACCGATCCCTATCAGCCGGTGGAGCGCGACTACCGTATCACCCGCTCGGTGATCGAGGTGCTCGCAGCCTGCGACCATCCGTTCGCCATCATCACCAAGAACGCGCTGGTCCTGAGGGATCTCGACCTGCTGGCGCCGATGGCGCGGAAGAACCTGGTGAAGGTGTTCGTCAGCGTGACGACGCTCGACCACGGCATCGCGCGCCGCCTCGAGCCGCGGGCAAGCAGTCCGACGCGACGCCTGGAGACGATCCACGCGCTGGCCGAGGCCGGCATACCCACCGGCGTGATGGTGGCGCCGGTCATTCCGTTCCTGACCGACGACGGGCTCGAAAGCATCCTCGAGTCGGCCGCGGAGAGGGGGGCGCGCTACGCCGGATACGTGCTGCTGCGGCTTCCTTACGAGATCAAGGAGCTCTTCAAGGACTGGCTGCAGAACCACTATCCGCTCAAGGCCGAACACGTGATGAGCCGCGTGCGGCAGATGCGCGACGGCCGCGAGAACGACCCGGAGTTCGGCTCGCGTCAGCGCGGCCAGGGCCTGATGGCCGAGCTGCTGGCCCAGCGCTTCGAGAAGGCCTGCCGGCGCCTGCATCTCAACGATGAACACATGGGGCTCGATACCTCGCAGTTTCGCGCCCAGAAGCTCGCCGGTCAGATGGCGCTGTTCTGAGCGGCGTTCGGGCCGTCCGGGCGGGTCTTCAGTAGAATCGGGCCATGGTCCGTCTCTACTCCGCCGCGACGCTGCCTGACGCGCACCTGCTGCGCCAGCTGCTCGCGCACGCGGGGATCGAGGCGCATGTGTTCAACGAGAACGCGCAGAGTGGCATGGGCGAGATCCCGTTCACCCACGCGTGGCCCGAGGTCTGGATCGAGCAGGATGCCGACATGAAGCGGGCACGGGAGATCGTGTGCTCCTTCGAGCGGCCGCCGGCCAGTCGCGACGATGTGTTCTGCGCCGCCTGCCGCGAGCGCAATCCCGGCAATTTCGAGTTGTGCTGGAGCTGTGGCGCGGCGCTCTAGGGACGATTCACCATCGATGCGCCGCCGCGAACTGCTGTTCGGCAGCGCGGCCTTCGCGATCGGCGGATTCGGGGCCGGTCGCGTGTTCGGAGCGGAGGATGCGCGCGTGAACCTCTACGTTGGCGAAGTGCTCGGCCGTTACGGTTTCCTCGACGGCCATCCGCTCGGCATGGATCGCCAGGGCGCCTTTTTCCGTGAGACCCAGGCGCGCGGTCTCGATCAGCGCACGAAGGTGGGCGCTCCCACGACACCGGCCGCGCGCGAGGCGATCGAACGTTTCCACACGCCCGCGTTCGTCGACAAGGTCGCCAATGCCGAACGCGACGGACTCGACCTGCTCGACAAGGGCGACACGCCGGTCTTTCCCGGCGTGTATCCGATCAGTGCGACGGTGGTGGCCGCCGCGCTGGACGGGCTCGACAGCATCATGCGCGGCGAAACGCTGCGCACCTTTCAGCCGATCGGGGGCCTGCACCATGCAGGGCGCGGTCACGCGGCCGGTTTTTGCGTCTTCAACGATCTGGGGGTGGTGATCGAGACGCTGCGGCGCACCTACGGTGTCAAGCGCGTGGGTTACATCGACATCGACGTGCATCACGGCGACGGGGTGTTCTACGCGTTCGAGGATGATCCGGATCTCATCTTCGCCGATATCCACCAGGACGGGCGGTTCCTGTACCCGGGCACCGGGCACGCCAGTGAAATAGGCAAGGGCGCTGCGGAAGGAACCAAGCTCAACATTCCGTTGCCCGCCGGTGCGGGCGACGCCGAGTTCTTCGCGGCCTGGCGCAAGGTCGAAGCGCATTTCGAACGGCATCCGGTGGAGTTCTACGTATTCCAGTGCGGTGCGGATGGCCTCAAGGGCGATCCGCTCGCGAGCCTCGAATACTCGCCGGCCGTGCACGCGCATGCTGCGCGCGGCCTCTGCCGGTTGGCGGCTGCGCAGGCGCGCGGTCGCCTGATGGCCTTCGGTGGCGGCGGCTACAGCCGGCCGAACCTTGCCGCGGCCTGGAACAACGTGGTCGCCGAACTGCTCGTCCGCTGAGATCCGGGCAGCGCCCGGCGCACTGGGGCGCACAGCTTCCTCGGCGTAGCGGTGGTGGCCGCACCAACATAGGGCGGTGTCATCGCGATCTGCACCGGGCCTTGGCGTGGCCGGGGTCCGAGCATTGTCGTCGAGTCTCAAGTCGTTGATGTGCAACGCGATGCCGACTGGCACATCGGTTGCTGACCAAGCTCGCAAGTCCGAGTTTGTCCAGCAGCGGTTCGAAGGGGGCGAAGCGCGACAACTACACACCACCGAGGAGGCGTGGCCGACCGCCGGCCGCACTGTCAGAGCGATGTCCTTCACCCAGTACCTCAAGACCATCGTCGCGGGCGGCGATCAGCACCCCGGACTTACCGAAGCGGAAGCGCACGACCTTTTCTCCGCCATGCTGGACGGCGGTGTGCCCGACGTGGAACTGGGTGCCATCTTCGCCGCGCTCTCCATGCGCCAGGAAACCGCCGAGGAACTGATCGGATTCCAGCGCGCGTGTGCCGAGCGCGTCTACGCGCTCGACATCGCGGCCGAGCGGCTGCGGCCGGTCGTGATTCCCGCATACGGCGGTGCGCGCGAGAGCGCGAACCTGCTGCCGCTGCTCGCGTTGCTGCTGCAACGACTCGGGATTCCGGTGCTGGTGCACGGGACGCTCGAGGGCGGTGGCCGGGTGGCGGCTGCGTACGTCTTGCGCGAACTGGGCGTGATGCCGTCGGGCAACCTGCGCGCCGCACGCACCGCGCTTTCGGAGGAAGGCCTCGCGTTCGTCCCCACCGCCGTGCTGTGCCCCGGACTCGCCGAGATGCTCGCGCTGAAAGGGCGCCTGGGCATCCGTTCGAGCCCGCATCTGGTGGCGAAGCTGATCGATCCGTTCGGCGGCGAAGCGGTGCAACTGGTGGGTGCATCCACTGCCGATCGCCTCGAATTGCTCGCCGAAGTGCTGGTGTCCACCGGTGCCCGCGCGCTGCTGTTGCGCAGTGCCGAAGGCGAGCCCGTCGCGAACGCGTTGCACCGACCGCAGATCGACTGGATCACCGACGGCACGCGCACCGCGCTGTTCGAGGAGGAGATGGGTCCCGGCAAGGCGGTGCACGGACTCCTGACGGCGGTCGATGCCCATGCGACGGCGGCCTGGATCCGCCGCGCGCTCGCGGCCGAAACGCCGTTGCCCCATCCGATCGTGAACCAGCTCGCCTGCTGTCTCTACGCGTGCGGCTACACCGACAACATGAACCAGGCGAAGGCGATCGCTGCGGTCGAGGCCGGCGGCCTTTCGACCGGACGCGCGCCCCGTCGCGGCGGGCGCAACCTCGGGACGGAACCGCGGCATGGCGATGCCCGGTGACACGCCCGGGGCCGCGGCCCTGCTGCGACCGGTACCCACGGCTGCGCAGTCCTCGACGCGCCCCGTTCTCGCCGGACCGATCCGTCTCGGTGGCGAGGCGGGTTCGACACTTCAACTGCGCATCGGGCACGCATCGCGCGGCGCCGGCAAGCTGAACGAGGACTTCTACGGCATCGCCAATCCGGGTGCAGCCGCCATCGCTGCGCGCGGACTCGCGCTCGCCGTCGCCGACGGCGTCAGCGGCGACGGCGGCGCGCGTACCGCCGCCGAAACCACCGTGCGGTCGTTGCTCGACGACTACTACGACACGCCCGAGCAGTGGAACATCGGTCGCGCGCTAGACAAGGTGCTGCGTGCAATCAACGACTGGCTCGTGGGCGAGAATCTGCGCCGGCCCGACGGCGAGGGCCTGGTGAGCACGCTCTCCATGCTGCTCTTCAAGGATGCCCACTACTATCTCGCCCACGTCGGCGACACGCGCGTGTATCGCCGGCGCAAGACGGTGCTGAAACAACTCACCACCGATCACACGTGGCCACGGCGTGACATGCGTCATGTGCTGCGGCGGGCCGTCGGTCTCGAGACGCATCTGATCGCGCAATACGGCGACGGTGAACTGCAGGAGGGCGACACCTTTCTCATCGCCTCGGACGGCGTGTGGGAGGTGCTCGGCGAACGCGCGCTGCACGAAGCGCTCGAGCCCGGCGTCGATCCGCAGGCGGGTGCTGACAGGCTGGTGCAGCACTCCATCGATCGCCAGCTCCAGTACATGGGGCGCAACGACGCGACCGCGGTGATCGTGCGCGTGGAGCCCGTCGGCGGGTAGTGGTGCAAGTCCGCTGCGTGCCGTTCCCCCGCGAGGGCACGCCGATCGCCCGCTCGATCGAGGGAGGCGTTCCGACGGCGCGGCATCCGGCACAGGTCGATGCGCTACAATCCCCGCCTGCCTGCAAATCCCGCCTGGAGACCTCCCGATGGAACACAAACTGCCGCCGCTGCCGTACGCGATGGACGCGCTTGCCCCGCACATCTCCAAGGAAACCTTCGAGTTCCACTACGGCAAGCATCATCAGACCTACGTCACCAATCTCAACAACCTGATCAAGGGCACCGAGTTCGAGAACCTCGATCTCGAGGCCATCGTGAAGAAGTCCTCGGGCGGCATCTTCAACAACTCCGCCCAGGTCTGGAACCACACGTTCTTCTGGAACAGCATGAAGCCGGGCGGCGGCGGCAAGCCTTCGGGCGCGCTGGCGGCCGCGATCGACAAGAAGTGGGGTTCGTTCGACGCCTGTAAGGAAGCGTTCTCGAAGAGCGCGGTGGGCAACTTCGGCTCGGGCTGGACCTGGCTCGTGAAGAAGGCCGACGGCTCGGTCGACATCGTCAACACGTCGAACGCCGCCACGCCGCTCACCACGGCCGACAAGGCGCTCATCACCATCGACGTGTGGGAGCACGCCTACTACATCGACTATCGCAACGCCCGCGCGAAGTTCGTGGAGACCTTCCTTGCCTCGCTGGTGAACTGGGACTTCGCGGCAAAGAATTTCGGCTGATCCGGCCGCACGCCGCGCGACGAACAGGGCTGCCTCGAGGCAGCCCTTTTCTTTTCCCGTGCTACCTGGGGATGGTCTTCAAGCCTTCGACGCGATCGCCCGGTTTGATGCCGCGCTTCGCGAACCAGCCCTGGTTCATCTCGAGCGAGTAGGACGCTTCCGCGGCCGCGCCGTGGGCGTCGAGCGTCTCCGGCTGCATGTCCTCGATGTTGATGATGCGGCCATCGCGGTCGAGGAACGCCACCGACAACGGGATCAGGGTGTTCTTCATCCACATGGCGTGCAGGCCGGGCTGTTCGTAGACGAACAGCATCCCCTGGTTGTCCGCCATCGAGCGGCGGTGCATGAGGCCGGTCCGGCGGGTCTCCTCCGTGTTCGCGAGCTCGGCCCGCAGACCATGCCCCTTGATCTTGAGGGGGTATGTGAGGAGGGGATCGGCACGGGCCAGCCCGGAGGCGAGGAGCAGGGCGGCCGCGAAGCCCAACCCGACTAAAGCCCTGCGGGGCGGCGACGTTAACGGTGGATTGGCATCCTGGTGCTTCTGACTCAAGTACATGGTCCCGTGGTTCTCTTCGTTGCGCCCGTCGGGCCGCGGTTTGTCGGTGCTCCCGGCCTGGATGCGTACACCCGTGCCCTGGATCGTGCTTGCCCTCGGCTTGGCAGTGACTCTCGGCTGGTGGCGGGTCGAACTCGACCGCCAGCAGGAGAATAACCGGGAGCGGCTCGCGCGGCAGGCGGATGGCGCCGCCCGCAACCTGGACGCCGCGCTGGCGGCCTACGAGCAGACCCTGCGTTCCGCGGCGGCCTGGGTCGCCACCCAGCAGCACGCCGAGCCGTCGGAATGGCGCGATTTTGCGAGCGAACTGGACCTCTTCGACGCACTGCCCGGGCTCCAATCGATCGAGTTCCTGCCGCGTGTCCCGGAGGCAGCCGTGCCGGCGCACCGGCACCGCATGCGGGCGGCGGGTCTCGCCGGCTACGACATCTGGCCCAAATCCGGCGCGCGGGTCACCTACCCTGCGGCGCTGGTGGCCGGTGTCCGAGGCGGGCGGGAAGCCACGCTCGGCTTCGACCGGTTCGGCGAGGCCGTGCGGCGTGAGGCGATGATGCGGGCCTTGTGGACCGGACGCCCCGCCTATTCGTCCCGGGTGCAGTTGGTGACCGATTCGGACCCGATCACCGGCGCCGGCGTCCTGGTGTTCCTGCCGGTGATGCCGCCCGGTCTGCGCGATGCCGGTCCGGGGTTGCGCGAACTGCGTCACACCGGCTTCGTCGCCGCGGTGGTGAGCCTCGATGCGCTCGTGCGGCGGGCCTTCGGCCCGTTTGCCGACGTGCACGTCGAGGTGGTCGAGGGGAGCAGGATCGACGGCGCGCCCGTCCTGGCTACGGCAGGAGTCGCGGCACCGGGCATCGGCAATCTTCGAACCTCGCGGTTGGTCATGCGCGGCGAGGCCACCTGGGCGCTGCGCGTGGTGCCCGGTTCGCACTTCGAGACCGGTCGCGCTGCGGCGGGCAGCCGGCTGCTCGCCGTGGGGACGGCGACTTCGCTCGCGCTCTTTCTCATCGTCGGGATGGCGGTGCGCAACCGCGACCGCATCAAGTCGACGCGCGTGCTGACCGGCGCGAACGCGCAGGTGGCCGGCGACTACCTCGGCATCGTTCTCGACGCGATCCCCGCGCCGCTCGCCGCCAAGGACCGGCAGCACCGTTTCCGCTACGTGAACGCGGGCTATTGCGAATGGATCGGCTTGAAGCGCGAACAGATCCTCGGGCGCACCGACAAGGAACTGTTCCCGGAGCAGGACGTGAGCCGGTACATCGCGTCCGACAACCGCGTGCTGGCGACCGGTGAGGCCGAGCAGTACGAAAGCTCGTACATCATCCGCGGCCGCCCGCGGCACATGACGGTGAGCAAGAGCCGCCTCGTGGTGCAGAACGGCGAGGCCCTCGTGCTGCTCAACATGCTCGATACGGGCGAGGCCCGCAGCCTGCACGAGGAGCTCACCCGCCAGCGCGATTTTTTCAAGACGGTGCTCGACGCCATCCCGTCCCTGGTGTTCGTGAAGGATAGCGCGCGTCGCTGGATCGTGTTCAACGAGGCCGCGCTCGCCCAGCATGGCTGGAAGCACGAAGACACCATCGGGCGTACCGATTTCGATCGCCACTCTCCGGAAGTGGCGGCCGCGTACGCCGCCCAGGACGACGCCGCCTTCGCCTCGGACGAGGCGCATTGGTACGAGGAGAGTTTCCGCTTTCCGGACGGGCGCGAAGGCTGGTATCTCAAGTCGAAGAAGGCGGTGACGCTGGCCGACGGCAGCCGCATTCTGATCGGCGTCAAGGTCGACATCACGGCGCGCAAGCGGGCCGAACTCGAGGCCGAGGAGAACCGGCGCTTCCTCGAGGCGATTTTCGACGCCTCGCCCATGCCGCTCGTGGTGAAGGACGAGCAGCACCGCATCGTGATGGCGAACCGTGCCGTGGGGACCTTCCATGGCATCCCGAGCGCGTCCTTCATCGGCCGGACCGACCGCGACCTCTTCTCCGCGGAACAGGCCGAGATCAACTGGGAGCAGGACGAGCGCCTGCTTGCCACCGGCGCGAGCCTCAACACCGAAGAGCGCTACCTCACGGTCTCGGGCGAGCAGCGCTGGGTCGTGAAGGTGAAGCGCGTCGTCGACATGCCGAGCGGCAAGCGCTACCTGCTCGCGAAGCTGATCGACGTGACCGCGCTCAAGCAGGCGGAGCAGGATGCGCTGCGGGCGCGCACGTTCCTCGACGCGGTGCTGAACTCGGTGCCGGCCGGTGTCTACGCGAAGGATCGCGAGCATCGCTGGCTTTTCATGAACGAGGCCGGCAGACGCTTCATCGGCCGACCCGACGACGACTTCGTGGGACGTACCGACACCGACTTCCGCACGCCCGAGGAGGTGGCGCGCGTCTGGGCGGAGGACGACGAGATCTTCGCGACCGGGCGTATGGTAGAAAGCGAGGACACCTTCGTCGTCGACGGCGCGATCGTGCACGCCATCAAGCGCAAGCGCCTGGTCACACTGCCGAACGGCGAGTCCTACGTGGTTGGCGCGACCGTCGACATCACCGCCCGCCGTGATGCCGAGGAACGGCTGCGCGAGATCGCGCACCACGTGCCGGGCATGATCTACCAATACCGGATGCGCGCCGACGGGACATCGCATTTCCCGTTCGCGAGCGACGCGGTGCGCGAGATCTTCGAGGTGACGCCGGAGGAGGTCATGGCCGATGCCGGCATCATGTATCAGCGCATCCACCCGGAAGACATCGACGCCGCCATCGCATCGATGCGGTGGTCACACGAGACCCTGGAACCGTGGCGGCACGAATTCCGGTTGGCACGGCCGAGCGGCGGTACGGTGTGGGTCGAAGGCTATGCGACGCCGCGCCGCGAGCCGGACGGGTCCACCGTCTGGCATGGCTACATCTCCGACATCACCGAGCGCAAGCAGCGCGAACTGGAACTCGACAAGACCCGTGCGATGCTGGCCGGGGTGCTCGCGTCGGTGCCGATGGGCGTGGCGCTCAAGGACGAGCACTTCCGCATGGTGCTCGTGGGCGACGGCTGCTTCGATATCTGGGGCAAGCCGTCCGAGTACTTCGTCGGCAAGACCGACTTCGACATCTATCCGGCCGACGAAGCTGCCGAGGTGCGGGCCGAGGACGAAGCGGCGCTCGCCTCACCCGACGGCCGGCTCGATTCGGAGATGCAGATGACGCGGCCCGACGGGCGCCGCATCTGGGTGATGAAGAGGAAGCGCGCGGTGACGTTGCCGGGCGGCAAGCGCGGCATCGTGAGCGCCGTGTACGACGTGACGCCACTGCGCGAGGCGGTGCTCGAGGCGGAGCGCGCCCGCCAGTATCTCGACTCGGTGGTGCAGGCCATGCCGGCCGTGGTGTTCGCGAAGGATCGCGAGCACCGGTGGGTGATGATGAACGAGGCCGGCGGCGCTTTCCTCGGCAAGCCGCACACGGATTTCATCGGCCGGACCGACTTCGACTTCTTTCCGGAGGAGCAGGCGCGCAAGTTCTGGGTCCAGGACGACCGCGTGCTCGAGCACGGCGAGGCGCTGTCGCTCGAAGAGGAGTTCATCACCGCCATCGGCGAGAAGCGCTGGGTGCTCAAGAACAAGCAGGCGATCACGCTGCCGGGCGGCGAGAAGCTGCTGCTCGGTTCGCTGTGGGACATCACCGCGCAGAAGCAGGCGGAGCGCGCGCTGCTGGAAAGCAAGCAGTTCCTCGATGCCGTGGTCGATGCGATTCCGCAGGGCGTGTACGTGAAGGACACCTCGCATCGCTGGCTGGTCGCGAACAAGGCGATGTCGCGCATCCTCGGGATCGATCGCGATCTCGTGGTGGGGCGCACCAACGAGGAGATCTTCAGTGCCCAGGAGGCGCGCTTGTTCGATCGCCAGGACGACATCGCGCTCGCGGAGTCGCAGCCGATCGTGTACGAGGGGCCGCCGGTCAATCCGCGGCTCGCCGACGCGTGGCTGCTCAAGACCAAGGCGAGCGTCACGCTGCCGGACCGCAGCCGCTACGTGGTCTGCGTGTCGACCGACATGTCGGACTGGAAGCGCGTGTCGCGCGAAGTCGAACGCAGCCGCGAGTTCCTGCACGCGATGATCAACGCGTTGCCCAATCCGACCTATGTCAAGGATCGCGCCCACCGCTGGGTCATGGTGAACGATGCGTTCTGCACGGTATTCGGCGAGCCGCGCGAGGCGCTGATCGGCAAGTCAGACTTCGACAAGTTTCCGCGCGAGTTCTCCGAGGCCGCCTGGGCCGAGGACGATCGCCTGTTCGCCTCGGGCGGCGCGGCCCGCTCCGAGATCCATTTGCGGCGGATCGGGCAGACCGAGGGACGCTGGCACCTGAAGACCAAGGCGGCGGTGCGTCTCGCGGACGGCACCGAGTACGTGATCGGCAGCACGACCGACATCCACGAGCGCAAGCTTGCCGAGCAGGAACTGATCGCGACGCAGGCGCGGCTGCGAGTGCTGAACGAACTCGCCGCGGCCATGGCGCGCGGCGCGACGTTCCTCGAGGTGATCAGGCTCGCCGTCGACCTGTTGCGCGAGTGCTTTCCCGACAAGCGTGTGGTCCACGCCGGCGTGGACGAGGCCGGTCGCCTCTCCGTCGCGTACGCGGGTGCCGCCCCTTCGGGGCCACCGTTGCCGGGGTTCAGCGCCGATCTCGCTGCGGTGCCGGAGCATCTCGCGAAATTGCGCACCGGTTCGGTGGCGGCGGTGGACGACACGGCACCCGGTGCCACGCCGGACGCCGTCGCGGGACGGATCGGCGCCGTGCTCGACATTCCGATGCTGAAAGCCGGGCGGCTGGTGGGTGTGCTCTCCCTGATCGACGAACACGTCCACCGGTGGAGCGAGCACGAGATCGCGACGGCCCAGGAGATCGGCGAATATCTCGCGCTGGCGGCGCTCAACGCCGAATCGGAGGACGCGCGCCGCGCCGCCGAGGATGCCATGCGCGACAGCGAATCGTTCCTGCAGGCCGCGGTGCTCGCGGCCGACGTGGGCATGTGGTCCTGGGACGTGCGCAGCGGGAAGGTGTTCATTTCTCCGCAGTACAAGCGCCAGCTGGGTTACGGCGAGCACGAGATGGAAAGCGACTGGGATGCATGGCAGTCGCGCGTGCATCCCGAGGACCTGCCCGGAACGCTGCACCGGGTCGAGCAATGCCTGGTCTCGGCGTCCACGTTCGAGGCCGAGTTCCGCATGCGGAGCCGGGACGGGCGCTGGATCTGGATCCTGTCGCGTGCCAACATCGAGCGCGACGACTACGGCAAGGCGGTGCGGATGCTCGGCGGACACCTCGACGTGACGGCGCTCAAGAATGCCCAGGAGGCCCTGCGGGTCCACCGCGACGAACTGGAGCGCCTCGTGCTGGAGCGCACGGCGGAGCTGCTCTCGGCCAAGAACGCCGCGGAGGCCGCGAACCGCGCGAAGTCCGAATTCCTCGCGAACATGTCGCACGAGCTGCGCACCCCGATGCACGCGATCCTGTCGTTCGCGCGGTTGGGAGCGAAGCGCATCGCCGACACCGGCGATGCGGCCGACAAGCTGAAGCAGTACTTCGGGCGCATCGACCAGAGCGGCGAGCGGCTGCTGATCCTGCTGAACGACCTGCTCGACCTCTCGAAGATGGATGCCGGTGCGATGCACTACGACATCGAGCACGGCGACCTGCGCACGACGGTGCAGTCGGTCCTGCACGAAATCGATCCGCTTGCCCGGGAACGCGGCGTTCGCCTCGAACTGGAGCCGGCGGCGGTCGATACCCATGCCTGGTTCGACGCGAGCCGGCTCGCGCAGGTCGTGCGCAATCTCGCCTGGAACGCGGTGAAGTTCACGCCGGCCGGACGTGGCGTAACGCTGCGCATCGAGGGCACGGAGCTGCCGGCCGGCGTCAGGCCGATGCGGGCCGGGTGCCGGCGCTGCGCCTCACGGTGAGCGATGAAGGGGTCGGCATACCGGAATCGGAACTCGATGCGGTGTTCGAGAAATTCGTACAGAGCAGCAAGACGAAGAGCGGTGCCGGGGGTACCGGCCTCGGGCTCGCGATCTGTCGCGAGATCGTGACTGCCCACGGTGGGCGGATCTTCGCGCGCAACAACCCGGCGGGTGGCGCGGATCTGGTCGTGGAGCTGCCGCGCGAACCGGTCGGCAATGACGTGACGGCGGAACAGGCGAGGAGGCAAGTGGCATGAACACCAGCGTGAGACGACTGCTCGTGGTGGACGACGAGCCGTTCAATCTCGAGATCATCTCGGAGCATCTGGAGGGCGATCATTACGACATCGTCACCGCCGGCGACGGCGAGGAGGCGTGGTCGATCCTCAAGGAGGCGTCGGGCGAGGACTTCGACGCGCTCATCCTCGACCGGATGATGCCGCGGCTCGACGGACTAGAACTCCTGAAGCGGATCAAACAGGAGGCGCGCTTCCGGCATCTGCCGGTGATCATGCAGACCGCCGCCGCGGCGAAGGAGCAGGTGCTGGAGGGCATCCGCAACGGCGCGTACTACTACCTCACCAAGCCCTTCGACGGCGAGGTGCTCGCGACGGTCGTGCGGGCCGCGGTGGTGGATCGCCTGGCGTGGCAGGAGATGGCCCACGCCGCGGCAGTCGAACCCCACGCGCTGCGGCTGCTGAACGACGCCCACTTCCGCTTCCAGACCCTCGCCGAAGCCCGGCAGCTCGCGGCCGCGATCGCGACCTGCCTGCCCGACCGGCCCAACGCCGGTCTCGGCCTGCTCGAGATGTTCGTGAACGCGGTCGAGCACGGCAACCTCGGCATCGCGCTCGAGGAGAAGGCCGCGCTGCTCAAGGCGGGTCGCTGGGAGGCTGAAGTCGGCCGCCGGCTGGCGCTGCCGGAGCACCGCGACAAGTGGGTCCAGGTGCACTACCATCACAGCGGCGATGCGATCGTCGTGCACGTGCGCGATGACGGCCCCGGCTTCGACTGGCGCGCCTACCTTGATTTCGATCCGAGGCGCGCGTTCGACCCGAACGGCCGCGGCATCGCGCTGGCGCGCCAGCTCTGCTTTCCCGACCTGGAATACGTCGGTTCCGGCAACGAGGTGCGGGTCACCGTGCGCCTGGCGGGATGAGCGCGATGCGGCAACCCGCGCGCGACGATGCACCGGTCGCCGGGCGGGCTGAGGGGCTGCGCGTCCTGGTGGTGGACGATTCCCCGGCGGTCAGCACGCTGCTCCGCGGCTTCCTCGTTCGCGAAGGTCACGCGGTGACCGTCGCAGCGGACGGGGTGCAGGCCGTCGAACTCTTCGCCGCATCGCCGCCCGACGTCGTGCTGATGGACGTGGTCATGCCGACGCTGGACGGTATCGAGGCGACCCGCCGCGTGCGCGAACTCGCGGCCGGCCACTGGGTTCCGGTGATCCTGCTCTCGGCGCTCGACACCGAGGACGACGTCGTGCGCGGCCTGGAGGCAGGCGCCGACGACTACCTGGTGAAGCCCATCAACCTGTCGATCCTCAAGGCCAAGATCCGTTCGTTCCAGCGCATCGCGCGCATGCAGAACCAGGTCGTCGAACAGGCGGAAGTGCTCGGACGCCTGAGCGACGAACAGGCCGCCGAGGAGCAACTCGCGCATGCGCTGATCGGCAACATGGTCCGTCGCAAGGGCCTCGACGATCCGGCGCTCGAATGGCAGGTCCTGCCCGCGGCGCGATTCAGCGGTGACGCGGTGGCGGCGGCGCGCGGGCCGTCGGGCAGGCTCTACGCGATGCTGGGCGATGCGACCGGTCACGGCCTCGCGGCGTCGGTGAGTCTCCTGCCGGCGCTCCAGGTCTTCTACGGGATGGCGCGGAAGGAACTGCCGCTGCCCACGGTGGTGCGGGAGATCAACGCGCGCCTGCGCGACGTGCTGCCCGCCGACCGCTACCTAGCTGCGGCGCTGATGGTCGTGGACGAGGCCGGCCGGACCGTCGAGGTCTGGAACGGCGGCATGCCGCGCATCGCGTTGCTCGATGCTGCGGGGACCGTGATCCGGCGCTTCGAGTCGGCCCACGTGCCGCTCGGGATCCTCGGCGACGCCGCGTTCGACGACGGTTGCGCGCTGCTCCGCTGGGAAGCGCCGGCCGAGATCGCCGTGTGCACCGACGGCGTGGTCGAATGCGAGAACGCTGCCGGCGTGGCCTTCGGTCTCGAGCGCCTCGAGGGCAGCCTGCGCGCCGCCCCGGCGGGCGCGCGTGCGGCCCGGGTCGTCCTTGATCTGGAGGCCCACCTCGCGGGCGCTGCGGCCGTCGACGACGCATCCGTGCTCACCATCCGGCTGCCTTGAACGACCGGCGCACGAGCGCCGACTTGACGCCGGCCGGACGCACGATTCGTCCAATCCCCCCGACCCTTGTGCGACGCAATAGCGGCGCGGGTTTCCGAGGGATCGCCCTAGGCAAACTGGTTGACAAGACAACGGGGTTACCTTACCTTCGCCGTCGCGCCGGAAGGCTTGATTCGCGCGCTTCTTCGGTCAGTTCGGCAGTTCCAAGCAATACCAAGCAATACTCAAAACCAAGGGCAACCGGTCGAATGATCGCGGGCCCGACTTCGGGAGGTACTTCAATGGTGAAGCAACTGTTGCTTAATCGTGCAGCAGTGGTCGCCGCTTTTGCGCTCGCTTCTGGCGGTGCAATGGCGCAGGGTCTGGATGAAGCAGCTGCCAAGCTCTATCCGAACTATGTGACCGACGACATGCTGCTCAACGCCGACAAGGACGCGCAGAACTGGCTCCTGTACGGCCGTGATTATCAGACCACGCGCTACAGTCCGCTCGCGCAGGTCAACCAGTCGAACGTCAAGAACCTGAAGGCTGCGTGGCAACTGTCGTTCGGCGTGCTGGACGGCCAGGACAGCCAGGCTGTCGCGGTCAACGGCACCGTGTACGTGACCTCGTCCTACAACAAGGTCTGGTCCGTCGACGGCGCGACCGGCAAGGTCAACTGGAAGTACGAGCGGGAACTCCCCGGCGACGTGTTTCCGAAGCTGTGCTGTGACGTCGTGAACCGCGGCGTCGCCGTCTACAAGAACAAGGTCTACCTCGCGACCCTCGACGCCCACATCGTGGCGCTCGACAACGCGACCGGCAAGGTGGTCTGGGACAAGAAGATGGGTGACTACACCTACGCCGAGAC
>JAIESW010000080.1 GCA_019745565.1 Burkholderiales bacterium
AACGAAGTCGCGATGCTGCGCGCCCAGCTCGAGGGCCTCATGGCCGAGCGCGAGAGTCTCCTGCGCACGGTCGGCGCCGCTTCCGTCTTCATCGCGAATCTCGACGCGGAATCGCTACCCGAAGCGGCATGGGATGCCGGCGACATTCTCGCCGAGTGCCTCAACGAACTCCCCGAGGACACCCTCCACGACGCCCTGGAGATGGTGCGGCCGCTGGTGGTGAAGGACCTGGAGAACTCAGGGAACGGGTAAGAGGTAGCAGGCAACAAACCCGCCGATGGGAGGGGGCCGTTTCCGTTCCCTGTTACCCGTTACCTGCACCCTGTTTCCCCTCGAACGCCAGTATCTCGTTCGCCTTGATGATCGCGTCCGAGATCTCCTCTGTCGTGACCCGCTTCGCCATCGCCTGCTCGCGAATCAACCGATAGGCTTCCTCCTCGCCGATCGAACGGGTCAGCATCAGGATCGACTTGGCCTTGCCTAGCTTGCGCAGGCCCTGCAGGCGCTGCTCCAGCTTCGAGACGTAGCGATCGCGCTCGCGTAGCCGCTCGCATTGCGACAGCGCGACCACGGTCGCCGACAGCAGCCCGAACGATTTCACCGGTGACGCGACGATACCCTGAGCGTTGAGGCGCAGGACCGCCTCGATGATGACCGGGTTTTCGTAGTTCACCACCGCGATCACCGGCGGCACCGGCTCGCGGCGCAGCCACGCGGGTTCGACCGCCAGCGCATCGGGTCGCACCGCGAAGAAGACGAGACCGGTGTCGTCGGGCAGTTTGTCGAGCGGCGGCCAGAATGCGCGCACCTGACAGCCGATGCGATGCAGCTGGCTGATCAGTTCGTGACCGTCCGAATCGTCCGGATGGAACACGACGACCTGCAGCGAGCGCAGATCGCGCAGCAGCGCGGGCGTCGCACGGACCGATTTGGGCGGCGCGGCAGGCATGGCGCGACGAACCCTCAGGCGGTCTGCAGCTTGACGCGCACGCTCCAGTCCTCGAGCGTGTGCGATACCAGATAGGGGTCGGGGCGCACCCAGGAGCGCGCCTCTTCGAGGATCTCGAACTGACCTTTGCCGTCGCCGCGACCGATGCGGGGTCGCAGGTAGGTGTGATGATTGTGTTCGTCGACGCGCACGCGCCCCTGGGGAGCTTCGAACTCCGAGCCGGGCAGCACCCGCAGCAGGGCCTCGATGTCGCCCGGGTCGACGCGGCGCATCGCGTTGGCGAGCAGGTGGGTCTGGAAGTAGGCGGCCTCCCAGCACTGGTTCGCCACCTTGTCGTCGCCGAAGCGGCGATGGAAGGATTCGACCAGGCGGCGATTGACGTCGCTGTCGATCGACTGGAAGTACGGTGCCGAGGTGATGTGGCCGGCGGCGTACTGCGCCCCCATCTGCTGTACCTCGGCCTCGCTGGTGGTGAGGCTCGCGATCGGCATGCGTGCGGGGTCGAGGCCGGCCTCGGCGTAGGCCTGGTAGAGCATGGCCGTGCCCTCACCGACCACCGTGGAGAAGATGAAGTCCGGTTGCAGCGACTTGATGCGCTTCACCACGGCGCGGAAGTCCTCACGCTGGGCGTCGAGCGGCAGATAGACCTCGCCCACCTTCTCGCCGCCGCCCTCGAGGATCAGGTCGCTCATGATCCGGTTGGACTCGTAGGGGTAGAGGTAGTCCGACCCGACCATGAAGACGCGCGAACCGAAGCTGCGCATCATGAACTCCGCGAGCTGCACGCTGTTCTGGTTCGGCGCAGCGCCGGTGTACACCACGTGGCGCGAGTATTCGAAGCCTTCGTACAGCGTCGGATACAGCAACAGCGCGTTCCAGCGCTCCAGCACCGGGAGCACCGCCTTGCGCGTGCTCGACATGTAGCAGCCGAGGATGACGCGCACGCCGTCGTCCACGACCAGGCGCTCGGCGAGCTGCCGATAGGAAGCGGGGCGCGACTGCGGGTCGTAGTTCACCAGCTTCAGCTCGCGGCCGTGGATGCCGCTGCTCGCATTGATCTCGTGCACGGCGAGCAGCGTGCCGAGCCGTTGCGAGGTTTCGATGACGGAGGTGACCCCCGTTTCGGAGAACAGCATGCCCACGCGGATGGGGGCGGAGGAGGTATCGGTCATGGAATCCGGACGGCGCAGGAGCCCGCGCGCACCGCTCGTTCGGGAGTGGCGGCGTGGCCGCGCGGAGATCCGCAACGGCGACTGGCGCGAGGGCGAGTCATTGAAGGACCGTCATCGTAAGGCATTCGTAGCGCGGACGGCGCGCGCGCGATTCCGATGCACCGATTCGTGCGTATGCACCGGATTCATGCACCGGCCCGGGGCGAGCCGTCGCGGGCACGCCGCCGCGCACGGCACGAGTAGCGCGAAGGCTGTTGGCTTTTTCCCTTCGTTTCAAAACGTTCGCAAAAATGTCGCAGCGCAGCGAGCGGCACAGGCGAAGGTGGCCCTGCAATTGCATTGACTTCATGCCGCTATCGGCGTTACTAATTACTTCCGGATTGCAGGCGCGGCAACAAAGGTGTTGGCGCTGCCTACCAGGCAAAGAAGCCCACTGGATGGAACGCAGGTTCCAGCCAGTGGGTTTTTTTTTGGTCCGGCGGGAGAGGGGGGACACGCAAGTGCCACGCGTGTTCCGGGTTCGAGTGCACATCTAAATAACGCGGGTGCCTACCACCCGCGACACAAGGAGAGACCGTGAGCAACTTCAACAGGCGTCAGTTCATCAAGACTTCCTCGGCGATTGCGGCGGCGAGCGCCCTGCCATTTCCGATGATCAACATCCGGACCGCGGGCGCTCAAGCGAACACGGTCAAGGTGGGTATCCTGCACTCCCTCACCGGGACCATCGCCATCGCCGAGAAATCGGTGGTCGATGCGGAGCAGCTCGCCATCGAAGAGCTCAACAAGGCCGGCGGCGTCTCCGGCCATAAGATCGAGGCGGTGGTGGAGGACGGCGCCAGCGACTGGCCCACCTTCGCCGAGAAGGCGCGCAAGCTGATCGAGAAGGACAAGGTGGCCGCCGTGTTCGGCTGCTACACGTCGGCCTCCCGCAAGGCGGTGCTGCCGGTGTTCGAGAAGTCGAAGGGCCTGTTGTACTACCCCACGTACTACGAAGGTCTCGAGCAGTCGCCCAACATCATGTACACGGCGCAGGAAGCGTCGCAGTCCGTGATCGCGGCCATGGACTGGCTCATGAAGAACAAGGGCAAGACCTTCTACATGATCGGGTCCGACTACATCTGGCCGCGCACCACGATCAAGATCGCCAAGGCGGTGCTCGCGAAGGGAGGCGGCAAGCTGGTGGGTGAAGACTACTACCCCCTCGGCCACATCGAGTTCTCCTCGGCCATCAACAAGATCAAGGGCGCCAAGCCCGACGTCATCCTGAACTGCGTGGTGGGTGGCAGCAACGTGGCTTTCTTCAAGCAGCTCACCGCGGCCGGCATCACGGGAAAGAACCAGACGGTACTCTCGCTCGCGGTGTCGGAGGAAGAAGTGTCCGGTATCGGTGCCGACAACACGGTCGACACGCTCACCTGCATGGGTTACTTCCAGAGCCTCAAGAACCCGGCCAACGAGAAGTTCGTGAAGTCGTTCAAGGCCAAGTACGGAGCAAACCGCGGGGTCGGCGACACGCTCGAGTGCGGCTACATCAGCGTCCATCTGTGGAAGATGGCGGCCGAGAAAGCGAAGAGCTTCGACGTCGAGAAGGTCGTGGCGGCCTCGAGCAACCTCGAGATCGACGCGCCGGAAGGCAAGGTGAAGTTCCACGCAGCCAACCACCACCTGTGGAAGCACGCGCGGATCGGCACGTTCCAGCCCGACGGCCAGGTCAACATGATCTACGAATCGCCGCTGATCGAGCCGAACCCGTTCCCCAAGCTGTAACGAGGCAGTCGCAGTCGCAGCAGGAGTGGGGCCGGCCTCGCGGCCGGTCCCGCCTCGTCGAAACGAACGGTCGTCCGGAATCCCACGCATGAATCTAGACATGATGGCGATGCAGGCCTTCACCGGCCTCTCCATCTTCACCATCCTCACGCTGATGGCCCTCGGGCTCGCCATCGTGTTCGGTCTGATGGGCGTGATCAACATGGCCCACGGCGAGCTGATGGCCATGGGGGCCTACACGACGTATTTCACGTCGCTGTTCTTCGCCAAGTTCCTGCCCGGGTTGTTCGGCATCTACTTCCTGGTGGGCATCGTGCTTGCCTTCTTCGTGACTTTCGCGTTCGGCTGGATCCTGGAACGCGGGCTCATACGGTTCCTCTACAAGCGACCGCTCGACACGATGCTCGCCACGTGGGGCCTGTCGCTGATCCTGCAGCAGCTCTATCGCCAGTTCATCAACGCCAAGGAGGTGGAGGTCACCACCGTGTCCTGGCTGAAGGGGGCGTGGCAGGTGACCGAGGGCGTCTCGCTGCCGCTGTCGCGCCTCTTCATCATCGGGCTGGCCGTCGTGACCGCCATCGCGGTCTACATGTTCCTGTACCGCACGCGCTGGGGTCTGCGCATTCGCGCGGTCACCCAGAACCGGCCCATGGCGGGCGCCGCCGGCATCAACACCGAGAGGGTCGATGCGTTCACGTTCGCGCTCGGCTGCGGCCTCGCCGGCATCGCCGGCAGTTCGTTCACCATGCTCGCCTCCACCGGCCCGACCACGGGACAAGCCTACATCGTCGACACGTTCATCGTCGTGGTGTTCGGCGGCGTCGAAAGCCTGCTCGGCACCATCGCGTCGGCCTTCATGATCGGCCAGATGCAGTCGTGGTTCGAGTACTCCATGAGCGGGTCCATGGCCCGCGCGAGCATCCTGCTGCTGGTGATCGTGGTGCTCTATTTCCGGCCCAACGGCCTGTTCGCCACCAAGGTACGCCGCGCGTGAACACCGCCACGATGACGACCCCCGCCACCTCGACC
This sequence comes from Burkholderiales bacterium, assembly GCA_019745565.1. Classification (GTDB taxonomy): domain Bacteria; phylum Pseudomonadota; class Gammaproteobacteria; order Burkholderiales. The sequence continues at coordinate 4,921 of JAIESW010000080.1, forward strand.
CCTGCCACGAACATCCGCAGCAACCTCTGGGGCGTGGGCAGCTATCTGCTGCTGGCGCTGCTGCTCCTGGTGGTATTCCCGCTCGCCATGGACGTGTTCCGCCTGGGGCTGGCGGCGAAGTATATGTCGCTCGCGTTCTGTGCCGTGGGCATCGTGCTGGTCTGGGGCTACGGCGGCATCCTGAGCCTGGGGCAGGGCGTGTTCTTCGGCCTCGGCAGCTACTTCATGGCGATGTTCCTCAAGCTCGAGGCTGCTGCGAACGCCGACTCGTCTTCGGGAACGGCGCTCTCGGCCTTCTTCGGGACCGCGGGACTGCCCGACTTCATGGCGTGGAACAGCGTCGAGGTGCTGCCCTGGTGGTGGGAGCCGTTCCATCACGTGAGCTTCACCATCCTCGCCATCCTCATCGGTCCGCCGCTGGTCGCCTTCATCCTGGGGTACGTGAATTTCCGCAAGCGGGTCGGCGGAGTGTATTTCTCCATCGTGACCCTGGCGCTGTCCGCGATCATGGCGATCGTCATCATCGGCCAGCAGGGTTACACCGGCGGGGTCAACGGCATCACCGACTTCAAGACCTTCCTCGGCATGGATCTCGACAACGAGCGGGCGAAGTTCGTGATGTACTTCATCACGGCCGGGTTGCTGCTGCTCTGCGTTGCTGCGGGTGCCTTCATCCTGCGCAGCCGTCTGGGCCGCGTGCTGGTGGCGATCCGCGACCGCGAGGACCGCGTGCGCTTCTCCGGCTACGACCCCGCCATGTTCAAGGCCTTCATCTTCGCCGTGGCGGCGATGTTCTCCGCAATCGGCGGGGCGATGTTCACGATCCAGGTCGGCCTCGCCTCGCCCTCGCTGGTGGGCATCGTGCCCTCGGTGGAGATGGTGATCTACGCCGCGGTGGGTGGTCGGCTCTCGCTGATCGGCGCGGTCTACGGCGCGTTGCTGGTCGGGTGGGCGAAGACGTTCTTCTCCGAGAACTTCGTCGAGTACTGGTTCTACTTCATCGGCGTGTTGTTCGTGGTGGTGGTGATGTTCCTGCCTACCGGACTCGCCGGCCTCCTGGACAAGGTGCGCACCCGCATGCGCCGGGCGGAGGGGTAATCGTGGCCAGCCTCATCCTCCAGGTCGACGGCCTCACCGTCTCGTTCGACGGCTTCAAGGCCGTGGACAACCTCAACTTCTACGTGGAGCAGGACGAACTGCGCTGCGTCATCGGTCCCAACGGTGCCGGCAAGACCACGCTGCTCGACATGATCTGCGGCAAGACCAAGCCGACGTCCGGCAGCATCAAGTTCAAGAACCACCAGTTGACCGACATGATCGAGTACCAGATCACCCGGGCCGGCGTGGGGCGGAAGTTCCAGAACCCGTCGGTGTACGAGGACCTCACCGTGTACGAGAACCTCGACATCTCCTGGCCCAAGCAGCGCAACGTGCTCGGGTCGCTCTTCTTCCGGCGCGACCGCAAGATGGCCGAGAAGGTGGAGTCGGTGGCTACCCAGATCTTCCTGCAGGATCAGCTCCGCACCAAGGCGGGGCTGCTGTCCCATGGTCAGAAGCAGTGGCTCGAGATCGGCATGCTGCTCATGCAGGATCCCGATCTGCTGCTCCTCGACGAACCGGTCGCGGGCATGAGCGCGCGCGAGCGCGAGCAGACGGCGGAGCTGCTGAACAGCATCTCGAAGGGACGCTCCACCGTGGTGATCGAGCACGACATGGCGTTCGTGAAGATGATCGCGCACAAGGTCACCGTGCTGCACCAGGGCAAGCTGCTCGCTGAAGGCAGCATGGATCAGGTCCAGTCCGACCCGCGCGTGGTCGAGACCTACCTGGGGCACTGACATGCTTTCGGTCTCGAACCTCAACGTGTACTACGGCGACAGCCACGTGATCCGCGACGTGTCGTTCGAGCTCGCTGCCGGCGAGACCATCGCGATCATGGGCCGCAACGGCATGGGCAAGACGACCCTGCTCAAGTCCCTGATCGGGCTGCTGCCGGTGCGCAGCGGCAAGGTGGCCCTCGAAGGGCGGGAGCTGAACGGAGCCCGGACCTACCAGCGTGTGGCGCTGGGCATGGGCTTCGTGCCCCAGGGCCGCATGATCTTTCCCTACCTCACCGTCGAGGAAAACGTGCTCACCGGCATGGAGAACGTTGCCGACAAGACGGTGCCCAAGTGGATCTACGAGACTTTCCCGGTGCTGGAGGAGATGAAGGCACGCCGCGGCGGCAATCTGTCGGGGGGGCAGCAGCAGCAGCTTGCCATCGCCCGCGCCCTGGTCTCGAACCCGAAGGTGCTTGTGCTGGACGAACCCACCGAAGGTATCCAGCCGTCGATCATCAAGGACATCGCGCGCACACTGAACCGGCTCAAGGCCGAGCGCGGTTTCGCGTTGCTGGTGTCCGAGCAGGTTCTGTCGTTCGCGATGGAAGTGGCGGACCGCCTCCTCATCATCGAGAAGGGCGAGTTCGTCCACGAAGAGAAGAAAGGCGCGGTGGACACCGCGAAAATTCACGCCTACCTGACTGTTTGACCAGCGTGAGTTCGGACAGGGCCGTCCCTCGCACGCAAAACCAGACTGCGGATTTCGCGATCCGCTGTTCCGACCAACGCTGCAAGAGGAGAAACCGGAAATGATGCACGGAGATATTTCCAGCAGTAACGATACCGTCGGCGTCGCCGTGGTGAACTACAAGATGCCGCGTCTGCACACCAAGGCCAAGGTCCTGGACAACGCGCGCAAGATCGCCGACATGATCGTCGGCATGAAGGTGGGCCTGCCGGGCATGGATCTCGTGATCTTCCCCGAGTACAGCACCCACGGGATCATGTACGACTCGAAGGAAATGTACGACACGGCGTCGACCGTGCCGGGTGAGGAGACGGCGATCTTCGCCGACGCCTGCCGCAAGGCGAAGGTGTGGGGCGTGTTCTCGCTGACCGGCGAGCGCCACGAGGAGCATCCCAACAAGGCGCCGTACAACACGCTGATCCTGATGAACGACAAGGGCGAGATCGTGCAGAAGTACCGCAAGATCATGCCGTGGGTGCCGATCGAAGGCTGGTATCCGGGCAACTGCACCTACGTCTCCGACGGGCCCAAGGGTCTGAAGGTGTCGCTCATCATCTGCGACGACGGTAACTATCCGGAGATCTGGCGCGACTGCGCGATGAAGGGTGCCGAGTTGATCGTGCGCTGCCAGGGCTACATGTATCCGGCCAAGGACCAGCAGGTCGTCATGGCGAAGGCCATGGCGTGGGCCAACAACTCCTACGTGGCGGTGGCGAACGCTGCCGGCTTCGACGGCGTGTACTCCTACTTCGGCCACTCGGCGATCATCGGCTTCGACGGCCGCACGCTCGGCGAATGCGGTGAAGAGGACTACGGCATCCAGTATGCCGCGCTCTCCAAGAGCCTGATCCGCGACGCCCGCAAGAACATGCAGTCGGAGAACCACCTGTTCAAGCTGCTGCACCGCGGGTACACCGGCATGATCAATTCGCGCGAGGGCGACAAGGGCGTGGCAGCGTGCCCGTACGACTTCTACAAGAAGTGGATCACCGATCCGGAGGCGACGCGCGAGATGGTGGAGGCGATGACGCGGACCACGGTCGGCACCGACGAGGCGCCGATCCCGGGGATTCCCAACCAGAAGGAATCCGTGCACAAGTAGCGTTCGGCGTTCCCTCATCCCCGGCTCTTCTCCCGACGGGAGAAGAGCCGGTTTTCCCTGTGCCTCCAGGCTGGGGACCGAAGGTGAGGGATGTCGATCCGCTACGATCGCTGACTTTTGCTCGAAGCACGCTGACGCCTGTGCTGCGCCTCACGGAGATCATCGGTACCGCATCCGAACCGCACATCGCGGAGCGGCTGCACTCGCTTTCCCATCGTGGGGCGGTGGAGTACGTCACGCTGCGGCGCGAGGACACCTCGCGCAAGCGGCTGCATGTCTTCACCGACCGTGGCACCGAGGGCGCCATCATTCTCGATCGCAGCGAGCAGCTCGCCAACGGTTCGGTGCTGCTGCTGGAGGAACAGCGGGCGGTGGTGGTCCGCCTCGAGGAAGCTCCGTGGCTCGCGCTCGAACCGCGCGACGCCGCCGCGGCACTGGAGCTCGGCTACTTCTGCGGCAACATGCACTGGAAGGTCCGGTTCGTCGGTGAGTATCTCCACATCTCTCTTCAGGGTCCGCGCGCCGATTATCTGGAACGGCTGTCGCATCTCATCGCCGACGGACGGGTGAGCGTGGTCGGCAATGAATGAGATCGCGACAGTCCTGGCGGCGCTGCAACTGGGCGACAGCTTCTTCCCGAGCGGCGGCACGTCGTTCTCGTGGGGGCTGGAAACCCTTCGGGCCGAGGGATTGGTGCGTACCAGTGCCGATGTGGAGGCGCTCGTCGCCGGCCAGATCGATCATCGGTGGGCACACTTCGATCGGCCCGCTGTGACGGCGGCCCATGCTGCGGCCGGCAATCTCGATACGGTGTGCGACATCGATCGCGAGGTGGATGCCGCGACCCTGGCCCGCGAGGCGCGCGAAGGAGCTCGGCGCATCGGCACCTCGGTGCTGAAGGTGCACGAAGGCATGGGAACGCCGGGCGCTGCCGAGTACCGGGCGCGCATCCGGTCCGGCGATGCGTTCGGGCAGATGGCGGTCGTGCAGGGATTTGTCGCGCACGCGAGCGGACTTGATGTAGACACTGCTTGCGCCATGTCGGCGCACCAGCTGGTGCTGAGCCTGGTGAGCGCGGCGTTGCGGCTCGGACTGGTGGGTCATGTGGATGCGCAGCGCATTTTCGTGGCTCAGCGCGATCGCGTGAGTGCGCTGATGCGCCAGCCTTATCCGGACATCTCCGAGTTGCATGCGTACACGCCGGCGGCGGAGATCGCGATGATGCGGCACGAGACGGGCAGCGGGCGGATGTTTGCGAGTTGACCTCATGTCGGCCGCGAAACGAACCAATGGGCTGTGGACACGAGGATGTGCAGAGCTTGCCCCCACCCTAACCCTCCCCCGGCGAAGCCGGGGGAGGGAACGGCTCCGCCATCCCTGCCGGGATACCGGACAGCCCTCTCCCTCGGTCCCTCTCCCCGGGGGAGAGGGAAGTGCACCCCTTCCCCCAGCGCAGCTGGGGGAAGGTTGGGATGGGGGCATGCGTGCACTGCGCAGAGCACGTTTCTTTCCATTCAGTGTTGCAGGCCTTAACAGGATGAAGGCAATCCCATGCTCCTGACACCCACCGAACTCGAACGACTCACCATCTACACCGCCGCCGAACTCGCCCGCAAACGGCGCGCGAAGGGGTTGAAGCTCAACCACCCCGAAGCCACTGCCATCATCGCCGACGAGATCCTCGAAGGCGCGCGCGAGGGGCGCGGCGTCGCCGAACTGATCGGCTTCGGCTCCACGCTGCTCACGACGGACGATGTGATGCCCGGCGTGGCGGACATGATGCCGATCCTGCAGGTGGAAGCGACGTTCCCGGACGGCACCAAGCTGGTGACGGTGCATGACCCCATCCGCGCCGGGAAGAAGCCGGCGGAGAAGGCCGTGACCCCCGGCGAGATCTTCCCGGCGGAGGGCGACATCGAAATCAACGCGGGGCGGCGCAAGGTCACGCTGCGAGCGGTGAACACGGGCGATCGCCCGATCCAGATCGGGAGCCACTATCACTTCTTCGAAGCGAACCGTGCGCTGGAGTTCGATCGAGCGGCGTCGTTCGGGATGCACCTGGACATTCCCGCGGGCACGGCGGTGCGGTTCGAGCCTGGCGCAGCGAAGGAAGTGACCCTGACCACGTTCGGCGGCACGGGCGAGGTGCATGGACTGAACTCGCTGACCAACGGCTCGACCACCAGCGAACTGAACAAGGAAGCGGCATTGCGTTTGGCGCGGGAGCGGGGGTTCAAGGGGGCATGATGGACCGTAGGCTCTCAACGCGGCGGACGCGCTGTAAGGCAGTTCGTCAATCCACTTCGATTTCGGCATCACGATTCCGCGAGGGGAGTAACGGCGTATTGCCGTACAGATTTTCCGCCGCGTCCGCCGCGTTCAGCGCTGTTCTCTGCGGCTAGCTCGTCCCGAAAATCCCGCACAACAGCGAGGAGCACTTCAGTGGCAAAGATGTCGAGAAAGGAATACGCCCAACTCTACGGCCCCACCACCGGCGACGGCGTTCGCCTCGGGGACACGTCGCTGATCGCCGTCATCGAGCACGACTACGCCGTTCCGGGCGACGAATGTCTCCACGGCGGCGGCAAGACGCTCCGGGACGGGCTCGGGCTCACGCCCGGCTACGACAGCGCCGCCGGTGCGCTCGACATGCTGATCTGCAACGTCGTGATCATCGATCCGGTGCTGGGCATCGTGAAGGCCGACATCGGCATCAAGGACGGTCGCATCGTCGGGATCGGCAAGGGCGGCAACCCGGCGGTGATGGACGGTGTGCATCCGAAGCTGATCTGCGGCGCAGCTACCACGGTGCGTGATGGCGAAGGCCTCATCGCCACGCCGGGCGGCATCGACGTGCACGTGCACTTCGACTCCGCTCAGCTCGTGGAGCATGCGATCGCTTCGGGTCTCACGACCATGATCGGCGGTTCACTCGGCCCCATCACCGTGGGCATCGACTGCGGCGGCGCCTGGAACGTCGGCAAGATGCTGCAGGCCGCCGAACAGTGGCCCATGAATTTCGGTTTCCTGGGTCGCGGTAACTCGTCGAAGCCGCGTTCGCTGCTCGATCAGATCTCCGGCGGGTGCCTCGGCCTCAAGATCCACGAGGACTGGGGCGCGATGCCGGCGGTGATCGACACCTGCCTCGCCGTGGCCGACGACCTCGATTTCCAGGTGCAACTGCATACCGACACCCTGAACGAATCCGGCTTCCTCGAGGACACGCTCGCGGCGATCAAGGGTCGCACGATCCACATGTATCACACGGAAGGCGCGGGCGGCGGTCATGCGCCGGACATCATCGCGGTGGCCGGCCGCATGAACTGCCTGCCGTCCTCGACCAATCCGACCAACCCCTACACCGTGAACACGTTCGACGAGCATCTCGACATGATCATGGTGTGCCACCACCTGAATCCGGCTGTGCCCGAGGACGTGGCGTTCGCCGAAAGTCGCATCCGGGCGCAGACCATCGCGGCCGAGGACGTGCTGCACGACATGGGGGCGATCTCGATGCTGGGGTCCGACAGCCAGGGCATGGGACGCATCAACGAGGTCATCTGCCGGACGTGGCAGCTCGCCTCCAAGATGAAGGACCAGTTCGGCCGTCTGCCCCAGGAGAAGACGAAGATCGGCGACAACGAGCGCATCAAGCGCTACGTCGCCAAGTACACCATCAACGCGGCGCGCACCTTCGGTATCGACCAGCACATCGGATCGCTGGAGAAGGGCAAGCTCGCTGACATCGTGCTGTGGCGGCCGGCGTTCTTCGGCATCAAGCCCGAGCTCACGGTGAAGGGCGGTTTCATCGTGTGGTCCGCCATGGGTGACTCCGCGGCGTCGCTGATGACCTGCGAACCGCTGCTGATGCGTCCTCAGTGGGGGGCGTTCGGCGAGGCGAAGCAGCCGTTGTCCGCATGCTTCGTGAACCCCGCGGCGATTGACGCCGGCATCGGCGGATCCCTGGGATTGCGGAAGCAGCTGCTGCCTTCGCGCGGGACACGCAAGCTGAACAAGTCGCACATGCTGCACAATACTGCCTGCCCCAACATCAGCGTGAACCCGCAGACTTTCGACGTGATGGTGGACGGGAAGGTGCTGACGTGCGAGCCGGCGAAGGTCGTGCCGCTCGCTCAGCGGTACATGTTGCGGTGAGTGCTGCAAGGCAAGATCTTGAAACACGAAGGGCGCGAAGAACACGAAGGAACGCGAAAGAGAATCGGGCGATCCATCAGGAACCGCCATCATCCGTTCCGCCTTCTTCGTGCCCTTCGCGGCCTTCGCGTCCTTCGTGTTGAAAGCGTTTCTTTGATCCATAGCAAATCATGAACAGCATCGTCCCCGGCACCCTCGCACCGAGAACCAAGACGGGAACCACCAGCGCCGCCCGAGTCGGTGTCGGTGGGCCCGTCGGCAGCGGCAAGACCGCGCTCCTCGAGCAGCTCATTCCGCGCTTCATCGCGCGCGGCACCAACCTGGCCGTCATCACCAACGACATCGCCACCAAGGAGGATGCCGAGCGCGTCCGGCGCAGCGGCCTCATCGCGCCCGAGCGAGTGGCCGCGGTGGAGACCGGCGCCTGTCCGCATTCCGCCATTCGCGAGGATCCGACGCTCAACATGCAGGCGGCGGACGATCTCGAGGCGAAGTTTCCCGGTCTCGAGCTGATCCTCATCGAGTCCGGCGGCGACAACCTCGCTTCGTCGTTCTCGCTCGACCTGGTGGACTACTGGCTGTTCGTGATCGACGTGGCCGGCGGCGACGATATTCCACGCAAGCGCGGCTTCGGGGTGCTCACCTGCGATCTGCTGGTGATCAACAAGACCGATCTGGCGCCGTACGTGAAGACCGATCTGCCGCGCATGGTGCGCGAAGCGAACGAAGTCCGCGGCGGCCGCCCGGTATTGCTCACCAACTGCGCCGCCGGCGAAGGAGTCGATGCGATCGTCGAGCACCTCGCACGCGAGGTGCTGTTCGACCGCTGACCCATTTCATGAAACCCGACGATCTCGTCGACGCGACCCCGGCGCAGTTCGAGCTGGGCTTCGAGCGCTCGCCGACCGGAGCGACCGTCCTGCGGCGGCAGCTCGTGGCGTATCCGTTCCATGTGGGGCGCGTGCTGCACGTGCCCGGTGATCCCGCGGGCTTCGCGACGGTCTACGTCCAGTCGTGCTCGGGCGGACTGTTCCAGGGCGAACGCTTGCGGCTCGCCGTCACCGCGGAAGCCGGCGCGCAGGTGCACCTCACCACGGCGGCGTCCACCATCGTGCACGCCATGCCCGCCGGCATGGCCGAGCAGAGGCTCACCATCACCGCCCGTGACGGGGCGTTGATCGAGTACCTGCCGGATCCGCTGATCCTGTTTCCGACGTCGGAGCTGCATGCCCTGCTGACGATCCGTGCGGCGGAGACCGCCACCGTGATCGCGGGCGAGAGTTTCCTGCTCCACGATCCGGAAGGCGGCGACGAGACGTTCGACGAGCTGCGTTCCGAGACGCGCATCGAGGATGCCGACGGACGTCTGCTGGCACTGGACCGGTTCCGCATCGACGGTCGCAGCATCATCGCCGGGCAGCCGGGCGTCAACGGGGTCTTCGGGTTGCAGGGGACGCTGATGCTGGTGCATCGATCGGACCCGGCCGGCGCGCTCGAAGCGTTGCGATCGGTGTTGCCCGAATCGACCGACGTCTTCGCCGGTGCATCGCTCCTGTCTGGAGACAGCGGCGCTTGGCTGCGGGTGCTTGCGCGCGATGCGATCGCGTTGCGTGCCGTGATGCGGGAGGCCTGGATCGCTGCACGGCGGCTCGCCACTGGATCGGCGCCCGGCCTTCGCAGAAAATAGACAACGACAACAGGCCGTCACGGATCTCCCATGACCGATTTGCACCTTCCCAGCGGTGTCATCGAGCAGTACCGCATCCACGCCGAACCCTACTATCGCGCGACCGGGCAGGAGGTCGAACTGTACGAGGCTGCCTACGCGGCCCGCCTGCCGATGATGCTGAAGGGCCCGACGGGCTGCGGCAAGACGCGCTTCATCGAGTACATGGCGTGGAAGCTGGGCAAGCCGCTGGTGACGCTGGCGTGCAACGAAGACATGACCGCGTCCGATCTGGTGGGCCGCTATCTGCTCGATGCCGAAGGTACGCGCTGGCAGGATGGGCCGCTGACCCTCGCCGTGCGCTATGGCGCGATCTGCTATCTCGACGAGGTGGTAGAGGCACGTCAGGACACGGCGGTGGTGATCCACCCGCTGACCGACGCGCGCCGCAGTCTGCCGCTCGAGAAGAAGAACGAACTGGTGCAGGCGCACCCCGATTTCCAGCTGGTGATCTCCTACAACCCCGGCTATCAGAGCATCCTCAAGGATCTCAAGCAGTCCACCAAGCAGCGCTTCGGCGCGCTCGACTTCCACTATCCCGAGCGCGCCATCGAGATCGAGATCGTCGCGCACGAGGCCGGGATCGATGCCGATGTCGCCGGCAAGCTGGTGTCCGTCGGCGAGAAGACGCGGCATCTCAAGGGTCACGGCCTGGAAGAAGGCGTGTCGACCCGCATGCTGATCCACGCCGGGCATCTCATTTCGCGCGGCATCGATCCGGTGGCAGCCTGCCGCGTGACGCTCGTGCGTCCGATCACCGACGATGCGGATATGAGGGACGCGCTGGATGCGGTGGTGACGACGTTCTTCTAGACATCGGCCCCCATCCCGGCCTTCCCCCAGCCATGCTGGGGGAAGGGGTGTACGTCCCCTCCCCCGGCTTCGCCGGGGGAGGGTTAGGGTGGGGGCAAGATGCCCCTATAGCTCTTCCGGCACCCAGTGATACGGCCCGCCGGCCGACGACAACAGCTCGTCGTCGAGATCTTCGACCGCGTCGTCTACGACGTCGTCGATCGCATCGAACAGCAGGAATTCGTCGATGATCCGTGAGGTCCGCGACTGCGTGGTTTCGACTTGCATGGGAGTCCTCCTCGAGAAGTGTGACGCTTCAGGCGCGGTGCGCGCGCGGCGGGATCGGCAAGGCGCTGCGATGGCGCCGCAGCCACTGCTCGAAGTTCATGAGTCCCGGATTCAGGATCCGGCTGCGCTCCACCGACCGCAGTCCGCAGAACGCTTCGTTGAAGTCGCGCTTGAACTGGAACATGTTCGCGAGATCGTCGGCACCCGGGAAGCCGAGCTTCGCGTATTGCTCGGGCGGCATGGCGAAGTGGCGGACCGGTTCGCCGACGGCGTGCGTGAGTGCATCCGCCATCTCCGCCCCCGTCAGGTGTTCGCCCGCGATGCCTACGCGAGCGCCGACCAGGCTCGTGCCTTCCGCGAAGATACCGAAGGCGCAGGCACCGATGTCGGCGCCCGCGATGCCCGGCAGCTTGCGGTCGTCCATCGGCAGCGTGAACATCAGGTTGCCGCTCGCATCGCGTTGCGGGCCCATGCCGAAATGGATCAGGTTGTCCCAGTAGAACGACGTGTACAGGAACGTCGTGGGGACGCCCAGGCGGGTGAAGTACTCATTGGCCTCGCCCTTCGCATCGAAATGCGGGACCTTGTAGCGGCCCATCAGCGTCGGCATGCGCGGATCATCGAGCGGCGCGAACTGGCGCGTGTCCTCGAGCGTCGACCAGACCACATGCTTGATCCCGGTGCGTTGCGCCGCTGCCGCGATGTTGGCCGCCTGGGCGAGCTCGGTGCCGGGCGAGAGGTGCTCCCAGAAATTGGTCAGAGCGAAGACCCCATGGGCCCCGGCGAAGGCGGTCGCCAGCGCTTCGACGTCGTCGAGGTCGGCACCGCGCAGCTCCACGTCGGCCTTGGCCAACGCCAGCGCGGCGGGCGAATACGGCCGGCGCGTGAGTGCACGGGGCTGGAAGCGGCGCTGCGGGTCGGCGAGCATGGCTCGCACGAGTCCGCCGCCCTGGGCGCCGGTGGCGCCGATCACTGCGATGACGGGACGGGACATTCCTGGACTCCTCCGGGGGTTCGTCGGGCGCCACGGCGGTGCCCGTTTCGATGGATGGCAGTCTAGGAAGGCAGGACGGCAGTCGCTGTTAACTCTTCGCTAAGGGCATCCTAAGATTTTCGTAAGAGCGGTGGTTTTCCTGCCGACGCACGCCGGCAGTGGCGGGCTCGGAGATTTGGGCGAGCGGCGGCGCACCGGCACGGCAGGTCGCTTATCATCGGGTGACACGATGCGGGTCGGACTCCGGCCCCGAACCGGCTCCAACTTCCACCGCTTCCGCCCTTGAGCGCCCTCGCCGAACTTTCGCCTCCCCCGCTTTCCGCAGAAGGCGGGGTGGCTTTTGCCGACGTGCGCAAGCGCCTCGTGCTGTATCTGCGGGCGTTGTGGGATCGCGGCACGGAACTGAGGCCGTTTCCCGCCAACCTGGAAGCAGCCCGACCCTACATCACGCCGCTCGGCATCCACCTGCCGGAAGCCTATCGGGCGGCGGCCGGGCAGAAGGGTGTCGAACTCTATCGCGCGGCCACGGCGCATGCGGCGGCGCACCTGATCTTCTCGCCCGGCAAGCCGATGCCGCGCGGCAGCCTGCGGCCGGTGCAGGTGGTGTTGACGGGGCTCCTCGAGGACGCGCGGGTCGAACTGCTCGCCTGCCGCGAACTGCCGGGGCTGCGCCGCCTGTGGCTCGGCTTCCACGAAGCGCGTGGCGACGGTGGCGCCGCGACGTTCGCAGGGCTCGCGGTACGCCTCGCCCGTGCGCTGCTCGATCCGGACTACGAAGACGACAATCCCTGGGTCAGCAAGGGCAGGGCACTCTTCTTCGACCCGGTCCATGCGCTCGAGGACACGACGATGCCGCGCCGGCTGGGCTCCCTGCTCGGCAACGACATCGGCCAGATGCGATTGCAATTCAACGCGAAGACATGGGTGATCGAGCCGCTCTACCGCGACGACAACAGCCACCTCTGGGAGCCCGACGGGTCCGACAACGCCATGATGCTCGAGGAAGAGGTCATGCTCGTGCAGCCGGAACTGGTGGAATCCGAAGGCGGCGACACGCTGGAGGACCCGGACGGCGGCGAGTCGGAACAGGGCGTGAAGCCGGTGGGTGCCGACCCGGCCGACGAAGAGACTCCGGAGTTGGTGGAGTTCCTGCGCACCGCGAAGTACCCGGAATGGGACTACCTGATCGGAGCGGCCCGACCCCAGTGGTGCACGGTGCAGGAGCTGCGTCCCGAGCCGGGCGACCCGGTGCTGATCGACGACATCCTCGCGCGCAACGACGATCTGCTGTATCGCCTGGACCGGCTGATCCGCGGCAACGAACTGCGCAAGCCGGTGCGGCTGCGCAAGCAGATGGACGGTGATCGCTTCGATCTCGATGCCGTGATCAACGCGATGCTCGACCTGCGCACCCATCGCACGCCGGATCCGCGCTTCCACATTCGGGTGGATCGGCGCGAGCGGGATCTGTCGGTGCTGGTGCTGCTCGACCTGTCCGAATCCACCAACGACATCGTCCCGGCCTGCAACGCGCCGGTGTTGCATCTGGCGCGCGAAGCCACCGTCCTCCTGGCCCATGCGATGGAGAGCATCGGCGACCAGTTCGCCATCCATGGCTTCTGCTCCAACGGGCGGAACGAGGTGCACTACGAGCGTTTCAAGGATTTCAACTGGCCGTTCGACGAGCACGTCAAGGCGCGCCTCGCGGGCATGCGCGGCAGCCTGTCGACACGCATGGGCGGCGCCATCCGCCACGCGACCGGCTGGCTCAAGGCACGGCACAGCGACCGCAAGCTGATCCTGCTCATCACCGACGGCGAGCCGCACGACATCGACGTCCACGACTCGCGCTATCTGATGTTCGACGCGAAGAAGGCCGTGGACGAGGCGAGCCGCGCCGGCGTGTTCACCTACTGCATGAGCGTCGACCCAAAGGCCGACGAGTACGTGAGCCGCATCTTCGGGCAGCGCAACTACATGGTGGTGGACCACATCGACCGGCTGCCCGAGAAACTGCCCGGGCTGTATCTGCGGCTGACGCGCTGACCAAGGTCGGCTGGGGGGCGTCGTCGGCGGCATGGTGGTGCATGACCGTGTCCTGACGCCGGCGTGGCGCGGCCTGGGTTGTTCGGACCGTCGGTCGCCCGATCTTCGGCCGACGCCATGGCCGTGGCGGCAGGCCGCAGCATCGGTAACCCATCGGTAAGTTCCCGGCTGCTAAATTTGCTGCGGGTGCAAGGACCGATGAGACCAGTGAAAGTCGGTCCGACGGGGCGGCTTGCCGCCCCTGGTCGGCACCAGATTCAACAAGACGAACAAGATCTCCAATACCAACCGACAGGAGCTTTCCCCATGCGTCGCTTCCCCTTAGCGGGAGGACTGGCTGCGGCCGGTCTGACCCTCGCTGCACTCTCGGTCCAGGCTCAGGAAGTCAATCTACAGCTGAATCGCGTGATCGCCCCCACCGCGCCGGCGTCGGCCGCGCTGCCTTGGGTGAATGTCCGGGCCTACGAGCTCAACGGGTTCGAGCCGCTCAAGCACTCGGTGGAGTTCCAGATCACGACGAACCAGAGCACGCTCGACGCCGACCCGCCGGGCGGTTGCTGTCCCGTCCCGGGGCGCGGCAACCTGGGCGCGGGCGAGGAGCTCCGTTCCATTTCACTGACGGTGAACCCGACGCTGCTCGCAGTTCCAGGGTCATCCCTGATCGTGCAATGGACCGGCGAACCCGTCGTGATCTACAACGACGTCTTCCCGGACGCTGGCCAGAAGCCGTCGAACATCATCGTGTCCTCCAACCCGGCGGCCACGGACTACGACATCACCGTCACGTTCGCGGAAGGCACGAAGGTCACCCACTCGAAGCTGCTCGCGAGCTACTTCATCAACGGCGTGGCCACGGAACTGAACGACTACGACCTTGCCTACACCAACAGCACCGGCTACTCGGCGCTGGCCGTCATCCAGCACGCGAACGGGAGCTTCGGAGTGATCGGCGCAGTCCCCGAGCCTGGGACCTACGCCATGCTCGGGCTCGGCATTCTGGTGATGGGTTTCGCGGTGCGGCGACAGCGACGCTGATCTGCCCGCGAGAACGAAGCGGCCTCCCCCGGGAGGCCGTCGTCGTTGCGGCGATCAGTTCATCGGCACGGGCGTCAGCCAGCCGCGCTCCTGCGCGGCTTCGCCACGCACCGCGGCGAAATAGGCGGATTGCAACGCACGCGTCAGTGCCCCCGGTTTGCCGTCCCCGATCCGCCGCCGGTCGAGTTCCACGACCGGTGTGATCTCCGCTGCCGTGGCGGTGAAGAACACCTCGTCCGCGATCCATGCCTCGTCGCGTGTGATGCGCTTGCGCTGGATCTCGAGCCCCGCCTCCGCGGCGAGCGCGTGCACGGTACGGCGCGTGATACCGTCCAATGCTGAAGCGGTATCCGGTTCGAACAGTTGGCCGTCGCGCACGATGAACACGTTCTCGCCGCTGCCCTCGGCTACGAAGCCGTCGGTGTCGAGGAGCAGCGCTTCGTCGTAGCCGTCTGCACGTGCCTCGCGACACGCCAGGATGGAGTTGGCGTAGGTGGAGACCGACTTGGACCGGCACATCTGCACGTTCACGTGATGACGCTGGAACGAGGACGTCTTCACGCGGATGCCGTGCTCGATGGCTCGCGGTCCGAGGTAGCTGCCCCAGGTCCACGCGGCGATCGCCACGTGGGCCCGGGCGCCGACCGGATCGATGCCGAGCTTCTCGGGGCCGAGGAACACCACGGGACGTACGTATGCGTCGGTCAGGCCATTGCGTCGCACGGCTTCGACTTGAGCCGCATCCAGCGTCGCCGCGTCGAACGGGACGTCGATCTGGAGGATGCACGCGGAGTCGAGCAGGCGCCGCGTGTGATCGCGCAAGCGGAACACATGCGCGCCGCGTGGACCGGCATAGGCGCGCACTCCCTCGAACACGCCGAGACCGTAGTGCAGCGTATGGGTCAGGACATGGGTGCCAGCTTCACGCCAGGGGAGCCACGCGCCGTCGAGCCAGATCCAGCCGTCGCGGTCGGACGTGATCATGTCGGCTCTGCCGAGGTCTTCACGATGCCGCCGATCCACAGCGGGTGCTTCGGCGGCAATCGGTGGATCTCCACGTGCGCGTCGCAGAGCGCTTCGATGACCACCACGCCGTGCGTGCGCACGCGATGGCTTTCGCGGCCCTCGAGGAAATAGTCGTTGGGATCCCCGGCTTCGGTCAGCCAGAGCTGGCCGCCGTCGCACCGGATCTCGGTGCCGTCCGCGCCGCGTATCTGCAGCGTCGTGCCCTTGGTGAGTTTCATGTCGTGGAAGCTCCGTGACGATGCTCCAGGCTCGAACTCTAGGGAGGGCAGGGCTACCATTACAGATATAGAGTTACGGTTTGATATGCAGCACAGATCGCTCCCGGCGAATCTGTGCTGGTCCACTGCGAGGGCTTCTGTATCGTTCCGGAGCCGCCGATCGGGAGGAGGATTGCGTCCATGAACACCCCGGATCCCGAGTTCGTCTATCTGCAGCTGGCGCAGCGTCTGGCCGATGCGATCGGCAGCGGCGCGTTCGTGCCCGGCGAACGGTTGCCGTCAGTGCGGCTGCTCGCACAGCGCGAGCGGGTGAGCATCGCCACGGCGCTCGCCACCTATCGGCATCTGGAGAACCGACGCCTCGTGGAGGCGCGGCCCAAGTCGGGCTATTTCGTGCGCGCCCGGCCGCCGCGCCTTGCCGAGCCGGAGCAGCCCGCGGCAAAGCGTGCGCCGGCGTTCGTCGGTGTGAACCGGCTGGTCATGGAGATCCTCGACGCTTCGCAGGATCCGAAAGTTGTCGCCCTAGGCGCCGCGTGTCCCAGCAGTTCGCTGTTCCCCAATTCGAAGCTGCAGCGCATGCTCGGCGCCCGCACCCGGCGCCGGCCGGAGTCGTTCGGCGTGTACGGCATGGCCACGGGCGCTGAATCGCTGCGGCATCAGATCGCGCAGCGCGCGTTCGGCTACGGCTGCCGCATCGAGCCGGAGGAAGTGATCGTCACCAACGGTTGCATGGAGGCGCTCAACATCGCGCTCCACGCTGTCGCCGCGCCGGGCAGCGTCGTGGCGCTGGAATCGCCGACGTACTTCGGCGTGCTGCAGATCGTCGAGAGCCTCGGGATGAAGGCACTCGAGATTCCCACGAGCCCGCGCACCGGCCTGTCGCTCGACGCGCTGGACCTCGCCACGCGCAAGCCCGGCGCCGTCAGTGCCCTGGTGGTGATGCCCAACTTCAGCAACCCGCTCGGTTGCCTCATGCCCGATGCGAACAAGAAGCGCATGGTCGAACTGATGGCGGAGCGCGGCATCCCCGTGATCGAGGACGACATCTATGGTGATCTGCATTTCGGCGAACGCAGGCCCAAACCCGCGAAGGCCTGGGACCGTACCGGCAACGTGCTGCTCGCGTCGTCATTCACGAAGACCGTCGCGCCCGGCCTGCGCGTGGGCTGGATCGCGCCGGGGCGGTGGTTTCCGCAGGTGTCGATGCTCAAGTTCATCGCCACCATTTCCACCGCCGAACTCGGTCAGGAGGTGATCGCCGAGTTCATGGCGAACGGCGGCTACGACCATCACCTGCGCCGTCTGCGCCGTGCGTTCCGCGAGCAGGTGGAGCGCATGACCGACGCGATCGAACGCCACTTTCCGCCGGAGACGCGCGTCACCCGACCGGCGGGCGGGTTCGTGCTGTGGGTGGAGCTGCCCGCGTCGGTGGATGCGCTAGAGCTGTTCCAGGCGGCTTCAGCGAAAGGCGTGAGCTTCGGGCCGGGCGTGATCTTCAGCCCGACGGGCCGCTATACGCACCACCTGCGGCTCAACTGCGGATTGCCGTGGTCGGACCGGCTCGAGACGGCGATGCGGGGCGTGGGCCAGGCTGCGAGGCGCCTGGCCGGATAGCGACGGCTTCAGACCGTGGCCGCGGCCTTCTCGAACTTCGGCGCGATGACCGGTGCCGGGTTGCGCGACATCCCGGCGATCATCAACTCATGCAGGTAGATGGCGCGCTCGCGGACCGGCCGCCAGTTGATGTTGGGATCGGTGCCCAGCGCGATGTGCAGCGAGATCACGCCGTGCAGTCCCGCCCATAGGGTCTGGGCGATGAATTCGGGGTCGGTGAGATCCTCGCGGAAGACGCCGGTGTCGATGCACTCCTGGACCACCGTCTGGAACAGCCCGTAGGAGTCGGTCTCGGGATTGGCGTGCTTCTCGACGAACAGGGAGTCGTCGGGGGACAGCAGCGGCGTCATGAACATGAGCCGGAAGTGGTTCGGCTGTTCCAGGCCCATGTTGATGAATGCACGGCCGAAGCTCCGCAGGCGCTCGAGCGGCGTCAGCTCGGCCATGCTGGGGCGGAAGGCCGCCATCATCGCCGCGATGTCTTCCTCGCACAGGGCCCGGACCATCTCGTCCTTGTCAGAGAAGTACTTGTAGATGGTCGCAGGACAGTACTCGATACAGTCGGCCACCTTGCGCAGCGTGACCGCGTCGTAACCCTGTGTCGCAAAAAGATTTCTGGCGGCATCAAGGATCTTGGTGCGCATTTCCTCGCGCTCTCTCGCGCGGCGTTCCGTCACACCCATGGGCTTAGTGAATCCAGAAAAGAAAATAAAAGTGTTGACACTATAAACACTGTTTACTATTCTGTCACCGTTCGCTTAGCAATCGTGTTTCAACGGTTACTCGTACGTTACATAAGTTACAGCGAGTTGCCAAGGTACTGAGCGAAGGGACTTTTCTTATGACAGGGCGCGCTGTGAGCGCTTGCTCGCGGCCGATAAGCCGAAACTAAAGGAGTGTTCTTATGAAAGCCATCCGTATCCAAGCCGCTGCCGTTGCTGCCATCGCCGCTCTCGGTTTTGCCGGAGCCGCCACCGCTGACGATGCCACTGCAGTGAAGGCGCGCGTCTACACCGAGGCCCAAGACTGGACCGGTGGTGGCGCTCCCGACTCCGCATTCAACAAGGGTGGTGTCCTGAAGTCGCGGCAGTTCGACTCCGTCGCGAACGACAGCATCGGTGGTCCAGCGCCCGCGCAATCCACCAAGGCTGTCCGCACGCTGTCGTGGGACAACGCCCCGGCGTGGACTGCCCGTGAAGGCGGCCCTGCGACGACTCCCGTCGCACACGTCATCGGTTCGAAGCACGCTTCCAACTGACGCTGGAACCGCGGTGGCGCAGGCGGTTCTGCGCCACCGCGGGTGCAGCAAGGAACACCTGAAGGAGTACCCGACATGAACACTCTTGTCTTGTCCCCCAGCCGCCTGCTCAACACGGGGCTCGTGCTCGGCGCTGCGATCGCAGCCCTTACCGCCCTTGCGCCTCAAGCCCGGGCGGGTCAGTCGTTCGATCGTCCCGCCAGCTACGACGTCCGCGACCTCCGCTCCAGCGGTCCGATCGGCGCGGTCGTCACGACCCCTGGTGCCAAGACCGTCGCTGCGCGCGATGCGCGATGCGACATCCGCGACGTCTGCTCCGAGTCGCCGCCCATCGCGGTGAAGTCCTCGGCCGGACGCCCCGACGCGACGGCGCGCAATCCCGCCTGCGATACGCGCGACGTGTGCACCAGCACCGGCACGCCGCTCGCGAAGCCCGACTCGCCGTTCCACTACAGCCGCGCCGCCTCCGGCGAAACCGTTACCCGCTGAAAGTAAGTAGTACCAGCGCCGTGCCGGCGCTGTGTGTCTCTCCTGCTCCCCTTGTGAAGCCCCGCGTGGCGGACTCCTCCCGGGTCCGCGCCGGGGCGTCTTTTTCTC
>JAIESW010000086.1 GCA_019745565.1 Burkholderiales bacterium
AGTCCCTAGTCCCTAGTCCCTAGTCCCTAGTCCCTAGTCCCTAGTCCCTAGTCCCTAGTCCCTAGTCCCTAGTCCCCGATCGTCTAGGCATCCACCGCCCGTCCGCCACCATCGCCTGCACCTGCGACGTCACGATGCGGGTGAGGGCTCGTGCCGCATTGGTCACGGGCCGCTGCGTTGAAGTCGCGATGACGAGCGTTCTCGTCATGGTGGGCTGCTCGATCGGCCACGCGCGGATACGTCCGGCGGCGATCAGGTGGTGCACGCACGAGTAGGAGAGGATGGTGTAGCCGACGCCGGCTTCCACCAGACTCAACGTGGACGGCATGGCGTCGACCTCGACATTCACGTTCGGTGCGATGCCGATGGTGGCGAGGAAATCGTCGACCAGCACCCGCAGGCCGTGAGGACGGCTGGGCAGGATCAACGGCAGATCGGCGAGGCGGACAGCGGGCAGCGCTCCGGCGCCGACGCCGGCGGGATCGGCGGCCGGGCCCAGGAGGAACAGCTCGTCGGTGAGCAGCGGATCGGTCGCGAGCGCGTGGGTGTTCGGCGCGTTGTAGAGCACGGCCACGTCGATGCGCCCCATGATGAGCCACTCCAGCACGTGGCCGCTGAAACCTTCGATCAGACCCAGCGAGACCTTGGGAAACGCTGTGCGCATCTGCTGCACCAGGGCCGTCGTGAGCACGGCACCCACCGACGGCGGCATGCCGATCACGACCCGGCCGGTCGGCGTGGCGTCCAGCGCGTGGATGGCGCTCTTCGCGCCGGCTGCCGTCTCGAGCACGCCGCGCGCGTGCTGCTCGAACAGGCGCCCGGCTTCGGTGAGCACGATGCCGCGACCGGTGCGGTGATACAGCTCGGCGCCCAGTTCGTCCTCGAGCGCCTTGATCTGGCGGCTCAACACCGGCTGGCCGACGTTCAGGCGCTGGGACGCGCGTGAGAAGGTGCCGGCTTCCGCGATGGCGACGAAGTACTCAAGCTGCTTCAGTTCCATGGAGCGCAAGCCCCACCCTAACCCTCTCCCGGCGAAGCCGGGGGAGGGGACGTACACCCCTTCCCCCAGCTTTGCTGGGGGAAGGTTGGGATGGGGGCCGATTTCAAGTGGTGGCTTCCCGCGCCTTCGCGAACTCGACGAACCAGTCGAGCGACTTCGGATTCGCCATGGAATCGCGGTTCGCGGCCTTCTCCACCGCATGTCCCAGCAGGATCTTCTTCACCGGCACTTCCATCTTCTTGCCGGAGATGGTGCGCGGCACTTCGGCGATGACGAACACGTCGTCCGGCACGTGGCGCGCGGACAGTCCGGTGCGGATCGCATGGAGGATCGATCGCTTCAGTTCCTCCGGCACGTCGGCCCGTGCTTCACGCAGTACCACGAACAGAGCCATGAACGATGGTCGCCCGAGGTACTCGAGATCGACTACGAGCGAATCGGCCACTTCCGCGAAGCCCTCGACCACGCGGTACAACTCGCTGGTACCCATGCGGATGCCGTGGCGGTTGATGGTGGAATCGGAGCGGCCGTAGATGACCGCCGTCACCGACTCCGGCCGCGGGATGAGCTTCAGCCAGTCGCCATGGCGCCAGACACCGGGCCAGACGTCGAAATAGCTTTCGTAGTAGCGCTTGCCGTCCTTGTCACCCCAGAAATAGAGCGGCATGGACGGAAACGGCTCGCTGCAGACGAGTTCGCCCACCTGGTCGAGCACCGGCTTGCCGTTGTCGTCGTAGGCATAGGTCGCGATACCGAGGCCGCGGCACTGCATCTCGCCGGCATAGATGGGCAGCGTCGGACAGGAACCGACGAATGCCGTGCCCGGGTCGGTCCCGCCGGAAATCGAGGCGAGCATCACGTCGTCATGGACGTGGTCGTACACCCAGCGGTAGCCGTCTTCCGTGAGCGGCGATCCGGTGCAGCCCACCGTGCGGATCGCGGTCAGATCGAAGTGTTCGCGCGGCGAATAGCCGCCTTTGGCGCAGAGCGCGATGAAGGCGGGACTGATGCCGCAGAACGTGGCGCGCTCCTGCGCGACGAAGCGCCACAGCGTGCCGAGGTCCGGGTGGCCCGGGTTGCCGTCGAACTGGAGGATGGTCGCGCCGCGGGTCAGCGCGGAGACGAGCACGTTCCACATGATCCAGCTGGTGGACGAGAACCAGAAGAAGCGGTCGTCCTCATTCACGTCGAGCGCGAGGCCCGTGCCCTTGGCGGTTTCGATCACCGAGCCGCCATGGCAGTGGACGATGGGCTTGGGCATGCCGGTCGTGCCCGACGAGTACACGATCCACAGCGGGTGTTCGAAGGGCAGCGGGCGCGGGGCAGTCGTGACCGGATTCGCGATCGCCTCGGTGAACGGGATCACGCGCACGCCGCGGGCGGCATCCAGTTCGAGCCGGGCATCCGGATCGAGATACGGCACGAAGATGACGGCCTCGAGCGTCGGCAGCTGTGCCACCAGTTCGCGCACCACGTCGCGCCGGTCGTAGTCCTTGCCGCCGTAGCGATAGCCGTCCACCGCGAACAGTACGCGCGGTTCGATCTGACGGAAGCGGTCGAGCACGCTCACCGGACCCATGTCCGGCGAACAGCTCGACCAGACGCCGCCGCCGCTCGCCGTGGCCAGCAGTGCGACGACGCTCTCCGGAATGTTGGGCATGTAGGAGACGACGCGATCGCCGGGGTGGACTCCGAGGCCTTCGAGCGTTGCGGTCATCGCGCCCACCTGGGCTGCGAGTTGCGACCACGACATCTCGCCGCGGCTGCGGATCTCGGACTGGAAGATCAGTGCCGGTCGCGTTGCCGCGTCTGCCCGCGCGGCGCCCGCCAGCGCGTGTTCCGCATAGTTGAGAGTCGACCCTTCGAACCACTTCGCCCCCGGCATCACGCGGCGATCGAGCACTTGCCGGTAGGGGCTGTGGGATTTCATCTGCGAGAACTGCCAGATGGTTTCCCAGAAGGCCTCGATCTCGGTCACCGACCACTGCCACAGGGATTCGTAGTCGGCGAAATCGAGCCCGCGATGGTCCTTGAGCCAGCGGCAGTAGCGCGTGATGGCGGCCTGTTCGATGCGTTCGGCCGAGGGGCGCCAGAGCGGGGTGGGATGATCCATGGGCAACGTCGTGGACAAAGGCGCAAGGTTACCAAGGGTGCGCGGGCTGCGCTGTGCCACGTTGACCTTCGTACCGGTCCGCGGCGAACATCGCGGCATGACCACCGATGTGATCGTCGTCGGCGCCGGCATCGCGGGGGCGTCGATCGGCTACTTCCTGTCCCGCAGTGCGCGCGTCCTGTTGCTCGAGCGCGAATCGCAACCCGGCTACCACACCACGGGGCGCTCCGCGGCCCTGTTCGCGGAAAGCTACGGCACGCCGCAGGTGCGCGCGCTGACGCTGGCGAGTCGCGCGTTCTTCGAAGGGCCGCCCGACGGATTCGCCGATCATCCGCTGCTCGGCGATCGTGGTGCGCTTTTCGTGGGCACGAGCGAGCAGACGGACGAACTCGACCGGCTGTACGACATCGTGCACGCGTTCACCGATCGGGCCCGACGTTTGAGCGCGGCCGAAGCACGGGCACGGGTACCGGTGCTGGAGCCGGCGTACGCCGAGGGTGCGGTGCTCGATCCGGTGTCGGCCGACATGGACGTGCATGCCATCCACCAGGGCTTCCTGCGCGGCATCCGCGCCCAGGGCGGCGCCGTGCATTCCGATGCCGGGGTGACGGCCATCGAGCGCACGGGAGATCGGTGGCGGGTTCATGCCGGTGGCGACGTGCACGAGGCCCCGTTGTTGGTGAACGCGGCCGGGGCATGGTGCGACGTCGTCGCGCGATTGGCGGGGGTTCGACCGATCGGCCTCGTGCCCAAGCGTCGCACCGCGTTCACGTTCGCTCCACCGGAAGCCGTGGACAGCGCGCGTTGGCCGGCCGTCATCGGTGCCGACGAATCGTTCTACTTCAAGCCCGATGCGGGACTGCTGCTCGGTTCACCGGCCAACCAGGATCCGATGGAACCGCACGACGTGCGTCCGGAAGAGGAGGACGTGGCCACTGGTATCTGGCGCATCGAACAGGCGACGTCCATGCGCATCCGGCGACCGGCGCACACCTGGGCCGGGTTGCGTTCGTTCGTCGCCGATGGTGATCTGGTCGGTGGCTTCGACGCTCGCGCGTCGGGATTTTTCTGGTGCGCTGCTCAGGGCGGCTATGGCATCCAGACTTCGCCGGCGATGGGAGAGGCGTGTGCGTCGCTCGTGTTGGGCAAGGGGGTGCCGGAGCGGATCGCGGGGTTCGGTGTTACCGAGGAGATGTTGTCGCCGCGGCGGTTGGGCTGAGCCCCCATCCCAGCCTTCCCCCACCTTCGGTGGAGGAAGGAGTGCCCCTGGTTTGGGCAAGACGATCGCAGATGCACTCCTTCCCCCACGCATGTGGGGGAAGGTTGGGATGGGGGCGGCCGCCACCACCCTCGAAACCTCAAGGCTTCGAACCCTTCCCTAACCCCAGATAGCGCTGCCGCAGGAATTCCACGTAGGCAGCGAGCCAACTCACCTGCAGTTCATCGAGCACCGGATCGGACATGCCCTCCGCCCGCAAATCCGCGAGGCGCGAACCGCTGATGCCGGCCGGCAGACGCGTCCCGAGCTTCAGCATGCCGCGGCTGCCGAAGGCTTCCTGCAGACGTGCACCACGCAGCGTGGCGATGATCTCCTCGTCGCTCTTGCCGGCCTTCGACATCTGTCGCACCTGCTCGATGGAGATCGCCTGCGGCTTGAAGCCCTGGGGCTGGTACCAATCGGGGAGGCCGAGCGGCCGGCCGAACGGCGCGCGCAGCGGCGGCGGCGACTGTGTGGGTGATGCGCCGGTGTCGAGTCCGGCGAGATTCACCTGCTGCGGATAGCAAGGCGCGCATCGACCCAGCGATTCACCTGTCATCCAGTAGCGCACCAGGAGGTCTACGTCATCCGCGAAACCCTGCTGGATGTCGTCCAGCACTTCACGGGGCACGCCCGCCTTCGCGAGCTTGCCGAAATCCGAGCCGCGCAGCGCATACGTGGTGCGTGCCGAACGCATCGCTCCGGCGATGTTGCCGGGCGCATCGCCCTGCTTGCTCATCGTCACGACCTCGGCGATCGGCATCGAATCGCGCATTGCCGTGCAGGCAGTGGAGTGCAGCGCGGCACCCAGGATCGCGATGACGGACAGGGTGCGGGCGCTGAAGGGGCTGGTCATGGGAATCCGTTCACGGGAAGGACATGCAGCTTGGGCCGTGCGCGACCGGGGAGGTTCCCCGGTTGATCCGCGTCAAGGCTTGAGCGGACGGCGGGCGGTAGCTTACGCTTCGTCCGCCAGGAGGAGATCGAAACATGAAAATCAAAAAGTCGTTCAGGATTGATCCAGCCGTCCTACTTGCAGTTGTGACCGCGGCCGTGACCGGCATGCCGGTGGCCCCGGCACTCGCCACGGATGCGCCCGCCGCCGGCACGGTGTTCAAGGATTGCCCCGAATGCCCGGCGATGGTGGTGATCCCGGCCGGCGAGTTCGTCATGGGCTCACCGCTCGCCGAGAGCGGCCACAAGGACGAAAAGCCGCAGCATCCGGTGACGATCGCGAAGCCCCTCGCCGTCTCGAAGACGGAGGTCACTTTCCAGCAGTTCGATGCGTGCACTGCGGCAGGCGGCTGTCCGAAAGCCGACGACGACGGCATCGGACGCGGTGATTTTCCTGTCATCAATGTGAACTGGGATGACGCCAAGGCCTACGTCGCATGGCTGTCGAAGCAGACCGGCAAGACCTATCGGCTGCTGTCGGAATCGGAATGGGAATACGCCGCGCGCGGCGGCACGACCACCCCCTGGTTCTGGGGCGCTGCCGAGGACAGCTGGGGTTCGCGCATCGCGTGTCAGTTCGCCAACACCCACGACGAGACCAGCAAGGAAGCGCACCCCATGTACGTGTGGTCGCACCACCAGTGCACCGACGGCTTCGCCGAGAACGCGCCCACGGGCAAGTTCAAGCCCAATGCCTTCGGCCTGCACGACATGCTGGGCAACGTGCGCGAGTGGGTGGAGGACTGCCACGTCGAAGGCTACGCGGGCATGCCGGAGGACGGATCGGTGCGCAACGTCGAGACATGCGAGAAGCATCTGGTGCGCGGCGGCGGCTGGGTCGATGGACCATCCACGAGCCGTTCGGCGTATCGCTATGCCGAGGACGGCAAGATGCGCAACTATCAGATCGGATTCCGCATCGCGCGGGATCTCTTCTAGCCGACGGTCGAGGCGGGCGTCAGGGTGTCCGCCTGCCAGCGGACGCCTTCGGAGACGCTGCGTACGCCGGTCAGCCGTAGCAGGGCGGACTCGAAGCGCTGCGGGTCGCCGCTCGTGATGAACGCGTGCTGCCCCGGTCGGGTCGCCATGCGTCGCAGGCCGTGCTGCGTCAGCACCGTACCCAGATGACGCGCGATGGCCGGCGCAGGATCGATGACCGCAACGCCGGGGCCGGCGATGCGGCGGATGGGTTCGATGACGAACGGGTAGTGCGTGCAGGCGAGCACGATGGTGTCGGCGCCGGCCTCGAGGATCGGATCCAGGAACCTGCGCAGCAGACGTTCGGTCGCGGCGCCGTCGAGGTCACCGGCTTCCACGTGGTCGGCAAGGCCGTCGCAGACCTGGTTGATCAGGCGGATGTTGCTCGCGTGACGGCCCGCGGTGGCCTTGAACAATCGCCCCTGGAACGTGGCGGGTGTGGCCATGATGCCCACCACCCCGGTCTTCGTCATGGCGGCGGCCGGCTTGACGGCGGGCTCCATGCCGATCGTCGGCACGTGCGGCAGCGTGTCGCGCAGGTACTTCAGCGCTGCCGCCGAAGCCGTGTTGCACGCGACCACGACCGCCTTGCAGCCGCGTTCCAGCAGGAAGCGGGTGATGCCGTCGCTGAATGCGCGGATCTCGAGTTCGCTGCGCGGGCCGTAGGGGACGTGCTGCTGGTCGGCGAAGTAGATCGTGTCCTCGTTCGGCAGCGCGCTCACGATCTCGCGCCACACCGAGAGGCCGCCTACGCCGGAATCGAAGACGCCGATGGGGCCGTCGGGATTCATGGGGCGGCAGTGTAGGGATACGCCAATGGCTGCGGCAAGCGGCGGCGAATCGCTATCATGCGGGTCCCCACGAGTCGTCGAATCCGCCATGTGCCAGCTCCTCGGCATGAACTGCAACGTGCCCACCGACATCTGCTTTTCCTTCACCGGATTCCAGCAGCGCGGCGGGCGCACCGATCACCACGCGGACGGTTGGGGCATCGCGTTCTTCGAAGGCAACGGCTGCCGGGTGTTCCTCGATCACGCGCCGGCATCCGAGTCGCCGGTGGCGCAACTGGTGCGCAGCTATCCGATCCGCTCGCTCAATGTCATCGCGCACATCCGCAAGGCCACGCGGGGGGCGGTGTGCCTCGAGAACACCCATCCGTTCATGCGCGAGCTCTGGGGGCGGTACTGGATCTTCGCGCACAACGGCACGCTGAAGGAGTACGCGCCGCCCGTGCGGGGCTGGTACCGGCCGGTGGGCACGACCGACAGCGAGGCGGCGTTCTGCGACCTGCTGGAAATGCTGCGGGACCGGTTCGGTCCCGTCGAACCGCCGGCGGGAGATCTCCACGAGGCGATCTCGACCTGGGCCGACGCCACGGCGGCCCACGGGACGTTCAACTTCATGCTGTCGGACGGGCGGACTCTGTTCGCCCGCTGCCACGACCGGCTCGCCTACATCGTCCGGCAGGCACCATTCAAGACGGCGCACCTGGTGGACGAGGACGTTTCGGTGGATTTCAGCGAAGTAACCACGCCGAACGACCGGGTGGCGGTCATCGCGACGGTCCCTCTGACCGACGACGAGACCTGGACGGCGCTGCAGCCAGGCGAACTGGCGGTCTTCCGGGACGGGGAGCGGATGCTCCCCTAGCGGTCTCGAGGCAGGCCCCGGGCGGGTAGCCCGCGGAAGCGAAAAAACCGCAAAAAAACCTTCGGTTGGTCGCAGAAGACCCGTACAATGCCGCCCCGCCGAAACTCCCCGGACTGCAGGCCGGCCCAGGGGAGCGCCCTCCCTCTTTTCCCTGCTGACGACACCATGCCCAGGCAAAAACCGCTAGAGCTGTACCGCAACATCGGGATCATCGCCCACATCGACGCGGGCAAGACCACCACCACCGAGCGCGTGCTCTATTACACCGGCCGCAAGCACCAGATCATCGAGGTGCACGACACCAAGGACGGCAAGGCGAGCACCACCACCGACTACCTGGAGCAGGAGCGCAAGCGCGGGATCACGATCCAGAGCGCGGCGGTGTCGACCGAGTGGAAGGGCTACCAGATCAACGTGATCGACACCCCGGGCCACGTGGACTTCACCATCGAGGTGAACCGCAGCCTGCGCGTGCTGGACGGCGCGGTCGTGGTGTTCGATGGCGTGGCGGGCGTGGAACCGCAGACCGAGACCAACTGGCGGCTCGCGAACCAGTACAACGTGCCGCGCATGTGCTACGTCAACAAGATGGACCGCATGGGCGCCAACTTCGCGCACTGCCTGAAGGGCATCCGCGAGCGCCTGGGAGCGAACGTCCTGCTGTGCCACGTGCCGATCGGCAGCCACGACGAGTTCGTCGGCATGGCCGACCTGGTGGCGGGTGTCGCCTACATCTGGAAGTCCGAGGACAAGGACGCCGAATGGGAGATCGTCCCGTTCGACCAGCTGAAGAGCCGCTTCAAGTTCGCCGCGAGCGCGGACAACGACTGGATCGACCAGATCCCGGCGTTGCGCCACGACCTGATCGAGCACGCGCTGGCGCTGGACGAGAACGCGTTCATGCACTTCATCGAGACCGAGGAGTTCGATCCCAAGGTGCTGAAGGCCTGCATCCGCAAGGGCACGGTGGCCGGTACCCACGTGCCCGTGTTCTGCGGCTCGTCGTTCAAGAACAAGGGTGTCCAGCAACTGTTGGACGCGGTGGTGGACTACCTGCCATACCCGGGCGAGAACGGCGGCATCAGCATGGTCGATCCGGACGGCAAGGTGATCGGCAAGCAGGAAGTGAAGGACGATGCCCCGGCCCGTGCGCTCGCCTTCAAGGTGATCAACGACCAGTTCGGCACGCTCACCTTCGTGCGCGTCTACTCGGGGGTGATCAAGAAGGGCGACACCCTGCTCAACGTGACGCGCGGCCGCAAGGAGCGTATCGGCCGCATCGTGGAAGTCCAGGCCAACGTCACCAAGGACATCGAGGAAGCGCGTGCCGGCGACATCTGCGCCTTCGTATCGATGAAGGAGACGGAGACCGGCGATTCGTTGTCCGATCCGGACCATCCGGCGCTGCTCGAGCGCATGCGCTTCCCCGACCCCGTGATCAGCGTCGCGGTGGAACCGAAGACGCGCGGCGACATCGACAAGCTCTCCACGGCTCTCTACAAGATGGCCAAGGCAGATCCGTCGCTGCGCCTGGAAGTGGATCAGGAAACCGGCCAGACGGTGCTGAAGGGCATGGGCGAGCTGCACCTTGAAGTGACCATCGACCGCATGCGCACCGAACTCGGCGTCGAAGCGAACATGGGCAAGCCCAAGGTGAGCTTCCGCGAGGCCTTCGGCACCGCGGTCGAGCGCACCTATCAGCACAAGAAGCAGTCGGGTGGTTCCGGTCAGTTCGCCGAAGTGAAGATGGTGTTCGAACCGCTCGAGCCCGGCAGCGGGGTCGAGTTCGTGGACGAGGTCGTGGGCGGCCGTGTGCCGCGCGAGTACATCCCCGCGGTGGAGCATGCGATCAAGAGCGAATCGAAGCGTGGCCAGGTGGCGGGCTACGAGGTGGTGGACTTCCGCGCGCGCCTGATCGATGGCAAGTACCACGACGTAGACAGCTCGGCGCTCGCGTTCGAAATCGCCGGACGTTCCTGCTTCCGCGAGGCGCACAAGGCGAGCAAGCCCAAGCTGCTCGAGCCGGTGATGCGCGTGGAAGTGGTGACCGAGGCCGACTACCTGGGCGACATCATCGGCGATTTCAACCGCCGGCGCGGTCAGGTGACGGAGCAGGGGAGCAGGGGCCCGCAGGCGTTCGTGCAGGGCTTCATTCCGCTCGCCGAGATGTTCGGCTACATCAACTTCCTGCGTTCAGCCACCAGCGGTCGCGGCACGTTCACGATGGAGTTCGCGCACTACGCCGAAGTGCCGTCGGGATTGGTGACGAAGCTGATGGAGAGCGAGGCGGCTTAAGCACCGGCTGCCCCCATCCCAACCTTCCCCCGCCGTCGGCGGGTAAGGGGTGTAGATCCCCTCCCCCAGCGAAGCTGGGGGAGGGTTAGGGTGGGGGCATATCGCGGGCGGAACCGGCTCAGCAGCGGAACCGCGCGACCGCCTGTTCGAGCTGCACGGCCGAGGCCGACAGGCGTTCCACCTGCGCGTGGGCTTCCACGCTGCCGGCGCTGTTCTCTTCGGCCATGCGGGCGATGCGCTCGACGCGGCCCGCCACGTCGGTGGCTACGGTGCTCTGCTCGCGTACCGAGGAGGCGATGTCGCGCGTCACCTGGCCGATGTGGCGGGTGCCGTCGACGATCTCGCGCATGGACGTGCCGGCGCGGGTCACGGCCGATACGCCTTCCTGCACCATCCGGCTGCCGCTCTGCATAGACGCGACCGCCTTCTGCGTGTCTTCCTGGATCGAGGCGATCATGGTGCTGATCTCGGTCGTCGCGTTGCCCGAGCGTTCTGCGAGCTTGCGCACCTCGTCGGCCACGACCGCGAAGCCGCGGCCCTGCTCACCGGCGCGCGCAGCCTCGATGGCCGCGTTCAGCGCGAGCAGGTTGGTCTGATCGGCGATGTCCTTGATGACCTTCACGATGCCGGTGATCTCGAGCGAGCGGTTGCCGAGCGATTCGATGCTGACGGCGGAGGCCGACACGGTCTCGGCGATGCGGTTCATGCCCGCGACCACCTCCTCGACGGTTTGTTCGCCCTGGCCGGCCAGTTCGCCAGCCTGAACCGCCGTGGCTTCGGCATCGCGCGTATTGTCGGCGATGTGGGAGATGCTGACTGTCATCTCCTCGACCGCGGCGGCAGTGCCGGCGGCCTCTTCGCTCTGCTGCTCGGAGCTCGCCTTGATCCGTCCGGTGCAGTCGAACGCGGCACGGGTCGCATCGGTCACCTGGGAGAGCTGCTCGCGCACCGCACGGATGCTCGACTGGAAGCTTTCCATCAGATCGTTGAACGACGTCATCACCTGGGCGATCTCGTCGCGGCCGGAGACCGGCAGACGGCGCGACAGGTCGCCGTCACCCTTGATCTGCGCCATGGTGGCGCCGAAGGCGCTCAGGGCGTTCATCGGCCGCGCGATGCTGCGGGAGAGCATCAGCAGGGCGCCGCCCAGCACGATGGTGATGCCGAGCAGCCAGGCCCCTACGCGCTTCAGCGATTCGAAGAAGATCGCATCCACGTCGTCCAGGTAGATGCCGCTCCCCAGGACCCAGCCCCAGGGCTCGAACAGCTGCACGTAGGAGATCTTGCGGGTAGGCTCGGACTCGCCGGGCTTGCTCCAGCGGTATGCCACGAAGCCGGCCCCGTTGTTGGCCTTCACCACCTTCACCATCTCGCGGTAGGTGTAGACGCCGTCCGGATCGCGGACGTCGTCGCGCAGCGTGCCGTCCCACTCGGGTTTCATCGGATGCATGATGACCCGCTGATCCAGGTCGTTGATCCAGAAGTACTCCTTGCCGCCGTAGCGCATGCCCTTCACCACCGCCGCCGCCTGCTTCTGGGCTTCCTCGCGGGTCAGTTTGCCGGCCTTCACCTGGCCTTCGTAGTAGGCGAGCACGCCCATCCCGGTCTCGACCACGTGCTGGGTCTTGGCCTTGCGGTCCTCCATCAGGACCTTCTGCTCCTCGCGCAGCGCGGCGGCGACGGCGAGGGCCACTCCGAGCCCTCCCAGGAGAACGAGCGCCCAGAGCTTGGCGCGGATGCTGAAGCGGTCGAGCAGGCGTTGCATGGCAGAGACTCCGAGGCGAGGCCGGAGCGCTTCCGGCCGTAGGGGGACGAAAAAATGGCGCTCGGGGCGCCAGGGATGGTCCCTGTTACGGCCGTCCGTGGGCCTACTTTAGCCGCGTGTGTCGTCTGCCGGCGTCGGGTTAGAGCAGCTGCGCTGCGCCCTTCCCCTGTTGAATCGCGGGGATATACGAATCCAGCTCGCGCAGCGTGGCGCTGTCCGTGAGGTCCACGGTCCGGCCGCGTTCCGCCGACAGGTAGGCCGCCATGACCAGCCGCTGGATCTCCAGACCGTAGGCCCAGTCGAGCATGGCGTCGCGGCCGGCGGAGAAGGCCTCCAGCATGTCCCGGTTCTCGTCGGTATAGCCGTACAGGTCGGCCTCGTTGGTCTGGACCGCCAGCAGGCCGCGGCTCGCGGTGGCCTTCTCCAGGGCGGTTTCCTGGTCGGCGATGGCTTCCGCGGCGGCATCCCCGATGAAGACGCTCAAGGGCGAGACCAGCGTGTTCACCTCGAAGGCGTAGCCGGGGCCCATCCCGTCCATGAAAAGGCGCAGGCCCTGTTTCTCGAACATCCACGAGTCCGTGAACTGGGCCTTCACGATCTGCCCGGTTTCCGGATTGCGGTACGTGACCATGCCGGTGGCGAAGTCCTCGGCGGGGGTCTTGCCGTAGTCGACGCCGCGATCCTTCAGCAACTGCGCGCGCCACTTGGGTTGCCCCCATTTGAGCAGTCCGAGATCGGCGCTCACCGACTGCGGTTGCAGGAACGTGAGGCCCTTGTCGGGCGGGGTCAGCACGTAGCGGCCCACGGCGATGCTGTGGCAACCCATGTCGAGCAGCACGCCGCCGCCCTGGCGCGTCGGATCCCAGAACCAGGGTTCGTGCGGTCCGCCGTGTTCCTCGGCCGAGCGCGTGAGCGTGAGCGGGCCCATGGTGCGCGCCACCGGCTGCAGTTGTTCACGCTGGGTGCGGATCGACCGCATGAAGATCTGGTTCTCGAAGTACGCAGTCCGGAGACCGCCTTCACGCGCCAGAGCGACCATGCGCGATGCTTCCACCATGTTGCGGCCGAGCGGTTTCTCGACGATGACACCGCGCGACCGGGCACCGCCCATCACCGCCGCATGGATCTCCTCCATCACGGCGACCCGCGCGTAGTTCGGGGCGTAGATGGCGATCACATCGACGTTGCGTGCAAGTTCGCCGATGGAGTCGTAGACCTTCGCGTCACCCAGCCGCTGCTGCCGGCACCACGACGACAATGCGTCGGCACCGCTGCGCCGCAGGATGCCCGCGATCTCGAGGCCCCGGACCTGCTGGATGGCCATCGCCTGGAAGCGCGCGACGAAGCCGGCGCCGATGAAGCCGAGTCTCATGGTCTCCTCCCGGTCGTTGTCGCGGCATTCTCGCCGCCTCGCCACACCAAGGGAAGCGGACGGGTGTATGGTGGCCGGGGTCGAGCAGGGTGGTGCGACGCGCGGGAGGCGGCATGGCCACACGGACATCGAGGCAGCGCACCGCAGCGGTGGAGTCGCCGACGCGGCTTCTGTCGTTGCAGGTGACGGGCTGGCAGGGCACCGCATCGATCGTGGAGGACACGCTGCGCGCGGTCCAGGTGATCTGGTTCGCCGCCGCGCTCGAATACGCGCCGCTGTTCGTGGTGGTGGACCGGTTGGTGGAACTGTTCCGGGCAGGCGCGTTGCCGGTGCGGGCGGGTGGTGCCGGTGCATTGCTGCACGAGTACTGGAACGAACGCGGCGAGCGTCTTTCCGCGGCGCAACGCGATCGCCTCTACGCGCGTACGTTCGGCATTGGTGGGGCACTCGCCGGCGGCGTCGTTCCCAACCGGAGGCTGCCCGAACTGTGGCTCGCGCTGATCGCGACGGTGCACGACCACGCGCGGTGGTCGCGGCGCGTGCAATTGATCGATCGGCCGCTGGTGCGGGCCGCGGCGCGCGAGCTTGCCGCCAATCTGGCGCGGTACGGCGCCGGGGCGGCGCGGCCGGCAGCGGCACTGCACGAACAGATCCAGCAGGCGCTGGCAGTGCTCGCCGATCCGGACGTGCGCCGCGCGTATGGCGCGCGCGACGTGTGGCAACTGGTCGATCGCGTGGCTGCGCTGGAACTCGGCGGCGCCCGTAACGCCGGGCGCTATCGCACGCTCGCCAATGCCGGCAGCACCATCATCGGCTGGCTTGTCCGGCATACCGGCGCACTGAACGGCGCCGCCGGATCCTCCGGCACGCCGCGACCGTTCCCGTCGGATGCGGAGTTCCTGTCGGCGGTCGAAGCGTGGCTCGGTGCCAGCGGCACCGACGACGAGGACGACTGACCCCGCGGTTCAGCCGTCGCGTCGCGCCACGAAGCGCCCGCCGCCCAGGCCGCCGCGCGCGAACCGCTCGACGAAGAATGCGTAGGCCTCGTCCCACTGGCTCGAGCGTGCGGTGCCGAACTTGCGGGCCGTATCGCCGCCCAGGCTGCGGTACATCTCGAGCCGCTGCACCAGGATGCGGGCCCACAGTTCGGTGAGATCGTCGCGGCGCACGAGCGTGCAACCGTTGGCGGCGAGCAGGCCGGTGTAGCCGTCGAGCGTCTCGAGATCGGGAAACGTCATCTCGCGCGTGAGCCGCTCCATCTCGGCGCCGGTCAGCGCGTCGCGTCGCAGGATGTCGGTGAACGCGATCATGCCGCCGGGCTTCAGGACGCGGGCACACTCGGCGATCAGACGCGGCTTGTCCGGCACGTGACACCAGGCCTCCTGCCCGATCACGACGTCGAAGCTCGCGTTCTCGAAGGGCATGTGCAGCGCATCGCCGAGACGAAACTCCACCCGGTCATCGAGGTGTGCGAGCGCCGTCAGGCGCCGCGCACCCGCGTGCCGGCTTTCCGTCAGGTCGAGCCCCACGACCCGGCAACCGATCCGATGCGCGAGGTAGCGCGCCGGACCGCCCATGCCGCTGCATACGTCGAGCACGACATGCCCGGGCCGGATGCCCGCCGCCTCGATCAGGATGTCGTTCGCCTCGATGCCGCCGAAGTGGTCCTGGTCGTGCTCCTTGAGGATCTCTTCGGTGAGCGTATCGAGCGCGACGCCCCGCGCGGCCAGCGCCCGCAGGATCTGCTCTTCGTTGATCGGGTGCGTGTCGTAGAACGCGACGACCGGTGCGGTCACCTCGCGAGACCCGTGGCGAGCATCTCCAGGCGATGGCTCGCCTTGCCGACTCTCAGGATGATGGCGTCCAGCTGATCGGCGAGGCCGAGCGCCTCGAGCGCGGCCGTCACCGCCTCGGTCGCGCCGCCGAAGCAGCCGAGCGGGTAGTCCGCCGGGGCCTCGAGCGCGATGCCTTCGTGCTCGAAGACGGCCTGGTGCAGGTGATCCGACACGAACACGACCAGTGCCGAGGCGAGCGCCCGCGGATTGAGACCGGCGTGGTGGGTGCCGGCGATCTGCACCAGTTCGCGCGGTGCGTTCCAGCGACGCCGCTGCGCCCAGGCCGGTGTGCGCGATGATGAACGCCTGGTTGAGCGGCGTGCCGCGTGCGTAGCCCACCTGCACGAAGCGCCGCATCAGCTTCGGCTGCGACCAGCACAGCGCGAGTGTGCCGACGTCGTGCAGCATGCCGCCGGCGTAGGCGACGTGCCGGTCGACGTCGCCCGACAGCATCAATGCGATCTCGCGCGCGCAGAAGCCGGTCATCAGATACTCGAGCCACAGGGCGTGCAGTAGCTCCGGATCGACCAGTGCGGCGCTGGTGCGCATCCACAATTCGAGCAGCTGGGCTTCGCACAAGTCCATGGTGAGGTCGACGCCGAGGCGCATCACGGCGGCGTTGATCTCCACGAGCGGCTTGCCGGCGTTGCCGAAGCGCGCGGAATTGGCCACCCCCAGTACCCGCGCCGCGAGCACCGGATCGCTCCCGATGATCTCTTCCAACTCCCGTGCGATCGACGGTGAATGGGTGTCGAGCGACAGCAGGCGGAAAGCGAGCGGCGACGGCGGAGGCATGT
The DNA here is from genome assembly GCA_019745565.1 of Burkholderiales bacterium. Lineage (GTDB taxonomy): Bacteria > Pseudomonadota > Gammaproteobacteria > Burkholderiales. Next base: position 16,018 of record JAIESW010000086.1, read on the forward strand.
GTTCTTCCGCTTCCGAGAGGCTGGTCCACTCCTCGAAGAAGGCGCGCAGCGCCTCTTCCTCCTCGGTGGAGAGCGGTTCCACGGCCGCGCCTGCCGCTGCGCCACCGGATTCGGTCGTCGTCATCGGAGCTCCTTCCCTGTTGTCGGTGTCGGCGCTCCCTGTCGGCGCCGTTTTTTGTCCTAGATCCTGCGCGCGAGCGTCCCGGCGAGACCCGTGTAGCCGGATGGCGTGAGCTGCAGCAGCCGCGCCTTCTCGGATTCGGGAATCGTCAAGCCGCGGATGAACTCCGCCAGCGAGGCGCGGGTGATCCCTTCCTTGCCTCGGGTGAGCGCCTTCAGCTGCTCGTAGGCATCGGCAATGCCGTAGCGACGCATGACGGTCTGGATCGGCTCGGCCAGCACTTCCCAGGTGGCATCGAGGTCGGCGTCGAGCGCTGCCGGATTCGGTTCGAGCTTGCCCAGGCCCTTGAGGCACGAGTCCCACGCGAGCAGCGTGTAGCCGAGCGCCACGCCGAGATTGCGCAGTACGGTGGAGTCGGTGAGGTCGCGCTGCCAGCGCGAGACCGGCAGCTTCGCGGCCAGATGGCCGAGCAGCGCATTGGCGAGCCCCAGGTTGCCCTCGGAGTTCTCGAAGTCGATCGGGTTCACCTTGTGCGGCATGGTGGAGGAACCCACTTCGCCCGCCAGCACCTTCTGGCGGAAATACTCGAGCGATACATAACCCCAGATGTCGCGGTCGAGATCGAGCAGGATCGTGTTGGCGCGGGCGTAGGCGTCGCACAGTTCCGCGATGCCGTCGTGCGGTTCGATCTGGGTCGTGAAGGCGTTGAACTCGAGGCCCAGCGATTCGACCACGCGGCGCGAGAGCGCCTGCCAGTCGACGCCGGGATAGGCGACCACGTGCGCGTTGAAGTTGCCGACCGCGCCGTTGATCTTGCCGGGCAGCGCGACGGCCGCGATGCGCTCCCGTGCGCGTTTCAACCGTGCCGCCACATTGGCGATCTCCTTGCCCAGCGTGGTGGGCGTGGCGGGTTGGCCGTGGGTGCGGGCGAGCATCGGCAGTTCCGCGAGCGTGTGGGCCATGCCGGTCAGGCGCGCGAGGAGGCCGTCGAGCGCCGGCAGCAGCACGCGCGTGCGCGATTCGGCAAGCATGAGGCCGTGGCAGAGGTTGTTGATGTCCTCGGATGTGCAGGCGAAATGGATGAACTGGTTGTGGCCGCCCACCTCGGGATTGGTCTCGAAGCGTTCGCGCAGCCAGTACTCGACGGCCTTCACATCGTGATTGGTGCGAGCCTCGATCGCCTTGACGGCCTCGGCGTCGGCGACGGAGAACTCGCTCGCGACGGTATCGAGTTCGGCCAGCGTCACCGCGGAGAACGGCGGCAGCTCGGTGATGCCGGGCTCGGCCGCGAGCGCCTTCAACCATTCGATCTCGACCCGGACGCGGTAGCGGATCAGCGCGAACTCGCTGAAGTGCTCAGCGAGGGATGCCACCTTGCGGCCGTAGCGGCCGTCGAGCGGGGAAAGGGCGGTGAGGGCGGTGAGTTCCATGTCAGTACCGCCGGGCCGCCCCAAGGTGCCGATGCGCCCCCTTTGGGGGCAGCGGCCGTTGGGCGCGTGGGGGCAATTTCATCCTGCAGTGCATGAAAGATGCGAATTTTATCGGAAAGCCCGGGGTGCTCTTTACAATCATTCGATGAAGCTCGAACGCCTGGCGCACGAGGCGCGCGCCTGCACGGTGTGTGCTGCGCATCTCCCGCACCCGCCGCGGCCGGTGCTGCGGGTCAGCGCCACGGCACGGCTGTTGATCGTCGGGCAGGCCCCCGGGCGCCGGGTGCACGAGAGCGGCATTCCGTGGAACGACCCCTCGGGTGAGCGGTTGCGCGAGTGGCTCGACCTGACGCCCGAGGTGTTCTACGACGTGTCGCGCGTGGCGATCCTGCCCATCGGCCTGTGCTATCCGGGCACGGTCGACGGCGCCGATCTGCCGCCGCGTCGCGAGTGCGCGCCGTTGTGGCATCCGCGCATCGTGCCGGCGCTCGAAGCGGTCGAGCTGACCTTGCTGGTCGGCAGCTATGCGCAGGCGTTCCATCTTGCCGCGCGGCGCAAGGCCGCCATGACCGAAACGGTACGGGCATTTCGCGCATACCTGCCGCGGTTTCTCCCCCTGCCGCACCCGAGCTGGCGCAATACGGGATGGTTGAAGCGCAATCCGTGGTTCGAGGAGGATCTGCTGCCGGAATTGCGGCGTCTGGTGCGGACGACACTGGAATGAAGCTGCACGCTCGCTCCCGCTGGTCGGTGCCCGAGGAACGTAAGCTCGCAACGCGGAGGACGCGGGGGGACGCGGAGGAAAGGATTCAAAGAGGAAGGGCTCGGTTCCGCCCCGCGCCCGCCGCGTCTCCCGCGTCGGGGTCGTCGGCGCCCTCCCGAGTCATGATCGGCGCAGCGCAGCGTTGCGCTGCTATACTCGCGGCCCTTTTGCGAATCACCGAGCTCACCCCCGAATGAAGCTCATCGGCACGTTGTCCAGCCCCTACACGCGCAAAGCGCGCGTCGTGCTGGCGGAAAAGCGCATCGACTACGACTTCGAGATCCACGGCCCGTCCGAACCGGGAACCCGGGTTCCGGAGTTCAATCCGATCGGCAAGGTACCGGTGCTGGTGATGGACGACGGCACGACGATCTTCGATTCACGCGTGATCGTGGAGTATCTCGACGGCGTGTCGCCGGTCACGCGGCTCATTCCCGAGACCAGCCGGCAGCGCATCCAGGTGCGGCGCTGGGAAGCGCTGGCCGACGGTCTGCTCGATGCCGCGGTGCTGACCGTGAACGAGGGCCGGCGGCCCAAACCGAAGCAGAGCATGGAGTGGATCGAGCGCCAGATGGGCAAGGTGGACAGCGTGCTGAGGCACGCGGCCGCCGAACTCGAGGACCGTCCGTGGTGTTATGACGAGGGCTTCAGCCTGGCCGACATCGCCCTTGGCTGTGCACTGGGATACCTCGATTTCCGTTTTCCCGCGATTCCCTGGCGCACCGCGTATCCCAACCTCGAACGGCACGCGGAGAAGCTGTTCAAGCGGCCGAGCTTCGAGGCGAGCGTTCCGGTCGGCTGATACCGTTTACGCGGCGACCGGCAGCGCCGCGGTGGCGAGCGCGCGCTCGATGATGCCGCCGCCCAGGCAGACCTCGCCGTCGTAGACCACCGCCGACTGGCCCGGCGTGATGGCCCACTGGGGTGCGTCGAATGCGAGTTCGAACCCGCTTGCCGCGGTGGTGAGGACGCACGGTGCATCGGCCTGCCGATAGCGCGTCTTGGCCGCGTAGCGTCGATCCATGGGCGGTGCCGCGCCGGCGATCCAGTTCACGTCGGAGGCCTGCAGGGCCGGCGCCTGCAGCAGCGGATGGTCGTGGCCCTGTACGACGATCAGGCGGTTGGCGGTGAGATCCTTGTCCGCCACGTACCACGGCAGGCCTTCGCCGCCGATGCCGAGGCCCTGGCGCTGGCCGATGGTGTAGTACATGAGGCCCATGTGCGTACCCATCACGCGGCCGTCCGGCGTCATCATCTCGCCCGGTTCGCGCGGGAGGTAGCGGTTCAGGAACTCGCGGAACGGGCGTTCGCCGATGAAGCAGATGCCGGTGGAGTCCTTCTTGTCGTGATTGGGCAGTGCGAGTTTGCGCGCGAGCGCGCGCACGTCGCGCTTCAGCATGCCGGCGAGCGGAAAGAGCGTGCGTGCGAGTTGGGACTGGTCGAGGCGATGCAGGAAGTAGCTCTGATCCTTGGAAGGATCGGCTGCTTTCAGGAGTTCGAAGCGTCCGTCATGCTCGCGTACGCCGGCGTAGTGGCCGGTCGCGATGCGCTCGGCGCCCATCGCGAGCGCATGGTCGAGAAACGCGCGGAACTTGATCTCACTGTTGCACAGGACGTCCGGATTCGGCGTGCGGCCGGCGCGGTACTCGGCGAGGAAGCTCGCGAACACGCGCTCACGATACTCGGCCGAGAAGTTCACCGCATCCACGTCGATGCCGATCACGTCCGCCACCGAGACGGCGTCGATCAGGTCCTGGCGCGAGCTGCAATACTCGTCGTCGTCGTCCTCCCAGTTCTTCATGAAGAGGCCGATCACTTCGAAGCCCTGTTCCTTCAGCAGCCACGCCGCCACGGCGGAGTCCACCCCGCCCGACAGGCCCACGACCACGCGGCGGCTAGTCACGGGGACGCGCTCCTTGTTTCCATTGCGCGAGCGGCATGACCACGGCGGGATAGCCGTTGCGACGAAACCACGTGTCGACCGCATAGTCGGTCCCCGTCGCGCGGTCGCGGATGGTCGCGGTCCAGTGGGCGACGACGAAATAGTTCATCCGCAGCACGCGCGGCCCGGTGTCGTGGTGCCGCAGCCAGCCGCGCCCGTCCATGAGAGCGAGGTAGCGGGTCGCATTGTTCGAGTGGTCGATGCAGTCCATGCGGCCTTCGACACCGGATTCCGCATAGCCGTTGCCGCCGAGATCGGCGCCGACGGGGGCCTGTGCCGTGGCGGCACGCGCGAGCATACCCATGGCGAGCGCGATGGCTACCCGTTCGCTCGGTCCGTCGTCGGCATCCTGGAACAGCGTCCCCACGGCTTCGAGGACGTTGTCCTCGAAGCGCACGACGGCTTGCCGTGCACAGCCGTAGTTGTAGCAGAGCTCCACGGTGGCTGGCGGCAGCGGCGCGGCGAGAACCAGAGTGAGGGCGGCGATGCTCATGTCGGTAAGGGGTCGACAACTGCAAACCGCTTAACGCGGCGGACGCAGCGGAAAACCGAACCCTGCGTCCTCTTCCTTTGGCTTTCCTCCGCGTCCGCCGCGTTCAGAGGCACTTGTCCTGTCTTCATCCGAGATGCGCCAGCAGTTCGAGCGGATAGCGGCGGCCGGCCAGGTGGTCGTTCACGCAGCGCATCACCAGCGGACTGCGGTGGCGGGCGCGATCGGCGAGCAGTTCCTCCGGCGTGAGCCACAGGGCGCGCAGGATGCCGTGATCGAGAACGCGTTCGGCCTCGTGGTCGACGATCGGTCCGGTGAATGCGAAGCGCAGATAGACGACGCCCGAGGGGTGCTGCCAGCGATAGACGCCGATCACGTGGCGCGGCTCGAAGCGGTACGCGGTCTCCTCCAGCGCCTCGCGTATCGTGGCCGCGATCAGGGTCTCGTCCGCCTCCAGATGACCCGCGGGCTGGTTGAGGCGCACACCGTCGTCGGTCTGTTCCTCGACCACCAGGAAGCGGCCGTCGCGCTCGAGGACGGCAGCCACCGTGACGTGCGGTTTCCAGATGGTGTCTTGCATGCTGGCGGAAGGATGTTCGAGGCCGGCGCCGTGGGCTTTCCCACGCGGCCTGCGGGGCCGGATCCGTCGGTGCCGGCGAGGCCCGGACGCCGCGGAGGGCGGGAGGATAGCCGGCGGTGCCGCCGGGCGTCAAAAAGAGAAAAGGCAGGGCTGCAAGCCCTGCCTTTCCTGGTACTGCTGGATGCGGAGAAGAATTACTTCTTCTTCTCTTCCTTCTTCGGCTCTTCCTTCTTGTCGGCGGCGATGGCCATGGAACCGGCGGAAATGGCGAAGACGCCGACGAGGATGGCAGCGAGCAGTTTTTGCATGTCAATTCTCCGTTTCGTTATGAGTGAATCGGTGCCGTTGGCGGCACCGCGTAACAAAACGTAGCAGGTTGGTCCGCCGTTGACGGCACGGAGACAAAAATCATTGTCGGCCCGGGGCGACATCGCGCCAGCGGCCCGGTGCAAGGTCGTCGAGTTGCCAGTTTCCGACGCGGCAGCGGACGAGACGCAGGGTCGGAAACCCGATTGCCGCCGTCATGCGGCGAACCTGCCGGTTGCGGCCCTCCGTGAGTTCGAGTTCCAGCCATGCCGTGGGGATATGCCGCCGCTCGCGGATCGGCGGATCGCGTGGCCAAAGGTCGGCGGGCTCCGCGATGCATCGCGCGGCGGCGGGGCGGGCGGGGCCGTCGTTGAGCCGAACGCCGCGGCGCAGCGGCTCCAGTGCCGCATCGTCCGGCGAGCCTTCGACCTGGACCCAGTAGGTCTTCGGCTGCTTGTGCTTCGGGTCCGCCAGCCGCGCCTGCAGCACACCGTCATCGGTGAGCACCACGAGGCCTTCACTGTCGGTATCCAGCCGACCTGCGGCATAGACGTCGGGGACGTCGATGTAGTCCTTCAGCGTGCGGCGGCCTGCGGTGTCCGTGAACTGGCACAGGACACCGTAGGGTTTGTTGAAGAGGATCACGCGCGGCACGGGCGGTTCTCGTGATGAGGTACGTCGCCGCCCCCATCCCTACCTTCCCCCAACGAAGTTGGGGGAAGGGGTGTACTGCTCCCTCCCCCGGCTGCGCCGCGGGAGGGTTGGGGCAACGCTCCGCGACGAGCTCGCTCAGCGATGCTCGTGACCGATGACCCAGTCGTAGGCCGGCAGCGTCAGGAAGTCGACGAACTCGTCCGCGAGCGTGAGCTGCTCGAACATCTTCGCGCCGTCTTCGTAGCGGCCGGCGTTCCAGCCCTTGTCGCCGAGGATGGTCTTCACCTTCGCGAGCTCTTCCGGCACCAGGCCCGAGAACAGTTCGCGCGTGATCTTGCGCCCGTCGTCCAGCACGCCCTTCGGGCTGCGGATCCAGTGCCAGATCTGCGCGCGCGAGATCTCCGCGGTGGCGGCATCTTCCATCAGGTTGAAGATCGGCACGCAGCCGGTACCGGCGAGCCAGGCGCCCATGTACTGGATGCCGATGTTGATGTTGAGGCGCAGGCCGTTCTCCGTGATCGGGCCCTTGGGCTGGAAGTCGATCAGGTCCTTCGCGCTCACCTTCACGTCGTCGCGCTGGCGCGTGATCTGGTTCGGCGTCTTCATGACCTTGTCGAATTCTTCCTTGGCCACCGCCACCAGGCCCGGGTGGGCGACCCACGTACCGTCGTGACCGTCGTTCGCCTCGCGGCTCTTGTCGGCGCGCACTTTCGCGATGGCCGCGTCATTGGCTGCCGGATCGTTCTTGATGGGGATCTGCGCCGCCATGCCGCCCATGGCGAAGGCGCCGCGGCGGTGACAGGTCTTGATGAGCAGCAGCGAATACGCGCGCATGAACGGGCTCGTCATGGTGACGAGGCCGCGGTCGGCGAGGATGAAGTCCGGCTGCTTCTTGAACTTCTTGATGCACGAGAAGATGTAGTCCCAGCGGCCGCAGTTGAGGCCGGCCGAGTGCTCCCGCAGTTCGTAGAGGATCTCGTCCATCTCGAAGGAGCCGAGGATGGTCTCGATCAGCACGGTGGCCTTGACTGTTCCCTGCGGCACGCCGAGCGTTTCCTGAGCGAGGACGAAGGCGTCGTTCCACAAGCGCGCTTCCAGATGGCTCTCCATCTTGGGCAGGTACAGGTAGATGCCCGACTTCGCCTTCACGCGCTCCTTGGCGTTGTGGAAGAAATAGAGGCCGAAGTCGAACAGGCCGCCGGAGACGAACTGCCCGTCCACCTTCATGTGCTTCTCGTCCAGGTGCCAGCCGCGCGGGCGCACCAGGAGCGTTGCGACCTTGTCGTTCAGCTTGTACTGCTTGCCATCGGGGTTAGCGAACGTGATGGTGCGCGCCAGCGCATCGCGCATGTTGATCTGGCCGCGGATCTGGTTCTCCCACGTGGGCGTGCTGGAGTCCTCGAAGTCCGCCATGAACGTGTTGGCGCCCGAGTTGAGCGCGTTGATCACCATCTTCCGGTCCGTGGGGCCGGTGATCTCGACCCGGCGGTCCTGGAGATCCGCGGGTACCGGTGCGACCTTCCAGTCGCCGTCACGGATGTGCTGGGTCTCCGGCAGGAAGTCGGGCAGCTTGCCGCCGTCGATGGCTGTCTGCCGGACCCGGCGGCGTTCCAGCAGTTCCAGGCGCCGGGCGTTGCAGGCACGGTGCAGCTTGGCGACGAAGGCGACCGCCTCGGGCGTCAGGATCGGTGCGAATTCGGGCGTGACCGGGGCGAGGATCTCGATGCCTGCGCCGTAGTTGGGGGTGCTCATGGGGGTCTCCAGGGTTCGCACGGGTGAAGAGGGTGCCGCGTGCACGGCAATTGCGCATTATGGCATCGGGTTTTCCCGTTTGGGATGGTGGGCGGACGCCCCCAAAGCAAAACCGCCCGGGGGCACGAGGCCCGCGGGCGGTTTCGCAAGGCGGGTTGCCGGGAGATCAGGCGAACTGAGCTTCCTCGGTGGAGCCGGTCAGCGCCGTGGTGGACGAGCGGCCGGACTGGATCACCTGGGTCACGTCATCGAAGTAACCGGTGCCCACTTCACGCTGGTGCTTGACCGCGGTGAAGCCCTTGTCGGCGGCGGCGAATTCCTTCTGCTGCAGTTCGACGAAGGCGGTCATGTTGTCGCGCGCGTAGCCGTACGCGAGTTCGAACATGCCGTAGTTGAGGGCGTGGAAGCCGGCCAGCGTGATGAACTGGAACTTGTAGCCCATGGCGCCCAGTTCGCGCTGGAACTTGGCGATGGTGGCGTCGTCGAGGTTCTTCTTCCAGTTGAACGACGGCGAGCAGTTGTACGAGAGCATCTTGCCCGGGAACGCGGCGTGTATCGCTTCGGCGAACTTGCGTGCGAACTGCAGATCCGGCGTGCCGGTCTCGCACCAGATGAGATCCGCGTAGGGCGCGTAGGCGAGGCCGCGCGCGATCGCCTGGCCGATGCCGTTGTTGACGCGGTAGAAGCCCTCCGAGGTGCGCTCACCGGTGACGAACGGCTTGTCGTTCTCGTCGAAGTCGGAGGTGACCAGATTCGCGGCTTCGGCGTCGGTACGCGCGAAGAGCAGCGTGGGCACGCCCATGATGTCGGCCGCGAGGCGCGCGGCGACCAGCTTCTGCACCGCTTCCTGGGTGGGGACGAGCACCTTGCCGCCCATGTGGCCGCACTTCTTCGCGGCGGCGAGCTGGTCCTCGAAGTGCACGCCGGCGGCGCCGGCTTCGATCATGGCCTTCATCAGTTCGTGGGCGTTCAGCACGCCGCCGAAGCCGGCTTCCGCGTCGGCGACGATGGGGGCGAACCAGTCGGTGTGATCCTTGCCCTCGGCATGGTGGATCTGATCCGCGCGGATGAAAGTGCTGTTAATGCGGCGGACCACGGCGGGGACGCTGTTGACCGGGTACAGCGACTGATCCGGATACATCTCGCCGGCGATGTTGGCGTCGGCGGCCACCTGCCAGCCCGACAGGTAGATGGCCTTGAGGCCGGCCTT
>JAIESW010000068.1 GCA_019745565.1 Burkholderiales bacterium
GCGCGCGGCCGGCTGCGTCGAGAAGGCTGAGGTCGTGGAAGGCGATGTTCTTCCCGGCGGGGGCGTTCATGGATTCACTTGCTCTTGAGAAAGATCTCGAGGCCGACCCAACGGTCGAGCAGCGCGATGGCCAGGGTCGCCACCAGGATGTAGACGACGGAGACCGCCGCGAGGTCGGGAGTGATGACGTTGCGGATGGAATTGTAGATCGACACCGGCAGCGTGACCGTGTTCGCATCGGTCAGCAGCAGGCTCACCAGGAATTCGTTGAAGGCGAGCACGAACATCAACAGCGCTCCCGTGATGATGCCCGGTGCCACGGCAGGCAGCGTCACGGTGACGAACGCCTGCAGTGGCGCCGCGCCGCAGTTCGCCGCTGCATTCTCCAGATCGGTATCCAGAGCGTTCGCGCTGGCGAGCACCGCCCAGATCATGAACGGCAGATTGATGACGCAGCAGGCGAGACCCACCGGCCACAGTTCACCGAGGATGCCCAGCTCACCGAACAGCATGAGCATACCCATGCCGGCGCCGATCAGCGGCACGGTGAACGGCAGCAGGAGATAGAGCTGCAGAAGCTTCGCGAACCGGACCCGGTAGCGCGCGAGTGCGAGCGCCGCCAGCGTTCCCGCCGGTACCGCGATGACGGTGCAGACGATCGAGACCCACAGCGAACGCACGAAGGCCTCGCGCAGGACCACCGATGCGAACACCTTGCCGTACCACTTAAGCGAGAAGCCCTCGGGCGGAAAGGCGATGATGTTGCCGGTCGTGACCGACGCACCGAGGATGATCACCGTCGGCGCAGCCAGCAGGATCAGGTTGAGAACGACCACGGTCCACAGCACCACGGCCTTGCTGCGGACGGTGCTCATCGCCGCTCCGCCGAAAATCCCAGAGTCCCGCTGCCCAGCACGGTAAGGATCACCGCCGCCAACAGCGTCGCGATGAGTACCAGCACGATCGCCACCGCGGAACCGAGTCCGCTGTCGGAAATGCGGAAGAAGGCGTCGTAGACCGCATTCGCGATGAAGTCGTTGGTGCCACCGCCGAGGATGACGGGCATCGCGTAGTCGGTGAGCGCCAGCGTGAACACCACCAGCGCGGCCGCGACCAGACCCGGCTTAGCCATGGGCAGCGTGACGTGGCGGAAGGTGCGCAGCCAGTGCGCACCCAGAGATTCGGAAGCGAGCTCAATCTCCTCGTCGATGGCAGTCACCGCCGGCGCGATCAGCAGCACCGCGAACGGCAGCAGGTACTGCACCAGTCCGAACAGCACCGACGGGTAGTTGTAGATCATCTTGAACGGGCCGAGACCGAGGATGCCGAACAACGAGTTCAGCAACCCTTCCTTGCCGAGGATGATCAGCCACCCGTAGGCCCGCACCACCTGACCGATGAAGAACGGCAGGAACAGGCTCACCAGCAGGATCTTCCGCGTCCACGCCGATCCGGTCCGCACCATCACGTATGCGTACGGAAAAGCGAGTACCAGCGTGACGAGCGTGACGATCGCGGCACCGAGAATGCTGCGCCCGAGCACGATCCAGTAGGTGGCCTGACCGCCCATCTGGCGATAGTTCGCCGCCGTGTAGTCCGCACCGGTCTCGAAGGTCTCAGTGTCGAGCAGATGCAGGCTCGCGTCACCCATCCAGGCGAGGCCGGCGACGAGGACCAGCACCAGCGCCACGGCCGGCAGCAGCAGCATCGCGCCGGTGAAGCGTTTGAAGGCGCGCGGCCATAGCGTGGCTCGAATACCTTCGAGCGCTTCGAGCATCACCGATGCCCCCACCCTAACCCTCCCCCAGCGAAGCTGGGGGAGGGGATGTCGGCTCCTTCCCCCGGCTGCGCCGGGGGAAGGTTGGGATGGGGGCCAGCGGCCTCGAAGCGCCCAACATCACCCCTGCATGATCGACTTGAACTTCCCGAACCACTCCTTCTCGTTCTCCACCTGGATCCTGTTGGGCACGCGGATCAGCTTCTTGAAGTCCTCCGGTTTGGTGGGATACGCGGGATCGCCCACCATGTCTGCCGGCGGATTGATGTTCGGGTTCACACCCGGCAGGCCCAGACCGTCGCACCACCCTTGCTGCGCTTCGGTCGACAACGCGTAATTCACGTACTGCTTCGCCCAGTACAGTTCGTTCGCGGGCAACCCCTTCGGGATCCACAGTGCATCGGTGTCCACCTTCGCGCCCTCTTCCGGAATGGTCCAGGCCACCTTCACGCCGTTCTTCTTCGCACCGCGCGCGTTGGTGACGATGGTGCACGCAAGATCGATCTCGCCCTTCTGGAACCAGTTGGTGAAGTCCGGATCCTCGCCGAGCAGCGGCTTCTGCGCCTTCAGTTTCCCGATGAAGTCCCACGCTGCCTTCATGTTCTTCGGGATGTCCTCCACCTTGCCGCCGCCCGCGACCTGCGCCGCCGGATGGAAGCCGATGCCGTCGTTGTAGAGCGCGATGCGACCCTTGAACTTCGGATCGAGCAGCACCTTCCAGCTCTTCGGCGCACCTTGCGGGAACGCGTCGGTGCGGTACGCGAGCACGTACACGTAGCTGTACACATTGACGAGCGGATATCCCTCGAAGCCGAGCGGCTGCGCCACCGGCAGCAGGCCCTTGAGATTGGGCAGGTCCGAAAGATCCTCGCCCATCTTCTTCAACGCCGACTTGGTGGCGTTGGTGGTGGTGTCCCAGTTGACCGCCACCGGAGGACGGCGCTTCTGCTTCACCGCGGCCCAAAGCTTCGGTTGCAGTTCGTTGTCCTCGGTCTCGTCGTATTTGATGCCGATGCCGGTGGCCTTGGCGAAGCTCTGCGACACGCCGCCGTCGATCGCGTCCTTCCATTCGCCGCCCCAGACCCGCACGATCAGCTCCTTGGGTTTGGCCGGCTCGGCTGCGAAAGCGAAGCGGCCGAAGGGCAGCGTCGCGGCAAAGGCACCAGCACCTTGCAAGAAGGTGCGGCGATCGATGGGGTTGCGGTTCATGGTCTCCTCCTCTGTTGGGTTCATGTAACGACAGTGCTAGCGCGGGAACACGATGAGATCCCGCGCATTCCAACCGACTTCGACCGGCGCACCGGGCGCGAGCAGCAGATGCGCTTCCGGCGTGCGGTCGATGACGCGGATCAGCGCCGGCCCGAGCGCCGCCACCGCCACTTCATAGACGATACGATCGCCTTCGAAGATGCATTGCATCACCCGGCCCGAGCTGCTGCAGTCCGCATCCGCCGGCGCGCCTGACCTGAGCCACACGTGCTCGGCGCGCAATGCGCAATCCACGGCGGCGCCGTGGGGCGGCGTCGGCAGTTGCGGATCGGCCAGGCGTGCCGGCGATTCGAGGTCGCCGATGCGTACCCGCAGCGCGCTTCCGGTGCGCGATGCGACGTGCGCGGGCAGGAAGTTGGTCACGCCGATGAACGTGGCGACGAACGCGTTGGCGGGATTGCGATAGGTCTCGGCCGGCGGCGCCAGTTGCTGCACGCGCCCACCGTCCATCACCATCACTTCGTCGGACATGACCAGCGCTTCGCGCTGATCGTGCGTGACGTTGATGGTGGTAACCCCCAGTTCCTGCTGGATGCGGCGGAATTCGAGCTGCATCTCCTCGCGCAGCTTGCGATCGAGCGCCGCGAGCGGCTCGTCGAGCAGCACGAGGTCCGGCTCGAACACCAGGGCGCGGGCGATCGCCACGCGCTGCTGCTGACCGCCGGAGAGCTGCTGGATGCGGCGCTGCTCGAAGCCCTTCAATTGCACGATGCCGAACATGGCCGCGACACGGTCGGGTATCTCCGCGGCATCGAAGCCGCGCATCCGGAGCGGATACGCCACGTTGTCCCACGCGGTGAGGTGCGGGAACAGCGCGAGGCGCTGGAACACCATGCCGATGGCACGGCGGTGCGGCGGCACCGCCGACACCGGTTTGCCGTGGATGTAGATCTCGCCTTGGCTCGGTTCGATGAACCCCGCGATCATCCGCAGCAGCGTGGTCTTGCCGGAACCGCTCGGGCCGAGGATGGTGAGGAAGCGCCCGCGGGGGACCGAGAACGTCACGTCGGTCACGGCGGTCGTTCCGCCGAAGGACTTGCCGACGCCTTCGACCGCGACCATGGTGTCGACGGCAGGGGTACGGGAATCGTTCACAGGCAGTCGGGCATGCCGTACGAATGAACGGGAACACAAGGAACGCGGAAGAGAACCCGGGGTGACACAGCGAAGAGCCTTTGCAGTTCTTCGTGCCACCTCCGTGCCCCTCCGCGTTCCTCGTGGTTCCGCCCGGGTCCGTTCATTCCGCCGCGGCCACGCTCACATGGATGCCATGAACCCGCCGTCCACGTACAGGCACTGCCCCGTCACGTAGGCCGAAGCCGGGCTCGAGAGAAAGATGGCGATGCCCACGAGGTCGTCGAACTGTCCGAACCGCCGCATCGGGATGCGCTCCAGCATGGAGCGCTCCCAGCTGGTGTCCTCGAAGAACACCTCGGTCATGGCGGTGCGGAAATACCCCGGCGCGATGCCGTTCACGCGGATGCCGAGCGCTGCCCATTCGGCAGCCAACCCGCGTGTCATGCCGAGCAACCCGGTCTTCGACGATCCATAGGGCACGGCAGTCCCCACGCCGACGCCCGACAGGATCGAGCAGACGTTCACGATCGCGCTGCCGGGTGGCATGTGTCGGGCCGCCGCCTGGGCGCAGAAGAAGGCACCCTTGAGATTGGTGTCGAGGATGCGATCCCAGCGTGCCTCGTCGATGTCGAGCGACGGGCATACTTCCTCGAGACCCGCATTGTTGACCAGCACGTCGAGACCGCCGAGCGCCTGCACGGCCTCGGCGACGCCGCGGCGGCAGCCCTCGACCGACGCGACATCCGCTTCCACCGCAAAGGCGGTCCTGCCGCTCGCGCGGAGTTCGGTCACGGCTGCGTCCAGGTCGGACCGCGTCCGCGCGGCGAGCGCCACGGCGGCGCCCGCTTCGGCGAGTCCCTTCGCCAGAGCCCGGCCGATGCCGCGGCTCGCGCCCGTCACAAGGATGCGCCGGCCGGTCAGGGAGAACTGCGCGAGTGCTGGCAGTGCTTCGCTCATGAGCATGTTCGGACGAGGGCGAAGGGCGAAGTGTATCGCGCTCCCCCGCACCTCCGCGGTAAAGTGGCGGGTACGTCAACATCCTTCATGAGAGGCGATCATGGCCGAGCGCGACGCACGCCTGCCGGAGCCGACGATGGACCCGGCCGAGCTGTACCGAGAGGAAATCATCACCGACCGCAAGGTGGGCACCATCCGCATCCTGCATCCGGTCAAATCCGACGGTTCGGCGGATGCGGAGCGCCCGACCGTGTACGTGGGCGAAGCCCAGATGTACACCACGATGGGCACGTTGCCGCTGTCCTTCGAGATCGAAGCGCAGTCCCTGGCAGAAGCGGTGGTGGCCTACGCCCCGGCGGCGAAGGAGGCGGTGGAGCGCACCGTGCGCGAACTGGAGGAGTATCGTCGCCAGGCGGCGTCATCCATCGTCATTCCGCGCGGCGGTGCCGGCGGCATGGGCCCCGGTGGCGTGGGCGGTCTGGGCGGCGGCGGCAAGATCCAGATGCCATAACGAGCGAGACCAGGAGGGAACATGGATCACGCGATGCGCTTTTCCGTCAGCCACGCCGCCAGCAGTCCGTTCCGCGACGACGGTCTGCGGCCGTTCTTCCAGTATCGCGATCTCGGCATCCGCGACGCCACCGGCAATCGCTTCGTGGCCCACGTGATCCGCGCCAAGCCCGGGATCGCCGCGCAGCCCGAGCGACACCATCACGAAGTCGAGTTCCAGATGGTGTACGTGCTGAAGGGCTGGATCCGCTTCCACTACGAAGGGGTGGGCGAAGTGACGCTCGAAGCCGGCTCCTGTGTGCATCAACCGCCGGGCATCCGCCACACCGAGCTCGGCCATTCCGACGATCTCGAACTGATCGAGATCGTGCTGCCGGCCGACTTCGAGACCGTCAAGGACCCCTGAAACGAAAACGGCGCGCCTGCTGGCGCGCCGTGCTTCGTCGGTTTGGCGGACTCAAGCCCACGAGAGGGCTGGCCCGTTAGGGGAGAGGCCGCAGGCCCATCGGGAGGACGTCACTTCAGTGCGTCGACACCGATGCAGGTGCGTGCACGACCATCTCGGTGAACGGATACACATAGGCCTGCAGCATCACGAACAGGCCGATCAGCGCAGCCAGTGCGATCGAGTGCCAGAACACGTAGCGCAGGATGACGCCTTCCTTGCCCACGTAGTTGGTGGCGACCGACGCCACCACGATGCTCTGGGCATCGATCATCTTGCCCATCACCCCGCCGGAGCTGTTGGCCGCGGCCATCAGTTCGGGCGAGAGGCCGAGCTTGTTCGCGGTGATCTGCTGCTGGCTGCCGAACAGGGCGTTCGACGCGGCGTCGGTACCGGTCAGCGCCACGCCGATCCAGCCGATCAGGGTGCCGAAGAACGGATACAGCCACCCGGTGTTGGCGAGCGCGAGACCGAGCGTCGCATCCATGCCGGAGTAACGCGTGGTGTAGCCGAGTGCCAGCATGGCGACGATGGTCAGGATCGAATACTTCATCACGCTGACGGTTTCGCCCCACGCCCCGACCATCTCCTTCACCTTGAAACCCATCAGCTTGCCGGAGATGAACGCGGCGATCAGGATGCCGGTGCCGGTGGCGGACAGGATGCCGATGTTGAGGATGGCCTTCTCGGTGTGAGCCTTCGCCACCGCGGGTGCGACCCGCTGCACCATGTTGTGCAACCCCGGGATCTCCCACTTCCAGAACGTGATGCCCGGAATGTTGAGCACGTTGTTCTTCACCCACGGGATGCCCCAGAGGGCCAGCACGGCGGTCAGGATGATCCAGGGCATCCACGCCTTGATGACCATCTCCTTGCTGTGGCCGTGCCCCGCATTGTTGCGCTGCGCCTCGGCGTAGGAAACCATGCTGCCGGCGCTGCCGTCGGCGGCGGTCATGACCTGCTTCGGCTTCCACTTGGTCAGGAACCAGGCCAGCACCACCATGGAGATCATGGCGGAGAGCATGTCGACCAGCCACGGGCCGTGGAAGTTGGAGATCAGGAACTGCGGGATCGCGAAGCTCACACCGGCCACCAGGATGGCGGGCCAGATCGCGATCGTGTTGCGCAGGCCGCAGAAGGTGATCACGAGCCAGAAGGGCACGATCACGGAGAAGAACGGCAGCTGCCGACCCACCATGGCGGACAGGGTGAGCAGGTAGTCGTCCGTGTTGTGGGTCACGCTGTTCAGCACGATGATCGGCGTGCCGAGACCGCCGTAGGCCACCGGGGCCGTGTTCGCGATGAGCGACAGGCCCGAGGCCGCCAGGGGCGAGAAACCCAGGCCGATCAGGATGGCGCCGGTCACCGCCACCGGAGTGCCGCCGCCGGCGGCGCCTTCGAAGAACGCGCCGAAGCAGAAGGCGATCAGGACCAGCTGCAGCCGGCGGTCGTTGGAAATGCCGCCGATGGAATCCTGCAGGATCTTGAACAGGCCCGCCTTCAGGGTGAGCCGGTACATGAAGATCAGGTTGATGATGATCCAGACGATCCCGATCAACCCGAACAGGCCGCCGAAAATCGCCGCCCGCGCCGCCATCTCGGTCGGCATGCCGACGATGACGATGGCGATCAGCAGCGAGGAGATCAGCCCCGCGACTGCGGCCACGTGGGCCTTGATGTGGAAAACCCCCAGCCCGCCCAGCAGCACGATCACGGGGATCGCACATACCAGGGTGGACAGAAACGTGTTGCCCAGCGGGTCGTAGACCTGGGACCAGAGTTCCATCGACTTCCCCTCCCCTCGGATTTCTCTTTTATTGGCGACTCAACCGGGGCACGCCCGCGGAAGCCGGGCTGAAGTATATCCACCATCCCGCCGGGAGGGGCGTTTTGGCCCATGAAAAAGGGCCGGAAAACCGGCCCTCTTTTATCCCGGAAGGGGCCCTTCGGCCCTCAGAACGGGATGTCGTCCTCGAGGTCGTCGAATTTGCCGGCCGGCTTCTGGCCTCCGCCCGAGGGCTTGCCGCCGGAAGACCGGGCCGGAGGCGGTCCGCGGTCGTCCATGTCGGCGCTGTCGGCCGCGCCCATGCCGCTGCGGGAACCCAGCATCTGCATGCGATCGGCGACGATCTCCGTGGTGTAGCGGTCCTGACCCTCCTTGTCCTGCCATTTGCGGGTCTGCAGGCGGCCTTCGACGTAGACCTGGCTGCCCTTCTTCAGATATTCGCCGGCGATCTCGGCCAGTTTCCCGAAGAAGGCGACGCGATGCCACTCGGTGCGTTCCTGCTTCTCCCCCGACTTGTCCTTCCAGGTGTCGGTCGTGGCGATGCTGATGTTGGTGATCGCGTTGTTGTCCGGCGTGTACCGTACCTCGGGGTCGCGGCCCAGATTGCCCACGAGGATCACCTTGTTTACCGATGCCATTGCGCAGGTCTCCTCTTAAGTTGATGCGTGATTCTAGCGTGCGGTATGCGACGCCAGGGCCCGCGGTTCCAGGGGTGCCGACCGCACGGCGACCACCAGCCACAATCCGGTCAGTGTCAGGCAGAAGACGAACACCGCCCCGGGCCCATGATGCTGCGACAGCCAGCCGCCGATGATCGCGCCGACGAACGTGCCCAGGAACTGCACGCTCGAGTAGACACCGATGGCCGTACCCTTGACCGCCGGCGGCGCGGTGCGCGAGATCAGCGACGGCAGGCTCGCCTCGAGCACGTTGAAGGCGGCGAAGAAGAAAAGCAACGCGACAAATAGGGTCACGAGCGTCGGCGTCGTGAGCGCGAAGACCGCCTCGGCCGCCGCCAGCAATGCCACGGCCAAGATGAAGGTGATGCGCTGCCGTCCATGGCGCTCGGACAGGACGATCGCAGGCACCATCAGGAACAACGAGCCGATCATCACCGGGAGGTACATCTTCCAGTGGGAGGGCGCTTCGAGTCCGCTCGCGCGCAGTTCGAACGGCACCACCACCCACAGCACCATCAGTACGGCGTGCAGCACGAACACGCCGAAATTGAGCTGCATCAGGCGGGCATCGAGCAGCACGTCGACGAAGCGCGGCGCCTCGCCGCGCTGGGGCGCGACCGTCTGCGGCGGATCGGGGATCGCCATGCGCACGACGACGATCGCGACCAGCGCGAGCACCCCCGTCAACAGGAAGATCCCGGGGACGCCGATCCAGCGGCTCAGGATCGGCCCGCCGATGATGGATGCGGCGAACGTGAGACTGATCGTGGTGCCGATGATCGCCATGGCCTTGGTGCGCACGCTGTCGCGCGTGAGGTCGGCCGTGAGCGCCACCACCGCCGCGGACACCGCGCCCGCACCCTGGATCACGCGGCCCAGGATCACCACCCCGATGCTGTCCGCCAGTCCGGCCACGAGGCTGCCGAGCGCCAGGATCGCGAGACCGAGATAGATCGTGGGTTTACGCCCCCAGCGATCCGACAGCCAGCCGAAGGGAATCTGCAGGATCGCCTGGGTCAGGCCGTAGGCGCCGAGCGCGACACCGACCAGGGTGCGGTCGCTCCCGCCCGGCAGGCTCTCGGCGTACAGCGCCAGCACCGGCAGGATGATGAAGAGCCCGAGCATGCGCAGGCCCACAACGCCCGAGAGCATGACACTGGTGCGGGCCTCGAACGCGGTCATGCGGTCGGCGGCAGGTTCTCGCGACATGGGGAACAGCGGCGTGGGAATCGAAAGCGGGGCGCAGTATAGTAGCCGATTGCCCTCTTGCAGCCCTCGGATTTCTCGCGCCATGCCGGCCAAGATTTCTCGCGACGGCACCGCCGCGGCGGTGCCCGCCGACGCCGTCCCGGCCGCCGACTGGATCCGCATCCGCGGTGCCCGCACGCACAATCTCAAGGACCTCGATCTCGACCTGCCGCGCAACCGGCTGGTCGTGATCACCGGATTGTCGGGCTCGGGCAAATCGTCGCTCGCCTTCGACACGCTGTACGCGGAGGGACAGCGCCGCTACGTGGAATCGCTGTCGGCGTACGCACGCCAGTTCCTGCAGCTCATGGAAAAGCCGGACGTGGACCTGATCGAGGGGCTGTCGCCGGCGATCGCGATCGAGCAGCGCTCCACCAGCCACAACCCCCGCTCCACCGTCGGCACGGTGACGGAGATCCACGACTATCTGCGACTGCTGTTCGCCCGCGTCGGCGAGCCCCATTGCCCGACGCACGGCATCGCGTTGTCGGCAAAGACCGTCTCGCAGATGGTGGACGCGGTGCTGGCGCTGCCGGAGGACACGCGCGTCATGATCCTGGCGCCCGTGATCGTGGAGCGCAAGGGCGAACAGCTCGAAGTCTTCGAAGACCTGCGCGCTCAGGGCTTCATACGAGTGCGTGTGGATGGTGAAGTGGCCGAGCTCGATCCGCCGCCGGCGCTCGCGAAGAACCGCAAGCACACCGTCGAAGTCGTGGTGGACCGCCTCAAGGTCCGCGCCGAAGTGAAGCAGCGGCTCGCGGAATCCTTCGAGACCGCGCTGCGTCTGTCGGGCGGCCGCGCCATCGTGGTGGAACTGGATGGCGGTCGTGAGCACCCCTACTCGTCGCGTTTCGCATGTCCGCTGTGCGACTACACGCTGGCCGAACTGGAACCGCGGCTGTTCTCGTTCAACAGCCCCATGGGTGCGTGCCCGCGTTGCGACGGCCTGGGCGAAGTGAGTTTCTTCGATCCGCAGCGCGTCGTGGGGTTTCCGCACCTCTCGCTCGCCTCGGGTGCCGTGAAAGGATGGGATCGCCGCAACCAGTTCTACTACCAGATGCTGGAAAGTCTCGCGGCCCACGCGGGCTTCGATCTCGACACGCCCTTCGAACGGCTGACGCCGGCCGTGCAGCAACTGATCCTGGAAGGCTCGGGGCGCGAGAAGATCCGCTTCCACTACATCGGCGAACGCAATCAGCGCCACGTGCGTGAACATCCGTTCGAAGGCATCGTGCCCAACATCGAGCGGCGCTGGCGCGAGACCGATTCGCCCGTGGTGAAGGAGGAACTGGCGGCCTACATGACCGTCGCACCCTGCCCCGATTGCGCCGGCACGCGGCTGCGGCGCGAGGCGCGCTTCGTGTACGTGGGCGGTCGCTCCATCCACGACATCGGCCACCTGCCGCTCGATCGGGCAGTCGCTTTCTTCGACGAGCTGACGCTCGACGGGGCGCGGCGGATCATCGCCGAGAAGATCGTGCGCGAGATCGCCTCGCGCCTCGGCTTCCTGGTCAACGTCGGACTGGAATACCTCGCGCTCGATCGCGCGGCCGACAGCCTGTCCGGCGGGGAGTCGCAGCGCATCCGGCTGGCGAGCCAGATCGGCTCGGGCCTGACCGGCGTGATGTACGTGCTGGACGAACCGTCCATCGGACTGCATCAGCGCGACAACGATCGTCTGCTCGCAACCTTGAAGCGGCTGCGCGACCTGGGCAATTCGGTCATCGTGGTGGAGCACGACCACGACGCGATCATGAGCGCCGATCATCTGGTGGACATGGGGCCGGGCGCCGGCGTGCATGGCGGTCGTGTGGTGGCCCAGGGCCGCCCGGCGGACGTGATGGCAACACCCGGGTCACTCACCGGCGAGTATCTGTCCGGACAGCGCGCGATTCCGCTCCCGGCCCTGCGCACGCCGCCGCAGCAGGACCGCTGGCTGCGCCTGCGCGGCGCGAGCGGCAACAACCTGAAGGAGGTCGATCTCGACCTGCCCCTCGGCCTCTTCGTGTGCGTGACCGGCGTGTCTGGTTCGGGCAAGTCCACCCTGGTGAACGACACCCTGAGCCGCGCCGTGGCGAAGCACCTGTACGGCGGGCGGAACGATCCGGCGCCGTTCCGGGAGATCGACGGCATCGACCAGTTCGACAAGATCGTGAGCGTGGACCAGAGCCCCATCGGTCGCACGCCGCGCTCCAATCCGGCGACCTACACCGGACTCTTCGCGCCCATCCGCGAGTTGTACGCGGGCGTGCCGCTGTCGCGCGAGCGCGGCTACGGACCGGGGCGCTTCTCCTTCAACGTGAAGGGCGGACGCTGCGAGGCCTGCCAGGGCGACGGCCTCATCAAGGTCGAGATGCACTTCCTGCCCGACGTGTACGTGCCCTGCGACGTCTGTCACGGCCGGCGCTACAACCGCGAGACGCTCGACGTGCAGTACAAGGGTCGCAACATCCACGAGGCGCTGTCGATGACGGTGGAACAGGCGCAGGAGTTCTTCGCAGCGGTGCCGACGATCGCGCGCAAGCTCACCACGCTGATGGAAGTGGGGCTGGGGTACGTCACGCTCGGTCAGAGCGCCACCACACTGTCCGGCGGCGAGGCGCAGCGGGTCAAGCTCGCGCTCGAACTCTCCAAGCGCGACACCGGGCGGACGCTTTATGTCCTCGATGAACCGACCACGGGGCTGCACTTCCACGACATCGAGCTGCTGCTGGGCGTGCTGCATCGCCTGCGCGACCACGGCAACACGGTGGTGGTGATCGAACACAACCTCGACGTCGTGAAGACCGCCGACTGGGTGATCGACCTCGGACCCGAGGGCGGCGCGGGCGGCGGCACCATCGTCGCTACCGGGACACCGGAGGAGATCGTCGCGCGAGGCGCCGGGTATACCGGCCGGTACCTGGCGGGGGCTCTCAGGGGCTAGGGGCTAGGGACTACGGACGAGGGACTAGGGACTAGGGACTAGGGACTAGGGACTAGGGACTAGGGACTAGGGACTAGGGACTAGGGACTAGGGACTAGGGTTCGAGCCTCGCGCTTTTCGAAGTTCCCTTGTACCCAGTCCCCGCCCTTCCCTAGGCCCTAGACCCTAGTCCCTGCCCTTCCCTACCCCTTCAAATCAAGCAGCCCGATTCAACAATCCCCTCCGCCTGCCGATATTCCCGATGGAATCGCGGAGGTCGGAAATTCGCACAATCAATGGGTTGAATCGAGGCAGGCGCGCTGCAGCAGCGGCGCGGAGACTGCTTCGCGCCGGCAGCCCGGTTACGGGAGGCGGCCTCTGGTGCTGAAGCTCGACGAACTCGGCCTCTCCGCCAAGCTCAACCTGCTGTCGACGAGCCTGATCGTCCTCACCTCGCTGTCGGTGGCGGGGGTGGTCGCCTACGAGCGGGTCGAGGCCGGTTACGACGCCCTGCGCGAGGATGGGCGCCGTCTGACGACCCTGGTGGCCCGCGGCGTCGAGCAGAACCTCCCGGCCGACGGAACGGGCCCCTATGAGCCTATCCTGGGGGCCATTGGCAACGACCGCAACGCGGCCTATGTGGAACTGATCGACGCGGCGGGACGGACGGTGCTGCGCCGCTCCTTCCAGCCCCACGAGCCGCCGCCCGCGGTGCCCGAACTGGGTCACGTGGCAGGTGAGGCAGCGATGCTGGCGCTGGGTCGGATCGACCGCCGCGGCGATGCACGCTACTTCGACTTCGTCGCCCCGGTCCGCCGCGCGGACGGCGCCGTGGGGGGCTACGTGCGCCTCGGCGTGAGCGACACCGGCCTGCGCCGCGATCTGCGCAACACCTTCGAATGGATCTTTCTCGTCACCACGGCGGTCGCGGTGTTGGGCATCGTGCTGACCCTGGTGATGACCCGGCGCATCATCCGGCCGCTCGAAACGTTGAACCGCGCGGCGCACGAGGTGGCGGAAGGCCGGCTCGACGTCGAGATCGAGGTGCGCACCCGCGACGAGATCGCGGACGTCGCGCGTTCGTTCCAGACCATGATCCGCAACCTCCGCGGCTATCGCGACGAGGTGGAGGAAGCCAAGGAGACGCTCGAGGCCACGGTCGCGCAGCGGACCTTCGAGCTGAACGAACGCGCACGCGATCTCGCCCGCACCCAGGAACGCCTCGGCCTCGCGCTCGACGGCTCCAACCTGGCGTTGTGGGACTGGGATCTCAGGAGCGGGCGGGTCTTCCTGAGCGACCGCTGGAACGTGATCCTGGGCGGCACCGTGCGCCAGAGCATCACTACGGTCGAGCGCCTCGCCGCGATCACCCATCCGGACGACATCCCCCACGTCGGCCTGGCGTTGCGCCAGATGGTGAAGGGCCTGGTCCCGCAGTACCACGTCGAACACCGGGTGCGCACCCACGATGGCCAATGGCGCTGGATCCTGAGCCGCGGCAAAGTGGTGGAGCGCGACGGGAACGGTCGGGCGGTGCGCGCCATCGGCACCAACTCCGACATCACCCAGCGCAAGCGCGAGGAAGACCAGTTGAAGCTCGCGTCGAGCGCGGCGGAAACGGCCAACCGCTCGAAGAGCCAGTTCCTCGCGAACATGAGCCACGAGATCCGCACGCCGCTGAACGGCGTGCTGGGCATGACCGAACTGCTGCTCGATTCCGGTCTGACCCCGGACCAGCGCGAACTCGCGGAGACGGTGGAGCGCTCCGGCGAGCACCTGCTCCAGATCATCAACGACATCCTCGACTTCTCGAAGATCGAGGCCGGCAAGCTCGAACTCGAGCACATCGTGTTCAACGTGCGCACGGTGGTCGCCGAGATGCTCGATCTGTTCGCGGAAGCGGTCCGCCGCAAGGGGATCGGGCTCACGTGCGAAATCGCCGCCGACGTCCCCGATCACGTCATCGGCGATCCGGTGCGGTTGAAGCAGGTTCTCGCCAATCTCGTGAGCAACGCGATCAAATTCACCCACGACGGCAGGGTCGGCGTCGCCGCCACCGTGATGTCGCGCGAGGATCTGAATGTCCGCCTCGAGTTCCGCGTGAGCGACACCGGGATCGGCATACCGCCCGACGTGCAGGCGCACATCTTCGAGGCTTTCTCCCAGGCCGACGGCAGCACGACGCGCCGGTTCGGCGGCACCGGACTGGGACTCTCCATCGTCCGTCAGCTCACGCGCATGATGGGCGGCGACGTGACGCTCGCGAGCGAACCCGGCCGGGGCAGCACGTTCCGCGTCGAGATCGTCCTGGACGAAGCCCTGGCACCCCTCGATCTGTCCGGCCGGACCAAGGCGGTGCCGCGGGCACTGATCGTCGACCCGTCGGATGACGAGCGCGCGGCGCTGACGCAGCACCTGACGCGCCTCGGCGTCAGCACCGAAGAAGCCCGCACCGGTGCCGAAGCGCTGGAGCATCTGCGCTCTTCGCCCACGCCCTGCAATCTCGTGCTGCTCGAGCGTCAGCTCGACGACGGCGACGGGCTGGTCGTCGCCCGCATGCTGCGGGAGCAGGCGGGGATGGAGCGGCGCCCCCGCATAGCGTTGGTGAGTAGCTCCGCTTCAGCTGCCGATCGGTCGTTGCTGGCCGAACTCGACATCGAAGGCTGGCTCGGCAAACCGGTACGCCGCGAAGCCGTCCGCAAGCTGATCGAGAGCATGTTCCCCGGGACGCTGCCGGCCCGCACCGACGCTACCGTTTCCGACAACTTCGCCGGCGCACGCGTCCTGCTGGTGGAGGACAACGCGGTCAACCAGATGGTGGCCACCACCATGCTGCAAGCCGCCGGCTGCATCGTCGAAGTGGCCGGCAACGGCCGCGAGGCGCTGGAGCGGCTCGAGCGCAACCGCTACCAGCTGGTGCTGATGGATTGCCAGATGCCGGAGATGGACGGCTACGCCGCCACCACCGAATGGCGGCAACGTGAACGCGCGAGCGGGGGACATCAACCCATCGTCGCGCTGACCGCCAACGCCATGGAAGGCGATCGCGAGCGCTGCGTCGCCGCCGGCATGGACGACTACCTCGCGAAGCCCTTCCGCCGCGAGCAGCTGCTCGCGATGCTGCGGCGCTACCTGCGCTCCGAGGATGTCGCGACACCGGAGCCCCCGACGCCCGAGGAACCGTCGGCGGCCACCGACTTCGATCGGAAGGCACTGGACAACCTGCGGCTGGTCGAGCGCGGTGGTGCGCCGGGTCTGGTCGTGAAGGTGATCGAAACCTACATCGCCTCCGCGCGCGACCTGGTGGAATCGCTCGGGCGATCGCTTGCCGCCGGGGACCTCAAGGAGCTGCACCGCGCGGCCCACACGCTCAAGTCGTCCAGTGCCAACGTCGGGGCGATGGCCCTGTCGGCCCTTGCGAAGCAGCTGGAAAGCGAGGCGGCCGCACAGCGCACCGGGTCTGCTGAAGATCTGATCCGGCGGATCGGCGTTGCATACGCCGCGGCCGTGACCGTACTCGAGCGCGAGATTCCGGAGAAGCATCATGCACCCGTCTGAAGCAAACGCCCTGCTGCCGCTCGCGCTCGTGGTGGACGACGACGCCACGATCCGCATGATCGCTACACAGACGCTGGTGCAGCACGGCTTCCGCATCCTCGAGGCGGCCGACGGCGAACAGGCGCTCGTCCTGATCGAGCGCGACCAACCGGACCTGATCCTGCTGGACGTCATCATGCCGGGCATCGACGGCTACGAGACGTGCCGCCGGCTGCGCGCGCTGCCTGCCGGACGTCACGTGCCGGTGCTGATGCTGACGGGGCTCGACGATCTCGATTCCATCAACCATGCCTACGAGGCGGGCGCCACCGACTTCGCCGCCAAACCCATCAACTGGGCCGTGCTCGGCCACCGCGTGCGCTACATGCTGCGCGCCGCGGAGGCCTTCAAGGGCCTGGTCGAGAGCCAGGCACTGCTATCCAGCACGCAGCGCATCGCGCGCCTCGGCTCCTGGAGCTGGCACATGGTGACCGAACGGGGTCAATGGTCCGAGGAAGCCTACCGGATTCTCGGCTACGAACCCGGCACCGTGCCCGCGTCGGTGCACAACTACCTGGCCCGCGTGCATCCGGAGGAGAGCGGCCAGGCCCGCGAGGCGATCCGCGAACTGCTTTCCGGCAAGAACATGGTGGAAGTGACCCACCGCATCACCGTGCCCGGCGGCGAGGAGCGGCACGTGAAGCTGCACGGCGAGGTGCGCTGCGACGATCACGGCCGACCGATGCATGCCTACGGCACTATCCAGGACATCACGGCGGCCAAGGAGGTGGAGGAGCGCATCCGCCATCTCGCCTACTTCGACGGTCTCACGGAGCTGCCCAACCGTCACTTCTTCATCGAGAACGTGGCGAAGGCACTGCATCACGCGAAGCGCCACGGACGCGTGCTGGGCGTGCTGTCCATGGACCTGGACCAGTTCAAGCGCATCAACGACACGCTCGGCCACACCATCGGTGACCGGTTGCTGCAGGCCGTGGCCGGGCGCCTGCGCGACGGCATCCGCGCCCAGGACACGCTGGCGCTCGCGGAGAGCGACGCGCCGCCCCTCGGACTCGCGCGCCTGGGTGGCGACGAATTCTGCATCCTGTTGACCGAGATCACCCAGTTCCACGACACCGCGCGGGTCGCGCGCCGCATCCTCGAATCCCTCGCGGAACCGTTCAAGCTCGACGACAACGAACTGTTCGTGACCACGTCGATCGGCATCGCGCTCTTCCCCTCCGACGGCGACACCCCGGAGGCGCTCATCAAGAACGCCGACGCGGCGATGTACTACGCCAAGAGCCAGGGCCGCAACAACTACCAGTTCTACGGCAAGACCATGAACTCCCGCGCGCTCGAGAAGCTCGCGATGGAATCGCAGCTGCGCAAGGCGATCGAGCGCTCGGAGTTCGAGCTGCACTTCCAGCCCAAGCTCGACCTGCGCAGCGGTCGCGTCTCGGGAGCCGAGGCCCTCATCCGGTGGCGCCATCCGGAGCTGGGCATGGTACCGCCGATCGATTTCATCCCGCTCGCCGAGGAATCGGGGCTGATCGTGCCCATCGGTGAATGGGTGCTGCGCGCGGCGTGCGAGCAGAACAAGCTGTGGCAGGCACGCGGGCTGCCGCCGATCCACGTGGCGGTGAACGTATCGAGTCCCCATTTCCGCCACAGCGGACTGCTCCCGACGGTCGCCCGCATCCTGCACGAAACCGGGCTGCCGCCCCATTGCGTGGAAGTGGAAGTGACCGAGAGCATGCTGATGGACGACATGGAGACCACGCTCGCCACGCTCCACAAGTTGAAGGACATGGGGTTGCGCCTCGCCATCGACGACTTCGGCACCGGCTATTCGTCGCTGTCCTATCTCAAGCGCTTTCCGCTCGACGCGCTCAAGGTGGACCGTTCGTTCGTCAAGGACACGCCGGCAGCGACCGACGACGCCGCCATCACCTCCGCCATCATCGCGATGGCGCACAGTCTGAAGCTCGAGGTGGTCGCCGAAGGCGTGGAGACCACGGCACAGCTCGAGTTCCTGAAGGCCCGCGGCTGCGAATACGCGCAGGGCTATCTCATCAGCCGCCCACTGGCGGCCGACGACTTCATCGCGCTGCTCACCAAGACCGGTGACCAGCCGTTCGATCGCAACGCCCGCTAGGACACGATCGTCGATCCGCAACGAAAAAGGCCGCTCGGAAGCGGCCTTTTCGTTACGGCGTTGGGTCTTTGAGCGAAGCTCAGGCGCTCTGACCTGCCGCAGCGGCTTCCTCGGTCGCTTCCGGACGATCCAGCAGTTCCACCAGCGCCATCGGGGCATTGTCGCCCACCCGGAAGCCGGTCTTGAGGATGCGCAGGTAGCCGCCGTTGCGGTTCGCGTAGCGGGGGCCGAGCTCGTCGAAGAGCTTGCCCACGAGATCGCGATCGCGCAGGCGCGAGAACGCCAGGCGACGGTTCGCCAGCGTCGGCGTCTTGCCGAGCGTGATCATCGGCTCGGCGACACGACGCAGCTCCTTCGCCTTCGGCAGCGTGGTCTTGATGACCTCGTGCTTCAGCAGCGCGTTGGTCAGGTTACGCAGCATCGCGAGGCGATGGCTGCTGGTGCGGTTGAGTTTTCTGAGTCCCAGGCGGTGGCGCATGTGGCACCTCTTCTGTTCGTGGTCTTGGCGCTTTACGCCTTTTCGAGACCGGCCGGCGGCCAGTTCTCCAGCTTCATCCCGAGCGTGAGGCCGCGCGAGGCGAGCACTTCCT
This sequence comes from Burkholderiales bacterium, assembly GCA_019745565.1. Classification (GTDB taxonomy): domain Bacteria; phylum Pseudomonadota; class Gammaproteobacteria; order Burkholderiales. Next base: position 18,940 of record JAIESW010000068.1, read on the forward strand.
TGATCTCGTTCAGCGACTTGCGGCCGAGGTTCGGCGTCTTCAGGAGTTCGGTCTCGGTGCGCTGGATGAGATCACCGATGTAATAGATGTTCTCGGCCTTCAGGCAGTTGGCCGAGCGCACCGTCAGTTCGAGGTCGTCCACCGGACGCAGCAGGATCGGATCCACCTGCGGGGTCTTGGGCGTTTCGGCCATGACCGGCGTGCCCTTCAAGTCGGCGAAGGTCTCGAGCTGGTCGCGCAGGATGCGGGCCGAGTAGCGGATCGCTTCCTCCGGCTCCATCACGCCGTTGGTCTCCACGTCCATCACGAGCTTGTCGAGGTCGGTGCGCTGCTCGACGCGGGCGCTCTCGACGGCGTAGCTCACCCGGCGCACCGGGCTGAACGAGGCGTCCATCAGCACGTGGCCGATGCTGCGGCTTTCACGGTTGATCGGCCGCTGGCTCGCCGGCACGTAACCGGTGCCGGCTTCCACCGTGATCTGCATGTCGATCTTGCCGCCGGCTGCCAGGTGGGCGATGACGTGGTTCGGGTTGATGATCTCGACGTCGTGCGAGCCTTCGATGTCGCCGGCCGTCACGGGGCCTTCACCCTGCTTCTTGAGATTCAGCACCGCCTGCTCGCGATTGTGGAGCTTCAGCACGATGCCCTTCAGGTTGAGCAGGATGTCGACCACGTCTTCCTGCACGCCATCGAGCGTGGAGTATTCGTGCAGGACGCCCGCGATCTTCACTTCGGTGGGTGCGAAACCCGGCATAGACGAGAGCAGGATACGCCGCAGGGCGTTGCCCAGCGTGTAGCCGTAGCCGCGCTCGAACGGCTCCATGGTGACTTTCGCGTGGAAAGGACCGAGGTGCTGCACTTCGATGATGCGGGGCTTCAGGAGAGCGCTGCTTGCCATGAGCTTGGACCCTTTATGGTGGAAGCTGGGAAGCTTCGTGCCGGCGCCCGGTGGGGCGCCGGCATCGGATTACTTGGAGTAGAGTTCGACGACCAGCGATTCGTTGATGGTCGAGGGCAGTTCGGAGCGCTGCGGCTTGGCGCGGTACGTGCCCTTCATCGACTTCGCGTCGACGTCGATCCACTCGGGGAAACCGCGGCCTTCGGCAGCTTCGACCGACGCCTTGATGCGCAGTTGCGCCTTGGCGCGTTCCGCGACCTCGACGACGTCACCGACGCTCACCTGGTACGACGGGATGTTCACGCGCTTGCCGTTCACCAGGATGCCGTTGTGGCGGACGATCTGGCGTGCTTCCGAACGCGAGGCGCCGAAGCCCATGCGGAAGGCCACCGTGTCGAGACGGCTCTCCAGCAGTTGCAGGAGGTTCTCGCCGGTGATGCCCCTGCGGCGCTCGGCTTCCTTGTAGCCCTTGCGGAACTGGCGCTCGAGGATGCCGTAGATACGCCGCACCTTCTGCTTCTCGCGCAGCTGCACGCCGTAGTCGGACAGGCGTGTGTTGCGCTGGCCGTGCTGGCCCGGAGCGTAGCTGCGGCGCTCGATCGCGCACTTGTCGGTGAAGCACTTCTCGCCCTTCAGGAACAGCTTCTCGCCTTCCCGTCGGCACTGGCGGCACTTCGCGTCGGTATTCCTTGCCATCTCGATGACCCTTTAGATGCGACGCTTCTTCGGCGCGCGGCAACCGTTGTGCGGGATCGGCGTCACGTCGGAGATGCTGGTGATCTTGAAACCCACGTTGTTCAACGCACGCACGGCGGACTCTCGACCCGGCCCCGGGCCCTTGATGCGGACCTCGAGGTTCTTCACGCCGCATTCCTGGGCAGCCTTGCCGGCGGATTCCGCGGCGACCTGTGCGGCGAAGGGCGTCGACTTGCGCGAGCCCTTGAAGCCGGCGGCGCCGGACGTGGCCCACGAGAGCGCGTTGCCCTGACGGTCGGTGATGGTGATGATGGTGTTGTTGAAGGAAGCGTGCACGTGGGCAATGCCTTCCGCCACGTTCTTCTTGACCTTCTTCCGCACCCGGGTCTGAGCTTTAGCCATTTCTGCTTGTCCTCGAATCCAGTTACTTCGTCGCCGCGCGCACGGCCTTGCGCGGGCCCTTGCGGGTGCGCGCATTGGTGCGCGTGCGTTGACCGCGCACCGGCAGACCGCGGCGATGGCGCGTACCGCGATAGCAGCCGAGGTCCATGAGGCGCTTCACGTTCATGGACACTTCGCGGCGCAGATCGCCTTCCACCGTGTAGCGACCTACCTGTTCCCGCAGCTTGTCCATCTGCGCGTCGGAAAGATCCTTGATCTTGGTCGTCGGGGTCACGCCCGCATCGGCGCAGATCTTCTTCGCGCGCGGGCGACCGATGCCGAAAATCGCCGTGAGGGCGATCTCGGTGTGCTGATGATTGGGGATGTTGACCCCTGCGATGCGTGCCATGCGTGACCTTCGTTCGCTTTAAAGTGAGTGAGGCTTCCGATGCCCGGGGTCGATCAACCCTGGCGCTGCTTGTGCCGCGGATCCTCGCAGATCACGCGGACCACCCGGTTGCGGCGGATGATCTTGCACTTGCGGCACATCTTCTTGACGCTTGCCTGGACTTTCATTTCAGTTCTCCTCGGTCGACCCTGCAGGTCTTCCCTTACTTGGCCCGGAACACGATGCGGGCACGGCTCAGATCGTACGGTGTCAGCTCCACGGTCACCTTGTCGCCGGGGAGGATCCGGATGTAATGCATGCGCATCTTTCCGGAAATGTGCCCCAGCACCACGTGCCCGTTTTCCAATTTCACCCGGAAGGTCGCATTCGGGAGGGTCTCGACAATCTCACCCTGCATCTGAATGGTTTCTTCCTTCGACATACGGTTCTCGTTACCCTTTCCCTACCGCGTTGGAAACGACGCCCCACTCTTGAAGTTGGCCTTCTTGAGCAGGCTCTCGTACTGGTGCGACATCATGTAGGCCTGGACCTGCGACATGAAGTCCATCGTGACCACCACGATAATCAGCAGGCTGGTGCCGCCGAAGTAGAACGGCACGTTCTTCCAGACGATCAGGAACTCGGGCAGCAGACAGACCAGCGTCACGTACAAGGCGCCGGCCAGCGTCAGCCGCATGATGATGCGCTCGATGTACTTCGCCGTCTGTTCGCCGGGACGGATGCCCGGCACGAAGGCCCCGCCCTTCTTCAGGTTCTCGGCGGTTTCCTTCGGGTTGAACACCAGCGCCGTGTAGAAGAAGCAGAAGAAGATGATCGCCGAGGCGTACAGCAGCACGTAGATCGGTTGGCCGGGGTGCAGCGTCGCACCGATCTTGCTCAACCAGGCCATGCTCTCGTTGGTGCCGAACCAGCCGGCGAGCGTCGCCGGGAACAGGATGATCGACGACGCGAAGATCGGGGGAATCACGCCGGCGATGTTCAGCTTGAGTGGCAGGTGCGAACTCTGCCCGCCGTAGACCTTCCGGCCCACCTGTCGCTTGGCGTAGTTCACCAGGATCTTCCGCTGCCCGCGTTCGACGAACACCACGAACGCCGTGACCAGAATCGCGGTCGCGAACAGGAACAGCACCAGCGGGATCGAGTACGACCCGGTGCGGGTGAGCTCCAGAGTGCCGCCGATGGCCCGCGGAAGGCCCGCGGCGATGCCCGCGAAGATGATGAGCGAGATGCCGTTGCCGATGCCGCGCTCGGTGATCTGCTCGCCCAGCCACATCAGGAACATGGTGCCGGTCACCAGCGTGACCACGGTGGTGAAGCGAAACGCGAGGCCCGGGTCGATCACGAGGCCCTTCTGCGATTCGAGCGCGATGGCGATGCCCAGCCCCTGGAAGGTGGCGAGCGCCAGCGTGCCGTAGCGGGTGTACTGGGTGATCTTGCGCCGGCCCGCCTCGCCTTCCTTCTTGAGCGCTTCGAGCTGCGGCGACACCACGGTCATCAGCTGCATGATGATCGAGGCCGAGATGTAGGGCATGATCCCGAGCGCGAAAATGGTGAAGCGCGACAGCGCCCCGCCCGAGAACATGTTGAACATGTCCAGGATACCGCCCTGCTGGCTCTTGAAGAGTGCCGCGAGCTGGTCGGGGTCGATGCCCGGCACCGGCACGTGCGCACCGATCCGGTAGACGATCAGCGCCCCGAGCAGGAACAGCAGCCGGCGCTTGAGATCGCCGAACTTGCCGGTCATGCCGAGGAGGCCGTTGTCGTTCGCCACGGGGTCGTCCGATCTTTCTCGATCAGGCTTCCGCGACGCTGCCGCCGGCGGCTTCGATCGCGGCCTTGGCACCCTTGGTCGCCTTCACGCCGGTCAGCTTGACCGCGCGCGAGATCTTGCCATTGAGGATGACCTTCGCCGCCTTGGCGAGCGAGTGCACGATGCCGGCCTGCTTGAGCGCGGCGAGATCCACGGCGTCTAGACCCAGCTTGTCCAGCGTCGAGAGGCGCACTTCCACCGTGTCGTCGGCGGAGAGCGAAACGAACCCACGCTTGGGCAGGCGACGCTGCAGCGGCATCTGACCGCCTTCGAAGCCGACCTTGTGGAAGCCGCCGGAGCGGGACTTCTGACCCTTGTGGCCGCGACCGGCCGTCTTGCCCAGGCCGCTGCCGATGCCGCGACCGACGCGACGCTTCGCGTGCTTAGCGCCCTCGGCCGGCTTGATGTCGTTCAGTTTCATGTTCAGGCCTCGGCCTTCACCAGATAGGCAACCTTGTTGATCATGCCGCGCACCGCGGGCGTGTCTTCCAGCTCGACGGTGTGGCGGATGCGACGCAGGCCCAGGCCGCGCACCGTGGCGCGATGGGACTCACGCGTGCCGGCGATGCTGCGCACCAGCGTGACCTTGACGGTCTTCTTCCCTTCGGTCTTGGCCATGGCTTACCCCAGGATCTCTTCGACGGTCTTGCCGCGCTTCGCCGCGATCTCGGCCGGCGTGTTCATCGACAGCAGGCCGTTGATGGTGGCACGCACCACGTTGTACGGATTGGTGGAACCGATGCACTTGGCGAGCACGTTGGTGACACCCATCACCTCGAAGATGGCGCGCATGGCGCCGCCGGCGATGATGCCGGTACCTTCGGAGGCGGGCTGGATGTACACCTTGGCCGCACCGTGGATGCCCAGGACGGCGTGCTGCAGCGTCCCGTTCTTGAGGCTCACCTTCACCAGCTTGCGGCGCGCCTCGTCCATGGCCTTCTGCACGGCGACCGGCACTTCGCGCGCCTTGCCCTTGCCCATGCCGATACCGCCGTCGCCGTCGCCGACCACCGTCAGCGCTGCGAAACCGAGGATGCGACCGCCCTTCACAACCTTGGTGACGCGGTTCACGGAGATCATCTTCTCCCGCATCCCGTCGCCGCGGTCGTCGCTCACCTGCTGCATGCTTCTCGCCATGACTGGCTTCCTTTAGAACTGGAGACCGGCTTCGCGGGCCGCGTCTGCGAGGGCCTTGATGCGGCCGTGGAAACGGAATCCGGAACGGTCGAACGCCACCGTGCTCACACCCTTGGCCTTCGCCTTCTCGGCAATGCGCTTGCCCACCACCTGGGCCGCCTCGACCGTCGAGCCGTGCTTCACCTGGGACTTCACCTCGGCCTCGACCGTAGACGCCTGGGCGATGACGTGCGACCCGGTCGCATCGATCACCTGCGCGTAGATATGGGCGTTGGAGCGGAAAACCGAGAGCCGCACGGCGTTCAGTTCCGCTATCTTGTGGCGGGTCTGGCGGGCACGGCGCAAACGCGCCTCTTTCTTGGTCAGCATGATGGTTAGTCCCGTTACTTCTTCTTGGTTTCCTTGATCACGACCCGCTCGTCCGCATAGCGCACGCCCTTGCCCTTGTACGGCTCGGGCGGACGGTAGGCGCGGATCTCGGCGGCGACCTGTCCGACTTTCTGCTTGTCGGTGCCCTTCAGCACGATCTCGGTCTGGGTCGGCGTCTCGGCCTTCACACCCTTCGGCAGCTTGTGCACGACCGGATGCGAGAAACCCAGCGCCAGGTTGATTGCATCCCCCTGCGCCTGGGCGCGATACCCCACGCCGACCAGGGTAAGCTTGCGCTCGAAGCCCTTGGTGACGCCCAGCACCATGTTGGAGACCAGCGCGCGCAGCGTGCCGGACATCGCGTTCGACTGCTGAGTGTCGTTGGCAGCGACGAACGTGAGCTTGTCGCCGTCCTTCTTGACGACCACGTCACCATTGAGCGGCTGCGTCAGGCTGCCGAGCGGCCCCTTGACGGCGATCTGGTCGGCCGCGAGGTTCACCTCGACGCCCGAGGGCAGGTTCACCGGATATTTCGCGATGCGAGACATGGCTCTTGTGTCCTTACGCGACGATGCAGAGCACTTCGCCGCCCACGCCCTGGGCACGCGCCCGGCGGTCGGTCATGACGCCCTGACTGGTGGAGACGATCGCGATGCCGAGGCCGTTCATCACGTTCGGGATCTCGCGTGCCGCCTTGTAGATGCGCAGCCCCGGACGGCTCACGCGCTCGATGCGCTCGATCACGGGACGGCCGGCGTAGTACTTCAAACCGATCTCGAGGGTCGGCTTGCCTTCGTTCGGACGCACCGCGAAGTCGTCGATATAGCCTTCGTCCTTCAACACCTTCGCGATGGAAGCTTTCAGCTTGCTCGCGGGCATTGAGACCGAGGGCTTCTCGGAGGTCTGCGCGTTGCGGATGCGGGTCAGCATATCCGCGATCGGATCGCTCATGCTCAT
>JAIESW010000094.1 GCA_019745565.1 Burkholderiales bacterium
TTCACCTAAACACGCTTTCCAGGCGTGCGACTTAAACCGCTCATCCACCTCTCCGGAAGGGGCGGAAGGATAGCCGAGGGGGCGACCCAAGGGAAGCCACCCAGGGCGGCTCGGTTGGCGGAAGGACGATGGCGCGTCGAACACCTTCGAGGGACAAACGCGGCGCATCGGCATCCTGGAAGCATGGGCGACAAGAGGCGCATTGCGACGTTTGATGGAAGCGGTGGCTGGGGTGCCTCGCTGGTAGTCGGAACCTCTGGTCTTGTCGACTGCTCCGGATTCGATTCTGCACATTCACGGACAGCACCGCAGCGCTCGCGCGTTTCAGCAACGCCGGCACGATCTGATGTCGCGAAGCACCGACGTCGTGCAACAACGTCATGCTCGATCGCGCAGCGACGAAGTTCTTACGAACCTCCGCGCATCGACGGAGTCGGAGATGAACGAGCGCGCGATCTGCACGCGCAGATCTTCCGCGGTGCTCGCGCGCTCGATCGTTCGTGGTCCGTTTCACCGGATAAGCGATCGAGAAAGTGTCAAAGAGCATCGCCGGCCAACCATACGCTTGTTCCCACGCAGGGCACGCGGGAGAGGAGACTCCAATGCCGACACCGGAACTCGACGATGACTGCTTCCCGGACGATCTGGAGATGGAATTCGATGACGATCCGTCCGAGGAATTCGAGCAGGCCGCGATCGCCGACGACCTGTTCAGCGAAGTGCCAAACGGCGTCGCCGCCACCGAAGGCCTCCATGGAGAGTTCGAAGGTGACTTGCGCAAGGGGCTGATGGCGCACATCGCAACCGGTGGTGCCATCGAGAAGTGATCCCTGCCGTGTGAAAGCAGTACTCCGCCCTGTTTGGGCCGACGGCCCCGGTCGCGCACACCGCGCGCGACCGGTAAGTCGTTTTATCGGGGACGGATCTCCTCCTGGCTCCGGCGCAGCTTGACGCTGAAGTAAAGATCAAGGCCCGCCGAGCCGATAGAAGGTGCCTCAGTCTGACGGCTCGGCATCCCTCGCCGCGGCCGCAGGCGAGTGCCGGCATCGTCGCGGCACGCACCCGGAGGGAGAATGCCGATGAGCGGACATCCGCAGTGGTTCTTGCGCGCGCTGGTCTTGACTGTTCTGTACCTGCCGCATGTCGCGTCGGCTCAGGGCACGGAAGCGAACGAGGTGCTGCTGAAGCGCCTGGAGGAGCTCGACCGCAAGGTAAAGATGCTGGAGGAGCGACTCGAGCAGGCCGAACGCCGCGGGGCGACGGTGGTTCCGCCGACGGCCGCCTCCCCCGCCGCCCCCGATCCGGCCCTCGTCCAACGGGTCGAGGAGATCGACCAGCAGGTCAAGACCGTGGCGCGGACCCAGGAGGCGGAAGCAAAGGCAGCCGCAGCCAAGGCCTCGGAGTCGGCCATCGCCTATGCGGGCAAGGATGGGTTCGGCATCAGGACCGCCGACAACGCTTTCAAACTGCGTCTGGGTGCCCTGCTGCAGTTCGACATGCGCGGGTACCTCACCGACGACTTCCCAGGGCAGGCGCCGGACAACTTCGTGATGCGCCGCATGCGTCCGGTCCTCGAGGCGACCTTGAACGAGAAATACTTCGTTCTGATCCGCCCGGAATTCGGCAACCAGGGCAACATCTCCCTGCAGGACGGTTACCTCGAAGGGCGGTTCCTGCCCCAGTTCAAGGTGCGCGGGGGCAAGTTCAAGGGGCCGATGGGTTTGGAACGGCTGCAATCGCCGCAGGACCTCGCGTTCATGGAGCGGGCATTTCCGAGTCAGCTGACGCCCAACCGCGACATCGGTGTGCAGGTTTTCGGCGACGTGCTGGACGGCCGCCTGACTTATCAGGCGGGCTACTTCAACGGCGTCCGCGACAACGCCAGCGGCGATACCGACAACAACTCAGGCAAGGACTTCAACGGGCGCCTGTTCGCGCATCCGTTCAAGAACACCGAAGACTCCGCGTTGCGGGGTCTGGGCGTGGGCATCGGCATGACGTCGGGCACCCAGGGCGGTTCGATCACGAACGCCAATCTCCCGAACTACGTCACCCCGGGGCAGCAGACGTTCTTCAGCTACAGCGCGGGTGCGTTCGCGGCGGGTACGCGGCAGCGATGGTCGCCGCAGTTCTACTACTACAACGGCCCGCTCGGTGTCCTCGGCGAGTACGCCTCCGCACGGCAGGAGGTGACCCGGGCCACCGCGCAACGCGAGGTGACCAATACGGCCTGGCAGCTCTACGCGACCTGGGTGTTGACCGGGGAGAACGCCGGCTATGTCCGACCCACCCCGAAGCGCGACTTCGACTGGGCGACCGGCGGTTGGGGCGCGTTCGAAGTCGGGCTGCGCGTGAGCGAGTTCCGCCTCGACGACGAGCTGTTCAGCGGGCCTGCCACGACCCGGCTCGCCGACCCCGCGGTGTCGGCGCGCAAGGCGACCGACGTGGGCCTCGTGCTCAACTGGTACCTCAACCGCAACATCAAGGTGCAGCTCAACTACGACCAGACGCGGTTCACGGGTGGTGCCGCCAACGGCGGCGATCTGCCCGACGAGAAGATCCTGTTCTCGCGCCTGCAGGCGAACTTCTGAGCCTGCCGCCGGGCAGGGGGTCGTACGCTAGCCCGAGAATCTCATGATCGACGACGGGATGTGCGCGAGCGGCACGATCTCGTCGGCGGCGCCGAGCTTGACGGCCTCCTTGGGCATGCCGTAGACGACACAGCTGTCCTCATCCTGCGCGATGGTGTGCGCGCCCTGCTCATGCATGTCGCGCAATCCACGGGCACCGTCATCTCCCATGCCGGTCATGATGATGCCGAGGGCGTTGGGGCCGGCATGCTTGGCGACCGAGCGGAACAGCACGTCGACCGAAGGTCTGTGCCGGTTCACGGGCGGCCCATCCACCACCTCCACGTGATACTGCGCGCCGCTGCGGCGTAGCTGCATGTGAAAGCCGCCGGGAGCGATGAGCGCCCGTCCCGGGATCACGCGATCGCCGTTCTGCGCCTCGCGGACCTCCACCTCGCACAGACTGTTCAGACGCGCCGCGAAGGCCGCGGTGAACCGCTCGGGCATATGCTGCACGACGACGATGCCGGGGCATACCCGGCTCAACTGCGTCAATACCTCCTCGAGGGCCTGGGTGCCGCCCGTGGACGTACCGATGGCGACGATGCGTTCCGTCGTCTTGAGATTCGCGGGAACCACGGCAGGTTTGCCGGTCAGCTGCGGTTCGCTCCGCCGTACGGCACCGGTGGCGACGCGTCTGGGTTTGGTCGCTGCGGCGCTCCTGATGACGCGCAGGAAGTCCCGCTGGGATTCCCGCAGGAAGTCCTTCAAACCGATGGTCGGTTTCGTCACGACCTCGACTGCCCCGGCCGACAGGGCCTGCACCGTCGTCTCCGCGCCCTTCGTCGTCAGCGTGGAACAGATCACGACAGGCGTCGGGCGCTCCTGCATGATCTTCTTCAGGAAGGTGATGCCGTCCATGCGCGGCATCTCGATGTCCAGCACGATCACGTCGGGCCAGCGCAGTCTCATGCGCTCCGTGGCGAGGATCGGGTCCGCTACGGCAGCCAGCACTTCGATCGCCGGGTCCTCGGCCAGAACCTGCGTCAGGACTTGGCGCACGACAGCCGAGTCGTCGACGACCAGTACCCCGATCCTGCTCACGGGAGCGCCCCCGGGTCCTTCGCGGTCTTCCGCGCGCTTTTCGGTGTCTCGCCGTTGCCGTCTGCTCCGGTGGCCGCCCCGTGCTCGCGGGCGGCAACCGGCTTCACCTGCCGGGACCACACGTCACCGGTGGCGATGTCGAACAGGATCTGCCGATGTCCTTCACCGTACAGGCTCTCGGCCACGATCGGAATGCTACGCTGCCGCAGGAGTTGGCGCGCGGTCTCACCGTTGTCGAAACCCACGCGCAGCAGCCGGTCGCGCGGTCCGCTCGGAAACATGTCGCCGCCGCCGAAGATCTTGGCTTTGCACTCGGCGCCAGCTACCCCCATTCGCGCGAGTTCGTCCAGCATCATGCGCAGTGCGTCGGCGCCGTACCGACTGTCGAGACACGTGGCACCGTGCGGTCGCTCCGACAACAGGTAATGCGACATCGCCCCTATGCGCTTCTGACCATGCCACAGGGTTACCGACACGCACGATCCGAGGAGGGTGCGGACACGATAGTTTCTGTCTCCCACGAAGAAGTCGCCAGGCTGCAGGAAGATGTCGATGACGTCAGGCCGCGACTTCACGGTTTCCGGTAGATCGACGGCTGCACCGGCATGAACGCGTCGGAGATGTCGTTGAGCGTTTCGGAGTGGCCGACGAAGAGGAACCCGCCGGGTCGGATCAGCGGGGCGATCCGGCGAACGATCTGGCGCTTGGTATCCAGGTCGAAATAGATCATCACGTTACGCAGAAACACGAACTGGAACTCGCCGATGTCGGGCAGGGGACCGTTCAGGTTCGCCTCGAGGAAGCGGACCCGCTCCCGCAGGTCGCGGGCGATCAGGAAGGTACCCTCCTGGGACCGAACGCCCTTACGGCAGTACCGTGCGAGGAATTCCTTGGGAATGTGCGAGGCGCGCTCGATGGCGTAGTGGCCGGTACGTGCGCGTGCCACCACGCGGCTGCTGATGTCCGTTCCCACGACTTGCCAGGGTCGGACGCCCAGCGTCTTCGCCAACACCATCGCGATGCTGTAGCCCTCCTCGCCGCTCGAACTCGCGGCGCTCCACACGCACACCTCGCTCGAGGAACTCGCCAGGGCAGGCAACTGCGATTCGAGGAACGCGAAGTGTTTCGGTTCCCGGAAGAAATACGTCTCGTTGGTCGTCAGCAGGTCGACCGCCATGCGCGACTCGTCGGGGTGTGTGCCGCTGCTGATCAAGCGGTAGTACTCGCCGTAAGTCGATACGCCGTGATGCTTCAGGCGCTTCGCGAGCCGTCCGCCTACCAGGGCTTTCTTGGCGTCGGAAAGACTGATGCCGGTGGCGTCGTAGAGGAATGCGCGGAAGGCGCCGAATTCCTTGTCGGTGATCGGTGTCGGTTCCATGAGTTCAGGCGGGATGACGGGAAGCCGGAACGCATCGCTGCTCGCGTTGCGTCATCGGCGCTCGCTCACCCAGTCGAGCAGTGCCGCGCTTTCCATGGGCTTGGCGATGAAGTAACCCTGAGCATGGTCGCAGTCGAGCTGCCGCAGCAGGTCCCAGTCGTCCTGGGTCTCCACGCCCTCCGCGGTTACGCTCAGGTTGAGTCGGCGCGCCAGCTGGATGCTGGATTCGAGAATCACCCGCAGCGACTCGCGCTTCGATGCCCCGGCGACGAACGACTGGTCCAGTTTGAGTTCGGAGAACGGGACGCGGGACACCTGCTGCAACGAGGAGTAGCCGGTGCCGTAGTCGTCGATGGAAAGACGGAAGCCGCTCATGAAGAGGCGCACCAACGTCTCCAGCATGTGGGCCACGTCGGTCATGGCGGCGCGTTCCGTCACCTCCAGGACGATCTGCCGCGGGTGGATGCCGTGGCGGCGGACCCGCTCATTCATTCGCTGTGCCAGATCGGCCTCGGTCAGGCTGGTGAGCGACAGGTTGACCGAGACGGTCAACTGCAGGCCGCCGGCGAGCCACTCCCGACACATGACCGCCGACTGGTCGAGCATGATCCACGTGAGCTGATCCACCAGTCCGTGCTCTTCGATGATCGGCAGGAACACGCCGGGAGGCAGGACGCCGCGTGCGGGATGCCGCCATCGGGCCAGCGCCTCGACCCCGTGCAGGTTTCCGGTCGCGACCTCGACCTTCGGTTGGAAGACCGGGAAGAACTCGACCCTGCTCAAACCCTCCCGCACCTCGTCCACGGTCAGTTGATTGGCGCCGTCCGCACGATGCATCGATGCTCGGGCCGCGCAGTGCCGGTCCAGCAGCGCGCTCAAACTCTCGAGGGAGACAGGCTTTTCGAGGATACCCAGCATCGACACGCCATAGGCGCGGGCCATGTGTTCGACGGATTCCAGAACGGAACGCGGCTGGGAACTTGCGATCACCAGTTGCGGTGACGGTTGAACCGACGCCAGGTGGCGGATGAAGGCCATGCCGTCCATCTCGGGCATGGCCAGGTCGCAGATGACGAGATCGAGCGGTACCCGCGATGCGGCGAGAGTCGTCAACGCATTCTGGCCGTTCTCGGCCTCGAGCACCTCGCAGGACCGCAGGCGATGAAGCAGACCGACCAGATGGTTGCGCTGCACGGCAGAGTCTTCGACCACCAGAAGGCGGAACGTCGAGTCGGCTGTCTGGTCGTTCATCGTTGCGCTACCCACGATCGGACTTTCAGTTCGGCGGGTGCAGTCCGGGACTGTGTCGGTACTCGCGGCTCTCGGGTGCTCCGTCCGGGTGCGAGTACCGACGGTGTCCCGCCTCAGAACTTCGTGAAGTCGGCTTCGTCGAGGTCCGTCGCCGTGGCAGCGGCAGCCGCCGCTCGAGCCGGGGTCTTCGAGACACGGACGATACCGCGGCCGCCGCGTGCCTCCGGCTTGCGCTTCGAGTGCGCGACGTCCACCGCTCCGATCAGGCCGGCCATCAGCTCGCGCAGCTGCTCGGCCTGTCCGCTCATCTCCTCGGCGGTCGACGCGAGTTCCTCGGAGGAGGACGCGTTCTGCTGCGTGATCTTGCTCATCTGGCTGACGGCGGCGTTGATCTGCCCCACTCCGGTCGACTGCTCTTCCGAGGCGGCCGTGATTTCCTGAACGAGGTCCGAGGTCTTCTTGATGTTCGGGACCATTTCGTCGAGCAGCTTGCCGGCCTTTTCGGCCAGCTCGACACTGCTGGTCGCGACCTGACCGATGTCCTGCGCGGCCACCTGGCTGCGTTCCGCCAGCTTGCGCACCTCGGCCGCCACGACGGCGAAGCCCTTGCCGTGGTCGCCGGCACGCGCCGCTTCGATCGCGGCGTTCAGCGCGAGCAGGTTGGTTTGATAGGCGATGTCGTCGATGATGCCGATCTTCTCGGCGATCTGCTTCATCGCGGACACGGTCTGCCGGACGGCGTCACCGCCCTCGGCAGCCTCGCGGGAAGCTTTCGAAGCCATCCCGTCGGTCACCTTCGCGTTTTCGGTGTTCTGCGCGATCGAGGCGGTCATCTCCTCGATCGATGCGCTGGTTTCCTCGACGCTCGCTGCCTGCTCGCTGGTCGCCTGGCTCAACGACTGCGCCGTGGCGCTGACCTGCTCGGAAGCGCTGGACAACGTTGCCGCCGCGGCGACGACTTCGCGCAGCGGCCCGGTGACCGCACGGATCAGGACGAATGCGAGGATCGCTCCCAGCGCGATCGCTCCGCCGAGGGCGATCAGCACCCAGAGGCGTCCGGACGTGTAGGTGTTGACAGCCACCACTGCAGCCGCGTGCGCCCCCTTCTCGTTGAGGGCGACGAGCTCGTTCAGATTCTGATCGAGCGCGCGGTAGAGGGTTTGCGACTCCCCGAGGATCACGCCACGGGCTTCCTCCACCTTGTTCCTGCGGGAGAAGTCCACGATCTTCTCGTGTACCTCGAGATACGATTTCCACGTGGCAATCATGGAGTCGTACAGGGCCTTCTCCTCGGGGTTGGCGATCAGCTTGACGTAGCGCTCGCGGGTCGCTTCGAACTTGCGCACGTCCTCGGACATCAGCTTGTCGGCTTCGGCCTTCTGCTCGGCGCCCTGGGAAAGGATGTGCCGGTACTCACGCGCGCGGAAGTCGGACTTGCGCGTGTTGAGTTCCGAAACCGCCTGCACGCTGGGCAGCCAGTTCGTGGTGACGTCCACGGTCTGGTCGTTGACCGTCGACAGCGCGTAGATAGAGAAGCCGCCGAGGGCCGCCATCACGACCAGCAGTGTGACGAATGACAAGCTGAGCTTGCCGCCGATCTTCATGTTCTTGAACCATTTCATGGGACGTCCCTCGTTATCAGACAGTGACTGCCGGCTTCGCTGCGTCAGCCAACTCGCCATTCAGTTGAAGACCCTCGAGTCCGGCGACATCGTCCAGAGCGAGAATCCGGTTGACTGCAAGAATTACCACGAACTTGCCACCCACTTTCCCCATGCCGCGGATGAAGTCGGTGCGAATGCGTGTTCCGAACGTCGGGGCCGGCTCGATCTCGCTCGGTGCGATCTCCAGAACTTCGTTGACCGCATCCACGATCACGCCCACCACGAGCCGCTCCGCCGAGTCCTGCACCTCCACGATGACGATGCAGGTGCGGCGGGTGGTCGCGGTGGGCTCCCGCCCGAAGCGCGCGGCGAGATCCACCACCGGAACGACCGCGCCGCGCAGGTTGATCACGCCGCGGATGCATGACGGCATCATCGGCACCGTCGTGAGTTCGTTGAATTCGATGATTTCCTTGATCGCGAGAATGCCGATGGCAAACAGCTCCGCGCCGAGGAGAAAGGTCAGGTACTGACCCGATTCCGCGACTGTCGCTGCCGGTTCCGCGATCATCTGTGCGTTTGCGTTCATGAAACCTCTTTCATCCTCCGACGGCGCAGCGCGCAGGCGCGTTGCCGTCCCGTAGTTGTGCGCTGGTCAAGCGACCAGGCGATCCTTCTTTCCCAGCGTCGCGGTCTCACCGTGCTCGACTCTCTCGACCAGGGCCGGGATGTCGAGGATCAACGCCACCTTGCCGTCGCCGAGGATCGTCGACCCGCTGATCCCCTTGAGTCCCTGGAACATCTTCCCCAGGGGTTTGATCACCGTTTGCGCTTCGCCCAGCAAGGTGTCCACCACCAGACCGAACCGCTTGCCGGCCTGCTTCACTACGACGATGCTCTGCCGCAGCTGTGATCCGCCGGCGACCCCGAAGACATCCCGCAGCCGGACGAACGGCAGAACCTGTCCGCGCACGTTGAGATAGTCGCGGCCGGTCGGCGGGAGGCCCCGCTCCATCTCCAGGCATTCGTCCACCATGTCCAGCGGCACGACAAAGGTGGAGTCGGCGATCCTCACCAGGAATCCATCGATGATCGCCAGGGTGAGGGGCAGGTGAACCTTGAAGCTGGTGCCTTTTCCCTCGTCGCTGTTGACTTCGATGGAGCCGCGGAGGGCCGCCACGTTGCGCTTGACCACGTCGAGTCCCACGCCCCGGCCGGAGAGGTTCGTGACCGCCGCCGCGGTCGAGAAGCCGGGCTCGAAGATGAGGTCGTAGACTTCACTGTCCGACAGCGTCTGCTCGGGTGCGATCAGGCCTCGTTCCACGGCCTTGGCCAGGATCCGCTCGCGCTTGAGACCGCCGCCGTCGTCGCTCACCTCGATGACGATGTTGCCGGAATCGTGGTAGGCGTTGAGACGCACGGTGCCCTTCGCAGGTTTGCCGCGCGTCGCGCGCTCCGCTGCGGATTCGATGCCATGATCGATGGAGTTGCGAACGAGGTGGGTCAGAGGATCGTTGATCTGTTCGACGACCGTCTTGTCGAGTTCCGTGTCTTCCCCGCTGATCAGCAGGTCGATGTCCTTGCCGAGCTCGCGGCTGACGTCGTGCACTACGCGCTTGAAGCGATTGAACGTACCGCCGATCTGGACCATGCGCAGTTGCAGCGCGCGATCGCGGACGCCCTCCACCAGACGCGCCAGGGTCGACACGGCCTCGTTGAGTTCCGAGATGCCTGCCTTCTGGCCGATCATCCCGACGGAACTGCCGGCGATGACGAGTTCCCCGACGAGGTCGATCAGCTGATCGAGCTTGGTCGCGTCGACGCGGACGCTCTGGCCTTCCTGGGTGCGGCGCTCGCGTGTCTGGCGTTGCTTCTCCAGGCCCGCCTCGACGACCTTCGGCTCGACGGTGCCTCGCTGGACCAGGATCTCGCCGAGCGGGTGCGCCATGCCCTTCGGCGCGACGGATTGCTGCTCCAACGCCAGGTCCAGGGACTCGCGGCTCAGCGACCCGCAGCTCACCAGGATCTCGCCCAGTCGTGTGTCCTCATCGGGCATGGAGCGGATGAGCTGCACGTAGTCATCCGCGGTGTTGCCGGGACCCAGCACCCGCAGGTCACAGTCGTCCTTGACGAAGACGAAGACGTCTTCGATGCGCTCGCGCGTGACCGCCGTCCGCAGGCCGATCTCGAACCCCAGGTAGCAGGTCTCCGGATCCATCGCCGCAGCTTCCGGCAAGCCGGTGGCGATGGTCTCCACGTGGACCAGTTCACCGAGCGTCGCCAGATAGCGGACGAACGACACCGGGTCCATCCCGTTGCGCAGCGTATCGCGCCCGAACCGGACCGAAACGTGCCAATGCACCTGGTCGGACCGCGCGGCCGGCTGTGCGACCTGCGCGGTCGCTTTGACCGGAACACTCTCGCCGCCCAGATAACCCGACAGCCGCTGCACCAGGTCCGCACCTGCCGTGGCCGTCGCGACGTCCGGCTCCGCAATGCCCTGCGCGGCGAGTTCCACCAGTGCGCACAGCTGATCGCGGCAGGACAGCAGCAATGAGGTGAGATCCGCGTCGAGGCCGAGCTCTCCGGCCCGCACGCGATCCAGCACGCTTTCCAGCACATGGGTGAACGCAACGATGCCGTCGAGTCCGAAGAGCCCGGCGGAACCCTTGATGGTATGCGCCGCCCGGAAGATGGCATTGACGTTGTCCTCGGCGGAGTCGGCGTCGTCCGATGCGAGCAGCGCATCCTCCATCGCCTGGAGCAGTTCGCGCGCTTCAGCGAAGAAGGTTTCGAGTGCCTGGTCCAGATTCATCGCGCCCCCGCTTCCGATCCGCCCGGCACCGGCCAGGACGACACCACCGATCCCAGACCGCAGAGCCCAAGGACCTCGCCGACCTCCTGGCGGATGTGGTCGAGGGTGACGGTCTTGCCGGAGCGCTGCGCCTCCCGGGCCACCAGGAGGAGCAGCTGGATACCGGCGCCATCCACTTCTGCGACGTCGCGCAGGTCGAGCGATATCGGCGAAGGTCCGGCCAGGGCGCCCAGGAGCGTGTCCTTGGCCTCGGCCACCGAGTAGATCGTGAGGTCGGTCTCTACTTTCACGGATGCCCCTGGAATGTCGTGCAT
This sequence comes from Burkholderiales bacterium, assembly GCA_019745565.1. Lineage (GTDB taxonomy): Bacteria > Pseudomonadota > Gammaproteobacteria > Burkholderiales. The sequence goes on from JAIESW010000094.1 coordinate 11,037, forward strand.
GGATTCCGCAGCCGTCAGCGTCACGGCAACACGAGTTTGCTGACGGCCATCAGCATCTGGTCCGGCTTGAACGGCTTCACCACCCAGGCCTTGGCGCCCGCCGCCTGGCCCGCCTGCTTCTTCGATTCCTCGGCTTCCGTGGTCAGCATGATGATCGGGGTGAACTTGTAGTTGGCGAGTTGCTTGATCTCCTTCACCAGCGTGATGCCGTCCATGTTGGGCATGTTGACGTCGCTGATGATGAGATGGATCTTCGTGCCGTTCAGCTTCGTGAGCGCGTCCTTGCCGTCGTTCGCTTCGATGACATCGTAGCCGGCACCCTTCAGCGCGATGCTGACCACCTGCCGCAGCGAAGCGGAGTCGTCGACGATGAGAATGGTCTTGGCCATCTTCCTGCCTTTCCTAGAAGAACGTGACTGCGGACTGCTCGGCGGCGGTGCTCGAGTGGATCCCGTGCCGCTCTTCCGACGTGGTGAAGCTCTCGTTCAGGGTCGCCAGCAGCGCCCCGAGGTCGGGCGCGGCGAGCGTTCCTTCCCGGCCGAAGCGTTCGGCCGATGCTTCGACCTCGGCGCCGAGCGACTTCACGCTGTCGGTGACGTGCGCCAGGATCTGGCTCACCCGATCCTGGAACTGCAGATGCACGAGGGCTTCCTGGATCTGCTTGCGGATGCCCTCGCTGTCGTTGCGCAGGCCTTGTGCGGAATTCATCAGGGCTTCCGTCACGCGATGCATGTTCTCGAGGACCTGCGAGACGGTCTGTTCCGACTGGCCGATGGCGTGCGCGTCGCGCTCGCCCGACTCCTCCGCGGTCTTCGAGGTGACGGCGATCGCGGCGCTGATCGCGGCGACCTTCTCACCGATCCGCTTGCCGGTATCGGAGGAGAGCGTCGACAGCTTGCGGACTTCGTCCGCCACCACCGCGAACCCCCGTCCCTGCTCCCCGGCGCGCGCAGCCTCGATGGCGGCGTTCAGCGCCAGCAGGTTCGTCTGCTCGGCGATGTCGGTGACTTCGGTCGACATCCGGCGTAGTTCGTCGATGAACTGAAGCAGCTCGTGGACCTGCAGCAGCAGGCGCTTGCGCTCCACCAGCGTGGTGTTGAGCGTCGATACCAGGCCGGTCAGCTCGGTTTGCGCCGTACGGAAGACGGAGGCGACGCCATGTTCACCCTCCTTTTGGCCGGCCACGGCAGCGGAGTTGAGAACCGCGTTGCCGAGTTGATCGACGATCTCGGCAAAGCGACTGGTCAGCTGGACGATTGAATCCTCCACCTGGCTCCGGACCAGGTCGACGTTGCTGACCCAGATCGGCAGCACCGACTGACTGACGGCCTTCATGTCGACGAGGTAGCCTTGGACCGCGTCGTGATGTGCCTGCTGTTCGCGGTCGTGCTGTTCCCGCAACTGGTCTGCCGCAAACTTCCTGCGGTCCCGCACGAGGAATTCGGCGGCGCACCCGGCAAGCGTCACCAGCACCAGTGCGGCCCCGGCCTGCATCCACCACCCGCTACCCGTCAGCAGCAGCGATGCGGTACCTGCGATGCCCACGGCAAACACACATAGCCGTACATGGACCTCCCGCAAAGCGGTACGGCTGACGCCAACTGCTGACAGCGGCTCTTCTTTCGTCTTCATTTCGTCCTTCCAAGTGCTCGCTGTTGCGTTAGATTTCGGCCAGCCTTGGAACAACTTGAATATTCTTGCCAAAGCGGTCGGCAGCGGTCGCCACGAACTGCTCAAACCTATGGATTCGTGAGGATTCGAGCGCCAGCCGGCTGATTCTTTCCGAATGAGGCCCACCGCAGTGCTCGACGCGCGGTGTGCAGCCCCGGAACGCGATCCGGTCGATCGATGCGCAAACGCGGGATCCGCGACCGGGCGCCAGCGACTATCGAGGCCTCGAGACCGCGGAAACCGATCGCTAGGCGCCCCGCTGCGGTTGATGCAACGGCGTCCCGGCACCTCCCTGGATCGGATCGAGCTGCTGCCGGTCCCGCGCCGCTCGGGGGGCCAGCGACACACGCGGACCTCGAAGCGGTCCGTACAGGCGGATCGCCGAGCGCAACGCCAGGATGGTCCGATGCTTGGGATGCGGCCTCAGAACCAGATCGACGGTCTGCGCGCGCAAATCGACGACACCAGCCCCCTGCACATGGGTTTGAGCGGAATCGAACTCCAGCAGCGACGATCTGCCGATTCCCTGTTCGAACTCGACGCTTACGGCCGCGGCGTTGATCGCGATCGCCCGATCGCCGGTGAACATCAGGCCCAACAGCTTGCCGCCGTTCAGGCCGAGCTTGGCATCGAGCCGGTTGGAGATCGTGCCCCCCTGCATGGCGATAGCGGCGGTTCCGGACAGATGGTCCAGCCAGGCATCCGCGGACCGGCCACGGCTCGACAGATCAAGGTGGCCGTCCAGGGGGCCCGTGACCTGCGATCCGATCGCGAGTCGCCGCAGCAGCTGCTCGATCCGGACCTGGTCGATGCTTGCGCGGACTCGCACGGCCGTCGCAGGTCGGCGCAGATCGATCCGTACCCGCCCTGTCACGTGCCCGCCCGCGACGCCGAGATCGAGCGGCTGCAGGACGACGACGCGATCCTTGAGGTCAGCCGTGAAGCGCAGGCTCTCCAGTTCCGGCAGGATGCGCGACCGGATCTTGTCGAAGGCGACGCGCAGGTTGCCGTCGACGGACCCCAGTCGACCGGCGTCGGGCGCCGGCCGCCGGTTCTCGCCGCGCTCTTGCCGTACCAAGCCCGCGGAGGTGTCATCCGCGAGAAAGCCGAAGTCCGACAGATCGGCCAGCGGGCTGCGCAGGACCGCGTCGACGCGCGGCCGCTCCCGCGTCGGATCGATGCCGACGTTGCCCTCCAGTTCGGTACTGCCGATCCTGCCGCGCAGCTTCGCGAACGAAGTCGTGCCGTTGCCATGTCGGAACAGGCAGCGAAGCTCGAACGGCCTCGATGCCGGTAGCGTGGTCCGGAAGAACGGTCCGATTGGGGCCAGCGTGGGACCGGCAAGACGCAGGTCGCCGTCGATGGCGGATGGCCGATAGAAATCCGCGACTGATCCGTCGAAGTCGAGACGGGTCTTGCCGGTCGTCATCCGTGCACGGATCGGGAACGCAATGCCCGTATCGATCAGCGTGATCGCATCGCTGGTGACGGCGGCACCGGAGAATGCTGCGGTTCCGTAGGAACCCTGGAAGGCGATGGTCAGCGGGTGGACGGCGTCGCGTTCGAGTTCCCTGACTGCCACTGCCGCTGGGCGAGTCGTAGCAGTGACATCGAGACCGATGTCGTGACGCACCACCCGCAGCGTGACGCCGTGGGGCTCGAGCCGCAGCACCTTGACGCGACCCGGACCGCGATCCTCGGGGTTGCGCAGGCGCCAATTTCTCAGCCCATCGGCTTGCCGTTCCAGACTCACCTCGGCATCGCGCAGGACCAGGCGCGAGATCACGGGGCGACCCTCCCACACGCTGCGCAGTGAAAAGGTGAACGACGCAGCGCCGACGACCGCCGCCGGTCGGTCGCTCGCCCAAGGAGCGTTCTGCACGTAGACGTCGCGCAGATGCACCGTGGGCTCCAGGGAGAAACCCAGGTCGACATCCAGATGGCCGATGCGCACTTCGCGCTGGGAGCGATGCTGCAGATACTGCTCCACCGGGTGCCGCATCCAGTTCCAGTCGAACAGTGCCATGGCGGCTGCGAGCATCGTCGTCAGCACCAGCGCGACGCGCACTTTCGGTCCGATCCGAAGCAAGGCGGGCATCATCGTCCGCATTGGACGACGGACGCGTGCCGGGGTCGGTGCGCGAGCGCACCCTTCGCGCCGGACGGACGGCCGGCGCATCCGTAGGCGAACTCCTACGGATTCATCGGCTCAGGCCCACCAGCTGCCGATGTCGTGCTCCGTCGCCGGCATCGTGTGCCGCTGGTCGATACCCAGCCGCACTTTCGTCGGGTCCTTCATCCCATGCGCAGCCCGCGGCAATTCGCTCGATGTCGTCTGCGCCTTGCGCGTGCACGAAGCGGCGCAGACCTATCGCTTCAAGGCCGACTTCTCCGGGAGTCACGACGACACCTCGGTCCGGATCAGCCCCACGCTCGACGGCGTGCCGGTGCAGTGCGGCGAAGGCAGCAGGACCGTGAGCAACTTCGAGACCGGCGATGTGATCCTGGCCTGCCGGTTCAGGGTCGAACCGAAGGTGGGAGCGCAGCAGGTTCTGGGCGTGACGATCTTCTGGAGCCACGCCGACCCGGCGGGATACGCACTCGACCTCGAGTAAGGCGCCGCCGCGCCCGCCAGGTCCAGGCCGCGTCGCTCGTTCGCCCGTGTCAGCTCGCCTGGCGCACCGGCGGCAGCCGCTTCGCCGCTTCGAGCGCCAGGGGCATCAGCCCCTTCCCGCCGCCCTCCACGTGGCCCGACAGTGCCTTGCGCATGCGCGGATCCCAGAAGCGGGTCAGGTGACCGAGGATGCCCTTCACGGCTTCCTCGTGGTCCGGTTCGGACTGGAAGAAGTGCGCGATGTCGTTGGCCATCTTGACCAGCCGTTCGATGTCCATGGAAGTCCCTAGTCCTGAAGTCGCGCCGGATGCGCGTAGATGGTCTGGCGCCCTTCGCGGGCGAAGCCGACGAGCGTGAGGCCGGCGGCAGCGGCCTGCCGGATCGCGAGCGCCGTCGGCGCGGAAACGGCAGCGAGCATGGGAATGCCTGCGACCGCAGTCTTGTGCACCATCTCGTAGCTGGCCCGACTGGTGACCACGGCGAACCCGGTGCCCGCGTCGACGCCGGCGCGTTGCAGCGCACCGATCAGCTTGTCGAGCGCGTTGTGCCGGCCGACGTCTTCGCGCAGGTAGCGCACGTCGCCTTCGGCATCGGCCCAGGCGGCCGCATGCACGGCCCCCGTGAGCAGGTTGAGCTGCTGGCCGCCGGACAACGCGACGATCGCCTTCTGCAGGGCCGCCACAGTGAACGTGGCAGCTTGCGTTACGGGAGGAACAGGACGCAGCGCGTTCTCGAGCATCTGCTCGCCGCACAGTCCGCAGCCGGTGCGGCCAGCGAGGCTCTTGTGCCGCTTCGACAACTCCGCCGAACGCGTCTTCGGCACGCTCACGTAGACGGAATAGCCGTTGGCCTCCGGCACGACTTCCACACCGCCGAATTCGGATACCGACCCGATCACGCCCTCGGTCAGGCTGAAGCCGACCGCGAAGTCCTCGAGGTCCAGGGGTGAAGCCAGCATGACCGCGAACGGTTCGCCGTTGTAGACGAAGGCGACCGGCACCTCCTCGGCCACTTCGTCGCGGGCGCGCTCGCGCACAGCGCCGCGAATGCGATCGACTTCGACTTCGACGTGGGCGGAGCCGAGGCCGGCGAGATCACGGTCGCTCATGGGTGAACGGTCATGCTGATTTGCCCCCACCCCAGTCCTTCCCCGGCGTTGCCGGGGAAGGACTGCCCTTGCGACCGTAGTCAGCGAATGGCACTCCTTTCCCCATCGAAGATGGGGGAAGGTTGGGATGGGGGCCTCCTGCCGTCACTTCAAGCCTGCGTAGTCTCCCGCGCTTCCTCGAGCAGTTCATGCTGCTGTTCGGTGAAGGTGCGGAAGCGCTTCTGCCATTCCGACGGCTGCGTGACCGGCTCGACCTGCACGGCGGTGACCTTGTACTCGGGGCAATTGGTCGCCCAGTCGGAGTTCTCGGTGGTGATGACGTTCGCACCCGACTCGGGGAAGTGGAAGGTCGTGTACACCACGCCCGGCTGTACGCGTTCGGTGATCAACGCCCGCAGCACTGTCTCGCCGGCACGGCTGCGGATGCCGCACCAGTCGCCGGTCTTGATGCCGCGCAGTTCCGCATCGCTCGGATGGATCTCGAGGCGGTCCTCGTCGTGCCACATCGAGTTGTACGTGCGGCGGGTCTGAGCCCCCACGTTGTACTGGCTCAGGATGCGGCCGGTGGTGAGGATCAGCGGGTACTTCCGCGACGTGCGCTCTTCGGTGGGCACGTACTCGGTGATCATGAAGCGACCCTTGCCACGCACGAATTCGTCGATGTGCATGATCGGCGTGCCGACCGGGTGTTGCTCGTTGCAGGGCCACTGGATACTGCCGAGCTCGTCCAGCTTGGCGTAGCTCACGCCGGTGAACGTGGGCGTCAGGCGCGCGATCTCGTCCATGATCTCGGACGGATGCTTGTAGGGCATGGGATAGCCCAGCGCCTCGGCCAGCATCACGGTGATTTCCCAGTCCTCCTTGCCCGACAGCGACGGCATCACCTTGCGCACCGGCGAGATGCGGCGCTCGGCGTTGGTGAAGGTGCCGTTCTTCTCCAGGAAGGACGAACCCGGCAGGAACACGTGGGCGTACTTCGCTGTTTCGTTGAGGAAGAGGTCCTGCACCACCACGCATTCCATGGCCTCCAGTGCGGCGGTGACGTGCTGCGTGCCGGGGTCGGACTGCGCGATGTCCTCGCCTTCGACGTAGATGCCGCGGAAGCTGCCGTCGATGGCGGCGTCGAGCATGTTCGGGATGCGCAGGCCCGGTTCGGAATCGAGCTTCACGCCCCAGTTCTGCTCGAACAGGGTGCGCGTGGCCGTGTCGGACACGTGGCGATAGCCCGGCAGTTCGTGCGGGAAGGAACCCATGTCGCAGGCGCCTTGCACGTTGTTCTGGCCGCGCAGCGGGTTCACGCCCACGCCTTCGCGGCCGATGTTGCCGGTCAGCATCGCGAGGTTGGCAATGCCGATCACCATGGTGGAACCCTGGCTGTGTTCGGTCACACCGAGGCCGTAGTAGATCGCGGCGTTGCCGCCGGTGGCGTACAGGCGCGCAGCCGCGCGAACTTCACCAGCGGGAACGCCGGTTTCGGCTTCGAGCGCTTCGGGCGAGTTGCGCGCCTCGCTGATGAACGCCTTCCACTTCGCGTATTCCTTGGCTTCGCAGCGCTCGGCGACGAACGCCTCGTTGGCCAGGCCTTCGGTGACGATGGTGTGGGCCAGCGCGTTGATGATGGCGACGTTCGTGCCCGGCCGCAGCTTGAGATGGTGCGACGCGGCCACGTGCGGAGTGCGCACGAGGTCGATGGTACGCGGATCCACCACGATCAGCTTCGCTCCTTCGCGCAGGCGCTTCTTCATGCGCGACGCGAACACCGGATGGCCGTCGGTCGGATTGGCACCGATCACCAGGACCACGTCGGTCTTGTCCACCGAGTCGAAGTCCTGGGTGCCGGCCGATTCGCCGAGCGTGGCCTTGAGACCGTAGCCCGTAGGCGAATGGCACACGCGCGCGCAGGTGTCGACGTTGTTGTTGCCGAACGCCGCGCGCACGAGCTTCTGGACCAGATACGTTTCTTCGTTCGTGCAACGCGACGACGTGATACCGCCGACTGCGCCGCGACCGTACTTGGCCTGGATGCGCTTGAATTCGGAGGCCGCGTGATTGATGGCCTCTTCCCACGACACCTGCTTCCACGGGTCGGTGATCTTGTCGCGGATCATCGGGGTGGTGATGCGGTCCTTGTGGGTGGCATAACCGAACGCGAAGCGGCCCTTCACGCAGGAATGGCCGTGGTTCGCCTTGCCGTCCTTGTGCGGAACCATGCGCACCAGTTCGTTGCCCTTCATCTCGGCGCGGAACGAGCAGCCCACGCCGCAGTAGGCGCAGGTGGTGATCACGCTGTGCTCGGCCTGCCCCAGGTCGATCACGGACTTTTCCATCAGGGTCGCCGTGGGGCACGCCTGCACGCACGCACCGCAACTCACGCATTCGGAGTCCATGAACGCTTCGTTCATGCCCGCCGAGACCTTCGATTCGAACCCGCGGCTGTCGATGGTGAGTGCGAAGGTGCCTTGCGTCTCTTCGCAGGCGCGAACGCAGCGCGAGCACACGATGCACTTCGAGGGGTCGAAGGTGAAGTACGGGTTCGACGTGTCCTTCTTCGCGTCGAGGTGGTTCTCGCCGTCGTAGCCGTAGCGCACTTCGCGCAGGCCCACGGCACCGGCCATGTCCTGCAGCTCGCAGTTGCCGTTGGCGGAGCATGTCAGGCAATCGAGCGGATGGTCGGAGATGTAGAGCTCCATCACGCCGCGGCGGATGTCGGCGAGCTTTCTGGTCTGGGTGTGGACCACCATGCCCGCGGCCACCGGCGTCGTGCACGAGGCCGGGTAGCCCTTGCGGCCCTCGATCTCCACCAGGCACAGCCGGCAGGAGCCGAACGCCTCGAGGCTGTCGGTCGCGCAGAGCTTCGGAATCGAGATGCCCGCCTCCGCCGCCGCACGCAGCACCGAGGTGCCCTCCGGCACGCTGACCGCGATGCCGTCCACTTCGAGATCCACCATGCGTTCGGAAACACGGGCCGGGGTACCGAGGTCCTTCCAGTGGATGGTCGAGATCATGATCTGTTGCTCCAGTCGTAAAGGCTCATGCCGCTTGCCCCCACCCTAGCCTTCCCCCAGCGGCGCTGGGGGAAGGCTGGGATGGGGGCAACGCTTCACGCCGCCACCGCGAGGCCATCGCGGTCCAAGCCGAAATCTTCGGGGAAATGCTTCAACGCGCTCAGCACCGGGAACGGCGTCATGCCACCCAGCGCACACAGCGAGCCGTGCAACATCGTATCGCAGAGGCTTTCCAGCACCGCCACATCGGCACCCACGTCGCGCCCGGCGATGATCTTGTCGATGGTTTCCACGCCGCGCGTGGAACCGATCCGGCAGGGCGTGCACTTGCCGCAGGATTCGATCGCACAGAACTCCATCGCATAGCGCGCCATGCGGGCCATGTCGACCGTGTCGTCGAACACCACGATGCCGCCGTGGCCCACCATGGCACCGATGGATGCGAACGCCTCATAGTCGAGCGGCGTGTCGAACTGCGATTCGGGCAAGAACGCACCGAGCGGCCCGCCCACCTGCACCGCGCGGATCGGCCGCCCGGTGGCGGAACCGCCGCCGTAGTCGTACAGCAGCTCGCGCAGCGGGATGCCGAAAGCCTTCTCCACCAGGCCGCCGTGCTTGATGTTACCGGTCAACTGGATCGGCAACGTGCCGCGCGAGCGGCCCATGCCGTAGTCACGATAGAACTCGGCACCGCGGTCGAAGATGACCGGCAGCGACGCGAACGTGATGACGTTGTTGACGACGGTGGGCTTGCCGAACAGACCGGACACGGCCGGCACCGGTGGCTTGTAGCGCACCATGCCGCGCTTGCCTTCGAGACTTTCCAGCAGCGAGGTCTCCTCGCCGCAGATGTAGGCGCCGGCGCCGCGGCGCACTTCGAGATCGAAACGTTGGCCGGAACCGAGCACGTCGGCACCCAGGGCACCGCGCTGCTCGGCGATGGCGATCGCCGCGATCAGGGCCCGCTCCGCATGCGGGTACTCGGAACGCACGTAGATGTAGCCCTTGGTGGCGCCCGTAGCCACCGCGGCGATGGTCATGCCTTCGATCAGCACGAACGGATCGCCCTCCATGGTCATGCGGTCGGAGAACGTGCCGGAATCGCCTTCGTCCGCATTGCAGACGATGTATTTCTGGTCCGCCGCGGTCTCCAGCACCGTCTTCCACTTGATCCCGGTGGGGAACGCTGCGCCGCCACGCCCGCGCAGGCCCGAAGTCGTCACGGCGGCTACCGCGTCGACACGCTTCATCGCGATGGCATTGCGCAGACCGCGCCAGCCACCGAGTGCGGCGTAGTCGTCGTACGAGAGCGGATCGATCACGCCCATGCGCGCGAAACAGAGCCGCTCCTGGCGCGCCAGGTAGGGATGGCTGTCCACCTTGCCGATGGACTTGGGGTGAGCCTTGCCTTCGAGGAACCCGGCATCGAACAGGCCGGCCACGTCGGCCGTGGCGACCGATCCGTAGCCGACCCGCCCGGTGGGTGTCTCCACCTCGACCAGCGGTTCCAGCCACATCATGCCGCGCGAGCCGTTGCGGACCACGGTGACGCTTTCGCCGCGGCGTGCCGCTTCGGCGCCGATGGCGCGTGCGACGCCTTCGGCACCCAGGCTCAGGGCTGAAGAATCGCGCGGAACGTAGACCTTGATGCTCATCGGGCGGCTCCCACGGAGGCGATCAGTGCCTCCAACCGTTCGGCAGTCATGCGGCCCTGGGGTTCGCCGTCCAGCATCACCGACGGCGCACAGGCGCAGTTGCCGAGGCAATAGACCGGTTCCAGGGTCAGGTTGCCGTCGGCTGTGGTCTCGTGGAAATCGATCCCGAGGCGCTCGCGGACGTGGGCGGCGAGCTTGTCGGCACCCATGCTCTGACAGGCCTCGGCCCGGCAGACCTGAAGCACGTGGCGCCCCGGCTTTGCGGTGCGGAAGTGATGGTAGAAGGACACGACGCCGTGCACTTCGGCCCGCGAGAGGTTGAGCGCCTTGGCGATCACCGGCACCGACTCCTGGGGCACGTAGCCCAGGTCGTCCTGGATCGCATGCAGGATCGGGAGCAGCCCGCCCGGCACATCCTTGAGCCGGCTCACTGCGTCATCCACGCTGCGGGATGATTCTGAGTCCATCTGAGTTCCTCGCGCCGGCCCGAGCGGCCATCTCGTTTCATCGACCAGAATCGCCGGTACTTCATATGCGGCTTTTTGCATATGAGGCTTTGCGCTTCTTGTTATTACATGTAACTTAGCAAGGCATAGTATCACTCTCAATATGCGGAAAACTGCCTATGAAGCGTTTGAGCATCAAGTCGAGCTGGGTCGTTGAAAGCGAGGACGGGCAGCACCTGGGCCCGGAACTGTTCGCGATGCTCAACGCCATCCACGAAACCGGGAAGCTGACCGAGGCGGTCAGCCGGATCGGCGTCTCCTACCGTCACGCCTGGAACCTGGTGGAGGGCTGGAATGCCTTCTTCGGTGCCCCTCTGGTGCGCTTCGAACGCGGCAAGGGGGCTTTTCTCACCCCCTTGGGCGAGCATCTGCTGTGGGCCGAGCAGCGGGTGAGCGCCCGGCTGGCCCTCCAACTGGAGTCGGTGGCCTCCGAGCTCAATCTCGAGATCAACCGGCTCATGGCCACGGCGGCCGCCACGATCCGGATCCACGCGAGTCACGGGTTCGCGGTGGCCCGGATTCCCGATCTGCTGCAGGGCCAGGAGCGCATCCAGCTCGATCTGCGCTATGTCGGCAGCGTCGAGTCGCTGATGTCCCTCAACAAGGGGACCTGTGACCTGGCCGGGCTCCACGTGCCGGAGGGCGACCTGGCGCGCGCAGCGCTGGACCAGTACGCCCGCTGGCTGAACCCGGCCAAGCAACGCGTCATCCACCTGGTCACGCGCACCCAGGGCCTGTTCGTGGCCAGCGGCAACCCCAAGGGCATCCATGGGGTTCACGACCTGGTGCGGCCCGACATCACCTTCATCAACCGCCAGAAGGACGCCGGCACGCGCCTGCTGTTCGACCAGCTCCTCGCCCAGAGCGGCATCGACACCCGTGAGGTCGAAGGCTACCGGACCGAGGAATTCACCCACGCCGCGGTGGCGGCCTACGTGGCGAGCGGCGCGGCGGATGCCGGCTTCGGCGTGGAGCCGGCAGCGCGGCAGTTCCGGCTGGATTTCATTCCGCTCGCCCGCGAGCGCTACGTCTTCATCTGCAACGCGAAGGCGCTGGAGCGGCCGGAGATGATCGAACTCCTCACGCTGCTGAAGAGCGACATCTTCGGGGCCATGGTGGCGGAACTGCCCGGCTACTCGGCACCTCGCATCGGCGAGGTGGTACGCCTCGAGGAGGCCTTGCCTCAGATCGTGGAGAACGCGGTGAGTGCGCCTCGCGCCGCCTGAGAGGAAGTCCCCCCCGATAGGCCTGCGGCCCTTCCCGCGGCGAGGCCTGCTATTTCCCGGCAACCGCTTCGCGGATCTGATCCAGAGCCGCGGGATCCTCGAGCGTGGTGAGGTCCCCCGGATCGCGGCCTTCGGCCAGTGCCTGGATGCTCCGCCGCAGCAGCTTGCCGGAGCGGGTCTTCGGCAGCATGGCGATGAAGTGCACGCGTGACGGACGGCCGATCGCGCCGAGCTGCGCGTCGACCGTGGCCATCACTTCCTTCTCCAGCGCCGCCTTGCCCTCGGGTGTCGCCACCCTGGCCGGGTCCTTCACGACGGCGAACGCGAGCGGCATCTGACCCTTCAATGCATCGGCCACGCCGACCACGGCCACCTCGGCGATGGCGGCATGGCCCTGCACCGCCTCCTCGATCTCGCGCGTGCCCAGGCGATGGCCGGCGACGTTGATCACGTCGTCGGTGCGCCCGAGGATGGTGTAGTAGCCGTCGGTGTCGCGCATGCCCCAGTCGAAGGACGCATAGACCTGACGATCGCGGAACGTGGAGAAATAGGTGCTGACGAAGCGCGCGTCGTCGCCCCATACCGTGCACAGGCACCCGGGCGGCAGCGGCGGTACCACCACCACCACCCCTTTCTCGTTCGCATCGGCCTCGCTCGCATCCGCCTCGCGCAGCAGCCGCAGGTCATAGCCGTAGGCGGGAAAGGACGGGCTGCCGAACTTGATCGGTGTCTGTTCGATACCCGGCATCGCGGTCAGCATCGGCCAGCCGGTCTCGGTCTGCCAATAGTGGTCGATCACGGGTTTGCCCAGCGCATCGCTGATCCAGCGATGGGTGGGCTCGTCGAGCGGTTCGCCGGCGAGGAACAGGTGGCGCAGCGAGGCTAGATCGTGCTTCGAGATGTACGCCGGATCCTGCTTCTTCAGCACACGGATCGCGGTCGGCGCGGAGAACATGACGCTGACCTTGTGTCGCTCGACGATCTGCCACCAGATGCCGGGGTCGGGCCGGATCGGCGTGCCCTCGTACAGGATGGTGGTCATGCCGGCGATCAGCGGCGCGTAGACGATGTACGAGTGCCCCACCACCCAGCCGATGTCGGAGGTGGTGAACATGGTCTCGCCGGGGTTGCCGCAGAAGATGTACTTCATCGACGCGGCGAGCGCCACCGCGTACCCGCCCACGTCGCGCTGCACGCCCTTCGGCTTGCCCGTCGTGCCCGAGGTGTAGAGGATGTACGACGGCTCGTTCGATTCGAGCCACGTCACCGGCACCTGCGCGTGGAAGTGCTCCTCGCGCAGCGCGTGCCAGTCCACGTCGCGCGGCTTCTCGCGGCGGAAATCCGGATCGAGATCGCGATTGACCAGCAGCACGTGGTCCGGCTTCGACCGCGCGAGATTGAGCGCCTCGTCCAGCAGCGGTTTGTACTTGACCACCTTGCCGGCACGCATGCCGGCATCGGCGGAGACGATGAGCTTCGGCCGTGCGTCGTCGATGCGGGTGGCGAGGCTGTGGGATGCAAACCCGCCGAAGACCACGGAATGGATCGCTCCGAGCCGCGCGCAGGCGAGCATCGCGAACACCGCTTCCGGAATCATCGGCATGTAGATGAGGACGCGATCGCCCTTGCGCACGCCGAGCGCAGCCATCATCGCGGCACACCGGTTCACCTCGGTGTGCAGTTCCGCGTAGGTGTAGCTCTTCTCGTGATCGGTCTCGGTGGAGATGTAGATCAGCGCCTTCTGATCGCCGCGCGTGGCCACGTGGCGATCGACCGCGTTGTGGCACAGGCTGGTCTTGCCGCCCACGAACCAGCGCGCGAACGGTGGCCGCGAGTAGTCCAGCACACGGTCGAACGGCCGGTTCCAGTCGATGAGCGCCGCCTGCTCGCGCCAGAAGCCGTCGCGGTCCTCGATGGAGCGGCGGTGGAACGCCGCGTACGTGGCACCCATTGCGCTCTCCCGTCAGGCGATGCGGACGACGGTACGTCCGCGCACCGCGCCGTTGATGAACGCATCGAAGGCGCTCGGCAAGTTTGCGAAGTCGATGGTCCTCGTCATCGCGGCCAAGTGTCGCGGCTTCATGTCGGTGGCGAGGCGTTTCCAGACCTCGGACCGTTGCGGCATCGGGCAGTTGACCGAATCCACGCCGCACAGCGTCACGCCGCGCAGGATGAAAGGCATCACCGTCGTGTTGAACGTGTGGCTCGCAGCCAAACCGATGCACGCGATGGGCCCGCCGACCTGCATCGTGCTCGCCATCCACGACAGTACGTCGCCGCCGAGATTGTCCACGGCGCCGGCCCAGGTGGCCTTGTCGAGCGGCTTCAACTTCTCGAGGTTGAGGCTGGAGCGCAGCATGACTTCCCTGGCGCCGATCTGCTTCAGGTAGTCGGTCTCGGCTTCCTTGCCGGTGAGTGCCACCACGTGATAGCCGAGCCCCGCGAGGATGTCGACGGCGATGGACCCGACACCGCCCGTCGCACCGCTCACGATCACCGGACCATTCGCGGGCTTGAGGCCGTTCGCTTCCATGCGCACCACCGCGAGCCCGGCCGTGAAGCCGGCGGTGCCGAGCGCCATCGCTTCGTAGGCATCGAGTCCGGCGGGTATCTTCACCACCCACGCAGCCGGCACGCGCATGCGACCGGCGTAACCGCCGTCGTGAGCCACGCCCACGTCGTAGCTGGTGCAGATGACCTGGTCGCCCGCCTTGAATGCCGGGTCGGTGGACGACTCCACCACGCCGGCACCGTCGATACCGCCGTTGCACGGGAAACGCCGGATGATCCTGCCCTTGCCCGTGGCGGACAGCGCGTCCTTGAAGTTGATGCTGGACGCCAGGGTACGAATCACGACCTCGCCGGGGTCCAGTTGATCGACGGTCATGTCGACCACGCGGTTCGAGACCTTGCCGTCCTCGTTGAAGGTGCGAAACGCCTTGAAGCTGCTCATGCGGGTCTCCTCCCCAGCTTGTGTTGTGGTGCCGCTCAGCCCAAGTGGGCTTCGCCGAGATACTGGTGTGTCTGCATTTCCACGAGCCGGCTCGCGGTGCGGTCGCGCTCGCTCGACGGCGCGACGTCGGCGAAGATTTCCAGAGCCGGCGCCTGCGCTGCGACCACAAGCTTAACCCGCCGATCGTAGAACTCGTCCACCAGCCAGGTAAAGCGGCGCATGCGGTCGGCGGCGCCGGTGGGTGGGAAGCGCGGCACGCCGTCCAGGATCACCGTGTGGAAGCGCCGTGCCAGTTCGATGTAGTCGGCCTGGGCGCGCGGGCCGTCGCACAGGGCCGCGAAATCGAACCAGGCCACACCGCCCGCCACCATGCGGGCTTCGATGTCACGGCCTTCGATATCCAGGATCTGCGGGTGTCCGTGGGTACCGGCCATGTGCAGGAAAGCGTCGCTCAATGCGCGGGTCGAAGCCTCGCTCACCGGCGTGTGCCACGTGCCGGCCTGTTCCAGCACCCGCTGGCGGTAGTCGGTGCCGCCATCCAGTTGCAGCACGTCGAGGTGCTGTTCGAGCAGGTCGATCGCAGGCAGGAACTGCGCGCGCTGCAGGCCGTGCTGATAGAGCTCGCGCGGCGGCGTGTTGGACGTCGTCACCAGCGTGACGCCGCGCTCGAAGAGCCCCTCGAGCAGCTTGCGCATCAGCATCGCGTCGCCGATGTCGGTGACCTGGAATTCGTCGAGACACAGCAGGCGGGCTTCCGACGCCACCCGTTCGGCGACCGCCTGCATCGGTTCGGCCTGGCCTTGCAGGCGCTTCAGGTCGTGATGGATGCCCTGCATGAAGCGATGGAAATGTTCGCGCTGCTTGCGCGGCTCCGAGGTGTAATCGAAGTAGCTGTCCATGAGGAAGCTCTTGCCCCGCCCCACTCCGCCCCACAGGTATGCCCCGCGCACGGGCGACGGGTCGCTGCGCAGGAAACGCATCCACGACTTGCCGTTGGCGGCGGTCAGCTCACGTTCGATGCGCTCGAATACCTCCAGCGCTGCGCGCTGGGCATCGTCGAGCTCGAAGCCCTGCTCGGCGGCGCGGGCCGCCATTGCGACTTCCAGCGCGGAGGCGTCGACTTCAGGGCGAGCGCTCGATGCCACCATGACGCGCCCGCGCAACCGGCAACTAGATGTTCAGCGTGCGCTTGTCGACGCCGAGCGCGGCCTCGTGCATCGCTTCCGACAGTGACGGATGCGCGTGCACGATGCGGGCGATGTCCTCGCTGGTGGCGCCGAACTCCATGGCCACCACGGCCTCCGAGATCAGTTCGGAGGCGAACGGCCCGATGATGTGGACGCCGAGGATGCGATCCGTGTTGGCGTCCGCGAGCATCTTGCAGAAGCCGGCCGTCTCACCCAGCGCGCGTGCGCGCCCAGACGCAATGAACGGAAACTGTCCAGCGCGGTAGCTGACGCCCTGGGCCTTCAGTTCCTGCTCGGTCTTGCCGACCCAGGCGATCTCGGGCGCGGTGTAGATGACCCAGGGTACGGTCGACAGATCCACGTGGGGCGACTGACCCGCGATGGTTTCGGCCACCGCCACGCCCTCCTCCGAAGACTTGTGCGCCAGCATCGGGCCGCGCACCGCGTCGCCGATGGCGTAGACGTTGGGGAGGTTCGTGCGGCAGGCGCCGTCCACTTCCACGAAGCCGCGCGCATCGAGCTTGAGGCCCACGGATTCGACATTGAGGCCGGAGGTGTTCGGCACGCGGCCGATGGCAACGATCAGGCGATCGTATTCCTCGCGATGCTTCTTGCCGTCGCGATCGTCGTACTCGACCTTGACCGAATTCTTGCCGGGGGTGATTTCGCCCACCTTGACCCCGGTGTAGATCTTGAGCCCGAGCGGACCGGTGAACTGGCGGAAGCCCTCCTTCGCGACGTGCTCATCGGCGGCCCCGAGGAACGTGGGCAGCGCCTCCAGGATCACCACTTCGGAGCCCAGCCGGCGCCAGACGCTGCCCATCTCCAGGCCGATCACGCCGGCGCCGATGACGCCGAGCCGCTTGGGCACTGAGTCGAAGGAGAGCGCACCGATGTTGTCGCACACCAGGTTGTTGTCGATCTCGACCCCGGGCAGCGGCCGCGGCAGGGAACCGGTGGCCACGATCACGTGCTTGGCCTCGATGGTCTCGGGGGCACCATCGCCGTGGACTTCGATCTGGTAGCCGCCGTCAGGCGTGCGGCCGGCGAAGCGGCCGAAACCGTGCAGGGACTCGACCTTGTTCTTCTTGAACAGCAGCGAGATGCCGCTGGTGAACGTCTCGACGATCTTTTGCTTGCGGGCCTGCATCTTCGGCACGTCGATGGTCACGCCCTTGACGCCGATGCCGTGGTCCGCGAACTTGTGCAGCGCGCGCTCGTAGTTCTCGGAGGATTCGAGCAACGCCTTGGACGGGATGCAACCCACGTTGAGGCAGGTGCCGCCGAGGCTGGGCTTGCCGTGAGCGTTCTTCCAGCCGTCGATGCAGACCGTGGACAGCTTCAACTGAGCAGCGCGGATGGCGGCCACATAGCCGCCGGGGCCGGCGCCGATCACTGCGACATCGAATTGCTTGGGCATGGTGACTCCGGGTGTCCCGCCGTCGGATTCGTCTTGTCGGGCTCTATGTCACTAGATGAGAGCGCAGTGCGGCGGCGTCAAGGCCGCCGCCGTCCGCCTCACGCTTCGAGCTTCTGCTGCTAGAGATCCAGCAACAGGCGCGCCGGATCTTCCAGCGCTTCCTTGATCGCCACCAGACCGAGCACGGCCTCGCGGCCGTCGATGATCCGGTGATCATAGGACATGGCGAGATAGTTCATGGGGCGGATCACGATCTCACCGTTCTCCACCACCGGACGGTCCTTGGTCGCGTGCACGCCGAGGATGGCGCTCTGCGGCGGATTGATGATGGGTGTGGACAGCATCGAACCGAACACGCCGCCGTTCGAGATGGAGAACGTGCCCCCGGTCAGCTCCTCGATGGTGAGCTTGCCTTCCTGGGCGCGCTTGCCGTAGTCGGCGATGATCTTCTCGATGTCCGCGAGCGACGCCTGGTCGGCGTTGCGGATGATCGG
>JAIESW010000057.1 GCA_019745565.1 Burkholderiales bacterium
GGGCCGCAGGCCCATCGGGGGGAACGTCACTCAGGCGACGGTGACGCGGTTGCGTCCACCTGCTTTCGAAGCGTACAGGGCCGTGTCGGCGCGCTGAACGAAGACCGCGGCCTCCTCACCGGGACGATACGCGGTGACGCCGGCCGACACCGTGATGCTGCCGATGGTCTCCTCGGTCGAGAGGCGGCGGATGCGGGTGCGCTGCACCTGGGACCGCAGTTGCTCCGCGACGCTCAGCGCGCCGTCCACGCCGGTCTCGGGCAGCAGCACGGCGAACTCCTCGCCGCCGAAGCGGGCGACGACGTCGCGCCCCTTCACCACGCTCTTCAGCACCTCGCCGAGCGCGCGCAGCACGCGGTCGCCGAACACGTGGCCGTAGTTGTCGTTGACCTGCTTGAAGTGGTCGACGTCGAGCATCACCAGGCACAGGCTGCCTTCCGCCGCCAGGAGTGCCGCGAGCTTCTCGTCGAAACCGCGCCGGTTGATGAGCCCCGTGAGCCCGTCGAGCAGCACCTGCTCGCGCACGCGATCGAGTTCGGTGCGGAGCTGGTCGGCCTCGCCGCGGGTCGCGACCAGACGGTCCTTGAGACTGTCGAGCACCTGCTGCAGATCGCGCGTGTCGCGCAGGACCGAACCGACCGACTCGCTCAACCTGGTGCCGGCGTCCGCGGCCAGCTCCTGACCGAAGGCGGTGAGACGCTCGCTGAACTGCGTGGTCTTCCGTCCGGTGGCGTCCGTGCTGTCCTCCACGGTGCCGAGCATGCGTCGCAGATCGCCGTTGATGCGCTGCGCCCGCTCCGCGGTGATCTCCGCGACGTGCTTGTCGAACATCCGCCGCGTGATGTCCTCGGAGAGCTTGCGGCCGTTCAGGGCGAGATGATCGATATCGCGGCGCAGCGCCTCGTTGACGCCGGACACGTACTCGTACCACACGGCGTAGGTCACCGGATGGTAGGCGGCCTCGTGCTGCGACATCTGGGCGATCGCCAGTCGTAGCCACTCGGCACTCTGCTCGGGGGTGTCGTCGTAGTTCACAACGCTACCTCGGAGTGCCGCTGGGGCTCAGGTTATTCGGCGACTACGACCACGTGGACCCGGTAGGGTCCGTGGGCACCGAGTTGAAGCTGCCCTTCGATGTCGGCGGTACGCGACGGCCCCGACACGAAGTTGACCGCCCGCGGCAGCTCGCTGCGCTCCTGGCGGGTCTGGGCCCAGGCTTCCTCCATCGCCTTCACGATGCGTCCCTGGGGTACAACGGCGATGTGCGTTTCCGGCAGGAGGCTGGTCGCCGCAGGCGTGGCCGGACCGGACAGCAGCATCAGGGTGCCGGTCTCAGCTACGGCGAGGTGGACACCGGTGATCCCGACCAGGTCATCGCCGCGCGCGGCGCGTCCTTCGACGACGACACCGGTGCCGTTCCAATCGAGCCGCGCGATCTCGGGCCAGGCGACCGCGCGCATCGGCAGATTCATCCCGGTGAGAAAGCGTGCGATGGCACGCGGCACGTCAGCCATGGAACCGACGTCGTCGACGGTGCTCGACATGCGCACGCACTGTTCGCGAAAGCGCGGCACCAGAGCCCATTCCATGGACGGCCTGGTACCGACCGCATGGAGCGCGATGCGCCCCTCGATGACGGCGCGCTCGGCGTCGTCCACGTTCGGCGCAGCCGCACGGGCGGCGCGAATGCGAGCAAAGATGTTGTCGCGAGCGCTCATGACCGTTTGCGCTCCGCATAGAGTTCGCGGAAGGTCTTGCCTTTCGGCGCCGGCATGTCGCGGCCTTCGGTCCAGCCGTTGCCGGGCAGTCGGTGGATCGTGCGATCCGCGCCGCCGATGGACCGACCCAGGCGTGCCGCGAGCTTCGTCGCGAACGCATAGATGCCGGGCCGCTGCGCGGTCCATGCCCACAGCTTGAGACCGAGGCGCTCCTGCCACGGCCGCAGACCGCGATCCACCTGCTTCTCGCGCAGCTTGCGCATGAGATCAGGCAGGGGAATCTTGACCGGGCACACGACACCGCACTGGTTGCACAGCGTGGCGGCATTCGGAAGGTCGACGGCGTTCTCGATGCCGATGTAGTTCGGCGTGAGCACCGACCCGATGGGGCCGGGATACACCCAGCCGTACGCATGACCGCCGATGTTCTGGTAGACCGGACAGTGGTTCATGCAGGCGCCGCAACGGATGCAGCGCAGCGCCTCCTGCATGTCGGTGCCGAGTAGCTTGGTGCGCCCGGCGTCGACGATGATGACGTGCATCTCCTCCGGTCCGTCGAGGTCGCCGGGCTGCTTGGGCCCGGTGTTCACCGTCACGTAGTTGCTGATGGACTGGCCGGTGGCCGAACGCGTGAGCAGCCGCAGGATGCACGAAGCATCCTCCAGCGTGGGCAGCACCTTCTCGATGCCGGTGATGGCCACGTGAACGCGCGGCAGGGTCGTGGTCATGCGACCGTTACCCTCGTTCGTGACGAGCAGCAGCGAGCCGGTTTCGGCGATGATGAAGTTGCCGCCGGAGATCCCCATCTCTCCGGACAGGAAGTGCTCGCGCAGGAACTTGCGCGCTTCCATGGTGAGCTCGCCGATATCGCTCTTGCGCGGCGTCTTGTGGTGTTCGGCGAAGAGGTCGGCCACGTCGTCGCGCGTCTTGTGGATGGCGGGGGCGATGATGTGCGAGGGCTTCTCGCCGGCGAGCTGCACGATGTACTCGCCGAGGTCGGTCTCGACCACCTTGAAACCTTCGGCTTCGAGGGCGTCGTTGAGGTGGCTCTCCTCGCTCACCATCGACTTCGACTTGATGATCTTCTTGACGCCGGTCTGGCGCGCAATCTCGATCACGATGCGGTTGATGTCCGCGTGGGTCTCGGCCCAGTGGACCTTGGTGCCGCGACGCGTGGCTTCCTGCTCGAAGCGGGCGAGCCAGAGATCGAGGCTCGCGAGCGAGCGGTCGCGAATCGCGGCGGCAGCGGTGCGGATGTCCTCGAAGTTGTCGAGATCGGCGATGCCGCGCGCGCGGGCACCCGCAAGATTGAAATTGCGCATAGCCCGCTGAACCTTGGCGTCGTTCAGCTTGTCGTGGGCGCGGGCCTTGAAGCCTTCGGCGGGGGCGTTCATCGTCCTTGCACCCGAACTGGCCCCCATCCCAACCTTCCCCCACCGAAGGTGGGGGAAGGGGTGTACAACTCCCTCCCCCGGCTTTGCCGGGGGAGGGTTGGGGTGGGGGCATCACATGCCTGCAAGAATCCGCTATTCATCCGTCATCCCCGCCAGCACCTCGGCCACGTGGTACACCTTCGTCCTGTCCCCGCGGCGCTTGAGGCGCCCTTCAATGTTCAGCATACAGCCCAGATCACCCAGCACGACGGCATCCGCGCCGGTCGACGCGATGTCTTCGCACTTGCGATCGGCGATGCGCGCGGAGATCTCGCCGTACTTCACGGCAAAGGTACCGCCGAAGCCGCAGCAATACTCGGGTGTCGCCATCTCGTTCAACGTGAGTCCCGGCACCTGACCGAGCAACGCGCGTGGCTGCTTCTTCACGCCCATTTCGCGCAACCCCGAACAAGAGTCGTGATACGTGCAGTTGCCGGCGAACCTGCCGGGCACCCGATCGAGCTTCGCGACGTTGACCAGGAAATCGGTGAGCTCGTAGGTGCGCGCCGAAAGCCGCTCCACCTCGGGACGGTCGGCAGGAAACTCCGCCAGTAGTTCAGCATAGTGGGCACGGATCATTCCGCTGCACGAGCCGGACGGCACCACCACGTACTCGCAATCGCGAAACTCGGCGACCACTTTGCGTGCGAGCGACTGGGCGGCCGCGCGGTCGCCGGAGTTGTAGGCCGGCTGCCCGCAACACGTCTGCGACGTGGGCACCGTCACGTCGCACCCGGCAGATTCGAGCAACTTGAGAGCGGAAAATCCGATGCTCGGGCGCATCAGATCGACGAGGCACGTGACGAACAGACCTACGCGCAGCTTCTGATCGGACATCGATGGATCGGGTCGTGGAAGAGTCCGTGATGAACCGCCGGAATGCCGCGTCCAGCGCGGTTCTCGGCGATTTTTTATCGAATCGATGATAGCACGCGGAGCTCTCCGTTCAGGCGCCGGAGCGGCGAAACCCGGAGCTTTTGGCGATGACGATTTCATCCTCTAGAATCGGCGCCTCGCCCGGGGGACCGCTTTCCGTGACGCAAGACAAAGGCAGAACGTCGATCCAGGTGATCGAGCGCATGATGGACCTGGTCGAAGCGCTGGCGGCGAGCGCCGAACCGGTCAACCTGAAGCGCCTCGCGTCCGAGACCGGACTGCACATGTCCACGGCGCACCGCATTCTCGCGATGATGGTGGAGCACCGCATCGTCGACCGGATCGAGCCGGGTCAATACCGTCTGGGCATCCGTCTGCTCGAGCTGGGACACATCGTCAAGTCGCGCATCGACCTGCGCACCGAAGCGCTGCCGTTCATGCGCACCCTGCACAACGAACTGCACGAGACGATCAACCTGTCGGTGCGGGCCGGCGACGAAATGATCTACGTCGAGCGGACCGTGTCCGACCGTCAGGCGATGCGCGTCGCCCATCTCATCGGGGCACGGGCGCCGCTGCATGTGACGGCCGTGGGCAAGATCTTCCTGCTGGAAGACGGCCCCGAGCTGTGCAAAGCCTATTCGGTGCGCACCCGCCTCGACGGTTTCACGCGCAACACGATCCGCGACCTGGGCACCCTCACCAAGGAGCTCGAGAGAGTACGCAAGTCCGGCTTCGCCTTCGACAACGAAGAGGCCGAGCCCGGGGTGTCGTGCATCGGCGCGGGCATCCGCGACGACGAGGGGCGACTCGTGGCCGGCCTGTCGGTCTCGGCGCCGGCGAACCGGCTGGACAAGTCCTGGGGGCCGAAGATCCGCGACGCGGCGGATCACATCTCGCGGGCGATCGGCTGGACGCCCGAGCGCGGCTGAAAGCGGCGCCCGGCCCCTCTCGCTTACATCTGCGTCGTCGGCGACCCGTGCGTCGTGCGGAACTTGCCGTCGCTGCGCTTCAGTTCCGCTTCGACCCACTGCTTGATGCGGTTGGCATCGCCGATCCTGGACAGTTTGCCCCAGGAATCGAGCAGCACGATGATCACCGGGCGGGCGGCGATCTTGGCCTGCATCACCAGGCAGCGTCCGGCCTCGGAAATGTAGCCCGTCTTGGACAGCCCGATATCCCAGCTCGAGCTGCGGACCAGGCGATTGGAGTTGTTGAAGGACACCAGCCGGTTGCGCGAGCGGCCTTCGACTTCGATGATGTGCGATTCGGACGTCGTGAAATCGCGGATCACTTCGTAGCCGTAGCCGGCTTCGACCATCTTCACCAGGTCCTGCGCGGTGGAGACGTTCTGCGGATGCAGGCCGGTGGAATCCACGAAGCGCGTATCGTTCATGCCGAGTTCGGCGGCCTTGCGGTTCATCGCCTCGACGAACGCGCCGATGCCGCCGGGATAGTTGCGGCCGAGAGCGGCGGCAGCGCGGTTCTCCGAGGCCATCAGCGCGAGCTTGAGCAGTTCACCGCGCGTCAGCTGCGTGCCGACCTGCAGGCGCGAGCGCGTGCCCTTCACGAAATCGAGATCCTCGTAGGCGATCTCGAGCGTCTCGTCGAGCGGCAGCTTGGCATCGAGGACGACCATCGCGGTCATCAACTTGGTGATGGAAGCGATCGGCTGCACGGCGCCGACGTTCTTGCCGTAGATGGCCTCGCCGCCTTCCTGATCGACCACGATGACGGCACTCGACTGCAGCCGCGGCGGGGCCCCATTCCGATCCTGGGTCGAAGACTTGCCCGCCAAGACCGGCGTAGTCGCCAGCAGCGCGGACAATCCCAAGACAATCGTGCTTCTGCGCATCATCTTTCCTTTTGGTCCAGCCTGGACCCCGCGGCGCGGGGGTTTCCCCTTATCGGCGACGCTGCGAGGAACTGCAATTCGACGAGGTTCGCGCGACGCGAGGCCTCACCATGCATCCGCCATGCCAACAACAGCGGCGCGGCAGGCAAGCATTCCCGTCGCGCCAGACCCGGTCCTTGGCGGGCGCACGAGCATCTCCCTCACCCGGAACGAAAAATAACAAAAATCAGGTACTAAGAACAGCTTTTTGCAGTGCCTTGCAACTCGAGGACAGATTTTCCGGCCCAGCCGCGCCCTTCAACTGTCGTCGATTTGCGACTTCACTTCCTCGGCAAAGGCCGGGAACAGGAGGGGCAGGAGCACGAGTGTAAAGAGCGTCGCCGATACGATACCCCCCACGATCACGACCGCGAAGGGCCGCTGGGTTTCGGACCCGATGCCCCGGGATAGTGCAGCCGGCAGGAGTCCCAGCCCCGCCATCAGAGCCGTCATGACGATGGGACGCAGGCGCTCCACCGCCCCCTCCAGCACCGCTTCGGACACCTCGACGCCGTTGCGGATGGATTCCATGAAACGCTCCACCATGATCACGCCGTTCTGCACCGAGATGCCGGCGACCGCGATGAACCCCACCGCGGCGGAGATGGACAGGTGCATGCCCGCCATCGCCAGCCCGGCGATGCCGCCCACCAGCGTGAAGGGCACCATCGCCAGGATCAGCAGCGCCTTGGGCATGGAACGGAAGGCCCAGAACAGCAGCACGAAGATCATCAGCACCGACAGCGGCACGATGATCTTCAGCCGCTCGACCGCCCGCCGCTGGTTCTCGAACTGGCCGCCCCAGGTGATGCTGTAGCCGGGCGGCAGGCGCACCTGGTCGGCCACTTTGCGCTGTGCCTCAGCCACGAAGCTGCCCTGGTCGCGGCCGAGCAGATTGGCCTTCACCGCCACGTTGCGCCCGCCGGCCTCGCGCGAGATGCGGGCCGCACCCTGCTTCACCTCGATGCGCGCGAGTTCGCCCAACGGAATGGTGGCGCTCCCGCCGGGCAACGCGATCGGCAGTTCGCTCACATCCTCGACTGCGTCCCGGAACGGCTTGTCGAGCCGCAAGGTGACGTCGAAGTTGCGCCCGGCCTCGTAGAACGTGTTGACGGCGATGCCGGCGAGCGCGGTCTGCACCGTGCGGTTCACGTCGACGATATTGAGACCGTGGCGGGCAAGCCGTTCGCGGTCCAGCGTGACGTTGAGTTCGGTCTGGCCGCCCACCTTGATCGCCGCGACGTCGGCACTGCCGCGGATGCCCGCGAGGATCTGCGCCACCTGCTCACCCTTGTCCTCGAGAATCTCGAGGTCGGGACCGTAGATCTTGACCGCGATCTCGCCCTTGACGCCGGAGAGCGCCTCCTCGACGTTGTCCTCGATCACCTGCGAGAAGTTGGTCGGCACCCCCGGCATGGCGCGGATCTTCTTCGTCATGTCCGCGATCAGCGCCTCCTTGTCGTGGAAACGCCAGGTGTCCCGCGGCTTGAGATCCGCCAGGATCTCCATGTTGTTCGACCCCTTCGGATCGGTGCCGTCGTCCGGCCGGCCCACGTGCGACACCACGTTCTGCACTTCCGGATAGCTGCGCAGGATCTCGCGCACGCCGCGTTCCACTTCCTTGGTCTTGTCGAGCGCGGTCGACGGCGGCAGCGCGATGGTGAGCCAGATGTTGCCCTCGTCCAGCTTCGGCAGGAACTCGCTGCCGAGCCGCGTCGCGCTCGCCACCGCCAGCGCCAGCACGCCGAGCGACGCCACGATGATGGGCAGCCGGTGCCTGCGAGCCCACAGCAACAGACGCCGGTACCGCGCGCGCATGGCTTCGATCCAGGCGCTGTGGCGCTCCGACATATCGCTGGTGCGCACCGCATAGGCGAGCAGCGACGGCACCAGCGTCAGCGTGAGCAGGATCGCGCCGGCCAGCGCGAACGACAGCGTGTACGCCATGGGCGAGAAGATCTTGCCTTCGACCCGCTCGAACGTGAAGATCGGCAGGAACGCGAGGATGATGATCGCCTTCGAGAACAGGATGGGCGAGCCGAGGCTGATGGCCGTGTTGCGCAGGATGTGGATGCGCCAGCCGATCGTGTGGTGGTGGATGGTCTGGTCCTGCCGCGCCACCGCGAGCCGCACCATCAGCGCCTCGACCAGCACCACCGCGCTGTCGATGATGATGCCGAAGTCCACCGAGCCGAGCGAGATCAGGTTCGCCGACACGCCCTTGGCATCCATCATCAGGAACGCGAACAGCAGCGACAGCGGAATCACGCAGGCGACGATGGCCGCGGCGCGCCAGTCGCGCAGGAAGATCATCAGGATGCCGACCACGAGCAGCGCGCCGACCGCGAGGTTCTCGGTCACGGTGCGGACCGTGTGCTGCACCAGTTCGGTCCGATCGTAGAACGGAACGATGCGCACGCCCGGCGGCAGCTTGGGCGTTAGGTTCGCGATCGCCTGCTTGACCGACTCGACCACCTTGGTGGCGTTGCGCCCCTTGGTCATCTGCACGATGCCTTGCACCACCGAGTCCTGGTCGTTGAAGCCGACCACACCGGAGCGCGGGCGATCGCCGATCTCGACCGTCGCCACGTCGCCCACGAAGATCGGACTGCCGTTGCGGGCAACCACGACCACGCGCCGGATGTCGTCCAGCGAGCGGAACAGGCCGATCGAGCGCACCACCAGCGCCTCATCCCCGCGCCGGATGATCCCTCCGCCCGCGTTGGCACTGTTGCCGGACAGGGCCGCGGCCACCTGGTCGAGCGCAACACCGTACTTGCGCAGGAACTGCGGGTTCACGCGCACTTGGTATTCCTTGACTGTGCCGCCGAAGCTCACGACGTCCGCGACGCCGGACACAGGCCGCAGCGCCGGACGGATCACCCAGTCCTGCAGCGCGCGCACCTCGTTGACCGGCATCTCCGGCGGCGCCTCCACCACGTAGCGGAAGATCTCGCCGACCGCGCTGGTGAGCGGCCCGAGCGTCGGGCTGATGCCCGGCGGCAGCGTCACGTTCTGCAGCTTCTCGATCACCTGCTGCCGCGCGAAATAATCGTCGGTGCCGTCGGCGAAGGTGATCGTCACCACGGACAGGCCCGAGATCGACACCGAGCGCAGCTGCGTCAGCCGCGCCACGCCGTTCATCTCGCGCTCGATGGGCAGCGAGACGCTGCGTTCCACTTCCTCCGGCGCCTGCCCGGGATACTGCGTGACCACCTGCACCTGCACGTCCTGCACGTCAGGGAAGGCCACGATGGGCAGGTTCCGCCATGCGAACCAGCCGCCGATCGCGAGCACGATCGCGGCCGCGATGACGAAGACGCGCTGGTGCAGCGCGAAGGTGACGAGGCGTTCTACCATCGGTCAAGCAGTGTGATGGCTTCACCGACCGCTGCCCCCACCCCAACCCTCCCCCGGCGCAGCCGGGGGAGGGGGCGTACACCCCTCCCCCCACATTCGTTCAGGGAAGGTCGGAATGGGGGCCGTCCGAGCCTCCGACGATCAGCTTCACCGATCGTCGCAGTCCCCTCCTTCCCTCGCGCGATCAGCGCGGGGGAAGGTCGGGATGGGGGCCGTCCGAGCCTCCGACGATCGGCCTCATCGATCGTCGCAGTCCTCTCCTTCCATCGCGCGATCAGCGCGGGGGAAGGTCGGGATGGGGGCAGCACTCGACCCAACCTAGTCGCCCCCCTCATCTAATTCCCCTGCAACTCCGAATTGAGCAGCAGCGCCCCGCTCACCACCACGCGCTCGCCCGTCGCCACGCCGTCCTTCAGATAGCTGTATTCGCGGCCCTGCTGGACGATCGCCACCTTGCGCCGTTCGAGCACGCCCGGCTCGCGTTCGACGAACACGTAGCTGCTGACACCCACCGTCACCAATGCCGCGTTGGGGATGCGAACCCGCTTCTGACCGGAACCGGCGAGTGGCGTCACGCGCACGTACATCTCCGGCTTCAGCAGCCGCTCCGGATTGTCGAGCGCGCAGCGCACCTGGACGCGACGCGTGGCCGCGTCGAGCACCTCGCCGATGTTGACCACGGTCGCCTCGAAGGCCTTGCCGGCATAGGCATCCACTTCGATGCTCACGCGCTGCCCGGCGCGCAGGATGCCGAGGTGATGTTCCGGAACATCCACCAGCGCCCACAACCGCTCCGGGTCGGAGATGACGAAGAGCGGTTTGTCGGTTTCCGGACCCACCTGCGTTCCCGGGTTGATAGCACGCTCGGTCACCACGCCGGCGACCGGTGCGCGCAATGCGAGTTCGCCGCTCTCCGACGCACCGCCTTGCGCCAGTACCTCGAGCCGCTTGCGCGCGCGGCCGAGCTCCACTTCCGCCTCGCGCAGATCGGTCTCCGCCGCCTCGAATTCCTTGCGCGGCATGACTTCGCCTTCGAACAGAAGCTTGGCGCGGTCGTACACGAGCTGCCGCTGTTTCACCTCGATCTCGTCGCGCTTGAGATCGGCCACGGCCTGCGCGAAATCCGGCGCGTCGAGCCAGGCGAGTACGGCACCCCGCGCCACCTTCTGACCGAGCTGCACTTCGATGCGGGCGACGCGTCCTGCAATGGGTGCGCTCACCCGTGCGGTACGGTTGTCGTCGTAAGTGATGCGGCCGCTCAACGCCTCGATCAGGGGCTCGGGGAATTCCTCCGCCGACTGGATCTTGAGGTAGGCAAGCTGCGGGGCTCCGGCCTCGAAGCGCAGCACGGCGCCATTGAGGGCCGCCGGCGCCGCCGGTACCGGACGCTGCTCGTGATGCTCCGCCATCAACTTCGGATACAGCCACCAGCCCGCGGCACCGAGCACCACCAGCGCCACGCCACCCCCGATGAGGGACCGGGCGCGCTTCATGGTTGCGGCGTATAGGCAGTGGTGGCCGCCTGCCAGGCGACCAATGCGCGGGCGAGATCCGCGCGCGCAGCGGCGGCATCGTTGCGGGTGGACGCGTGCACGCGCCGTGCGTCCAGCAGATCGATCACGCCCAGGGCACCGTTGCGATAGGCGAACTCCGCCGCGTCGGCGGCTCGTTGCGCCTCCTTGAGCAGCCCGCTGTCGTAGCGCTGCACCCGTTCGCGCGCGGAGGCGAGATCCGCCCACGCACGATTGATCTCGGCCAGCGCCAGTGCGCGCGTGCGCTCCAGTGAATCCATGGCAGTCTGCAGGTTGACCTCGCCCCGGCGGATCTCGCCTTCGTAGTTGTAGTTGAGGAACAGCGGCACGCTCACGCCGAAGCCGACGGTGTTGTTGCTGGTCTGGCCTTGATAGCGCTCGTACTGCGCCGCAAGCGTGACGTCGCGCGAGCGCAACGCTCGCGCGAGGTCGCGCGCCTTCTCGGCCGACTGCACTCGCAGTGCCGCGGCCTTCACGTCGGGGCGCGACTCGACCGCGGACTTCAGATCGACCGGTGCCGGGTCGCCAGCCGCAGGCCACGCGTCGGTGGCAACCAGGGTCGGAGCCTCGGTGTCGAGCCCGACCACGTAGGCAAGCGCGAGCCGTGCGCGATCGCGTTCGGCGACGGCAGTGCGCCGGTCGTTCTCCGCGCGCAGCTGGTCGACGCGGATGCGGGAGAGGTCCGAGGGCGCGACGTCACCCGCCTTCAGGCGCAGTTCCGCCGCGGCCACGGTCTTCGCGAGCAGCGCCGCAGTGTCTTCGGTGATGCGCACCCGTTCCTGGGCGAGCAGCAGGTCGTAGTAGGTGCCGGCGAGCACGACACTGCCCTGGCGCAGCGTCTCCGCGAGGTCGCCGCGCGCCGCCTCGAACGCGTAGCGGCTCGACTCGCCCCGCAACTCGCGCTTGTTGCCACGCTCGAAGGTCTGCGAGAGCTGCACGATGGCATCCACCGGACTGCCGGGATCGGCGCCGGGCCCGACGCTGATCCGCGGATGGATGGCGGTCGCGCTGAATGAAAGATTCGGATTGGGCCGCGCGCGCGCGGTCAGCGTGTCGGCCTGGGCCGCTTCCACGCCGCGCTGAGCGAGTTGCACTTCGCGGTTGCGGGCCTGCAACAGCGCCAGCGCCTCTGCATAGCCGAGGCCGCGCGTGGGCATACCGTCCGCGGCCCCGGCGAGGGCGGCAGACAGGAGAACCGCAGCGCAGGCGCTGCGCGGGAGGAGAAGACGAACCACTGAGGACGACATGGAGTCACAGGAAATGCGGGCTTGGGCCGACGACGTGAGGCGGATGACCGCAACTCGACGGCGCGCATGCTGGCGGGTTAGCCTTACTCCTTCCTTACGACGCTTTCCGAAAAGCAGAACATGCGGCTACTGATCGTCGAAGATGACCCTGTCATTGCCGACGGCTTGCTGCGCACCTTGCGCGCTGCCGGGCACGCCGTCGATCACGCCATCGACGGTGCGCAGGCCGACCAGGCGCTCGCGCAGTATCCGTACGACCTGGTGGTGCTCGATCTCGGTCTGCCGCGCATGGACGGCATGGAAGTGCTGAAGCGCCTGCGCGCGCGCGGCACGCACCTGCCCGTCCTCGTGCTGACCGCGCGCGACAGCCTCGACGATCGCGTGACCGGACTCGACGCCGGCGCCGACGACTATCTCGCGAAACCGTTCGATCTCCCCGAACTCGAAGCGCGTGTGCGCGCGCTGTTGCGCCGGCGCGAAGCGAGCGGCGGCGGCCGCATCGAGATCGGCGCGATCACCGTCGACACAGCCGGCCGCTCCGCCTATCACGGATCGGAGCGGCTCGATCTGTCGGCCCGCGAGTTCGGTGTGCTCGAACTGCTGGCGCGGCGTGCGGGGCGCGTCGTGAGCAAGGAACAGCTGGTGGAGTCGATGACCGGCTGGGACGAGGACGTGGGCACCAACGCGATCGAGGTCTACGTGCATCGCCTGCGCCGCAAGCTGGAACCGGCGGGTGTCAACATCCGCACGTTGCGCGGGCTCGGCTATCTGATCGAAAAGTCCACCGATGGCTGAAGTCGACACGGCGCGCACGCCGTCGCTGCGGCGCCGGCTGTTCGCGTGGCTGATCGGCCCCGCGGCGGCGCTGGTGGTGGTGAGCGCGCTCGCCGCGTACGCGACCGCCTACCGCTTCGCGAACCAGGTCTACGACCGCTGGCTCACCGACACCACGGTTGCGTTGTCGCAGCTCGTGACCACGACGTTCGAGGGCAGGATCACGATAGACCTGCCCACCGCCGCCCAGCAGATGCTGGACTCCGATCAGCGCGATCGCATCTACTACAAGGTCTCGGAACTCGACGGCACGTTCGTGGGCGGCCATCGGGGCCTGCCGGAACCCCCGAACGTGCCGGAACCGGGCGCCGAACCGTTCTGCTTCGACGGCGCGCTCCAAGGCGACCCGGTACGCGTGACTGCCTTCCGACCTGCCGGCACGACGTTCATCGTGCAGGTCGCCGAAACGCTCAACAAGCGCGACACGCTGGCGCTCGAGATCATCGCGAGCATGCTGTTGCCGCTCGTGGCGCTGGTCGCCATCGCGGCAATCGGTCTGTGGCTGGGCGTGCGTCGCGGTCTCGAACCGCTGACCGCCCTCGCGCGCGAGATCGGCGGGCGCTCGGGTCAGGATCTGAGTCCCGTCGATGTCACGGTTGCACCGCTGGAAACGCAGCCGCTGGTGCGCGCGCTCAACGATCTGCTGGCGCGCCTGGGGCACGTGCTTTCCGCGCAGCGCCGCTTCGTCGCCGACGCCGCCCATCAGTTGCGCACGCCGCTGACCGGCCTCAAGACCCAGGCCGAACTGGGCTTGCGCACCAGCGACGCGCAGGCGGTGCGCAGTTCGCTGCAGCAGATCGTCGCCGGCACCGACCGCACCGCGCACCTAGTGAACCAGCTACTGAGCCTCGCTCGCGCCGAACCGGAGGGTCAGGTCACCGTGCGTCGGGAGCGCCTCGACTTGAGCCGGCTCACGCGCAATACCACCGCCGATTGGATTCCGCGAGCGCTCGAACACGGCATCGACCTCGGATTCGAAGGCGGGGAGCCGCTCTGGATCGAAGGCGACGCGACGCTGCTGCGCGAACTCACCGGCAACCTCATCGACAACGCCATCGCCTACTGCCCGAGCGGCACGGAGGTGACTGTGGCGGTCCATCGCGACGGACCGCGCGCGCTGCTGACGGTCACCGACGGCGGTCCCGGAGTGCCGGAGGCCGAGCGGGAACGGGTCTTCGAGCGCTTCCACCGGGTGCTGGGTGCGGGCGCCGAGGGCAGCGGCCTGGGGCTCGCCATCGTGCGCCAGATCGCCGAGCGTCACGGCGGCGAAGCCCGCCTCGACGCCGGCCCGGGCGGCCGCGGCACCTGCGTGCGCGTCTCGCTGCCGGCCCTGGCCGGCGCTGCCACGGCCGGCTGATCCGCGTCCCCCCCCGGGGTGCCTCAGGTCCGGCGCCGGGCGTGCCGTAAACGGTTGGGCGGTGACGCGCCCGTGGCGTCCTGCCGCTCCACCCCCAAATCCACCCATGACAGTCCCGATGCCCTGGTCTGCAAACGCACCCGCAAACGTCCGGTTCGCCGGCTGGGTCGCGCTCGGCCTGACGATCCTGGGACCCCTGGTGCTGCTGGGCTGGGTCTTCGACGTGGGCGTGTTGAAGCAGGTGATCCCCGGCCGTCCCACCATGAAGGTGAACACCGCGCTCGGACTGACGTTGCTCGGCGCCATGCTGCTGATGCGCGTCCGGCGGGCGGATCGCGCAAGCCGATGGTGCGCGGCCCTGCTGACCGCCATAGCGCTCGCCCACCTCTGGGAGCATCTGACCGGCGTCGATCTCCACATCGATCAGCTCTTCGTGACCGAAGCACTGGCAGACGGCGGCGGTCGCATGGCGCTCATCACCTCGCTGGCCTTCGCCGGCCTGGGGGCGAGCCTGTGGATCGACCGCGCGGCGTCGCGCCGTGCCGCGATCCTGAGCGACGGCTTCGCGGTGTTCGCTGGGCTGCTGGCCCTGGGCGGCTTCGCGGGCCATCTCTACGGCTTCTATCCGCTGCGCAGCCTGGGGCCGGTGGTCGCCACCATCGCGCTGCACACCAGCATCGCCCTGCTCTGCGCAGCGGTCGCCGCCATCGCGGTCGATCCGGGCTCACCGCTCGCGCGCCTGGTGCTGGCAGATCGAGCCGGCGGCCGCTTCGCACGCATCCTGCTGCCCGTTGCATTGCTGCTGCCGCTCGCCGCCGGCGGCTTCCGCGTGGTCGCTCACGAACTCGGCTGGTTCGGGATGGAGCTCGGCGTCCTGTGGATGGTACTGGCCTCTGTCTTCGGCTTCGCGGGCGCGACTCTGCTCGCCGCGGCACGGCTCAACATCGCCGACGAGCGGCTGCTCGCCACCAACGCCGCGCTGGAGCAGGCGGTGGCCGACCGCACGGCCGAACTGCAGTCCGCCGTCGCGCGTCTGGAGTCCCGGTCGGTCTTCGTGCGCGGGGTGCTGGATTCGCTGAGCGCCGGTGTGGCCGTGCTCGACGCCGAAGGCAAGGTGGTGGAAGTGAACGCCGAATGGCGCCACGTCGCGCGCACGGCGGATGCCACCACCGGCGCGGAGCTGATCGGCACGGACTACCTCACGATGTGCGAGCGTGGGATCGGCAATTTGGGCGATCGCGGTGCCGCCGATGCGGTGGCAGGCATCCGCGCAGTGATGAGCGGTGAGCGGCAGCTCTACACGCTCGAGTATCCGTGCGACGAACCGGACGGCACGCGCTTCTGGTATCTGCTGCGCGTGACGCCGCTTGCCGGCCACGCCGGCTGGGTCGTGGTGGCGCACCAGGACATCTCGGACCACAAGGCACTCGAACTGGAGCTCGCGAGCTCCGAGGAACTCCTGCGCAGCATGGGCAACATGGCGCGCATCGGCGGCTGGGAACTCGACGTGGCGACCCGCCGCTCGCGCTGGACCGAGGCGATCTACCGCATCCACGAGATCGAGCCGGTCGAGCATCCGCCGCTGGAACGCGCGTTCGAGTTCTACGCGCCGGAGGCCTGGTCGGCCATCACCTCGGCGGTGCAGACCGCGATCGACCACGGCGAACCCTGGGACCTCGAACTGCCGTTCGTGACCGCGAACCGGCGCCGGCTCTGGGTACGCGTGCGCGGCGAAGCGGTGCAACAGGACGGGCGCACCGTGCGGCTGCGCGGCATCCTGCAGGACGTCACCGACCTGCACCACGCGCAGCAGGCGCTGCGCGATCGCGAGACCAGCTACCGCTCGATGTTCGAGACCAACCCGCAACCCATGTTCGTGTACGACCCGCTCGATCTCACGATGCTCGCCGTCAACGCCGCGGCCGTGCATCGCTACGGCTGGACGCGCGAGGAGTTTCTCGCTCTGCACCTCGTCGATCTGCACCCGCCCGAGGAAGCCGAACGCGTGCAGCAGACGGTTCCGACGCTGGACCGCGGCTTCCACACGGGTATCGAATGGACCCATCTCACCCGCGACGGCGAGCGCATGGAAGTCGAAGTGTCCTCGCACGGGGTCGCCTTCGAGGGGCGGCACGGCCGGCTCGTGCTGGTGCACGACGTGACCGCGCGCAACCGGATCGAGCGCGAGCTGCGCGCGAAGAACACCGAACTCGAGCGCTTCACCTACACGGTCTCGCACGACCTCAAGAGCCCGCTGGTCACCATACGCACCTTCGCGGGCTACCTCGCCGATGATCTCGCGACCGGCGACGCGGCCAAGGTGAATTCGGACCTGGGCTACATCACCCACGCCGCCGACCGCATGGGTCGCCTGCTCGACGAGTTGCTGGAACTGTCGCGCGTCGGCCGCAACCGCAATCCGCCGGTGCACACGAGCTTCCGCGAAATCGCCGAAGGCGCGCTGCGCCTCACGGCCGGCGCGGTGAGCCGCTCCGGCGCGCGTGTGGAACTCGACGACACCGACGTGCCGCTGTACGGCGATCGCACCCGGCTCACCCAGATTTGGCAGAACCTCATCGACAACGCCGCCAAGTTCATGGGCGGCCAGAGCCGCCCGCACATCCACGTCGGCCTGCGCGAGACCGGCTCGGAGCCGGTGTTCTTCGTGCGCGACAACGGCATCGGCATCGATCCGCGCCACAACGGGCGCATCTTCGGCCTGTTCGACAAGCTGGACGGGTCGAGCGCCGGCACCGGCGTGGGACTCGCCCTGGTGCAGCGTATCGT
This sequence comes from Burkholderiales bacterium, assembly GCA_019745565.1. GTDB lineage: Bacteria > Pseudomonadota > Gammaproteobacteria > Burkholderiales. The sequence continues at coordinate 17,039 of JAIESW010000057.1, forward strand.
GGAGCTCTATGGTGGTCGCATAGACGTGGAGTCCGCGGGAGCGGGGCACGGCTCGTGCTTTATATTCACGCTCCCCGAAGCCCGGAGACCCGCCCCATGAGCCCGACCATGCCTTCCGACCGCACGACGACGGTGCTTCTGGTCGAGGACGATCCGGCGCATGCTGAGATCGTGCGACGCAATTTCTCGGCGGTCGGGGTGCCCTATTGCATGGAACACGTGAGCGACGGCGAAACCGCGCTGGACTATCTGCGTCATACCGGCCGCTACCAGGGCTACGCCCCGGCCCGGCCCGGACTGGTGCTGCTCGACCTGCGCCTGCCGCGGCTCGGCGGCCTGGAGGTGCTCGCCGCCATCAAGGGCGACGAGGCGCTCGGCAGCATTCCGGTCGTCGCCCTCACCACTTCGAGCGCCAACGAGGATGTCGAGCAAGCCTATCTGCTCGGCGTCAACAGCTACGTCGTGAAACCGTTCGAACGAGACGTCTTCGAAGAGTTGCTGACGACACTCGGGCGTTACTGGCTGCAATGGAACGAGCAACCCCGGGCATGACGCAGCGCGGCGATCCCGTCCCGGATACCGGCACGATAGACCTGCTGCTGGTCGAGGACGATTCGGCTCACGCCGAGGCGCTGCGTCGGTCGCTCGGAGCGGGGTTCCACCTGCGGGTCGTGAGCTCGCTCGCCGAATACCGCCGCGAGATCGCGCAGCGCACGCCCGATTTCGTGCTGATGGACGTGAACCTGCCCGACGGCCAGGCCATCGAGGCGTTGAGCAGCCCGGCCGAGGGCGCAGCCTATCCGGTCATGATCATGACGAGCCAGGGCGACGAAACCATCGCCGTGGCCGCCATGAAGGCCGGTGCCATCGATTTCCTGGTGAAGTCACCCGAAGCGTTCGCGCAGATGCCGGCCAGCATCGAGCGTGCGCGACGCGAGTGGAATCTGCTGCGCGACCGCCGCAGCGCGCGCGAAGCCCTGCGCGAGCGCGACGTGATGTTCCGCCTGCTCACCGAGAACAGCGGCGAGGCGATCCTGCTCACGTCCCCGGACGGACTCATCCTCTCCGCGAATCCTGAAGCCTGTCGCATGTTCGGCTACACCGAGGAGAAACTCTGCAGCCTGGGACGCGCCGGCGTGGTCGATCTCACCGATCCACGGCTCGCCAAGGCGATCGAGATGCGCAAGAGCACCGGGCGCTTCCGCGGCGAGTTCACCATGATCCGCTCCGACGGCCAGCGCTTCGAGGCGGAGGTCTCCTCCGTGCTGTTCCAGGACAGCAGTGGCGAGGCGCGCTCCAGCATGATCGTGCGCGACCTGACCGATCAGAAGCGCGCCGAGCAGGCGCTGCGCGAGAGCGAAGGCTGGCTGCAGCACATCGTGGACAAACTCCCGGTCGGTGCGATCCTGGTGCAGGACGGGCAAGTCGTGATGAACCGGGCCGCCGAGCTCATCACCGGCTACACCAACGCCGAGGTCGGCACCCATGCGCGCTGGTTCGAGTTGCTCTACGGAGCGCGCGCCGACGAGATGTACCAGCTGTACGAGGGCGACCGGGCGGCCGGGTTTCCGGAGCCACGCACCGTGCAATTGCGTCGCAAGGACGGCAGCATGCGCTGGGTCAGCTTCGCGGGCGCGGCATCGCTACGCGGCGAGTTCCGCCTGATGCATGACGTCACCGACGCCCGGCTCGCGGAGGCGGCGCTGCGCGAGAGCGAATCGCGCTTCCGCACCGCCGCGAACGCCGCGCCGACCATGATCTGGATGAGCGGGCCCGACGGCAGCGTGAACTTCGTCAACCAGGGCTGGCTCGATTTCACCGGCCGCTCGCTCGAGCAGGAACTGGGCGAGGCCTGGGAGACACTGCTCCACCCGGCGGACGCCGAACGGGTGATCGCGACCTATCACAAGTCGTTCGCCGAACGCAAAGCCTTCAGCATGCGCTTCCGGATGCGCAATCGCGACGGCGAATACCGCTGGGTCGAGGACCGCGGCACCCCGCGCACCGATGCGCTCGGACGCTTGGCGGGCTTCATCGGCGCCACCATGGACGTGACCGAGACCCAGAACTCCGAGCAGGAACTGCGCATCGCCGCCACCGCGTTCGACGCCCAGGAGGGCATGTTCGTCGCCACCGCCGAGGGGCGGCTGCTGCGGGTGAACCGCGCTTTCGGCAAGATGGTCGGCGTCGAGCCGGCGCAGGCCGCGGGGCGCGGCTTCGAGATCATCGCGGCCGACCGCTTCGATGCCGGGTTCTACCGTGCCCTCTGCCGGGCGGTGGTCGAAAGCGGCTTCTGGCAGGGCGAGATCCTGTGCCGCCGTGCCTCCGGAGAGACGTTCCCGGCGTCGCTCACGGTGTCGGCCGTCACGGCGCCGCGCGGTGAGGTTACGCACCTGGTCGGTTCCCTGCGCGACGTGAGCGAGCGGCGCGCGGCCGAGGAAGAAATCCGGCGGCTCGCGTTCTACGATCCGCTCACCGGCCTGCCGAACCGCCGCCTGCTGCACGACCGGATGCAGCACGCGTTCGCGGCCGGCGCGCGCAGTGGCAGCCACGGCGCCGTCTTCTTCATCGACCTCGATCACTTCAAGACCCTGAACGACACCCGCGGGCACACCATCGGCGATCAGCTGCTGATCGAGATCTCGCGCCGGCTCACCGAATGCGTGCGGCGCACCGACACGGTGGCGCGGCTGGGCGGCGACGAATTCGTCGTGGTCGCGGAGGACCTGGGTGCGGACCGCCACGTGGCAAGCGCGCTCGCCGAGGGCATCGCAGTGAAGATGCTCACCTCGTTGTCCATGCCCTGCCCGCTACCACCCGGCGACCCGCACGAGGGCAGCTGCAGCATCGGCATCACGCTGTTCCGCGGATTCGAGACTTCCGTGGACGAAAGCCTGCGCCGCGCCGACGCGGCGATGTACCGCGCCAAGGCGGCCGGACGCAACGGCATGGACTTCTTCGACCCGGCCCTGCAGGTGGCGCTCGAGCAGCGGGCGGCGCTCGAATCCGATCTGCGCCACGCCGCCGAGCGCGGCCAGTTGCGCCTGTACTTCCAGGTGCAGATGAGCGCCAACGGCGAGGCGGTGGGTGCGGAAGCGCTGATCCGCTGGGAGCATCCGGCGCGCGGGCTCATCCCGCCCGGGGAGTTCATCCCGCTCGCGGAGGAGACCGGCGTGATCCTCTCCATCGGCGACTGGGTGCTCCGCGCCGCCTGCGCCCAGCTCGCGATCTGGCAGAAGGACCCGATCCTCGGTCGCCTGCGCCTCGCGGTGAACGTGAGCCCGCGCCAGTTCCGCCAGCACGATTTCGTCGAGCACGTGCAGGCAGTCCTCGCCACGAGCGGGGCGGACCCCGCAAGGCTCAAGCTCGAACTGACCGAGGGCACGGTGCTCGACGACGTGGACATGGCGGTCACGCGCATGAAGTCGCTGCGCGCGCTCGGCATCGGCTTCTCCATGGACGACTTCGGCACCGGCTACTCGTCGCTCGCCTATCTCAAGCGTCTGCCGATCGAGCAGCTCAAGATCGATCGCTCGTTCGTCCGCGATCTGAAGGCCGATTCCGACGACGCGATGATCGTGCAGGCGATCATCGGCATGGCGCACAACCTCCGTCTCGACGTGATCGCCGAGGGCGTCGAGGATCTGCGGCAGCTCGAGTTCCTGCGCGCGAACGGCTGCTTCGCGTTCCAGGGCTACCTGTTCAGCCCGCCGGTGCCGCTCGCGCAGTTCGAGGACTACGTGCGCGCGACTACAGTCACAGCCGAACTAGGTTCGGTCAACGCTTAGAGCCGGCCCTGCGGGGTTGCTGACGAAAGCGACCGACCTCTCCTCCTGCTGCTGCAGCGCCCACATCTGCGCATAGGTTCCGCCCAGCGCGAGCAGCTCGCGATGGGTGCCGCGTTCGATGATGCGACCGCTTTCCATGACGAGGATCTGGTCGGCGTCGACGATGGTCGACAGCCGGTGCGCGATCACCAGCGTGGTGCGGTCGGCGGCGATGCGGGCGAGCTCTTCCTGGATCGCGCGCTCCGACTTGCTGTCGAGCGCCGAAGTAGCTTCGTCGAAGATGAGCACGCCGGGATTCTTGAGGATCGCGCGCGCGATGGCGACACGCTGCTTCTCGCCGCCGGAGAGCTTCAAGCCCCGCTCGCCGACCATCGCGTCATAGCCATCGGGCAGCGAAGCGATGAAGTCGTGGATGTGCGCCGAGCGCGCAGCGTCGATCACCTGCTCGCGGGTGGCCTCGGTGTCGCCGTATGCGATGTTGTAGTAGATGGTGTCGTTGAAGAGCACTGTGTCCTGCGGAACGATGCCGATGGCGGCGCGCACGCTTCTCTGCGTGACGTCACGGATATCCTGCCCGTCGATGGCAATGCGACCGTTCTGCACGTCGTAGAAGCGGTAGAGCAGCCGCGCCAGCGTCGACTTCCCCGATCCGCTCGCGCCCACCACCGCCACCGTGCCGCCGGCCGGGATCTCGAAGCTCACGTCGTGCAGGATCGCGCGGTTGGCATCGTAGTGGAAGTCCACATGCTCGAACGTCACGCGCGCACCGTTCAGCCGGAGGTCCTGGGCGCCGGGTCGGTCGGCGATCTCGCGATTTTCACGCAGGAGGCGGAACATACGGTCCATGTCGGTCAGGGACTGCTTGATCTCGCGGTAGACCATGCCGAGGAAGTTGAGCGGGATGTAGAGCTGGATCAGCAGCCCGTTCACCAGCACCAGGTCGCCCAGCGTGAGCTTGCCGTCGGCCACGCCGCCGGCCGCCAGGATCATCAGCAGCGTCACCGCCACTGCGATGATGAGGCTCTGCCCGATGTTGAGGATGCCGAGCGAGGCCTCGTTCTTCACCTCCGCCGACTCGTACTTGCGCAGGTTCTCGTCGTAGCGGCGCGCCTCGAACTCCTCGTTGTTGAAATACTTGACCGTCTCGTAGTTGAGCAGGCTGTCGATGGCGCGGGTGTTGGCCTTCGAGTCGAGCTCGTTGGCGCGGCGCCGGATGTCCATGCGCCATTCGGTGATCGCGAAGGTGAACGCGATGTAGATCGCCACCGCACCGAAGGTCACCGCGGGGAAACGCCAGTCGAACTTGGCGAGCAGCACCACCGCCACCAGGCCGAACTCCAGGATCACCGGGATGATCGAGAACAGCATGTACGAAAGCAGCGTGGAGATGCCGCGCGTGCCGCGTTCGATGTCGCGCGTGACGCCGCCGGTCTGCCGCTCCAGATGGAAGCGCAACGACAATGCATGCAGGTGCTGGAACACCTGGAGCGCCACGCGGCGGATGGCGCGCTTCGCGACGCGCACGAAGACGATATCGCGCAACTCCGCGAACAGCGTCGTCGACAGCCGCAGCAAACCGTACATCACGAGCAGGGCCAGCGGCAGTACCAGGATCTGCTGCTTGGCATCCAGCGAGTCCACGATCCTCTTCATGACCAGCGGCACGCCGACGTTGGCGAGCTTCGCGCAGACCAGGAAGGTGAGCGCCACCCCCACCCGCCACTTGTAGTCGAGCAGGTACGGCAGCAACGAGCGGATGACGCGCCAGTCGCTGCGCGCCCGGGGCGCGGGATCGCTCCTCGGGACGGTCGCGGCGGCGGCGTGCGGACTCATTGTCGGGATATCGGGGCAATCCAGCCAACGAAAAGGGCGCGGTGCTGCCGCGCCCTTCGGGCCAGACGGAAATGGCGAACGGAACGGCGGATTATCTCACCTCACTTACCGCCCGGATTGCACCGAGGGGCTGAGCGCCCCAGCTTCGCTGGGCGCTGCCCGATCACGCATCCTGAATTCTCACCACCGATACCTCTGGGTAAAGCCGAAGGTGATGCCGGACCCGTAGCCCCAGCCGGGACCGTAGCCCCAGCGCGGCCCCCAGTAGCCGGGGCCCCAGAACGGATCGTAGAAGCCGGAGCCGTAGCCCCAGTAGAACTCGTTCGAGCGATAGGCCTGGCGCTGCTCGGCACGCTTGCGCGCCTCTTCCTGTTTGCGCAGGGCTTCGCGCGCCTCCCATTCACGCCTCTCGGCTTCCAGCGCGCGCTTGCGCCAGACGTCGGGATCCTCGACTTCGGCACGCGTGGCCGCGGTCTTGCCGACGCTCAACTCCTCGGCGAGGCGGCGCCAACGGAAGGCCTGTTCACGGTCGACCGGCGTGCCCAGGCCTCGTTCGTGGATGTCCGCGAGAGCACGGGCCGCACGGGCGTCGCCCGCGTCGGCCGCCATGACGAGACAGCGGATTGCAGTGGTGTAGTCCTGCCGCTGGTAGGCAGCCCAGCCTTCGCTGTAGTCCGGCGATTCCGCGAATACGGCGCCGGCCAGGAACAGCGCGCCCAGAGCCCAGGTGCTTCTCATGCTTGTGACTCCTGTCGTGCTTTGCACTGTACGGGACTTGGGTTGGACCGGGTCGGCTGGGGAAGATTCGGGGCTTCGGCGGTTGATCGAGCCCCCATCCCAACCTTCCCCACGCTGTCGCGTGGCGGAAGGAGTGCATCTGTTGCCGCCCTGCAGAGCGAAGGCACTCCTTCCTCCGTCGAAGGCGGGGGAAGGTGGGGATGGGGGCAATCAGTCCCGCGACTGACTATGCCGCTTGCGCAGCTGCGCGACGAACGCGTCGGGATCGGCTACCGAGACCAGCAGCGAATAGCCATGATAGGTGGGCAACAGTACGGCAGGCTGCCCGTCCCGGACGAAGGCCTGGGCGCGACTGCCGTCCGCCAGACGGAACCAACCGCTGCGGTAGCCGGCGAGACCGCCTCCGAAGACCGTCGTCGCGATCTGGGTATGCGGATCCACGACCCGTACTGCCGCCACGTCGATCTGGTCGAGAGGCAGGGTCGGTCCGAGCAGATCGCCGCGCACCGCCAGAGCGTTGTCGGACAGTTCCGCACGCATGTGCCTGCCGGCCCACAGGAGGTGAGCAACGATCGCGGCCACCACGATGGCAGCGATCACGATGACGTCGCGGGCGACGCGGGTGCGTCGGGGCGGAGAGAAACCTGCGGCTGCGTCGGTCATCGGAGCCCGAAGCCGAACTCAGCCCGCGCCGGGCCGCCCCAAGCGGGCTGGCCCCCTGGGGGGAAGGGCCGCAGGCCCATCGGGAGGGTGGACATCGTTCAGGCGAGGAGAACGAGCAGGCTCACGAAACCGCCGGCCAGCATGCCGCCGGCCAGCACGTAGACCGACGCTTTCGGCTCGTGGACCCGCATCTGGATGCTGACTGAAGTCCCGCCCCGGTTACCGCCACCAAAGGTCTTCAGCCGATAGCGGCCCGGACGATCGAGCCGCATCTGCTCCACCGTGACCTCGTCGCCCGTGATGGGCAGGCGCACCTGCCGGCTCCATTGCCAGCTGCCTTCGCGTTCCAGTTCGAGGCGCAGATCGGCCGCGTCATCGGCGCGCCCGGGCACCGAACGCGCGGTGATGCGCATCGGGTTCATGTGGGGCTCGACGTTGAACGCGGTTTCCCCCGGTACGTCACAACGTGACAGCAGCCGCGCGCCGAAGAAGGTGCAGTAGATGTAGTAACCGATGGCGATCAGGAACCCGCCCAGGGTTACGAGGAAAAGGGCGAACGGCATGTGCGATCCTGCTTAGGCCGGCCACCGAAGGCCGCCGCGAGAGAGTCAGCGCCGACGCTGCCCCTTCGCTCGCACGGGGATCGGCTGGCGCACCGGCACCGGGCGGGTGACGCTGTTGACCAGATCGAGCAGTTTTCCGAGCAGAACGAGGATAGGCATGGCGGACTCCCGTGTCCGAGAAAGGGGGGCGTGCAATGTCACGCTTACGCCAGGCGATTTAGCAGGTTGCATGCCACTCGTTCGAAACCGCCGGCAAGGCCGCAAGTCCATGAAGCGCATCGTGTTGACTCCGTCGGTGGCCGAGGGTTCGCACGAATATCGGCCGACCGACGCGCAAATCGGCGTCACCCGGACGACGGGGTACGGCGCAGGATCGGTTAGCGGGCGCTGACAGGCCCTACAATTTGGGCAAGGGCGCGCCCGACGCGTTCCTCCACTACAAGGAGATCCGGCCCATGGCCCAAGCAAGCAAAGGACGAGGCTGGAAGTGGTTGTTCTGGCTCGTTGTCTTCCCCGTTCTGCTGTTCGTCCTCTACACCTGGTTCGTGCTCTGGTGGAGCTACGCCGAGGGCGAGCGGGCGGGCTACCTGCAGAAGCTCTCGAAGCGCGGCTGGATCTGCAAGACCTGGGAAGGCGAGCTCAAGCTGGTGACCATGCCCGGCACCGTCGCCGAGCCGTTCCTCTTCACCGTGAGAAGCGAGGCGGTGGCGAAGAAGCTGAACGAAAACATCGGCCAGCGGGTGTCAGTGGACTACAAGCAGCACGTGGGGATCCCCACGTCCTGCTTCGGCGACACGCAATACTTCGTCGAGGACGTGCGCATCGTGCATGAACCGACGCTGCCGCCGGAGTCGCACCAGAATCCCGCACCACAACCGGCCCCTGCTGCCCCTGCAACACCGGCGGCACCCGCCACGGAGACCAAGTGACGCTTGCTGCCGACCGTGTTCTCGTCGTGACCGGTGCCGGCCGCGGCATCGGCGCATCCATCGCCCGCCTCGGCGCACGCGAAGGCTTCGCAGTCTGCGTCAACTACGCGCGGAACCGTGCCGCCGCCGAGGGCGTGATTGCCGACATCCGCAAAGCCGGCGGCCGCGCGATCGCGCTGCAGGCCGACGTTGCCAGGCGCGACGAAGTACAGCGGTTGTTCGAGACCGTCGATCGCGAGCTCGGCACGGTGACGGCGCTCGTCAACAATGCCGGCATCACGGGCCCGCTCGTCGCCGTGGAAGACATGACCGATGCGCCGTTGCGCGAAGTATTCGGCACCAACATCGACAGCCTGTTCTGGTGTTGCGGTGAAGCGGTGAAGCGCATGGCACGCAAGCACGGCGGCAAGGGCGGCGCGATCGTCAACGTCGGCTCCATCGCCGCACGCTACGGCGGCATGCCGGGCATGGTGGCGTACGCGACATCGAAGGGCGCGGTCGACAGCTTCACCATCGGGCTTGCGAAAGAAGTCGGGGCCGAGGGCATCCGCGTGAACTGCCTGCGTCCCGGCACCACCGAGACCGACATCATCGTTCCGCTCGGCGGTGCCGAACTCGCGAAACGCGTCGCCGCTTCGACGCCGCTCGGGCGACTCGGCCAGCCCGACGAGATCGCCGAGGCCGCCGTCTGGCTCGTGTCGGAAAAGGCCTCGTTCACGCACGGCGCAGTGCTCGACGTTTCGGGCGGTCGGTAACCGCAACCTGGTCGGTCCCCATCGCATGAGGTGATCGGTGCATGCGCCGCCCTGCGGCGACCGTCGTGACTGTGTACGTCCTGTGAGTGTCGGCGCGTCTCGTCGGAGGCATCCGCTCGTGCTGCCCGCGGATTTCGGGATTGCAGCGTCCAGACCATCTGACAAGGAGGATGACATGGGCACCAGAAACAGGATGTTGTTGGCCGCCAACGCACTCGCACTGTCCGCCCTTCCCCGGCGAAGCCGGTCGCTTCGCTGCTCCCACCCGACACCACTCCCGTGGCATCCTTTCGTTTTCCACGGACGATGTCACCAATGAACAAGATCGCCACGCTACGCAGCGACCTCTACCGCATTCCCCTGCCCGTCACCCTCACCGACAGCACCCACGGTGAGATCACGCACTTCGAACTGATCACCGCCCGCGTCGTGGACAGCGACGGGGTCGAAGGCGTCGGCTACACCTACACCGTCGGCACCAACGGCAACGCGATCCACGCCACCATCGCGAAGGATCTGACCCCTGCATTGATCGGTGAGCGCGCCGACCTGATCGAGGCGCTCTGGCAGAAGATGTGGTGGCGTGTCCACTACGGCGGCCGGGGCGGTGCCGCGACCATGGCCATCGCCGCCATCGACATCGCCCTGTGGGACCTGAAGGCGAAGCGCTTCGACGTGCCGCTGTGGACCCTGCTCGGCGGTTTCGACGCCAAAGTCCCCTGCTACGCCGGCGGCATCGATCTGTGGTTCACGCTCGACGCGTTGCTGAAGCAGACCGACGGCAACCTGAAGAAGGGCTTCCGCGCGATCAAGATGAAGGTGGGGCGGCCAAAGCTCTCCGAAGACGTCGCGCGCGTGAAGGCGATGCGCGAGCACCTCGGCGCCGACTTTCCGCTGATGGTCGATGCGAACATGCGCTGGAGCGCGGACGAGGCGATCCGCGCCGCCCGCGCCATGCAGCCGTACCAGCTGGTCTGGCTGGAAGAGCCCACCATCCCGGACGACATCGCGGGCCATGTGCGCATCGTTCGCGAGGGTGGTCTTCCGGTCGCCACCGGCGAGAACATGCACACGCTGAACGAGTTCCAGAACATGATCCACGCGGGCGGCGTGACGTTCCCCGAACCGGATGTCACGGTGGTGGGCGGCGTGACCGGCTTCATGAAAGTGGCCCGTCTCGCGGAAGGCGCGAACCTGCCCGTGACGTCCCACGGTGCACACGACATCACGGTGCATTGCCTGGCTGCATCTCCCAACCGCAGCTATCTCGAGGCCCACGGGTTCGGGTTGGACAAGTACATCGCGGACCCGTTGAAGATCGAGGACGGGTTCGCGGTGGCGCCCGATCGACCGGGGCACGGGATCGTGTTCGATTGGAAGGGGTTGGAGGTTTTGCGGGGTTAGGAACACTCTTCGATCACGCGTGGCTCAACTCCGATCGCCCCCACCCCAACCCTCCCCCGACGTTGTCGGGGGAGGGGGTGTACTGCTCCCTCCTCCAGCTGCACTGGGGGAGGGTTGGGGTGGGGGCAACGGCATCCGATCGAACGCATGCTCCCCACTTCGATAGCGGTCATCGTCCGCGACTGGCTCAACGCCAACCACATCCTCTTCCTCGGTCCGGAAGAGAACGTGCTGGTCGACGCCGGCTATGTCACGCACGCAGACACGACCATCCGCCTCGTGAGTGAACGCCTGGCCGGCCGTTCTCTGCACCGCCTCGTCAATACGCACTGCCACTCCGACCACATGGGCGGCAACGCCGCCGTGCAGCGCGTCTTCGGCTGTCCGATCTGGGTGCCGGAAGGCGAGGCGCCGCTGATAGAAGCGTGGGACACGCGCGCGCTCTGGATCGACTACGCCGGCCAGCGCGCGGAGCGCTTCCGCTTCGATGCCGTGGTCCGACCCGGCGACACGCTCGCGATGGGCGGATACGAGTGGCAGTCCATCGCCGCGCCCGGCCACGACATGGGTGCGTTGATGTTCTGGAACGAGGCCGAGCGCATTCTGATCTCCGGCGATGCGCTCTGGCAGCGCGGCTTCGGCATCGTCCTGCCGGGCGCCGGCTATCGCGAACGCCTCGCCGCCGCGCGCTCCACGCTGGAGACGATCCGCGCACTGGCTCCACGCATCGTGATTCCGGGACACGGTACACCCTTCACCGAGATCGAACCGGCCATCGATCTCTGCCTATCGCGCATCGCGGGCTTCGAAGCCGACGAATCGCGCCTCGCGCGCCACGTGCTCAAGGTGATGCTCTCGTTCGCCCTGATGGACGTGGGCAGCCTCGAAGCGGCGACCCTGCCCCAATACCTCGAGACCGTTCCGCTGTACGGCGAATACGATCGCACCTGGTTCCACCTGGGCTACGAGGAACTGGCCCGGCAGTTGTTCGAAGACCTTGCGCGCAGCGGTGCGGTCCTGAAGCGCGACGGCCGCATCCTCCCGGCAGCCGCCTGAACCTTCGATCCGGAGACGATTCCCATGAGACCGTCGAGCATTGCCGTAGTCGGAGCGCTGCTCGCGCTCATGAGCTCCCCATGGGCAGCCGAGGGCGACCCGGCCGCGGGCAAACGCAAGACCGTCACCTGCAACGGCTGCCACGGACAGGCCGCGATGAAGAACGTGCCGAGCCTCGGCGGGCAGACTCCGGCGTACTTCGTGGCCGCGATGGTCGCTTATCAGGACGGCGTGCGCAGCCACGCGACGATGCGCGACGTGGCGAAGGCGTGGTCGCTGCAGGATCTCAAGAACTTCGCGGCGTGGTATGCCGAACCGCTCGCACCCGCGAGCGAAGCGGTCGCCGCACCAGCGGCAGCGGAACGCTGCGCGAGTTGTCACGGCGCCGACGGTCGCGAGCCGGTCACTCCCGACGTGCCGCGCATCGCGGGGCAGAAAGCGAACTATCTCGCGCAGGTGTTGCGCGAGTATCGGGAGGGGACGCGAGTGAATGCCGTCATGCAACCGCAGGTGGCGGAATTGAAGGATGACGACATCGCGGTGCTGGCAGGGTATTTCGCGGGGCGGGCGGGGTTGGGGGTGAAGTAGCGAGGGGGATTGCTTGTGGCGTTTGCCCCCATCCCAACCTTCCCCCGTCTTCCGCCGGGGGAAGGAGTGCATCTACCGTCGCCCTGCTGATCGCAGGCACTCCTTCCCCCAGCAGCGCTGGGGGAAGGCTGGGATGGGGGCAAACACCTCACCCCCCAAGCATCATCACCGCTTCGTGATCACCACCTCCAGA
>JAIESW010000095.1 GCA_019745565.1 Burkholderiales bacterium
CTGCCGCTCGACTTGCATGTGTAAAGCATGCCGCCAGCGTTCAATCTGAGCCAGGATCAAACTCTTCAGTTCAATCCTTCCAAAGCTTCAAACTCGCTTGACGTATTTCTACATCGTGCGAGCACTCCGTCTTACCTTTATGCAGCTTCCAGACACTGACCCAGAGTTTCCCCAAGACCAGCACCCTTCACCACACCAGAGTGCCCACACCTATCGGCTGTTCTAACTGTTAAAGAGCGATCCGGATCGCCATCGTCGGGGATGGTTGCGGGGGCAGGATTTGAACCTACGACCTTCGGGTTATGAGCCCGACGAGCTGCCAGACTGCTCCACCCCGCGCCCGAACTGCGATCCAGAGTCAAACAGTTTAGCTGGCGCCCTCACGGGCGTCAACAATTCGACGCTTTTCCGGCCGTTTAATCGTCGGCGAGCAGCCAATCGAGGATCGGAGCCCACTGGACCCGATCCCTGGCCGTCAGATACTCGGGCAGATCGAAGATGCTCTGCCCGTTGAACGCCGCATTGGCGTAGACCTGGGTGTCGCGAAGGTACGACAGAACCGGCAGCTCGAACTGCCGCAGGAAGGCCTCCAGGGTGGCAGCCGCCTTGGTCCGCGGATCCACCCGCATCCCGATGATTCCAATGGTCGCCTTGTGCCGGCGAACCGGCTTTTCCGCCACAAGTGCTTGAATGAAATCGCTGGTTGCTGCCATGTCGTACAGCGACGGCTGCACCGGCACGACGACCTTCTGGGCGATCTTCAGGGAATGCGCCAGGTTCTTGCCGTGCAATCCCGCCGGGCTGTCCAGCACGAGCCACCCCTTCGACCGCCCACCCGGGGCGCTGTCGGCGTCCTCTCCATCCAGACGCGCGATCGGCGGGGCATCGGCACCCCGAATGCCCAGCCAGGCCAGCGACGAGCGCTGGCGGTCGAGATCCCAGAGGGTCACATGCTCGCCCCGGCTCGCCAGGGCTCCGGCGATGTTCGTGGCCAAGGTCGTCTTGCCTGCTCCGCCCTTCGGATTTGCAACCAATACCGACCGCATGAACCCTCCCTTGTTTCGGTGTCAGTGGAGCCGGTCCGCCCCAAGCCACTGATGCTCCCCTTCCGAGCGCAGTGACTACAGGGGGGAGGTGGAGACAGTTTCATCCCAGGCTTCAGGCCTGTTCGACGGGTGCCTCCGGCGCTGCAACCTCTTCCAACGGCAATTCGGCGGATTCCTCCAGGGGGGTCTGCTCCACCAATGTGCCCAGTTCCTCGAGCGGCGGCAGCTCCGAGAGCGATCGCAGACCCAGATCGTCCAGGAAAGTCCTGGTGGTCGCGAAGAGCTCGGGACGGCCCTCCACTTCCCGATGCCCGATGCGCTCGATCCACAGCCGGGCCTCGAGCGCCTTCAGGATGGTCGGCGCCACGGACACGCCGCGAATGTCTTCGATGTCCCCCCGGGTGACAGGCTGCCGGTAGGCGATGATCGCAAGCGTCTCGAGTACCGCCCGGGAATACTTGGGCGGCTTCTGCGGATTCAGCCGGTCGAGGATGCCCTGGAACTGGGGCCGCGTCTGGAACCGCCAGCCCGAGGCGACCGATACCAGTTCCACTCCGCGCCCCTGCCAGTCCGTCCGCAGATCCTCCAGGACCTTGCGCAGGGTCTCGGAGTCGATCTCGTCGTCGAAGAGGCGTTTGAGCGACTGCAGCGACAGCGGCTCGGCACTGGCCAGCAATGCTGCTTCCAGCAGCAGCTTGGCCTGATTGAGATCAGTTGTTGGAGAGTCCATCGTTCAACCTGACGTAGATCGGGGCAAACGCCGCCTGTTGGGTGACGTTCACCAGGTGTTCCTTGGCGAGTTCGAGGATGGCGAGAAACGTGACGACCAGTTCGGGCACACCGCGCTCGGGCTCGAACAGACGTCCGAACTCCACGAAGGAAAGCCCTTGCAGGTGACGCAGGATCCGGCTCATGTGCTCGCGGACCGACAACTGCTCCCGCGTGACCTTGTGGTGCCGGGTGGCTTTGGCGCGGGCCAGCAATCCCAGCCAGGCGAGCCGCAGGTCTTCCGGCTCGACCTCCGGGAGCCGAACCAGCACAGCACGCTCCGAAAACACCTGGACCGCCTGGAAGTCGCGGGTGGCCTGAGGCAGGTCGTTCAACCGCTGACCGGCGACCTTCATCCGCTCGTATTCCAGCAGACGCCGCACGAGTTCTGCCCGGGGGTCGTCCTCCTCCGCCTCGGGGGCAACTGGGGGCCGCGGCAGCAGCATCCGCGACTTGATCTCGATCAGCAGCGCTGCCATCAGCAGGTACTCGGCGGCCAACTCGAGCTGCTTCTGTCGCATGACTTCGACGTACTCCATGTACTGCCGGGTGATCTCGGCCATGGGGATGTCGAGCACGTCGAGGTTGTGCTTGCGGATCAGGTAGAGCAGCAGATCCAGCGGCCCTTCGAAGGTCTCCAGGAAGACTTCGAGCGCTTCCGGCGGGATGTACAGATCCTTGGGCAGTTCCAGGACCGGCTCGCCGTGCACCAGAGCGATCCGCCCCGTGTCCTGACTCGCGGGCGCGGCCCCGTCGATGACGGTCAGTTCGACCAATTGTGCTGCGCTTTCCGGGGCATCAGGTTTCCAGGCAGTCGCTCAAGCGACCGGGTTGACCGTCGGATTATCCAATAAACCAGTGGCCTGGCGCCACCCGCCTACCCGATCCCGGTGCGGATCCACCGACCTTTAAGGTTTCCCCCCGCTTTGCCGATATTTCGGGTCGATGCTGGCGGACGGACATTGCCCGTCGATTGCCTCCGCTCAGCCCACCCGAACCGCCCACCCCCAAGGCCCACGACGCCCTCGCCGCTGGAGCGCAAGACCATGTCGGAATTGATGAAAAGTATCGACGCCCGCACCAAGCTGGCGGGGACGAACAAGCTCGAGATCCTGCTCTTCTCGCTGGGCAAGGACAGCCGGACCGGCCGTCGCGAAACCTACGGCATCAACGTGTTCAAGGTGCGCGAGGTCATGCGCACGCCCGAGATCACGCGCGCTCCGGACATGCCCGACGCCGTGGAAGGCATGGTCAGCCTGCGCGGCAGTCTCGTACCGGTGGTGGACCTGGCCCGGTACACGCGGATCCCGGTCGAGGCAACGCCCCAGATCATGATCGTGACCGAATACAACGGTCACACCCAGGGCTTCCTGGTGGAAGCGGTGGACACCATCCTGCGTCTCGACTGGTCGGCCATGAAGGTGCCGCCGGAGATGATGAGCGCGCAGACCGGCGGCCTGGTGGTCGCCGTGACCGAACTGCCCGACAACCGCCTCGTGATGATGCTGGACGTCGAGAAGATCCTCTCGGAGACCAGCGGCTACGACGACGAGCATCTGTACGTGAACATCAAGCCGGTCGACAGCGGTACACGCACGGTGCTGTTCGCTGACGACTCGTCGATCGCGCGCAAGCAGATCACCAAGACGCTGGATGCCATGAATGTCCGCTGGATCAGCGCCATCAACGGCAGTCATGCCTGGGAGGAACTCGAACGCATCGCTGCAGCCGCCGCTTCGGCCAACCGCCCCATCAGCGACTTCGTGAACCTGATCCTCACCGACGTCGAGATGCCCGAACTGGACGGCTACATGCTGACCCGCCGCATCAAGAACGACCCGCGCTTCGCCAAGCTGCCCGTGATCATGCACTCGTCGCTCTCCGGCATGCAGAACCAGCAACTCGGCCGCTCCGTCGGCGTCGACGAGTACGTGGCCAAGTTCGAACCGCACAAGCTCGCCGAGACGCTGAGCAACCGTCTCGCGCTGGCGTCCTGACCCTCCGATCCCACCTCAAGACAAGTTCATCGATGGACCTCTCCGACAACCAGAACCTGCTCGAATCGGTCGACGCCCGCACCAAGCTCGCCGGCTCGAACAAGATGGAAATCCTGCTGTTCTCGCTCGGCACGCGCGAGACCTTCGGCATCAACGTCTTCAAGGTGCGCGAAGTCACGCGCACGCCCGCCATCACGCGCACGCCCAACATGCCCGCCGGCGTGCAGGGCGTGATCTCGCTGCGCGGGAACATCATCCCGGTCATCAGCCTCGCCAAGTTCATCAACATCGGCACCGATGCCTCGGCCAGCGTCGAGACCATGATGGTCACCGAGTACAGCCGCCGCACCCAGGGCTTCCTGGTGCACGACGTGGACCGCATCGTCCGCGTCGACTGGGACAAGGTGAAAGCACCCGAGACGATCCTGGCCGGTCACGACGGACTCATCACGGCCATCACCGAGCTGCCCGACGGCAAGCTCGTCTCGATCCTCGACGTCGAGCAGATCCTGGTCAATGCCTTCGGCGAGGAAGCGGTTCCGGAAATGGAGAAGGTGGACTCCGAACACGAGCATCACGTGTTCTTCGTCGACGACTCGATGGTCGCCCGCAAGGAAATCTCGCAGGTGCTGGACAAGCTGGGTGTCAAGTACAACCAGGCCAACAACGGCTTCGAAGGCTGGGAGCGCCTCAAGGGAATGGCGAGCCGCGCCCAGGCCGAGGGTCGCGGCCTCCACGAATCGCTCAGCGTGATCCTGGTGGATGCCGAAATGCCCGAGATGGACGGCTACGTGCTGACGCGCAACATCAAGACCGACTCGCGCTTCGACGGCATTCCCGTCGTGATGCACTCGTCGCTCTCCTCCGAGGCCAACCGTGCCATGGGCAAGAGCGTGGGAGTGGACGCCTACGTGGCGAAATTCGACCCGACCGTGCTCGCAGACACCCTGCGGCCGCTGTTCCACAAGTGATCCACGAGATCGCGCACTCGACGCGACGTTCGCCATACCGTTCGCCGGAGACTCATTGATGAGCAAAGACATGAAATTCCTGGTGGTGGACGATTTCTCCACCATGCGACGAATCATCCGCAATCTGCTGAAGGAGCTCGGCTTCACCAACGTCGACGAGGCGGAGGATGGCGTGAGCGCGCTCGCCAAGCTGAACGGCGGCGGCTTCGACTTTGTCGTTTCCGACTGGAACATGCCGAACATGACCGGCATCGAACTGCTGCGCGCGATCCGCGCCGACCAGAACCTGAAGCACCTGCCGGTACTGATGGTCACCGCCGAAGCCAAGAAGGAGAACATCGTCGAAGCCGCGCAAGCCGGTGCCAGCGGCTACGTGGTGAAGCCCTTCACCGCCGTCACCCTCGACGAGAAGATCTCCAAGATCCTGCAGAAACAGGGAGTGCCGCAATGAGCGTGACCGTCGCCTCGAGCCAGGATTCCGACGACCTGGAAGCACTGTTCGACAGCATCGTCGCCGAGAACTCCGTCAAGGAG
The DNA here is from genome assembly GCA_019745565.1 of Burkholderiales bacterium. Classification (GTDB taxonomy): domain Bacteria; phylum Pseudomonadota; class Gammaproteobacteria; order Burkholderiales. Next base: position 5,317 of record JAIESW010000095.1, read on the forward strand.
GCGCCGCCGGCCGGCGCCGCGCCGGTGAACGGCGATGCCGAAGTCGTGTCGCGCCTCGGCCACCTCGCGCGGTCCCTGCACGACAGCATGCGCGAACTGGGCTACGACAAGATCATCGCGCAAGCCGCCGATTCGATCCCCGATTCGCGCGATCGCCTCAACTACATCGCCACCATGACGGAGAAGGCGGCAAGCCGTACTCTCACCGCGACCGAGGCCGCCCAGCCGCTGCAGGACAAGCTCGAGGCCGACGCGACCACGCTCAACTCCGAGTGGGAGAAGCTGTACGCCAACCGGATGTCGGTGGACGAGTTCAAGGTCCTGGCCGGCAAGACGCGCGATTTCCTGCGCGACGTACCGGTCCATGCACGCGCCACGAACGCGCAGCTGCACGAAATCATGATGGCCCAGGATTTCCAGGACCTGACCGGGCAGGTCATCAAGCGCATGACCGACATCGCGCGCGAAGTGGAAAAGCAGCTGCTCGAACTGCTCATCGAACACCTGCCTCCCGATCGCCGCAACCAACTCGAGGCGAACGGACTTGCCGGCCCCAATATCCATGGCAAGAGCGCCCAGGGCGTCGTTACCGACCAGGCACAGGTCGACGATCTGCTCGAGAGTCTCGGATTCTGACCGGGCACCAACCGCCCGAGGACCATATCGATGAGTGATTTTGCAGGGATGGAGGAGCTGCTTCGGGACTTCCTGACCGAAGCCGGTGAGCTGCTCTCCGACGTCGACAACAAGCTGGTGGAGCTCGAGAAGCGGCCCGACGACGCCAAGCTGCTGAACGACATCTTCCGCGGCTTCCACACCATCAAGGGTGGCGCCGGCTTCCTCAACGTCGACGAACTGGTGAAACTGTGCCACCTCACCGAGAATCTGTTCGACAAGCTGCGCAACCGCGAACTCGCGCTGTCGCTGGAAGTGATGGACGTCATCATGTCGGCCACCATGGTGGTGCGCGACATGTTCCAGTCGCTCGAGCGGGCATCGATGCCACAGCCCGCCGACACCGCCCTGCTGACGGCGCTCCAGGACGCGCTGGACGGCAAGCTCTCGGCACCGGCCGCGTCGGAGGACCCTGCCCCGGCCGCAGCAGCCGCGGACGCGCCGGCACCGAGCGCAACGCCTGCGACCGCCGCACCCGCGCCTGTCGCAGCGGATGACGGTCCCGACTGGAACGCGCTGTACCACGGCCTGCTGGGCACGTCCGCGCCCGCCGACCAGGCCTCCACCGTCCGCGAAGTGCAGCCGACCCGCAATCCCGGTCGCCGCGCCACCGACCAGCCCGAAGCCGACGGCATGCGGGCCGGCCGGCGCGACAACGACAAGGTGGTCGTCGTCTCGCAGGAAACGACGATCCGCATCGACACCAACCGCCTCGACCAGGTGCTCAACCTGTCCGGCGAGATCGGCCTCGCGAAGAACCGCCTCAACTGCCTCCGAACCGACATCCTGTCGGGCAAGGACAATCCGGACACCTTCCGTGCGCTGGACGAGGCCGTGAGCCATCTCGATCTGCTGGTGAGCGACCTCCAGAACGCGGTCATGAAGACGCGCATGCAGCCCATCGGGCGCCTCTTTCAGAAATATCCGCGCGTGGCCCGCGACATGGCACGCCAGCTCGGCAAGAACGTCGAACTGGTGCTGGTCGGCGAAGACACCGAACTCGACAAGACCATGATCGAGGAACTCGGCGATCCGCTGATCCACCTGGTGCGCAACGCCGTCGACCACGGCATCGAAGCGCCCGACGAGCGCCGCCGCAGCGGCAAGCCCGAGACGGCCACGGTGCGTCTGTCGGCCCAGCAGATGGGCGACCACATCATCCTCGAGATTTCCGACGACGGTCGCGGCATGAAACCGGACGTCCTGCGCCGCAAGGCCGTGGAAAAGGGCCTGATCGACGCCGACACGGCCGCCAACATGGACGAGCGGCATGCTCTGCAGCTCGTCTTCATGCCGGGCTTCTCCACCAAGGAACAGGTGAGCAGCTTCTCCGGCCGCGGCGTCGGCATGGACGTGGTCAAGACCAACATCCAGAAGCTCAATGGCCGCATCGAGATCAAGTCGATCGTCGGCGGCGGCACCACTTTCTCGATCTCGCTGCCGCTCACGCTGGCGATCCTGCCGGTGCTGGTGGTGCGGGTCGGTGAACAGCCCTTTGCGGTCCCGCTCGCCCTCGTGCGCGAAATCATCACGATCCAGCCCGATCAGGTGCAGGAAGTCTCCGGCAAAGCCACCATGGTCGTGCGCGACGAGGTGCTGCCGGTGCGTTCGCTCTCTGGCCTCATCGGCTGGCCGCAGGAGCGGCCGCCGGCCTACGGCGTGCTGATGCAAAGCGCCGTCAACAATCTCATCCTCGCCGTGGACGGCTTCGTCGGCCGCGACGACGTGGTCATCAAGCCGCTGGAGGACGTCAAACCGAAGGGTGTGGCCGGCGCCACGCTGTCGGGCGACGGTTCGGTGGTCCTGGTGCTCGACATGGAGCAGCTGCTGTCCGAACCGCACGTCGAGACGCGCCGCAGCCTGTTCGAGATGGCAGCCTAGTCACGCTCTACAGGAACACTGCATTTGAGCACCGAAAGTTTTCTCGTCCGTCGCCCGCTGCTCGCGCGTGACGGCAAGTTCGCCGCCTACATGTTCCGTTCGGTCGGCGCGGCGAATGCCGACGCCTACGACGGCGTGCTGGACACGGACGCCAAGGCCGACAGCCGCCTCGTCTTCCTGGAGGACGTTCCCGCCGGACTGACGACCCCGGGAGCGGGGGACAGCAAGCGCTTCGTCGCGATGGTCAGCGCCGACGATGGCGCCGATCGCATCGCCCCGCTCAAGGCCAAGGGCTTCTCCGTTTGCGCGCGCGTCGCCGGTACGGCGCCTTCGGCGCTGGTCAACATGGGTGCAGCCGACTACATCTGGTGGGATGCGAAGGTCGCGGGCGATCTGTCCGTGCCCGCCAAGGCCGCCCAGCGCATCCCCGGCAAGCGCGTGGCCGGCGGCGTAGGTTCACGCGACGCATTCGACCAGGGCAAGGAACTGGGCGCCCAGCTTTTCGAGGGCGAGTGGTATCTGCGCGTGGATGGCAATTCAAACAAGCCGATTACGCCGGCGCAGTCGACCATCCTCGAACTCACCAACATGATCCAGACCGAGGCACCGGTCGCGAGGATCGAACAGGCGTTAAAGCGCGACGCGACCATCTCGTTCCGGCTGCTGCGCTACATCAACTCGGCCGGTTTCGGCCTGCAGTGCGAGATCACCTCGTTCCGCCACGCGCTCAGCATCCTCGGCTACCAGAACCTCGGCCGCTGGCTTGCATTGCTGCTGGCAACGGCAGGCGCCGGCACGGCCGCACCTGCGTTGATGCGGGAAGCGGCCGCCCGCGGTCGGCTGTCGGAACTGATCGGCCACGATCTCGTGGACGCCCAGGAGCGCGATACACTCTTCATCGTCGGCGTGTTCTCGCTGCTGCCCGCGATCCTGCAACTGCCCATGCCGCAACTGCTCGACCAGCTGAACCTGGCCGAGAACGTCACCGACGCCTTGCTGACGCGCCAGGGTCTCTACGGCCCGATCCTGCGCCTCGCCGAGGCGCTGGAGAGCGACGACGAGGCACTCATCTCACGCCTCGCCTTCGACCTCCAGCTCGACGCGGCCCAGTTGAACCGCCACCACGTGACGGCGCTCACCTGGGCCGACCGGCTCTCGCTGCAGTAGAGCAACCAACGGACGCTCCTGTTCGCATCGGGGGGCGCGTGCGCCCCGGCTGCGCCGGCCGCTCACCAGTCACGGTTGCGACGATGCCACTTTCGAGAACTCGAAGCGCCCCGCGACGACGTCCACCTTCACCCGATCCTTCGGGGCGAACTCGCCCTCCAGGATGCGCTTCGCCAGCGGGTTCTCGATGCTCTGCTGGATCGCCCGCTTTAGCGGGCGCGCGCCGTAGATCGGATCGAAGCCTGCGAGGGCGAGTTCCGCCAGAGCGGCGTCGGTGACCTCGAGCGTGAGCTCCATCTTCGCGAGCCGCGCTTCGAGCCCGCGCAGCTGGATCTTCGCGATCGCCTGGATGTTCCTCTCGTCGAGCGCGTGGAACACCACGACCTCGTCGATGCGATTGATGAACTCCGGCCGGAAATAGGTCTTCACCTCTCCCATCACCGCGAGCTTGATGACCTGGTAGTCGTCGCCGGCCATCTGCTGGATCATCTGCGAGCCCAGGTTCGACGTCATCACGATGACGGTGTTCTTGAAGTCCACGGTGCGGCCCTGGCCGTCGGTCATGCGACCGTCGTCCAGCACTTGCAGCAGCACGTTGAAAACGTCGGGATGAGCTTTCTCGACCTCGTCCAGCAGGATCACCGAATAGGGTTTGCGCCGGACCGCTTCGGTGAGATAACCGCCCTCCTCGTAGCCCACGTAGCCGGGTGGCGCACCGATCAGCCGAGCGACCGAGTGCTTCTCCATGAATTCGCTCATGTCGATGCGGATCAGGTGGTCCTCCGAATCGAACAGGAAGCCCGCGAGCGCCTTGCACAGTTCGGTCTTGCCGACACCCGTGGGCCCGAGGAACAGGAACGAGCCGTAGGGGCGATTGGGATCCGACAGCCCGGCGCGTGAACGCCGGATCGCATCCGATACCAGGCGCACCGCCTCATCCTGCCCGACCACGCGCTCGTGCAGCTTGTCTTCCATGCGGATCAGCTTGTCGCGTTCGCCCTGCATCATCTTGGAGACCGGAATGCCGGTCGCGCGCGAAACCACTTCCGCGATTTCCTCGGCGCCCACCTGGGTGCGCAACAGCGTCGGCCGTTCCTTGGTATCAGCCTTCTCGGCCGCCTTGAGCTGAGCCTCCAGCTGCGGCAGCTTGCCGTACTGGAGCTCGGCCACCTTGTCGAGCTTGCCCTCGCGTTGCAGCTTGGCGATCTCGGCGCGCAGGCGGTCGATCTCCTCCTTCACGTGCGCGGCGCCTTGCACCTGCGCCTTCTCGGCCTTCCAGACCTCCTCGAGGTCGGAGTACTCCTTTTCCAGCCGCTTGATCTCGTCCTCGATCAGACCGAGCCGCTTGCGCGAAGCCTCGTCCTTCTCCTTCTTGACCGCCTCACGCTCGATCTTCAACTGGATGAGCCGCCGCTCGAGTTTGTCCATGGCCTCGGGCTTGGAGTCGATCTCCATCTTGATGCGCGCCGCGGCCTCGTCGATCAGGTCGATGGCCTTGTCCGGTAGGAAGCGGTCGGTGATGTAGCGATGGGACAGCTCCGCCGCCGCGACGATCGCAGGGTCGGTGATCTCCACGCCGTGGTGCACCTCGTACTTCTCCTGCAGGCCGCGCAGGATGGCGATGGTGTCTTCGACACTCGGTTCGTCCACCAGCACCTTCTGGAAACGCCGCTCGAGCGCGGCGTCCTTCTCGATGTATTTGCGGAACTCGTCCAGCGTGGTGGCGCCGACGCAATGCAGCTCACCGCGCGCCAGCGCGGGCTTCAGCATGTTGCCGGCGTCGATGGCGCCTTCGGCCTTGCCGGCACCCACCATGGTGTGGATCTCGTCGATGAAGACGATGATGCGGCCCTCGTCCTGGGCGACTTCCTTCAGCACGCTCTTCAGACGTTCCTCGAACTCGCCGCGATACTTGGCGCCGGCCAGCAGCGCGGCCATGTCCAGCACCAGCACGCGCTTGCCGCGCAGGGAATCGGGCACCTCGCCGTTGACGATGCGCTGCGCCAGACCCTCGACGATCGCGGTCTTGCCCACGCCGGGCTCACCGATCAGCACCGGGTTGTTCTTGGTGCGCCGCTGCAGGATCTGGATCACGCGACGGATCTCGTCGTCGCGCCCGATCACCGGGTCGAGCTTGCCGCGGCTGGCGCGTTCGGTCAGGTCCAGGGTGTACTTCTTCAACGCTTCGCGCTGCCCTTCGGCCTCCTGCGACTGCACCGATTCGCCGCCGCGCACGGCGGTGATCGCCTGCTCGACCGCCTTGCGCGACCCGCCGTGCTGCTTCAGCAGGCGGCCCGTGTCGCCCTTCTCGTCGGCGAGCGCCAGCAGGAACAGTTCCGAGGCGATGTACTGGTCGCCGCGCTTCTGGGCTTCCTTGTCGGTGACGTTGAGCAGCGCCGACAGCTCGCGCGAGACGTTGATCTCACCCCCGGTGCCCTCCACCTTTGGCAGGCGATCGACGGCGCTCTTCACGTCCTGGGTGAGCGCCGGAACGTTGACGCCGGCCCGCTGCAGTAGCGAAGCCGTGCTGCCGTCTTCCTGTTGCAGCAGGGCGAGCAGCAGGTGCGCCGGTTCGATGTAGCCGGCGTCGCGGCCGACCGCGATGCTCTGGGCATCGGCCAGCGCCTGTTGGAACTTGGTGGTGAGCTTGTCGACTCGCATGGGATCCTCGGGGTCCAAACATCTGAATATCTGCGAGTTTGGGGCACCGCCGGAACATTTCAACGGTCCGGCCGCCGCTTTGATCTGCGTCACGAAAACTGGCACAGTCCGGCGCACAATCTGCCGTCACCGGAGGTTCGATGCGACGTTCGATCGCCGTTCTCGCGGGCGTGTTCGCCTGCGCCACACCTGCCCTCGCGCAATCCGATCTCGGAGCCGAGACGCAGGCCGCCCGCGCGCTGGCCGGCCAGCTCGTCCAACAGCTGGGCGGCACCCTCAAGGCCGAACTCGCTGCCAACGGGCCGGAAGCCGCCATCGGTGTGTGCAAGGATGCCGCGCCCGCCATCGCCGGCAACCTGTCGCGGCAGAGCGGCGCGAAGGTGGCCCGGGTCAGCCTGCGCACCCGCAACGCAATGCTGGGCAGCCCCGATGCCTGGGAGCAGACCGTGCTCGCCGATTTCGACCGGCGCGCGGCCGCCGGTGAAAAGCTCGAGGCCATGGAGCACGCCGAGTTCGTGGACGAACCCGCCGGCCGCTACTTTCGCTATCTAAAGGCGATTCCCGTCCAGCCCATGTGCCTTGCCTGTCACGGCACCGCCGAAAACATCCCCGAAGGTGTCAAGCGCAAGCTCGCCGCGGACTATCCGAACGATCGCGCCACGGGCTACGCGCCAGGACAGATCCGGGGGGCGGTGACCATCAAGAAGCCGATGAACTGAGTCATGGCTTTCCGGCAACTCTTCGATCCCGAATCCTCCACCTACACCTACATCCTGGGCGACCCCGAACGCCGTGAGGCGGTCATCGTCGACCCGGTGCGTGTGAACATCGAGCGCGACCTCGCCACGGTGGCCGAGCTGGGGATGAAGCTCGTCTGGATCCTCGACACCCATGTGCACGCCGACCACGTGACCGGTGCCAAGGCGCTGAAGCAGCGCACCGGTGCACCCACCGTCGTCAACGCGCATTGCGGCGCCAGCGGGTTCGACCGTCTGATCGGCGAAGGCGAGCTGATCGTCTTCGGCAACGAAGTGATCCGCGCCATCGCCACGCCCGGCCACACGCCAGGCAGCACGTGCTACCTGTGGCGCGACCGCCTGCTGACCGGGGACACGCTGCTGATCGGCGGCTGCGGCCGTACCGACTTCCAGCGCGGGAGTGCCGAAGCGCTGTACGACAGCATCACCGGCAGGCTCTTCACGCTGCCCGACGACACGCTGGTCTATCCCGGCCACGACTACCACGGGCGCCGCGTCTCAACCATCGGCGAGGAGAAGGCCACCAACCCGCGGTTGGCCGGCAAGTCGCGCGAGGAGTTCGTTGAGATCATGAATGCGCTGGACCTGCCGGAGCCCCAGCAGATCCGCGTCGCCGTCCCCGCCAATCTGGAGGGCGGCACCCCTTGACCACACCGGTTCGGGCGCTGGTCTTCGACGCCTATGGGACCCTGTTCGACGTGCATTCGGTGGTCGCCGAATGCGAGCGGCATTTCCCCGGTCGCGGCACCGATCTCTCAAAGCAATGGCGCGTGACGCAGCTCGAGTACACCTGGCTGCGCAGCCTGATGGGACGCTACGAGGATTTCGAGCATGTGACCGGCGGCGCGCTCGCCCACGCCTGCGCGACGCTGAAGCTCCCGCTCACCGAAGCGGCCCGGTCCGCATTGATGGGCTCCTATCTGCGCCTCACGCCCTACCCCGAGGTTCCCGCGGCATTGCGATCGTTCGGTGGTCGCAAGCGTGCGATCCTGTCCAACGGCTCACCCCGCATGCTGGAAGCCGTCGTCGACAACGCCCACCTCACCGACGCTTTCGACGCCGTGCTGAGCGTGGATGCCCTGCGCATCTACAAGCCGCACCCCAGCGTCTATCAGCTCGCCGTGGATCGGCTGGGCGTGCCGGTGAGCGAGATCGCCTTCGTGTCGTCGAACTTCTGGGACGTCTCGGGCGCGACGTCCTTCGGCTTTCGCACGTTCTGGATCAACCGCGCCGGCAACGTTCCGGACCCGCTCGGCTTTCAGCCGGCGGCCGTCCTCACCGGCCTCGACCAGCTCGCCGCTGTCCTCTGACTCAGGTTAGCGATGGGCCGTCAACGCGTCGGCAACGATCGCCTTGGCGACCAGGCCGCAGGCCGCCAAGGCGACCGTACCGGACAGCACCAGCATCACGAGATTGACGATCATGGGGTTTCTCCTCGAGGTCGGGGCACCGCCTGGGACCCCGCCTCACCCCATGGGCTTGCAGGCCCCGTGCCAGACTTTCCGAATTCCCAATCAATGAGTTAGGAAACCTGCGGCGCACCTGGCCGTCGAAGGTCCGACACCGGTGTCGACGCACCGCCATCAACCCTTCGGATAGGGAAACAACGTCGACAGCGCCACGCTCTCCCAGGCGCTGGTCACCACGCGGACGTGTTCGCGCCGGAACTCGCGCGCATGCCGCAGGCCGCACGAGTGCGCGATCATGTCGATCTCCTTGTTCATGTTCTGCGCGTAGTGCGCCACGCGCAGGTACTTTTCCTCCACCACCAGTCCTCGCTGCAACCGGCGATTGTGGGTCGTGACGCCGGTGGGGCAAGTGTTGGTGTGACACCGCATGGCCTGGATGCAGCCGAGCGAGAACATGAAGCCGCGCGCCGTGTTCACGAAATCCGCGCCGGCACACAGCGCCCATGCCGCCTTCGCGGAGGTCACCAGCTTCCCCGCAGCGATGACCCGGACCCGATCGCGCAAGCCCGATTCGATCAACGCGTCCACCACGCGAGGCAACGCCTCGGCGATGGGCAACGCCATGTGATCCATCAGCGCCTGCGGCGCGGCGCCGGTGCCGCCCTCGCCGCCGTCGATCGCCAGGAAATCCGGTGCAGCCTCGAGCCCCATGCGGTTCACGGTCTCGCACAGCGCGCGCATGAATTCCCAGCCGCCGATCGCCGTCTTGATGCCGACCGGCTTGCCGGAGATTTCGCGCAGCAGCCGGACGCGTTCCAGCAACTGGGGCATGTTCGCGAGATCGCGATGACGATTGGGACTGATGGAATCCTCGTGCACCGGGATGCCGCGGATCGCCGCGATCTCCTCGGTCACCTTGGCGGCCGGTAGCACCCCGCCCTTGCCCGGCTTCGCACCCTGCGAGAGCTTGATCTCGAAGGCCTTCACCTTCGGCGCGAGGCTTTTCACCTTCTCGAGATCGAGCTTGCCCTCGGCGTCGCGCACACCGTAGTTCGCGGTGCCGATCTGCATGATGATGTCGCAGCCGCCTTCGATGTGATACGGCGACAGGCCGCCCTCCCCCGTATCCATCCAGCACCCGGCGGCCTTCGCGCCGCGCGACAGCGCGCGCACGGCCGGCTCGGAAATGGCCCCGAAGCTCATGCCGCTCACGTTGACGATGGACTTGGCCTCGAAGGGCTCGCGGCAATAGCCTGCACCGATGATGAGCGGCGGCGTCGGCGCGCGTTCCTCCTCCAGCACCGGGAACGCGGCGTTGACGAAGATGATGTTGCCGGGCTCGCTGATGTTGTTGGTGGAGCCGAAGCCGATCGTGCCGCCCTCGTCCTTCGCGAGCCGGTAAACCCACGAGCGCACCGACCGGTTGAACGGCATCTCTTCGCGGTCGTTCGCGAAGAAGTACTGCCGGAAGTATTCGCCCTGGCGTTCGAACACGTAGCGCAACCGTCCGATCACCGGGAAGTTGCGCAGGATCGTGTGCTTCTTCTGCGTGACGTCCTGGACGAACCAGACGAGCACCAGGCCGATCAGCACCATGCCCAGGATCGTCACGAGGCCCTGCAGCAGCACGCCGGTCATCCCGACTCCCTTCCGGTGGTGGTCAGGCCCGCTTGCAGGCCACGAAATCGATCAGCGCGGAACGCCCCACGTGCTTGGTGCCTTCGGCCAGGACGGCCTCGTGCTCCCGCACGTGAACGATGTCGAAATCCGTGAAGGCGGCCTCCAGCATCGCTCTGGTGTACATGTGCGAGCGATCGGGCGGTCCACCGGTGCCGAATTCCACCTGCTCCGGCGTGTAGCCCTGCATGACCACCAGTCCGCCGGTCTTCAGCGTCGCATGGAAACCGCGGAACAACCGGGCCCGGTCCTCCGGCGCCGCGAACTGGATGAAGATGCACACCACCGCATCGTATGCCGCCGGAGCCCATTCCCAGGTAAGGATGTCCGCCCGCTCGAACCGAATGTCGACGGAGTTGTTTTCGGCGAGCCGGATCGCCTTCTGAAGGGCGAGCGGCGAGATGTCGAACCCGGTGACCCGGCAGCCCTGCCGCGCCAGCCAGACGCTGTTGCGGCCTTCGCCGCAAGCGACGTCCAGCGCGGCCATGCCGGGCCGGAACAATCCGGCCTGGCTCGCGAGGAAGACGTTCGGCTCGGTGCCGAAGATGTAGCCTTCGTCCGCGTAGCGCCGGTCCCAGAAGGCTTGCGCGTCGTCGAAGGTGGCCACGATCGCTATGACGTATGGGTAGCGATGTAGCGCTTGATCGCCGTCGCGTCCGGATCCATGGTATCGAAGCGCAATGGGCGATTCTCGATCCCTACATAGGCCGGGGGCCGATCGGGTTCGTGGCCGAGCGCCTCGCGGATGGTTTCCGCGAACTTGGCGGGCTGCGCCGTCTCGAGGCAGATCAGCGGCACGCCGATCTCGCGCTGCTCGAGACCGGCCTTGATGCCGTCGGCGGTATGGGTGTCCACGACGACCTTGTAGCGTTCGTGCGCGCGCCGGATGGTGGCCAGCCGATCCGCATGGGTGCTGCGGCCCGACACGAAACCGAAGTCGCGCACCTTCGCGAAGTAAGGCGTGGCAGCGAGATCGAACGCGCCGCCCCGATCGACGTGCTGCCAAAGATCCGCGACCACCTTCGGGTCCCGCCCCACCAGATCGAAGATGAACCGTTCGAAGTTGGAAGCCTTCGAGATGTCCATGGACGGGCTGCTGGTCTGTGCCACGTCGGCAGCGGCGCGCACCCGATAGCGCCCGGTGCGGAAAAACTCGTCCAGCACGTCGTTCTCGTTGGTGGCCGCCACCAGCTTCGCGATGGGGAGCCCCATCATGCGTGCGACGTGACCTGCACAGACGTTGCCGAAATTGCCCGACGGCACCGCGAAGACGACCCGCTGGTCATCGGACTGCGTCGCCGCGAAGTAGCCTTTGAAGTAGTACACCACCTGGGCCACCATGCGTGCCCAGTTGATGGAGTTCACCGTGCCAATGCGGTGTTTCGCCTTGAAGGCGTGATCGTTCGACACCGCCTTCACCATGTCCTGGCAGTCGTCGAACACGCCGCGCACCGCGATGTTGAAGATGTTCGCATCCTGCAGCGAGTACATCTGCGCAGTCTGGAACGCGCTCATCTTGCCGGCCGGCGACAGCATGAAGACTCGCACGCCGCGCTTGCCGCGCATCGCGTACTCGGCGGCGGAGCCGGTATCGCCGGAGGTCGCCCCGAGAATGTTGAGCTCCTCGCCGCGCTTGCCCAGCACGTACTCGAACAGGTTGCCGAGGAGCTGCATCGCGATGTCCTTGAACGCGAGCGTGGGGCCCTCCGACAGCTTGAGCAGGTGGAAGCCTGGCTCGAGAGTCGCGAGCGGCGTGATGTCGTCGGAACCGAAGGCTGCCTTGGTATACGTGCGATCCACGATGTCGCGCAGATCGGCGGCGGGAATGTCGTCGATGAAGTGCGACAGGATCTCGAAAGCCAGATCGCGATAGCCGAGCTTGCGCCAGGCGGCGAGTTCGGCCCGCCCCACCTTGGGGTAGGTCTCCGGAACGGCGAGTCCGCCGTCGGGTGCGAGACCGCCCAGCAGGATATCGGTGAAGCGTGTGGGCGGCATCCCGCCGCGGGTGGAGATGTATCTCATGAAGCGCTCAGTTGCGGCCCAGTTCTTCCAGGCGGATGCGGGTGACCTTGCCCGACATCGTCGGCAGCGCCTCCATCTTCGCGATGGCCGCGTTGATCCGTTTCTCCACGGTCAGGTGCGTGAGCATCACGATATCCACCTGATCCTCGCCTTCGCCGGGTTCCTTCTGCACCATCGCATCGATGGAGATGGCGTTGTCCGCCAGGATGCGCGTGATGTCCGCCAGCACGCCCGGACGATCCAGCACGCGGAGCCGCAGATAGTAGGAGGTCTCCACCTCCTCCATGGGCAGGATCGGCGTGTCCGAGAGCTGATCGGGCTGGAACGCGAGATGGGGTACGCGATTGCCCGGATCGGCCGTGTGCATGCGCGTGACGTCCACCAGGTCGGCCACGACGGCCGATGCGGTCGGCTCCGCCCCGGCGCCCGCACCGTAGTACAGGGTCGCGCCTACGGCGTCGCCCTTCACCAGCACGGCGTTCATGACGCCTTCGACGTTGGCGATCAGACGCCGCGCGGGAATCAGCGTCGGGTGCACCCGCAGCTCGATGCCGTTGGCCGCGCGGCGCGTGATACCGAGCAGCTTGATGCGGTAGCCCAGTTGCTCCGCGTAACGGATGTCGTCCTTCGTCAGCTTCGAGATGCCTTCGGTATAGGCCTTGTCGAACTGCATCGGGATGCCGAAACCGATGGCCGCCATGATGGTCAGCTTGTGCGCCGCGTCCACACCCTCGATGTCGAAGGTCGGATCGGCTTCGGCGTAGCCCAGCCGTTGTGCCTCCTTCAGGACCGCGTCGAAGGCGAGACCCTTGTCGCGCATCTCCGACAGGATGAAATTGCTGGTGCCGTTGATGATGCCGGCGATCCATTCGATGCGGTTGGCTGTCAGGCCCTCGCGCAGCGCCTTGATGATCGGGATGCCGCCCGCCACCGCGGCCTCGAAGGCTACCATCACGCCTTTCCGGCGTGCGGCAGCGAAGATCTCGTTGCCGTGGGTCGCGAGCAGCGCCTTGTTGGCGGTGACCACGTGCTTGCCGTTCTCGATGGCCGCGAGGATCAGGTCCTTCGCCACGGTGTAGCCGCCGATCAGTTCCACCACGATGTCGATGGCCGGATCGCGCACCACCGCGAACGCGTCGTCGGTGATGCGAGCGGCGTCGCCCACGAGCTTGCGGGCCCGCGCCTGATCCTTGTCGGCGACGATATCGATCACGATGCCGCGACCGGCGCGACGCAGGATCTCTTCCTGGTTCCGGCGCAGCACGTTGAACGTGCCGCCGCCGACGGTGCCGATGCCCAGCAGGCCCACACGGATGGGATTCATCAGAAGGTCTTTCGGAAACTGAACGAGGGAATGGTGAAGCCTTCGCGAAAGTAGAAGCGATGGGCACGGCCGCGCTGTACGCCCGATTCGAGATCGATGCCCGGGCAGCCGCGCGCTTTCGCTTCGGCCTCGATCCAGCCGATCAGCGCATGACCGACGCCCGTGGAGCGCTGCGTTTCGTCCGTGACCAGATCGTCGACATAGCAGCGCAAGCCGACGTGGGTGTTGCGGAACAAGCGGAACACGGCCACGCCCGCCACGCGTGGCCCGTCGACGGCAACGGCCATCTCGCCACCGTCGGCGAAGATGCCCTGCATCGCGCCGACGTAGTCCTGGGGAATCTGCGGGCGCAGCTGACGATGCACGGGCTCTGCCGCGGCCAGCCGGACGGCGTCGAGGACCTTCCCGTCCGGGCCGGAGACCCGGACCACCGCGATGCTCATCCGGCCCGCACCAGCGCCGGCGGCGACATCACTCCGTCCTCGCGGAACATCTGCTTGATGCCCCGTACCGCCTGGCGCGTGCGCTCGAGATTTTCGATCAGCGCGAAGCGCACGTATTCGTCGCCGTAGTCACCGAAACCGATGCCGGGCGAGACCGACACCTTGGCCTGGGCCAGCAGCTTCTTCGCGAACTCGAGCGAGCCCAGGTGCCGGTAGGGCTCGGGGATGCGCGCCCAGATGTACATGGACGCCTTGGGCTTCGTCACCATCCAGCCCGCTTCCTGAAGACCCTTGTACAGCACGTCGCGGCGCTGCTCGTACTTGAGGCGGATCTCCTCGACGCAATCTTGCGGCCCTTCGAGCGCCGCGATGGCCGCCACCTGGATCGGCGTGAACGTGCCGTAGTCGTGATAGCCCTTGATGCGGGCGAGCGCGTTGACCAGTTTCGGGTTGCCCACCATGAAGCCGATGCGCCAGCCCGCCATGTTGTAGCTCTTCGACATGGTGAAGAACTCCACCGCCACGTCGCGCGCTCCCGGCACCTGCATGATGGACGGGGCCTTCCAGCCGTCGAACACGATGTCGGCATACGCGAGATCGTGCACGACGTAGATCCCGTGTTCGCGCGCCAGCGCCACCAGCCGCTCGAAGAAATCCAGTTCCACGCAGCGTGCCGTCGGATTGGACGGGAAACCCACGATCAGCATCTTGGGCTTGGGCGTGCATTCGCGGATCACGCGTTCCACTTCCTCGAGGAAGTCGACGTCGTCGGTCATGCGCACGTGCCGAACGTCCGCGCCGGCGATCACGGCGCCGTAGATGTGGATCGGATAGGACGGGTTGGGCACCAGCACCGTGTCGCCCCGGTCCAGCACCGCCAGCATCAGGTGCGCAAGGCCTTCCTTGGAGCCGATGGTGACGATCGCTTCGGTCTCCGGATCGAAGATCACGCCGTAACGGCGCTCGTACCAGTCGCAGATCGCCTTGCGCAGGCGCGGGATGCCCTTAGATACGGAATAGCCGTGGGTGTCGGGCCGCTGGGCCGCTTCCATCAACTTGTCGAGGATGTGCTGCGGCGTGGGCCCGTCGGGGTTGCCCATGCTCATGTCGATGATGTCCTCGCCGCGACGGCGGGCGGCCTGCTTCAACTCGCCGGTGATGCTGAAAACGTACGGCGGCAGGCGCTTGATGCGGGGGAATTCGTGCATGGCTTCGGCTCGTCGGGCCCGGGGAACGGGCCGGAAAATGCTAATGTTACGAGACGTTACCTCCTACGGCAATCGCACGCCCTCAAGTGAAGCTGCACCTCGACCGGCTCGACGGTCGCAACTCGTTCTCGGGCTACGGCGAAGGCTACGTCGTGGTGAACGGACGCCGCCACGAGTCGAGCCTCATCGTGTTCCCGGATCGCCTCATCGATCCGTGGTCGGTCGCCACCTTCGACGATCTGGTGGAACCGTCCCTCGACTTCCTCGCGCCCCTGCCGCTCGAGATCGTGCTTGTGGGCACCGGGCGGACCATGCGGATGCTGCATCCGCGGCACTACCGACGGCTGTCGGAGGCGCGCATCGGGGTCGAGGTGATGGATACCAACGCCGCCTGCCGGACCTACAACATCCTCCTTGCAGAGGGGCGCAAGGTGGCGGCGGCGATCCTGGTCAGCTGACCGCCCCCCCGCCCGGACTCAGCCTGCCAGCCGCTCCGGCTCCACGCCGACGCGCACGGCACCCCAATGCCGGCCGCGGATGAAGATGGGCATGGACAGATCGTTCAGCAGCTCGCCGGTGTCGCGCAGGTAGGTCTGCAGCAACATCGGCTGAACGTTCCGTGCGGCGTTGATCGCGGTGTCGTCGTTGAAGATGCGCTTGTCGCGGCTCGCCAGCAGATCCTTCGCGGCATCGCCCGTTGGCGGCTGCGAGAACTTGCGGTTGTGCGTCGGCGCATAGCCGTTCTCGTCCACCGCGATGGCGAAACGCGTCCCTTCGAATTCGCTCAGCAACCCATCGCCCAGCGCCTGCAGGCGCGCTTCGCACGTCTGGTCGTAGTTGGTGCGGAACTTCTTCGGCTGCGAACCCGGGACCTCGCGATAGCTGCGATCGAACACGTCCACACCTTGATCCGCCAGCTCGCCGAGGTAGGTCTGCACGTCATCACGGTAGCGGCGCGCCATGCGCTGGAGGCGATCGAGCACCGTGTCGCCCAGTTCGAACCGGGCCCCGGTGGCGAGCATTCGTTCGGTTGCGGAGCGGAACCCCTTGGTACGCTGGCGGCTCGTGTCCATGCGCTGGGACACCGAAGCGCTGATGTTGTGGATCTCGTCCATGCGGGCGTGGATCTCGCGATTGGCCGTCTGCAGCCCCGTCATGGCACCGGCCATCTCCTCGAGCTGGCGGCTCATGGCACCGAGGTCATCCACCATCGCCTGGAAGCGCTCGGACGAACTGCTCAGGACTTCGCCGGTGCGCCGAGTGTCCTCGTCGATGCGATCGCCGTCGCGCTCCGTCGCCTCGACCAGACGGATCATCTCGCCGGTGCCCTCGGCGATCACCGCGGTGGCCGATTTCACCTTCTCGGCCAGCTTCCGCACTTCGTCCGCGACCACCGCGAAGCCGCGACCGGCCTCACCGGCACGAGCCGCTTCGATCGCCGCGTTCAATGCGAGCAGATTGGTCTGATCGGAAATGTCGTTGATGAGCGCGCCGATGTCGCGAATCGAACGCGACCGTTCGGACAGCGACTGCACCGTGTCGCGGAACGCGGCGAGGCTGCGGCTGACGCCTTCGGTCAGGCGCGACACCTCGAGCATCTCGGCACCGGATTCCCGGACCACCACCAGATTCGCGGCGGTCGTTTCGGCGACCACACGGGCACGCTCGGCCATGTCTTCCACCGCATCGGTGACGGTCCGGCTGCTCGTGAAGACGTTGTCGGCCAGCGCCTGCTGGCGACCGGCGCTGGTGGCCGATTCGTCCAGATCCCGGGCAAGTTGCGCCGCGGCGGTGGCGATTTCGCTGCCCGACTCGCGCGCCACCTGCACCAGGCCGGCGATGCGCTCGACCAGCGCATTCACGCCGGCTGCGGTCACGACGACTTCCGCTGTGCCGCACACGTCGAGACGGTTGGAGAGGGGTTTTGCACCGTCGCTCAACGCCCGGACGGCTGCGGCGATCTCATTCACGGGTCGGAGGACCTGCTGTCCGACGTGCCACCACCCGGCAACCGCAACGCCACCGCTGACGACCAGCCCGCAGACCAGGGCCCAGGGGACTCCCGCCCCCAGGCCGCAGACCAGCGCCACCGTGGCGGCATTCGCGGCAGCCACGCCGGCCAGCCACCCTGCAATCAACCACTTGCCCGAAACACCCGCTGAATCCACCGTGCCCCCTCACCCGAAAGTGCCCGGGCGAACACTCCCGCTCCCCGGACATACCGGGGATTTTCGGATTCCGCGGGTTGAACTTGAGACGGTTGCGCGAGGGCCTCAGAGCCCTGCCAGGACCTTCAGATGGGCGGCGGCGCTGCGGCCCAGCGCGTGGAGCTCGTAGCCTCCCTCCAGCAGCGACACGATGCGCCCCTGCGCGTGGCGGGCAGCCACCTCGTACAGCTGCCGGGTGATCCAGGCGTAGTCCGCCTCCACCAGGTTGAGCGCAGCCATGTCGTCGTCGCGATGGGCATCGAAACCGGCCGACACGAACAGCATCTGCGGCCGGAACGCTTCCAATGCCGGCATCCAGTACTGCTCCACCGCCGCCCGGAACTCCGCGCCGCCGCTGTGCGCAGCCAGCGGAACGTTGACCATGCGCTCGGAGCGCCCTTCGATCCCGCTGTACGGATAGAACGGATGCTGGAAGGTGGACACCATCAGCACCCGCGGATCGTCGCGGAAGATGTCCTCGGTGCCGTTGCCGTGGTGCACGTCGAAATCGATCACCGCCACGCGGTCGAGGCCGTGCATTTCCAGCGCATGCGCCGCGGCCACGGCCACGTTGTTGAAGAAGCAGAAGCCCATGGCGCGCCGGCGCTCGGCGTGGTGGCCCGGCGGACGCACGTTGCAGAACGCATTCGCCGCCTTGCCGCCGGCGACGAGATCGGTGGCGAGGACCGCCGCGCCCGCTGCGCGCAGCGCCGCCCGGTGCGTGTAGGTATTCATCGCCGTGTCCGGGTCGAGATGCACGACGCCATGCTCGGGGGCCACCGCCTCGAGCGCCGCGACGTAGTCCGGGGCGTGCACGCGTTCCAGATGCTCGCGCATCGCCAGCGGGGCCTCGTGCACGTCGAGCCCGGGCATCAGACCCGAGGCGATCAGTTGGTCCTCGATCGCACCCACACGCGCCGGGCACTCCGGATGGTGCCGGCCCATGTCGTGCAGCGTGCAATCGGGGTGATGGATGAAGGCGGTGTTCATAGGCGCGCCTCGAGGTGAGCAGTTTTCGATGGTAACGACCCTTCGATACAGCGTCCATGCGGCCGCCCGGCATTGCCTTGGGCCCACGATCGGCCATACAGTCGTTCCCGCCCGCCCAGCCCGACGCCCTCAGTGCCCGCCCATCCGCTCACACCCCTGTTCGCGCCGCGCAGCATCGCGGTGATCGGCGCGAGCGAAGTGGCCGGCAGCGTCGGCGCCGTGCTCATGGAGAACCTGCGCGGCGGCCGTTACACCGGCAAGCTGTTCGCGGTGAATCCGCGACACGGGACGCTGTTCGGCGCACCGGCTTGGCCTTCGATCGACGCGGTGCCGGAAGCCGTGGATCTCGCCGTCATCGGCACCCGCGCGGAAACGCTTCCGGGCATCCTCGAGCGCTGTGCTGCGCGGCACGTCCCTGCCGCGGCGATCATCTCCGCCGGTCTCACCGGCGCGACGCGCGAAGGTGCGCGCCTGCTGCAACAGGTGGGCCGCATCGCGCGGGAGCACGGCATCCGGCTGCTCGGGCCCAATTCCATGGGCGTGATCCGCCCGACGCTGGGCATGAACGCCACCTTCACGCTCGCCGCGGTGAATCCGGGCAGCGTGGCACTGGTCTCGCAATCGGGCGGCCTCGCGAGCGCCATCCTCGATTGGGCGGTGGCCGACGGCGTCGGTTTCTCGAGCGTGCTGTCGCTCGGCAACCAGCTCGACGTGGATTTCTCGGAGGCGCTCGACTATCTCACCACCGACACCGAGACCGAGAGCATCGTCCTGTACCTCGAGGGCATCCGCACCGCGCGCCGCTTCATGAGTTCGCTGCGTGCCGCCGCACGGGTCAAGCCGGTGATCGTGCTGAAGGCCGGCTGCGGTGCCCCGGGTGCGCGCGCGGCCGCCACCCATACGGGAGCGATGACCGGCGCCGACGACGTGTTCGACGCTGCGCTGCGCCGCTCCGGCGCCGTCCGCGTCGGCACGTTCACGCAGCTGCTGTCGGCCGCGAAATGCCTCTCGTCGCGGTATCGCGCCACCGGCCACAGCCTCGCCATCGTCACCAACGGCGGCGGCCCGGGCGTGATGGCCGCCGACCGGGCCACCGAGACCGGTCTGACCGTGGGCGCGCTGTCACCGGACACCATCGCCGCGCTCGACCAGGTGCTCCCGGCGGCGTGGTCGCGCGGCAATCCGGTGGACCTGCTCGAAGACGCCGACACGCAGCGCTATCGGCACGCGGTCGAGGCCTGCCTCGCCGATCCGAAGGTGGACGGCGTGGTGACCATCCTCACGCCCCAGGGCATGACCGATCCGGAAGGCGTGGCGCGAGCGGTGGTGGACATCTCCCGTCGGCAGTCGAAGCAATTGATCGCCTGCTGGATGGGCGACGAGCGCGTGCGCCTGGCGCGCGACATCCTCCAGGAGGCGCAGCTGCCGGTATTCCGCACGCCTGAGCCGGCGGTGGAGGCCTTTGCGAACATCGCATCGTTCTATCAGAACCAGCGCCTGCTGATGCAGGTGCCGGGACCGCTGTCGCAGCCGCTGCGTCCCGACGTGGATGCGGCGCGCTCGGTGATCGAGACGGCGCTGGCGGAACGGCGGCGCGTGCTCTCCGAGATGGAGTCGAAGACGCTGCTCGCGGCCTTCCACATCCCGGTGGCCTCCACCATCGTCGCCGCCACACCCCAGCAGGCGATCATGATCGCGCAGCAGTTGGGCTTCCCCGTGGCGATGAAGATCCAGTCGCCGGACGTGGTCCACAAATCCGATGCCGGCGGCGTGCGGCTCGGCATCACCTCGACGGAAGGCGTTCGTGCCGCTTTCGCCGACATCACCGCCCAGGTGAAAGCGGCCCGACCCGACGTGCGTATCGACGGTATCGCGATCGAGCGCATGGTGGTGAAGCCCCATGGCCGCGAGGTGCTGGTGGGCGTGGTGAAAGACCCGGTGTTCGGTCCGGTCATCACGTGCGGCTCCGGCGGCACGGCAGTGGAGCTCATCGCGGATCGCGCCACCGCCCTGCCGCCGCTCAACGGCTTCCTCGCGCGTAACCTGATCGAGCGCACGCGGATCGCCGCCACACTCGGCAGTTGGCGCGGCGGCCCGCCGGCCGATGTCGCCGCTCTCGAGAACGTGCTGCTGCGCGTCTCCGAGATGGTGTGCGAACTGCCGTGGCTCACCGAGATGGACGTGAACCCGGTGATCCTCGATGAGGCCGGTGCGGTGGCCGTGGATGCGCGGATCGTCGTCGATCCGCTGCCGCCCTCCGCCGCGCTCGACCGCTACGGCCACATGGCCATCTGCCCCTACCCTTCGCACCTCACGCAGACCTGGATCGCGCGTGACGGCAGCGAGATCGTGATCCGCGCGATCCGCCCCGAGGACGCCGAGATGGAGCAGGAATTCGTGCGCAACCTGTCGGACGAGTCGCGCTACTTCCGGTTCATCAACGCGATCCACGAGCTGTCCGATCGCATGCTGGTGCGCTTCACTCAGATCGATTACGACCGCGAACTCGCCCTGGTGGCCGTCACCAGCGCAGCCGGGCGCGAGGTCCAGCTCGGTGTGGCGCGCTATGCCATCTCGGCCGACGGGCTTTCCTGCGAATTCGCCATCGTCGTCGCCGACGAGGCCCAGGGCAAGGGACTCGGCACCCGCCTGATGGCGTGCCTCCTCGACGCCGCCCGCGCCCGGGGCCTCAAATCCATGGAAGGCTTCGTGCTTTCCACCAATCACAAGATGTTGAAGCTGATGGCATCCCTCGGCTTCGACGCCGCCACCGCCGCCGACGATCCAACGCTCAAGCGCGTGGTCAAACGCCTGACCTAGCAGGGGCATACACTCCGCTGCGGGGTCGGTGCCCGCTTCAGTTCCCCCCGGTACGGCCGTCATAGCATCAATGAA
Organism: Burkholderiales bacterium; assembly: GCA_019745565.1. Classification (GTDB taxonomy): domain Bacteria; phylum Pseudomonadota; class Gammaproteobacteria; order Burkholderiales. Next base: position 26,634 of record JAIESW010000095.1, read on the forward strand.
CCCCGAAATCCGCCCCGTTCTCACGGCCATAGGCCGCATCATCCTGGGCAAGGAGCGTCAGGTCCGCCTCACCTGCGCTTGTCTCCTCGCCCGCGGCCACCTGCTGATCGAGGATCTGCCGGGCGTGGGCAAGACCACGCTCGCCCATGCTCTCGCGAAGGCGCTGGGGCTCGACTTCCAGCGGGTCCAGTTCACCAGCGATCTGCTGCCGGCCGACATCCTCGGCGTATCCGTGTTCGACCGCGAGAGCGGCGCCTTCAAGTTCCATCCCGGCCCGATCTTCTCGCAGGTGGTCCTGGCCGACGAAGTGAACCGCGCCACGCCCAAGGCGCAAAGCGCATTGCTCGAGGCGATGGAAGAGCATCAGGTCACGATCGAAGGCGAGACCCGGCGGCTGCCGGAACCGTTCTTCGTGATCGCCACGCAGAATCCTTCGCATCAGGTGGGCACGTTCCCGCTGCCCGAATCACAGCTCGATCGCTTCCTGATGCGCATCCAGCTGGGCTATCCCGACGCCGCCGCCGAACGTGCGCTGCTCTCCGGCAGCGAGCGCCGCGACATGATCGACGAACTGGCGCCGGCGATCGACCCGCAGGGTCTCATCGAACTGCAGCGCCGTGTACGTGAAGTGCATGCAGCCCCGGCACTGCTCGACTACGTGCAGGCCCTGCTCGCGCACACGCGCCGCTCCGCCGATTTCATCACGGGCCTGAGCCCGCGCGCCGGCCTCTCGCTGCTCAACGCGGCCCGTGCATGGGCCTTCATGGACGGACGTTCTGCAGTGCTGCCGGAAGATCTGCAGGCCGTACTGCCACCGGTGGCCGGCCATCGTCTGCACGCCGCCAACGGTTACGCGCGGCTCTCGTCCGACGATCTCGCCGGCAAGCTGATAGCGGAAGTCGCGATCCCGTAACCGGAAAGCGGCCCGGATGCAGCCCTCGACGTCCCGCGTCGCCGACTGGATCTTCCCCCATCGCGGGGCCGAGCACGGTCCGGTGGTGCTCACGCAGCGCCGCGTCTACATCCTGCCCACCGGCCAGGGCTTGCTGTTCGCGATCACCATCGCGTTGCTGCTGATCGGGTCGATCAACTACAACCTCAGCCTGGGCTACGTGCTCACGTTCCTGCTCGCCGGGCTCGGGGTGGTGGCGATGCTGCACACCTGGCGCAATCTCGCGCGGATCGCATTGCGTCCCGGCAGGGTGAGTCCGGTGTACGCGGGCGAGCACGCGGTCTTCGCGATCACGCTGGAGAATCATGCGGCGTTCGACCGCATCGCCATCGGGGCGACCGCAGACGCATCGCCCGGAGCGTACGCGGACATCGCGGCGCAGGGTGCGGCTTCGATCCGCATCACCTTGCCGACGGCCCGCCGCGGCTGGCTGCCGCTCGGGCGCTTTCGCGTCTTCACCACGTTTCCGCTCGGGCTGTTCCGCGCATGGTCGAACGTGGAGCTGGACGAACGCTGCCTCGTGTATCCACAGCCGGAGGCCGGCGATCCACCGCTGCCCCGGGCTACGGCGGTGGCCGGCGATAGCGGCGGCCACGGGCGCGGGGCCGAAGATTTCGCGGGTCTGCGCGAGTATCACCCGGGTGATTCACCGCGCCACGTGGCCTGGAAGGCCTACGCACGCGGCGATCAACTCCTGACCAAACAGTTCGGCGGCCGCGCGGGCAGCGAAGTGTGGCTCGACTGGAACCAAGTCTCCGCGGGCTTCGGCGTCGAGCAACGCCTCGCCCGCCTGACGCGCTGGGTGCTCATGGCCGAAGCGGACGGTGCCGCGTACGGCTTGCGCCTGCCGGGACTGGAGATCCCACCCGCCGTCGGTACCGGTCATCGAGAAGCGTGCCTGCAGGCGCTCGCACTGTACGACCCGAAAGGCGCGCGGTGAGCGTTCCGGTCGCCGAGAACCTGTCCACCGGCCGGGTCGTCGCGCTGATTGGCAGCCTTGCGCTGGTGGTCGCGCCGCACGCGGTGCGCATTCCGTCGTGGATCGCGATCATCGCGACGGGCATCATGATCCTGCGAGCCTTCCTCGCCTGGCGGGGCAGTGGCCTGCCGCCGGCCCGCTCGCTGGTCGTGCTCGCCATCGGTGCGATCTTCGGCATCTGGCTCTCGTTCGGCATGCTGTTCAACCGCGATGCGGCGGTGGCCCTGCTGGTGCTGATGCTGGGCCTCAAGATGCTGGAGCTGCGCACCCTGCGGGATGCCGTGGTGCTGATCCTCCTCGGCTACTTCCTGGTCATCACCAATTTCCTGTACTCGCAGACGCTGCCGATGGCGCTGTACCTGCTTTGCTGCGTGTGGCTGATCACCGCGTGCCTGATCGCCTTCCAGCACCGCACTGCCGCACCGGACCCGCGCCCCGTGCTGCGCATGTCGGGGCTGATGTTGGCCCAGGCGATCCCGCTGATGCTGGTGTTCTTCCTGCTGTTCCCGCGCGTGCAGGGGCCGTTATGGGGAGTGCCGCAGGCCTCCGCATCGGCGTTGTCGGGGCTGTCGGACAGCATGTCGCCGGGCAGCCTCTCCAATCTGAGCCTGTCGGATGCGGTCGCGTTCCGGGTGGAATTCGATTCCCCGCCGCCGAAGCCCAACAAGCTCTACTGGCGCGGCCCGGTGCTGTGGGACTTCGACGGTCGCACCTGGCGCGGCGGCGACGCCGCACCGCGGACCGGACGCGAGCTCGAGACCGCGGGTCCACCGATCCGCTACACCGTCACGCTCGAACCGCACAACATGCGCTGGATGTTCGCGATCGACCTGCCGGCGCAGCGGCTCGATGGCGCATTGCAGACCCAGGACTTCCAGTTGCTGTCGATCCGGCCGGTGCGGGCACGGCAGCGCTACGCCATGAGTTCGTATCTCGACTATCGCTACGGTGCCAGCGAGCCGCGCCGCAACCTCGCGCGCGCCCTGCAGTTGCCCGAGGGCTTCAATCCCCGCGCGCGCCGCCTTGCTGCGGAGTTGCATGCCCGCAGCACGACACCGATGGAAGTGGTGAACTCGGTGCTCGCGCTGTTCCGCGGACAGGCCTTCTACTACACGCTGGTGCCGCCGGAACTGGGGCGCGACAGCATCGACGAGTTCCTGTTCGAAACGCGCCGTGGCTTCTGCGAGCACTTCGCCGCGAGCTTCGTGTTCCTGATGCGCGCGGCCGGTGTGCCGGCCCGCATCGTCACCGGCTATCAGGGCGGTGTGCTGAACCCGATCGGCAACTACCTCATCGTGCGCCAGTCCGAGGCGCACGCCTGGGCTGAAGTGTGGATGGGCGACGACGGGTGGGTACGTGTGGACCCCACCGCCGCCGTGTCACCCATGCGCATCGAAGCCGGCATCGCCGGCGCGGTGCCCGTGGGGGATCCATTGCCGCTGATGGTGCGCACCGACAGCGAACTGCTGAAGCAGCTGCGCTTCTCCTGGGATGCCGCCGCGAACGGCTGGAACCAGTGGGTGCTCGGCTACACGCCCGAGCGGCAGATGCAGATGCTCCAACGTGCCGGCTTTACGCGCCCGAACTGGCAGAACCTCGCGGTGGCGTTGATGGCGGTCACCTCGTTTGTCACGGCGATCCTGTGCATGCTGCTGCTTGCCCGCCTGCGGCGGCGTGGGCCCGATCCCATCCTCTCGCCGTGGCTCGCGCTGCAGGCGAAACTGGCACGCGTAGGACTGGGACCACACCCGGGGGAAGGTCCGATGCACTGGTCGGATCGCGCCGCGGCTGCGCTGCCCGTGGACGCTGCAGACCGCTTGCGTACCGTCGCCCAGCTGTACTTGCGGCTGCGCTACGGGCGCGACGGTGCGAAGGGGCGCGATGTGGCGGCGCTGCGGCGGGGTGTGCGGGGTTTGCGGGTGTAGCGGCGAGCGA
>JAIESW010000091.1 GCA_019745565.1 Burkholderiales bacterium
CCCTGCGTGCCGCCCATCGCCCAGGTGAAGGCGACCTTCAGCTTCTTGACGTTCTTGGTGTTGATCTGGTCCAGGGCTGCGAAGCGGTGTGCTTCCAGATTGCCGTGGTGGTTGAGCCAGTTGCCCGGTTCGCGCTCGCTGTTGACGAGCCGCTCCGTGGTGACATCCCCGGCGAACGCCGTGGCGGCACAGATCATGGCCGCCCCCAACGCCGTCAGTCTCCCTACGTATTGCCTGGTACGCATCGCTTCCTCCCAGCTTCTGGTTGATTGTCTTGCGGCGCTCGACAACCCATGCTGCCCGGTCGTCTACGCGCCGATGCATTCTGGAATGCGCTTCTACTGCCTCTCGCGACACGCGGGCCGAGGCCTGCGCGTCACCCGTGAATGTATGCCTGCGGCACCCGTACGGCATACGCAATAGGTGAAGCCCGGCTTCGCAATCGGCGAAGACTCTGCTGCCGCACCGCAACAGACCGCGGCGATGCTGCGGCCGCGCGGGCTCAGAACGACCGCGGCAGGCCGAGGATGTGTTCGGCGACGTAGGCGAGGATCAGGTTGGTGGAGATCGGCGCCACCTGATACAGCCGAGTCTCGCGGAACTTGCGTTCCACGTCGTACTCGGCAGCGAAGCCGAAGCCGCCGTGGAACTGCAGGCAGGCGTTGGCGGCCTCCCACGATGCCTTGGCCGCGAGGTACTTCGCCATGTTTGCTTCGGCGCCGCATTCCTGATGGTCGTCGAACAGCCGGCACGCCTTCCAGCGCATCAGGTTGGCGGCCTCCACCTCGATGTAGCTCTCGGCGATGGGGAACTGCACGCCCTGGTTCTGACCGATCGGCCGGCCGAAGACGTTGCGGTCCTTCGCGTAGCGCGTGACCCGGTCGATGAACCAGTAGCCGTCGCCGATGCACTCGGCCGCGATCAGCGTGCGTTCGGCGTTGAGGCCGTCGAGGATGTAGCGAAAGCCCTTGCCTTCCTCGCCGATCAGGTTCTCCGCCGGGATCTCGAGATCGTCGAAGAACAGCTCGTTGGTCTCGTGGTTCACCATGTTCGGGATCTGCCGGACGGTCATGCCGTTCGCGAGCGCCCGGTGCAGGTCCACCAGGAAGATGGACATGCCCTCCGACTTCTTCTTCACCTCGGCGAGCGGGGTGGTGCGCGCGAGCAGGATCATCAGATCCGAATGCTGCACGCGCGAGATCCAGACTTTCTGGCCGTTCACCACGTACCGGTCGCCCTTGCGCACGGCGACCGTCTTGATCTTCGTGGTGTCGGTGCCGGTGGTGGGTTCGGTCACGCCCATGGACTGCAGGCGCAGCTCGCCGGTGGCGATCTTCGGCAGGTAGCGGCGCTTCTGCTCTTCGGAGCCATGGCGCAGCAGCGTGCCCATGTTGTACATCTGCCCGTGGCACGCGCCCGAGTTGCCGCCGGAGCGGTTGATCTCTTCCATGATCACCGACGCTTCGGTGAGCCCGAGGCCCGAGCCGCCGTACTCCTGCGGGATCATGGCGGCGAGCCAGCCGGCCTTGGTCAGCGCATCGACGAAGGCTTCGGGGTAGGCGCGCTCGGCGTCGATTCTGCGGTGGTACTCGTCGGGGTACTCGGCGCACAGTGCGCGAACAGCGTCGCGGATCTCCTGATGGGCGTCGGGTTTGGACAGGCTCATGATTCGGCCCGAGCGGTGGCTTCCATCGTCAGCATGCCTTCGTGATCGCGCGTCCATAGTGCGACGGTGCCATCGGTACCGGGCTTGCCACAGACGGTGAAGCGATGGATGTCGAAGACCGGTCGCACCGCGCGGAAGTCGAACCGGGTGACGCGAGCATCGGGAAGATGGCGCCGCACGAGGTCGATCAGGAGCGTCGCGATCAGCGGACCGTGCACGATGAGCCCGGGATAGCCTTCCACTTCGGTCACGTAGGTGCGGTCGTAGTGGATGCGATGGCCGTTGAAAGTGAGCGCGGAATAGCGGAACAGCAGCACCGGATCGGGTGCGATCTCACGCCGGAAGACTTCGTCGGTCGGTGCCGCCTGCGGTTTCGGCGCGGGCGCGCCGGGCTGCGGATTGTCGCGATAGACGATGTCGTGTTCCTCGCGAATGGCGACACCGTTCGCGTCGGCGATCTCGTGGTCCACGGTCACGAAGACCAGTGCCCCGCTGCGGCCTTCCTTGATGCTGACGTCGCGGATACGCGAGTTGCGGGTGATCTCGGCGCCGACGACGAGCGGCCTCCGGAACTCGAGCCGGCCGCCGGCCCACATGCGGCGCGGCAGCGGCACGGGCGGCAGGAAGCCGCCGCGCCGGGGATGACCGTCGGACCCGATCTCGCTCTGGCGGGCGAGCAGCAGGAAATAGAGCCAATGCCACAGCGGCGGCACCGCGGCACCCGGACCGTTCTCGATGTCGTCGAGGTCGAGCGTGGCGGCAAGGGCGGCGACAGGCGTCGGTGTGACCTCATCGGTGCGCGTTTCGGTGCGGCCGATCCAGTCGCGCAGATGCTCGAGCCCTTCCGCCGGGGCGTTCATAGTGCGATGACGATCTTCCCGAAGTGCTTGCCGGCCCGCATGTGGGTGAACGCGTCGGCGGTCTTCTCGAGCGGATAGGTCGAGTCGATCACCGGCCGCAGGCCGTGCTGCGAGATGGCGCGGTTCATCGCTTCGAACCGTGCGCGCGATCCGACGGCGATGCCCTGGATGCGGACCATCGGTCCGATGACCGCACGCAGCGGGATTTCGGCCTTGTAACCGCCCACGAAACCGACCACGCCGATGAAGCCACCGAAGGCCAGTGCTGCCAGCGACTGATGCAGCGACCCGCCCGCCGTCTCGACGACGATGTCGACGCCGCGGCCGCCGGTCGCTTCCTTCACCGGCCCTTCCCAAGCGGGCGTGGTGCGGTAGTTGATGCAGGCGTCGGCGCCGAGCTGCTTCGCGCGGGCGAGCTTCTCGTCGCTCGACGATGTTGCTATCACCTTTGCGCCCGCCAGCTTGGCGAACTGCAGCGCGAAGAGCGCGACGCCGCCGGTACCTTGTACCAGCACGGTGCTGCCCGGCTTCACGCCGCCTTCCTGCAACGTGGACCAGGCGGTCAGCGCGGCGATGGGCAGCGTGGCCGCCTCACCGTCCGTGAGATGCGCGGGTGCGTGGACCGCATCTTCGGCCGGCACGGTCACGTAGTCCTGTAGTACACCGGTGAGCGGCGCACCGAGCGTGCGCTTGGTCCGCAGTTCGAGCGTCGGATAGCCGTCGTGCCAGCCTTGCGTGTAGATCGGATTCACGCGGTCGCCGACCTTGAACCGGGTCACGTCCTCACCCACTTCGACCACTTCGCCGCACGCATCGGAGACCGGCACGTAGGGCAGCGGCAGAGTGGGCAGATAGCCTTCGACCAGGACGGCGAGATCGCGATAGTTGAGACTCGCCGCCTTGATGCGGATCAGCAGCTCGCCGCGCCGGGGTTTCGGCACGGGACGCTGGAGCAGATTCAGGCTGTCGATGGAGAAGGCGCGCGCTTCCATCGCGCGCATGGTGGTACCGATGCTCATCGGGCCTAAACCGCGCGGCCGCCGTCGACGGGAAGCTCGACCCCCGTCACGAAGTCGGACAGATCGGAGGCGAGGTACAGCGCTGCCTTCGCGATGTCGTTCGGCGTGGCCAGACGGCCCAGCGGGATGTTACCCACGAACTTCGCCCGGTTCTCGGCGGTGTTGGCCATGCCCATGAACGATTCGATCATGCCGGTCGGTGCCATCACCGGGCAGATGGCATTGACGCGGATGTTGTCAGGACCGAGTTCGGCAGCCATGGCCTTGGAGACGAAGTTCGCAGCGGCCTTCGACGCGGCGTACCAGACCAGACCGGGGCGCGGGCGGATGCCGGAGACAGATCCGATATTGATGATGTTGCCGGACTTCTTCTGCCGGAACACCGGTACCACGGCCTGCGCCATGAGGTAGATCGCCTTCACGTTCACGTCGAAGCAGCGATCGAAGGCAGCCTCGTCCACTTCCAGCATGGGCGAATTGCGATGGGTGTAGCCGGCGTTGTTGACGACGATGTCCACGGTGCCGAAGGCCTTGGCTGTCGCGGCCACGAGGTTGTCGACGTCGGAGCGCTTGGCCACGTCGCACTTCACGGCGATGGCGTTGCCGCTGCCCAGGCCGGCGGCGACCGTCTTCGCGCCGTCCTCGTTGAGGTCGGCCACCGCGACCTTCGCGCCCTCAGCCACGTACAGGCGCGCGATCTCCGCACCGAATCCGCTCGCGGCGCCCGTCACGATCGCCACTTTGTTCGCCAGCATGCCCATCTCGTCTCCTCGTGCTTGTGGATCCGTCGCCGTCGCGGCGACGGTGGTGCCTCGCGGCACCGGAAAACCTCCGATGCTACCCGCTTTCAGTCAGACGACGCCGTCCGCGTGCAGCCTGGCGATTGCCGCGGCGTCGTAACCCAGCTCGTCGAGGATCGCGTCGGTGTGCTGGCCGATGGCGGGGATCGGATCCATGCGCGGATCGAAGCTTTCCGGCACGCCCGGCGGCAGCAGTGCCTTGATGGGGCCGTTCGGCGTATCCACGTCCACCCACCGGTTGCGGGCGCGCAGCTGGGCGTGTTCCCACACGTCGTGCATGTCGTTCATCTGTGCGTTGCCGATCTGGGCGGCGTCGAGTCGCTCGACGATCTGCGCGGCGGTCATCGTCGAGAAGGTCTCGACGATGATCGGGTACAACTCCTGACGCGCCTTGGACCGCAGCGGATTCGAGGCGAAGCGCGGATCGGTCTTGAGATCGGGGCGCATGAGCACCTTGTCGCAGAACACGGCCCACTCGCGTTCATTCTGCAGGCCCAGCATCACGGTCTTGCCGTCACCGGCGGGGAAGGGGCCGTAGGGATAGATCGTGGCGTGCGACGCACCGGCCCGCACCGGCGGCGAGGCGCCGTCGTACGCGTAGTACAGCGGAAAGCTCATCCACTCGGCCATGCTTTCCAGCATCGAGATGTCGATGCGGCAACCGGTGCCGGTGCGGCCGCGCTGAATCAGCGCCGCGAGGATGTTGGTGTAGGCATACATGCCCGAGGCGATGTCGACGATGGAGCAGCCGGCCTTCGAGGGCGTTTCGGGTGTGCCGGTCACCGACAGCAGGCCCGATTCGCTCTGGATCAGCAGGTCGTAGGCCTTCTTGTCGCGATAGGGACCGTCGGCGCCGTAGCCGGAGATGTCGCAGACGATCAGGCGCGGGTACCTGGACGACAGCTGGTCGTAGGAGAAGCCCATGCGCGCGGCGGCGCCGGGTGCCAGGTTCTGCACCAGCACGTCGGCATCGGCCAGCAGCTCGTGCACGATCTTGCGCGCTTCCTCGCGTTTGAGGTCGAGCGTGATGCTCTCCTTGGACCGGTTGGTCCAGACGAAGTGGGAGGCCAGGCCTTTCACGCGCTCGTCGTAGACACGGGCGGGATCGCCCACCTCGGGACGTTCGATCTTGATGATGCGCGCGCCGAGGTCGGCCAGTTGGCGCGTGCAGAACGGACCGGCGATGACGTGCTCCAGGGCAACGACGGTCACACCTTCCAGCGGTCGCATGATTCAGATTCCGTGGATACGGCCGGAAGGGGGTTTCCGGCGGATTTCTGACAAAGGGCACGTAGCATGAAGCAGGGCGTCCGCGCGGGCCATTGGAGATCGGTCAAGGCGGGCATCGCCGATTGCGAAGCCCGGCCGGCAGTCAGAGGGCCAGGTAGCGGCTCTTGACGGCATCGTCCTGCCGGAGCGCCTCGATCGTATTGCGATAGACGATCTGGCCCTTGTCGATGATCACGGCGTCGCTCGCGATGCCCAGGCAGAAATGCATGTTCTGCTCCGCCAGCAGCACCGTCACGCCCATGTCGCGCAGCTTGCGCAGCAGTTCGCCGATGCTTTCGACGATCACCGGCGCCAGGCCTTCGCTCGGTTCGTCGAGCAGCAATCCGGTGGGGTTGCCCATCAGCGTGCGTGCGATCGTCAACATCTGCTGCTCGCCGCCGGACAGGCGGCCCGCCATCCGGTCCTTCAGCGGCGCCAGTCGCGGAAACACCTCGTAGACGCGCGCGAGGTTCCAATAGTCCTGGCCTTGCGGTCCCTTCTTGGCACCGATGACGAGATTGTCGTCGACGGTGTGCTCGGGGAAGACCTGTCGGTCTTCGGGGACGAAGCCGATGCCGGCGCGGGCGATGACGTGCGGCTTCCTGCCCTGGAGCTCGTTGCCTGCGACGCGCACGCGGCCCTTCGCCGGCGGCGCGATGCCGGCGATGGCCTTGAGGGTGGTGGACTTGCCGGCGCCGTTGCGACCGAGGAGGGCGAGGGTCTGGCCTTCCGTCACGGCGACGCTGACGCCGAACAGGATCTGGCTGGTGCCGTAGAAGACGTCGATGCCTTCGGCTTCGAAGATGACGTTGGAAGTCATTGCGGCGGTACTGATTCTGATTGGTAGGGGGCAGGCATCGTCGGCCCCCATCCCAGCCTTCCCCCACCGCAGGTGGGGGAAGGGGTGTACGGCTCCTTCCCCCGGCTTCGCCGGGGGAAGGTTGGGATGGGGGCCCGCCCACAGCCAAGCGCGCGCTGCATCATCATCCCCGCCCCTTCTCATACGCCGTCCCGAGATACGCCTCGATCACCTTCGGGTGATTGCGGATCTCGTCGGGCTTGCCTTCCGCCAGCACCGTCCCGTAGCTCAGCACGCGGATCGTCTGCGCATACTTGAACACGATGTCCATGTCGTGCTCGATGAAGATCAGCGTCATCCGCTTGCGCTGCCAGAGCTGGTGCACGGTATCGATCATCTGCCAGCGCTCTTCCGGACCCATCCCGGCGGTCGGTTCGTCGAGCAGCAGGACGCGCGGTTCGAGGGCCAGCGCCAGAGCGATATCGAGCAGCTTCTGGTCACCGTGCGACAGGTTGCCCGACAGCGTGTCGGCCTTCGGCGTGAGGCCGACCAGATCCATCACTTCGTCGGTCTGCGCATTCGCTTCGGCCAGCGGAAACCGGCGGGCGAGCCGCGTGTGCCAGCCGCGGTGAGCATTCACGGCGCCGAGGATGGTCTCGCGCACCGTCAGCGACGGAAAGATGCTGGCGATCTGGAAGGCGCGGCCGATGCCACGCTTCACGATCTCGGGAGACGAGAGTCCGGCGATATCCTCCGTGCCCAGCAGGATGCGGCCCTTGTCGGGACGAAACGCTCCGGTGATCAGATTGAAGAACGATGTCTTGCCCGCACCATTCGGGCCGATCACTGCGGTGAGCGTGCCTTCGTCGAAATTGAGGTCGATGCCGTTGATGGCGTTCACGCCACCGAAGGACTTGTGCAGGTTCTCGACGGTCAGCATCTCAACTGGTGCTCGCTCGCCGACGTGCCCACGCCCAGAGTACGAAACCGAGCAGGCCTTTGCGCAGACCCAGCGCGAAGCAAAGGATGATGATCCCGAGCATCAGGCTGTAGTGCTCGGTCATGCGGGTGACGACGTCGTTCAGCAGCAGCAGCATGACCGCACCGACCAGCGGCCCGAAGAACACGCTGATGCCGCCCATCAGGATCATGAAGACGGCTTCGCCGGAGATGGTCCAGTAGGCGAAGTCCGGATAGGCGCTCGAGACGAACAGGCTCATGAGCAGGCCGCCGACCGAGCCGAAGACACCGGCGACCACGAAGGCGAGCAGCCGCACCCGCCAGACGCGCACGCCCAGGAATTCCGCCCGGCGCGGGTTGTCGCGGATCATGCGCATGGTGTAGCCGAACGGGGAGCGCACGAGGTGCCACATGACGTACAGCGACGCCACCAGGATCACGCAGCAGAAGACGTAGAGGTGGTGCGGATCGTCGAGCCGGATGCCGAGGAACGGTGGTCGCGGCACGCCGCCGGTCAGACCCTGGTCGCCGCCCGTGAGCGGTGTCCACGCGATGATGATGCTGTGCAGGAGCATCTGGAAGGCCAGGGTCAGGAAGGAGAAGTAGATCTCCTTCAGCCGGATGCAGATCGCTCCGACGATGGTCGCGATGAGCGCGCTCACGCCCAGCGTCGCGACGAAAGCCACGGGGATCGACGTGCCGAGCTTCTGCATCATCAGCGCGAAGCTGTACGCACCGAGGCCGTAGAACAGGCCGTGTCCGAACGATACGAGTCCCGTGTAACCCACCAGCAGATTGAGCGAGGTCGCGAAGATCGCGAACGCCGACAGGCGGATCACGAAATCCGAGAACGCCTTGCCCGGAAACGCGAGCGGCAGCAGCACGAGGACGACGAGCGCTGCGACGGCGATCGCGGTGTCGCGCCAGACGGTGGAGCCGCGCACTTATTGCTCTTTGCCGAACAGACCGCTCGGCTTGGTGATCAGCACCAGCGTCATGAACAGGAACATGACGCCTTCGGTGAAGAGCGGAAAGCCAATGGTGCCGAAGCTGCGCACCAATCCGATGAGCAATGCGCCCACCAGCGCACCGCCGATGGAACCCATGCCGCCGATGACGGTGACGATGAACGACTCGATCAGGATCGAGAAGCCCATGCCGGCGACCATCGAGCGCACCGGCGCGGCGAGTGCCCCTGACAATCCGGCGAGCAACCCGCCGAGTGCGAAGACCCCGCCGAACACCAGCGCCGTGTTGATGCCGAGCGCCGAGGTCATGGTCGGATTCACGGCGGCGGCGCGGACGATCTTGCCCGCACGGGTCCTGGTGAGCAGCACACCGAGCAGCAACGCGACACCGAGCGTGATGCCGATCAGGAACAGGTAGTACACGGGCAGCACGCCGCCGGCCAGCATGATCGGCGGCCGCTGGAACGCTGCCGGCATGCCCATCGACAGGAACTCCGCACCCCAGATGATCTTGACCGCATCGTCGAGGATCAGGATGAAGCCGTAGCACACCAGCAGCTGCATCAGCACGTCGGTGTTGTAGACGCGGCTCATGAAGAGGCGCTCGAAGATCAGCCCGAACAGTCCGACGCCGAGCGCAGCGCCGATCACGGCGATGGTGAAGCTGCCGGTGGCCGTGTACAGCGAGTAGGCGAAGTACGCGCCCAGCATGTACAGCGAGCCGTGCATGAAGTTGACGACCTTCAGCGTGCCGAAGATGAGCGACAGGCCGGCCGCCACCAGGAACAGCAGCATGCCGCTGATGAGTCCGCCCGTGGTCTGCGTGATCACGCACGACGCGGTCGAGAAGCATGTCAGGAGGGCCTGGGGATCCAAGGTCGGTCTCTACACGGACGGGGAGGGGAAGCGGCCGCCGGCGGCGGCCGCAGCTCGAGATGGCGCGGGGCGCGCCGGGCGCTACGCGAACCCCATCTTCTTCTTCCACTCCGCCTCGTGTTCCAGGATCGACTTCCAGTCGCCCGGCGTCACGGTCGGCACCCACGGCTCCTTGGGAATGGTGGTGCCCCAACCGATGGCGTAACCGATGGTCGTCTGGTCCTCGGCGCGCATTGTCACCGTCCCGTCGGCACCGAATGGCGACTTCACTTTCATGCCGCGGATCGCGTCGGCGAGCTTGGCCCCGTCGGTGGAATTCACCTTCTTGAGCGCGGTGGTGAGGAAGCTCATCGCGAGCGCGTTCTCCCACGACCAGTTGGTGGGGTAGTCGCCGAACTTGGCCTTGTAGGCATCGCCCCACGCCGCGTTCTCCGGCACTGCCGGAAACGTCTTCAGATAGCGCGACGAGGAGTGGATACCGGCGGGCAGGTTCTTCACTGCCGTCAGTGTCGTGTAGTCGGCCATGTTTATCGCGAACAGCGTTGTTTGCGAGAACAGGTTGTAGATGCCCGACTGGTCGAGGAACGACACCAGGTCGCCGGCCCAGAGCGCCGAGTACAGCGCCTGCGGCTTGCTCTGCAGGATCTTGGTGATGTTCTCGGTGTAGTCGGCCTGGAACAGCTTCGGCCACGCCTCCCCCACCACCTCGATCTCGGGGTGGAAGCGCTTCATGTACTCGAGGAACAGCGAGGTGTTGTCGCGGCCGTAGGCGTAGTCCGGCGAGCAGGTCATCCAGGTCTTGAGGCCCTTGGCCTTCGCGACGTTGCCGGCGTAGGCCGCGCTCACGATGGCGTCATGGATGCCCTGACGCGCGGTGCGGAAGGCGGTCGGGACGCGGATCTTCGGGTCGGCCGACAGCGACGACGTCTCCGAATTGGTGTGGATGCAGAGCACCTTCAGCTCGCGGATAACTTCCTGCACCGCGAACGCGCCGGCGGAGGATTCGGCGCTGATGATGATCTCGCAGCCGTCGCCGTTGATGAGCTGGCGCGTGTTGTTTGCCGCTTCGTCCGGCTTGCCCTTCGAATCGCGCGTGATGAGTTCGATCTTGCGGCCGTTCAAGCCGCCGGCCGCATTGAACTTGTCGGCCTCGACCTGCAGCGCGTTGCGCGACGAGATGCCGAGTTGCGCCACTCGACCCGAGAGAATCGTCGGGACGCCGACGCGGATCGGCTTGTCCTGCGCCCGGGAAATGTATGGGAACGCCAGTCCGGTCGCCGTCAATGCGCCGGCAGCCTTGATGAACCCGCGTCGATTCGCGCCGGTCCGTTGCGGTTCGGTCATAGTCTCCTCCTCTAACGGTTCGTTGCCGCCGCCGTTCGATGCGGCGATCCGTATCTCTGGGGTCTCCCGGGATCTTTTGTCCGACGACTCCTGATGGGCCCGCAGGTCTCGCATGCCCGCGTGGCGCGACAGTACAACCTAAGCAGCTTGAGCGAAACCGCAACGCCGGCGGAATCGCAAATCCGTCAAGCCGGACTTCGCCGTCCGCGAAGCCCGGCAGTTTGCGGCAGCGCCGCAAGATTCACTTCCTGGCGGTCAGGTGATCCACCAGCTTGCGGGCGATCGGCGGCAGCGCGTCGTACTCCCGGACGCATACGTACATGCGGCGCTTGGCCCAGGCCTCGCTGAGGCGCACCAATCGCAATTGCATGGCACTGACGAAGGGCTTCGCGGCACCTTCTGGCAGGACGCCGATGCCCAAGCCCGACTCGATCATCTTGCACAGCGCCGCGAAGCTGTGCACCTGGATGCGGTTGCGCAGCGGACGCCGCGCCACCGCGGCCTGGTCGCTCAGCAGCCGCGTGATGGCCGTGCCGCTTTCGAGCGAAACGAAGTCGTGGTCGAGCAAGGCCGAGAATACGACGCTGCGGCTGCGCAGCGGATGCGCTTTCGGGACGACGGCCACCAGCTGATCGGACTTGTAGTCGAACCATTCGAGACCGTCCATGGGCGTGCCTTCCATCAGGACACCGACGTCGGTGGCGCCTTCGCGCAGCGCCTGCGCGATCTCGCCGCTGAAGCGCTCCTCCAGCGCGAGTACCACTTGCGGCGCCGCAGCAGAGAAGCTCGCGAGGTCGGCCGGCAGGAATTGCGAAATGGCCGAGGCACTCGCCTGGATGCGCACGTGGCCCTTGCCGCCGGAGGCGTACTCGGTCAGTTCCGACTTGAGCTGATCCACCTGATTGAGGATCTGCCGCGCGCGATGCAATACGGCGCGCCCCGCAGCGGTCAGTTCCGCGCCCCGCGCCGTGCGCTGCAGCAGCTTCACGCCGAACTGATGCTCGAGCAGAGTCATGCGCCGGCTCGCGGCAGCGAGCGCGATGTGGCTCGCTTCGGCCGCCTTGGTGATGCTGCGCGTTTCCGCGACCCGCACGAAGAGCGCCAGGGAGACGAGGTCGGGCAGCATCGTCAGGCTTGCCCGCAGCGGGGCATCACGGCCAATCGCCGCGGATGCGCGGATAGCTGGCCCAGGACTGCGCCGCCAGCCAGCCGCCGTCCACGGGGATGTCGATGCCGGTGATGCCGGCGGCCTCGTCGGAGAGCAGGAACGCGATCGCGTAGGCGGATTCCTCCGGTTCCATCAATCGGCGCAGCGCAGTCGCGCGTTCGAGGGCAGACGCGTCGCGTTCCCCGGAGTCGAGCTTGGCCTGCAGGGCCGGCGAGCGGGTGAAGCCGGGCGACACGGAGTTGACGCGTACCTGGCTTGGCCCCCACTCGGCCGCCAGGTTCCGGGTGATGGAGATGATCGCGGTCTTGGTTACGGCGTAGCTGTGCAGCGGGACCGAGCGCCAGGCGGTGATCGAGGCGATGTTGACGATGGCGCCGCCGCCGCGTGCTTTCATGCGCAGTCCGAATGCGAGCGAGGTCACGTAGGTGCCGCGCTGATTGATGTGCACGACGCGGTCCCACTCCGCCATCGGCAATTCCTCCGGCGGCACCGGGCTCGAGAGGATGCCGGCGGAGTTCACCAGGCCGTGGACCGGTCCGACTTCGCGCTCGACCTTCGCGGCCACGGCCTCGACCGCCTGCTCGTCGCCGACGTCGAGTGCATACGCGACGCCGCCGATTCTTTCGGCCACTTCCCGCGCGCCCGCGGCATTGACGTCGAGCACGACGACCTTCCACCCCTTGGCTGCGAGCACTTCACAGGTGGCCTGGCCGATGCCGCTGGCCCCGCCCGTCACGGCGACTGTTCTCATCCGTCCTCCCCCGGATTTCCGCGGGCGCTCCGATGCGCCGTTCGCGTGCTCCAGGGTAGCGCGCGCCACCCCAGGGACGTCAAGCGACGCCGGGTGTCCGCGCTCGCTTGAGGTTCAGAAGCGGCGGGTGATCCCGGTCACGATGG
Source organism: Burkholderiales bacterium (assembly GCA_019745565.1). Taxonomy (GTDB): domain Bacteria; phylum Pseudomonadota; class Gammaproteobacteria; order Burkholderiales. Next base: position 12,627 of record JAIESW010000091.1, read on the forward strand.
CCCAGTCGAAGGTCAGCTGGGCGCCGTTGGTGTGGCGGTAGATCGGAAGCTGGGCGAAAGCGTAGACCTCGGTGGCCGGCGAGAGGCCCCAGCTGATCCCCGGACTCACGAACACGAACTGCCCGCCGGTCACCGTGGGTTCGGCATTTGCGCCGCCATCGCGGGTGCGCGCGGTCGCGTTCACCTGCAGGATGCCGGTCACGTGCAGGGTGAACGGATGCCGATAGCCACCCGTCGCGACGAAGAGGTTCCCGGGCCGATAGTCCTCCTTGGTCGCAACCGGCGACTGGAAGGTGGCCTGGGCGAACCAGAGCGCGCCGTTGCGTGCCGGTTGCGTGGCGAAGAGGCCGACCACGAGATCAGTGCTGCCGGTGCCCGGCTGCAGCGACCGCTCGGCCGGCACGCCTTCGGCATTGGTGACCCGGAAGGGGCCGGTGGGCAGCTTGAGACCGAACAGGACGCCGGTGGCCGCCGTGGGCTCCACCGCGTCGGTACGGCGCCAGGACGCCAGCACGCGCGCGTCGCCGAGACGCGTGAAGTTCCACGACTCCGGCGTCGCGCTGCCCTCGGGGTCGGCCACGTGGCTGTGGGACCGGCTCACGATCGGCACGCTCGCCGTGATTCCCCAGTGCTCCGACACGGCAAAGTCGAAGGTGGCGAGCAGGTTGCGATTGATCGTGCGCGTTTCGCGGGCTTCCTCGTCGCCCGCCGACTCGGCGCGATGCGACCCGCTCCAGGGCCGGTTCTGGTCGATGTACTCGTAGCGCAGGTCCATCCGCGCAGTTCCCGTCGCGGTGGGAACCCCCTGGATGTTCCAGTTCGTGTTCACCGCGCAGAACGCCGAGCCGCAATTGGCCCATGCGCCGGTGGCGGTGGACAGGCTCGCGCCGAGCAGCGCTGTGAGGACGATACGCAAGGCGATCTCCCGTCGATCGGGGGGGCGCGGCGCGCCGGATGGTGCCGCTGCACCCGCGCGTCTTGTATCACGGGGTCCGGACCGCGACACTGCGACATGTTGTCGCGGTCGCGCGGTCGTCGCCTACAACATCCTGCGACTCGACAACTCGTCCTTGAGATACGCGTAGTAGACCGGCGCCGCGATCACGCCGGTCACGCCGAAAGCTGCCTCCATGGACAGCATCGCGAGCAGCAGCTCCCACGCGGCGGCGCGGATCTGCGTGCCGACGATGCGCGCGTTCACGAAGTATTCGAGCTTGTGGATGATCACCAGGAAGGCGAGCGAACCCACCGCCGCGCCGAGCGAGAACGACAGGCTCACGATAACGATCACCGTATTCGAGATCAGGTTGCCAAGCACCGGCAGCAGGCCCGCGATGAACGTGACTGCGATCATGGTCTTGACCAGCGGCAGGTGGATGCCGAGCAGCGGCAGCACACCCACCAGATAGATGCTGGTGAGGAAAGTGTTGAGTGCCGAAATACGGATCTGCGCGAAGACGATGCGGCGGAAGGCGTTGCCGAGCCGGTCGGCGCGTTCGGCCAACGCCCGGGCGAGCGGGCCGAGACCGTTGGCGTCGCGCACTTCGCGCAGCGAGATCATGGCGCCGATCACCATGCCCACGACGATGTGGGCGAACGCACGCCCCGCTTCCTTGCCGATGGTCTGAACCTCGGCCGAGTGTTCGCGCAACCAGTCGGTGAGACTGATGCGCAACTCCATGGCGTTCTCCGGCAGCCGTGCCTCGATCCAGTCGGGCAGCTTGCTGCGCGCGCTGTCGAGAATGTCGGCCATCTTGGTGAGCAGCGCGCCGATGTTGCCGAGGTCGCTGCGGAAGAAGGCGATGATGCCCACCACCGCGAGTGTCAGCAGCGTCACGACGATGATCGCGAGCAGCCCCACCGCGACCACCTTGGCGCGATGGCCACCCAGTTGCACCAGACGCAATCGGCGCGCGATCACGTGCACCAGCTCGTAGGTGAGCAGGCCGGCCAGCAGCGCCGGCAACAGGTGCAACTGCAGTACGAGGAACAGGCCGGCGGCCGCCAGTATCCAGGCGGCGATCTCGTACCGGCTGGCCGGCGTGCTCATGCGCGGGCCCGCGCCCTCGGCTTCGAGCGCAAGCGTTCCAAGCCGGTGACGAAGCGCTCGAGCCCCTGCTCCAGCCGCGCCACCTCGGTGGCGAAGCACCAGCGCACGTAGCCTTCGCCTTCGGGACCGAAGGCGATGCCCGGCGCCAGGCCGACGCCGGCTTCAAGCACCAGCCGCTTGCACAGATCCAAGCTGTCGTCGAGACCGTCCACCTTGAAGAAGACGTACATGGCTCCGGAGGGCAGGGCGGCTTCGATGCCGTCGATCCGGTTGAGGCGTTCCACCAGGAAGTCGCGCGCCTTGCGATAGCGCGCCACCGTGCGCGCGATGACCGGTTCGCCTTCGCGCACCGCCACGAGCCCGGCGCGCTGCACGAAGCCGGGCGCGCACGACGTGTTGTACTCGATCAGCGTGCCGAAGTCTTCGGTGAGCTCGGTGGGGGCGACGAGCCACCCGAGGCGCCAGCCGGTCATCAGCCACGATTTGGAGAACGTATTGGTCGCCACCACACGATCGTCCGGCGTGGCGATATCGAGGAAGGAAGGCGCGACCGGCTCCCATTCGTCGGTGCTGTTGCCGAAGTACAGCCGCTCGTAGGCGTCGTCGGCCATGATCCAGATGCCCAGCCTGCGGCAGTGGTCCAGGATCGCTTGCTGGGATTCGCGGTCGATGGTCCAGCCCGTGGGGTTGTTGGGCGAGTTGATCATCAGCAGGCGCGTGCCGGGCGTCAGCGTCGCGATCAGCCGGTCGAGATCGAGCGTCCAGGCGCCGTGCCGGAACGTGAGCGGGAAGGTGACGGCCTGGGCGCCGACGATCTTGGGGATCTCCACCAGGTTGGGCCACACCGGCGTGACGATGACGGCGCGGTCGCCGGCACCCACCAGCGCCTGGGTGGCGATCATCAGCGCCGACATGCCCGAGTTGGTGAGCACGACCTGGTCGGCCGCGGTCGGGCGGTGCAGCCGGGTCACGTACTCGGCCAGCGCTTCGCGCAGCGGCGGAATGCCGAGGTTCTGGGTATAGAAGGTGTCCCCGGCCGCCAGGGCGTCCATGCCGGCACGCCGGATGAATTCCGGCGTCACCTCGTCCGGCTCGCCGAACCAGAAGGGCAGCACATCCTCGCGGCCCATGCCGGCGTTGGCCACCTCCCGGATCTTGGAGCTGCGGAGCTGGAGGACGGCGGGGCGGGCGCGGAGATCGGGGTTCATGTCGTCTGGATCGGGGCGGGGAGCGGGATTTTCGCATGGGGCGGCCCTGGGAGGCCGCCCGCAGCCTTGGCGACCATGAAAAGGGGGCTTGACAGGTATTGGTAGTATTACCAATAATGTTGGTACTTTAACCAAGACGCAGATCAGAAGCCCCATGCCTCGTGACACCGTCACCGACGTGAAGACCCGCATCCTCGAAGCCGCCCTCGGCCTGCTGGCCGAGCACGGCGTGACCGAGCTCACTCAGCCCAAGATCGCGGCGGCGGCCGGTGTGCGGCAGAGTCATCTCACGTACTACTTTCCGACACGGATGGAGCTGCTGAAGGCCATCGCCGTGCACTCGCTGCAGTCGCTGATGGCCACGCTGGCTGCCAACGCACCGCCCGGCGGGTTCGATCTGGCGGCGTTCGCCCGCATGGCCGGCGAGCAGGTGGTCGACGTGCGGCGTACCCGGGTGATGCTGGGTCTTGTGGTCACCGCCGACCAGGACCCGGACGTGCGCCAGTTCATGCGCGACTTCGTGGCCACGGTGCGGCATCACCTGGGCAACCTGTTCCGCATGCTCGGCAAGGAGCTGGACGAGGACACGATCGCGGCGTTCCACACGCTGATGGTGGGCGTGGCGATCCTGAACGTGGCGCGCAACGACGCCCGTTCGCGCAAGGAGAGTGCCGCGCTCGCACGGATCGCGGTGGAAAAGTTCTTGATGGAAGCGCCGTCCGTTCCGGCCGAGAAATCGCCCGCGCGTCGGGCGGCGCCCAAGACGGGGAGAGGATCATGAGAATCGAGTCCGTACTGTGGATGGTGGCCGTCGCCATGGCGCTGTCGGCCTGCAAGACCGAGAAGACCGTGAGCTACCAGGGTTACGCCGAGGGTGAGTATGTCCTCGTCGCCGCGCCCTATGCCGGATCACTCGAGCGCTTGAGCGTGGCGCGCGGCCAGCACATCGAGGCCGGCGCACCGTTGTTCGCGCTGGAGCAGGCCAACGAGGCCGCAGCCCGGCGGGAGTCCGAGGAGCGCTTCCGGTCGGCCGAGGCGCACGTGAAGAACCTGACCGGTACCCAGCGCACGGATCAGGTGCGCGCGCTCGAAGCCGCCGTGACGAAGGCCGTCTCCGCACTCGACTACTCGAAGGTCCAGTACGCACGCAACGAGAAGCTGCTGCGCGACGGCTTCATCTCGCCTGCCGCGCTCGACACGTGGCGCACGGCGGTGGAGCGCAACGAAGGGGACCTGCAGGAAGCCCGCGCGCAACTCGCCTATGCGCGGCAGAGCATCGGCCGGCCCGCGGAACTCACCTCGGCGCGTGCTGATGCCGGCGCGGCTCAAGCCGTGGTGGCGCAGGCCGAATGGAAACTCGACCAGAAGTCGCAGAAGGCGCCTGCGAGCGGTTTCGTGCAGGAGACTTACTTCGTCGCGGGTGAATGGGTACCGGCGGGCAAGCCCGTGGTGAGCCTCTTGCCGCCGCAGAACGTGAAGCTGCGGTTCTTCGTGCCGGAGACGGTCGTCGGTCAGCTCAAGCTGGGCGGCGCGGTGCGCGCGCACTGCGACGGGTGCGGCGACGACATTCCGGCCACGCTGTCCTACGTGTCGTCGCAGGCGGAGTTCACGCCGCCGGTCATCTACAGCCGCGAGTCGCGCGCCAAGCTGGTCTTCATGGTGGAAGCGCGGCCTCTGCCGAAGGACGCGACGCGCCTCAAGCCCGGCCAACCCGTGGACGTGGTGCTGCAATGAACGCCGATCTCGTCGTCGACGTACAGGGGCTCAACAAGCATTTCGGCCCGCGGCACGTGGTGAAGGACTTCTCGCTGCAGGTGCGGCGCGGCGAGATCTTCGGCTTCCTCGGCCCTAACGGCAGCGGCAAGACCACGTCCATCCGCATGCTGTGTGGGCTGCTGACGCCGGACAGCGGCAGCGGCACCTGTCTCGGCCACGACGTGATCCGCGAGACCGCGTCGATCAAGCGCGAAGTGGGTTACATGACCCAGCGCTTTTCGCTGTGGGAAGACCTCACCATTGCCGAAAACCTGGATTTCGTCGCACGCATGTACGGCATGCGGCTCCGGAGGAAGGTGGTCGACGATGCCATCGATGCGCTGGGGCTGGGATCACGGCGAAACCAATTGGCCGGCTCGCTTTCCGGCGGCTGGAAGCAGCGAATGGCGCTGGCGGCTTGCATGCTGCACCAGCCGAAGCTGCTGTTGCTCGACGAACCTACGGCCGGCGTCGATCCGAAGGCGCGGCGCGACTTCTGGGAGGAGATCCACAAGCTGGCGGCCACCGGCATCTCGGTGCTCGTCTCCACGCACTACATGGACGAAGCCGAACGCTGTCACCGGCTCGCTTACATCGCCTACGGAGCGCTGCTGACTTCCGGAACCGTCGACGAAGTTGTGGCGCAGCAGGCGCTCGCCACCTGGACCGTGAGCGGACCGGACCTGCCGCAGTTGCAGGTGGCGTTGGAGAAGCTCGGTGGCGTGGCCGATGTGACCCAGTTCGGCAACGCGCTGCATGTGACGGGAACGGATGCCGACGCGCTGGATCGGGCCACCGCGGCGCTGCGGGCGAGCGGGCCGCAGCGGTGGGAACGGTCGACGGCCACGCTGGAAGACGTGTTCATCCACCTGATGCGCGACACCAAGGACAACTACCAATGAACGGGCGCCGATTCTCCTGGTCTCGCTGGGTTTCCATCGTCATCAAGGAGTTCATCCAGCTGAAACGAGACCGCCTCACCTTCGGGATGATCGTGGGCATTCCGGTCATCCAGGTGTTGCTGTTCGGTTTCGCGATCAACTCCGATCCGAAATCGCTGCCCACGGCAGTGGTGTCGCTCGACAACGGCCGGTACACGCGGACCATCGTGTCGGCGCTGAAGAACACGAACTACTTCCGGTTCGTGCACGAGGCTGCGTCCATGGCGGAAGCCGACGAGATGATCGAGCGCGGCAAGGTGCAGTTCGTGGTCACCATCCCGGCCGGATTCGAACGCGCGCTCGTGCGCGGCGATCGACCGCAGCTTCTCATCGAGGCGGACGCAACCGATCCCTCGGCCACCGGACCGGCGCTCGCCGCCGTGAATCTGGCGCTGACCACGGCACTTGCCCATGACCTGCAGGGAGTCACAGGGGATCTCGCCGGTGGGTCGTCCGCCGTCGACGTGCGCATCCAGCGGCGCTACAACCCGGAGGGCATCACCGCATACAACATCGTGCCCGGACTGTTGGGCGTAATCCTGACCATGACCATGGTCCTGATGACCGGGCTGGCGATGACGCGCGAGCGTGAACGCGGCACATTCGAGAACCTGCTCGCGACACCCGCGCTGCCGGTGGAGGTCATGACCGGGAAGATCATTCCCTACATCCTGATCGGTCTGATCCAGGTGACGCTCGCCTTGCTCGCAGCCAGCTATGTCTTCTCGGTGCCGATCGAAGGCAGTCTGGTGCTGCTCTACGCCGTGGTGCTGGTCTTCATCGCGGCCAACCTGACGCTGGGAATCACCTTCAGTTCCATCGCACGGAACCAGTTGCAGGCGATGCAGATGACGTTCTTCTTCTTCCTGCCGTCGATCCTGCTGTCGGGTTTCATGTTCCCGTTCCGCGGCATGCCCGAATGGGCGCAGGTCATCGGCAGCCTGCTGCCACTGACGCACTTCCTCGTGCTGGTGCGCGGCATCCTGTTGAAGGGCGCCACGCTGCCCGAACTCTATTCGTCGATCTGGCCCATCTTGGCGTTCATGGGCGCGATCCTGCTGCTGGGGCTCAAGTTCTATCGGAAGACGCTGGATTGAGGGGCTCTCTCCAGCCCGCCCTCCTATCCTGCGAGCCCTGGAAAGAGGTAGATCAACCCTTCGGCCATGGTCTGTACCGCCATGGCCGCCAGCAGCAGGCCCAGGATCCGCGTTGCAACGTTGAGCGACGTGCGGCTCAGGCGCTGCTCGATGAAGTGCGCCTTGGAAAGGATGAACCAGGACAAGAGCGCTACCAGGGCGATGCACGCGACGACGGCCACCTTGTGAGCCGGCCCACCGCGCTCGGCGGCCAGGATGCATGTGCTGATGGCGCCCGGTCCTGCGAGCAAGGGGATTGCGAGTGGCACCACGCCGCTCACCTCGCCGGCCTGCAGTTCATTGGCCTCGGCGATGCTCTGCCGCACCGAGCCGGCTTCGGCGTTCAGCATCGCGAGTGCCATCAGCAGTAGCACCAGGCCACCACCGACCCGGAAGGAAGGCAGGCTGGCACCGATGTACTCGAGCATGGTCTCGCCGAAGAAAGTGGCGCAGGCGAGAACGACGAACACCGTGAGAGTGACGCTGCGGGCGAGCTTGCGGCTGGCCTCCGGCGTGCGTGCGCCGGAGAGCGCCAGGAAGAACGGGACCGCCAGGAACGGGTCCACGACCGCGGTGAGCGTGACGATGAAGCGCAGGTATTCGGTGAGGCCGACCACGGTGGGATGTCTGCCGATCGGTGAACTGCGCGATCTTACATGGAGGGACGGTGCGTTTTTTCGGTACGTTCCCTCCCCCACGCCCAGCGTGGGGGAGGGTTAGGGTGGGGGCATGGGTGCTTGGATCCGTGCAGCGGCTTGCCCCCATCCCAACCTTCCCCCGGCGAAGCCGGGGGAAGGAGTGCCTCCGCTCTGCCTGGTCAAATCCGGAGACACACCGCCGGCTGCCCGTCAACGGACTGATGTAGCATCGCGCCTTCCTTGAGGGAGGCATTCCATGAGCACGCAGGTCCACCAGAACTACATCGCCGGCGAATGGGTCGCGGGCGCCACCGTCACCCGGGACATCAACCCGTCCGACACCTCCGACGTCGTGGGCGAGTACGCCCAGGCCGACGCCGCCCAGACGCTGAAAGCCATCGAGGCGGCCCGTGCGGCAGCTCCGGCCTGGGCCGCCTTCAACACCCAGGCTCGCGCCGACCTGCTCGACAAGGTGGGTTCCGAAATCATCGCCCGCAAGGACGAGCTGGGTAAGCTGCTGTCGCGCGAGGAGGGCAAGACCCTGCCCGAGGGCATCGGTGAAGTGGTTCGCGCCGGCAACATCTTCAAGTTCTTCGGCGGTGAGGTCCTGCGGCGCGCGGGCGAACTGGTGCCGTCGGTGCGGCCCGGCATCGACGTGGAGATCACCCGCGAACCGGTGGGCGTGGTCGGCATCATCGCGCCGTGGAATTTCCCGTCGGCGATCCCGGCCTGGAAGATCGCGCCGGCCCTGGCCTACGGCAACTGCGTGGTCATGAAGCCCGCGGACCTGGTCCCGGGTTCCACCTGGGCCATCGCCGACATCATCCATCGCGCCGGCTTCCCGGCGGGTGTCTTCAACCTGTGCATGGGCCGCGGCAGCATCGTCGGCGAGGCGCTGCTGACCGATCCGCGGGTGGATGCGATCACGTTCACAGGTTCCGTGGAAACGGGTCGCAAGGTGGCCGCGAAGGCCATCGCCGGCATGAAGAAGTTCCAGCTCGAAATGGGCGGCAAGAATCCGCTCGTGGTGCTGGACGATGCCGATCTGAAGACGGCCGTGGAAAGCGCCGTGAACGGTGCGTTCTTCTCCACCGGCCAGCGCTGCACCGCGTCCTCGCGGATCGTCGTGACCAAGGGCATCCACGACAAGTTCGTCGCAGCCATGGTCGAGCGTTTGAAGGGCCTCGTGGTCGACAACGCGCTCAAGCAGGGTGTGCACATCGGCCCGGTGGTGGACAGCTCGCAGTTGAAGCAGGACCTGTCCTACATCGACATCGCGAAGAACGAGGGCGGCAAGCTCGCCTTCGGCGGCAACCTGCTGAAGCGTGAGACCGAAGGCTTCTACCTCGAGCCGGCGCTCTTCACCGAGACCGAGAACGCGATGCGCATCAACCGCGAGGAAGTGTTCGGTCCGGTCGCGAGCGTCATCGCGGTGAAGGACTACGAAGAAGCGCTCTCGGTGGCCAACGACACGCCCTTCGGTCTGTGCTCGGGTATCGTGACCGGGTCGCTCAAGCACGCCGCGCACTTCCGTCGCAACGCGCAGACCGGGATGGTGATGGTGAACCTGCCTACGGCGGGCGTCGACTATCACGTGCCGTTCGGCGGTCGCAAGGGCTCAAGCTACGGTCCGCGCGAGCAAGGTCGTTACGCGCAGGAGTTCTTCACCACGGTCAAGACGGCGTACGTCGCCGCACTCTGACCGGAGGCGACTGCCCGGTGGACCTCGCGCACTTCGCCGAGCAGTCGCCTTTCCTCGCCGCGCTCGCGGCGAGCGTGGTCGCGGGAACGCTCGCCACGGCCGCCGGCGCGCTCCCGACGCTGGTGGTGAAGGGGCTGTCGGAGCGGGCGACCAACCTGCTGCTCGCGTTCGCGGCCGGCGTGATGCTGGCCGCGACCGTGTTCTCGCTGCTGATCCCCGGACTCGATGCGGCGCAGGCGATGATCGGGGATCGGCGCCTCGCGACACTCGGCATGATCGCCGCGCTCGGCGGCGGAGGGCTGCTGCTGTGGCTGGTCCACCGCGCCGTGCCGCACGAGCACTTCTGCAAGGGGTGCGAGGGCGAGCAGAGCGGCCGCGTCGCGCGCTTGTGGTTGTTCGTCATCGCGATCGCGCTGCACAACGTCCCGGAAGGAGCTGCCGTGGGGATCGGTGCAGCCAGCGGCGACCTCAAGGTAGGTCTCGGCGTCACGCTGGGCATCGGTCTGCAGAACTTCCCCGAAGGTCTCGCAGTGGCCGTGGGCCTGATGGCCGCAGGCTACGACCGTGTGCCGGCGTTCTGGCTCGCAGCGGCGACGGGGCTGCTCGAAACGATCGCGGGTATCCTCGGCGCAGGATTCGTCCTGCTGTCGGCGTCCGTGCTGCCATGGGCACTGGGGCTCGCCGCAGGCGCGATGCTGTTCGTGATCAGCGGCGAAGTGATTCCCGAGACTCACCGGGCCGGTTTCGAGCGCGGCGCTACGGCTTCGCTGTTCCTGGGCTTCTCGGTGATGCTGTTCCTCGATACCGCGCTGCTCTGAAGGCAGGACGGAAGGTCCACGCGAGCAGTGCGAGGGCGATCGCGGCGAGCGGACCACCGAGCGAAACCTTCGTCGGCACGCGCTGCGCGAGGGCCGACCGCCCCAGAGCACGCGAGAGGCTGCGCGCACCGGCGTTGCCGCCGTCGAGCCGGAGGTAGTCGAGCTTCAGTTCCTGCGCGAGCACTTGCAGGTAGCGCTCCCGCAACGCGGACATGTGTTCGTTGCCCGACGTAGCCCAGTCGGCGGTACCGGTCTCTTCCTCGGTTTCGACGAGCTTCTCCTGACCGACGCTGGTGGCCCGTCCCATGGAATAGGTGTCCTGCTGTTGCACTTCGTCCGCGCGCCAGTAGCCCAGCCGTCGACCTGCCGGATCGAACTTCGGGATCGGCATGGGTTGCAGCCCTCCCGTGCCGACGATCAGGCCGGCAATGGTGCCCGGCTTGCCGTCGTAGTGCGGCCGATGCCGCGGATTGATCGGTGGTGCCTCGTGGCCGTCGGTGACGAACACGATCGAAGGCCGGTGCGGCATCACGTCGGCCTGTCGCAACGCCCAGAAGATGCCCTTCGCGATCTCGCTGCGGCCGGCCCACGACAGGCGGCCGTCGATGCTGTCGAGCGTGCTGCCCAGTTCGCGGAAATGAGCACAGGTTTCGAGCGGCGCCAACAACACCAGGGTGCGGTACTCGGTGAACACGCCCCAACCGACGCGGCTGCCGCACGGCAACGCCTGCAGCGCTTCGTGCAAAGCTGCCTTGGCGGCATCCAGCCGGCTCTGCGGCCGTTCGTCCGCGCTGTAGTCCTCCACGTTCATGCTTTGGGTGACGTCGAGCACGATGATCCCGTGGAAGCGTGCGAGCGGCAGTGTGACCGTCGGTCCCCATGCTGCGAGCACGAGGCACGCGGTGGCGAGCATCAGCGCGCGGCGCGGCGTGAACTGTCCGGTGAGCGGTGTCTTCACGGCAGACCGAGCGTGAAGGCACGCATGGTGGTGAGCGCCCGTTCGGAATCCGCGGGGATCGAAGCGCCCTCGTCGTCACGTGCTTCGTCTTCGGGTGCCAGCCGCAGCGCGCGCTCGAGGTTGTAGCGCGCCGACCAGACCGACGGATCGCGCCGCAGGACTTCGCGATAGGTCTCCTTCGCGAGTTCCAGCAGCGGCAATGCGCCGGCGCGATTGTCGGCGGCGACGAGGCGACGTCCTTCGCGATGCAGCGCGTTGGCCGCGTCGACCAATGCGCCAGGCGCGAGATCGGGTCGCGCTTCCGCGACCTGGCGATAAAGCGCTACCGCGCGCGTCACCTGACCTTCGCGCGCGGCGAGCGAGGCAGCGGCGAAACGGAGTTCGGCGGGGGAGTCTTCGACGAGCAGCGGGGCGGTGGGATGCTCGGTTCGCGTCGATCGGTCGATGGCGGTGTTGTGCTCCGTTGCGCGCCACCAACGCAGCGTGTCCATGCCGGCGAGCGTGGCGAGGATTGCGAAGGCGAGGAAGGTGCGGCGGGTGCGGGGGGTCATTGCTGCTGATCCTCGCTGTGCCAGCACGGGCGCAAGGTTGCGCGCACGGCGCCCCCATCCCAACCTTCCCCCACGACTGTGTCGTGGAGGAAGGGGTGTACGGCTCCCTCCCCCGGCTTCGCCGGGGGAGGGTTGGGGTGGGGGCCACGATTCATGCCGTCCCCCAACTCTCTCTCTGCCGCACCCGCGCCAACGCCAGCAACCCCACGCACCCCGCAGCGATCGCGAACCACCATCCCGCCAGCTCCCGCCGCGGCGCGACGGCCGTGGTGACGATGGTGTGCTTCTCCAGCCGATCGATGTCCTCGATGGCGCGACCCAGCTCCTTCGGATCCTCGGCCTCGAAGGCGCGATAGGGCACACCGGTGCTTTCCAGGAAGCGGTGCAGCGCCACCTCGGGGATCGCCTCGGAGAGTTCGAGACCGGCGGAGTCCCGGATGGTCGCACTGCCGACGGAGCGGATGTACAGCCAGTAGACGCGCGCCCGCACGCGCTGCAGTCCGTCGGTCAAGCGATGCCGCACGTCCGGATCCAGTCGCGCGCCGCCGTCCGACACGAGCAGGATCACGCGTGCGCCGAGATAGGGGCGCGACTCGAACGCGGCCACGCCGGCTTCCAGTGCGGTGCCGATATCGGTCTCGCCGAGCCCGCGACCGACGTCGTTCGCCGTGATCGCCGCGCGGATGGCTTCGGGCGAACTGGTGAAATCGAGTGCTCGCATCGGGCGCGCACTGAAGATGAACATCGCGAACTCGTCGAACGGCCGTGCCGCCGTGAACCGCAGCAACAGCTCGCGCGCGACGCGACCCTTCGAGTCCCCGGAGGTCTCGGCGCGGTTGCCGATGCTCGAGTTGTTGGTGAACGGCAGATCCATGCTACGGCTGCGGTCGAACAGGATCGCGATTTCGGCGCCTTCGCCGACGCGCGTCACCGTGGTGGGGCCGCGATAAGGGCCGGCGAGGCCGATCACGGTGGCGGCCAGCGCGATGGTGGCGAGCAGTTTCAGGCCGAGCCCGATCGCATCGGACAGGCGGTCCTTCGGCAGCAGGGCGACCCAGGCGTGGCGCGGCAGATCCCGCCGTCGCGACCACCAGGGCAGCAGCGCGAGCGGCAGCAGCACCAGCAGCCAGGGGGCCGAGAACTCGAAGTCGGTCATCGTGCCTTGCGTCCGGCCGCGTACTCGCATTCGGCGAGGCGCCGCACGAGCTGACGCATCGCATCGATGGAAGGCAGCGCCCGCCCGTTCTCGGCGAAGAAGTAGCGGTTCGATGCCTCGAAGAAGGAACGGATCTCGCTGCGCAAGACGCCGAACGTGGGACGCAGTTCGAAGAACCGTTCGAGCGTCTCGTCGGTCACGGCGAAGCCCGCGCTTTCGTCGAAGGCGCGATGGATGCGGCGTGCCTGTTCGACCAGGACTCGCTCATCCTCAGCCGTTCCGAGCCGCGAGATCGCGCCGCGAACACGCGCGAACGGTCGGCGCGTCAACAGCGAAGTGGGAACCCAGCCCTGGGCCCAGGCGAACCACGCGGCGAGTGCGGCAGCGACAACCGCGAGGGCGATGAGGCGCAGCCGAACCCATTCCGTCTCGATTCGCGGTACCGCGACGTCCGGCTGCAATTCTTCGAGACCGTCGCGGGCGAGCACTTCGGCGGGAGTCAGCGGCGAGACCGTCACCGGAATCTCCGGCAGGGCCAGCGTCAGATCCGCCGCACCTGCTTTCCGGAAGCGGATCGCGAGCGGCGGCGTCTCGACGGTGCGGACTGTGGTGGCGCTGTTGACGACCAGGAAGCGAGCGCGGAACCGGTAGCGTTCGTCGGGTCGGTTTTCGAGTGCGCTGTCGCGCAACTCGAGCAACGCGCCGCGCCGGCCGGGCTTGGGAATGCTGTCGGCATCCGGAGCGTATCCCCGAGGCACGGCGGCCGACCCTTCCACCACGATCTCGTCGCCGATGACGTAGCCGTACTGGCGTATCGGCGTGGTCGTGAACATCGCCCCGTCGGCGGCCGACGTGCCGACCGATGCCAGGAGGCTCAGAAGGCCGAGCGCGACCTCAAGCCACCGCCGCCGCATGGTCGGTGCCGCCCAGGAAATGATGAGTCAGGTCGTCGGGATCGAAACCATCGTCGACGAAGATCGCTCTCGATCCGAACCGCGCGAAGGTCGAGCTGAGATCCCTCCGACGCTGCAGCAACGCGCCGCGGATGCGCTCCGCCAGTCTCGGCCGCAGCCAAAGGAAACGATGGGCCGCGTTCTCGCTGTCCGCGAGATCGACCAATCCGCGATCGGGGATGCGGGTCGTCGACTCCGCCGCGCCCCACACCACGACCGGTACCACGAAATGTCCGGAGAGCGAGGCGAGCAGCCGCTGCACGTCGGCGAGGTCGAAATGAAAATCCGATGCGAGCAACACCAGCGCTCTGCGCTTGCCCAGATACCTCGCGGCGTCGAGAAGTCCTGCGGCGTTCTCGCCGTCGAACGGCACCGCCCGCAGCAGCTCCGCGAGTCGCGACCCCGCGCCGCGGGCATGCGTCGCGGGGCGAAACCACTCATCGCGGACTATCCGATCCGCGCCGATGAAGCCGAACGGGTCGCCGGACCGCCAGGCCGACAGACCGGTGCTCTCCACCAGGCAGGCGACCGCCTCGCGCTTGTCGGCGGTCTCCATGGACGCGGACAGGTCGGCAACCACCTGGACCGGCACCGACACCCGCTCGCTCATGTTGCGCACCAGCCACTGACCGAAGGGATCGGTCAGACTGCGGCGCAGGTCGATGCGGCGCGGATTCGGCCGCGAGAGCAACGACTGCAATCCGAGGAACACGCCCGATCCGCCGTCCAGCCGGCTCGGATGCGCGCCCGGTCGCAGGCTCGCCGGGCGCCCCGGAATGCGATAGAGGTACTCGCCGCTGCGCGAAGCGGTCACGGTGCGGGTGTGCGCGCGAAGGCCTGCGCGAACAGTTCGCGCACGATGGTAGCGCGGCGGAGCTCGTAGGCAGGCTCGAAGAATACGCGATGGGCCATGGTCTCGAAGAACACGGCATGCAGGTCACGCGGCTCCACGTGTCCGCGGCCATCCAGCCAGGCATGGGTGCGCGCGGCGCGCACCGCGAGACTCACGCCGCGCGGGCTCGCACCCCCGAGGATGAGAGCGGCGCTGTCCACGCCGTCGATGTGAACGTCGTGTTCGTGCGGCCGAGCGACGGTCTGCCACAGCCGATGGGCATAGCGACGCAGCGCATCGCCCACCTGGATCGATCGCTGGATGGTCGCCGCGATGTCGTTCAGCGCACGATAGTCGACCAGCGCTTCGGGCACGTTGTCGATGAGCGCATCGACGTCGTGGAACCGGGTATCGAACATCAGCGCGAACTGGTCGGCCTCGTCGCTCGGCGCTTCGATGCCCACTTCCATCATGAAGCGATCCTTCGCCGCCGACGAAATCTCGAAGGTTTCCTCCCGTTCCACCCGATTGCGGTCGGCGAACACCGTGAGATGCGGAAAGCGGAACTCGCGATCGAATGCGGAGGCGCTGCGCTCGGCCATCACGCGCAGCAACACCGAGTGCACCTGCGGTCGGGCCCGGTTGATCTCGTTGAAGAACAGCACCGCCAGATCGTCACTGTTGCGTACCAGCGGACCGGGATCGACGCGCGGACGGCCGTCTTCCCCGATATAGGTGTAGTAGAGGAGATCGGCCGGCATTAGGTCCACCGTGCCCTCGATCCGGCTGAAGGTGCCGCCGATGGCCCGGGCGAAGGCGCGGAGCAGGGTGGTCTTGCCGACTCCCACGTCGCCCTCGAGCAGCACGTGGCCACGCGCGAAAAGTGCAACGTCGATCAGGCGCACTGCACGTTGCTGGCCGACGACCACGGCATTCACCGCCGACTCGATGGCAAGCGCGCTGGCGCGCCAATCCGCGAGTGCGTTCTCCTCCTGGCCCATTCTCGTTCTCTCGGTGTAAGTGTGGCCTGTGTCCCGGGCCATGCTGGCATGGAGCCTTCGCGAGGGTCAAGGGACCGGGCTACAATCGGGCTGGATTGATCGGTGGAGTCGTCCCATGCGGGAGTGGTGTGCTGCGCTGGCCCTGGCGCTCACGAGCGGCGCAGCCCTTGCCTTCGATGCCGACGGTTTCGAGAGCGGGATGAGCCGGGACGACGTCATCCGGCTTGCCGCCACCCGGTACGACCAGGTGGGCAACGCGCGCGAGTTCCTGCTCGCGGCGGGTCCGAAGGACGCCGATGCCCCCGCGTCGATCCAGTTCTGGTTCTGCCGCGACCGGCTGATCCTGGTCAACGCCAAACCGCGCGTCGACCTTTCGGTGCGCAACCTCCTGGCGCTCGCCGACGAGGAGATCGCGCAACGCGGTCAGCCGCTGCGCGTCGAGACCCGTGCGCTGATGCATGGCGGCATCGGCGAATCGCGCGAACTCACCTTCATCTGGAAAACCTCCCCGGACTATTTCAACGTGACTTTCGAATACCTGGAAAACCATCCCGGCCAAGTGTCCCACGCGTGGTTCGCGGAGAATCCCTGCATGCGGCCGCACTGGATGCACGGCATCGAGGGCGGCAACGGCGAAGCCCGAGCTGTCTCGCCCTTGGTCGGAGGTTGAGATGACAGCCATTCGTATCGAACCTCTGTCCGACCACAGCCCTGTGCAATTGCCGGATCCGTTGCCCTTCGGTCGCATCTTCACGCGCCGCATGTTCCTGCAGCGCTGGGACCCGACGCGCGGCTGGCACGACGCGGCCATCGGCCCGCGCCGCCCGCTCGATCTCGATCCAGGAGCACAGATCCTGCACGCCGGCCAGGCGATCTTCGAAGGCACGAAAGCCTATGCGCGACCGGACGGGCGCGTGAACCTGTTCCGGCCCGACGCCAACGCGCTGCGCTTCAACCGTTCGGCGGAGCGCATGGCGATGCCGGCGTTGCCGGTGGAGAGCTTCGTCGAGGCGATCGAGGCGCTGGTGCGGCTCGAACACGAGTGGGTGCCGACGGGCGAGGGCTCGTCGCTCTACATTCGTCCGGTGATGGCAGCGACCGAGCCCACGTTCGAAGTGCGTGCCGCGCGCGAGTACGTCCATTACGTGGTGCTGAGTCCTGCCGGACCTTTCTTCGCCTCGGGCTTCCAACCGGTGGGCGTGCAGGTGGCGGAAGAACACATCCGGGCCGCCCGCGGCGGCACCGGTGCCGCGAAGACACCGGGCAACTACGCCGCCAGTCTCGCGGCCAGCGAACGGGCGCGCGCCAACGGCTATCAGCAGGTCCTGTGGCTCGATGCGGTGGAGCGCCGCTACATCGAAGAGGCGGGCGCGATGAACGTGGCGTTCGTCTACGACGGCCGCGAGATCGTGACACCCGCGCTCTCCGGCAGCATCCTGCCTGGCATCACACGCGACTCGATCCTGCGGCTCGCACCCGATCTGGGCTATCCGGTACGCGAGGCACGGCTCGACGTGGATGCCGTCGTCGCCGATATCGACGCCGGGCGTGTCACCGAGGTGTTCTGCATGGGCACGGCTGCGGTGATCGTGCCGGTGGGGCGCATCGGTCATCGTGGTACCGATCATCGCGTGGGCGACGGCAATGCCGGACCGGTGGCGCAGGCGATGTATCGCTCGCTCACCGACATTCAGTACGGCCGCGTGGCCGATCCGTACGGTTGGACGCGTGTGCTCGACGTGCAGGTGCCGGTGCGGGAGCGCGCCGTCGCGTGACGAATGTGAGCTCCCCCCGATGGGCCTGCGGCCCTTCCCCCCGAAGGGGCCAGCCCGCTTGGGGCGGCCCGGCGCGGGCTGATCGCATGCGCTGGTACGGGGCGGCAGGGATCGCGGGCGCGGCAGCCTTGAGTGCCGCGCTCGGTGCTGCCGAAGCACCGACGCTCGACGCGGCCGCGTTGTCGGGCGGCGATGCCACCGTGATGGATATCGGCCCGCAGGCGTACCTGCGACCGATCGCATCGCTCACCGCGGACCAGACCAAGCGGTTCAAGACCGGCCATCACCTCTTCGACACGCGCTGGGTCATCTTCTGGTTCGAACAGGGCGAGTGGGGTGCGGGGCCGACGTTCAACGCGCGCGGCTGCGGCGACTGCCACGTCCGCAACGGGCGCGGGGCGCCGGTGGCGGGCGGGGCCGATGCGCATCCGATGGTGCTGCGGCTGAGCTTGCCGGGCATGAACGAGCATGGCGGTCCGCTGCCCGATCCGCACTACGGCGATCAGCTGCAGACCCAGGGTGTCGAGCGTGTGGTCCCGGAGGAAGGCAGCGTCGAAGTGCGCTGGATCGAATCAACCACCACCTTCGACGATGGTGAGACCGTGACGCTGCGCAAACCGGAGGTGTCGATCCGCCAGCTCAACTTCGGTCCGTTCGGTGATGGCGTGATGATTTCCGCGCGCACGCCGCCGGCCCTCGTCGGGGCCGGGCTGATCGATGCGATCCCAGAAGACGAGATCCTGGCGCTCGCAGCGCGCACGCCGGTCGACGGCATTCGCGGCCGGCCGAACCGGGTGTGGGACTTCGCGCAGAAGCGATTGGCCGTGGGCCGCTTCGGTCACAAGGCGACGCATTCCACGCTGCGACAACAGATCGCTGCCGCGTTCTCGGCCGACATCGGTGTCAGCAGCGACTATTTTCCGGAGCAGAACTGTCCCGGCCCGCAGCGTGCCTGCCAGGATCTGATGCCGGCCGGTCGGCCGGAACTGGGCCACGTGCGCTGGGATGCGGTCGAGACCCATCTGCGCTCCACCGCAGTCCCCGCGCGACGCGACGTGGGCGATGCCGTGGTGAAGCGCGGCGAGCAGTTGTTCGTCGAAGCCCGTTGCGCCGTGTGCCATGTGCCGGAACTGAAGACCGGCGAAGTGCCGGGTTACGCATCGCTGTCGAACCAGACGATCCGTCCCTACACCGATCTGCTGCTGCACGACCTGGGCGAAGGTCTCGCAGACAACCGTCCGGATTTCATGGCGAGCGGCAGCGAATGGCGCACGCCGCCGCTGTGGGGCATCGGGCTCACGCGCGCGGTTAACGGCGTGACCACCTATCTGCACGACGGCCGGGCGCGTACGCTCACCGAGGCGATTCTCTGGCACGGCGGCGAGGCGACGGTCGCGCGCGAAGCGTTCCGTGCGATGCCGCGAGAGGATCGCGCGGCGTTGGTGCGGTTTCTGGAGTCGCTGTAGTTGGGGGGCTAGGGACTAGGGGCTAGGGGCTGGGGAAAGGCGCGGTTGCCAATGCTTCGCGGGCTCTTCCCTAGCCCCTAGTCCCCAGTCCCTAGCTCCTCGACTAGCAATCCGCCTCGCTGATCCACCCCGCCGCCTTCCCATTCACGTCCAGCACCTGAGTGGCGGCCTTGC
>JAIESW010000058.1 GCA_019745565.1 Burkholderiales bacterium
ATCGCGTTGGTGTTCGCGAGCGGCACGCCACTCGGCAACCGCTGGGTGCTGTAAGTCACGGTCCGGCCGGCGATGAACTGAGTGAGGTCGTCGGCGCGCAGGTTCTGGCCGTAGTAGTTCACGTCGCGGATATCGAGACCGGCGTACAGGCGGGCAGGTTTCGGGATCGTGAGCGGCGCTGCCGTGGCGGTGATGCTGCCGGTGAGCGCCACCACGCGCGCAGAGGTCGTTTCGGCCCCGTGCAGCGGCGGATCCGAATGGATCACGAATCCCGCGTCGAGTCGGCCGATGCCCAGCAGACTCGCCTCGGTGAAGACATCGGTCACGGTCGTCACACCCGGGATGACTGTGGGGCTGTTGTCGAGCATGGTGACTTCGCCCCCGAGGCGGACCGATCCGCCCGCAAGCAGTTCCAGATTGCCCATGGCTGCCGGCGACAGCCGCAGCGTACCGAGCGTCTCGACATCGGATTCGAGTGCTACGACACGCAAGGTGCCGGGATACAGCATCAGTCCGTCGGTATTCTCCTGACCGTTCGCGCCGAACAGCTGCGGCGCCGACTGCCCGAGGCCATTGCCCGTACCGTTGCGCAACTGCACCTTGCCCGTAAGAGCCGTCAACGCGACAGCGGCCTGTGGCGAGTAGGTGGTGAACCGCGCCACCTGGTCCAAGGGCCTTGGATTCCAGAACTGCATGATCGTCTGCGTGAGCAGCGCCGGATTCATCGTGGTCTCGAGGCTGAGCGCCCGACCTGCCATCGCACTGATGCGGGCGTCGTCCATCGCGAGCACCATCGCGATGGGCGCGTTCGTGCCGTTTGCGCTGGGGGCCAGGTCGCGTCCGGCCACGATCGTGCCGTCGCCGCGGGAAACGTAGTAGACACCACGCACGATGTCGCGGCCCGCATTCACGGTGAGATCGCCGCCGCCGGTGACAACCAGGTTCGCGGGATCCGGCGGCTCGTTCGCCGCACCCTCGAGCCGGCCGCTCGTCGCAACCGACGCGGACAGATCGACGATGTCGCGTCCGCTGGAAACGACCACCTCGCCGCCTCCCAGCGCACCGATGCCCTGGTCGAAGACACGGATACGCGGCCACCAGGCGGTCTGCGGGTTCACGTATGCGAACTCGGCCCCGAAGAGAGGCACACCGAATGCGCGCTTGTAGAGCCAGTCCGTGACCAGTTGCGTGTTGCGGCGGCCGATCGCATCGCGGCCCGCGCGGACCAAAATGTCGCCGCCCCGGGTGAGGTAGACCGGGTTCTCGAAGACGTTCGGGTCGAGGCCGAGTTCTGCCGCCTGAGCCTCGAACTCCGCCTCATAGAAGAACTGATCGGCAGCGCCTGTCGCCGTGGCGTCCGGAACACCGGCCGTGTACACCCTCGCGCCCTCCGTCGCGAGCGAGAAATCGCGACCCGCGGCGAGATCGATGAACCCCGTCCCGGTGCGCACGTAACCGCGAACGATCAGATCACCGCGTCCCGCACTCTCGAGCGCGGCGACGTTCCGGGTGACCCCGGGAGCGACGGCATCCAGATCGGCCCCCGCGGTGAGGCGATAGGACCAGGACGGACCGGCGCGCAGTTCCCAGTCCGTGGGCAAACCCGGATAGGTGGGATCGGCCGGGACGGTGGTGAACCCGTCGCTCAGGGATCCTCGCAGCTCGAGGTTGCCTGCCGCGCGCAGCGTCAGGTAGCCGGGTTCACCGCCCGGACGCTGGTCGGAATACAGGTTCCAATCGGACTCGAGGACCAGGTCGCCGTGGCTGCGCACTTCGACACCGGGACGCACGTGCACCCGCGCATCGCCGGCGGACCCCACCAACCGTCCACGAACAGCACCGGCGTTCGCCAGGAACGCTGCGTTGTCCGAATCCACCTGGGCCAAGCTCAAGCGTCCGGCACCGCCGGTCGCTCCGATCGCACCGATACCGTCATAGACGCGCACAGCCTCGATGTCGATCTCGCGTGCGTCGACCACCACGGACGGCAGGAATGGGTCGAGCTTCACATCGCTGCCGTCGTCGGTGCGCGAGACCCGCAGCGTGACCGTCCCCGCGAGGCCGCCCGCTCCCGCAGAGGTCTTGAGGACCGCACCATCGGTCAGAGTGACATGGCCGCTCTCGGAACCGATGGTGATGTCGCCGCCGTTCGTTCCGACGCGTGCGGCGCTGGCATCCATGCGTGCTGCACTTCCCACCAGCACATCACCGCGGGCGAAGACGGCGATGGTTCCGCCCTTGTCACCGGAAGCGTCCAGCCGGCCCTGGATGACTAGGGAACCACCATCAACGCCGATCGAGATGCGCTGCGCGGTGACGACATCGTTCGCCGCCACGGCGAGGCCACCGTGGCGGGCCCGGTAGTCGCGCGCTGCGTGGAAGCCTCCCGCTTCGAGCAGACCGTTGAGCGACTGGAAGTCGGCTATGCCGGCGGCGTCCACGCTGAATGTGCCGCTGGTGCGATCCGCCGCCGCAGAACCGAGGAGGGTGCCGGCGACGTCGACGGTTCCGAGCGGAGCTGTGATCCGGATCGATCCTGCGTCCCCTTGCGCGTCCGAAGCTGCCACATCGAGCGATGCGCCGGTTGCCACGATCACCGATCCGGCCGCCGATCGGAGCGCGATCTGGCCGCCTGGCGCAGCGACGTGGACTCCGGCGAAATCGCGCGTGAAGCCGCCGGCAGCGATGCGGGCACCGGCATCGACAAGAACGTCGGCATCAGTCGTCGCGCCCCGGGCCTCGAGCGCCACGCGACCACCGCGCGCCTCGATGCGACCGCCGAATACCACGCTCGAACCAGCCAGCGTCAACGATCCGGCTGCCGCCTCGACGGCCGGCGCAGTGACGCCGGAAGCAGCCTGCTCGACCGTCAGTGCGCCGCCGACCGCCTCGAGCGACTGCGTCGCGCCAGTGGCGACCGTGATCCATGAGGCGCCGACAGTGACGGGAGCCGCTGCCGCGAGCGAACCATCGCCCAGGAACGCCAACGCCTGATCGGCCTTCAATTCGACGCCGGAGAATCCGACCATCGCCTTGCTGCCACTGCCGATGTCGATGCTGGTCGCGGTGATGCTCAATGCAACTGCACCGCCGATCAGTGCGGGGACGGCCGTACTGCTCGGGTTGGAGAACGTCACCTTTGATGCGCCGAGCGCGACGGCATCGAGCGCGGTACCGATTCCGCGCAGCGCACCGGCTTCGAGGTCGAGGCGCTGCAGGGTGGGCGCCGCGCCCTGCTGCGAAACGCCCAGGGACAACGTGCCATGGAAATCGATCGACGAGTAGCTGCGCAGCAGCAGGCGTTCGGCACCCTGCAGTTGTGTGAGCAATGTCCCGCTCAGGACCAGGCCGCCGGGAGTGCCTGTCACTTCACCGAGGCTCAGCCGACTGGCGGCGAGTCCGTACTCGCGGGCCTGCAGCCCCGCACCGGATCCTACTTGGGTATCCCCGCCGGCATCGAGCAGGATCGAACGGCCGCTCAGCGACGCTCCGGAGGTGACGGTGACGATGCCGCCTGCACCGGTGGTCTGCGCGCCGTCTCGCACCAGCCCGCTCAAGCCGGCCGCCGAGACGCGCGCCACAGCACCGGCTGCGGCGCGGCCCGAACTGTCAGCGGCGATGCGGATGTCGCCCGCTGTCGCACCGGCGTCGCCGGTCGCGGCGACCACGGCGTCGGCGCCGAAGGTGAGCTGGCCGCTAGCCGCGAACAGGAGGTCGGCGCCTCTCAGGCCGTTCTCGCCCGTATCGCGAACCTCGACCACTTCGGCCAGCGGCACCAGATAGGTCATGCCGCTGCGCACCTCGCGCCGCCCGCCGATCAGCAGGCGTTGGCCTTGCAGCCGGTTCAGCACCGACGCATCGAGATGAACGAACCCGTCATTCACCGTGCCACCACCGTCGACGGCGATGCGCGCGGCGGAGATGTCGACGAAACCGCCATTGCCACCTCGGCCTGCAGCGGAGCTGATGGTGCCGTCCAGCAGCAATGCCTGGGTCGGACTGATGCTCAAGCCCCCCGCATCCATCGGCCGCGCCCCGGCAGCTGCGGAGAAGAACGCATTCGCCGAAGACTCGGTGAACTCGGAACGCGTGCGCACGATGCTTCCCGACTGCAGCCGGAACAGGCTTGCCATTCCGCCGAAGACGGTGCCGCCCCCGGCCACCGCGTTGCCCACGCGCCCGGTAACCAGGATCGACCCATCGGCCTGGACGCTCGCTGCGCCGGCTGTGACCCTGCCAGAAGCGGTCGGCGTCACCAGGTACCCGCCCGGCAGCAGCGCGTAGCGGGCCGGCAGGATCACATAGGTCCCGTCGGGAAAGGCGCCCGAGTTGCGGATCTCGATGCGCCGGCCGACTGCAATGCCGGTATCCGCACCCGACAACATCTCCTGATGATCGTACGGCGCGTACTGCAACCCGAGCGCCGGAACGATGGCGAAGCTGCCGCTCGCGTTCACCGGATCAAGAACGTCGAGCGATCCGCCCGGCCCGGCCGTAAATTCGTAGGCGAGCATGTCGCCGCCGCCGGATACATCCACGGTCGCACCGGAACGCACTTCGATGGCGGGACCGCCAAGGTTGATCTGCTTCGCGCGCGGCGCGGTGATCACGCCCAGCGTGTCGGGTGCCAACACGTACACCCAATCGCGGCCACCCAGTTGAGTACGACCGAACGGCACCAGCAGGCCGGCGCCGCTTACCGACGTCAGGCTGCCCGCACCGAGTACCAATTGCTCACCGGCAAGTAGGTTGATCTCGCCGAAGGGTGCCAGCACGTCGGTGTAACTCTCGATGGTCGGCGCCTTGATCGTGAGACGGCCGGCAGCGGAGAGCACCGGGCCGACACCGGCGCCCGTACGCAGCAACCGCACGACCGTGTCAGTTCCGGTGGACTGGATCGTGAAATCGCTGAACGTCGTCGGGTAGATGCGTGCCGCGCCCAGATCGAGATCCCCCGCCGTAGTGAACGATCCGGGTAACGTGGGCTGCCGCGTGAAAGGATTGAAGAAGCCCTTCAGTCGCATGTCGCCGGCGGCGGTAAGCGTGATCTTGTCGAAGCCCTGCATGACTACCGGCCCTTCGAGGTCGACAAGGTCGGCCGCGATGGTCAGGATTGCCGTGCCGGCCGCCGCCGACGGTATCGCCTGTCCGCTGGTGCTGGCGAAGCTCGCGTAACCCGTGCGGATGATCGCGCCCGATCCGTCCGTGGCGGTGAACGCTCGCGCATCCGCCGTGAACGTGGAACGCAGCGACAGGTCGATGTCGCCGCGGAACTCGATATAGTCGGGGCTCTTGAGCGCCAGCGAGTCCGCACCGCTCGCGGCCACGAGACCCGTGCGGACGAACGCACGATGGTTCAGCGTCGATGTCGCATTGTTCAACGCATTCGGATCAATCACCTCGCCCGGATTGAGCCCCGGCGAAATGGCGCTCGCGCTGTCCTCAAGAATCACCCGGCGCGGACCGTTCGGGAAACTCGGATTGCCGGTGATGGGCGGCAACAGCTCGAACGAAAGCTGCCCACCGCCGGCCAACGCATTCCCGCCGTGGGCCGCGATGGACGCATCGAACAGGATGCCCTCCTGCGCGCTCAACGAGACGCTGCCGGCCGCGCTCGCGAGCGACTGCCGTTCGAGGATGGTGCGGACGCCGCGCAGGACCGAAACGTCCACCAGCGCCGTCGTTCCGCTCACGTCGATCGCCGCAGTCGATTCTGCGATCAGATAGCCTCGACCGGCATGCAACTCCACGGCACCACCCGAGCGCAGCAGGCCGGTGAGTGCCCCCGTGGGATTCACGTCCGGTGTGAACACACCGCGCGCGAAGATGGAACTGCCGCGGGCAAGCCACAGCGACTGATCGGGGAGGAAGGTGTCGGAGGACAGCGCATCCTCGAGAGCGAGCCGCACCCTGCCCCCCGGCGCATCGATTCGACCCGCGAATGTGAGCTGCCGTCCTGCCTCGAGCGAAACGGTCGCGCCCGGATCGGTGACGATGACGGCACCCGGGTCGACGACAAGCCGCCCGAGCGAGTTGCTGCCGGCGGACAGTTCGAGATCCGTGGGCGTGCGGTCGGTGAGCGGCCGCAGCGCTACCTGCGAGAACGAGAGCACGTCCGTACCCGATGCTCGCAGACGATAGGTGCCGCTAGCGACGAGCACGGGCATCGAAGCCGCAATGACCGTCCCGGCAGTCACACGCAATCCGTCGTAGCCATCGACCGCGTAGGTGGAAAAACCACCGGACGAGAAGAACGCCGGACCCAGCACCAGTTCGCGCGTGTCGGCGGTGGAGCGTGCGCCGATCGAGACCAGCGAGGTCTCGAGTTCGAACCGCCCGCCTCCGCTGAAACCGAAACCCACGATGCTGCCGCCCAGCTCGACACGCGAAGGCTGGGCGATGCCTTCCGCGAGACCGGCACGCCCCGAGCGGATGGTCACGTCTCCGCCTTCGCCACCCGCCAGGCTGCCGTCACTGCGCACCGTGCCGCCGGCAACCACATCGATCGCAGAACCGCTGCCGAGTATCGCGTTGCCGGCCGATATGATCGTTACGCTGCCGGCATCCGCCAGCGCCGGCGGCGACATCCGACCGGCCAGCGCGGCTGCGGTCTGATTGGTCCACAAGCCGCGCGCGGACAGGTGCACGCCGGGTGCCACCACGACCCCGTAGCTGTCCGGATCGAAGGACTGCGGTACCGTCTGACGCGAGCTCAACGTGATCGATCCGGCAGCGACCGATATGTCGGAAGCCACATCCACCTTGCGACCGGCAAGGATCAGCGAAGCCGTCTGTCGCACACTTGCCGAACCGGTACTGCCGGCGGTGAGCTGCAGGTCGTTGTCGGCCTTGAGCTGCACTGTCCCATTGGAATAGACCGCGATCCGGTTGAACCCACCGTTCCGGATTAGAGTCGGATCGAGGAACACGACATCGCGGAACTGTAGCGGCAGCTCGTCTGCGAGCCCGAAGCCGGCACCGAGCGTCGGCTTCGCGGCGTCGATCACCGTCGACGCGAACTTGAAATCAACCACGCCAACGGCGCCGAACACGCTGGCATCACCGAGTTCGAGCTTGCCGCCGAGTGGAACGGTCCCGGGTGTCGTCTGGTACGGTCCCCGTACCGCGCGCCCGCTGAACGTGCCGTCCAGCGCCGCGCCTGGTGCGACGATGCTGATCGCGCCGGCACTCCTGCCTTCGGTGTAACCGGGCGAGAGGCGATCTGCGGTGCGGAACGCGCGCGGCACGCCCCATTTGCTGTTGAACGACTGGAACTCGTCGACCAGTCCGGCGTAGAACTGGTTGGGATCGGCGGAACCGATGTCGACCACGCGACCGTCGATTGTGACCAGCTTGCTGGTGCGCAAGTAGCCCGCGGCATAGTCGATCGACCCACCCGAGACGTCCATCGACGCCCCGTTGCGGAACACGATGTCGCCCTCGGACTGGACCCGGATGGTACCGCCCACGGTGCTGCGCTCGGCCACCGTGCGGCGCACCTGACCGGTATAGCCGGAGATGTCGGCGAGCGGGGTGCCTTCGCGCAGATCGACGTATACGGTCTTTCCGCGAACCGGCGAGTTCCGCACCAGCGGCGCATCGCGCAGTTCGTTGCCGCGCAGTTCCACCTCGAGAAGATTGCGGTCCATCGGCGCCGATACGCCGCCGAGACCCGCCACATCGAGACGGGAACCCTCTTCCAGGTAGACGCGCACGCCCGGCGCCGGTTGGCCACCGATCGCGGCAAAGGTAGCGCCGCGCTGCGCCGAAATGGTGATTAATCCGCTCGGCGCATGCACCAGGCTGTTGCGCAGCAGATTCACCTGCGCGCCGCCGAGCTCGATGCGGCCGGGATTCAATGCCTGCGAATCCGGGGCGACGGCGGCGCTGTCGCGTTCCGGTTGAACCTCCGTGGCACTGCCTTCTCCAAGCGTGAGCATCCCGTAACGGGTGGCCTGCGGCAGACGAACACCCTGGACCTCTGTCGCCGACACCGTGTCGCGCGCCACTAGGCGGATCGATCCATTGACGTTCACCGTCGACGTAGCGGAGACGCGACCCTCCTGGTTCAGCGCAAGTCCGACCATGGTCACGTTGCCGCGCGCCGAGGACAGTGTGCCGCCGGCCAGATTGCGGACCGTGCCGCCCTGATCCACCTCCACCAGAAGACCACGCAACTGCGGGTCCTGGCTGGCGGCCAGATAGATCTTCTGCCCCGCGGCCAGGATCACCTGACCGTCGGGTGCTTCGATGGTGCCGGCATTGCGCACCTCCGGACCCGCGAGCAGCACCCGGCCGCCGGAGGCAGTGCGGATGGACGCCCCCGATTCCACAATCACCGCGCCGGACGCGAGGCCGTTGGTGAAGACGTCGAACGCCGGAATGCTCGCCGGGTTCTGGTTGGAAAGCAGACCCTTCTGGAACAGATCCGCCGCGATGTTGAGCGTCGACGCGGTCAGGCCGCCGGTGTCGATCTGGCTGCCGCGATCGAACAGGATGCCGTTCTGGTTGATGAGATAGACGTCGCCGTTGGCACTCAGCCGGCCCTGGATGATGGACGGGTCGAGGCTGTGGATGCGGTTCAGGACGGCCGCCGTAGCGCCGGGCTGGTTGAAGCGCACCGCAGCGTCGGCTGCGATGTTGAAGCTGTGCCAATCGATCACCGCGCGCTGCGTGCTCTGCTCCACCGTGAGCGTGCGGTCGTTGATCGAGGCGATGGCATTGCCGATCGCCGCGATGTTGGCGTCGGGCCCCATCGGGATCATCGGAACCGGCAAGGTTCCCGGCGGCAACGGCGAGGCCGCAAAGGCGACCGGCGCTGCGAGCAGGACCGCGATCAATGCACCGGCGCGCCGCCGCGCGCGACCGCGGCGATCGCGACCGACGGTGCGCGTCCCCTCGAACACCGGCACGAGCATGCGGCGGCAGCGGCTGAAGACGAGACGGTAGCGGTCGTGGTTCATGCGGGCATCAGAAGTCGTAGGCAACGCGGAACTGCAGGCGCGGATCACCGGCGCTGGTGTATCTGGTGTACTCGAACGGCCAACCCAGGTCGGCCGTGGCCACCAGGTTGCGCGGACCACGGGCGCGAAGTCCCAGACCTGCGCTGGAGAGCCGGGTCCGGCCCTGCTGACCCGGCAGCGGGTTCTGCAGGAGCAGTTCGGCACCCTCGAGGAATGCGTGTGCCGTGATGGTGTTCACGACCGAGCCGAGATGATCGGCGAAGGAAGGCGTGCGCAACTCGAGCCGCCCCATGACGCCGTCGTCACCCAGCGCCTCCGCCTCGAGGTAGCCGCGCACGGAGTCGACGCCGCCGGCGAAGTACTGCTCGCTGCTGATCAGCGGCTGGCTCGCCATCTGGCCTCCGACGCGCACGAAGACCGAGTAGCCCCGGGTGAGCTTCTGCTCGCGACTCAGATCGGCGCGGACGTACATGTAGTTGGCCTGCGCATCGAAACGGCGCGCGGCAAACTCGCTGTCCTGATTGCCGAAGATCTTGCGCATCGCGAAGTTGAACGACACGTTGCCCTGCGTGACGCCGCGTTTGCCGACCTGCGTCGCGCTGTATTGCGTGCTCATGGGCACATAGGAGATCGGTGTCGTGAGCGTATCGGCGCCCTGCAGAGCCAGGGAATCGGTGAGATCCTTGTAGTCGACGCCCAGCGTGAACGAATGCGAGTAGCTGCCTTTCGTCGGCAGCGGGATGATGTATCTCGCACCGGTGATCGTGCCGCGGCCGACCACGGTGATGTTGCCGGCGGCAGCCACGTCACTGTTGGAACGCACCCCGTACAGCGCCAGCACATTGTTGCCGGGCCCGGCGTTGAAGACGTAGGTGCCGGTGAGCACCCGCACCTGCGAAGCATCTTCCGGCGACATCAGGTACTGCAGCGAGGCGCTGTGCTCGCGCTGCCAGAGGTTGTCGTAGCGGATCGCACCCAGCAGACGCAGCGGATCGGTGTTCGCGGTGTAGCGGTTGTTGATCTCGATGGAGCCATGCACCGGACTGCGGTCCTCGACATTCAGATCGATGTCGACCCGTCCCGGCACCGCGGCCGCCTTCAGCACCGGCGTCACCTTGCGATCGGCCGACCGGCTGGCGCTCGCCAGCTGCTGTTGCACGTCCGGAAAGTAGGGAACCTCGCCTTCGGCCAACGCCGGCATGACCTGCCGGATGCGTCCCAGCGAGTAGTAGCGCGCCCCCTTCACACGGAGGCGATCGACGGTACCTTCGGTCACGTTGAGGCGAACCAGGCCGCCCTTGACCTCCTGCTCCGGCACGTCAACGTAAACGGTGAGATAGCCGGAGCGCTGGTACGCACTCTCCAGAGCCGCACGCGCACTCTCGACGTCGTCGATGGTCTTGCCCGGACCCAGGAACGGATAGACCGCACGTTCGATGTCGCGCGCCTCCAGCACCGTGTTGCCGTCGACGACGAACTCGAGGACGTCGAACGCAGCGGCGTCGGCGGTCTCCTCGGCCTGCGAGGCGAGCGCATGGAGTACCGCGAACGGAATCAGGCTTGCCACGCCCAGGAACCTGCAGAGGATGCGAACGGCAGTCATCGGGGCCCTGATCGGACGATCGAAAGAAAAGTCCCCGGTCGCCCGGGGACTCGCGAGGCCGGTCGCTGACGCTGCCCGCCAGGATTGCGCGGACAGGCGATCGCGACCGGTGCATCGGTGCTGCGCGAACGCCGTATCAGCGGGTGGAGCGGAACGGTGCGCAGGTGTTGGCCGACTTGGTCCAGCGGGCCGTACCGGCGTTCGCCGTGTCGAGGGCCGTGGGCACCGCGGCGGTGGTGGTGTTGCCGGCCAGACCCGGGATCGCCAGCACTGCGGTTTCGTTCGCGTTGCTGAGCGAGCGCAGGGTGGTTTCCTGCTGCGCAAGGGCGATGAAGCCGTTGATGAACGGCAGCTTCACTTGCTGGAAGGTCGCATCGGCTTCGTTGTCCTTGTTGGTCTGAAAGCTGTTCTCGAACACGAAGTCGTACGCCGCTACCTGCGCTGCGTCGCGAGCCGGCTTGGCGCCTTGGTCGCCCGTGCCGAAACCGCCGGCGGGCTGACCGTTGATGGCGCGGAAGCTGGCCTTGGCGCCCGCTGCGGTACCAATACCCACAGCGTTGTTCTGGTTCTCGATCCCCAGGACGGCGATCGCGCCCCAGGTATTACCTGCGAAGTTCACCTGGAACCAGATGCCGCTCGGTGCCTGGAACTTGAAGTTGACACCGTCGCGTGCAGCGATCAGCGCGTTGCGCACTTCGCCGGACGTGGATGCTTCGATGACCAGCGGCCCGACGCCGACGGTAGGGTTGATGATGCGCGGATCGCCTTCCGTGCCGGCACCGCCGCCGTTGAAGGCCGTTTGCCGGTTGGGCGTCAGCGTCACGCTCTGCGCCACGTTACCGCGGGCGCAGGGCTGATCGAGGAAGTACTGGTTCGATGCAGCCTGCGTGCCCGATCCGGGTTCACGACGAATCACGACGATGCGGTCGTTCGAGGCTGTCGTGGTGCCCGCGCCGCCCAGCGTGTTCCAGCGGGAAGCCTGACCCGTGAGGATCTGACCGATGTTGGCACGGGTGAAACCGAAGTTGGCGATCGTATCGGTGGCGACCACACCGAAGATCGGGGCGAAGCCGCGGCGGATGTCGAGCTTCAGCAACTCGGCACTGGTGAGCGCAGTGGAAACGGCGGTCGGCGCATCGGCGAGGTTGACGGAGATGCCGAACACCTGGGGCTCGAGGTCGGAGATACCGAAGTCGGGAGCGCGGTTGGCCGGGTTGGCGCCATTCAGGTCATCACCGACTTCCGCGCAGTGGTACAGATTGGGCGTTGCTTGTGCAACGCAATCAGCCGTCGCGAAGGACAGGGTGGCGATCGGCGTGTTGCGAGCCACCGGGTTCACGCCCCAGAGCGAACCACCCTTGGCTCGGTTCACGAAGCGAACCGTCGTGCCGACCGGCAGCGTGCCGACCGCAACCTTGAGCGTGCCGCAGTAAGCGCGATAGTCCGTACCGGCGGCGACCGAACCGACAGCCTTCGAGAACACTGTCGTGAAGCCCGCGTCGAGCAGGTTGGTGAAGATGTTGCCGAGAATGTTCTGGGTTGCGGAAGCGCCGGTCAGGTTGATTTCGGCGACGGCGGCATTCGCGCACGCACCGGGAGCGTCCTGGGCAGCGGCGTAGCCGGCGGCCAGCGTCGAAACGGCGGCCGCGCAGGCCAGCGTCAGGGACTTGAACTTGAACATGACTATCTCCTGAAAGTCTTTGAACGCCGAGCGGATCGAGAGCCTCGAAGAGGCTCTGCGCTCTCCGCCCGGGTACTGCGTGACGAGATCCTTGGCCGTCCGGCGTGCCACGACCCGCGACGGCTCGTGGCACACCGGACGATTCCTGAGTCTGCGTTGGGTCAGCCGCGCTTCTTGCGACGCGCGAAGGCACCGAGACCGACCAGACCGGCAGCGAGCATCGCGTAGGTGCTCGGCTCCGGAACCGGCGCATAGACCAGGGAGTAGGCCCCACCTGCGCCGGCCTGCAGCTTCCAGGAACCGACGATGCTGGTGGTGACGGCGCCCGTCTGGTCATCGGAGTCGAACTTGTAGAGGCTCGCGATGACATTGCCGCCGTTCGAGGCGTTGAAGGAGCTGTTGTTGCCCCAACGGAAGCCCAGGATGTTGCTGATGTGACGCGGCTCGGCTGGGTTGGTCGACACGACGGGTACACCCTCGGCACCGTTGTAGAACTCGACGCTGCCGTCGAAGCCCGCTGCCGGATCAGTCAGCTGCAGGTAGTCGGTGATGCCGATGCTGGCCGCCAGCGGATTGCCGCTCACCGTGGAATACAGATCGGGCACGCCACTGGTCGTGTTGCCGGCGAGCACCTGGAACAGACCGCTCGAAACTTGCTGGGACGTGAAGCTGAAACCGTCGAGCGCGAAGCTGTGCGTCGCGTTCGTGTTGAAGCTGTCGAAATTGATGCTGAGATCCTTGATGTACGAGCTGTTGCCGGACAGGAAACCGAACAGGAAATCGCTGCCTCCCGAGCTGAAGGTTCTCGCGAAGTCCGCGTGGGCAACCGACGCAAAGCCGAGCGCCGCTGCCGCAATTGCCACCTTGACTGTCTTCACACGCATGCTTGAGTCTCCTAAGTCTCTTGCTTCTTCGGACGGATGCGCCGCTTCGATTCCTACAGCTGCTTGACGCACCCCCACAAATCGTCGCGCCGACTTCCGCCGCTCCGACTGCAGCCACTGTGGGCCCGCCGGGTGACATGCCGACCACCGCGGCGCCCATCGCGCGTAGCCCTGAAGGGCTATTTCGAAACGCGTTCTTCGACGACACCGCAATCCGTACCGACGAGAGTCTTGTCCACCGGCGTGTCGCGGGTGTGACTCCAGGCGCGCGGACGGATGAGCCGATCAGGCCAAGGCACCGTCACGATCTCGTGCCCGATCCACCGACCGATCGGCATCGCCCCCACCGCCGGTGGCGGGCGAAGGTCACGCCGTCAGGTTCTGTCGTCCGCCGCGGTCTGCGGCGTCGTGCCGTCGTAGAGCGGTGGCGGGGCCCGACCGCTGCCCGACACGCAGATATTCATGCGCTCCTTGGCTGAACCTTCGCAGCGCGCCTTGGCCTCCGGACCCGACCGCGCGACGACTTCGTTGCAGACACCCATCTCCATGGCCTGTTCGGCTTCACACTGCTCCTTGAGCCGGGCGCGTTCCTGTTCGACGATCTGCGGATCCACGGCCGTGGTGGGCGGCAGCGACGGCGAGGCGGGCGGGCCGTTGACGACCGGGTTGACCGCCGTCCGGGGCGTACCGACGCCTGAAGTACCGGAGAAGACCCAGTCGGAATAGCTGAGTGCCTCG
Source organism: Burkholderiales bacterium (assembly GCA_019745565.1). GTDB lineage: Bacteria > Pseudomonadota > Gammaproteobacteria > Burkholderiales. Next base: position 13,870 of record JAIESW010000058.1, read on the forward strand.
GCGAAGGCATCCTGATCTTCCCCGAAGCCGGACTTGCGGAACGGCCGCTCGCGGGACAGGCTGTAGATGCCGGTGATGCGCCCCTGTGGATCGCGCTTGAGACCCCATTCGCTGCCCATCGTCATGGGGTCGACGAACACCTTGCGCAGGTGCCGGACCACGCGCCCGGATCGACGATCCTCGAGCAGATCCTGCAGCGACTTCGGGAACGTCTTCCCCGCCTCCGGCGATCGTTCGTAGTAGCTGGTGAGCGCCTTCGAGAATTGCTCGCCGACGAAGATCAACTCGGCTTCCCGTTCGCGCTGCAGGGTGGTGTGCCAGGCCGTTCCAACCGAAGCAAGCCCGACGCCCAGCAGGGCTATGCCGAACAGCACACCGACGTAGGTGAATCCGCTTGCGTCCGCGCGACTCGATCGCGAAGCCATGGATCGACGGTGCAGGCCCTCGGAACGGGCAACCACCATCAACCTGCCACGTTCTTGATGATCTGCAGCGAGAGTCCGCGGGCGACCGCCTGGGCGCGATTCTGGACGTTGAGCTTCTTCAGGATCTTCTGTACGTGATTCTTCACCGTCAGCGGGCTGATGCCGAGGATGTGCCCGATCTCCTGGTTACTCTTGCCGTCACGCACCCACTGCAGGATCTCGATCTCGCGCGCCGTGATGAGACGATCGTTCGGCACCATCTCGTACTGTTCCTGACGTTCGTTGGCGAGCATCCGCACAAACGCGCAATGGATATAGGGCGTGAGGATCTCGATCAGATAGCCCTGACGCGCCGTGAGCGGCTGCGGCAGGTTCACGAACATGAAGAACGTGCCAGGCGCACCTGTCAGCACGGGCAGGCCATGCATCGCGAAGTTGGGAAACGCATGACGGAACAATGCTGCCTCGAACCGCCGGTAGACGGCCGAATCGCGATCGCTGCCGCATACGAGCAATGGTCTCTCGCCGCGTTCCACCCACGCGCGGATGGCCTGCACCATCAACCCGCCGTCCACGTTCAGGATGCTCTCGACATCGGGACCGGGCAACGGGTAGCTGGAGAAGTGCTCGATCACCAGGCTTCTGCGCGCGTGGTCGCCGTGAGCGCAGATGAGGACCTCATGCGGCACCAGGCTCTGCAGATGACCCTGCGACCACAAGAAGAACTGATTACGCCGCCGGACCTCCATGGACGAATGCACGACATGCATGAACCGCTCGAGCTCGCGCGCGGTCAATGTGACGACGTCATCCATGCTGAAGCGGGTCGCTTTAGTCCCGTTGTTGGTCGCGGCGGGCTGGGAGGCCGGCCGCTTGTCGCTGAAGGCTTCCCGTAGGGAAGACCTCGGTCCCTGAATTGACGAGTATCGGGCCCGACTGTTACAGCGCCGTGGAAAATTTGCGACAGCGTCAGCGGCCGACATCAGTCGGTGCTTCAGTCGAGCACGTCGAGGGACAGTGCGCCGACGGTGGCCCCGGCCTTGACCAGCAACTCGGCCGATGGCCGGTCGCGCTTGTAGATGGCCCAGTACAGCGCGCTCAGACCATCCTTGCCGGTGGCGTCGGGATCGGCACCGTGTTCCAGCAGCGTACGGACGGTCTCTGCGTGGCCGCCACGGGCGGCCAGGACCAGCGCCGGCCAGCCATCGCGATTGCGGATCGCCGGGTCCGCACCTGCTTCGAGCAGCAGACGAGCGATCTCGGCCCTCCCCAGCAGTGCGGCGTTCAGCAACGGCGTCGCTCCGTTGTCTGCCTTCAGGTTCGGCCAGGCTCCCTTGCGCAGGAAATACTGCACCGCCCGCTTCTCGCCTCGCAGCGCCGCCAGCGCCAGCGGCGTGTTGCCTGCGCCGTCCTTGACGTTCACGTCCGCGTCACGCTCGACCAGTTCGCGCAGAGTCCCGAAATGACCTCCTTCGACGGCAGCAGTAAGCGCCAGGCTTCCATCAGCGAGACGCGCATTCGGCATCGCCCCTTCGCCAAGGAGGCGCACGACTTCGGTGGAATCGCCGGTGCGTGCCGCGGCGATCAGTCGCGGTTGTCGATCGTCCCGTACCGTGTTCTTCGACGCAAGCACGTTGTCGCTCTGCAGGCGGTGCAGTCTCGCATCGGTACTCGGGCGGCGCTCGGGAAACGAGAATCCGCCCTCCGGTACGCGCCCGGATTCGCGCGTTCCGGTCGGATCGTCCTGCGCCGCTACCGGCAGGACGAACAACACCAGCACCAGTGCACAGAACGTCCGGATTCGGGCGACGCCGCTACGACACGACGAAGATGTCCAGTTCATGGGTCCGGCCTCAGAGTTCGGAGTACTTCCTGCCGTCCTGCGCATTGCCTTCAGCGCCGCTGCGAACGTCATAGACACCGCCACCGGTCGCTGCGGGCGGCGGCAAGGCAAGCCAGGTGAGCGGGCTCTCGGTGACCGGATCGACCGGCAGACTGCGCAGGTAGCGCTTGGTCACGAGGTCCTGCAAAGTCGGCGGATAGTTGCCGGTGTCCGCATGGAACTTGTCGATGGCATCGCGCATGGTGTTGAGGTTCTCCCGCAGCACCGCCTCTTTCGATCGATCGACGCTCGCGAAGTACCGTGGGATCGCGAGCGTCAGCAAGGTGGCGATGACCGCCATCACCACGAGCAGCTCGATCAGCGTGAAGCCTGTGCGACGGTTCACCATTGCCGATACGGGACACCGTTCAATCCCTTGCCGTCCGCGAGCGAGTACACATCGAACACATCCTTGCCCGAACGCGGGCTGTCCGGGGCGCTCTCGTAGGACCGCAGGCCCCACGTCTTCGCCGCGGGGGTGTCGTTGTCGCCGAAGAATGGATCGCGCGGAATCCGGCGCAGGAAATAGATCAACTTCTTCTCGGGCGTTTTCTGATCGGCGACACCCTCCGCGAGCAACTCGAGTGTCGGCGGATAGCCCGATTGGTCAGCCTTGCGTTCGATGCGACCATCGTCGCCCGCCTTCTTGTACGCGTCGAGCGCCCCGCGGATCTGCCGCAATGCCGTGCGCAACTCGGATTCCTTCGAACGCTGCGCCGCGAGTTCACCGAGCGGCACCAGCCCGAGGGCGAGGATCGCGATGATCACGACGGTGATCATCATCTCGATCAAAGTGAACCCGCGTTGCCGTCGCATCTTCGTCGCGCTCAGTTGCCGAGCTTGATGCTGGCGGGCGGCGGTGCCGTGACGTCGATGGCGTATCCGTCGCGGTCGACCACTTCGATGTCCGTCACCGTGACGGACGCCGTGCCGGTCGCGCCCGGCAGCACCTTGAAGCGGACCGAACGGGTCGATGCTTCACCCGTGAACGTGATCGACGCTCTGCCAGGCACGGTCCCGATCGGGTCGATGGTCTGCAGTTGCTTCGGGTCGAACTGGAGGTCCACACGGGCGGTGCGCGTCGAGACCACCGGCGGAATGGCCACCTCGATGGCGAACTCTCCTTGCGCTCGCTCGGGTGCCGCGACACCGAGCACCAGCGGCGCAGCCACGGCGGCCGGTACATCGCGCGCCGTTTCCTGCCCGGGTCCACCACCCGCCGTGCGCGGTGCTGCGAGAGCGAGCGCCCCCGGGGCCGTTCTGCCGATGCGCAACGGCGGCACCCCCGGATAGTTGTCGGTGCCCACCGGCAGCTCCGCATGCACGCCCTCGGGGCGCAGGATGTTGCGCACGATCCGAGGCGTGATCATCAGCACCACCTCGGTCTTGGCCCGGTTGTCCAGCGAGGAGCCGAACAGACGCGACAGCATCGGGATATCCCCCAGCCCCGGGATCCTCTGGGCGCTGCGCCGGTCCTCGTCGCTGATCAGCCCGGCCAGGATCTGCGTCTCCCCGTCCTTCAGTTGCAGCACCGTGTTGGCGTTGCGCGTGCCCAGCCGGTACGCCACCGTGCTGCCCGTGCCCGTGGCCACGGTGATGGTCTCGATGATGTTGCTCACCTCCAGACCGATCTTGATGCCGACTTCGTCCTGCAGGTAGACCTGCGATTCGACGTCGAGCTTGAGGCCCACGTCCAGGTAGGACACCGAGGTGGACACGCCCACGTTGGCGGTGGCCGTGGAGGTGAACACCGGCACCTTGTCGCCGATGTGGATGCGCGCCTTCTCCTTGTTCTTGACCCGGATCCTCGGGTTGGCCAGCAGGTTGGTGGTGCCGACGCTGGCGCGCAGATTGAAGATCAGCGCCGGGTTGGCCACGGTGAAGGCCCACGGGGCGTCCACCGGGACGGTGGTGGCGCTGCTCAGCGCGCCACCGGCGTCCTTGGCCTGCAGGTTGACGCTGCCGGGGTAGCGCACGCCGATCTCCTGCAGCCGGGTGCGCGCCACTTCCATCACTTCCACTTCGAGCATGACTTCGGGTTCGGCGAGGTCCAGGGTGCGCACCAGCTGGTCGGTGAGCCGCACCACCTCCGGGGTGTCCTTCACCACCAGCAGGTTCAACTTCTCGTCGATGAACACGTCCTGGGTCTTGACCATGGCCTTGACCATGGCAGAGGCCTGTTTCACGTCGGCGTTGGCGAGGTAGAAGCTCCTCACCACCAGGTCGCGGTAGTCCTTCTGCTTGGCCGGGGTGTTGGGGTAGATCAGGACGGAGTTGTCGTTCAGGACTTTGCGGTCCAGCTGGTTGGTGGTGAGGATCAGCTTGAGCACGTCGTCCAGGGTGGTGTTGCGCACGAACAGGGTGATCTTGGCGTCGGGTTTGACGTCGCGGTCGAACACGAAGTTGATCCCCGAAGTCCTGGAGAGCATTTCGAAGACCGTGCGGATCTGGGCGTCACGGAATTCCAGGGTGATGGGTTTCTTGTAGGGGGTCTTGAGACCGGGCGGCGGTTCGGCCGCCATGTTGGTCTCGACCACTTTGCGCAGCAGTTCGCGGGCTTTGCTGTGATAGGGGTTCTCGGTCAGTACCGCGCGCACCAGGCTCTCGGCCCCGGCATAGTCTTTCTTTTCCAGCAGGGCTTCGGCTTCCTTCAGCCGCTCGGCGTGGCGGCGCGCGCGTTCCACTTCCTGCAGCCCGGCGTTGGCACGAAAGCCGTCCGGGTCGATGCGCTTGGCCTCCTGGTACTGGGCCGCGGCCAGGTCGAGGTTGCCGGCCTTGAGCGATGCGTCCCCCTGCAGCACGAACGCGCCGGCCACCCGCTCGCGCTCGCGCAGCAGCGCCGCCTTGTAGGTGCTGTTGCGCGGGTTGTCCTTCACCGCCTGCTCGAGCTTCGCCAACCCCTCCAGCGGCTTGCCCTCCGACAGCATCCGGTTGGCTTCTTCGTAGGAGCGGTCGTAGGCGCAAGCGGTGGCGAGCAGCAGGGACAGCAGTGCAATGAAGGTGCGCATCATTCGACTTTTGCAGTAAGGATCTGCCGCTGCTCGAGCGGCAGGTAGGTGAGCACCACCCGCCCGGGCTCGATCTCCTCCACCCGATAGGTGCCGTTGATCACATCGCCCTTCTTCACCGCATGATTGGTCTCCTGCTGCGCCAGGAAGACGATCATCTGATCCTCATCCCCCAGCGAACCCACGTAGATGAAGGGCAACGGCGGGGCCTGGGGTGGCGGCGGTGGCGCTTCGGCCGCGGCCCGCTGCGCCGCCGCTTCCTTCGGAGTCAACTTGCGCGGCGGGGGATTCCAGTCCCTCGCACCAAAGGCGTCGGTGGTTTGTGGTGCGTTACTGCCGCGCTTCAGGCGCGTCAGATCCAGCGCGAGGGAAAATGCGGACGGGGAGGATGCGCTGGGGGTGGAGGGTGCGGTGGAGGTGGCACCGGGCTCCCGGGTGCTGCGCTCCCGCAGCTCGCTCGAGGCTTGCGGGTTCGAGGCCGCTCTGCCCGGGTGGCGTTGCGGTTCGTCATCCACCGCATACACCGCCACCAGCGTGAGCGCCAGGCCACCGAAGACAATCGCCTTGCGGGTGCGAGCGCTCAACTTCATCGCCTACTCTCCCCGGCGAGGTAGATCACCCAGCGGATGCGCGCCTCCAGCGCCGGGGCTGCGATGCTCTCGCGCTTCAACACGATGTCCTCGAGGGCCGCGGCCGGGACCTTCTCCAGCACTTCGGCCACGAAGCCGCGGATCTGGGCGTAGCTGCCCCGCACCGGCAGGCTCACCTGGTACTGCACCAGCGCCTGCTCCTTGCGCCGCTCCAGCAGGTAGTCCCCGGACTCGAGGGTGAGGCCGTTGCGCGCCGCCGCGGTGTGGATGCGCCCCACCCAGTCGGGTAGGGTCTCGAGGTCCGGGAAGAAGGCGTAGAAGTTCTCGAGCTGGGTGGCGCGCGGGGCGGGCAGCGCCGCACTGCCCGTCCCGCCCTCGCCCACCGAGCGCAGCCGCGCGCGCAGCTCGCCCACGTCGGCCTTCAGTTGCGCCGCGCGCTGCTTCGCCGGTACCAGGGTGGCCACAGCAAAGCCCAGCGCCAGCACGATCAGCGCAGCACCCACGAACCCGCGCCAGGTGAGCCGCGCGAGTTCGCGCCGCACGACCCAGCGCAGGCGGTCCGGGACCCTCAGCATACTCGGCGCGTTCAGCGGGTGTTCCATTGCGCACGGATCACGAACACGAGCGGCCGGTTCGGGTCGTTGGCCCGGATCTCGTGCCGCGTGAGATGGGCATCGGTCAGCCCCGGGGTGGCTTCCAGGCGTGCCAGGAAGGTGAGCAGCGCCTTGAGGTCGCGCGCTTCACCCTCGAGGTTGACCACGCGCGTGCGCGGGTCCGGTTGCACCCCCAGCAGGGCCACGTCGGGGATGCTCGCGGCTTCGAGGTCGGCGAACAGGCGGTCCCAGGGGGCGGCCAGCTGGTTCAGTACGACGCTGGCGGCCTTGAGGGCCTGGGCCTCGCCGGCCGAGGGCGCTTCTTCGACGGCGAAGCTGGGCAGCGAGCGGCGCGCCAGGCGCTTGGTGTCGGCGAGCTTGCCGTCCCAGCGGCGGATCTCATCGGTGGCGTCGCTGTATTCAACCAGCATCCAGGCGGCCACCAGAGCGCCAAGAGCGAGCAGGATGGTGCCCCAGGGTCGCACGGCCACCGGCCGTTCGAAGTCGAATTGCAGAGTGCGCGCGGCCATCAGTGCCCCGCCACCTTGAGCGCACCCACCGGGAAGGCGCGTGCGCCGGGTTCGCCCGGTTCAGCCACCGCGAGTTCCCAGCCGCCGATGCGTGCAGGCAGGCCTTCGCGCTGGTTGGCAAAGACCACCTGCAGCCGACCGCCCCCGCCGATGCCGCCCAGCATCTGCGCTTGCTGCAGTTCGGCTCCGAGGATTTCGCCGAGTGCCGACCCCACGCGCGGATTGGTGAGCCAGCGGCACGCAGTGCCCTCGTACAACGCGAGCGTTACGCGGCCGTGCTCCACGAACGCGAAGCCGTAGCGCGGCGCTCGCATGCGGCCGCGCTGCTGGTCGAGCGCAACGGCGAAGGCAGGACGGATGGAGCCGACCTTGAGGGCGGCACGGGCGCAGCAGGCACGCAATGCCTCCAGCAGCGCGCTGTCCACGGCACACACGGGCGCAGCCGCGCCGACCGGAGCATCGTCGAGGATCAGCGTCCAGTCGTGCACCCGCTCGCCGTGTACGGCTTCCAGTTCCATGCGGGCGAAGGCGAGGCGTTCATCGTCGGTGGCCAGCGCTGCGTTGAAGGGCAGCAGGTGCAGACGCACGAAATGGCTCGACAGGCGGACATGCGCCTCGGCCTTGCCCCAGCGCGCTTCGACGAGCATGCGATCGAGCAGATCGCGGGCGGCCTCCCAGCCCGGTGCGAGGGTTTCAAGTTCGTGAATGCCCTGCTCGACCAGGCGTGGCTTGAAGCCCCGACTGAAGCGGGTCAGCGCGACCCGGTCGGGGGCGAAGTCGATCCGGACGCGCTCACGCCACCAGGGTGACACGGTTCACCTCACTCAGCGTGGTCTCGCCCGCGCGCACCAGGTCCAGGGCGGACTCGCGCAGGAAGCGCGTGCCGCCCTCGCGGGCCGCGGCCTTCACGCGCCGGATCGGTTCGCGCTGCGTGATCAGTTCGCGCAACTCGTCGTTCAACACCAGCAGCTCCGAGATGGCCTTGCGGCCCCGATAGCCGCTGCCGCGGCAGTGCCCGCAGCCCGCGCCGGCCCGGAAGCGGTAGCCCGCCACGTCCTCCGGCGTGAGGCCGGCGTCGGCCAGCAGGGCCGCACCCGGTTCGTCGTCTTGCGTGCAATGGGGGCAGTTCACCCGCACCAGGCGCTGGGCCACGATGCCGTTCAGCGCCGAGACGAAGGCGTACGGATCGACCCCCATGTGGGTGAAGCGCCCGATGACGTCGAAGACGTTGTTGGCGTGCACGGTGGTGAAGACCAGGTGCCCGGTGAGTGCGGCCTGGATGGCGATCTGGGCGGTCTCGGCGTCGCGGATCTCGCCCACCATGATCTTGTCCGGGTCGTGGCGGAGGATGGAGCGCAGGCCCCGGGCGAAGGTGAGGCCCTTCTTCTCGTTGACGGGGATCTGCAGCACGCCCGGGAGTTGGTATTCCACCGGGTCTTCGATGGTGATCAGTTTGTCCGCGCCGTGGTTGATCTCGCTGATCGCGGCGTACAAGGTGGTGGTCTTGCCGCTGCCGGTGGGCCCGGTCACCAGCAGCATGCCGTAGGGCTCGGCGGCCAGGCGCCGGATCCAGGTCTTGGCCTCGTCGGCAAAGCCCAGGCTCTCCAGCGACAGGCCCTGGTGGGCGTCGGCCAGGCTTTGCTTGTCCAGGATCCGCAGCACGGCGTCTTCGCCGAAGATGGAGGGCATGATCGACACGCGGAAGTCGATCTCGCGCCCCTGGATGGAGACTTTGAACCGCCCGTCCTGGGGCACGCGCCGCTCGGCGATGTCCAGCTCGGACATGACTTTGATGCGCGAGACGATCTGCTCGGCGGTCTCGGCGCCGCTCACCTGGCTCACGTTGATGAGGACGCCGTCGATGCGGTACTTGATGATGAGCCCGGCCGCTCCGGTCTCCAGATGGATGTCGCTCGCGCCGCTCTTCAAGGCGTCGTAGACGGTGGAGTGCACCAGGCGCACCACCGGGCTGGTGTCGGCGCTGATGGTCTTCAACGACAGGTCTTCGACCGCTCCGCGGCCCTCTGCGTCGCTGCGCGTTTGCAGGACGAGGCTTTCCATGGCCTTGAGTGACTCGCCGTGGCGCGCCAGCCACGCTGCCAGGTCGGCGCCGTGGGCGAGCCGGAAGCCCACCGCCGCACCGATGCGCTCTTCGGCCCAGGGGCGTACCTTGGGATCGAACGGGTCGGCGTAGGCCAGCACCAGCTGGCCGCCGCCCAAGCGGAACAGGACGCTCTCGCGTGCCAGAGCTTCGGTGTAGGGCAGCAGTTCGAAGGCAGGCTGCGCCCCGTGCATGTCGGCCATGCTCATGGGCATCAGGCCGAAGGTGGCCGCCAGCGCCTGGGTGAAGGCTTCGGGCTCGAACCCGCTTTGTTCTTCCAGGCACGCCACGATCCGCTTGCCGCTGCTCAGCGCAGTTGCGCGCGCCGCAGCGATCTCTTCGGGACTGAACCCCACCGGGGCTTCGAATTCCCGCGGCTTCACTGCAGGCTCCCCGCCAGTTCGAAGATCGGCAGGTACATCAGGACGACGATGCCGCCGATGAGGATGCCGATCAGGGCCATCAGCAGCGGCTCGAAGGTCTTGGTGAACCAGTCCACCCAGCGCGCCATCTCTTCGTCGTAGAACACGGCGATGCGCTCCAGCATCTCGCCCATGCGCCCGGTGCGCTCGCCCACCCGCAGCATGCGCAGCGCCACCGGGGTGGTGAGGCCGCTCGCTTCCATCGCGACCGACATGGGTTTGCCTTCGCGGATGGCGCGCTGCGCCCCGTCCAGGCGCATGCGCAGTTCGGTGTCGAGCAGCCCGGCCACCATTCCCAGGGCCGGCACGACCGGGATGCCGCCGCTGAGCAGCATGCCTAAGGTGCGGTAGAAACGGGTCAGCTGGTAGACGCGCAGGCGCTCGCCCATGGCGGGGATGGTGCGCAATGCCCGCACGAGGCGTGCGCGGGTCGAGGCGCGGGTGAGCCACCAGCCCACGAAGATCACGCCAGCGATGAACAGCGTCGCGATCGTGAAGCCATTGGCCTCGACGATGCGGCCCCATTGGATGAGCAGCCGCGAAACGAGCGGCAGTTCGCCGCCCACGTCTTCGTACACGTGGCTGAAACGCGGCACGACGTAGCCCAGCAGGAACAGGGTCACCAGAGCGCCGAAGACGATCAGGATCGCCGGGTAGATGGAGGCACTCACGAGTTTCTTCTTCACCACGTCCAGCTGGGTCTGGTAGGCCACGAAGCGGCCCAGCGCTTCGGGCAGGTCGCCGGTACGCTCGGCCGCGCGCACGGTGGCCACGTACAGGTCGGGGAAGGTGCCCGGCACCGATTGCAGGGCGCTCGAGTAGGGTTTGCCTTCGTACAAACTGGTGAGCAACGCCTTCAGGATGGCGCGCGTGTCGGGGCGCGATTCTTTCTCGGCCAGGGTCTCGATCGCCTCCACCAGGCTGATCCCCGATTGCAGCAACGCCAGCAACTCCTGCGTGAACAGCAGCAGCGGGAATTTGGCTCGGCCCTTCAGGGCCGGCAGCGCCAGTGCGCCACCACCCTGCACCGACAACACGGCGTAGCCGCGCTCCTTCGCCTGTACCTGCGCTTCGGCCGCGTCGCGCGCCTCAAGGGCTAAGGTGACGATTCCTTCGCCGGCTTTGAGGGCTTTGATGCGGTAGCGCATGGCGATTCGACATCAATTCCAGTTGGTGATGTCCGCGTTCTCGCCGTCCCCGCCGGCCTGTCCATCCTTGCCGAAGGAGAAGAGATCGAATTCGCTCTTCTCACCGGGCGAGCGGTATTGATACGGCTTGCCCCACGGGTCCAGCGGCACGGCCTTCTTGAGATACGGCCCTTGCCACTTGGCTTCGTTCGCAGGTTTCGCTTCCAGCGCCGCCAGCCCCTGTTCGGTGCTCGGGTAGCGACCCACGTCCAGCCGATACGCATCCAGCGCCTTCTCCAGCGCGTCGATCTGCGCCTTGGTGATCTTCACTTCCGATTTGCCGATCTGCGAGAAGTACTTCGGTCCCACGTACGCCGCCAGCAATCCGATGATCACCATCACCACCAACAGCTCGAGAAGAGTGAAGCCGCGCTGCCGACGAACGCGCACCGACACCTCGCCGCGGTATTCGATCCGCACGAAACCACGGGCTTCGATTCGATCGATGCGGCGCAAGGTCTCTCCCCTCTTCGTGAGACCCGGATACTAGGCACCGTTTATGACGCTCCAGTGACTGTCCGTGGGCTTGGAATGCGTCGTCTCGCAACGTCAAGACGAATCCCATCGAGCGCGTCTCCGTACGGTGACGCGCCGATTCAAGATCCCCCTGACGACCGGGCTCGATCGCCGCATGCAGCGGCTATCAGCGGAACGTGTACTCCACCCGGACGCCGATCCGGTACAGCGTGCTGGCCGGTTGGAAGAACTGACCGCTGCCGAAACCGGGCACGAACGCGCCGGTCGAAGGCGACTCGCCGAGGCTCAGCGCATCGAACACTCCCATGAGCTTCCAGTGGGCGTCGAAGCGATAGCCCAGCATGGCGTAGGCGGAAGGTTCCTTGCCCGGTTTCAACTCGATGGGATTGGGATTCATCCCGTCGAGGTAGGCTTCCTCATAGGTGTGGAACGGTTGCTTCAAGCCGACCCCTGCGACGAAGCCGCGGTCACTGCGATCCAGTTCGACGCCGAGCCGGGCGAAGCCGATGAGATAGTTCTCCTTCTGGAAAGAGTTCAGCCTGCGCTCCCACAGATCGATCCCGCCCGATGCGACCAGATCGACCCACGCGGAGCCGCCGGCCCGAATGCGATACCGGAACTGCGCTTCCTGGGTGGTGCCGCGATATGACGTCGTACCCTGGATCGCGCGGACCGGCGGAAACAAGGTTGCGCCTTCGTAGTCCACGTCGCCGCCGTATACCGATCCGCGCCAGGCGAACAGGGCGCCGCGCTCCCGATTCATCGTCCACCCGCCGGTCAGCACCGCGAGCATGCCGGTTTCGCGCACCTCGGGCGCGGTGTCCTCGGTCCACTTCATATAGTCGACACCGCCGCCCAGCGTGAACTGGGCCCAGGCAGGCAGTGCCAGGAACATCGCGATCATCGTTGCAGCGGAGCGCAAGAGCATGACGACCTCCAGGAAGTACGGCGATCAAGAGGGTGCCGCGCGGGCACCGGGTTCCCACTCACGCCAGCCCCGCATCAGCGGGAAATAGAGTGCGAGCCGGACGGGACGAGCGTCGAGCCGTGCCATAAGCACGGCATATCGTTCGAGTTGCGCACGATAGCGCTCGCGCTCGTTGTCGAGGAAGCCTTCCGGATCCGCTCCTTCGTGCACGCCGGTCTTGTAGTCGACGATCCACCGCACGCCGCCGCTGTCGACGAACGTGCGATCGATCGCGACATCGATCAGGTCGTTACCGACGACACCGGTGAGCCGCAGCTCGGTATGCGCTTCGACATGAGGCGCGAAGAGCCAGCGCGCCCGCGCGTCCGCGACCGCGGCAGTCAAAGCGGCGGTCACTCGCGCCAGCGCGCCCTCCAGTTCGGCCTCGGGGACACCGAGCTTTCGCAGGTCGCGTTCGTGTGTTGCTCGACGCGCGGCGGTGTTCACGGCCGACCAGGTCTCCAATCCATCGTCGGCGATCCGCTGCAACGCACGGTGCACCACCGTGCCGACATGCCTCGCGGTTTCGGAAGCCCAGGAGAACTCGACGTCGCTCGATCCCGATGCCGTCGCCTCCGCCGGCCGCGGCGCGATCACGGATGCAGCCAGAGGCGGTGGCGACCAACCGGCTGTCAGACGGCGCAGCACGTTCCCCGGTTGAACGGGCTCCGCATCCGATGGTTTGCCGTCCGCGTCGGACGTCTCCACCAAGCCTTCGAAGTCCTCACGGACCGCGGGCCACAGGCGCTCCAGCAAAGAGCGTCTGGCCGGCGTGGCACGGCCGTTGCGCACGTTCGCGTGTCCGATCAGATGCAATCGTTTGCGCGCCCGTGTGGCCGCGACGTACAGCAGACGACCGTCCTCATGCTCGCCCTTCGCCTTGTCCAGCTGCTCGAGATAGTCGTAGATCGGATCCTCTTCGCGCGAGCGCGCCCGGATCGGTGCCAGCAGCAGGTCGCTGTCGCCGTGCGCGCGCGGCCGCTCCATCCAGCGCAACAAGGGCTTGTCCGACTCCCGCGGTGCGTAGCCCAGGCCCGGCAGGATCACGGTGTCGAACTCGAGGCCCTTCGCCTTGTGGATGGTCATGATCTGCAACCGTTCATCGGCCGCCGGGTCCGGCCGCGCATAGAGTTGCCCGACGGCCACGTCGAGTTCGGCGAAGTCGGCAAGATCGCCGCCGCTTTCCAGCTCATCGAGGGTCGCGAGATAGGTCGCGGCGTCGGCCAGGTCGGATCCCTCGATCGCCGTGGCCGGCCCGCCCAGTGCCAACCATGCGCCTTCGACGCGCCGTCGCAACGTTCCTCGCCCGCGTTGGTCGACGAATCGCTGCAGGCAGGTGACGACGTGGGCTGCGCGCGTGCGTCCGGCCGGCGACAGGCGCTCGATCACGTGGAATCTCTGCAACGCATCGAAGACGCACACCTGCGCGTCGAAGCCGGCCACGGCCTCGAGGTCCGCAAGCGACAGACCGCACCACGGCGCGCGCAGCACCGCGAGCCACGCGACACGATCGGCCGGATGCACCAACGCTCGCGTGAGCGCGTGCAGGTCCTGCACCATCGGTCGGTCTGCGAGCAGATCGATGTCGATGGCCTGGAAGCCGAGCCCCGCCGCCTTGAGCGCCGGCACGATATGGGATAGACGCGAGCGCGACCGCACCAGGATCGCGACGCTCTGATCGGGTTTCTCATCTCTCACCCGGCGCACGAGCGACACGACCTGTTCGGCCTCGGCTGCGCGATCGCGTCCCGCTGCAGGATGCACGACGACGGCCGCGCCCTCCGACGCCGGATGCACCGCCTCCGAAGACGAATAGCGCACAGCGCCGCTCGCGAGATCCTCCGCCTCCGGCAGCAGACGCGCGAACGTGTCGTTCACCCACCGGACGATGCCCGCGTCGGAACGGAAGTTCACGCCGAGCGCGAGCGGTTCGAGCGCCACGCTGCCGATGCCCTCCATCCGCGCGCGCAGATACAACGCGACATCCGCTTCGCGGAACCGATAGATGGACTGCATCGGATCGCCCACCACGAACAGCGTGCGCCCGTCGTCCGGCTCCCAACCGGCAGTCAGGCGCGAGAGAAGTTCGTACTGCGACTGCGACGTATCCTGGAACTCGTCGACCAGCAGATGGCGGATCCGATAGTCCAAGGCGAGCGCGAGATCGGTCGGAGCATCCGCCTGGCCCAACGCCCGCACCGCGGCCTGCGCCACGGCGGTGAAATCCACCTGACGTCGTTCGCGGAACAGCAGATCGAGCTGCGCCACGGCCAGCGGCAGGACGGCCACCAGCGCTTCGACCAGTTCCCACTGCGACTCATCGTAGTGCGGTGGAGGCAGCCTGCGCGTGCGACCGAGTTCTGCGACGAACTCGGGGTGTTCGGCGAGCGCAGACAACGCGGCCGCCATTCGATCCTTCCACGCCGCGCGCGTCGCCTTGTCCGCCTTGTCCTGTGACGACGGGAAGCCGGTGTTCACGTCCACGCGCTTGCGGACATCGCCGTCGTTGGTGAGCAGCAGTGCGGCGAGGCCACACCAGGTAGCGAGTGCCTCCGGGACCGGGTCCGGCAGCGCTTCCAGATCCAGCAGGGCGCAGACCGGCGAGTCCTTGCCCGCTTCGACCAGGTTGCCGGCCGCGTAGCGCGCCAAGGGGATCAGTTCCAACGCCAAGTCGCTCGGAACGAGCGCTGCAAGATGGCTGAGCGCGTCGACGGTCGCATCGTGCAAGCCTTGCTCGAGAACCGGACGTTCGAGGCGCGGCGAGTGCGGATCGGCCACGTGACGCAGCCATTGGTCGCGCCGCGCCAGCATGCCCGCGAGCAATCCTTCCGCGGTCCCGACGTCGTTGTCGAGATGACGCAGCAGGCGCGCGACTGCGAGCGCCGCTGCGCCGCCGCCGTCGAGCATTCCGAGCGTGCGGCGCGCGCCTTCCACATACAGCGGCTGCGCGTCCTCGAGCGTTTCGGGCGGCACGCCGAACCCGGACAACACCGGCATCTGGCGCGTGAGGCTCGCGCACAGCGCATCGATCGTCTGGATGCGCAGGCGGCCCGGGTTGCTCTCGATACCCCAACCGAGCTCGACGTCGCGTTGCCTCGCTGCGCGCGCCAGAGTCCACGTGCGCCGTGCATGTTCCTCCGCCGGCGGCGCGTCATCGGCAGCGCGTTCGAGAGCTTCCACCACTCGGTCGCGCATCTCCGCCGCCGCCTTGCGCGTGAACGTGATGGCGACGATCTCCTCCGGTGCTTCGCACGTCGCGAGCAACGCCAGCATGCGCTGGATGAGCAGACCGGTCTTGCCGGAACCGGCGGGCGCCTGGACGATGAACGAACGCTGCGGGTCGAGCGCGCGGACGCGCGCTGCGGCATCCGCAACGGGCGGGTCACTCATCGGCGTCGCCTTCGTCCGGATCGGCCGCGGCATCGAGTTGCTCGCGCACCCGACACAGCGCGCCCAGTTCGCAATAGCGGCATGTCTGCGGATAGTTCTTGGGCGCGACGGCGGCGTGACCCGCGAGGAACTCGGCCGCAAGCCGGTCCAGCGTCTGACGCCACAGCGCGAACAGTCCGCTCCATCCGTCGATCGCCCTCGCCGGAGCACGGATGCTGTCCACAGTGTCGACGCCCGGCAGCAGACCGGTCTCGGACGCGAGACCGCGGAACGCGGCCTCGCGAGCATTCACTGCGGCAAAGGCGACGGCCGCGACTTCACCGTCTTCGGTGACCGCATAGAGCGGCAGCTGCGGCGCATCGGGTCGCTCACCCAGCCAGTGCGCCGGCGTCGCGGCACCGGTCTTGTAGTCGAGCACGACGAGGCGTCCGTCGTCGAGAGCATCGATGCGATCGACACGAGCGCGCACGGCGAGCCCGCCGATCGACAGCATGCGCGGGGCCTCGCGCCCCACGACCCGGAAAGGAGCGCGCGTCCGCTCCAGCGTGAGCAGCTTCGTGACGAGTTCCTTCAGCCGCTCCCGTTCGATGGCGGCGAACGCCGGGGACAGGGCGTCAGGTCGGTCGCGCGCCAGCATGACCAGCGCTGCATCGGCCGCGCGGCCGACAGCAGCATCGGTCTCGGCATCGGCCATCGACAGGAGCCGCGCTTGCGATTCGAGTTCGCCCCACAGATGCGCGGCGGTGCGGTGCAGGAGCGTGCCGCGCTCGCGGGCGTCGAGGCCGGCGCGGGCCTCCTCCAGACGACGCGCGCCGAGCCGATGCCGCGCGAACGCCCGGAAGGGACACGCCGACTGGTTCTCGAACACGCCGGCTCCGCCTTCGGCCTCATGGCCCGGGGCGAGCACCGGGGCGATGGTATCGGTGAACGATTCGATGCTTGCTGCTTCGCGCATGTGCTCGGCGTACGTCTTCGATGGTACGTCGCCAGGCTCGACGGCGAGTGCCGCGATCATCGCGCTCGGCCGCAGCACCCGGTCGCCGTCGCGCTCCGCGCTGCTGACGTGCAGGTTGCGCGCGCCGACGCGCCACTGCGTCATCATGCGTTGCGCGAACCCCAGTTCCCACCGTGCGTCCGCGTGGGGCACGCCGCGCAGTCGCTGTAGCGCAATCGGCAGCAGCGGATTCGGGCGGGCGGACGGCGGCCAGGCTTCGTCCTGCAGTCCGATGACGAAGAGATGATCGAACTCGAGTCCGGCCGACTCGAGCGTCCCCAGCACCTGGACGGTGACGTCACCGGATTCGGGCTGGAACAACGTGTCCGCGGACATTCGCGTGAGCCACGTCAGCGCGTCGTCGTAGCGCAGCGACCCCAGCACCGGATCGAGCGCCGCGAGCCCCGCGACCACCGAACGCCATGCCTCCCATGCCTGGAACTCGTCGCTGTCCAGGGCACGCTCGCCCGGCCAGCCCAGACCGCCAAGCAACGCGAGGAATGTCGCGCTCCACGCCGAAGGCAATTGACGCAGACGCGCGGCATCGCGGGCGACCGGTTGCCACGCATCGAGGCGTTCGGCGAGCACGCGGCTCGCGTGAGGTTGTTCGCGATCGCGTGCGAACGCTTCGCGTTGTACCGCGCCGAGGTCGAACCGGAGCCGGCCGATGCGCCGCAGGCGCGCATCGAGCAGCGCGCGCGCCGTGCGTTCCTGTTCCGCCGCAACCAGGAACGGAGAGCGCAGCAGCAGGCCGAGATCGGATGCATCGAGCGACCCGCGGGCGAACCGCAGGATCGTGAGCGCAGCATGGACCAGCGCCGTGGCGGAAAGCGGCGTCCCGAGGGAGATGTTCCAAGGTCGCGGCGTGACCGTACCCGGTGCGAGAACGCGCCCGGGCTCGAGCGCGTCGTCGAACGTGCGCAGCACCTCCGCCCGCCGTTGTGCAAGGTCCGGCACCACGACACCGATCGACAGTTGCGGATCGTCCTCCAGCAAGGCCCGCACCTCGAGCGCAACGCCGCTCAGTTCGTCCGCCGATGTCGCGAACGTGCGACGCGCAACGGCGCCCTCCGTGCCGGACGGCTGCAGCACCTCCATCTGCACGCCGGCGGCGCGCATCGCTTGGAAGAGTTCCCGCTGCTGCAGCGTCAGCGCGTCGAAGCCATAGGCAATCAATCGACCGACCTTCGATGCGTGCGCCGGACCCATGCGCGCTGCAATTTCATCCGGCACGGCGGCACTGTCGACCCACGCCCCCGCAGCGCAGAGCTCGCGATGGCGCACGGTCCAGCCGACGAATGCCCGAGCGTCGTCATGCAACAGTGCACCGGAGTCGCGCACGTCGAGGCGCCACGCACGATCGAGCTGGGCGGCTTCGCGCGCGGTTCGCGCGGTCGCGGCAGTATCGAGCAGCGCGTGAGCCACGGGCGAATCGGCCACCACGCGCTGCCAGAGGGCCAGCTCCTGGGCAGGTGCCAGCACCCGGACACCGGGTTCGTCGCGGATCAGCGTTTCGAACGTTCGGTCGAGCCAGGCCGACCAGGGCAGCACATCCGCCGCAGCCCACACCTGGGCACCGGTCGCCTGGCGGTTGCGGTCGAACGCGACCTTGACGGCACGGGCGAGCCGCCGGTTCGGCGTCACGACCGTGGCGCCGGCACCGATGGCTTCCAGTAATTCCGGAGTCATGCTTTCAGCCCTCGCCGGGCCGCCCCAAGAGGGCTGAGCCCCCTGGGGGGAGAGGCCGCAGGCCTATCGGGGGGGACGTCACCTTCCAGCCCTCGCCGGGCCGCCCCAAGAGGGCTG
>JAIESW010000088.1 GCA_019745565.1 Burkholderiales bacterium
ACCGTCCTCACTCCTTCCGAGATCGTCACCCTGCTGGTGGGCCTCATCGCCCTGGTCGTCGGCATCCGCATCTACCGGCGCTTCGCGACCATCCAGCGCCTCAACATTCCGGCCCCGGTGATCGGCGGTCTCATCGTTGCGGCGGGCACACTGACCCTGTACCTCGGCTTCGACATCGAGGTGAAGTTCGCGCGCGAGCTGCGCGACGTATTGCTGCTGTTCTTCTTCGCCACCATCGGCCTTGCGTCGCGCCTCGCGGCGCTGAAGCGCGGCGGCTTGCCGCTCGCCTACCTGTGCGCCGCCGTCGTGGTGCTGCTGCTCGTCCAGAACGTCGCCGGACTGCTGGTGGTGGGTGCCTTCGGCGAGCACCCGTTCTACGGCCTGCTGATGGGCAGTGCGTCGTTCGTCGGCGGCCCCGGCACCGCGATGGCATGGGCACAGGAGGCGCATGACCATTTCGGCCTGGTGCAGGCGCCGGAGGTCGGCATCGCCGCAGCGACCATCGCCGTGGTCACCGGCGCGCTGGTGTCCGGCCCCGTCGCCGGCTACCTCGTGGTCAAGCACAAGTTGGGCGGTACCGCGCGTCCCGGCCAGGTGCCGTGGATGGCCGACACCGGCGAGACCGCTCCGCGCGCCGCCACCGTCGAACAGGTGGTCGCGGCATTGCTCGCAATCGGCCTCTCGGTCGTGCTCGGCCAGATCGTCAACGACTGGGCCCGCGCCCACGATTTCGTGCTGCCGGGATTCCTCACCGCCATGCTGGCCGGCGTGGTCCTCGGCAACACACTGGATGTCTTCCGGCGCCCGTTCGACCTCGAAGCCATCGAGCACGCCGGCGAAGTGGCGCTGCAGGTCTTTCTCGTGCTGAGCCTGATGAGCCTGCGGCTGTGGACGGTGAGCAACACCATCTGGCCGCTGGTGATCAATGCCGCGGTCCAGATCACGCTGTCGTGTCTCGTGGCGGTCTTTCTCCTGTTCCGCTGGCTCGGGCGCGACTACGACGCGGCCGTCACCGCCGGCGGCTTCCTCGGATTCGGATTGAGTTCGATGCCGGTGGCGATGGCCACCATGGAACAACTCGCGTCGCGCTACGGGCCGTCGCCGAACGCCTTCCTGCTGATCACGCTGTGCGGTTCGATCTTCGTGGACCTTGCGAACGCGCTCATCATCAAGGCGTTCCTCCTGCTTCCCATGTTCGCGGCCACGCCGTAGGGCTGTTCCTTTGCACTTCTTTACACGCGGCACACAGGGCGGAAAGTCGCGATCGACATCATGGCAACGTCGCCGGTGCACGGTGCACCGCGCGCAAACGTCAAGGAGACAGTTGTCATGGAACCCAGCAAGCCCGTTCCGAACGCCAAACCCAAGCGCCGCTTCCTCGCCGGTCTGCTGACCGGCGGCCTGGCCGGCGCGCTGCTCGCCGGCACTGCCGGCTTCGTCGCTCACGCCCATGAGGGACCCGGCGGATTCAAGCGCTGCATCAGCCGCCACCATGGCCCGATGGGTCCGGAGGCCATGCGCCACCGCGTGGACTTCGCCACTGACTGGATGCTCACCAAGGTCAAGGCCACCGACGAGCAGAAGGTCAAGGTGAAGGAGATCGTGGGGGCGGCGGTAACCGATCTGTCCGGACTGCGTGAAGCCCATCACGGCAATCGCGACGCGCTGCTGGAAGCGCTGACCGCCGATAGCGTGGATCGCACGAAACTCGAAGCGCTGCGCCAGGCCGAACTGGAACTGGCCGAACGCGCCTCGCAGCGGATCACCACGGCGCTTGCCGACGTGGCGGACGTGCTAACGCCCGAACAGCGCCGCGGTCTGGTCGACCTGGCGCGCAGCTTCGGCGGCCCATTGGGCTTCGGCCCGCCTGGTGGACCGGGATCGCATGAGCCTGGTGGTCCGGACGGTCCGCGGCCCCCGCGCGAGCGCCCGCGCACCTGAGCCGTGCGATGAGTCCCAGCCTGCTCCTGATCGAGGACGATCGCGCGCTCGCGGCCATGGTGGCCGAGTACCTGGGGCGTGCGGGCTACCGCGTGGAGCAGGCAGGGACGGCGAACGAAGGCCTCGCGCGCGTGCGCAGCGAGGCCTTCGACGCCGTGGTGCTGGACGTCATGCTGCCGGACGGTGACGGCTTCGATGTCTGCCGCGACATCCGCACGCAGTCAGCCGTACCGATTCTCATGCTGACTGCCCGCGGCGACGCGGCCGACCGCATCGTCGGCCTCGAACTCGGCGCGGACGACTATCTGCCGAAGCCGTTCGAGCCACGCGAACTGCTCGCACGGCTGCGGGCCGTTCTGCGCCGGGGCCGCGCCGCCAACGGGCCGCGCGAAGTGCTGCGCTTCGGGCGCCTGGAGATCGATCGCGACGCGCGCGTGGTTTCCGTCGACGGAGAAGAGCGGTCGATCACCAGCCATCAATTCGAACTGCTGTGGGTGCTTGCCAGCCAGGCGGGCCGGGTGCTGTCGCGGGATGCTTTGATGGACCGCCTGCGTGGCCACGGCGTCGAGGCCTTCGATCGCAGCCTCGACGTGCACGTATCGCGCATTCGTGCGGCGATCGAGGACGATCCGAAGAATCCGCGGCGCATCCTGACCGTGCGCGGTGCCGGCTACGTGTTTGCCCGCGAGCAACACTGACCCTCGTCCGTGCGCCGCCTCTACCTGCAGATCTGGCTCGCGTTCCTCGGCATCCTGGTGCTGTTCGCCGTACTCATGGCGGCGTTCTGGTGGCTGCTGCCGGACGAGCGCAAGGACCATCGCATGCTGGAAGGCGTGGCGGTACTGTTGAGCGATGCTCTGCCGAAACCGGACGCGCCGCGCGCCGAAGTGCAGGCTGCTGTCGATCGCCTCGCGGCGCGGACGCCCGCAGTCATGACGGTGCGCGATGCGCGCGGTGCGCTGCTCGCGCACGCTGGCCCACCGCTCCCGCCGCCGCCGCCCGATCTGGATGGCAGCGGCTTCGTGCATCTGCCGGGCGGCCCGGCCACGGCGCTGAAACTGGACGATGGTCGAACCGTGATGGTCCGTCCCGCGAAGCGCCCGCGCGGGCCCGGACTGCTGGCCGGTCTGTGCCTGCTGCTGCTCACGTCGGCCGGGGGAGCGTACTTCATCGTCCGGCGCATCACCGGACGCCTCGAGCGGTTGCAGGCGCGCGTGGACGCACTGGGCGCCGGCGATCTCTCCGCGCGGGTCGACGTAGAGGGCCGCGACGAGGTCGCCGAACTCGCATCGAGCTTCAATCGAACGGCCGCGCGCATCGAACAACTCGTCGGCACGCAGAAGTCATTGCTCGCGAACGTGTCGCACGAGTTGCGTTCGCCGCTGGCGCGCATGCGCATGGCGGTGGAACTGCTGACCGCGGAGGAGCGCCCGGAACTGAAGGCCCGGCTTGCCCGCGACGTGGCGGAGCTGGACGCGCTGATCGACGAACTGCTGGAAGCGAGCCGGCTCGATGCCGGAGCGGTCGTCGGGAAGATGGAGGAAGTGGATCTGCTGGCACTCGTCGCCGAAGAGGCGGCCGAGTTCGACGCGCAGGTGAGCGGCTCGATGACGTCGCTGCAGGGCGATGCCCGCCTGCTGCGCCGGCTCGTGCGCAATCTGCTCGAGAACGCCCGGCGCTACGGCGGCGGCACGCCGA
Organism: Burkholderiales bacterium; assembly: GCA_019745565.1. Lineage (GTDB taxonomy): Bacteria > Pseudomonadota > Gammaproteobacteria > Burkholderiales. The sequence continues at coordinate 3,640 of JAIESW010000088.1, forward strand.
TCGAGGTAGCGGTGGAGGGCACGACCCCCGCGACGCTGCGGGTCTCCGATCGCGGACCGGGGGTGCCGGCGAGCGAGCATGAGCGCATCTTCGAACCCTTCTACCGCGTTCGCGGCATGGCGGAAACCGGCTCGGGAGTGGGTCTGGGCCTTGCGCTCGTGCGGCAGATCGCCCGGCGGCATGGCGGCGACGCTCACTACGAATCCCGTCCTGGCGGAGGCAGCACTTTCGTCGTGACGCTGGCGCCGGGCGCAAAGGCGTAGAAGCGCTCAACGCGGCGGACGCGACGGACGCGGCGTAAGGCAACCCCAAGGCTTTCCTGCGTTTGATTTTCCGCCGCGTCCGCCGCGTTGAGCGCTTTTCCCTGATGGTCCTCACTCGCAAGTAGGACCACCGGGCGCCTTCGTGTGGGCGAAACACTGATTCGCCGCCCTGCACAAACTTTTTTCGCGTTCCGCGGTCCTTCCCTCGGGGCCTATAGAGAACCCTTCCGGTCGCGTCGCCGTCCGGAGACGAAATCCACAATCAGACCAGAGGGAGAACGCCAAGATGGGTCCATTCATCCAGCATATTGCCGTGCGCGCGTGACGGCATGGATACGCTGTTCTTCCTTCCTTCCTGGCCGCCCCACGTAGGCAGCCTCACCATGGCGGCGCTGGTGCTCCTCGCAGCGCTGGTCGCCGGCGAGATCTTCCAGCGCGTCCTCAAGCTGCCACGGCTGATCGGCTGGGTCGTCGCCGGTGCGATCTACGGACCCAGTGCCACGGGTCTGCTCGACGCCCAGGCCCTGCAGGACCTGAAGTTCATCATGCACGTCGCCGCGGGCCTGGTGCTGTTCGAGTTCGGGCAACGCATCGACCTGGGCTGGCTGCGTCGCAACCCCTGGCTCGCGGGCACCAGCGTGCTGGAGGCCATGCTCGCTTTCGCGGCCGTGTTCGCCATCCTGATGCTGTTGCGCGTCTCGCCGCCGGTCGCGGCGTTCGCGGCCGCGATCGCGATGGCGACGTCGCCGGCCACGGTGATGACGCTCGCGCGCGACCTCCGCGCCAGCGGGCAGGTCACGCAGCGGGTCGAGCTGCTCACGGCGCTCGATTGCGCCTACGCGTTCATCACCATCGGCGTGCTGCTCGCCTGGTTCCATGCGGAGTACCACGGTGACTGGGTGGTGATGGCCGCCCATCCGATGTACCTCATCTTCGGATCGTCGGTGCTGGCGTTGATCCTGGCGACTGTCGCGCGGCCGCTGCTGATGCGGCTGGATGCCTACGGCGACGTGCAGCGTGTCTGCGCGTTCGCGCTGGTGCTGATCGCGGTGGCGCTGGGCGAGTGGCTCAATCTCTCGTCGGCCCTGGTGCTGCTCGGCTTCGGTGCAAGCCTGCGTGCCATCGACGACCGGCGGCGCTTCGTGTCGCTCGACTTCGGTCCGCTCGGCCAGATCTTCCTCGTGCTGCTGTTCGCGCTGTCGGCTGCGGCGCTCGATCTGTCGATTGCCGTGGCAGGAGCGATCACGGGCATCGCGCTGGTTGCCGCCCGCTACGTCGGCAAGTACATCGGCGTGCTGGTGACCTCGCGGGTTTCGGGACTTTCCACGCGCAAGGGTTCGCTGGTCGCGCTGGGCCTCATGCCGATGTCCGCGGTCGCGCTGGTGTTCGTCCACGAGACCGTGACGGTGTTCCCGGAACTGGCGCGCGACCTGCTGTCGGTGCTCGTCCCGGCGCTCGTGGTGCTCGAGATGGCGGGGCCGCTCCTCGCGCGCTTCGCCTTCATCCGTGCCGGTGAATCGACGGCCCTCGCATGAGCGCGCTGGAGGCGGCGGATCCGCTCAACTTCTCGCAGTCCCGTCCGCTCACGCTCGGCGTCGAGCTGGAGCTGCAACTCTTCAACACACGCGACTGCGACCTCACACCTGCCGCGTCGGATCTCATCGATCTGATCGAACGTCAGCCTCACGCCGGCGACGTGAAGCCGGAGATCACCCAGAGCATGCTGGAGATCAGCACCGGCATCCACGATCGCCACGATGCACTGCTGGCGGAACTGCGCTCGGTGCGAAACACTGTCGTAGCTGCGGCAGATCGCCTCAACGTGCTGGTGTCCGGGGGCGGCGCGCATCCGTTCCAGCACTGGAGCGAGCGGCGCATCTTCGACAAGCCGCGCTTCCATCACGTGTCGGCGCTCTACGGCTATCTTGCGAAGCAGTTCACCGTGTTCGGCCAGCACATCCACGTCGGTTGCCCGAATGGCGACGACGCGCTTTACCTGCTGCACGCGATGTCGCGCTACGTGCCGCATTTCATCGCGCTCGCGGCATCGTCGCCGTACCTGCAGGGCGTCGACACCGCCTTCGACTCTTCGCGCTACAACGCCATCCTCGCGTTTCCCTTGAGCGGCCGCGCGCCTTTCGTGTTGCGCTGGGACGAGTTCCGCGGTTACTTCGAGCGGCTGCGCGGTCTCGGCGTGGTGGAGAGCATCAAGGACCTCTATTGGGATATCCGCCCGAAGCCTGAATTCGGAACGATCGAAGTGCGGGTCTGCGATACGCCGCTCACGGTGGAAACCGCCGCGGCTCTTGCGATCTACGCTCAGGCGCTCGCCCGCCGCATTCTCGCCGAGCGTCCGGCGTTGAGCGAGGATATCTACCTGCCCTACGGCTACAATCGCTTCCATGCCTGCCGCTTCGGGCTGGATGGTGAACTGATCGACCCCATGACGCGCACACGCCGCCCCATTGCCGAGGACATCGCTGCCACGCTCGACGCGCTCGGCGCCGACCCGTCGGCGCCGGAATCCGAGCCGGCCTTCGCGGTGCTCCGCCGGATGGTCGGCGGTATCGGCAACGACGCGTACTGGATGCGCAGCACCTATCACGTCGGGCGGTCGCTGCCCGACCTGGTCTTCCGGCAAGCGGAACGCTGGCGCGGGCACGGCTGAACGCGTGTTCAGCTACCGCCACGGGTTTCATGCCGGCAACCATGCCGACGTGCTGAAGCATGTCGTGCTGGTGCAGCTGCTCAAGGGCCTCGCATCGAAGGAGAAGCCGTTCACCGTGGTCGACACGCACGCGGGCGCCGGCGGATACGAACTGGACAGCGGCTTCGCGGCAAAGAGCGGCGAGGCCGATTCGGGTATCAAGCGACTCTGGACGCGCAAGGACCTGCCCGCGCCGATCGCCGAGTACATCGAACAGGTGCGTTCGTACAACCCGGACGGCGCACTGCACCGCTATCCTGGCTCACCGCAGATCGCCGCGCAGATGACGCGCCCGGGGGACAAGCTGCATGCCTTCGAACTGCACACCACGGAAAGCCGTTTGCTCCAGCAGCACTTCGAGCGGGCCGGACGCCGCGTGGCAACGCATGCGGAGGACGGATTCGCCGGACTGAAGGCGCTGCTGCCGCCACCCTCGCGACGGGGACTGGTGCTCATCGATCCGCCCTACGAGGACAAGACCGACTATCGCAAGGTTACCGCGGCAGTGACCGATGCCTTGCAGCGTTTCGCCACCGGGATCGTCGCGGTATGGTATCCGCTGGTGCAGCGGCCGGAGTCGGAGAAGCTGCCCGGTCAACTGCAGCGCCTGGCGACCGGCGACTGGCTCGACGTCTCGCTTACCGTCGCCGCGCCCGCGGAAGACGGCCTCGGCTTGCACGGCAGTGGCATGTTCGTCTTCAATCCGCCGTGGCGGCTGGATGCGGCAATGAACGAATCGATGCCGGTGCTGGTGAAGGCGCTGCAGCAGGACGATACGGCGCGGTTCGGGTTGGCGTTTCGGCAGACTTAAGCTGCGCTGCTGCCCCCACCCTAACCCTCCCCCACGACTGTGTCGTGGGGGAGGGGATGTACTGCGTACTTCGTTCCCACCGTCAAAACCAGGCACTCCTTCCCCCACCAACGGTGGGGGAAGGCTGGGATGGGGGCCGCCGTCCTAGGCTCCGACTATTACCCCACGATCCCAATATTCCAAGGCACGAACTCGTGATTCCCGAGGTCAAGCAACTCGCTCTTGCTCCTCTCTCCGGACGCAACGCGCAGCGTGTGCTCTAGGATCTTCTGCCCCATCTCGGGAATCGTCGCCGTGCCGTCGAGGATCTCGCCGCAGTTGATGTCCATGTCCTCTTCCAGCTTGCGGTACATGGGCGAGTTGGTCGCGAGCTTCACCGACGGCACCGGCTTCGCGCCGAACATGGAACCGCGGCCGGTGGTGAACAGGATCACGTTGGCGCCGCCGGCGATCTGACCGGTCGCCGAACAGGGGTCGAAGCCCGGCGTGTCCATGAACACCAGGCCCTTCTGCGTGACCGGTTCGGCATAGCGATACACCTCCATCAGCGGACCGGTGCCGCCCTTCATCGAGGACCCGAGCGACTTCTCGAAGATGTTCGCGAGGCCGCCCGCCTGATTGCCCGGGCTCACCTTGCCGTTGATCTGCGTATCGCGGCCGACGGTGTACTCGTCCTTCCACCAGCGGATGCGCTCGATCAGCTTCTCGCCTACTTCACGGCTGCGGGCGCGGCGCGTCAGCGTATGTTCGACACCATAGATCTCGGGCGTCTCCGACAGGATCGCCGTGCCGCCGTGGCGCACCAGCAGATCCATCGCCGCTCCGAGCGCAGGGTTCGCGGTGATGGAAGAAAAGCCGTCCGATCCGCCGCACTGCAGGCCCACGGTGATGTGGCTCGCGGGCACGCGCGTGCGCTTGACCTTGTTCGCTTCCGGCAGCATTTCCTTTACCGCTGCGATGCCGGCTTCGATCGTCTTGCGGGTGCCACCGGTTTCCTGCATCACGAACGCACGCAGCCGATCGCTCTCGGTGAGTTTCTGATCCTGGAACAGCATGGAAAGCTGGTTGCGCTCGCAGCCCAGACCCACGATCAGACAGCCGGCGATGTTGGCGTGCCGCGCATAGCCGGCCAGCGTACGCCGCAGCAGGTCCATGGGTTCGCCCGTCGCTTCCATGCCGCAGCCGGTGCCGTGCGCGAAGGCCACCACCCCGTCCACGTTCGGATACTCCGCGAGGCGCTCGGGCGTGAACCATTCCGCGATCTTGTGCACCACCGTCGCGGAACAGTTCACCGACGATACGAGGCCGATGAAATTGCGCGTCGCGACCTGGCCGTTGGCGCGTACGATACCCATGAACGTCGCGCGCTCGTGCTCGGGGACGAAATCGACCGGCCGGTAGTCCGCGCCGTACGCATAGTCGCGATCGAACTCGCGGAACTCCATGTTGTGCGAATGCACCAGCGTGCCGGGCGGAATATCGGTCGCCGCGAAGCCGATCACCACGTTGTACTTGCGGATCGGTTCACCCTTCGCGATGGCACGCGCGGCGATCTTGTGCCCGGCCGGTACCTGGCTGCGGGAACGCAGGCCGTCGGGGCCGAGCGTCGCACCGATGGCAACGTCGGTGCGGGCCACCACGACGTTGTCGGTGGCGTGGAGGCGGATGGTGACGCCGGTGGCAGGCTTGTCGAGGATTTCGATCATGGCGAGGACGCAGGGCTGCGGTGAAGGCCGTCATTATCGCCGCAATCTCAACCGGGTACCCCGCCGCAAACGCAGGCTACCGATCGCGGACCGGCCACCGGGCAATCACAACGTGAGGATCACGGCCCCCGCGGTCTTGCGTGCTTCCATGTCGCTCTGTGCGCGCCCGACGTCCGCGAAGGCGTACTCGTGGATCGCACCGGGTGTGATGACGCCCTTGGAAAGCGCATCGAACAGAGCGGCTGCCATCTCCTCGCGCCGCGTCCGATCGGCGAGGTAGTGGAACACGTTGGGCCGCGTCACGGAGTTGGATTTCTGGAACAGCAGCGCCATCGGGATCGGATCGACCGGCCCCGATGCCTGGCCGAAGTTGACCATGTGACCGAGGCGCGCGAGGCAGGTCATCGAGCCCATGAAGGTGTCCTTGCCCACGGCGTCGTACGCCACATCCACACCCCGGCCGCCGGTGATGGCCTGCACGCGCTCGACGAAATCTTCCGTGCGGTACTGGATGACGTGATCGCACCCGTTCTCGCGCGCGATGCGGGCCTTCTCTTCGCTGCCTGCGGTACCGATGACAGTGGCGCCGAGATGATGCGCCCATTGCGCCACCAGCCGCCCCACGCCGCCGGCGGCCGCATGCACCAGTATGGTCAGCCCGGGCACGATCCGGTGCGTGTGGAACACCAGCGCCTGCGCCGTCAACCCGCGCAGCAGCGTGGCCGCTGCAGTCCGGTCATCGACGCCGTCCGGAATACGAATCAACGTGTCGACGTCTGCCAGCCGGCCTGCAGCATAGCTGCCGTAACTCGTAGTCAGGCACCCGACGCGGTCACCGACCTTGAACTGCGTCACCTGCGGCCCGACCACCTCGACCGCACCGACCGCCTCGAGCCCGGGGATCCCCGGCAGCGGCAAGGTCTTGTAGAGACCGGTCCGCACATAGATGTCGTGAAAGTTCACGCCCACCGCGGTCTGGCGCAGCCGCACCTGGCCCGGGCCGGGATCACCGACCTCGACCTCTTCCACCTTCAGCACCTCGGGACCGCCGGGGATCCGCATCACGATCGCTTTTGGCATGCGCCTCTCCTCCTGATTGAGGGATGGGATTTTCCCATGAGGAAGCGATCGGTCCTATCGGGTGAGAGAGGGAACAACGCTCGGCTCTGATGGCAAGAGCAACCTCGGATTTCGCGTCGCGCGTTTCCCATTGGTAGTGGCTAGCGCCGCGCGGATGGCAATATCATTCCGAATTGCACGAGGTGCGTTTGGGACGCCATAAATGGCACCAACTCTTTGAATACTGGGGTTCAGGACGCCACTGGCAGTACACGCAGCCCTTTGTCGCCTTATGAAGCGAAAAGATATGGACTCGACTTCACGTTGGCCCGTCCAGCGAAAAATAGGTGCCAACCTGTAATGAGACGTTCAGATTGCGGTAGCCCGCTTGAGGACGGAGTGTTCGCTCAGGCCTCAAGAATCTACTCGCACATCGATAGCTGGCGGCTTCTGTGGCGAGTGGCGGAGCTGTTGAAACTGTTCATAGTGGTGGTTCTGCCACTCGTCGTCTTGCTGTACGTCGCTGTCCCTGCGCTTCGACGGCAGTGGTGCCCTCGGTGTCGAAAGCCGGTCACTGATTCGTGATTGCTCCCTATTCCGGGAACGTATTCGAGTTCCACTTGGAAGGATTGAAGGAGGATGGGCAACCTATTGCTCCGCCATCGTCTTCCAGAGAACTGGTGGAGGTCGCGGCCCGAGCCGCCTCGCGAGCGGACACGGACAACGGCGTGGCCTCTACGCTCGGCGTTCCGTCGCGCGCCTCTCACCTGGTGCATTGGGCTTCGAACCAGGACGGGAACGGTTGTGCTTAGAGCTACGCAGAAGGTGCTGAAGCTGCTACCTGAGCCGTTCGGCGGCGCAGCGCCTTCCGACGCTGCGCTTGGAGACTGGTATGTGAATCGTATTGTGATTGACCGGCAGCCCTTGCTGCTGCTCGTGAGTTCGACCTCCCGTCTTGCCATTGTGACAATGGCGCGAGACGTGCGAGCACTACCGAATCGCCTGGGCACTCTTGTTGGCGAACGTATTCGTCGTCTCATGGTTGCTCCAGCAGCCGTGGCCTTGGAGGTCGAAGCCACCACCGCTGTGACCGTTGGTAAAACCATCGATCGCTCGGTGACTGGACAGATGGTCGATTTTGCAAAGGCCATTCCATACTACCTTCCAGAAGGTCACTGGAATGAAGATGACTTGAAGCTCGTGGAAGACAAGTTGGCGGAAACGCCGTGCCTAGCAAGCGGCCCCTACAAAGGTGTCATTTTCCCGCGGGAGAAGGCGATGCAGCTCTTGGAGGCCAAATGGCGTGCGAGCGTCCGGCGTTAGGTTCGCAGTGATCCAACCATGCCTTCCACCAGATCGGCGCAAGCCAGGCCCGCAAGGTTGAAGTAGTGCTCCGACCCTTGCCCGAGATCCCAGGCGTCAATCACTTGGATACCGTCCGGGCTCTTGAGAAGGCGAGATTCTCAGTGGTTCGCCAGGGGCTACGACGCGGCCTGTTCTCGGCAGTCTCTGGCTCGGTCCAAGCAACGAGCAATCCAGCGCGATCTGCCGCTGACTTTCTCGATCAATGAAACACCCTCCCAGCATCGATCGCCAGCGTCTGCCCCGTGATGCTGTCGGTGCGACATAGCTCCACCACCTGCGCGGCGATGTCGTCCTTGTCGGCGGCCCTCTTGAGCAGGGATGATTCGCGGGATCGTTGCTGATACGCAGGATCCAGGTTCGACGTCGCCCGCGTGCCTTCGATGTAACCCGGCGCGATGCAGTTGACCAGCACGTGCGGCGCCAGGGCCACCGCCATGCACTTGGTCAGATGGATCAGTCCGGCCTTCGAGACGGCATAGGCTATCGATGACCCCGTCGGCGCCAACCCTGCGACCGACGAGATGTTCACGATCCGCCCGCTTTCCTGGCTCCGCATGATCGGAGCGACCGCCTTGATGCACAGCATCGGTCCCGTGAGATTGGTGGAGAGGATCTTCTGCCACTCCTCGAAGGTGAGCGCATCCAGATCGGGATAGGGGATCCATTTGTTGTACGCGGCGTCGTTGATCAGGATGTCGATGCGACCGAACCGGCGCGCCACTTCACCCATCAGCGTCTGCACCGCCGCGGGATCGGTCACGTCGCACCCGATGGCCTCGCTCTGCACGCCGAGCTGTCGGAGTTCACCGGCAACCACCTCGGCGGGTTCGCGGCTGCGAGCGTAGATGACCGCAACGTCGCAGCCCGCGCGCGCCAGCGCGTGGCAGATCCTGCTGCCGAGCCCGCCGTTGCCGCCGGTCACCAGCGCAACCTTGCCCTTGAGTTCCATGTCGTGCCTCCGATCTCGCTCGTCGTTATCGTGTTGCCGCTTCCGGGATCTCCACGCGCTCGAATCTGCCGAAGTGCAGCAACACTGTCGGCAGGATCAACAGATTGAGCACCGTGGACGTGATGAGGCCGCCGACGATGATGGTCGCCATGGGTCCCTCGATCTCGCGGCCCGGCTGGCCCGAGCCCAGCGCCAGAGGCAACAGACCCAGCGACGTGACCAGCGCCGTCATCAGGATCGAAGGCAGTCGCTCCGCGGCACCGCGCAGCATGGTGTCCAGATTCCACGGCGCGCCCTCCTCCTGCACCAGATACTGGTAGTGCGACACGAGCATGATGGAATTGCGCAACGTGATACCGAACAAGGTGACGAAGCCCACGAGGGAGCCGAGCGTCATCCAGCCTCCACCGGAAAGCACCGCCACTACACCACCCACCAGCGCGAACGGCAGGTTGAGGAAGGTGATGCCAAGATTGCGCAGGTTGTTGAATGCGAGATAGAGCAGCACGAACACGCCGAAGCCGGCCAGCAGCGAGTGGAAGACCAGGCGTTCGCGCGCCTCGATCGACGCTTCGGCCTCGCCCGAGATCACGAGGTAGTTGCCCTCGGACAGCTTCACGCGCTGCGCGATGGCGCGCTTCACGTCGGCCGAGAAGTCGTCGAGGTCGCGGTCGTCGATGTTGGCCGTGACGGTCTGGATGCGTTTGCCGCCCTGATGCAGGATCTTGTAGCGCCCGGATCCCATCGACACGTCGGCGACGTCGCGCAGGCGCACGAGCGTTCCGCTGGGCGCACGCAGAGGCAGCATCTCGATCTGCGCGGGTGCACGCCGTTCACCCGGCGTCAGCACCACGACGACGTCGATGACGCGATTGCCCTGCTGCACCTGGCCGACACGGGTTCCCTCGAAAGCAGTCTGCACGGCATCCAGCACCTGCCGCGGCGTGAACCCCAGCGCCGCGAGCCGTTCGTGACGCAGCCGCACCGTGAGCTGCGGTGACCCGGCCGGCGCCTGCACCTGGATGTCGCGCGCGCCCTTCACCGACGCGATGGCCGCGGCCACCTCCTGCGCATCCTGATCGAGCAGGTCCAGGTCGGCGCCGAACAGGTTCACCACCATGGCCGCAGGGAAACCCGAGATGGTCTCCTCGATGCGCTCGGTGAGGAAGGTGTTCACCGAGAACGTCACGCCCGGGAACGCGCCGCGTTCGCCTTCGAGGATGCCGCGGATCTCGCGCAGGATGCGCGCCTGCTCCGAGCCTTCGACCGCGCCCACTTCCACCTCGAACTCGCTGTAGTGGGGGCCGAACGTGTCGGCGCCATTCTGCGAGCGTCCGACCCACTGGGCGACCGACTTCACGCCCTTCACTTCGCGCAGCGCGCGCGTGAGCTGGGTGCCGATGCGCAGCGTCTCCTCCTCCGAGGTTCCCGGCACCGCCGTCATGTGGATCACGTAGTGCCCTTCCTTCAGCGACGGGATGAACTCGCCGGAGAAGAGCGGGATGGCGGCCAGCCCCAGGGCGATGATGCCGCTCGCCAGCGCCAGCACACGGCCCGGGTGCCGTTCGATCCGCCGCAGCAGCCCGACGTAGCCGGGCTTGATCCTGCGCACGAAGGGCGGGTCTTCGGCCTTCAACAAACCGCGCGTGAGCAGCAGATAGCACAGCGCCGGGGTGAGCGTCATCGCGACCACCAGCGACACCAGGATCGCGAGGATGTACGCAAGGCCCAGCGGCGAGAAGAGTTTGCCGCCGACCCCGCCGAAGGTGAGCAAGGGGACGAACACCAGCGCGACGATGAAGGTCGCGAACACGACGGAACCGCGCACCTCGACCGAAGCGCTCAACGCCACTTCCGCATCGGTCAGCGGATTTCCCGCCGCGCGGTTCTCCCGCAGGCGGCGGAAGATGTTCTCCGTGTCGATGATGGCGTCGTCCACCACCTCGCCCAGCGCGATGGCGAGGCCGCCCAGCACCATGATGTTGAGCGGCTCGCCGAGCAGGGTCAGCACCAGCACGGCACCCAGCAGGGACACCGGAATTGCGGTGGTGCAGATGAATGCCGTGCGCGCGTTGAACAGAAACAGGAACAGCACGACGATCACCAGCGTCGAACCGACGAGAATGTCGAAGCGCACGTTGCGCACCGCCGTCTCGATGAAGTTGGCGGGGCGGAACAGCTTGTCGTACAGCGTGACGTGTTCGCGCTCGAGCAGCGGATCGAGCTCTCGCAACGCCCGTTCGAGATCGCGCGAAACCGCCAGGGTGTTGGACCCCAGCTGGCCCTGTACCATGAGGAACACACCGGGAGTGCCGTCGATCTCGGCCGCGCTGATGGGTGCGGCGTATCCCTCGACGACATCGGCCACGTCGGACAGGCGCAGCACCTGGGCGCCGGATTCGCGCAGCAGCACTTGGCCTAGCTGTTCGGGGCCCATGGGCTGGCCTTCGGTGACGATGGCGATGCGCTGGTTCGGCCCCGGGATGAATCCGGCCGAAACCACACCGGTCGCGCTCCGTGCCGCGAGCGCGACTTCGTCGATGGAAAGACCAAAGCGCAGCAGCCGCTTCGGGTCCACCTGGATCTGCCATTCCCGCACGCGGCCGCCGAAGACGTTGACCTCGGCAACACCCTTCACCGACATCAGGTGCGGGCGCACGACCGCATCGGCGAGGCTGCGCAGCTCCGTGGCCGAGCGTTCCTTCGACGTGAGTCCCACGCCCAGCACCGTGCTGGCCGACGACGTGAGCGGCGTGATGGCCGGTGCGGCAACACCCACCGGCATGCGATTGGCGAGCGCCCCGATGCGCTCCGCCACCACCTGGCGATTGCGGTAGATGTCGGAGCCATCTTCGAACAGGGCGGTGACGACCGACAGCCCGGGGATGGACTGCGAGCGCAGGACCTCGACGCCCGCGGCGCCGAGCAGGGCATTCTCGATGTGCTGCGTGACCTGGGTCTCGACCAGTTCCGCGGACAGGCCCGGAGCTTCGGTCTGAACCACGACCTGCGTGGGCGAGAACTCGGGGAACACGTCCACCCGCGCCCGCTGCAAGGTGAAGATGCCGTACGCGATCAGCATCAACGCAAGCGCCACCACCACACCGGGAAAGCGGACCGAGAAGCGGACGATGGCGGTGATCATGGACGGACAGCCGTCAATCCTCGTTCTCGTTGCGGATGCGGTACTCCAGTTCTTCGGACAGCAGCAGCTGTGCGCCGGTCACGACCACCTTGTCGCCGACCTTCAGCCCTTCCGCGTTGAACCACCCGCCGGGGACCAGCCGGCTGGCGCTGACCGGTGTGCGCACGAAGTGGTCGTCCTCGCGTTGAACGTAGATCCACGGCCGGCCGGCATGCCACACCACGGCCTTCTCCGGCACCACCACACCTTCGGCCTTGCCGCGACCCGTGGACAGATGCCCGGTGACGCGTGCCCCCGCACGCAGACCCGCGGCCGGCGCGCGGAAGAACCACGTCGTGCCGATCGCCCCCGGCATCGCGGCAGGAGCAGCGGACACGAGCCGCGCCTGGGCACGCGGGCCGCCGCCCGTGGGCTCCACCGTCAAGGGCCGGGCCGAGAGTGTGCGGTCGTACTCGCTCGGCACCGTCATCTGCAGCAGCACTTCGCGCATTTCCAGGAGCGGTGCAAACCCGGCGCTGCCCGGGATCGCGGCGATGTCGGCCAGCGGTGCACCCCACTCGGCACGCAGCGTTTCGCGCACGCTGCGCACGTCGGCCTCGGCGATGGCGAGCCGCTCGCGGTCGGTTCTCCACTGCGCTTCGGCCGCGAGCATCGCGCGCTCCGAGACGTTGCGTTCGTCCTTGAACAGCGCAGCTGCGCGCTGGTACTCCGATTCGCTCGCGCTCGCAGCACCGCGCAGGACCCGCACCTCCCCCTCACGGGCCAGCAACCGCCCCCGCGCTTCGATCAGCGGCTTCAAGTCGACCACGGTCCCGTAAATCTCGACCACGGCATCGGCCTGCGCCGCCGCCAGCGGGGCGACTTCGATGCCGCTCGTGGCCAGCTCGGCGGCACCGATACGCAGTTCGCCGGGACCGAGCTTTTCGTCGGCGCTGGTCCGGGTGCCGATGGTCTCTCCACGCTCGCGTGCCAACTCGCGATACTCGTCGCGACCGAACCAGATGGTGGTGCCGGCCAGCAGCAACGCCGCAATGGACGCGATGATCGCGATCCGCTGGCCGCCGCGGTCGGTCATATTCGGAGCTTTCCGTTTTCGAGCGCCGCTGCCCCCACCCTGGCCCTCCCCCGGCAAAGCCGGGGGAGGGGATGTACACCCCTTCCCCCACCTTCGGTGGGGGAAGGTTGGGATGGGGGCAGCGCACGGCGCCAATCGAGTACCAGCAGAACACTGGCCGGAATCAACAACCGCCCCTTTTCAATCATTGTCGATCACCGCCGGATTGGGCATGGCCTCGGCAGGCGTGGTCGCCGTCTGCGGCGTCGTCATCAGATCGGGATTGTCGAGCGGCCGTTGCAGCGCATCCTCCAATGCCGACAACCCTTGCTGGGCCTCGAGCATCGCGATGACCGCAGCGCGTTCGCTCGCCACCGCTTCGAGCCGCGCCTGCACCAGTTCCACGCGATCGGCGTAGCCCCGTTCGAATTGACGCTCGGTGCGGGACCGGCGTGCCAGGGCAGCGTCGATCTGGGCACGGGCGGCGGTCTCCGCTTCCCACGCGAGGCGATAGCGCGACGCGGCAGCATCAGCCTCGGCGATGACTGCCGTCTGCAGCGCAAGAAAGGCCTTCTCCTCCACTTCGCGGCGCGCTTCGGTTTCGCGGATCAGCGCCTTGGTTCGCGCACCGGTCGGCAACAGGCTGACGAAGGCGATCGACCAGATGCTCTCGTCGGCGTCCCAGAAATAGCCCGGGAACAACGTGATGTCGGGATACTGGCGCGCCACCTCGAGCTTCACCGCCGCTTCCGCGGCCGCATAGTCGGCGAGCTTGCGGCGAAGGTCGATACGGTTGAGCAGCGCCGCGCGCGATACCGCCGCGTTCGCCGGCGGCGGTGTCGGCTTCTCGAGAGCTGCGAAGTCGAACCGGACACGCATCATCTCTTCCAGCGGCACGCTCACGGCCTCGGCCACGCCCGCCAGGGCCTGATCCCGCCGCACGGCCGCGCGGCGGAGTGCCACTTCGGTCTCGGCATAGCGCAAGCGCAATCCGCTGACGTCCGTCGCCGACGCGTAGCCCTGAGCTTCGCGCTTCTCCATCAGCACCACGAGCTGCCTGCGTTCCTGCTGCTCGCGCTCGAGTGCCTCGTGGGTGCGATCCGCGACGTACAGTTCGACGTAGTGACGGCGCAGGCGGCTGCGGACGCGCCAGGTGGCGACGGCCACTTCGAGATTTGCCGCTTCCTCGAGGCGCGTGAGCTGTTCGGTGCGTTTGCCGCGCTTGTCGCCGATGTCGATGGGCAATCCCACGAGCACGCCGATGCCCCAGGGCGTTTCGCCGTCTCCGGCCTTGGTGTTGTATTCCGGTCGCGCGGTGACCGAGATCGGAGGGCGCGTGCGCGAGGTCTGCGTCTCGGCCGCGGTCACTCGCACCTTCGCGCGAGCGAGTTCGATCTCGGGATGGTAGAGCACCGCTGCCAGCGTGAGCGATGGCAGATCCCAACTGGCGCGCGGCCATGTCGCGGGCGGGTGGCCCTGGGCGGCGCAGTAGTCGCGCAGTTCAGCCGAGTCGAGCGATCGCGCGCGATAGGCCCGCTCGCCCGCATCGGCGTCGAGCGGCTTTTCGCGATACGACTGCCGCGCACAGCCGGCCACGCAGGCGAGCGCGAGCGCGACGACCAGGAGTCGATGCCCCATCAGTGCAGCTTGACGTGCGGCTCGGTACGCCGCGTGATCAGGCGGGCGATGGTGTCGAGCGTGACCTTGACCGCACCGTGCAGCGCCAGCTCATGCATCTTGTACAGCGAGCGGTACATGAGCGCGGCGAAGATGCCTTCGATCATCAGCGAGCCGCGCGTGATGCTTCCCATCAGGCTGCCGACGGTGCTGTACTCGCCGAGCGAAACCAGCGATCCGAAATCGCGATAGTTCCAGGCCGGCACTTCGCGCCCTTCGAGCCGCCGCGGCAGCCATTTCACCAGATGCGACGCCTGCTGATGGGCCGACTGCGCACGCGGCGGCACGAAGCCGCCCTTCTCCGGCCACGGACAGGCGGCACAGTCGCCGATGGCGAAGATCGACGGGTCGCGAGTGGTCGCGAGCGACTGGCTCACCACGAGCTGGTTCAGGCGGTTGCTTTCGAGGCCGTCGATGTCCTTCAGGAACTCAGGCGCCTTGATGCCCGCCGCCCACACCACGAGTTCGGCGTGCACGTCGCGACCGCTCGCGGTCTTGAGGCCTTCCGCGGTCACTTCGGTGACGCGCTCGTTCGTCAGCACCTCGACGTTGAGCTTCTCGAGCAGCCGCGACGCGGCGTTCGAAAGCCGCTCGGGCAAGACCGGCAGAATGCGCGGCGCGGCCTCGACGATGGTGATCTTGAGATCGCGCTCGGGATCGATGCGATCGAGACCGAAGGCCACCAGTTCGCGCGTGGTGTTGTGCAGCTCGGCGGACAGTTCGACCCCGGTGGCGCCGGCGCCGATGATCGCCACGTGCAGCTGACCGGGACCGAGCGGTTCGGTCTGGGCATTCGCGCGCAGACAGGCGTTGAGCAGGCGCGATCGGAAGCGCTCCGCCTCGCCGGGAGTATCCAGCGCGATGGCGTGCCGGGCGGCCCCCGGGGTGCCGAAATCGTTGGTCTGGCTGCCCACGGCCATGACGAGCGTGTCGTAGGCCAGGCGGCGCTCGGGCAGTACCTGGGTTCCGGTCTCGGGATCGATCAGGGGCGCCAGCAGGATGGTCTTGCCCGCGCGATCGAGCCCCTGCATGCGGCCCAGCTGGAAATCGAAGTGGTGCCAGCGTGCCTGCGCGAGGTAATCGAGTTCATGGTCGTTCTGATCCATGCTCCCGGCAGCCACCTGGTGCAGCAAGGGCTTCCAGATGTGGGTGCGTGACCGATCGACCAGCGTGATGCGGGCCTTGCCCTTGCGCCCGAGCCGGTCGCCCAGGCGGGTGGCGAGTTCCAGACCGCCGGCTCCGCCGCCGACCACGACGATGCGATGCAGTGTGCCCGACCGGGTCGGTTGCCGTACTGAGTCCATGCTGATGTTTTTGTGTGTTTCGTCCCTCCGAGAGGATAGTGGAATCTGCACCGACACCGGTAGGATTTCCGCCCAGCGGCAGAGGAACCCGGACCCGAATACAATCCGGCCCAGGGGATCGGGGGGCCGGAGGCGGCATGGCGCTGGAAGGGCGAATCGGCAAGTATCAGATCAGGTCGGAACTCGGCCGCGGCAAGTCGAGCGTGGTCTACCTCGCCTATGACGAGTTCCTGAACTCCGATCTGGCGGTCAAGGTGTACCTGCCAGAATCGCAACCGGAGCGCGCGACCGCCGCCTCGGTGCAGTTCATGAGCGAGGCCTCCCTGGCCGGACGACTGGTCCACCCGCACATCGTCACCATCGTGGATGCGGTGGCCGAGGCGAACCTGCGCTACGTCGCGATGGAGTACGTGCCCGGCGGCAACCTGCAGCGCCACACGATGCGCGACCGGCTGCTGCCGATCGATGACGTGATCCAGATCGGCTTCAAGTGCTGCGGCGCGCTCGAGTACGCGCATCGCCACGGCGTCGTACACCGGGACATCAAGCCCTCGAACATCCTGGTCTCCCACGGCAGCGACGTGAAGGTGGCGGATTTCGGCGCGGCCTTCGTGCGCGGCGTGGTGACCACGCAGCACTCGCGGCTCGGTTCGCCCGCCTATGTCGCGCCGGAACAGATCCGCGACGAACCGCCCACGCCGCAAAGCGACATGTTCTCGCTGGGCGTGATGCTCTACGAACTGCTCACCGGGCAGAAGCCCTTCCGCGGAGCGGATCTCTCGGAAACGCTCGAACGCATCCTGACGCTCGAACCGACCAAACCGTCGCGGCTGCGCCCGGAACTGCCGTCCGCCGTGGATCCGATCGTGCTGCGGATGCTCGCCAAGTACCCGGGCGAGCGTTTCGGCAACTGGGCCGAAGCCGCACTCGAACTGGCGAAGGTCGGCCGCATGAGCGTCTACGACCAGATCGTGCCCGACAGCGAGAAGTACTCGGCGCTGCGCGCTTCCCCGATGCTGCACGAACTGGAAGAACTCGAGGTGTGGGAGCTCGTGGGCCTCGCCCGATGGCGGCGTGTTCCCCAACAGGAAGTGCTGGTGCAGGAAGGCACGCGCGGTGACAGCATGTTCATCCTCGCCCGCGGCGCCGCCAAGGTTCTGGTCCAAGGCCGCATGCTCGACCTGCTGCGCGCCGGCGATTGCTTCGGCGACATGGCCTTCGTGCAGGGGCCCGATGCCGAACGCAGCGCCACGGTGCAGACCGCGACGGATGCCATCGTCGCCGAGTTCGCCGCCGCAGACCTGCAGCAGCTCCCCGCGATGACCCAGCTCAAGTTCACCCGCGCCCTGCTCAAGATCATGGCCGAGCGCCTGAAACTGACCAACGCCCGAGTGGCCCCCGCCGCCGGCACGCGGCACTGATCCCCAGGTCGAAGCCGCACCACCTCGACCAGCGACAAAGAAGTCGAAGCCGCGGCGCCTCTCGTCCAAGCAGTTGTTATCGCGGCCGGCGCCGGGCCGCCCCAAGGCGGCCGCGCACTTCATAACGATTGAAGTGCACGTGCAAAGCCCCCCGCAGGGGGCTTTGCGTACACTTCAATCGCTACACTTGAGGATGCGCCCGCTCCATCTTCGAATGCAGCTTGTTGAGCGCGTTGATGTAAGCCTTGGCCGACGCCACGACGATGTCGATGTCGGCACCGGCGCCGTTGACGATGCGGCCCTCCTTCTTCAGCCGCACCGTGACCTCGCCCAGGGCATCGGTGCCGCCGGTGATGCTGTTGATGGAGAAGAGTTGCAGTTCCGCGCCGCTCGACACCATCGACTCGATGGCCTTGAAGGTCGCATCCACCGGCCCGCTGCCGGGTGACTCCGCCTTGCGCTCGTCGGGACCTTCTGCAATCACGACGCGCGCGGTGGACGTTTCGCCGGTCTCGGAGTTGATCTTCATGGAGAGCAGCTTGAAATGCTCGCGCTCGTGCGTGACCGCCTCGTCCGAGACGAGCATCTGCAGATCCTCGTCGAAGATCTCGGCCTTCTTGTCGGCGAGATCCTTGAAGCGCGCGAACGCGGCGTTCAACGCCTCTTCGCTGCCGAGCTCGATGCCGAGCTCCTGCAACCGCTGGCGGAACGCGTTGCGCCCGGAAAGTTTGCCGAGGACCAGCTTGTTCGCGCCCCAGCCCACGTCCTCGGCACGCATGATCTCGTAGGTCTCGCGACTCTTCAGCACGCCGTCCTGGTGGATGCCGGATTCGTGCGCGAAGGCGTTGGCACCCACGATCGCCTTGTTCGGCTGCACCGGGAAACCGGTGATACCCGACACGAGCTTGGACGCCGGTACGATCTGAGTGGTGTCGATGCGGGTGTCGCAGGGGAAGAAGTCCTGGCGCGTGCGCACGGCCATGACGATCTCCTCGAGCGATGCGTTGCCGGCGCGTTCGCCGAGACCGTTGACGGTGCATTCCACCTGACGCGCGCCGTTCATCACGGCAGACAGCGAATTGGCGACGGCGACACCAAGATCGTTGTGACAGTGCACCGACCAGACCGCCTTGTCGGAATTCGGGATGCGTTCACGCAGCGTGCGGATGAGCGCACCGAACTGGTCCGGCATGGTGTAACCGACGGTGTCGGGCACATTGATCGTCTTCGCACCGGCGTCGATCACGGCCTCCAGGATGCGACAGAGGAAGTCCACTTCGGAGCGGCCGGCATCCTCCGGCGAGAACTCGACGTCGTCGCGGAAGCTGCGCGCCAGCTTCACCGCCTTCACCGCCTGCTCCACCACCTGGTCCGGCGGCATGCGCAGCTTCTTCTCCATGTGGATCGGCGAAGTCGCGATGAAGGTGTGGATGCGACCGGCATTGGCATCCTTCAGCGCCTCGCCGGCGCGGCGGATGTCGTTGTCGTTGGCACGGGCGAGTCCGCAGACGATGGAGTCCTTGATGATGCCGGCCACGGAGCGCACCGCCTCGAAGTCACCGTTGGACGCCGCGGGAAAACCGGCTTCGATCACGTCGACCCGCAGCTTCTCCAGCTGGCGCGCGATGCGGATCTTCTCGTCGCGGGTCATGGATGCGCCGGGGCTCTGCTCGCCGTCGCGCAACGTCGTGTCGAATATGACGAGGCGGTCTTTCATGGTTCTTTCTCCTGAGATCGGGCCGCGTCCGGGCTCGCTGGCCATCGAGGGCGCGGCGCCGCAACTATATACGGACCCCCGGGCTTTCTTGGAAGCCCGGGAAGGGTTACGGCGGTACTGCGGGAGTGGGGTGGGGTATCAGTGCGCGCGGCCGCGCAGCAGCAGCCCGGCCAGCAGGAGACTGGCAGGAAGGAGGAACGTGTGGGCTGCGGAGAGACTCATGGAGTCGAATATAGGGGCTTTTCCGGAGGGGGGCAACAGTTCGCTGTGCTGCCCCCCATCCCAACCTTCCCCCACTGAAGGTGGGGGAAGGGGTGTACATCCCCTCCCCCAGCTTTGCTGGGAGAGGGTTAGGGTGGGGGCCGCGAACACCACCGAAGCCGTCAAGCGACCGGCGGCATCAGCGGCGGTGGCGGCGGCGTGGGCTTGCCGCGCACCTTGGTGTAGAGCCAGTACACGTAGCCGGAAACGCCGTAGATGGCCGCCACCGTGAAGAGCAGCTCGGGCAGGTTGTCGGAAAAGAAGAACACCAGCGCAATACCGAGCGCGATCACCACCACCACGGGAAACGGCACGCTGCGGCGGATGTTGATGTCTTTGCCGCTGTAGTAGCGGACGTTGCTGACCATCGTGATGGCCGCAGCGACCGTGACGGCGATCGCCACGTACTTCAGCACGAAGCCGTCCGTGACTTTGAAGGTCTCCATGCACCATACGAAGCCAGCGACCACGGCCGCGGCGGCCGGACTGGGCAGCCCCTGAAAGAAGCGCTTGTCGACGGTGCCGATGTTGGTGTTGAAGCGGGCCAGACGCAGCGCCGCGCAGGCGCAGTATGCGAAGGCCGCGGCCCAGCCGACCTTGCCCATGCCCTTCAACGACCATTCGTAGACCACGAGTGCCGGCGCCGCACCGAAGGCGACCATGTCGGACAGGGAATCGAACTCGGCGCCGAAGGCGCTCTGGGTCCGCGTCAGCCGCGCCACCCGACCGTCCAGCCCGTCGCAGACCATGGCGATGAAGATCGCCGCCGCGGCCGCCTCGAACCGGTTGTTCATCGCCTGCACGATCGCGTAGAAGCCCGCGAACAGCGCCGCCGTGGTGATGGCGTTGGGCAACCAGTAGATGCCCGGCCGGAAGCGGCCTTTACCCAGCCACTTCTTGCGCGGACGGTCGTAGTCCATCAGCGAGTCGGTAACTCCGCGAGCACGGTGGACGTAGCGTAGACCACGTCGCCCACTTGCGCGAGGGGTCGGGCGTCGGGCGGCAGATACACGTCGACCCGGGACCCGAAGCGGATGAAGCCGTAGCGTTGGCCGCGCTCGAGCCGGTCGCCGGCCTTCACGTAGCACAGGATGCGGCGGGCGATCAGGCCCGCCACCTGCACGCAGGTGACGTCGCGACCGTCGGTCGTGACGATGTGCAGCGCGTTGCGCTCGTTCTCCAGCGATGCCTTGTCGAGGGCGGCGTTCAGGAAGCTACCGGGGTGATACCACGCTCGCTTCACTTCGCCGTCCACGGGACTGCGGTTGGAGTGGACATTGAACACGTTCATGAAGACGCTGATCTTCAGCGCCTCGCGCTCGAGATAGGGATCGCGCGCCTTGCCCACCACCACGATCCGGCCGTCGGCGGGCGAGAGCACGATGCCCGCCTGGGTCGGCACGACCCGCGGCGGATCGCGGAAGAACTGCAGAACGAACAGCGCGGCGAGCCAGAACGGGATCGACCACCACCCGCCGAACCAGGTGACCACCAGCGCGATCGCGACGGCCAGCGCGAGAAACGGCCAACCTTCGCGAGCGATCAGGGGGTGCGGGTAGTTCATGCCTCACCCCCCACAGCAGACGTCGCGCCGCACATCAATTGCGCGACGTATCCACCAGCCGGTTCTTCTTGATCCACGGCATCATGTCGCGCAGCTTCGCGCCCACGATCTCGATCTGATGCTCGCGGCCGATGCGGCGCATGGCGCCCAGCTTGGTGGCGCCGGTCTGGTTCTCCAGCAGGAATTCCTGGGCGTACGCGCCGGTCTGGATCTCCTTCAGTATCCGGCGCATCTCGTTCTTCGACTCCTCGGTGATGATGCGCGGGCCGCGGGTGAAGTCGCCGTACTCGGCGTTGTTCGAGATCGAGTAGCGCATGTTCGCGATGCCGCCTTCGTAGATCAGGTCCACGATCAGCTTCAACTCGTGCAGGCACTCGAAGTACGCCATCTCGGGCGCGTAGCCGGCTTCCACCAGCACTTCGAACCCGGCCTGGATCAGCGCGGTGGTGCCGCCGCACAGAACCACCTGCTCACCGAAGAGGTCGGTCTCGGTCTCTTCCTTGAACGTGGTCTCGATCACGCCGGCCTTGCCGCCGCCGATCGCGGCCGCGTAGGACAACGCGTTGTCACGCGCCTTCTTCGACGGGTTCTGAGCGATCGCGATGAGGCACGGCGTGCCGCCGCCTTGAGCATAGGTGCCACGCACCGTATGGCCCGGGGCCTTGGGCGCGATCATGACGACGTCCAGATCGGCGCGCGGCGATACCTGGCCGTAGTGGATGTTGAAGCCGTGGGCAAAGGCGAGGGTCGCGCCCTTCTTGATGTTGGGTTCGACGTCCTCGCGATACACGCGGGCGATGTGCTCGTCGGGCATCAGCATCATCACGAAGTCGGCGCTCTTCACCGCCTCCCCGATCTCCTTCACGCCGAGGCCGGCCTTCTTCGCCTTGTCCCAGGAAGCGCCGCCCTTGCGCAGCCCCACCGTCACCTTGACGCCGGAGTCGTTCAAGTTGAGCGCGTGGGCGTGGCCCTGCGAGCCGTAACCGAGAATCGTGACCTTCTTGCCCTTGATGAGCGAGAGGTCGGCGTCCTTGTCGTAGTAGACCTTCATGATGTCCCCTTGATGTGTGGTTTGGCGAGGCGCGCGCGTGGGCCGCGTCCTCACACTCTCAGAATGCGTTCGCCGCGGCCGATGCCGGAAGCACCGGTACGTACGGTCTCGAGCACAGCGCCCTCTTCCAGCGCTTCGATGAAGGCGTCCAGCTTCTGGCCGGTGCCCGTCAGCTCGATGGTGTAGGTCTTGTCGGTCACGTCGATGATGCGGCCGCGGAAGATGTCCGCCATGCGCTTCATCTCTTCGCGGTCCTTGCCGGCGGCGCGCACCTTCACGAGCATCAGCTCGCGCTCGATGTGCTCGCCTTCGGAAAGATCGACCACCTTCACCACGTCCACCAGCTTGTTGAGCTGCTTGGTGATCTGTTCGATGACGTCGTCGGAGCCGGTGGTGACGATCGTCATGCGCGACAGCGTCGCATCTTCGGTGGCGGCCACGGTCAGCGACTCGATGTTGTAGCCGCGCGCGGAGAAGAGGCCCGCCACGCGCGACAGCGCGCCGGCCTCGTTCTCGAGCAACAGGGAGATGATGTGCTTCATCGGTAGGTCAGGAGCGTTCGCGGGAATGAGGAGCGGCATGGCGGCACCGCGGCGACGGGTTCTTGCGCCCGCCTATACCAGGATCATCTCGGACAGGCCCTTGCCGCCCGGGACCATGGGGAAGACGTTCTCGGTCTGGTCGGTGACGAAGTCCATGAACACGAGCTGATCCTTGCGCGCGAAGGCTTCCTTCAGCGCCGGCTCGATGTCCTCGGGCTTCTCGATGCGCATGCCGACGTGGCCGTAGCTCTCGGCGAGTTTCACGAAATCGGGCAGCGCGTCCATGTAGGACTCGGCGTAGCGGTTGCCGTGGAAGAACTCCTGCCACTGCCGCACCATGCCCATGTAGCGGTTGTTCAGGTTCACGATCTTGATGGGCATCCGGTACTGCTTGCAGGTGGAAAGCTCCTGGATGCACATCTGGATCGACGCCTCGCCGGTGATGCACACGACCTGCGAATCGGGGTGAGCGAGGTACACGCCCATGGCGGCGGGGAGACCGAAGCCCATGGTGCCGAGACCGCCGGAGTTGACCCAGCGCCGCGGCTTGTCGAACTTGTAGAACTGCGCGGCCCACATCTGGTGCTGGCCCACGTCGGAGGTGACGAACGCGTCGCCCTTGGTGATCTCGTAGAGCTTCTCGACCACCATCTGCGGTTTGATGATGGCGCTCGTGCGGTCGTACTTGAGGCAGTCGCGCGCCTTCCACAACTCGATCTGCGTCCACCAGGCCTTCAGCGCCGCCGCGTCCGGCTTCTGGCTGCCGGCGGCGAGCTGGCGGTTCATCTCGCCCAGCACTTCCTTCACGTCGCCGACGATGGGCACATCCACCTTCACGCGCTTGGAGATGGACGACGGGTCCACGTCGACGTGGATGATCTTGCGGTCTTCCTGGAAGAAGTGCTTCGGATTGCCGATGACGCGGTCGTCGAAGCGCGCGCCCACGGCGAGCAGCACGTCGCAGTGCTGCATGGCCATGTTCGCTTCATAGGTGCCGTGCATCCCGAGCATGCCCATGAACAGCGGATCGGTCGCCGGAAACCCGCCGAGGCCCATCAACGTGTTGGTGCAGGGATAGCCCAGCGCGCGCACCAGCTGCGCGAGGTCGGCCGAGGCGTCGCCCAGCACGATGCCGCCGCCGGTGTAGATCATGGGCCGCTTCGCTTCGAGCAGCAGGCCGAGCGCCTTCTTGATCTGGCCCGAGTGACCCTTCACGACCGGGTTGTAGGAGCGCAGCTCGACCTTGTCCGGATAGAAGTATTCGCAGCGGGCGGTGGTGACGTCCTTCGGGATGTCGACCAGCACGGGACCAGGACGGCCCGAGGTGGCGATGTAGAACGCCTTCTTCATCGTCACCGCCAGATCCTTCACGTCCTTCACGAGGAAGTTGTGCTTCACGCACGGGCGCGTGATGCCGACGGTATCCACCTCCTGGAACGCGTCCTGCCCGATCGCATGGGTCGGCACCTGGCCGGTCACGACGACCAGCGGGATGGAATCCATGTATGCGGTCGCGATGCCGGTCACGGCGTTGGTAACGCCCGGACCGGAGGTGACCAGACAGACGCCCGGCTTGTGGCATGTGCGCGCGTAGCCGTCGGCCGCGTGCACGGCGGCCTGTTCGTGCCGTACCAGGATGTGCTTCACCCGATCCTGCTTGAACAGTTCGTCGTAGAGGTGCAGCACTGCGCCGCCGGGGTAGCCGAAGATGTATTCGACGCCCTCGTCGGCGAGACAGCGCACGGTGATTTCCGCGCCGGTGAGTTCCATGTCCGTGATGCCCCTTCAGGGGCTGTTCTGACTATGCAAAGAACCGGAGACGATACCGGCTCGCCCGATGCCGGTCAACGAAACGGTGGATAGTCAGACGCTTATGGCATACGCCGGCGCCCCGGACCGGGTCGGATCCGGACGCCGACCGAACCCCGGCCGGTTAGCGGGCACTTCAGCGGTGTGCCTTGACCCACTCGTTCCAGTCCTGGAACAACCCGGGGTCCAAAGCCGCCACGACCGAGCGCTGCCACAGGCTCGCGGCCCAGAAATCCGGATTCTCCAGGCTGGCCATGCGCCCGCCCGCCTCTTCCAGGATCAGGCAGCCCGCGGCGTAGTCCCACAGCTTCTGGCCGCCATGCAGATAGACGTCGAACCGGCCGGCCGCCACGTAACACCATTCCAGAGTTCCGGCACCGTAGTTCCGATGGGAGGCGTACGGCGGCGCATCCGCCAGCGCCCGCGCCAGGGGCTTGGGCAGCCGCTTGAAATCCACGTTGGCCATGGCGCCCCGCAGGCGCGGGACGTGGTCCTTGATGGGGAGGGCCTCGCCGTTCAACCACGCGCCGGCGCCCCGGCAGGCGTAGAACATCTCGTCGGCCACCGGATCGTAGACCGCCCCCAGCACGGTACGCCCGGCACGCAGAAAGGCGACCGAGACTGCAAAGTACGGGACTCCATTGACGAAGTTGGACGTCCCGTCGATGGGATCGACGCACCACAGTCCGGCATCGCCCGCGAGCCAGCGCTCGGTGTGCTCCTCGGCGGTCATCTCTTCGCCCACGACGGGGACGCCCCGCAGCGCCGTCAACTTCGTGACCAGGGAGGCCTGGGTGGCGAGATCGGCCTCGGTGAACAGGCTCCCGTCGGACTTCCGCTGGCGAGCGACCTTGAGGTAGCGCGGCATCACCTCTTCGGCGGCGACGGTCCGCACCACGTCGCACACGCGGGGCAGCAGGTCCCGATCGGCCGCCACCTGGTCGGGCGGCTCAGCGAGTGGTGCGCCCCGGACTTCGGGCACGGTGTGGGCCTCTAGCGACAAGTGCAAGTAAACAAAGCAGAAATCGCGTGGCAGAATGGTAGCATGAAGGCTCCCTCCGAAACCGGTCGGACACCCCGTCCGGGCGCCCGGTTTCATGTCGACCGCACCCTGGGAGTCGGCGCCGACGTGGCACTGCCGCCGGATGCCGCCCATCACGCGGCGCGCGTGTTGCGCCTCTCCGAGAACGACCTGGTCACCGTCTTCGATGACACCGGCGGCGAGTACCTGTCCGTCATCGTGCGCATCGGCCGCGGTGAAGTGGTGGTGCGCACCACGACCTTCCTCGACATCGAGCGCGAATCGCCGCTCACGACCGTATTGGTTCAGGGCGTATCGAGCGGCGAGCGCATGGACTACACCATCCGCAAGGCGGTGGAGCTCGGCATCACGCGCGTCGTTCCGGTCTTCACCGAGCGCAGCGTGGTGAAGCTGACTGGCGACCGCGCCGACCGCCGTACCGCCCACTGGCGCGCACTGGCGATCGCGGCCTGCGAGCAATGCGGGCGCAACCGGGTTCCCGTTGTCGACGCGCCGCTGCCCTTCGAACGCTGGCTCGGCGATCTGCCCTCGCCCCAGGCCGGAGAAGTACGTCTCACGCTGTCGCCGGCAGCGACGCAGCGCCTCGCCGATCTGCCCCGGCCGTCGGGACCGATCGCCCTGCTCGTCGGACCCGAAGGAGGACTCACGAGCGACGAGGCGGCGCTCGCGCAACTGCGCGGTTTCGATTCGGTGCGCTTCGGTCCGCGCGTGCTGCGGACGGAGACTGCGGCCGTCGCAGCGCTTGCGGCACTCCAGACGCTGTGGGGAGATTTTTGAGAGGCCGCTCCGTATACTCGTGTGCAGCCGCGCACCGGCTCACAAGAACGAAATCGGAAGGGTCCCCATGCAGATCGAGAACAGCACGTTCGTCGTCACCGGCGGCAGCTCCGGCCTCGGCCAGGCCACCGTCGAACTGATCGTCGCGGGCGGCGGCAATGCCGTCATCGCCGATGTGAACCGCGCCGCCGGCGAGGCGCTCGCCGCCAAGCTGGGCCAGCGCGCGCGCTTCGCCGAATGCGACGTGACTTCCGAAGAGCACGGCAAGCGCACCATCGCCCTGGCGCGCGAAGCGTTCGGCGGCCTGCAGGGCCTGGTGAACTGCGCCGGCGTCGGCGTGCCGGCGAAGGTGCTGGGCAAGGACGGCCCGCATCCGCTCGACCGCTTCACGAAGATCGTCGGCATCAACCTGATCGGCACGTTCAACATGATCCGGCTCGCCGCCGAAGCCATGGCGGCCGGATCGCCCAACGCCGCAGGCGAGCGCGGCGTGATCGTCAACACCGCGTCGGTCGCCGCCTATGACGGACAGATAGGCCAGCCGGCCTACGCTGCATCGAAGGCCGGCGTGGTGGGCATGACACTGCCGATCGCCCGCGAGCTGGCGCGCTTCGGCATCCGTGTGGTCACCATCGCCCCCGGCCTGTTCGAGACGCCCATGATGGCCGGCCTGCCGCCCGAGGCCCAGGCATCGCTCGCGCAGCAGGTGCCGTTCCCCTCGCGGCTCGGCAAGCCGCGCGAATTCGCTCAACTGGTCAGCCAGATCGTCGAAAACGAGATGCTGAACGGCGAAACAATCCGCCTCGACGGCGCGATCCGCATGGCACCGAAGTAACCCACCCAACCCGAAGTCCCCCGACAACGACGCGCGCGCCGATGGAAGACCACGCGGATCAGCCGTTCGTGCCCTGGTTCCGGGCCGCGGCACCCTACATCCATGCTTTCCGCGGGCGCACGTTCGTCGTGGCATTCGGCGGTGAGGTGGTGGCCGACGGCAAGTTCGTCGCGCTGACCCACGATCTCAACCTGCTCGCCGCCCTCGGCGTGCGGTTGGTGCTGGTGCACGGCGCCCGCACCCAGATCGAGGAACGATTGAAACGCCGCAACGCCGAGATCCGCTACGTGCACGACATGCGCGTCACCGACGAAGCCGCGCTCGCCGACGTGAAGGAAGCCACGGGGCGCGTGCGCATGGAGATCGAGGCGCTGCTGTCCATGGGCTTGCCGGGTTCGCCGATGGCAAACGCCACCATCCGCGTGGGCGGCGGCAACTTCGTGGTCGCACGTCCCGTGGGCGTGGTGGACGGCGTGGACATGCAGTACACCGGCGAGGTCCGGAAGGTGCACGCCGACGCGATCGCGCGGCGGCTCGACGCCGGCGAACTCGTGCTGCTGTCCTCGCTCGGGTTCTCGCCCACCGGCGAGATCTTCAACCTGACGCTCGAGGACGTCGCGGCCCAGGTGGCCATGGCGCTCGGGGCCGACAAGCTGGTGTTCCTGATGGACGAACCGGGCGTGCCGACGGGCAAGGGCGACCTGCAGCGCGAGCTCACCGTGTCCGACGCCGAGCGCATCATGAAGAAGGGCAAGCGCAAGCCCGGTGCCGATGCCAGACTGTATCTGCCGTTCGCGGCCCGCGCGTGCCGCGGCGGGGTGAAGCGCGCCCATCTGATCAGCCGCCATCAGGATGGCGCTCTGCTGCTCGAGCTGTTCACCCACAAGGGCGTCGGGACCATGGTGACGCAGGATCCGCTCGAGCAGATCCGTCCGGCCAGCATCGACGACGTGGGCGGTGTCCTGCGCCTCATCGAACCGCTGGAAGCCGACGGCACGCTGGTCAAGCGCTCGCGCGAGCTGCTCGAGATCGAGATCGACCGCTTCATGGTGGTGGAACACGACGGTCTGCTGGTCGGTTGCGCGGCACTCTATCCGTTCAAGTCCGAGGCGGCGGCGGAGTTCGCCTGCCTCGCCGTGCATCCCGACTATCGCGGATTCGGCGCGGGCGAACGGCTGCTGCAGGAGATCGAGGCGAATGCCAGGAAGGCAAAGTTCAAGCGGCTGTTCGTCCTCACCACCCGCGCATCCCACTGGTTCATCGAACAGGGCTTCACCGAAGCCGGCGTCGATCGCCTGCCGCGCGCGCGTCAGCAGCTCTACAACTTCCAGCGCCGGTCGAAGGTGCTGATGAAAGTTCTCTAGCGGTGCGAGCCACCCGGCGAGGGGTCCCGCTTCAGCGGGGATCGACGGCCGGGCGAGTCATCGCTGCGACGCCGACGCGCGACGACATGAATGACCACCCCGGCGGTCCGGAAGCCAGGCGGAGGGCGATGCCCAGCGCTCCGCGGTGGTTGCGAGCGGCCACGCTGGCGCTGCTGGCGGCGGCCCCGCCATCCCGCGCACCTGCCGATGCCGAGCCGCAGGCGCGCGACCCCTACGCCCAGGAGCATCGCCGGCTGCTGAACGAGACGTCCGGGACGAAACCCTCGAGTCCATGAACGAGCTGCGCCGATCGCTGCGCTTCAGACTGGTGCTGGCGGCCGTCGTGGTGGAAGTGCTCGCGCTCCTGCTGCTGGTCGGCAATTCCATCCGCATCAATCGTGCGGCGCTCGTCGACCAGGCGGAAACCTGGGCACGCAGCACTGCACCGCTGCTGAACGCTGCGCTCGCCGTGCCGCTCGCCCAGCGCGACTACGCCACCGTTCAGGAAGTGCTGACCGAGATCCGATCCGATCAGGCGCTCTCCTATCTCGTGCTGACCGATCGCGCCGGGTCGGTGGT
>JAIESW010000093.1 GCA_019745565.1 Burkholderiales bacterium
TGGTGGAGATCACGCCTGCGTTTGCGGCGCAGCGGTTCATGGACACGATGAGCGACGGGGTGGTGGTGCTGGACCAGGACGGGGTGGTGAGGCTGGTGAACGCGGCTGGGTGCACGATGCTGGGGTATCGGGCGGAGGAGTTGTTGCACGCGGTGCCGCCTGCGGGGCTGGGGTTGCTGCTGTTCGGGCATGAGGAGCTGCCGCATTTCCCGAACACGGGGTTCGTGGGACAGGAGCGGCAGTACCAGACCCCGGCGGGGAACCGGCGGACGTTGTCGGTGAGCGTATCGCTGATGCAGGAAGGCGGACGCGAGCCGCTGGCGGCGGTGGTCACACTGCGCGACATCACGGCGGCGCTGGCGGCGCAGGAGCAGATCCACAAGCTGGCCTACTACGACCCGCTGACCAACCTGCCGAACCGGTTGCTGCTGAAGGAGCGGTTCAGTCAGGCGATGGCGCGGGCGGAGCGGGCGCGCTCGCAGGCGGCGGTGCTGTTTCTGGACCTGGACCGGTTCAAGCAGGTCAACGACACACTGGGGCACGAAGCGGGGGACCTGTTGTTGAAGGCGGTGAGCGAGCGGATCACGGCGTGCGTGCGGGAGAGCGACCTGGTGATGCGCAACGCGGAGAGCGCGAAGGACTCGACCTTGGCGCGGCTGGGAGGGGACGAATTCGTGCTGCTGCTCTCGCCGGTGGAGCGAGGGGAGGACGCGGCGAAGGTGGCGCGGAGGATCCTGCAGGCGTTGGCGCAGCCGTTCCGGCTGGCCGGAGGGTTGGAGGTGATGAGCGGGGTATCGATCGGGATCAGTCTGTATCCGGCCGATGGGGAGGATGCGGACACGCTGATGAAGAAGGCGGATCTCGCCATGTACCACGCCAAGGAAAGCGGCAGAAACACGAGCCGCTTCTTCGACGACGAGATGAACGCGGTGTCGATGCAGCGCTTCGGGATGGAAACGAGCCTGCGGCGCGCCGTGGCCGGGCAGGAGTTCCTGCTGTACTACCAGCCGGTCGTCGATCTGAAGAGCGGCGCGTACTCGGGGCTGGATGCGCAGCTCTATTGGAACCATCCGCAGCACGGCATGATGTCGGAGCGTGACTTCCAGTCGGTGGCGCAGGACGCCGGGCTCGCGAGCGCGCTCGGCGACTGGGTGATTCGCACCGCCTGCTTCCAGATGCGCGCATGGGAAGGCGCGGGCATGCCGCGATTGCGACTCTCGGTGAGTGTGAGCCCGGCGCTGCTCGAGCGCGGCAACGTCCTCGAAACGGTGCGCGAATCGCTGACGCAAACGCGACTCGAACCCCATCGCCTGCTGCTGTGCATGCGCGAGCCCGGCCTGCGTGCCGATCGCGACAAGGTCGCGTCCGTCATGCAGTCGCTCGACGCCATGGGCGTCACGCTGGTGCTGGACGACTTCGGCAGCGGCCAGGTGTCGGTCGAGGATCTCGCGACTTATCCGATCGGCATGGTGCGGTTGCGCGGTGGCCACCTGCGCGACTCGCCGCTGGGCGGGGACGCGGCGGTGATCACCGGAGCGCTCGTGGGCCTCGTGCACGGGCTCGGCTTCGAGGCGATCGCGAGCGGCGCGGACGACGCGGCCGCGACTGCATTCCTGCGCGACCTCGGGTGCGACCACGGGTTCGGGCGTCATCTCGCTCCCGCCGTGCCGGCGGAGGAGATTCCGGCGTTGCTGGAGCAGGGGCGCGCGTGACCGGTGTGGTCAGCGTTGCCTTATCGGCAGGGCAGTGCGGAGCCGCTCGACACTGCCGATGGGTGATCCTGACCCTGCGATCGACTCGACCTCGGGGCCGGGCCGATCATCCGAAGCGTGCGTCCAGAGCGGCGCGTAGCGCCGGCAGGCGCTCGCGCGCGTGGGCTTCGCCGCGCTCGCGCGAATCGATGAAATAGCTGCGCCGCGGCCCGGCCCGGTAGTCGAGATCGGGGTGGAGCAGGAAGTCCGCCTGGGCAACTTCGGGATCGATGCGTGCGCGTCGGCGCAGGTCACGGGCCCGCATCGCTGCCGACGCGTCTGCCGGCGTCGCGCCGGGCCGCACTGCGACATCCACCGCGATCACGAAGCGCGCGCCGGTAGCCCGTGCCGCCGACACCGGCACCGGATAGGCCTCGTCGCCGCCCTCGTATTCGACGCCGGCGATGCCTACCGGCGAGATGATGCCCGGCATCGCACCTGAGGCCCGCACGGCCACGCCGGTGTTGCCGGCCATGAAGTACCGGGCGGCCTTGTCGCTGCGCCGCGCGGCCGTGATGACCAGCCGCCGAGGAAGCTCCTCGATGCGACGGCCGCGGAGGCCGCGATTGACGTAGTCCTGCAGCTTCTGGCCGTGGATCCAGCCCCGATCGGCAAAGAGCGACGGGTCGAAGATGGTCAACGGCCCGCCTTGGAACGCAAGGTCGTCGATCTGCGCAGCGTCGAGGCCGCTCGCCCAGAAGGCGCCGATCAGGGCACCGACGCTGCTGCCGACCACGAGATCCGGCTCGATGCCGGCTTCTTCCAGCACGCGCAGCACACCGATGTGGGCATAGCCCCGGGGGCCGCCGCTGCCCAGAACCAGCGCGATGCGCGGGGTGGGGTGCAGCCGCGGCGGCCACTCCAGAGGCTGTGGCGCGTCGGGTTGGGTGTAGTTGAAGGCCGCGCAACCGGTCAGTGCCGCGAGGCCCGTTGCGGCCGCAAGGGGCGCCAACAATGCGGCGCCCAAGGCCCTTCGGCGCCCGCGCACGCGCGAGCGGACCGTGCCGCCAGCCGGGCTGCTCGAACCCGTTGCGCCCCTTGGAAACCGGCTCATCGATGTCGTTCCCGGACAAGTTGACGGTGTCAACAATGTAGTGGACAGTGGCGGGCGTCGTCAATCTCGTCGGACCGTGTCCTGAGACGTGCTGCCGCGCGACCCCGCCGCGGTTCCTGATTCGTCGACGCATCTCGGTGAGGGTCCTGCAAGTCGTCCTGCACGCCGTCGCGCGCCGTCGGCACCACGATGGATCCTGCCGTCCGACGCCAGGGACGGGCCACGCCGCTCGGGTCCGACGGCTACAATCGCCCTTTGCCTCGATCCCCGGAAGCTCCCATGTCCGATCACAAGTTCGGCTTCGGTACGCTGTGCCTGCACGCCGGCCAGATTCCCGATCCCACCACCGGTGCGCGTGCGGTCCCGATCTATCAGACCACGTCCTACGTGTTCGATTCGGCCGACCACGCCGCGAGCCTGTTCAATCTGCAGACCTTCGGCAACGTGTACTCGCGGCTGTCGAACCCGACGGTCGCGGTGTTCGAGGAGCGCGTGGCCGCGCTGGAGAACGGCCGCGCAGCGCTCGCGCTCGCATCGGGTCAGGCGGCGCAGATGACGGCGCTGCTCACGCTGCTGCAGTCCGGTGACGAGCTGGTGTCGGCGAGCACGCTCTACGGCGGCACCTACTCGCAGTTCGAGGTGAACTTCCGGCGCTTCGGCATCGACACGAAGTTCGTGAACCCGGACGACCCGGAGAACTTCCGCAAGGCGATCACGAGCAAGACCAAGGCGCTGTACGCCGAGACCATGGGCAACCCGGGCATCAACGTGCTCGACATCGAGGCGGTGGCGAAGATCGCGCACGAGGCCGACATACCGCTCGTCATCGACAACACCTTCGCGTCGCCCTACCTGTGCCGGCCGATCGACTTCGGCGCCGACATCGTCGTGCATTCCGCCACCAAGTTCATGGGCGGGCACGGGACCACCATGGGCGGCGTGCTCGTGGAGTCGGGCAAGTTTCCGTGGGACAACGGCAAGTTCCCCGACATGACCGAACCTTCGCGCGGCTACCACGGCGTGCGCTTCTTCGAGACCTTCGGCGACTTCGGCTACATGATGAAGTGCCGCATGGAGACGCTGCGCACGCTCGGGCCGTGCCTCTCGCCGCTCAACGCGTTCCTGCTGCTGCAGGGGCTCGAGACGCTGCACGTCCGCATGGACCGTCACGTGAGCAATGCGAAGCGGGTGGCCGAATTCCTCGAGGCGCATCCCCAGGTCGCGTGGGTGAACTTCCCCGGCTTGAAGTCGAGCAAGTACCACGCGCTCGCGCAGAAGTATCTGCCGAAGGGGACGGGTTCGATCATGACCTTCGGCATCAAGGGCGGTATGGAAGCAGGCGTCAAGTTCATCGAGGCGTGTCAGTTCCTGTCGCACCTCGCGAACGTGGGCGATGCGAAGACGCTGGTCATCCATCCTGCATCCACCACGCATCGCCAGTTGTCCGAGGAAGAGCAGATCCGCGCTGGTGTCGGGCCGGACATGATCCGGCTGTCTGTCGGCATCGAAGACATCGACGACATCCTGTGGGATATCGAGCAGGCGATGGAGAAGGCGAAGGTTTGATTCGCGCGGTGGCGATCGTTCGCTGCCCCCACCCTAACCCTCCCCCGGCGAAGCCGGGGGAGGGGATGTATACCTCTTTGTTGGAGGCCCCCATCCCAACCTTCCCCCACCAGAGGTGGGGGAAGGGGCGTACGTCCCCTCCCCCCGTGTTGCGGGGGGAGGGTTAGGGTGGGGGCAAGCTGATCCCGCATGAACGGCGTAGTCATCTCCGTCATCCTGACGCTTGCCATCCAGTCGATGGTGTCGATGGCGGTGTTCACGCCGCCGGTGCTCGCGCCGGTCGCGGCGATGGACATCGGTCTCGCCGCGAGCAGCGCCGGCATTTCCACGGCGTTGATCTACGGTGCGGCGGCCTTCGCCGCCCCCGCGAGCGGCAGTTTCATCGCCAGGCTGGGACCGATGCGCACCAGTCAGCTCTGCCTGCTGCTGGTGGCCGTGGGCATCTCCTGCATGGCCATCGCCCATCCGCTCGCAGCGGCACTGGGCGCGATTCTCATCGGGTTCGGCTACGGGCCGGTGACGCCGTCGTCTTCCACCATCCTCAACGAACGCACGCCTCCCAACTGGCGCGCGTTCATCTTCTCGGTGAAGCAGACCGGCGTGCCTGTCGGTGGGGCACTCGCCGGGGCGCTGGTGCCGCTGTTCATCCATGCGGGCGGGTGGAAGATGGCCGCGCTCGCGGTCGGACTGCTGTCGGCCATCCTGTTGCTGGCGGTGCAACCCACCCGCGCGGTCATCGACGTGAACCGCGATCGCACCCGCCGGATCGGCGCCATCCGCATGCGCGAACCGGTGCGCCTCATCTGGACCCATCCGCAACTGCGGCGCCTGGCGCTCGCCGGCTTCGCCTACTCGGGCATGCAGATGTGCTTCGGCTCCTATCTCGTGGTGATGCTGCACGAGGTCGCCGGATTCTCCTTGCTCGCTGCCGGCGGCGCGCTGTCTGTCGCGATGGCCGGCGGCATCATCGGCCGCATCGGTTGGGGCGTCGTCGCGGACCATGCCGTGTCGCCGCGCGTGCTGCTCGGCGCTCTCGGGGTGGCCATGTCCGTCGCCGCGTTCGTGATGCCGTTCGTCGGACCGAACTGGCCGTGGCCCGCGGTGCTCGTGTACTCCTTCCTGTTCGGCACCACGGCCGTCGGATGGAACGGCGTGCAGCTGTCGGAGGTCGCCCGCACCGTCGATCCGCAGCTCGCCGCCGTCGCCACCGGCGGCTCGCTCGCCATCACGTTCTCAGGCGTCGTGGTCACACCCATGGTGATCTGGCTCGTGGTGCAGGCGGGATTCGGCTACGGCGCCGGATTCGTGCTGGTGGGGTTGCTCACGCTCTGGCGCGGCTTCACCTTCCTGCGGACATGACGAACCCTTGTTCGCACGCGGCGCATGCGATCGTGCAGATGTGTGGCAGCACCAGGTGATGTCAGGCGTCGTCCTGGTCCGAGTCAGCCAAGACCGCACTGCGCAGAGCCTTCGTCAACTTGGTCTGGAGGGTGATCGGGTCGAGCGGTTTTACGACAAAATCCAAGGCCCTGGCCTTGAGGCTGTCGATGACCACCGGCCCCTCGCTTCGGCCGGTCATCATGATCACGGGTATCTGCGCACCGACCCGCGTCGCCTTTATGCGACGTGTAGTCTCGATGCCGTCCACGCCGGGCATGACGACGTCCATCAGGATCAGAGAAGGGGGCGCGTCGCGGAGCGCCCGAAGGGCCTCGCCCCCGGTCTTGACGAACGAGAGTCGATAGTCTTCCGGCGTCAATATCCGCTCGATCAAACGGTACTGAAACTCGTCTTCGTCGACCACGAGGATCGCGGGTTTGACCTCGCGCGCGAGGCGCGACAGGGAACGGGCCGAGGCCAGGTGTGGTGCCATCTGTCGTTTCAGGTCATCCGCCCATTCGACGATCGGCTGCAAGTCATCCGGACGGTGCTGGTCGCTCCCGACATCGGTGGTAGATTGCGCTACCGGTTGCTGTGCTGACGAACCCCCCAGGCGTCGCAGCACCGCGATCCGTTCGGCACCGGCAGCAAGCTGGTCGGTGAGCAGCGCGTCGAGTTGGTCGAGGTCGCGCGCGTGCGCGGCGAACTGCGCCACGGTCGGTTCGGTCGGATCGACCCGGTCGAGTTCCCGCAACGACCGATGGACCGCCATGAGCAGGCGGGGTGTGTCATGGGTCATCGGCCAGAACAGGACGTAGTCGTCGAAGATGCCCTGCCGGCACAGTTCGTAGGCCGCCCGGACATCGTCCTTCGAGCACAAGGCCACCGTTCGGTGGGCATGGTCGTGAATTCGTTCGCCGCTTCGATACAGCGCGAGGTAGTGCCGCTCGGCCTTCTCGAGGGAATCGAAGGCGAGCACAAGGACCTTCGGCAGGTGCTCGTCGAAGTCTTGGACCGCACGCTCGGATGCAGTGGAGAGGAACACGCGATTGAAGTCGGTTTCAAGCTGCCGCTTCACTACTTTCGCGTTGTCGACGTTCTCGCCCGCGATGAGGATGACGGCGTCGGACTGGCTATGGCGCACCGACCGGCTCCGCTCAGGCCTTCAGGAGATCGACTGCCCGGGTTCGCCACTCGGCAACCCAACCCGGGATCGAGGTTGCGGGCAGAGGTTTGGCAATGAAATACCCCTGGGCTAGATCGCAACCGCTGTCGCGCACGAACCGCCAGTCATGAAGGTCCTCTACGCCTTCGGCGACGGCCTCCATGCCCATCTGGCGCGCAACGTTCATGCTTGCATCGTACATTGCGCGCGTGGTCCTGTCGGTCCATGCGCGGTAGACGAAACTGCGGTCGATCTTCAATTGGTCGAACGGAATGTCGCGCAACTGCGCGAGCGAAGAATGCCCCGTCCCGAAATCGTCAATCGACAGCTGGAAACCCTTGAGTCTGAGGCGAGTCAGGATCTCCAATGGAGCGATCGGGTCGCGCATGAGACGGCTTTCGGTCACTTCGAGGACAAGGTCGGATGGTGCGAGCTTCGCCTCTGCGACGTGAGCAGCGACGAAATCGGGGAAGGACAAGGAGGACAGATTGTCCATGGAGACGTTGACGGCCACCTGCACAGGGAGGGCGGCTCGATACCACCGCCGCGTGTCCTCGAGGGCCCGAACCAGCACGCACCGCGTCAAATCGTCGATCAGAAGATGCTCCTCCGCGAGCCCCACGAACTGGGCCGGCATGACCAAACCGTCGACGGGATGTTGCCAGCGGACTAGCGCCTCGACACCCACGAACCGCCCGGTTGCCACGTGGACCTTGGGCTGATAGTGATTGATGAGTTCACCACGCGTGATCGCTTCTCGCACCTGGTCGGCGTCATAGGTTTTGCGCGCGGGTTCGCGCGCGGCAGGGCCTTCGGCGGTCCAACGATCAAGAACTCTTTCGAGATCGACAAGAGTGAACGGCTTTCGCAGGTGCCCCAGAACACTGAACCGATGTGCGTCGACAAGCTTCTCTGCGGTCTGAAGCACCCTTTCGTCCTCGCCGCTCATCAGGATCAAGCTGCCGACGAAGCGCAGGGAGACCAGTTCGCGGGCGAACTCGATGCCATCCATCTCGGGCATGACCAGATCGCAGACGATCACGTCGGGGTGGTTGGCAGGATCGGAAAGTTGTCGCAGGACGTCGTGTCCGTTCCCCAGGGTGGTTACTTCGCCGACGCCAACCTGCACAAGCATGTGCCGCAGGAGCTTCAGCACGAACGGCTCGTCGTCGAGGACGAGCACCTTCATCTCGGACCTGGGATTCAATGGGTGTCCTTTTCACCATTTGGAAGTGGCCAATCGGAAGTGGCGGGCGCGCTCTAGAAGTAATCCAGAGCTTCCACCACTGCGTTCACTTCGTCGAGAAACGGCGGTAGCAAGGCGACCATCGTCTCCGTCTGACCGGCCTTGCCGGTGAGCTCCAACTGCTCGCACAGGTCGCCCAGACGAAGCGCACCGACCGAGCGGGCCGACGACTTGAGGCGGTGTGCGGTAGCGACCACCTGAGCTGCGGATCCTTCAGCGCATGCGATGCGTATCTCCGTTGCATCGCGCGTCAGTCTCAAGCGGAAATCGCGCAGGAAATCCCGCATGACCTCGGGTTCGTTTCCGACGATCGATGCGAGGACATTCAGGTCCACAGGACCGGTGGATGCGGCGATTGGGTCGCGGTCCGAAGGCGCCGGCGAGGTGTACGCCGCGGCCGGGTTGACGCCGATCCACCGCTCGATCGCGGCCTGCAGCTGCGCTAGCCGTGCTGGCTTCGAGAGATACTCGTCAATGCCGGCCGCTCGACAGCGCTGTTCTTCGCTTTT
Organism: Burkholderiales bacterium; assembly: GCA_019745565.1. GTDB lineage: Bacteria > Pseudomonadota > Gammaproteobacteria > Burkholderiales. Next base: position 8,672 of record JAIESW010000093.1, read on the forward strand.
GAGGGCGATGGCCGTTAGCGCGATGATCGGTGTTCGCCGGGCTGCTCTCGTCTCCTCGCTGCGAATGGTCATGGCGAGCGAGTATCCGTCCATCAACGGCATGTGCACATCGGTGATCACGAGCGCGTACTCGCCGCTGCGCCAACGGTCGACCGCCTCGCGGCCATTGGCCACGACGTCCGCTGCAAAGCCCAGCAGGTGCAGCTGGTGGGCGATCACCTTCTGGTTGGTTTCGTTATCCTCAGCTACGAGGATGAGTCGCCCTTGCTGGCGCGCCTCGGAGCGTGAGGGCACGGGTACGCGCTCGCGCGGCGGCGCCGACACCGGTCGATCTTCCTCGAACGGAATGCGACCGGCGACCATGGCGACGCAGCGGAACAGCATGCGGCGCGACAGCGAACCCGAGTCCACACTGATCAGGTGCGTATCCTCGAGGCGAGGTCGCCGTCGCAACCCGTGGCGAACGAGGACCAATCGCACTTCCCGATCCCCGGTCCCGGATGCAAGGTGCCGGAGGCTGGTCTCACTCGCGAACTCGTGATCCGGGCTGACTATACCGACGCAGATTCCGGGCGGGAGTCTGCCGATCAGCGCGGCGGCTTCGTCCAACGAGCCGGCCAACTCGACACATGCGCCGCCGCTTTCAAGGTAAGCCCTGAAGTCGCTTGCCGAGGAACCGCGGGCTCCGATCACGATGCACGGCAATTGGGCGACCAACGGATCAGAGTCGCGATCGGCGGTGCCTTGTGGCACCACGAAGGGCAGGCGCACGGCGAACGTGGATCCCTCGCCCGGGGTGCTGTGTGCATGGATGTCGCCACCCATCAATTGAGCCAGAGATCGCGAGATCGTAAGGCCCAGTCCGGTGCCGCCGAAACGCCGCGTCGTCGAAGCGTCCGCCTGCACGAAGGGCGCGAACAGGTCCGGAAGCATCGAGGCGGGAATTCCGATCCCATTGTCCGAAACGACCATCTCCACCAGCACACTGTCACCGTCGCGCGCAGCGAGAGTTGCTCGCACCGACACGAATCCTTGTCGTTCACCATCGCCGGAGAACTTGATCGCGTTTCCAGCCAGATTCACGAGGATCTGACGCAGGCGCACGGCGTCGCCGAATACGATGTCCGGAATGCCGGGATCGACGAACGCCGTCATGATGACGTTCTTGCGGCTCGCGATGGGGTCCACCATACAGCACACCTTCTCGACGACAGCAGCGATCTCGAGAGGTCCGACCTGGGTCTCCAGCTTTCCGGCTTCGATCTTGGAGAAATCGAGCACGTCGTCGATGATGGAAAGGAGGGAGTAGGCGGACTCTTGGATGAGGTCCACCATTTCTACTTGGTAGCCTCGGAGGCTGGTCTGATGGAGTACGTCGATCATGCCTATGACGCCGTTCATCGGCGTTCTGATCTCGTGGCTCATCGTCGCGAGGAACGCGGATTTGGCCCTGTTCGCCGCCTCCGCTTCGTACCGGGCGGCTTCCGCCAGCTTGGTGCGCTCGCGGACTCGCTCTTCAAGGCTCTCGTTGAGCTGGCGCAGGGCGTTGGCGACCTCCTTCTGTTCGGAGATGTCCTGATACGCTCCCTGAATCCTGACGATCTCGCCCGAAGCAGTCCGGAGTGCCGCCCCGATGGACCGTACCCAGGCACGACGCCCACGTGCGCCGACCACTTCGAGTTCGAGGTCGTACGGGGTGCCATCGCGGACGCAGGCTTCAAAAGCCGTTTGAAGCAGTTCCCGGGACGGGGTGGGGTACAAGTCCCAGGCCTTGGCGAGAGGGAACGGTTCACCCCTCGGAATCTCGAGAATGTCGCATACCTCGTCCGAGCACGTGACCTCGCGGCTGGGCAGTTCCACGCTCCATCCGCCGAGCTTGGCGGCCTGCCCTGCCATTCGGATCAATGCATGCTGAGCGCGAAGATGCTCTTCGGCGCGCCTTCGGCGTACGGCGATGGCGAAGGTCTGTGCGAGCAGGTCTAGGGCGTGGGTATCGGCGGCGGAGAAGCTTCGCGGACGCCGAGCGGCCACCTTCAGGATGCTTGACGTTTCGGAATCGAAAGTAATCGCGACGGCCATGAGCGATTGCAGTTCGAACTGGCGGAGCGCGGCGACGTCCCGGTACGGGCTGCGGGTGGTATCTTCGAAATAGACGGCCTTGCTCGATCGCGACACTTCGGCCGAGAGAGACCCTTCCAAGGGCTCACTGACGCCAACTTCGACCGTGCCGATGCCGGCGACCGCGCGACATACGGTTGCATCGGATTCCAGAATCTCGAATATGGCGCTGTCCGCTTCGAACACCTCCAACGCGATCGCGGCGAGGCGGTCGAGGATAGCTTCCGGGCGCTCCTCGGACACGGCCAGGCGTCTCTCGACTTGGATGAGACGCGCCAGCCGCTCGGTGTGGATTCGCTCACTCTCCTCGGCTACCTTGCGCTCCGTGATATCCACGTGCATGACGACCGCACCGGTCTTGCTGCCACCGTCGAGCGCCGTCACCATCAGACGCAGCCATTCACGTCGCGTCAGAGGGTCGCGCGGATACTCGATGCTGAAAACCGACGACCGGCGCGAGAGCACTGCACGGATCCCCTCGGCGATACGGGCGGAATGATCCCCCCCGATATCCCCCCCGCTTTCGCACAAGTCGAGATAGTTCCTGCCGACACCGGTATCGGTGCCTGACGGAAGCTGCGGAAGGTGCGCGCGATCCCAGCCCCGGTTGGCGGCGACAATGACTCCTCTCGAGTCGAGGACCGCAATGTCTGCAGGGATCGCGTCGAAGATGGCCGTCTGCAGCGTAGCCAGACGCGGTGACGTTTCGCCGGGGGAGGCGTCGACGGTGCCGTCATTGAGCAGGTAAGTCCAGGCGCCGGACCGAAGCACCGCCCCTTCCATGGATCCCGAGATTGCGAACAGACGTCGCTTCATCCCCTCAAGGTCACGAATCAGCGAAGCAACTTCTGTATCAACGTCAAATCGGGGATCGTCGCTCACGGCATTCGGAGGGGAAATCGGACGCACGAACGGCAAACCGTTCGAAAGAACACCCCGACTTCACGGCGCGGCACCCAACTTCCGCGGGCCGGGGTACACGAAAACATTGCATTGGTGTTGTTGTTGTTGGCAATGTCGCTCCCCCAAGGCACTGCTACTGCCCAGCACCCCACTCCGTCCCCGCGTGATTAAGCGCGGACGGCGTAGAGAGGAATCTACCTACGCCGGTGGCACATGCTGGACAGCATTCACCACTTCGACGCACGCGCGATGGGTGTGCTTGGCAAACACAAAATCCGCCACCCTCGCCCGAACCCCTACCCCACGATGGAGCTTATAGGCGGTACACGCCTCGTGTGTCAATACGGCGAGGATCATCCGGTACAGTGCAGGACGGTGGCCAGTTTCCCTCCCTCGCCACCCAGTCCATGGTGTCGATTGCTGTGTTCGCGTCGCCGGTACCGGCTCAGCGTGGTCCGTGGCGATGGCAGGCGGCATCGTCGGCCGCATCGGCTGGGGCATCGTCGCGGACCACGTCGTCGCGCCGCGGGTGCTGGTGGGCTTGCTGACGCTGTGGCGCGGGATCTCGTTCTTCCGTCGCTGACGCGACGGTCAGGACTCCGCGGTGCCGTCGGCCGGCACCATGCGCTCGGTCAGGGCGTACCAGTCGATCCTGCGGGTGATGACCATGACGATGGCCAGGATCACGAACAGCAGCACCGACCCCAGGACCAGGGCGTTGTCCTCCGACTGCAGCAGGCCGTAGAGCACGCCGTACAGCAGCGCGAGTTGTGAGCCGAACGCGACACCCGGTCGCCATCCGCCCAGTACGTGCGAGAGATAGTAGGTGAGCAGGATCACGCAAGCCGAACTCGCAGCGATGTACGCGACGGGAAAGTCCACGTGCTCGGACATGCTGACCAGCAGCAGGTAGAAGATCGTCAGCGCCAGGCCGACGAGTCCGTATTGCAGCGGGTGGATGCGCAGCCGGCGCAGCAGTTCGAACAGGAAGAACGCTGCGAAGGTGAGGCCGATGAACAGCACGCCGTACTTGAGCGCACGTTCCGACTGCAGGTAGACGTTCACCGGTTCGATGAAGGCGACACCGAAGTGGTCCAACCCCTGGGTGGGCGCCGCATCGCCGCGCGCGATCAATGTGGCGGCAGCGTTGTTGGCGAGCTGGGAGACGATCCAGGTCGCGGGGAAATAGCTTTCGCCGTCGGCCTTCGCACGCGGCAGGAAGCGGCCGATGGACGAGGGATGCGGCCACGGCGAGTCGAGCAGCATGGTCGTCGTCTTGCCCACCGGCGTCACCGACAACGATCCGAGTCCGAGCACGTCGAGCTTCGTCCGCAGTTCGAAGACCTGCTCGCGGCTCGTGTCGAGCGATCCGATGTTCGCGTGGATGCCGGCGCCGAGCGGCGCGTACGAGGTGCCCGGTTCCGGTGTGAGCGCGGTGCCGTTCCACTCGAACTGCGGCGGCGACTGGAAGCCGCGCACGTCGGTGATGCCGAACGCGAGGAACGCCGGTTCCACGGTGATGTCGGTGCGAGGGTGACCGAGGCCCAGGTTCGCCGGAACCTTGAACGTCGCATCGAGCCGGCCGGTCAGGGTGTACTGAAGAGCACGATAGAGGCCGCGACGTCGCGGCGTCACGTTCGCCTTGCCGTCGATGACCAGCATTTCCGGTACGAATACGGCGCGGCGTTCGTACTCGCGGGTGACCGCCTTGTTCTCGCCCTTCGGATCCTGTTCCCATTCCACGACCCGCTCGCGGTACGGGACCACCAGCACCGGTCCGGTGAGCGTCTGGGCGCCGGCCGAGGTCTCGGCGATGTTGGCTTCCACCTGCTGCTGCAGGGCCTGGCGCTCGAACACCACGCCGCGCACCATCCCGAGCGCGATCAGGAGTACCAGGGTCAATGCGCCGACGGCGGCGGCTTTGAGGATCAGCAGTTTCACGGCATCGTCTCCGTTCGAGTGGCGGGCAGCCGGACGATGCCGGGGCTACGGGAAGATCGGATGCGCGGTGTGTGAAGGGACGGTGAAGTCGCGGTGGACGCGGGGTGGTTCGTGGTGTGTTCGTGGCCCCCATCCCAACCTTCCCCCACCTACGGTGGGGGAAGGGGTGTACGTCCCCTCCCCCAGCAACGCTGGGGGAGGGCGGAGGGTGGGGGCAGGGCGGCGAAGTAGCGCTGCGAGCAGCAGCGAACCCCGCGTCGATCTAACTCCCGGTTCGCAGCACCCAGCTGAGAAACCGCTGTGCCCGTTCGCTCGCCGGCGCCGGGAAGAACTGCTCCGGCGGTGCGGCCTCCACGATCCGGCCCTGATCCATGAAGACCACCCGGTCGGCGATCTCGCGGGCGAAGGCCATCTCGTGGGTGACGACGATCATGGTCAGGCCATCCTCGGCGAGGCCGCGAATGACGGTCAGGACTTCGCCGACCATCTCCGGATCGAGGGCGCTGGTGGGTTCGTCGAACAGCATGATGCGCGGCGCCATCGCGAGGGCGCGTGCGATCGCCACGCGCTGCTGCTGGCCGCCCGACAGTTCGCCGGGACGTGCGCTGGCTTTGTCGGCGAGGCCCACGCGGGCGAGCAGTTCGCGCGCCGCCGCTTCGGCGGACGCTCTCGGATGCTTCAGGACCTGTACCGGCCCCAGGACCACGTTCTCGAGCGCGGTCAGGTGGGGGAAGAGGTTGAATTGCTGGAACACGAACCCTATCTGCCGTCGCAGTGCGTTCACGTCCGTGCCCGGTGCGTGGATATCCCGACCCGCGACCTTGATGGTGCCGGCGTCGATCTCCTCGAGCCGGTTGACGGTGCGGATCAGGGTCGACTTGCCGGAGCCCGACGGACCGCAGACGACCACGATCTCGCCTTGCGCGATAGCGAGATCGATGTCGGCGAGGACATGCAGCGAGCCGAAGTGCTTCTGGACGGCGGCGAACTCGATCATCGCTGGGAAGCTAGCAGAAGTGGGACAATCGCGCCGCAGGCCGGACGACACATTCGGAACCCCAGACGAAAGGAAGCCCTCATGCAGACCACCGCCACCGAACCGTCCACCAAGCCGCTGCGACGCATGCTGCGCAGCGCCGGCGGTCATTGGGTCGGCAACGGTTTTCCGGTCCGGACCCTGTTCTTCTACGGTGATGCGGGAGCGGCTCTCAGTCCGTTTCTGCTGCTCGACTACGCGGGTCCGGCGGAGTTTCCCCCGACCACCGAGCGCCTTGGTGTGGGCGAGCATCCGCATCGCGGCTTCGAGACCGTGACCATCGTGTACGAGGGCGAGGTGGAGCACCGCGATTCATCGGGCGGCGGCGGCCGGATCGGACCGGGCGACGTGCAGTGGATGACCGCGGCATCCGGTCTGGTGCACGAGGAATTCCACGGCCGCGAGTTCGCGAAGCGCGGCGGCAAGTTCGAGATGATCCAGTTGTGGGTGAACCTGCCCGCGAAGGACAAGATGTCACCGCCCGGCTATCAGGCGATCACGTCGGATCGCATTCCCGCAGTGCCGATTCCCGGAGGCCTGGGTACGGTGCGCGTGATCGCCGGTGAGTATCTGCGCGAAAAGGGCCCGGCGCGGACGTTCACGCCGATCCACCTGTGGGACGTCCGCCTCGAACCCGGCGCGCGCACCGGGTTCTCCCTGCCCGAAGGTTTCACCACGGCGCTCATGGTGATGAAGGGTGAAGTGCGCGTGGGCGATGCCGGCATCATCCGTCCCGCGGAAATCGGACTCTTCGATCGCAAGGGCTCGTCGATTCATTTCGAGAGCGAATCCGGGGCGCGCATGCTGTTGTTGTCCGGCGAACCGATCGCCGAGCCGATCGTCGGCAGCGGGCCATTCGTGATGAACACCGCCGACGAGATCCGCCAGGCGATCGTCGACTATCAGAGCGGCCGCATGGGTCACCTGGCGGGCTGAAGGACGGCACCGAACCCCTGGTCGCGCGGGGTTTCACCGTGCCGTCGCGCACGGATATCCAAGCGGCGCCGCCGGTCGTCGCCCTATCTTCGATCCGCGCGGATATCTTGACCGCCGTGTCGCGGGTGGGTATCGTCGGCATCGACAGGATGCGACAACGAAAGAGGCAATCCAATGGCAACGAGAGGGTTTTCCGGCAGGGGGCGCACGCCCTCGGGACAGGACCGGCTGCCGCCGGGGCAGTACACGACGGCGGATTTTCCCGTGCTGTCGCTGGGACCGACGCCGCGCGTGTCGCTCGACACGTGGCGCTTCACGCTGCGCGTCGGGCCGAAGCCCGTGAAGCAATGGACCTGGGATGAGTTCAATCGCCTGCCCATGACTGGTGTCACGCAGGACATCCATTGCGTCACCAAGTGGAGCAAGTACGACACGGCGTGGGAGGGAGTATCGATCGACGACCTGCTGGCCGACGCGGGGCTCGATGCGCCGACGCCATGGGTGCTCGCGCACTCGTTCGACGACTACACGACCAACGTGCCCTTCGCCGACCTCGCCGGCGGTCGCGGCATGGTGGCTCTGCGCTACGCGGGGCAACCGATCGACGCCGATCACGGCGGGCCGGCGCGCCTGCTCGTCCCGCATCTGTACTTCTGGAAATCGGCGAAGTGGGTGAACGGCCTGCAGTTCACGCAGCAGGACGTGGCCGGGTTCTGGGAACTGCGCGGCTATCACATGTACGGAGATCCCTGGCGGGAGCAGCGCTATTCCGGTGACTAGAAGTGACTTCCCCCCCGACGGGCCTGCGGCCCCTCCCCCCAGGGGGCCAGCCCGCTTGGGGCGGCCCGGCGCGGGCTGAAGGTGACGTCCCCCCCGATGGGCCTGCGGCCCTTCCCCCCGAGGGGGCCAGCCCGCTTGGGGCGGCCCGGCGCGGGCTGAGTGGTCCCGACGCCGAAGCGCCAGTGGCAGGTGGCGAGGGTCGCTGCGATCGAAACCCTTACGCCGCGCATCAAAGGGTTTCACTTCACCCTGCCGGAACCGCCGGCTTTCACGGCCGGCCAGCACATGGACGTCAGACTGGTGGCACCGGACGGCTATGAGGCGCAGCGCAGCTATTCGATCGCCTCGGCGCCCGAGCGTCCCGATCGCATCGAGCTCGCCATCGAGCGGCTCGAGGACGGCGAGGTGTCTTCGTTCTTCCACGACGTCGTGCAGGTGGGCGACGAGATCGAATTGCGCGGTCCGCTCGGCGGCCATTTCGTCTGGTCGGTGGAGGATGGTGGACCGATACTGCTGATCGGTGGCGGCTCCGGTGTGGTCCCGCTAATGTCCATGGTGCGCCATCACGCCGCGCGTGCGAGCAGCATTCCGGTCACGCTCGTGACGTCGGCACGGACGGCGGTGGACCTGCTGTATCTCGACGAGCAGCGTCGCCTGCAGGCGAACGGCGTGTTCCGGCTCGTGGCGCGCGTTACGCGCGAAGCGGCGGCGACGCCCGATCTCGGCAGCGGACGCATCGACCGGCCGCTGCTGCAGGGCGTGCTGGACGCGATGCCGGATCCCCGGATCGTCTTCGTCTGCGGGAGCAATCCGTTCGTGGGGACCGTGGCCGACCTGCTGCTCGATCTGGGGGTGACCGCGGGGCGGATCCGGACGGAGCGGTTCGGCGGCTAGCGTCGCATTTCTGACATTCCGGGGTGCTAGGTTCCGCCGGCCGGCCCATGCCGGCGTACAGGATCCCCCTTGGCGACACCACGTTCATCGTTTGCCGGCGCAGCCGTCGGTCTGCGGATCGCATGGCTGCTGGTAACCGGCTATCTGCTGGTGCGCGCGGTATGGCCGCGCATGAGTCCGGCCGCTCGCGCAGACAGCGTGCGGCGCTGGTGCTGTCGCGTTCTGCGCGCTCTCGGCATCGACCTCGTGGCGTCGGGCGGAGCAGTGCCCGCGCGCGGGCCGAGGGGCATGCTGCTGGTCGCCAATCACGTCTCCTGGGTGGATGCGATAGCCATCCACGCGCTGATGCCCTGCGGCTTCCTCGCCAAGGACAGTCTGCGGGGATGGCCGATCGTGGGCGACCTGATCGCGCGTACCGGCGGTGTGTTCGTGCGGCGAGGCAATCCGTTCGATCTGCAGCGCGCGCTCGACGCCATCAATGCCGCGCTGGCGGCAGGGCAATCGATCTGCGTGTTTCCGGAAGGCACGACGACCGATGGCAGTGGCGTGCTCCCTTTCTTCACGCTCGTGTTCGAGCTCGCCGCGCAGCGCGGTGCCGACGTGGTGCCGATCGGCGTGCGCTATCTGCAAGCCGGGGCGCCGAGCCGGATTCCGGCGTGGGTGGGGGACGAAGCGTTCGTGCCGTCGTTGTTTCGCATTGCCGCGGCCGGGGAGTTGGCGGTCGAAGTGATCGTCGGTGATCGCCTCGACCGAGCCCCCGAACGTCAGATCGCGGCGGAGCGCGCCCGCCATGCCGTGGCAAATCTGCTCGGCGTGCCGCTACGTCAGGATTGCGAGCTGCAGTCCGGGGAAGAAACGAGCGCCCTCGATGCGCGCGCCGCGGACATCGCTGCCGCGGTGCGCGCCTGGATCGCCACCGACCGCAACGTGGAGGCGCGGCGGGTGGCGGATCGCGCTTCGTTGCGCTCGCTCGGCATCGATTCGCTGTCGATCCTGCGCATGGTGGTGGAACTCGAGCAGCTGCTCGGCCTGCGCGTGGACGAATCGAAGCTCGACGTGTCCTCGCGGGCGACGGTACTGGAACTCAGCGCGGCGATGGCGAGCGCCGCGCGCTGACGACGCGCTCAGGACGCCGGTTTGACGTTGGCCTTGCGCCACTGCTGCAGCGGGATCGGCTTGCCGCCTTCGTTCTCGACGAACAGCTTGCCGTCGCTCGCACGAACCAGGAAGGTGGCCCACTTCTCGGGCGACGTGGCCGGGTTCGTATAGAACGTCACCGACCAATGCTTCTTGCCCATCGGCATGCGCGAGCCGGTGAGGATGCCGCCGGTGGCAGGCGCCTTGCGGTCGGCATCGGCGGCCTTGCGGCGTTCTTCCTGCCAGGCCTTGACCTCGGGCAGGTCGAGCACCAGCGCGCGCGCCTCGTCCATCGAGACGGCCTTGATGACACCCTGCGCGAAGGCCGGGGACACGAAAGACAGGAGCAGTGCGGCGACGACGGGAAGGAGAAGTCTCATGGGGGATGCCAGGTGGATGCGGTAGGTTGAGCGATGCCGGGTCAGCGCCCCACGAATGTCTCGATGGCGCGCGCGAACGCCTTCGGCTGATCGTGATGCATCATGTGACCGGCATCGGCGATTGTAACCTCGGACAGGTTCCGGAACGCCGCGCGGCGGCGCTGCCAATCGGCCGGGTCGTCGCCGGCCCAGCGCTTCAAGTCGTCGTGGTTCTCGCCCCACAGCCATAGCACCGGCGCCGTGATGCGTTCCCACGAGGCCAGTGCCTCCTCGATGCGGTACAGGACCGGATTCACCTGCTTGTGCCGCGGGTCAGCGGCAAGCACGATGGTGCCGTCGTCGCGCCTGAGCGCCCAGTGCTGAGCCAGGAAGTCGGCCTTGTCGCGGGGGAGCCGCGGATTGTTTTTCATCAGACGCTCGGCCACTTCGCCGAAGGTCGCATAGGGCCGCAGCTGTGCCGGCGCCTTCAGCTCGTCGAGCCAGCGTCCGATGCGCTCCGGCGCTTTCACCGGCTGCGTGGCCTTGAGGCCGAAGCCCTCGGCCAGGACCAGATGCGAGACGCGTGACGGACGCGCACCGGCGTAGAGATTGACCACATTTCCGCCCATGCTGTGACCGACGATGGCGCACGGGGCGTCGGGCGAGTAGATGTCGAGCAGCGCATCGAGGTCGCCCAGATAGTCGAGGAACCAATAGCCGTCCGCCGCCCACTGCGTGAGCCCGAACCCGCGCCAGTCGGGGGCGATCACGTACCAGTCGCGCTCGAGCTCGTCGACGGCGAACTGGAAGGACGCACCCACGTCCATCCAGCCGTGCAGCATCACGAGCGGCCGCGCGCCCGGACGGCCCCACGTTCTCACGTGATACCGCAAGCCACGCACGTCATGGAAATGGGATCTGCTTTCCTTCACGACTCACTCCTCCCCGTGGATCACTCCTGCGCCATGCTCGGATCGTCGCGCGTGTGCGACCGGACCGCCTGCCACGAGACGAGTCCGAGCGCCACGGCGATCAACACTGCGCCGATCAGCTCCGCGGAGCGCAGCCGTTCGCCGAGCTGGATGGCGGATGACAGCGTGGCGACCACCGGCACGGCAAGCGATGCCAGGCTGGTCGTGCCGGCCGGCAGGCGATTCAGCACGTACTGCCACATCAGCCAGCCGCCGGCGGTGGCGACTACGCCGCTCAGCAGGACGGTCGTGACCAGCAACGGCGTGAACTGCGGAAACGGTTCCGGCACGATCACCATGACGATCACCATGGGCACCAGGCCGAACAGCATCTGCCAGAACGTGAAATCGAACATGTCCACGGGCGCGTGGCGTTGCAGGCGCTTGGTGAGCACCACGCCGATCGCCCAGGCCATGCCGGCCATCACGGCCGCCACCTTCGACAGCACCGCCGCGTGCATCAACCACGGCTCCATGATCAGCACCAGTCCGGCGATGGCCGACACGATCGCGATCCACTGAAGACCGGCGACTTTCTCGGACAGTGCCGGCCAGGCGAACAGCAGAACCCAGAACGGCATGGTGAACGTGAGGATCGAGGTCTTCCCCGGTTCGCTGCCGGACAGCGCCCAGGTGTTCAGCATCAGGAAGGCGCCGGTCTGGATGAGCCCCACGAGCACGGCACCCCGCGGCGGACGTCGCGACAGGCGACCCCGTTTCACGAACAGCAGAAAGGCGCCGAGCGCGATGACGCCGCAGGCGGTGCGCAACGCGGCAAAGGTGAACGGCCCCGCGAGCGAAAGCCCGATCTTGGCGATGATCCACGAATAGCCCCACACGAGCGCCAGGATGGCCATCACGATCGCGGCGCGCCGGCGTTCGGCAGCGGTGTTCACGCGCCGGGAGCGTCAGAAACGACGAGCCCGTCGCGATGGACGGGCTCGTGCGGGACAGCGCAGGGTGTTCTCATGGAACGCCCGATTATACGGGCCGGCGTCGCCGGTCCGCCCGAACTTCAGTGCGCGCGCGGGCTATCGGGCCTGGTTGCGCTCGTTGAGCGCGTTGTCCAGTTCCTTCTTCGCGGATTCCACGGCTTTCTCGAGGCTCGCGATCCGCGCGAGATAGTTCTCGCCCGGACGTGCCCCTCCGCCGACGTTGGCGATCATCTCCCCGGGCATCGGCGTGCGGCCCTGTTCGAGGGCGAGCTGAGCGCTAGCGAGATCCTTGCGCGCCTTCTCCACCCGCTGGTCCGCATCGTCCAGCCGTTTGCGCCGCTGGTCGAGCCGTTCGTTCAGGGCATCGCGCTCCCGCGTCTCCTGCTGCGCCCGCTCGCTTGCCTTCGCCTTGTCGCCCTCGGTCGGAGGCGGCGGCACGTTGACCGGCGAGGACTTCGCACCCTTGAGCGGAGCGTCGGAGTAGATGATGCGTCCGTCGGGCATGACGTTCTTGTACACCTGCGCCTGGGCCGCAAGGCCGAAGCACAGCGCACAGGCCAGCAAGGTACTGACTGGGCGGAACATGGCGACCTCGAATCGGAACGATGACGGCATGATAGACAAATCCGGACTGTCGCCGTTCCGGGACACCACCCAAGTGCCCGCCCTGCCGCAAGTTTTCTGCGGGGCCATCGGCGTGGTTAGAATCCCGACGATGGTCGCACCCCGATACGTCCACCTCCGCCTGCACAGCGAGTACACCATCGCCGACGGCATCGTCCGCATCGACGACGCCGTGGCGAAGGCGCGATCCGACGGCATGCCGGCGCTGGCGCTGACCGACCTGTCGAACCTGTTCGGCATGGTGAAGTTCTACACCGCCGCACGCTCGGCCGGGCTGAAGGCGATCATCGGTTGCGACGTGTGGATCAGCAACGACGACGATCGCGAGAAACCATTCCGCTGCCTGCTGCTGGCCCAGGACCACGGGGGCTATCTGCGCTTGTGCCGCTGGCTCACGCGCGGCTTTCGCGAGAACCAGTACCGCGGCCGCGCGGAGTTGCGCAAGACGTGGTTCCTGGAAGAGGGCACCGAAGGCCTGATCGCGCTTTCGGGCGGTGCCGCCGGCGAGATCGCCCAGGTGCTGCTGGCCGGGCACGACGAGCGCGCGAACGTGGTCGCGCGGCAATGGGCCGAACTGTTCGCGGGGCGCTTCTACATCGAACTGCAGCGCGCCGGTCATGCCGATGCGGCGGCGGTGGAGCCTGCACTGCTGCAGCTCGCGGCGCGTCTGCGCATCCCGCCGGTGGCGACGCATCCGGTGCAGTTCCTCACGCCCGAGCAGTTCACCGCGCACGAAGCGCGCGTGTGCATCGCCGAGGGCCAGGTGCTGTCCGACCAGCGCCGTCCGCGCCGCTTTACCGAGCAGCAGTACTTCAAGTCGCAGGCGGAGATGGTGGAATTGTTCGCCGACCTGCCGCAGGCGCTCGAGAACTCGGTGGAGATCGCGCGCCGCTGCAACGTGGTGATCGAGCTCGGCCGCAGTCGCCTGCCGCCGTTCCCGACACCCGCCGGCGAAGGGCTCGACGACTACCTGCGCGCGCAATCGATGGCGGGGCTCGAGCAGCGCCTGCTGGCGCTCTATCCCGATGCTGCGCAGCGCGACCAGGAGCGCGCGCGCTACGTCGAGCGGCTCGAATTCGAGATCCGCACCATCGTGCAGATGGGGTTCCCCGGTTACTTCCTGATCGTGGCGGACTTCATCAACTGGGCGAAGAACAACGGCGTGCCCGTGGGGCCCGGTCGCGGTTCCGGCGCCGGTTCGCTCGTGGCTTACGCGCTGGGCATCACCGATCTCGATCCGCTGCGCTACGACCTGCTGTTCGAGCGCTTCCTGAATCCGGAGCGGGTGTCCATGCCCGACTTCGACGTGGACTTCTGCCAGGACGGCCGCGACCGCGTGATCGACTACGTGCGCCGCAAGTACGGCGACGAATCGGTGTCGCAGATCGCCACCTTCGGCACCATGGCGGCGAAGGCCGTGGTGCGCGACGTGGGCCGCGTGATGGAATGGGGCTACAACCGCACCGACGAACTGGCCAAGCTGATCCCCTTCCAGCCGGGCAAGCTGATCACACTGGCCATGGCGCGCGAGATGGAACCGCGCTTCAAGGAGCGTGAGGAGACCGAAGAGGAAACCCGCGAACTGATCGCGCTCGCCGAGCAGCTCGAGGGCATGACCCGCAACGTCGGCATGCACGCGGGCGGCGTGCTGATCGCGCCCGGCAAGCTGACGGACTTCTGCCCGCTGTATTGCGCGCAAGGTTCGGACAGTGCGGTCTCGCAGTTCGACAAGGACGACGTGGAAGCGGTGGGCCTGGTCAAGTTCGACTTCCTCGGACTCACCACGCTCACGATCCTCGACTGGACGCTGCGCTTCATCCGGCAGCTCGATCCCGAATCGAAGCTCGTCCTGGAGACGCTGCCGCTCGACGATGCTGCGGCGTACCGCATCTTCGCAACCGGCAACACGACCGCCGTGTTCCAGTTTGAATCGCGCGGCATGCGCGAGCTGCTGACGCGCGCGCGCCCAGACCGCTTCGAGGACATCATCGCGCTGGTCGCACTGTATCGACCGGGGCCCATGGACCTCATCCCCGACTTCATCGAGCGCAAGCACGGCAAGCGCTTCGAATACCTGCATCCCATGCTGGTCCCGGTGCTGGAACCCACCTACGGGATCATGGTGTACCAGGAGCAGGTGATGCAGGCCGCGCAGGTGTGCGCCGGTTACTCGCTCGGCGGCGCCGATCTGCTCCGGCGGGCCATGGGCAAGAAGAAGCCCGAGGAGATGGCGAAGCAGCGCTCCATCTTCGTGACCGGTGCCGGCGAGAAGGGCATCGGCGAAGCCAAGGCCAACGAGATCTTCGACTACATGGAGAAGTTCGCGGGCTACGGCTTCAACAAGTCGCACGCCGCCGCCTACGCGCTGGTCGCTTATCAGACGGCATACATGAAGGCGCATCACGCCGCGGCCTTCATGGCGGCGAACCTCTCGGCGGTGATGGACGACACCGACAAGGTGCAGCAGCTCTTCGAGGACGCGAAGGCCATCGGCCTCAAGATGCTGCCGCCCGACGTAAACACCGGCGAGTACCGCTTCGTGCCGGTGGACCGCAAGAGCATCCGCTACGGCCTGGGTGGCGTGAAGGGCACGGGCGAAGCGGCGATCGAGAGCATCCTCAAGGTGCGGCGCGAAGGCGGACCGTTCCGCGATCTATTCGATTTTTGCAGCCGGGTGGACGCACGGCTCGTCAACCGGCGTGTGGTGGAATCGCTGGTGAAGGCCGGTGCGTTCGACGCGATCGACACCAATCGCGCGCGCCTGTTCGCCTCGGTGGGCGTGGCGCTGGGCGCCGCGGAGCAGGCGAGCCGCAGCGCCAACCAGGTGAGCCTGTTCGGTGGCTTCGACGAAGCGTCGCGCCCCGCAGTGGCGATGGTGGAACACGCGCCCTGGGACGAGGCCGAGCGGCTGCTCAACGAAAAGTCCGCGCTCGGGTTCTATCTGAGCGGTCATCCCTATGGCGCGTACGCCAAGGAGTTCGAGCATGTGGTGCGTACGCCGCTCGCGCGGCTGACACCCCCGCCGTTTGAGGAGAACGGTCGCATCCAGGTGATCGGCGGCGTGGTGGAGTCCATGCGCTTCCAGAAGACCCAGAGCGGCCGGATGATGGTGCTGGTGATCTCGGACGGCACCGCGGCGCAGGAAGTGACGATCTACAGCGAAGTGTTCGACCAGTACCGCGAGCTGGTGCGCGAGGATGCCGTGCTGGTGATCGAGGCCAAGGTGCGCGCGTTCCGCCGCTCCGGTGAGGAAGGCGATTCGACGGTGGTGCGGGTGGCGGCCGAGCGCATCTATGACGTGACCGGTGCGCGCGCCCGTTTCGCTCGCGGCCTCAAGCTCTCGATGAACGGCGAGGCGAATGCGACCAAGCTGAAGCAGCTGCTCGGACCCTATCGCAACGGCGCCTGCCCTGTGGGCATCGACTATCGCAACGGTGATGCGGTGGTGGAGATGTGGCTCGGGGAGGAATGGCGCGTGACGCCCGACGAGAAACTGGTGAAGTCGCTCAACGAGTGGTTGAAGCCGGACAACGTACGGTTCGTGTATCCGTGAAGGCGCCAGAGTTCATTGACGGCGCCTTGCTCGACCGCGTGAGCGAAGCCGCGAGGAACAGTCCGAGGCTGCGCAAGAATCACAATTTCCACCAGAGCGAAGCCGACGTCAGTAATCGGCTGCTGAATGCGATCGAGCCGGGTTCCTACGTCGTCCCGCATCGTCATCTGGATGCGACCAAGGATGAGACCTTCGTGGTGCTGCGCGGAAGATTCGGGCTGGTGCTGTTCGATGAATCCGGCAACGTTACTCGGCAAGCGGTGCTCGACAGCGACGGTCCTGTCTTCGGTGTGACCATCCCGCACGGCACGTTCCACAGCATCGTGTCGCTGTTGCCGGGCTCGGTGTTCTTCGAATCGAAGGCGGGACCCTACGCTGCGCTTACGCCCGAAGAGCGAGCAGCCTGGGCTCCAGCGGAAAGCGATCCTACGGCCGACGCCTACCGCCGCCAGCTAGAGGCATTGTTCGACTAGCCTGGCGGGATAAGCTGGGCAGCGCATAGCGGTGCTCCATCCGGTGGACTGTTGGGGCGGAGTATGCTTTGCGCGTGCGTTCCGATTCATGCAGTAGGCATGGGGACGGAAGGCTACACGTCGGAATCTTCCATCGGGATCCTTACGAATAGTCATTTCTCCGACGTGTGCAAGCAGGTTGCATATATGACTATTCGTTAGACAGAACACACACAGGAGAAGCGAATGAGTGATGCTGAGCTTCCTAGCCTTGTGGACGAGCGATTGAAGGACTGGTTGACCAGATCCGCTCAGTGGTACTTCATCTACTACGCATTGGGTACGCTAACAGTCGTGCTCACAATCACCGTTGCGTCTCGCCCGCACTTCTTTCCCAGTGAGTCCGATTGGTTGCCCACCTTGGCATGGCTGGCAGCCCTGTTTCAAGGACTCTCAACCTTCATGGTTGCGCTGCCAAAAGCTGCCGCATACAGAGCGGCGTGGCGGGTGCTTTGGCTAGGCCGCACTGAGTATGTCGATAGCGACAAGACACAGGAGGACGCTCGGCAACTGCGGAATGCAATTGCGAGAGGTTGGGCCATCATCGATGGCGGTTACACAGACGCCTTTCGTTCCTACGGCCGTGCACTTCCTCCGACTCGAGGCGGAAAGTCTCAGGCCAATCCTGCTGGCCGGTAGCGACCCCCCCGTGTCTAAATTCTGTATGCGCCTAACCGGCTACAGCGGTCTTCGCCCGCTTTCGCCAGCAGGTGATTCAGGGCATTCGGCGTCATCAACCGCGCACATCGATAGCTGATGCCCAAAAAGATCTCCGAAGCGACTCGCCGCGATCTGATTGACTCATTGCTGCTAGAGAACGTGCAATGGGCCGGTCGGCTGGAAGAACCGGATTTCCTGGCTAGAATTTTCGACGTGAACGCTCTTCCGTCCAAGGATTACAGATTCACGAACGCATACCGGGACATCTGGCAGCACCGCGTCAACAACTTGCGCGACTGGGACGACGATTGGATCTTCTACGACTCCCGCTTTGACTTGCTTCATGCCGATGATGATTTGTTCCTGACGTTCCTCTGCGAAACACTCCATCCGGTGGTTCGGAGTGGTCCGGAAGAGGTCGAGCGCCTTCGTCAGATGTACAACCTGTTCCTGCGGAAGGACGGCTACGAGTTAGTGGAGCGTGCTCGTATGGCGGGCCGGCCGGTATTCGCAGCGCGCCAAGCCTCAGACGTTGACCTAACTTCGCTGGAAAGCCTGAAGGAAAGCCTTCCCGAAGGCGGATTCACCTACATTGCGCGCCAGATTACCCGAATGGAATCGAGTATCGAAGGAGACCCCGATCTCGCCATTGGCACAGCGAAAGAACTGGTCGAGACGGTTTGTCGTACCATCCTTTCGGAGCGAGGCGTGCAGGCTCCTCCGTCCATAGATCTTTCCCAGTTGGTCAAGCTCACGACCAAGGAACTGAAACTGACTCCAGCCGACATCCGGGAAGAGGATGCAGCTGCGGACGCAATTCGGCGCTTGCTCGGAAGTCTGGGGACTATCACCCAAAGCTTAGCGGAGATCAGAAACAGGTTCGGAACAGGTCACGGCAAGGCCGCCGACGCAAAGGGCTTAGGATCAGTCCACGCCAAACTCTCGGTGGGCGCAGCGTCAACGCTTGCACTCTTTCTTCAAGAGACACATCAGAGCACGCGTACAAAATGATGCCGAACCTTTGCATCAACCGGAGCGCCCAACAGCGGAGCCGCCATTGCGTACCCTCCTCGCTTCGCTCGTCGGCGACCGGCTACGCAGCACGTTGCGCCCCACGAACACCACCTACCTCAACGCTATGACCGACGAAAACACATCTGACGCACCTCAACAAGCGTTGCCGGTTGTGCCCAGCGGACATGAGAGGCACTGCTTCATCGTCATGCCCTTTGGACGGGACAGTTCCGAGCAGAAGTGGTTTCGTGGTTGGTATGATGTAGTCATAAAGCAGGCAGTAATCGAAGCTGGATTTGAGCCAAAACTCGCAGCAGCCGAGGAGCAGCCCGGAGCGATCAACGACGAGATTCGCGCTCATCTCGCTCTTGATCCAATGGTGGTCGTTGATCTAGGGGGCGCCGAACCAGAGGATGAACCAAATCCCAACGTGATGTATAAGTTGGGTATTCGCCATGCGCTAGGTCTTCCCCTCGTCATGATGGCGTGGAAAGGGCAACGCCTTCCATTCGATGTCAGCAATCAGCGCATCATCGTCGAAGAACGCGACCTTGTGGATCTTGAGACCAACCGCAAACGCCTCGTCACGTTCATCCATGCTGCACAACAGGGCAAGTACTATCGTCCAATGGAAGCAGTGGAACGAATGACAACGATTGCGGCGGCCTCCGAGACTCTCGGAGAGGACTCTCTGCTTCGCGCTCTAGCGCAGGAGGTACGCGATCTCAGATCTTCGATTCTTCAGGTGTCGAGCTACCGCGAGCCTCGTCGCCACCGCGATCATGTCCCGACGGTCAAGAAGCTGATCCAAGGCAAGGTCTTCCGAAAGGATCTCTACCCGTACTTTCAGGAAGTGGGCGGTGATCCGGGCGCATGGGCAATGGTTCTTCGTACGCAGCTATCAGCAGAAGACGCGAAAGCGATGAATGACTGGAACGGCGACGACTGGAAGAAGTTCATCTCCAACCGTTGGAAGGAGATTCGGGACGGCGCATTGACTGGTACGGCCCCCTCGTACGGATTGGACGAATCGCTTCTGGCCGCCGCGAAGGAACTCTTGCCGGCTCAGCCCTGGCCATCCGGCATTCACCGCGATCTAGCGGACAAGCTCGGCCTAACGCCAGGGCAGGCATCCAAGTACATCCAGGCGCTCATCAAGCGGGGCGACTTCTTGGAACAAATAGACGGCCAGCTCCTTCCCGAAGACGGCGCGGCCTAACCCTTCGCTCCATCTGAGTCCACCTGCGGCGTTCGGCTGCAAAGCGTTCACGTCGGCCCGTCGGGGCCACTTGCCACAAAGCGAAGCGAAAGATGTGGAACGGCTGTCCTCTCTTTGAACAGTTTAGCCTGGAGCTTCCTCTGTGGCGCTACCTTGCTTGGTACAAGTTCGAGGATATGCTCGATAGCTCATCGCTGTTCTTCACTCGCGCGGACTACCTGAAGCAGAAGTACGACGATGCTGAGGGCGAACTGACAACTTCGGACTCGGAGCTTATCGACACCGTCCTTAGCGGCATGCATCAAATGGTTTCCGGGCAGCGCACGTATATTCGGTCGGTTTCCGGGATACCCTTCATTGGTAGCCAAGCTGCAGATGTCGACAAGTACCGAGCCGCGGTAGAAAAACTGTACCGGTACTACCTCAATCACGCTCATGTGAGCTGTTGGCATCAGAACTCTGGCGAAGATCTCCACATGTGGCGCGAATACGTGCCGGACGGAAACGGAGTGGCACTTCGTACAACTACACGAGCGCTTCTTGCTTCCATGGGAAAGACTCCTGATGAAGTCCTCGCGACCATAGTCCAGTATATTGACCATGCTGCCGAACCGATCACGCATGCACTGTGGCGCGGAGGTGGTCTGTATCTTGTTGTTCTGCAGATGCTTACTCGGAAGAAGCTTGAATTCGCTCCGGAGCGAGAGTTCAGGCTTTTGACATGCAGTCTGCCCATCAGAGAGCTGTATGGGCAAGTGTTACGCGACGACATCGATTTCTCTAACCGGGTAACTGCTCCCGGACGGCACGTGGCAGTTGATTTACTCGCACTCCAGCCGCAGATTGTTCTTCATCCCAAGGCCTCTCCGGAGTTACACGATCGTGTATCCGCATTGCTACGCTCACACAGCATAGCCGGGCAAGTCGATGAATGGCCGATAGTGCGATCAAGTATTGCGGCGATTGCGGTCTAAGTTTTTCACGCAGCGGGCTGGCTTACAGCGTCGCTTCCGAGCCAGCCGTTGATGGAAGACGGGTTGACATGCACACATGCCTCCGCCTCGTGTAACCAAGGCATTCGTCAATGCGGCGACGACCGCGTTCAACAAGAGTATTGGTCATGTCACCGACCTGTATCGCAAGGTTGTACTCCACGGGGGATACAAAGGAAGGGGTCAAAAAGGAAGGGGTCCAAAGGAAGGGGTCTTTCATCGTGCGCAGGGATGGGGTCGCATGCACGATGAAAGACCTGACCCCGTGCGTGTGCGTGAACGCTGGAGGAGCGGGCACTTTGGGCACCTGTGGAAAGCGATTGAGCGGCCGATGCCTATCTCCGCCGGTTGGAGGCGTTGTTCGACTAGCTTAGCGAGATACGCTGGGCAGTGGATCAGGGCGCCTCATCCGTTGGACGGCTGGGGAGGAGTATCCTTTGCGCGAGTGTCTCGCCTCATGCGGTAGGCATGGGTGAGTAGGGCACTGCCCTAGCATCGTCGACTGGGATCTCAAGGCGGGAGGATCGGCGATGGAACAGGCACTTGGTGCGGTGCTTTTACGTTAAGAGACGTGAAACGCTACGTCAATTTGGGTCGATTTCTAGTTTGGCTGCAAAGGATCCGAGTACATGGATTGGACAGAGATAGTCGGTGCGGTTGGAATAGGGGCGATTGCGACTAAGCTCTTGGATATCGTGTGGCTGCAACGTGCCGTACGACGCAGCGAGAGGATCAACTGGCTCAGAGACAAGCGGATCGAAGCGTTCTCCTCATTGGTAGAAGAGCTTCTTCTTACCGGTGTTTGGCTCTACTCTACTGACCCATCACAAGCTAGGCGGCTATGTGCTAAGGCTTTGCTGCTCGTGAACGACGGTCGCATCAACGACATGATCCTCGGGTACGTTCCTCGTTCTCTCGATGCTAGAAGTCGACTAGACCAATTTATCAACAACGGCTCGAGCACAATTGACGAACGCACGGCCATGCGAGAACGTGAGGACGCAATGATTCGCAGGTATGCGAACAGCTTGATACACGAGCTCCGTGCTCTGCTGCTCAAGGATTGACCTCATGACTCCCGCCCATGCCTAACCTTAGCATCCACGTGTCCACGTGACTAGCAGCGGCGTGCTTCACACTACACTGCTGTCAGGTGATTCGTGTCATTGGGCTGCACGGTGCATCGCACGCCGGCCGCCTCGCCCTCATATTGAGAAAGCCGCCTACGCCAAGCAGTCTCGCCCGCCGCCAACAGCCGTTGTCGCTTCGAGTCCGCGGCCGCTTGCCCGATATGGAGGAAACCTGGGTGACGTTCTCGGAAGAAGAGAAGGCTGCCCTTTCACGCTATCTGCCGCCTCACGCATTGACGGAACTGGCAGAGTCATGCAGCTTCGTTGGAGCGTTCTACCACTACCAGAGGGCGAATCCCACCAGCTTCGCAGCCGAACGCACTCACTTCAAGCGCGTAGCATCCTCCGCTCGTGCACTTCTTGAGTGCTTTGATGCTTCTTCTCGCGACTGGATGCAGCTTCGCGCAATCGTTGAGCTCGGGAGCGGAGCAGAACGAGGGACGGTCAATACCGAGGAGCTCTGCCGCCTGCTTCGTGTCCTTGTCAGTGGCTGCGAGCACCACGCGGAGAGGTTGCCTGTACGTCGACCACCTCGCACTCTGGAGTACGAGGTCCGATGGATAGCCCGCGTCACAGAGCCTGTTGGTGTCAAGACATCTGCGGCGCCTGGATCGAAGTTCACCAAAATCGTCCGAACCTGCTTCGCGGCCATGGGGATCCACTCAGATCCTGGACGTGCGATACGGAGCTATATCGCACACCGAGATGACGATCCCCTTCGTTGGTAGAGGCCCACTCGTAACCTATCGGTTCTGGCTGATAGCACGCAGACTATCGTCAATGCCACGCGCGCTCACTAAAGCGGCGGCAGGGCGGTATAGCTCAGCGGAGAGAGCATCCAGCTTACGTCAGCATCGCCGTTGCGGTGTTGGGCTGGAAGGGCGCGGGTTCGACCCCCGCTACCGCCACAACTGCTCTGACTAACCTGGCGCCCGGTTTGCCCAGGTTTAGTCAAAGTTGCGATGAAGGCCAATAACAATTGGCAGATCGTCAGATACGCGGGGAACATCAGTGACAAAGGTCGACATCTGGTCCAAGCTTGGTAGCGAGGTGACCAAAGCGGAGTTCCAACTGCGCTTGATCAGTCCGCTGATCCTTGTGAGTGGCGGCCCAGTAACGTCATGAACGTGATGCGCGAAGACGAACGCGCGTGCATGGCGAGCGGTTGGCGGCATCGGATGCGCGTACGCAACGCCTGCTTTCGCCCCAACGCGTATTGGGCGCTACTAAGTGTGCCTCTGGAGCCGAGAGTTGATGCAGATATCGTTGATCGGAACCGTACACGCGGAAAGTGGACGCGCCAATGTGGCTGAGTTGCTGGCGATTCTTGATCGCCTTCAACCTGACGTCATTTTTGCAGAGATCCCCTCCGGCAATCTTGCTGACTACCTCGACGGCTCTCACGGAAACCTCGAGTCCGCGGCCGTTGTACTCTATCGCAAGCGCCGTCCAGTCAGCGTCTTTCCTGTGGACTCAGATAAACCAAGCGACGAGTTCTTCAGAGAAGCCGAGGAGATGTTCAAGAAGATCGAAAGGACGAGTCCTGGGTATTGCCGTTTGATGGACCAGAACAGGCTCGACGTGCGGGATCACGGTTTCCCATACCTCAACAGCGATCGCTGCGTCCAAGCATGGGCAGGCATCTACGAGGAGGTGCTTGCGACAATCGAATGGATCGGAGACGCCAGGTTGCGAGAGATACACGATCGTTGGAGCGAGACAAATGACCGTCGCGAGAGGGGAATGCTAGAGAACATCAACGGCTATTGCGTCCGCCGCGCACTCTCTCATGGAGTGCTTCTCGTTGGCGCTGCGCACAGGAGAGCCATGATGGAGAAGGTGCGGGAGCAACGAGGCGCCGGTGCGCCAGCAGTCTCATGGGACCTTGAGAATCCTCTCGATTAGATAGCGTGAGGAAATGCCGCCCCGATGGCCAACTGATTCAGGTGGTCGGATAGCGCGAGAAGCTGCGGAACGTGCCTTCGTCCGACGTTACATCGACTCGAAACACGTGTGCAGCGGGCGGGCCGCGATGGGCCCAGTCTACGATGGCCGAGAGCTGATCCTCGGTGCCGCTCACCGCTGCCTCGACGCTGCCGTCGTAGCGGTTGCGCACCCACCCGGTCACGCCGAGCTTGATAGCTTGGGTGATCATCGCGTCGCGGAACCCTACGCCCTGCACGCGCCCGCGGATGGAAAGTCGGCGCGTCGGCATCGGTGTCACTTGACGCGCATGCCCGGCTGCGCGCCGCTGTCGAGGTCGAGCAGGAACACGCCGGAGCCTTCGTTGCTCGCGGCGAGGACCATGCCCTGCGATTCGCCGAAGCGCATCTTGCGCGGCGCGAGATTGGCCACCATCACCACCATGCGGCCCTTCAACTGTTCCGGGTCGTAGTGGGCCTTGATACCCGCAAACACCTGGCGCTGCTCGGTGCCGATGTCGAGGATCAGCTTGACCAGCTTCTCGGCGCCTTCCACGTGCTGGGCGTCCACGACCTTGGCGACGCGCAGGTCCACTTTCATGAACTCGTCGATGGAGATCGTGGGGGTTGCCGGCGTGGCTGCGGTGGCGGCGGGTTGGGTGCTTTCGGTCACGACGTTCTCCTGGTGCTGCGCGTGGCGCTGCGGCGAGTGGCTCTCGGCAGCGGGTTTGAGGCTTTCCTTGTTGGCATCGACCAGCGCTTCGATCTGCTTGGTGTCGATGCGGGTCATGAGGTGCGAATAGGCGTTGATGCGATGGCCGGTCGGCAGCGAGGCCCCTGCATCGTTCCACGACAGCGGCTGCACGCTGAGGAATCGCTCCACGTTCGCAGCCACGGTGGGTAGGACCGGTTTGAGGTAGACGGTGAGCAGGCGGAACAGCTCGAGCCCTTCGGTGCACACGGCATGCAAGCGTGCTTCCTGCCCGGTCTGCTTGGCCAGTTCCCAGGGCTTCTCGGAATCCACGAACTGATTCGCGCGATCGGTAAGCAGCATGACTTCGCGCAAGGCCTTGGCGTACTCGCGGGCGTCGTAGGCCGCGGCAATGGACGGTGCGGCGGCACGCAGCGCCTTTACGGTATCGCTTGTGGGCGGTGCCGCCAGCTTGCCGTCGAACCGCTTGGTGATGAACCCCGCACACCGGCTCGCGATATTGACGTACTTCCCCACCAGATCGCTGTTCACCCGCGCTACGAAGTCATCGAGGTTGAGGTCGATGTCCTCCATGGTCGAATTGAGCTTGGCGGCGTAGTAGTACCGCAGCCACTCCGGATTCAACCCGAGCTTGAGATAGCTCTCGGCCGTGATGAACGTCCCGCGGCTCTTCGACATCTTCTCGCCGTTGAC
>JAIESW010000032.1 GCA_019745565.1 Burkholderiales bacterium
GCTGGGGGAAGGCTGGGATGGGGGCAAACACCTCACCCCCCAAGCATCATCACCGCTTCGTGATCACCACCTCCAGATACTCCGCCGGCACCACCAGCGCCTTGTTGCCGGCGCGGTTGAAGCGTGCCAGCAGTTCGGTCAGGCGCTTGTGCAGGGCTTCCTGGTTCTCCGCATCGAGCGCCGCGAACACCTTGTGGGTCGGGCCGTAGAAGTTGCGGAAGATCTCGATGAAATGCTCGGCCGAGCGATAGCGGAACATGAAGTACCGGCGTTCGCAGCGGATGTCCGCCGCGCGCGTGCCGAAGAGTTGTACGAGCCGCGGTTCGGTACCCCACTGCATGGGCGAATTGAGACCGGCCGGCGGCGGCACGAACGCTGCGATGGTGCGGAACAACTCACCGAGAAAACCCTCGGGCGTCCAGTTCGCCATGCCGATGCGGCCGCCGGACTTCACGACGCGCAGCATCTCGGCCGCGGCCTGCTCCTGGTTCGGCGCGAACATCACGCCGAACGTGGACAACACCACGTCGAACCGGTCGGCTTCGAACGGCAGGTCCTCGGCGTCAGCCACCTTGAACTGCATCGGCAGACGGTCGCCCGCGGCACGTGCGCGCCCTTGCTCCAGCAGTTCCGGCACGTAGTCGGTGGACATGACTTCCGCGAAGCGCCGCGCTGCGGCGAGCGACGCGTTGCCGTTGCCGGCCGCCACATCCAGTACGGATTCGCCGGCGTGCAGGTCGACGGCTTCGCACAACGATTCGCCGACGATCTGCAAGGTGGTGCCGACAACACCGAAATCACCGGAAGCCCAGGTGGCCTGCTGGCGCGTCTTGATCGCCTTCAGATCGGGTTGCGGGGCGGCTGCGGCTTGCGCGTCGGGCGCGCGGGTCTGAGTGGTCTGCATGATGGCGTTTCTCCGTGATTGAACTTGATCGGGGGGGGGGTCGAGCCTCGGTTTCGCATCTCGAGGTGGCAGCATTCTCTCGATCGCACCCGTTCCGTACCCGTCCGGGAGTCGGCCGGACTTGCTCGATCCTCCGGAGTTGCGAGGGAACCTGATCAAGGCTCCACGGCAGTTGCCCGAGACTCCGGCTCCAGGGTTTCCGGTACGTATCCGGTATCGCCGGGAAGGACATTTCTTGCCCCTGCCGCGGCGTCCATTACCATAGCGGTACAGCACCAGGCGCGGTCTTGCGGCCACGAAGCGGTGCCAAAACCGATGGAGGAGAACCCAGCCATGCGCAAGGCCCTGCTCGCGACCACGGTCGCATCCACGCTCGCCCTAGCCACCCTCGGCAGCGTCATCGCCGGGACCGACACCGACAACGCCCTGCTCACCCGCGCGCAAGCGTTGTTCAAGCCGCTGCCGGCGGATGCCGGCACGCCCGACCGGCCGATCACGCCGGAGCTCGTTTCACTGGGCCGCGCCCTATTCTTCGAAACGCGCGTCTCGACCGACGGCAAGCAGAGCTGCGGCGAATGCCATCAGCCCATGTACTACGGCACCGACGCGCTGCCCCGCTCCGTCGGCAACACCGGCAAGGTGCTGCCGCGCAACGTGCCGACGGTCTTCAACACCGCACTGCAGTTCTCGCAGCATTACGGCGGCAACCGCGTCGACGTGGAAGAGCAGGCGCTGAAGGCCCTGGTGAGCCCGCTTGCCTACGGCAACAAGGATTTCGCGGCGGCCGAAGCGCGGCTCCGCGCGATCACGGGTTACCGTCCGATGTTCGAGCAGGCGTTCCCCGGTCAGGCCGAACCGGTGACCGCGGAGAACTGGAGCAAGGCCATCGGTGCCTATGAGCGCACGCTGCTCACGCCCGCACCGTTCGATCGCTTCCTGAAGGGCGACACCGCCGCGTTGAGCGCACAGGCGAAGCAGGGCCTCGACAAGTTCATCAACCTCGGCTGTGCCGGCTGCCACAGCGGCGTCACCGTCGGCGGCCAGATGTATCAGAAGTTCGGCCTCACCCAGGACTACTGGAATCTCACCGGCAGCACCGAGATCGACATCTTCAAGGGTCGCGACAAAGGCCGCTTCCAGGACACCAAGAAGGACGAGGATGCGTTCATCTTCAAGGTGCAGCAGCTGCGCAACGTCGCCGTGACGCCGCCGTACTTCCACGACGGCTCGGTGGCGGAACTGCCCGACGCCGTGCGCGTGATGGGCAAGCTGCAGCTGGGTCGCGATCTCGCCGATGGCGACGTCGCCGACATCGTCGCCTTCCTCGAGAGCCTCACCGGCGAAGTCCCGCAGCAGTTCGCCGCGGTGCCCAACCTGCCGGTGGCCGGCTACCGGCGCTAGCCGGCGTTCGACTCGGGAGCGGGGCCGCCTCCAGCGATCAAAGGGGAGGCGGCCGCCGACGTCAGCGCTGTTTGGTCATCACCGATGACCCTTCCAGGCGGTCGTAGATGTCCTCCAGCGTCGCCACCGGCCGGCCCTGCGGCGTGCAGAAGTAGCCTTTCGCGAGCATGAAGCGGATGGCAGCCGGACCCGCGTCGCTCACCCGCTGCCATTGCGACGTGAAGTCCTTGGTCCAGCCTCCATCCGATCGCGCGAGGAAGTAGCTGCGCCACTCGTCCGGACCGCAGCGCACGCCTTCGTAGCTCACCTGCTTCAGCCCGCTGGCGGCGGTGGCGACCACCGTGTAGCGGACGATGTCGTCCTGGCCGATGGAGATGGCCGCGCGATCGAGGAACACATCCTTCCCCGGAAAATGCGGCACGTCGATCTGCACCAGGTTCTCCGGGCGGGGCAGCGGCGGCGGCGGCATCTCGCGCTCGGTGGCCCGCTCCTTCGGGATCTTGTCGATCTTGGGCGGCGGCTCGGTGCCGGGAATCACGTTCCCGCGCGAGTCCAGCTGCTGCGCGATGGCCGGTCCGGCGAGGACCGCAAACCCGAGGCTCATCGCCAATGCCGTCGGTGTGGTTTTCATGGGGTTCGATCTCCAATGCGTCGTTCCGTGACCCGATCGGCGACAATACGCGCCTTCGGTTTCCCGCATTGTCACCCATCCCCTTGAGCACCAGCAAAGCCGCCCGCGGCGGCCTCGTCTATTCCACCGAGCACGGCAAGACCTGCCCCGGCTGCCGCAGACCGGTGGCCGACTGCGTGTGCGGCCGATCCAGGAGCGCGCCGGCCGGCGACGGCAACGTGCGCGTGTCACGTTCGAGCAAGGGCCGCGGCGGCAAGACCGTGACGCTCGTCACGGGTCTTCCGCTGGGCGGGGATGCGCTCGCCGCGCTGGGCTCGGAACTGCGGCGTGCCTGCGGCTCCGGCGGAACCGTCAAGGATGGCGCCGTCGAAGTCCAGGGCGATCACGCCGATGCGCTGATGGCGGAGCTCGCCAAGCGCGGTTACAAGGCGAAGCGCGCCGGTGGCTGAGCCGACGCAGCGATCGCCCGACGCCGAAGGCACGGTGCGGGTCTCGAAGCTTCTTTCCGAGCGCGGACTCTGCTCGCGGCGCGAAGCGGATCTCTTCATCGAGCGCGGCTGGGTGTTCGTGGATGGCCAGCCCGTCACCGAACTCGGTACGCGCGCCCTGCCGACCCAGACCATCACGCTGTCGAAGGAAGCGCGCGCGGCCCAGCTCACGCAGGTGACCATCCTGCTGCACAAACCGGTGGGCTACGTGTCGGGACAGGCGGAGGACGGTTACAAGCCAGCGGCCACGCTGGTCATGTCGCAGTCGCGCTTCAAGGGCGACCGCTCCCCGCTCAAGTTCAGCCCCGCGCATCTGAAGGGACTCGCGCCCGCGGGACGGCTCGACATCGATTCCACCGGACTGCTCGTGCTGACGCAGGATGGCCGCATCGCGAAACAGCTGATCGGCGAAGACTCCGAGATCGAGAAGGAATACCTGGTGCGCGTGCAAGGCAAGCTCTCGCCGGAAGGGCTGGCGTTACTGCAGCACGGCCTTGCGCTGGACGATCAGCCGCTGAAGCCGACGCAAGTGCAGTGGCAGAACGAGGACCAGCTCAAGTTCATCCTGCGCGAAGGCAAGAAGCGGCAGATCCGGCGCATGTGCGAACTGGTGGGCCTCAAGGTCACGGGACTGAAGCGCATCCGCATCGGTAACGTCCGACTGCACGACCTGCCGCCCGGCCAGTGGCGCTATCTCGGCAGGGACGAACGGTTCCGATGACCGACGAGGAAGTGGTCGCCGCGACCCAGGCGTGGCTCGACGCCGCGGTCATCGGCTTGAACCTCTGCCCCTTCGCCGGTGCGGTGCGCACATCGAATCGCATCCGCTTCGCCGTCAGCGGCGCGCGCAACATCGATGCGCTGTTCGACGATCTGCAGGAGGAGCTGAAGCTGCTCGCCGAAACCGACCCCGGGCAGATCGAGACCACGCTGCTGATCGCACCGAACGTGCTCGGGGATTTCCTCGACTTCAACGACTTTCTCGACGTCGCGGACGAAGCGGTCGCTGAACTGGAGCTCGAAGGCGAGATCCAGGTGGCGAGCTTTCATCCGGACTACCGCTTTGCGGATACGCAGGCGGACGACGTGACCAACTGCACCAACCGGTCGCCGTTTCCGACGTTGCATCTGCTGCGGGAGGAGAGCATCGAGCGGGCCGTCGAGGGCTACGGCGATACCGCCGAGATCTTCGAACGGAACGTGGAGACGTTGCGGAGCTTGGGGTGGGAGGGGTGGAGGAAGGTGATGGGGGAGATTGCGAAGGCGGGCCCCCACCCCAGCCCTCCCCCAGCCAAGCTGGGGGAGGGAGTCCAAATCAGTACGTCCCCTCCCCCGCCGAAGGCGGGGGAGGGTTAGGGTGGGGGCAACAGACGCCCATCAGATCCCTCCCTCGATGGAGTGGGGGCAAGCGACGCCCATCAGATCCCCCTCACCCTCCCCCCTCCACTGAACGACGGTTCCAGAAAGATCTGCCGGAAGTACTCGCGGAACGCCGACATCGGCGGCGCGAGTTCGGCCCCCTTCTTCCACGCGAGGCCCACCGTCATCGACGGGATCGCGTCCTTGAGATTGATGGTCTCGATGCGCTTGCCCTCGAGCGACCAAGGGCGATACACCATGTCGGAGAGGATCGACACGCCCCAACCGTTGCCGACCATGCTGCGCACCGCCTCCACCGACGACGTGCGCAGGCGGATGTTCGGCTGGAACGGCGTGCGCCCCCAGTAGCGCAGCGCCGTCTGCGCCGCTTCGTCGACCGTGAGCATGATGTACGGCTCGGAAGCCACGTGCGACAGCGTCACCTCGGGGCGCTCGAGCAGCGGATGCCGGGCCGACACCCACAGCCGCCGCTCCGACCCGAAGAAGGTCTCGCTCGCGAGTTCCGGACTCACGAGATTGGACGTCAGCACGACCGACATGTCGAAGCGGTTGCTGATGAGCCCCTCCTCGATCGCATCGCGATTCAGTTCGTAGACGTTCACCGAGATGCGCGGATAGAGCTGCGAGAAGCGCTGCAGGTGATGCGGCAGGAAATAACCCATCACCGTGTAGGTGGTCGCGACGCTCAGCGACCCCGCGAGCGTGCTGTTGGACGTGGGAGCGCGCAGCGCTTCGTCCACCGCCGAGAGGATGGTGTACGCATGACCGAGGAACTTGCGCCCCGATTCGGTCAGTTCCATGCCGGCGTGAGTGCGGCTGAAGAGCGCGCCGCCCACTTCCAGCTCCAGCTCCTTGATGGCAGTGGTCACCGCCGACTGGGAGATGTTGAGCTGGATGGCGGCCTGGGACACCTGACCCAGTTCCGCCGTGGCGACGAAGTACTTGAGCTGCCGGATGGACAAGGACATCGGAATTCCCGAAGTGAACCGTTTCGACCATCGGGAATACGCATCCCCGCCCGCAAACCCGGACCCGGAAAACCCTCAACCCGTTGTCCGGACTTTATTTATTCATGCGTCCGGCAGTCCGTCGATTCGGAATTTACGATACCCGTGCATCGAATAATATTTCTTTTTTATTTGCTGCTACGGGTTTCTAATGAGCCTCGGACGGTCCGGCGGGGCGCCTGCTGCGCTGCCGCATGAGAACCGCGTCGACCCGGAGGCGAAGGAGGAGACACCATGACACTGGCCATCAACTGCGACATGGGCGAGGCCTTCGGCCTCTACAAGTGCGGCGACGACGAAGGAATCATGCCCTTCATCACCATGGCCAACGTGGCCTGCGGGTTCCACGCGTCGGACCCGGTGGTGATGCGCAAGACCGTGCGGCTCGCCAAGCAGCACGGCGTGCGCGTCGGCGCGCATCCGTCCTACCCCGACCTGCAGGGCTTCGGCCGGCGCGAGATGCGCATGAGCCGCGACGAACTTTCCGCCTGCCTCATCTATCAAGTGGGTGCGTTGAAGGCCTTCCTCGATGCCGAGGGCATGCCGCTCAACCACATCAAGCCGCACGGCTCCCTCTACGGTGTGGCCGCGCGCGACGAGAACGTGGCGAACGCCGTGGCCGACGCCGCCTCGGTCTTCGGCGTGCCGCTGCTCGGCATGGCGCGCACCAAGCACGAAGAGGTCTACACCAAGCGTGGCATCCCGTTCCTCGCCGAGTACTACTGCGACCTCGACTACAACGACGACGGCTCGCTCATCATCACGCGCGAACACGATGCCAAGGACGCGGCGGAAGCGGCACGCCGCTGCGTGCGCGCCGTGAAGGAAGGCAAGGCCGTCTCCATCAACGGCAAGGACATCCCGATGCGCACCGACTGCGTCTGCGTGCATTCCGATACGCCGAACGCAGTCGATCTCGCACGGGCCGTGCGCGACGCGCTCGCGCCCTGGCTGGGCAAGGACTCTGCGCGCGCCGCCGCTGCCGCCCACTGACGCCGCGATGCCGCACGTCCTCTACAACGGCCCCACCAGTCCGTTCGGCCGCATGACCCGGGTCGTGGGTCTCGAACTGGGCATCCCGGTGGAGGAGCGGCAGATCGACGTGTACACCGCCGAGTTCCTGGACCCGCTCAATCCGCTGCGGCAGATCCCGACGCTCGAAACCGAAAGCGGCGAAGTGCTGTACGACAGCCGCGTGATCTGTCGCTGGTTCGACAGCATCTCGGACCACCGGAAAATGATCCCCACCGAACAGCAGTGGGAAGTGGAACGGCGCTGGGCACTCGCCATCGGCGTGATGGAAGCCGGCCTGCTGCGCCGCATGGAAGTCGTGCGCCCCGAAGGCGAGAAGAGCGCGACGCAGATCGCCAAGCTCGAAGTACGCATCGGCCGCGCGCTCGATCGACTCGAACAGGAAGCCCCCGCGTTGCGCGATGCCGGCGTGCGCATGGACGCGGTCGCCACGGCGGTGGCCCTGGAATACACTGATTTCCGCTTCACGCGCGACTGGCGTTCGCGCTGTCCATCGCTCGACGCATGGCTCGCGCCGTTCAGCGCACGGCCGAGCCTCGTGCAGACCCGACCCCACTAGATTCCCTCCCAAAGGAGCAGGCAATGGCCCACCACGAGGTTCTCTCCCCGCTTCCCGGCACTTTCTATCGCCGACCCGCGCCCGATGCCGACGTCTTCGCCAAGGAAGGCGCCACGGTGAAGGCGGGTGACGTGATCGGCCTCGTGGAAGTGATGAAGCAGTTCAGCGAGGTGCAGGCCGACGTGGGCGGCAAGGTGGTGCGCTTCCTCGTGGAGAACGAGGACGCCGTCGAGCCCGGTCAGCCGCTCGTCGTGATCGAAACCGCCTGACCGCACTACCCGCCCCGTGCCGATCCGCAGACTCCTCGTAGCCAACCGCGGCGAGATCGCGGTGCGGGTGTTGCGTGCCGCGCGCGAACTCGGCCTGCAGACGGTGGCGGTGCACAGCGACGCCGATCGCGAAAGCCTCGCGGTGAAGATGGCGGACATCGTGGTCCCCATCGGTCCACCGCAGGCGGCCAAGAGCTATCTCAACGTCGACGCGCTGATGAAGGCGGCGCTCGATTCGGGCGCCGACGCGGTGCATCCGGGCTATGGCTTCCTCTCGGAGAACGCCGCCTTCGCCGAGAAGGTGGAAGCCGCCGGCCTCACGTTCGTCGGCCCGACGCCCGAGGCGATCCGCATCATGGGCAACAAGTCGCTCGCTCGCGCGACCGCCGCGAAGGCCGGCGTGCCCTGCGTGCCCGGCAGCGACGGCGTGGTCGATTCCGTCGACCAGGCGGTGGACTGCGCCGGGAAGATCGGCTGGCCGATCATGATCAAGGCTTCCGCCGGCGGCGGCGGCCGCGGCATCCGCGTCGCGCACAACGCCGACGAACTGCGCAGCCAGATGACCACGGCGCAGGCCGAGGCGCAGGCCGCCTTCGGCGACAAGAGCGTCTACCTGGAACGCTTCATCCGCCGCGCGCGTCACGTGGAAGTACAGGTGCTGGGCGACGGCAGGAACGCCGTGCACTGCTTCGAGCGCGAATGTTCGCTGCAGCGCCGGCGCCAGAAGATCCTCGAAGAAGCACCTTCGCCCGCTTTGTCGGCGCAGACGCGCACACGTCTGTGCGAATCGGCGGTGCAGCTGGCAAAGTCGGTGGGTTATCGCGGCGCCGGCACGCTCGAGTACCTGTACGACGACGAATCGCGCGAGTTCTTCTTCATCGAGATGAACACCCGCATCCAGGTCGAGCACCCGATCACCGAGATGATCACCGGCGTCGACCTGGTGCGCGAGATGATCCGCATCGCCGGCGGCGAGCCGTTGCGCTTCAAGCAGAGCGACATCGTGATGCGCGGCGCCGCGATCGAATGCCGCATCAACGCCGAGGACCCGGAGAAGAACTTCATGCCGAGCCCCGGCAAGGTGCACGAAGTCATCCTGCCCGGCGGCCCGGGCGTGCGTGTGGACTCGATGCTCTACCCCGGTTACACCGTGCCGCCTTGGTACGATTCGCTGCTCGCCAAGCTGGTGGTGCACGCGGAAGACCGCCCCTCCGCCATCGCCCGCATGCGGCGGGCGTTACGCGAGCTGCACATCGACGGGGTCAAGACCACGCGCGGCCTGCATCTCAGGCTGATGGACGATCCACGCTTCCAGGCCGCCGATTTCGACACCAATGCCCTCGAAGGCTGGCTCGCCGAACGCGCGCCGGCACCCGCCACGACCACCTCGCCTTAAGGATCCTCCATGGCAGCCGCAACCGCCCGCTACAGCTTCGGAGCCGACGAGCACGTGTTCGTCGAGTTCTCGGAGGATATGTCGCTCGAGTCGTTCTTCAAGGGCATGGCGATCACTGATGCGCTCGCCAAGCGCAAGGTGCCCGGTGTGACCGAGATCTGCCCGGCGAACGCTTCGTACCTGGTCCGCTTCGACCCGGACGTGATCCATCCGAACGAGATGATGAAGCTGCTGCAGCAGCTCGAGCGCGACGTCGGCAACGCCGAACTGGAAGTCGCGACCCGCATCATCGAGGTGCCGGTCTACTACGACGATCCGTGGACGCACGAGACGCTGATGCGCTTTCGCGAACGGCACCAGGACCCCAAGGCGACCGACCTCGAGTACTCCGCGCGGGTCAACGGCTATGCGTCGGTGGATGCGTTCATCGACGCGCACGCCGGCAGCCCGTGGTTCGTGTCGATGGTGGGTTTCGTCGCGGGGCTGCCGTTCCTGTTCCAGATGGTGGAGCGCGCGAAGCAGATCGAGACGCCCAAGTACCTGCGCCCCCGCACCGACACGCCGAAGCTCACCATCGGCCACGGCGGCTGCTTCGGGGCGATCTACTCGGTGCGCGGCGCCGGCGGCTACCAGATGTACGGCATCACGCCCGCGCCGATCTTCGATCCGGCGCAGAAGCTGCCGTACTTCCGCGAGTTCATGTGCTTCTTCAAGCCCGGGGACATCGTGAAGTACCGCAAGATCGACCGCGCCGAGTACGACCGCATGAACGCCCAGGTGGAAGCCGGCACGTACGACCTGCGCATCCGGCCGGTGTCGTTCTCGCTCAAGAAATTCCTGGCCGACCCCGCCGCCTACAACAGGAAGCTCGAGGAGACCCTCTATGACCGTTGAGATCGTGAAGCCCGGTCTCGCGACCACCATCCAGGACGCGGGCCGGCCCGGCTACTACAACGTCGGCATTCCGCTCTCGGGCGCGCTCGACCAGTACTCGTTCCGCTGCGCCAACCTGCTGGTGGGCAACGACGAGAATGCGGCCGTCATCGAGTGCACCTTGCTCGCGCCGGAGCTTCTCTTCAACGTGGCCGCCATCGTCGCCGTGACCGGCGCCGACGCGACTCCTCGGGTGAACGGCACGACGGCGCCACGCAACGAATCGTTCGCGGTGCAGGCGGGCGACAAGGTCACCTTCGACTTCATGCGCTTGGGTGCGCGCGCGTATGTCGCAGTGGCGGGCGGCATCGACGTGCCGGTCATACTCGGCAGCCGTTCCACCTACGGCCTCGGGGCCTTCGGCGGATTCCAGGGCCGCAAGCTGGCGGTCGGCGACAAACTACCCATCGGCAAGCCCTCGGCCGCCGCGAAGGCCGGCCGCCAGCTGCCGGCGGAACTCGCGATGCCGCTGCCGAAGGAAACCGAACTGCGCGTGGTGCCGGGCCTGTACTTCCACCGCATCACCGAGGCCTCCGCGGACAACTTCTTCGCGGATACGTGGGCCGTGGCACCGGAGGCGGATCGCATCGGCTACCGCTACAAGCAGGGCCGACCGTTGCAATGGCGCGATCGCAAGCAACCGTTCGGCGCAGGCTCCGACCCTTCCAACATCGTGGACGCCGGTTATCCGTACGGCTCGATCCAGGTGCCGGGCGGCGTCGAGCCCATCATCCTGCATCGCGACGCGGTCTCGGGCGGTGGCTACGCCATGATCGGCACGATCATCAGCGCCGACATGGACAAGATCGCCCAGATGCAACCCAACTACAAAGCTCGGTTCGTGCGCGTGGACATGGATGCCGCGCTCGCGGCCCGCGCCGAGTACAAGGCGCGGCTCGACCGCGTCCGCAAGGCGCTCGCGTAGCGCGCTTTAAGTCCCACACGTTCAATCCGCGTGCCCCACAGGAGACCTGAAATGCAGAAGCAACTCACGAAGACCGCACTGGCACTCGGCACCATCGCCCTGTTCGCCGGCCTCGCGGGCAGTGCCGTCGCCGCCGACTGGTTCCCCTTCAAGGTGGAGAGGATGGATCCGCCGTTCTCGCCCGACGCCAAGCCGACGCTCGTCGACTACGTCCCGCTGACAAAGGCTTCGAAGAAGTGGGATATCTGTGTCTCGTTCCCGCACATGAAGGATGCCTACTGGCTCGGCGTGGACTACGGCGTCGCGGAGGAAGCCAAGCGCCTGGGCGTGAAGATGCAGCTGGTGGAAGCCGGCGGCTACACCAACCTCGCGAAGCAGATCTCGCAGATCGAGGATTGCGTGTCGCGCGGTGCGCAGGCAGTGGTGATCGGTGCCATCTCGGCCGACGGCCTCAACGGCGTCATCAAGACCATCGCCGCCAAGAAGATCCCGGTGATCGACGTCATCAACGGCATCAATTCCCCGGACATCTCGGCCAAGTCGCTGGTGAGCTTCCAGACCATGGGCGCACAGGCCGGTGAGTTCATCGCCAAGATGCACCCGAAGGGTTCGCCCGCGGTGAAGGTGGGCTGGTTCCCGGGTCCGGCCGGTGCCGGCTGGGTGGAAGCCGCGCACAAGGGTTTCATGGAAGCGACCAAGGATTCGGCCCTGGTCATCCTGGAACCCAAGTACGGCGATACCGGCAAGGAAGCCCAGACCAAGCTGATCGAGGACGTGCTGCAGGCGCACCCCGATGTCGCTTACCTCGTCGGCCCCGCAGTCAACTCCGAAGCGGCGGTCGCGATCCTGCGCGAGCGCAACCTCGACAAGAAGATCAAGGTGGTCGCGTTCCACACCAACCCGGGCGCGGTGGACGGCATCCAGAAGGGCCGCATCCTGGGCGCGCCGTCGGACTCCATGGTGATCCAGGGCCGCATCGCGATCGACCAGGCCGTGCGCATCCTCGAAGGCAAGGAGTACATGAAGCACGTCGGTCCGAAGATCTTCATGGTGGACCAGAACAACATCAAGACGCTGCCGCGTGAAATCCTGCTGGCCCCGGTCGACTACAAACCGGTCTTCTCGGTGAAGTGAGCTGCACTCCCCGACTGCATCGGGGAGCGCAGTACACCCCTTCCCCCACTGAAAGTGGGGGAAGGTTGGGATGGGGGCCCGGCGGTCAACCACTGTGCAAACCTTTGCCCCCACCCCAACCCTCCCCCGACGTAGTCGGGGGAGGGAGTTGTGCCCTGAAGGTTGTTCCCGGCGGATTGCGAGCCGATCTTTCTTGGTGAAGTGAGCTGCACTCTCCGACTGCGTCGGGGAGTGCAGTACACCCCTTCCCCCACTGAAAGTGGGGGAAGGTTGGGATGGGGGCCCGGCGGTTAACTACTGCGCAAACCTTTGCCCCCACCCCAACCCTCCCCCGACCGCGTCGGGGGAGGGAGTTGTACCCTAAGGGAGTTGTACCCCCCGACAGCCGTTGAACCCTCGCTGCATTCGGTAGAACATCCGTCTCACCTCCCGTCCGCCGCAGCCCATGCCAGAACTGGTCGAAACCGTCGCGCTCTCCAAGCACTACCCGGGCGTGAAGGCGTTGGACGGTGTGGACTTCAAGCTCGCCGCGGGCGAGGTGCACGTGCTCTTCGGCGAGAACGGCGCGGGCAAGTCGACGCTGATCACGCTGCTTGCGGGCGCCAATCAGCCAACCTCCGGTCAGATCATCATCGAAGGCCGCGAGGTCACGCTGCACTCGGTGCTGGACGCACGCCGCCACGGCGTCAGCGCCGTGTTCCAGGAATTCTCGCTGATCCCGACGCTCACCGTCGCGGAGAACCTCTTTCTCGGTGACGAAGCGGGACGGCACGGCTTCATCAACCGCCGCGCCCTCACCACTCGCGCGCGCGAACTGCTCGCCGACCTGCAGTTCGACCTCGATCCCGCGCGCCGCGTGTCGACGCTGACGCGCGCGGAACAGCAGATGGTCGAGATCGCCAAGGGCTTCCGCAGCAAGCTGCGCGTGCTGATCCTGGACGAGCCCACCGCGTCGCTCACCGACCGCGAGACCGAGCGCCTCTTCACGCTGATCGGTCGCCTCAAAGCCGAAGGCGCCGGCATCATCTACATCACCCACCGGATGCAGGAGATCGCGCGCATCGGCGATCGCGTCACGGTGCTGCGCGACGGCCGCAAGATCGGCACCGTCGACGCCAGGACCACCTCGGAAGATCAGCTGATCGAGATGATGACCGGCCGCACGATCTCGGAGATCTATCCCAAGATCGCTTCGAATCCGGGTGACGTACTGCTCGAGGTGGAAGGGCTGCGTTCCAGCGCCGGCGTGCACGACGCCAGTATCACCGTGCGCCGCGGCGAGATCGTGGGTCTCGCCGGACTGGTGGGATCCGGTAA
The DNA here is from genome assembly GCA_019745565.1 of Burkholderiales bacterium. Classification (GTDB taxonomy): domain Bacteria; phylum Pseudomonadota; class Gammaproteobacteria; order Burkholderiales. The sequence goes on from JAIESW010000032.1 coordinate 13,377, forward strand.
ATCCGAGCTGATGCGCGCCGTCTTCGGCATCGACCGCATCGTGGCCGGCACTGTGCGCTTCAAGGGTCAGGACGTCACGCATGCCTCGCCCGACGAGATGCTGAAGCGCGGCCTGTTCTACCTGCCGCCCGATCGCAAGGCCGAGGGGCTCGTGCTGCCGTTCACCGCACGATCGAACATCGCGCTGCCGGCGCTGCGCGCGAAGCTGAAGGGTATGTTCGGCCTGATCTCGGCCGGAAAGCACGCAACGCTGACGCGCGACGCCGCGCAGCACGTGGAACTGGCGGACCGCAACGTCGGGCGGTCCGTGGCAGTGCTCTCCGGCGGCAACCAACAAAAAGTATTGTTCGCGAAGGGTCTCGGCATCAACGCCGACTTGTACGTGCTGGACGAGCCCACGGTCGGTGTCGACGTGGGCACGCGCAGCGCGCTCTATGCGCTCATCAAGCGCCTCTGCGAAGGCGGAGCGGGCGTCGTCCTCGTGTCTTCCGATCTGCCGGAAGTCCTGCACCTGTCGCACCGGGTGTACGTGACGCGGCGCGGGAGCATCGCGGGCGAACGCCACGGCACGGACATCAACGAGGCCGCCCTGCTGGGCCTGTTCTTCGACCGCGAGCGCGCGGCGGCCTGAACACCGCGAACCGGAGTCCCCATGACGGAAGTGACCGAAGGCAACTCCCACAACATCCTGAAGAAGCTGTTCCTGCGCATGGGCGTGCTGCCGGTCCTGCTGGTGATCGCGCTGATCGTCTTCTCGCTCATGTCGAACCAGTTCCTCAAGGTGGACAACCTGGTGAACATGGTGCGCCAGTCGGTGTACCTGATCCTGGTGTCCCTCGGCCAGATGCTGGCGCTGGTGACCGGCGGCTTCGACCTCTCGGTGGGGACGATCCTCGCGGTAACGTCGGTGACCTCCGCCATGGTCATGGCGCATCTGTTCGCTGGCGATCCGAACGCGATCTGGTTCGCGATCACGGTGGGCTGCCTCGCGGGCGTCCTGGCGGGCGGCGTGGTCGGCATCGCCAACGGCGTCGGCGTCGCGTATCTCGGCGTGTCGCCCTTCATCATGACCATCGGCACGCAGTCGGTCGGGTTCGGCATCGCGCTGCTGATGACCGGCGGGGTTCCGGTGTCGGGCCTCCCCGGCGAATTGAGCGAAACGCTCGGCTTCGGCCGCATCCTCGGCATTCCGATACCGATCATCCTCACGGCCATCATCGCCATCGGGTTCTACATCCTCATGACGCGCACGGCGCGCGGCAACTACCTGCTCGCGGTCGGTGGCAATGCCAAGGCCGCGGCGCTGTCGGGCGTCAACGTGCGCACGACGCTGCTGCTCGCCTATGTGCTGTGCGCGCTGGTGACGGCGGTCAGCGGCCTGCTGCTCACCGCCCGCGTGGAGAGCGGCGAATCCAACATCGGCGGCACCATGGCGCTGGAGTCCATCGCCGCCTGCGTGATCGGCGGAGTGAGTCTGCGCGGCGGCATCGGGCGGGTGGAGAACGTGGTGCTGGGCGCCATCTTCATCGTGCTGGTGCAGAACGGCATGAACCTGTCGGAAGTGGGCTCTTATGCCCAGATGGTGGTGCTGGGCATCCTGCTGATCGTCGCCGTCATCACCGACCAGATCCGGCACCGGATGATCGCCGGCGGCAGCGGGATCTGATTGCACGCCGGCGCGCCTTCGGCTAGATTGCGCGCCGTCATCGGGGAGTAGCTGACCGCCGTATCCGGCGGGGCTCGGTCAGTGGCGCCGGGCCGCCCCAAGCCACTGACGCGCCCCCTCGGGGGGCAGCGAACATCGTGAGCGTGGGGGTGCTTCTCGATAACATGCTTGGCCCGCAGGCCATGGCGTGAGCGGTTCCCTCAATCCGGCAAGACCGCTGACCACTGACGCCTCGGATCGACCGGGAGGCGGGGTGGTCACGTCATCCGTCGGTCGTGGAGCCTCACTTGGAAGCGCTGCTCATTTCGGCCGCCACCGTCGCCTTGGCTGAACTCGGCGACAAGACCCAGCTACTCGCCTTCATGCTGGCGGCACGCTTTCGCAAGCCGCTGCCCATCGTGCTGGGGATCCTCGTCGCCACGCTGGCGAATCACGGCATCGCGGGAGCGCTCGGCGTGTGGATCACATCGGCCCTCTCGCCCATGACGTTGCGCTGGGTGCTGGGCTTGTCGTTCATCGCCATTGCCGCATGGATGTTCGTACCCGACAAGATCGACGGGGCCGAGGACCGCAAGCTCCGCTTCGGCGTCTTCGGAACCACGCTCGCCTGTTTCTTCCTCGCCGAGATGGGCGACAAGACCCAGATTGCCACTATCGCGCTCGCTGCGCGCTTCCACGACCTCGTTGCGGTGGTAGTGGGCACCACGCTGGGCATGATGCTCGCCAACGTGCCGGCGGTGTACCTGGGTGAACGGTTCGCCCAGCGCATGCCGAATCGCCTGCTGCACGGGGTGGCTGCGGCAGTGTTCGCCCTGCTGGGGCTCGCGACGTTGCTTGGGATGGGGCGCGCTTTCGGCCTCTGAGGCAGGACTACCCTATGATCGATGCAGTCTCCCCTCCCCCTGGGAGAGCGGCCGGGCACGAGGGAAGAGCGCGCCCGGCACCACACACCACGAGGAATCCAAGATGTGCCGCAACATCCGGACCCTGTTCAACTTCAAACCACCCGTCACCGACGACGAGATACACGCGGCCGCCCTGCAGTTCGTCCGCAAGGTGACCGGCTTCAACAAACCCTCGAAGACCAACGAGGCCGCCTTCCTGAAAGCCGTCGACGAGATCTCGCGAGTGTCGCGCGATCTGATGCAGTCCCTCGAGACGACGGCACCCGCGCGCAACCGGGAGGAGGAAGCCGCGAAAGCGAAAGCTCGCTCGGCCCTGCGCTACACCGCGAGACCCCAATGACCGCCCCGCTGCCCGGCTCCGCAAATGGACGGTAGCGGCTTTCGTCATCCCCCATTGTCTCCGGGGCAGATCGACGCTCCTCACCTTCACGCTGATCTCGGCGACCTGCGGCTGGAGTCCGGCGAGGTCATCCACGATTTTCGCCAGTCGTACGTCATCCACGGCAAGCTCAGCGCCAACCGCAGCAACGCGATCCTGGTCTGCGCCTCGCTCACGGGCAACCACCATCGACTCGATTTCCTGATCGGGCCAGGACTCGCACTGGACCCGGATCACTACTGCATCATCGCAACCGATCCGATCGGCAACGGGCTCTCCACTTCGCCGTCGAACAGTGCCCGTCAGCCGGGCATGGCGTTCCCGCGGTTCGCGATCCGCGACATGGTGCATGCGCAGTACCGGCTTCTGGTGGAGGCCCTCGGCATCCGGCACCTGCACGCCGTGGTCGGGGCATCCATGGGCGGCATGCAGGCGCTGCAATGGGCCGTTAGTCACGCGGACTTTATGACTGCATGCGTGGCAATGACACCGATGGCGCGCACCTCGCCGTGGACCATCCTCGTCACGGAAACCGCTCGATCCTGCCTGATGGCCGATCCCGCCTGGGACGGCACGCGTTTCACCGCCGTGCCTGAACGCGGCTGGCGCGCCTATGCCGGCCTCATGTCGGTGCTGCTGTCGCGCACGCCCAAGGCACTGGACCGGACGCTCGACGGCCTGGATGCCGCGCATCAGTGGTTCGAACGGTCGGTGCGGCAGATACACCTCAACGCCTTCGATGCCACTGACTATCTGTATCAGTCCTGGGCCTACGAGGCGCACGACGTGGGAACGACTCCGGGCTACGCCGGTACAGAAACCACCCTGACTGCCGTGAAGGCCCGCGCGCTGGTTCTGGCGCCGCCTCTGGACCTCTTCAATCCTGTCGAGAGTGCGCACGCCACTGCGGCGGCGATTCCCCGGGGACACTTCGTGGAGATCCCCTCCGTGCAAGGCCACCAAGCTGCTACGAGTCTTACCGAGGCCGACGCGGAATTCCTCAACCAGGTGATTCGCGAATTTCTGTAGCCGGACAGCGTCGGCTCGGCGGCGCGCCTCGCCATGACGCTTGCAAGGCGACCATCTGGACACTTGACGATATGCCGCAGTGGGGCTCCACTCGTGATCGAAGCCGTGATGCCCCTTTCCTCGCACGCATTGGGACCCACTCAACGGAGGTCATGTGATTGAGTCAAGAGGCGATGCCTGCTCGATGCGTGCACCGAGAATCTTGACGTTCCTGCTCGCGCTGACCGTCCCGCTTTTCGGACGCGCGGACCCCCAGGCCGATGCGGAAGGTCGGCGCCTCGAAGCAACACCGGTGCGCATCCAGCGGACTCAGGCCAGCGTCTACCAGCAGTTCCAGATGGCGCAGGAGCTGCGCCGCGTGGAAGTGGCGAAGCCGGACCCACGGCGCTTCCGTCCAGCCCGCAAGTCAGCGCCCCCCCCCTCGACTACAACGAGCTGCAGAGGATCCGCGCCGAGCGAGAGCAGCGCATCAAGGATCTCGATGCCGAGATCAAGCGCTTGTACGCCCGCTATCGGTATCTCGAAGCGCAGAAGGAACCCCTGTTGAGTCGGCTCGGGGAGCTGTCGCGTACGCCTTGAGTTGACGGTCTCGCGGATGCGCCTCGATGGGGGCATTGTCGCGACGGGCACCATCGATGTAGGCGGCGTTCGAGAAGACTAGCGGATCGACCGCGGGCGGTCGGGTAAGCTTCGGGCCGATACACTTGCTCGACGTTCCCACCGATAAATCCTCCCAGAAGGAGCTGCCTTCATGAACACCCCGGCCATCCCGCGCCTCACCCTGGAAAGCGTCCGCATCCGCGGCGTCGTCGTTCCCCTGCGCCGCCCCATCGTCGCGAAGGTGGGCGAGTTTCGCCAATGGCCGTTCATCCTGATCGACGTCATGACGAAGGAAGGGGTGATCGGTCGCAGCTACCTCGAGCCGTACGTGGAAAAGTCGGTCAAGTACATCGCCCAGGCGATCACCGACCTCGCCGACGCGCTGAAGGGCAAACCGCTCGCACCGCTCGACGCCTACCGCGACAACATGCGCACGATGCACCTGGTCGGACGGGAGGGCGTCTCGTTGATCGCGATTTCCGGGCTCGACATGGCCATCTGGGACGCGCTCGCCAAGGCCGCCAACGTGCCGCTCGCCGTGCTGCTGGGCGCAACGACCGGGCCGGTACGCGCATACAACACCAACGGGCTTTGGCTAATCCCCCTGGACCGCGTCGAGAAGGAAGCTGCGGAACTGGTCGCGCAAGGCAACTTCAAGGCGATCAAGATCCGCTTGGGGCGCGAGAAGCTCAAGGACGACCTGGCCGTCATCGCTGCGGTCCGGCGCGCGGTCGGGGAAGATGTCCAGCTCATGTGCGACTTCAACCAGGGGTTGGCCTTCGGCGAAGCGCTGCTGCGACTGCATGCGCTGGACGACCAGGGGCTTTCCTGGTTCGAAGAGCCGATCGTCTACGACAACCTCGAAGGCTGCGCCCAGATCGCGCGCAAGATGAAGACCCCGGTCCAGATCGGCGAGAACATCTACGGCCCGCGCGAGTTCCTGAAGGCAGTGAACGCACGCGCGGCTGACCTGTACATGCCGGATCTCATGCGTATTGGCGGCGTCACCGGTTTCATGCGTTCGGCCGCGATCGCCGGTGCCGCTGGCCTGCCCCTGTCCAATCACCTGTACCCCATGATCTCGACGCACCTGCTGCGCGCAAGCGAGACTGCGGATTGGCTGGAATGGAGCGACTGGGCGGAGCCGATCCTCGCCAATCCGTTGCCCGTGAAGGATGGGTTCGCGATGGTGCCCGACGTACCCGGTGTCGGGCTGGAGTGGAACGAGGAAGCGGTGAAGCGGCTGGCGATGTAGCAACGGCCGCGGGTAGCGTTCGGCACGGCGTCGCTGCAAGTGTCGCAGCGACGAGAGCTTCAAGTCCCGTCCGACTCCGTTTCGATTCAACCGTCGGCGGACATGTGTTCCCGCCCCACGTCAACGAGGAGACTCATGATGAGAAATTCGTTCTTGCTGCTTGGCCTATGCGCGATGTCCATGGTCGGATCGCTCAACGCCGCAGAGAGCGACAAGGCCGGGATCATGATCCCGGCCAACGCGATGGACTGGAAGGAACTGAACCCGGCCTGGCCCGTGACGATGGTTGTGCTGTGGGGCGACCGCAGCAAGGGGGAATACGCAATGCTCCTCAAACTGCCGGCAGGCTTCGTCGCACCGATCCATGCCCACACCGGCGACTACTACGGCATCAATCTCACGGGAACCTGGCGCCACTCTTTCGAAGGCGGCGAGGAGAAAGATCTACCGCCCGGTTCCTATGTTTTCCAGCCAGGATTGGGCTGGCATGGCGACGCCTGCGTGGGCCCCGAAGACTGTACCCTCTTCCTCCACCAACACGTGAAGGGCGATTTCATTCCCAAGCCGTAGCAGCACATTGCCCCGGATCTCGATAATCACGTCGAGACCCGGTGAATCGCGCGAGTTCGCTGCCGACGCCTCTGCTCGTCACATCACGGCGAAGCCGTGAGCACCCTGCCACCCTCGAAAGTGATGGACTTGGGTTCCCACCGCAGGAGCAGCGGGCCCTCCGCCATGGCTAGGTATTCCTTGTCCTGATCGCCCGGCCTCTTGGCCACATTGCCGCAGCGAACTTCCACGGATTGTCCGCCCGAAATGGCTTCGGCCCGGTCGATGAAGCAACTGTCCAGACCCATCAGCGAATCGGGATCCGACGGCGAACGCACCGAGACGGAGCCGGTCACGTGGACAATGGCCTGCGCCGTGTTGTTCTTCAGGCGATAGGTGGTGACGAGAGTTGGCGCATCGTGGATCGCCTCCCCGGGACCGGGCCGGCGGCCGGTCGCCTCGTCGGCAGTCACGATCTCTTTCCTGACGAGCTCGATGCCGAGGGCTTCGCGCAACGGTTCGAACGCAGCGTCACGCGCGGCACGGAAGTCGGCAAGCTTGGCCTCTTCGGCGCTGTTCGTGACCACGAACTCCTTCTGGAGCTTGATGGCCTCGGCGAACGTGCGCGCCGTCAACGGTGCGCTGGGGTCGGCCAGGTTCGGGGGCAACACGTCGCCTTTGCTGCGATTGAGGTAGTCCAGCACCAGCTGGCGCTCTTCGGGGGGCAGCTTGTTCAGCTGCGGTTGAATCTTGGGAATGTCGGCCAGATTCAAAGGCAATCGTGTCGCATGCGGGTCCGGCGAGCAGGCGGCCAGGCTGCCGGACAGCAGTATTGAGATCACCACAATCCGTGGTGTCTTCGATGGGGTCATCGTTGTATCCCGTAGAGCCTCGAAGGATCAGCCTTCGCACAGCAGTGACGCGCGCGCCAAACTTTACGGCACGAAACCGGCAGTGCTGTACGTCTTCTACGCAGAACCGCAAGCGGTTCGACGTCATCCGCAGGGCTGGCCGATCGAGCCAATTGGCATGCAGCGTGCTCCGCATCCGCTCCAGCGCTCGAGAGACGGGGTCGAACCGTCGCCAGCCTACGTAGGGAGACAGACTTTGCCGATCAATGCCGTCGCCGACCAATACCTGCGCGCCTTCCGGGAGAACGCCGAGTTCGAGGGAGGGCTCAACTTCCGTCGGGCGCTGACACAGTCGAAACTCGATTTCTCCGTCGGCAGCCTCGAGCGCGTCGATACTCTGCTGGACCAGATCCGGGCTCGATTTGCGCCGGAACCCGACCAGTTCATCGCCGATCAGCGCAACGTCAATTTCCTCTACCTGCTGGCGTTCTACGTCGGCGAGGTCGTGGTCCGGGCGAACGGCGCCGCGATCGAATGGCTGCAATACGACGAAATGATCGAGCGCATCCCGAGCAACCGGGATTTCTTTCCTTACTGCTTCGGGTCGTCGGTCACATGCATCCTGTCCTGGGGGACCGAGGACGGGGCGTTCTTCGTGCCGCTGGCGTCGATCGAGGAACGGCTTTACGAGGCCGAGCCGACCAAGAGTGTCGCGTTCAGTGCCGGCGCGTTCCTGTGATCGCGAGTTTCGCGGTTCTTGCCGGACGCTTCGATCGGCCCGCTGCCGCTGGTCCGCGGATGGATGTGAATCGCATTCGGTTGTACCGGCCGGACATCAAGTCCACTCTCGACATCCGGCTCGGTCGCACGGCTTTCGAGGTCAGTTCAACCCCATGCAGCTCGCGTAGTAGCTGACGGTTCCGGACCAGTCCGAGAAGATACCCAGGATGCCGATCTGCTTCGCCAGGACATCCAGCGTTGTCATGATGTCACCGTCGTTCGTCAGCGCGTCCAGCGTGGTCTGGTAGTAGTACGAGGGCGCCGCGGTCCCCTTGGTCGGGAGCACGTCCTCAACGATGCGACCGGAACGCTCGAGGGTCCAGGTGATGATGTCGAGCCCAGCGGCCTTCGCATCCTTCGCGTACTGCGACGGCACGATCCTGTAGAACAACCCCTTGCTGCAGCTTTCGAACTTCCGCTTGAGCGGACCCGGGGTCATCGTGTCGATCAGATAGTAGGGGCGCGGGCCGACCTGCACCGCCGCACCCTTGCTGTCATCGCGATCCCGCTCGCGGTCGCGATGGTCGTCTCCGGCGCACCCCCCGCCCGGAAAGCATCCGGGCGTTTGCGCAGGTTCATTGGTTCATGTATAAACCTTTACTCATAGATATCCACCGAGACCGATCCGCGATGGGCGTGACGCAGGAACCCCGAACCGAAGCCCAGGCGCCCGGCGCCACCGCCCGGTCCGCGCCGTCCGCCGAAGGGGTGCACGAACTCCGCGACTTCCCCCTGCAAAGCGGTGAGGTCCTGCCGAGCGTGCGGATCGCCTGGAAATCCTTCGGGCGGCTCAACGCCGGCGCCTCGAACGTCATCATCTACCCCACATCCTTCGGGGCGAAGGACGAAGACATCGAATGGCTGGTGCACGAGCAGGTGCTGGACCCGGAGCGCTACTTCATCGTCATCCTCAATCTCACGGGTAACGGCAAGTCGACCTCGCCCAGTCATTTTCCGGAAGCAACTAGCTTCCCCGGCATTTCGGTCTACGACAACGTCTACGCGCAACGCCTCACGGTGGAAGCGCTGTTCGGCATCCGCGAAGTCGAGATGGTGTACGGCTGGTCGATGGGCGGCATGCAGGCCTACCACTGGGCGACCGCGTTTCCCGACTTGGTTCGTCGCATCGTCGTGGTGTGCGGGTCCGCCCGCTGCGCCACCCACAACTACGTGTTCCTGGAGGGCGTGAAGGCCACGTTGCAGACGGACCCGGACTTTCGTGACGGCTGGTTTCACGGCCCCGCGCGCCGCGGGCTCGCAGCGATGGCGCGCGTATACGCGGGTTGGGCGCTGTCGCAGTCGTGGTATCGGGAGCAGAAATGGGTCGAGGGCGGCTACAAGTCGCTCGAGGACTTCCTGCAGCGCTCCTGGGTGGAGCCGTTTTCGCAGCGCGACCCCAACAACGTCTGCGCACAGATCCGCACCTGGCAGGAAGCCGATGTCGGGCGTCACCCGGCGTACGGCGGCAACTGGCAGGCAGCGCTGCTCGGCATCCAGGCGTCCGTGCTGCTGGTACCCGGCGAGACCGATCTCTATTTCCGCGTGCGCGACAACGAACTCGAGGCCGAGCATCTGCGCAACGTGACGATGACACCGATTCCTTCGATCTGGGGGCATCGGGCGGGCAATCCGCGGCACGGCGGGGCGGATCTCGCCTTCATTCGTGCGGCGGTTGCGCGGCACCTGGCGGTGGGATGAGGGAGCTTCGTGCAGCGTCGTCCAGCGATCCCGGATCCGTCAGCGGGCGTGGAGATGACCGCGGGTTTCGACCGCGGCCCCCATCCCAACCTTCCCCCACCTTTGGTGGGGGAAGGGGTGCACACCCCCACCCCGGCTGCGCCGGGGGAGGGAGTGCATGCGGCTGGCGTTTTCGCCGGCCCCCATCCCGACCTTCCCCCACCTCCGGTGGGGGAAGGGGTGTACGTCCCCTCCCCCGGCTTTGCCGGGGGAGGGTCAGGGTGGGGGCAACACCCGCACCCCGGCCAATCAAACGCGCACGTCAGATGCGCGGCAGCAACACAGTCCACGGAGGAAGCACGACATGACAACCACGATCCCCGGCACCAACATCATCGCGAAGAGCAGTCCGCGACAACCGCGACCACCGGCTCCACGCAGCCGCTCGGCCGCCATTTCCACGGCAGCCGATGCGCTGCTGCGCGGCGACGGCACGTCGATCAACCCGTTCGAACTTACGGTCGAGCGCCTCGGTTCTTCGATCAAGATGGGTCTCTTCGCGCCCGGCGATCAGTTGCTGCCGGAGCGCGAGCTGGCGGCGTTGATGGGTGTCAGCCGCCTCACCTTGCGCGCAGCGCTGCGGGCGCTGGAGCAGGCCGGATTCGTCACCGTGCAGCGCGGGCGCTACGGCGGCACGTTCGTCGCTCAATCGGTGCCCATCCTGGACAAGCAGCGCCGCCTGAAAGCCGCGCTCAACATCGCCCCGGACGTGCTGGAAGACTGGATCTCGCAGCGGCACGTCCTCGAAGTGGGTGTCGCGGAACTCGCGGCCCAGAAGGCCAGCGAATCGCAGATCCGGGCGCTCGTGGATCTCAACGCCCAGATGAAGGCCTTCGAGCACGATCTCAATCGCTATCGGCCGCTCGACACCATGTTCCATCTCGGGCTCGCCCGTGCCACCGGGTCCGGCGGGCTCGAGACCTGGGTCGCGCAGACCCACGCGCGGCTGTCGGAGCTGATGCGCTTCATTCCGTCGACCAAGGGAGCGCTCTCCCATTCCACCGACTATCACGCACAGATCCTGGACGCGATTGCCCGACGCGATGCCCAGGAAGCGCGCCACGTGATGGCACAGCACGTCGACGCGACCAGCAGCATGTTGCGCGGCCTCCTGCCGCAACGAGCGCGTCGCTCCACCGTGCGACGCAAATGACCTTCCTACCCTTCCCTCTTCACTGACCAACGGACCTCACCATGAACGCTCGCCACGACCCCATCGCCACCCCGCAAGTGCAGCAACTGAAGGAGGCCGGCGTCAAGTACGTGCTCGCGAGCTTCGTGGACCTGCACGGCAACACCAAGGCCAAGGCGGTGCCGCTCAGTCATTTCGGACAGATGGTCACCGGATCGGAGTTGTTCACCGGGGCGGCCCTCGACGGCGTTCCGCAGGAGGTAAACGACGAGGAGGTCTCGGCCCACCCCGACATCGACGGGATGATGATCTGCCCGTGGAACCGCGAGCTCGCGTGGGCACCGAGCGATCTGTACCTGGGGGGCAAGCCGTTCGACGCGTGTTCGCGCAACATCCTGAAGCGCGTCCTCGGTGAGGCGGCGGGCATGGGCTATCGGATGAACCTCGGCATCGAGCCCGAGTTCTTCGTGCTGAAGCACGACGACAAGGGCGGCGTCGTTCCGATCAGCGAGCGCGACCTGCTCGACAAACCCTGCTACGACGTGAAGGGGCTGCTCGACAGCTACTCGTTCGTGGACGAGGTGGTGTCGGCCATGAACGATCTCGGGTGGGACGTCTACTCGTTCGACCACGAGGACGCCAACGGCCAGTTCGAGATCGACTTCATGTACGCCGATGCGCTCGCCATGGCCGACCGCATCACCTTCCTGCACCTGATGATCGGCGAGATGGCCCGCAAGCGGGGCTGGTTCGCGAGCTTCATGCCCAAGCCGTTCCACGATCGCACCGGCAGCGGCGCGCACTTCAACATGTCCCTCGCCGACCTTGCGAGCGGATCCAACCTCTTCTCCACCGAAAGCGATCCGCGCGGCTGTGGTCTCTCCAAGCTCGGCTATCAGTTCGTGGCCGGCGTGCTGCGGCACGCACCCGCCATCTGCGCGGTCATCGCACCCACGGTCAACAGCTACAAGCGGCTCGTGCGGCGCGGCTCCATGTCCGGCTTCACCTGGGCGCCGGTCTTCGTCTGCTACGGCAACAACAACCGCACCAACATGCTGCGCATTCCGCTGGCCGGCGGGCGCGTCGAGTGCCGTGCGGCCGACAGCTCGTGCAACGTGTACCTCGGCGCCGCGCTGATGCTGGCGGCGGGTCTCGAAGGCATCCGCGAAGGCCTCGACCCCGGCGAGCCGCACGCCGAGAACATGTACCTCTACTCCGATGCCGAGCTCGCCGCGAAGGGCATCAGCTGGCTGCCGCGCAGCCTGGGCGAGGCGATCGATGCCTTCGAAGCCGATCCGCTGGCGAAGTCGGTGTTCGGTCCCGTGATGTTCAAGTCATACATCGACTACAAACGCGCCGAATGGCATTCGTTCCAGACCGCGGTGACGGACTGGGAGCGCAACCGCTATCTGAAGCATTTCTGAACCGGAACCGATCGGAGGATCGCGTGGTGCACGCGACCCGCCCGACCGGACGAGCTACTTCAATCAGGAGACTCCCATGCACGCCACGATGGATGCCACACGAACCAGAACGCCGCTCGACGAACTGCTGCGAGAGGTAAAGCGCATCGGTGCGCTGCCGCTCGACCTCGCTGAGACGCTGCCTGCCGCGGCTTACACCGATCCCGACTTCTTCAATGTCGAGATGGAACGAGTTCTCAAAGCGGGCTGGGTGTGCGTGGCGCATGCAAGCCAGTTGGCGCAGCAAGGGGACTACCTGTCCCTCAATCTGCTGGGCGAACTGGCGGTGGTCGTCAACGACGGCAGCCGCATCCGCACGCTGTCCCGGGTCTGCCTGCATCGATGGGCACCCATCTGTGAGGGTTCGGGCAACACCCGCAATTTCGTATGTCCCTTCTACAAATGGGCGTACGGACTCGACGGCCGGCTGATTGGCGCACCCCTGATGGACCAGGCTTCCGCCTTCGAACCCGACCGCTGCACCCTCCCCGAGTTCAGGACCGAGATGGTCGGCGGATTCGTGTACGTGAACGTCGACGGCAATGCCGCCCCCCTCGCGCCGGCGCTGGCGGACATGTCGGAACTGCTCGCGAACTACCAGACGGAGCGCCTCGTCATCGGCGGCACGCTCGAGTACGAGTGCAAGTTCAACTGGAAGATCATGGTGGAGACCTTCATGGAGTGTTACCACCACATCGGCCCGCACATAGAATCCTTCGAGCAGGACTTTCCGGCCCGCATCAGCTACATCGAGGACTCGCGTCCGGCGTGGACGCGCGGCTTCGCGGTGGCGCGACCCGAGATCGTACCGGATGTCTTCGAGGTGGGATTGCCGCGCTTTCCGCTGGTGACTGCGGAGGAGTGCAGCGCTTTCGGCCTGTACCTCATCTATCCGTGCCACCTGCTCGCGACATTTCCCGACCGCGTGGTCTGGTTCAACGTCCAACCCATCGCAGCGGACATGACACGGCTTACCGTCCATCAGATGGTGCAGCCGGAAACGCTGTCCGTACCGGGCTTCGCGAAGGAAATGGAGATCCAGAACAAGGTCTGGGACGTGGTCAACCTCGAGGACATCGCCGTCAACACCTCGCAGCAGGCCGGCGCGCTGTCGGGTGTGGTGAAGCCGGGCCGCCTGAGCCATCTCGAGAAGGCCATCTGGCAGCTCGGCTCGTTCGTGGCCGGGAAGGTGGCCGGCAATCCGTCGGTCCGGCACCGGTAGCCGTCCGTTCGCGCAGAGGAGAAGGGCATGGGAGCGGTAAAGGAAATCGAGAAGGCGAGCAGCGGCATCGATGAACTCCTGCACGAAGTGCAGCGGATCGGAGCGCTGCCGCTGCAGCGTGCGGAAACGCTCCCGCCGGGTGCATACACCAGCCAGGCGTTCTTCGACCTGGAGGTGAAGCACGTTTTCAAGGCCGGCTGGACGAGCGTGGCCCACGTGTCGCAACTGCCGGGCACGGGCGATTACCTGTCGCTCAACTGGCTGGGCGAGCAGATGGTCGTGGTCAACGACGGTGCGCGCATCCGCGTGCTGTCCCGCGTGTGCCTGCACCGCTGGGCCCCCATCTGCGAAGGCAAGGGCAACACCAGCACTTTCGTCTGCCCGTTCCACAAGTGGTCCTACACGCTCGAAGGGCGGCTCATCGGCGCCCCGTTGATGGATCAGGCCGAGTCCTTCGACCCCGCCAGTTGCACGCTGCCCGAGTTCAGGTCGGAAGTCGTGGACGGCTTCGTGTTCGTCAACGTCGACGGTACTGCCGATCCGCTCGGGCCCGCGGTGGCGGACATGTCCGAGGCGCTCGCCAACTATGAGCTCGACCGTCTCGTGGCGGGTTCGGTGCTCGAGTACGAGTGCAAGTTCAACTGGAAGATCATGGTGGAGACCTTCATGGAGTGCTACCACCACATCGGACCGCACGCGGACACGTTCGAGCCTGATTTCCCGGCGAAGATCAGCTACGTGGAAGACTCGCGCCTCGCATGGACGCGCGGGTTCGGGGTCGCACGGCCGGAGGTGGTGCCCGATGTGTGGGACGTGGGGCTGCCCCGGTTCCCCAAGATCAACGCGAAGGAGTGCGAGGCTTTCGGGCTGTATCTGATCTATCCGTTCCACATGCTCGCCACGTTTCCCGATCGAGTAGTGTGGTTCCAGGCGCAACCCGTCGGCCCCGACGTCACGCTGCTGCGCTGCCAGCAGATGCTCTATCCGGACACCAAGGCGCTGCCGGATTTTCCGAAGATGATGGAGATCCAGGACAAGACCTTCGATGTCATCAATCTGGAGGACATCTCGGTGAACGAGAAGCAGCAGATCGGTGCCAAGTCCGGGTTCGTCAAGCCGGGGCGTCTCAGCCATCTCGAGAAGGCCATCTGGCAGCTCAACCAGTACGTGGCGCACAAGATCACCGGCACCAGCCGCACGCTGCTGCACCGGTAGCGCGACCGCATCGAACCTCGCAATGGGTTGCCGCTTCGTATTCGACGACGGGGAGACGTGTGATGCGTCCCCCGCGGCCGGGGAGTCACTGCTGGCGACGGCGGAGCGTGCCGGCGTCGCTCTGCTCGTCGACTGCCGGGAGGGCACTTGTCTGTCGTGCAGAGGACGGTTGACTCACGGTGAGGTCCGGTACGCGGAGCGGCACGAACGCACCTTGCGCTTGGCTCCGCTCGCAGCCGACGAAGTCCTGTGCTGCATCGGCGAGCCCGCGACGAGCGACTTGGAAATCACCTTCGGGTATCCCCGCGCAGCGGTGCGCCCCGTGCGGAAGATGGTGCTGGAAGTGCTCGAGGTGGCGCCGCTATCCGAGCGCGTCATGACATTGCGCGGTGCGGTCCGGGGCCGTTTCAAGCTTGCTTTCATGCCCGGCCAGTACCTCGAGGTGCAGGTGCCGGGCAACGGCAGCCGCCGCAGCTACTCGATGGCCAACGCTTCATCGAAGCCGAACGAAGTGGAACTGCACGTGCGTCTCATCCCCGGCGGTGCGATGAGCGACTATCTGCAGCATCGCGCGAAACCGGGCGATCTGCTCGACGTGCGCGGCCCGTTGGGCGTCTTCTACCTGCGCCGGCGGCCTGCTGCACGCGTGTTCGTGACCGGCGGCACCGGCCTCGCCCCCGTAGTGGCCATGCTGCGCGATCTGGTGGCTTGGGGCGAAGTGAACCGACCGGTCTCGGTGCTGCACGGCGTGACCACGCGGGGCGACCTGTATGGTCTCGAGGAAGTACGGGCCTTGCTGGCGAATTTCGTCGATCAACGGCTGGCCGTGGCCATGCAGGAGGCCGACGCCGCTTGGGAAGGCGTGCACGGACGGGTCACCGACCTGCCGCTTGCGGATGAACTGGCGCGGCTCAAGGGCGACCTCGACGTCTACCTGTGCGGACCGCCACCGATGATCCAGGCAGTACGCCAGGTGGCGGATCACGTCGGTATTCCGCCCGAGCGCGTGTTCGCGGAAGCCTTCTCGGCAGCACCGGCCTCGGCCACCACGATTTCCTGAATGGAGCAGATTTCATGGACCTCGAACTGAAGGGCCTGCGCGCCCTCGTCACCGGCGGCACCAGAGGCATCGGTCGCGGCATCGCGGACACGCTGGCGGCCGAAGGTGCCGACGTTTCCATCTGTGCCCGCAACCCCGTGGAAGTCTCGGCTGCGGTGGATGCTCTCGCCAACAAGGGCGTCAGGACGTTCGGCAAGGCGTTCGACATTGCAGACGCGGCGGCGCTGAAGGCCTGGGTCGATCAATCCGCCGCCGAGTTCGGCGGCATCGACATCGTCGTGGCCAACGTCAGTGCACTCGCGCTCGACAACGACGAAGCGGCTTGGAGGATCGGTTTCGACGTGGACCTGATGGGAACCGTGCGCCTGGTCGATGCGGCCCTGCCCTACCTCGAGCGTAGCGCCCGGCCTGCCATCGTGACCATTGCCAGCATTTCGGCCCGCGATATCGATTTCACAGCCGGCCCCTATGGGGCCTACAAGGCTGCGATCGTGCACTACACGCAAGGTCTTGCGTTCCGCTTGGGCAGCAAACGCATCCGCGCCAATTCGGTGTCTCCGGGCGACACGTACTTCGAGGGCGGCGTCTGGGAGAAGATCCGCGCGGAGGATCCGAAGACCTACGAGGCATCCATCGCGGCATGCCCGCTCGGTCGCATGGGCACACCGCTCGAGATGGGGAAGGCCGTGGCGTTTCTCGCCAGTCCGGCGGCCAGCTTCGTCAACGGAGCGAACCTGGTGGTGGACGGAGCACTGACCAGCGGCGTGCAGCTTTGACTCACTCCGATGTCGCTGCTTCCCGGTCCCGGTTGCCGCTGACGCTCTGACCATCGTCGGGCCGCAGGGTCCGAAACGAAAGCGTCGACAGGATCGTCAGCGCCCCCACGGTGAGGAAGGTTGCGTGCAGCGCATGCATGACTGCCACGCGATCGGTCTGCGGACCGTCGCCCAGGTACCAACCGGCGATCAGTGACGCGCACGCCAGCCCGAAGCTCATCGAGAGTTGCTGCATCGAACTTGCGATGGTGCTGGCCATGCTCTAATCGCCCGCTTCGACGTCGGCGTAGGCCATGGAGTCGACGCTGGTGAACTGAAGCGAGTTGAAGAGCCCCTGAGGGGGTGA
Organism: Burkholderiales bacterium; assembly: GCA_019745565.1. Taxonomy (GTDB): domain Bacteria; phylum Pseudomonadota; class Gammaproteobacteria; order Burkholderiales. The sequence continues at coordinate 30,342 of JAIESW010000032.1, forward strand.
TGAACAGCGCGGAGAGAGGCCGGAAAGGACGTATTGCCACGATCGCATCCCCAGGCACTCCTTCCCCCGGCTTCGCCGGGGGAAGGCTGGGATGGGGGCCAGCATCCCCGCCAGGATCACCCGTGCGCCATCACCGAATCATCCGGCGCTTCCGCCCGATCGTTCATGCCGTAGTCCCGGATCACCTGCGCGACGCGCAACCGATAGTCGGCAAAGATGGACTTGCGTCCCATGCTCTGCACACGCCGATGCTCCTCGACGTTGCGCCACCGCTGCACGGCCGCTTCGTCGCGCCAGAACGACATCGACAGGATCTTGCCCGGTTGCGTCAGGCTCTCGAACCGCTCGATCGAGATGAACCCGTCCACCTCGGCCAGCAACGGCCGCAGATGCGCAGCGGCATCGAGATAATTACTCCTGCGCTCGGGATGCGGTAACGACTCGAAGATGACGACGATCACGTTCGGACTCCGGTTCCATGGACGGCGGTACGATACGCCTGTCGTCGACCCGCCATTGCCGTCGGACCGTCACGCTGACCCATGTTCGAATCGAAGACGCAGGCGCCGTTGCACCGCTCGGCCTTCGCGAGGCGCATGCTGCTGCACTTTGCGCTCGCAGCCGCCCTGCTCATCGTGTCGTTGGCTGTCGGCGTCGCCGGCTACTGGTACTTCGAGAACCTGCCGCCGCTCGACGGATTCCTGAACTCCGCGATGCTGCTGGGCGGCATGGGGCCGGTGGATCCGCCAAAGACACCTGGCGGCAAACTCTTCGCCGGCGTCTATGCCCTGTACGCGGGACTGGTGTTCATCGTGTCGGCCGCGCTCGTGTTCACGCCCATCGTGCATCGCGTGATGCACAAGTTTCATTGGGACGAGAAGGCGTGAGTCCGCGCACCGGATAGGCCAACCGTTCCATGGACCGGCGCATCGTCGGCTTTCATCAGGACGAGGAACTGCACTGGGTTGCCGACCTCGAATGCGGCCACGGGCAGCACGTCCGCCACGACCCGCCGTGGATCAATCGGCCGTTGGTGACGAGCGCCGTTGGGCGCCAGGCCATGCTGGGGCGGGTGCTGGCATGCAAACGCTGCGACGAGCCGTCCGCGCCGGACGACTGAACGGTTTCTGCGACAATGGACCATCGAATCGCAGGGAATCCCCATGGCCGCACTGCATCCGTTCCACCTCGCTTTCCCCGTCACGTCGCTGGACAAGGCGCGCGCCTTCTATGGCGGGCTGCTCGGTTGTCCCGAGGGCCGCTCGTCGGACGAATGGGTGGATTTCGATCTCTACGGTCACCAGATCGTCGCCCATCTCTCACCGGACGAAGCCGGTCATCGGCAAACCAATGCAGTGGACGGCGACAATGTGCCGGTCCGCCACTTCGGCGTGGTGCTGTCGATGCAGGAGTGGGATGCGCTGGCAGCCAGACTCAAGGCCGCGGCCACCAGGTTCGTGATCGAACCCCACATCCGGTTCAAGGGTCAGGTGGGCGAGCAGGCCACCATGTTCTTCCTCGACCCGTGCGGCAACGCGCTCGAGTTCAAGGCGTTCGCGGATCCGTCGAAACTGTTCGCGAAATAGCCCCCATGGCGATCGAGGGTCGAAGCCGGATCAGGATCGGAACCGTCGCTGCGGCGCTGCTGATCGCTCTCGGGTCTGATCCCGCGACGGCCGCCGACGTCGATCCGCTCCGGACCGCCGATGCATCCACGACCGTTCCGTCGAACCTCCTCTCGGAATTGGAAGCGTTCCTGCGCCAACGCAGGGTCGTCACGGAAGACCTCACGGCGGACCAGATGGTCGCCGTGATGATCGACTGGTATCGCTTTTCGTCCGCACGAACGGCCGGCGATTCTGCCGGCGACACCCTGCAGTATCGTTACGGCGCCTGGTCCGAGGGCTGCGCCACCGGGTTCAAGCTGAGCCTCCTGCGCCGCACCGGCGCAGGCGCGGATCGCGTCGCGGGCATCACGTTGATGTTCGAGCCGAGCAGCAAGGCCGAGATCGCGGCGTTCTCGACCAGTTCCACGGATTGGCCTTCCATCGAACGGTTCCTCGAGGCCGTGCAGGCATCGCCGGCGTTCCGCCAGTTCGGCTCCGCGCGGCCGATGGGCGTCATGCTCGAACGCGGCGGGCTGCGCTAGCGCCAGGGCCGCGTACCAACGAATCTTCACCCCGTGCGTCAGGATCAGTTGTATGGCCTGGTGACGTTCATCTGCGTCGCCGAGCACAAGAGCTTCTCCACTGCCGCCGTGCAGCTCGGCATGTCGCCGTCGGCAGTCAGCCAGTCGATCCGCAATCTCGAGCGGCGTCTGGGCGCGACGCTGTTCAACCGCACCACGCGCAGCATCAGCCTGACCGAAGCCGGTTCGCGCTACCTGGAGCGCATCGCGCCGGCGGTGCGCGAGCTCACCGCGGCGTCCGAACAGCTCGCCGACGAATCCACCGGCAGGCCGTCGGGCCTGCTGCGCCTCAACGTGCCGCGCTCGGGCTTCATGATCGTGATGCAACCGATCCTGCGCGATTTCCTCGACACGCATCCCGAGATCACGCTCGAGATCTCCATCGAGAATTCCCTGGTCGACATCGTGGCGCTGGGCTTCGATGCCGGGATCCGCTTCGGCGATCGCGTCGACAGCGACATGGTGGCCGTGCGGATCGGCCCGCCGAAGACCGCGCATATCGTCGCGTCACCGGAGTACTTCTCGCGACGCGGGATCCCGCAGCATCCACGCGACCTGCTCGAGCACGACTGCATCGGCTTCCGGCACGTCACGTCGGGGCAGATCGAGCGCTGGGGCTTCGAGAAGGACGGCGAAGCGTTCGAATTGGCGGTGGACGGCCGGTTGATCATCAATGACTCATCCGCATTGGTACAGGCCGCGCTGGACGGTATCGGCGTGGCCTACATGACCAACGGCTACATCGAGCGTTTCATCGACGCCGGCCGCCTGCGCCGCGTGCTGCCCGACTGGAGCCCCGACCTGCCGGGGCTCACGCTCTACTATCCGGACCGGCGGCGGGTGCCGTCGAAGCTGCGGGCGCTGATCGATTTCCTGCGGGAGCGGTACTCGGATCATCCGCCGAATGTGGATGGGAGTATTTCCTAGCGGCGGTTCGTTCCCTACGCGCGGTACGTGGGAACAGAGGGTACATCCCCTCCCCCAGCGCGCTGGGGGAGGGTTAGGGTGGGGGCAGCGAAGGTATGCATCGCGATGATCGCTGGCCCCCATCCCAACCTTCCCCCACCGATGGTGAGGGAAGGAGTGCCTGTGATCGCCGTGCCACGAAAGATGTACGTCCCCTCTCCCAGCGCGCTGGGGGAGGGTTAGGGTGGGGGCAAACGACACGCCACGCGCGCAGCGATGTCTGCAAGCACGTCCACCCGCCGTTCGATCACATCGTTGTTCCAGTACCTCACCACCTGCCACCCCGTCTCTTCCAGCCGCTGGGTGCGCAGCGCATCTTCGATGGAACGCTCGGCGTGCTGCCCGCCATCCAGTTCGACGGCCAGCCGCAGTTCCACGCAGGCGAAATCGACGATGTATCGATCGACGGGATGCTGCCGACGAAAGCGTGCGCCATGGATCTGCCGATGACGCAACTCACGCCACAGGAGCAACTCGGCGTCGGTCATGTCGGCACGCAACGCACGAGCGTTCGCGCGTTGGCGTTGGGTGATTCGCCCCATGCGGCATCTTGCGATGCTAGAGGGCCGTGTGGGGTGAATGACCCTATTCCAGCGCCTGGCCCCCATCCCAACCTTCCCCCACCGTTGGTGGGGGAAGCAACCGTGTTGGAAGTCAAGCGCTGTGAAGGGCGGGATTCCAAGGTTCGTGGTCGCGCATCATGG
>JAIESW010000007.1 GCA_019745565.1 Burkholderiales bacterium
CCCCCCAGGGGGCCAGCCCTCTTGGGGCGGCCCGGCGAGGGCTGAGTAATGCAAGCATGGCACGCGCTGGCGGCGGATGAAGTCCTGGCGCGCATCGGATCGACGCGGGCCGGGTTGTCGGAGCCCGAGGCTCAGACGCGCCTGGGACGTTACGGTCCCAATCGGCCAGCCTCGGCACCACCGCGATCCGCACTGGCGCGGTTTGCCCGGCAGTTCAACAATGTCCTGATCTACGTGCTGCTGGTCGCTGCGGCGGTCGTGCTGGTGCTGGGACACGGACTCGATGCGGCCGTCATCATCGGCGTCACGGTGGTGAACGCCCTCATCGGTTTCGTGCAGGAAGGGCGGGCGGAGAGCGCGCTTGCGGCCATTCGCGGCCTGCTCGCGCCGACCGCTGTCGTGATCCGCGCGGGCCGGCGGAGGACCGTTCCGGCCGCGGAACTGGTGCCCGGTGACATCGTGCGCGTCGAAAGCGGCGACCGTGTGGCCGCCGATCTGCGCTTGCTCACCAGTCACGGGATGGCCGTAGACGAATCGGCACTCACGGGCGAATCGGCGCCCGTCGACAAGGGGGTGTTGCCGCTCGACGAGGCAACGCCGCTGGCAGAGCGCACCGACATGGCCTGGGCCGGCACGCTGGTCACGCGCGGGCAGGCCACGGGCGTGGTCGTCGGGACGGGCACGGACACGGAGATCGGCCAGGTCTCACGCCTGGTCGCCGGTGTCGAGGCCATCGAGACACCGCTCACGCACAGCCTGCGACAGTTCGGCCGCCGCCTGACGGTTGCCATCGTGGTGGCGGCCGCAGGTGTGTTCGCGGTGGGCACAGCGCGCGGGCGCGACCTGGGCGACACGTTTCTCGCCGTCGTGGGCATCGCCGTCGCCGCCATTCCCGAAGGTATGCCGGCCATCGTCACCATCGCGCTCGCCATCGGGGTGGGTCGCATGGCAAAGCGCAATGCGATCGTGCGGCGCCTGCCGTCGGTGGAGACGCTGGGGGCCGTGACCGTGATTTGCACCGACAAGACCGGGACGCTCACGCGCAACGAGATGACGGTGCGGCGGGCGGTCACGTTCGAGGGCGAGTACGAGATCACCGGCATCGGCTACGCGCCGGACGGCGAAGTTCGCAGCCGAGGTGCGCGCGTCGACGTGTTCGACCATCCTGCCTTGGCGGCGCTGGTTCGCGCGGCAGTCCTGTGCAACGACGCGACCGTGCAGCGCACCGGCGCGGGCTGGCGGATGGAAGGCGATCCCACCGAAGGCGCGCTGGTCACGCTCGCGCTGAAAGGCGGTCTGGACGTGGCGGCCGAACGTGCGCGGGCGGAGCGCATCGATACCGTGCCCTTCGAATCCGATCGCCGGTGGATGGCAACGGTACATCGCCAGGCGGACGCCGGCACGATGATCGTGGTGAAGGGCGCACCGGAGACGGTGCTCGCCATGTGCCGGAAGCAGCTTTCGGTGTTGGGCGAATTGCCGCTCGAAGAGGGTTACTGGAGCATGGTGCTCGATGGTCTGACCGACGGCGGCATGCGCGTGCTGGCGGTGGCGGCGATCTTTTCCGACGAAGGGGAGTCGGTGCATACCGCCGCCTTCACCGGTCTCACACTGCTGGGATTGATCGGCATCATCGATCCGCCGCGCGCGGAAGCGGTTGCGGCCATCGCGCGCTGCCATGCTGCGGGTATCCGCGTGAAGATGATCACCGGCGATCACGGGCTCACCGCACGCGCCATCGCACGCGATCTGGGCCTCGATGGCGATCGTGTCCTTACCGGACCCGATCTGGACCGGATGAGGACCGACGAGCTGGTTCGTGCGATCGAGGACGCCGACGTCTTCGCGCGCACGAGCCCGGAGCACAAGCTCATGCTGGTCACGATCCTGCAACGCGACGGCGAAATCGTCGCGATGACCGGCGACGGTGTGAACGATGCACCGGCGCTCAAGCGGGCCGACGTCGGTGTCGCCATGGGCAGCAAGGGGACCGAGGCGGCCAAGGAGGCCGCGGCGATCGTCCTGGCCGACGACAATTTCGCATCGATCGCCCACGCCGTGGAGGAGGGGCGTGTGGTCTACGAGAACATTCGCAAGGCGATCCTGTACGTGCTTCCCACCAGCATTGCCCAGGCCGCGGTCCTGGTGATCGCCATCCTGGCCGGATGGACCGTGCCCATCACGCCGGTGCAGATCCTGTGGGTCAACATGGTCACGGCCACGCTGCTGTCCCTGGTGATCGCGTTCGAACCGGTCGAGGAGCACATCATGCTGTTGCCACCCAGGTCGCGCGACGAGCCCCTGCTGTCGCGCCTGCTCGTGTGGCGCACCGTGCTGGTCACCGGGTTGCTCGCCGGTGCGGTGCTCCTGTTGCACCATGTCGAACTGAGTCGCGGCGTGTCGGATGCGGCAGCGCGAACGGCGGCCGTCAATGCGCTGGTGTTCGGCGAGATCTTCTATCTCTTCAACATGCGCCGTACCGGACGCTCGGTGCTGAACCGCGAACTCCTGCTCGGCAACCGCTATGCGGCTCCGGCGATCGGGCTGCTGCTCCTGCTGCAGATCGGATTCACCTACGTGCCCGCGATGCAGCACCTCTTCGGCACCGTGGACCTGGACGCCCAGGCCTGGTTCGCGTGCCTGATCGTCGGTGTCGTAGTCTTCGGGGTCGTCGAACTGGAGAAATCCACCCGCGCCAGACTGCATCCCGCTCGCCCGTGAACCCGTCCACCACCCATCTCATCCTGATTCCGAGCTACGACACCGGGCCGCTCGTCGTGCGCACGGTTCGGGAGGCGCTCGCGCACTGGGCTCCGGTCTGGGTCGTCGTCGACGGCAGCACCGACGGCTCCGTGGCGCTGCTCGAGGATCTGGCGCGGACCGAACGCAACCTGCGCGTCTTCGTCCTCCCGCAGAATCGCGGCAAGGGCGCCGCCGTGCTGCACGGGCTCATCGAAGCGCGCAAGGCCGGTTTCACCCACGCGCTGACCATGGATGCCGATGGCCAGCATCCCGCATGGCTGATCGAGACCTTCATGTGCGAGTCGCAGAGCCGGCCCGATGCCCTGGTGCTGGGCAAGCCCGTGTTCGATGCCAGTGCACCGCTGGTGCGCGTGCGCGGCCGCAAGCTTTCCAACTGGTGGGCCAACCTCGAGACGCTGTGGACGGGAATCGGCGATTCGCTCTACGGCTTCCGGGTGTATCCCATTGCGCCGCTGGTCGAGGTCATGGCGCGGACCATGTGGATGCGGCGATTCGACTTCGATGCCGAGGCTGCGGTCCGCCTGATCTGGCGTGGCCACGGCGTCGTGAACATCGATGCGCCGGTGAAGTATCTCGGCAAGCACGAGGGCGGGGTGTCGCACTTCAATTATCTCCGCGACAACGTGCTGCTCGTCTGGATGCACACGCGACTGGTCTTCGGGTTCCTGCTGCGCTTCCCTATCCTCGTCGCGCGCCGACTCGCCGGCGGTTGATCCCGGCGAACCAGCGGCGCGTTGCCGCGGACGGGGTACCATGATGGCAGCCGTCCCTCATCGTCCGGAGGAAACGCCATGGCCGACCCACCCATGTACCACTCGCACAACCGTGAGTTGCAGGACGAGTTCGATACGCGGCGTCTCGCCGATCGTCTGGTGGAGAAACTGTTCCGGACGCGCTTCACCGACGAGGACCGCGCGTTCATCGAGGGGGAGAGCATGTTCTTCCTCGCCACGGCCGATGCCGATGGGTTTCCCGACTGCTCGTACAAGGGCGGTGCGCCGGGGTTCGTGCGGTTGCTGGACGAGCAGACCCTCGCATTTCCGAGCTACGACGGCAACGGCATGTTCAAGAGTCTCGGTAACGTGCGCGCGAGTTCCAAGGTGGGCATCCTCTTCATCAATTTCGAGAAGCCCAGGCGGCTGCGCGTGAACGGGACTGCGGTGGTCCGCACCGATGATCCCCTGATGGCGCTGGTGCCGGGTGCGCAGGCCATCGTCCGCGTGCGTGCCCATCACATCTTTCCGAACTGCCCGCGCTACATCCACAAGATGCAGATCGTCGAACCGTCTCCCTACGTTCCGCAGGAGGGCGTGGAGCCGCCGATTCCGGTGTGGAAGACCTTCGACATCTTCAAGGACTACCTGTCGAAGGCAGATCCGGCCCGACCGAAGGAGGCCTGATCGTCCTACATCACCACCGAGAAGTTGAACGTCTGCGCGGTGGTTGCATTGGCACGGACGAACTCGATCACCTCGGCAAGCTCCGTCACGACCTCGGCGTGCTGATTGGAGAGCATGCCGAAGCGGACTGCCTTGGCGCGGATGTGCTCGAGGAGTTTCTCGAGCACATCGATCGCTTCTCGAGTGCCGATCCAGGTCCCCTGGATCACCATCGTGCCGGTCGACGATGCGTGCCTCGCAGCGCTACCGGGAGGCGTCCTGCACCACGACCTTCCGTACTTGTCGAGCCACGACCTCGAAATGATCGGTCATCGCCGCCACTCCCCGACTCGACAGGATCTTCATGTACCGTGCCCCGGCGCCGCCGACGGCGAACTTGACCGCCTCGGGATCGTTCGACAGGTCGCGTGCATCGACGATCGGCTTGCCGTCCGACACGCGCAGGATCTCTTCGCGCTCGCGCGGGGTGGGACAGGCACAGGTGCCCCGCATGGGACCGACCGCACGCTGGAGATCGTCCATCTCGCGTGCCGATGCCTTGATGCGGTAGTCGATGCGATCGGTGAAGGTGTAGATGCTCGTCAGCACCTCCCCGACGGAAAGCTCGATGGCGCGGCGTTGGATGCGACCGACATCCGTGCTGAAGTGCGCCAGGATGGTCTGCGCATCCTCCTCGGACAGACTCGGAGCGACGGCGTCCGCCAACCCGGCATAGAACCAGGCGGGGTCGCGTACTTCCGCATCGATGATGCGGTCGACTTCGGCGCCGGCGCTTTCGGACAGTCCTTTGCGACCGGCGGAGCGGATGGCTTCCTGCTTCAGGTACAGGGCGCCGGTGGTCACGAACACCGACGGATCGTGGGAGCGCAACAGCTGCTGCAGGGTATCCGGCCGGACAGCGGTTTCCGCCAGGGCGACGCCGCGCAGGCAGCACAGGAGCATGAGGAGGGTGAGGAGCGGTCTCATCGAAATGACTGGTAGTCGTACCAGAGCGAAGAATGGGGCGGAGAAGGTTTCACCGGGCGGTGCGGCCCGGAGCAGTAGGATCGCCCACCGACCGGTTGAGCGCAATCGCCTCGACGACGAGCGCTGTTACGGTATCCCGCGCGATATCGAGATTAAGAATCCCGCGCATGTCGACTCAAGCACGGAGCTGAGCCACCCCAGGTCGCGAAAGCAGGAGCACGAGAAAGCGATGCCGCTAGTTCGCGAACCGCACCGCATAGACCGGCGGCAGATTTCCCGCCACGGATTCCCAGGAGTCTCCTTGGTCTCCTGAAAGCCAGAGGCCGCCCGAAGTCGAGCCGACGGCCAACCATCGACCGGTTCCGTCCACGTCGAGGCCATGGCGGTAGACGAGGTCGTAGCACGCGTGCTGAGGCAGCCCCTTCGCCAGCGTCTCGAACGTTCGTCCTCCATCGCGCGTTCGATTCACCACCAGGCGCCCACCCACCGGGACGCGCTTCTGATCGCTCATCGCCGGCACGAACCAGGCGGTCTTCGGGTCGGTCGGATGGCTCGCGACCGCAAAGCCGAAGTTCGAGATCGGGGCCGTGGTGATCTCGTTCCATTCGGGGGCTCCGGCAGGCCGATGAAAGATGCCGCTGTGATGCTGCGACCAGAGCGTATCGGGCTCGCCCGGGCTCGCGACCACGCGATGCGGGTCCTGGATGTTCGGATCGCCGGCCTGCTCCGGCGGCATGAAGCCGGCGCGCATCCCTCGGGCGACGTTGCGCCACGTGCCGCCACCGTCTTCCGTCTGCCACACGCCGCCACAGGAGATGCCCAGAGCCACACGTTTGCCGTTGCGCGGATCGACGATGATCGAGTGGATGCCGGGGGCGTCATAGCCGCCGCCGAACCATCCCAGGCGGTCGGGACAGTCCCAGAGCGGGCGATTGAGTTGCCACGTCTTGCCGTGGTCGTCGGAGCGGAACAGGCCGCCGGGAATGGTGCCGGCCCACAGCACACCGGGTTCGCTCGTCGTGCCTGCTTCGAGCGACCAGATCTGCACCAGCTTCCACGGCGGACCCGCCGCGCCCTCGGGTTGGGTCGGGTACGTCGGTGCTTCGAGTTCCTCCCACGTGCCGCCGGCGTCGCGCGAGCGATGGAGCTTCACGCCGAAGTGGCCCAGATTGAGTGCGGCGTACAAGGTGCCGTCGCGCGGGTCATCCAGCATCATCGAGACCGGGTCACCGAGGAACGCGGGTTCGCCGATCTGCCACTTGCCTGATCGATGCGTGAGAGTGAAGAGGCCTTTGCGGGTGGCGACGCGGAGGCGAAGTGTCATTCCTGTGGTCCTTTGCACATGGGGAGCCTTACCTTGCCTCGGCCTTCTCCCGAGGCGGAACGGGGAAAAGGTCAGCCGCCGCTCAGCGCCTGCAGCACGTAGATCTCGCTGTCGGGTCGCACATGCTCGGAGAGCCCTTCGCGATCCGTGACTCGTGCCCCGTCGACGAAGATGACCACGTGCTTGCGCAGATGGCCTTGATCATCGAGCACGTAGCCACGCAGCGGGCGGTTGTCCGCGAACACGGCGTCGAGCGCGGTGCGAACGGTGCCACCGTCCACCACGCGGTCGGGCGCGGGAACGTGACGCTGCACGTGGGAAGCGAAGATCACCTTGGGCACGTTGCTAGTCGGGCGGTCGGTGTTCGTCGAAACCGCAGTCTACTCTCGACGGCGTTCCGCCTAGGGTAGACTGATCGCAGGCAGACGCCGACGCTGCCGCCAACCACAAAAGAGGAGATCGTCATGAAGTTGAAGCGCTTGTCCCTGTCCCTGGCTGCGGCCGGGCTCGCATTGCAGTTCTCGCTCGCCTCGGCGGCCGACCTCGCCAAGGCGGCGCCCGCCGATGCCGGCTTCTCCGCTGAGCGGCTCGATCGCATCGAGGGTGCGCTCAAGCCCTACATCGAGGACAAGCAGCTGGCCGGTGCGGTGGTCGGTGTCGCGCGCCACGGCAAGCTGGTCTACCTGAAGAGCTTCGGTTCGGCCGATGCCGAACTGGGCACGCCGATGAAGGACGACTCCATCTTCCGCATCGCCTCCATGACCAAGGCGATCACCAGCGTGGCGGTGATGATGCTGCAGGAGGACGGCAAGCTGCTGGTGAAGGACCCGGTCTCGAAGTACATCCCGGAATTCAAGGATCAGAAGGTGATGGTGCTGCGCGATCCGAAGGATCCGAAGGCGGGTTACGATACGGTTCCCGCGTCCCGCGAGGTGACGATCCGCGATCTGCTGTCGCACACCTCGGGCATCAGCTACCGTTTCTGGGGCAATGCGGCGGCGCTGGTGTACGAGGAAGGTGGCGTGCCCGACGGGCTCTCGCCGAACGGCGGACAGACGTGCGACGCGATGCGCAAGCTCGCGAAGCTGCCGCTGCTGCATCAGCCGGGGTCGGTGTACGAGTACGGACTCAACACCGACGTGCTCGGTTGCCTGGTGGAAGTGGTGTCGGGGACGACGCTCGACCGTTTCTTCAAGGAGCGCATCTTCACGCCGCTCGGCATGAAGGATACGCAGTTCTTCATCGCACCGGCTCAGCGCAGCCGCATGGCGAGCCTGTACATCCCGGACGGCAAGGGCGGCATCGCGCGCGCGGCGGACGAGACCATCCGCTGGGGCACGCTGATGTTCGCGGCCAATCTGCCCTATCAGGATCAGCGGTCCTACTACTCCGGCGGGGCCGGGCTCACCTCCACCGCGATGGACTACCTGCGGTTCACGCAGATGCTGCTGAACGGCGGCGTACTGGACGGCAATCGCATCCTGGGACCGAAGTCGGTGGAACTGATGCGCACCAACGCCATCGGCTCCATCAGCGTGTGGGATCGCCTCGATCCCGCCGCCACGGGCAACCTCGGCGACAAGTTCGGACTCGGCTTCGGCATCCGTTCCGAGCGCGGCCTGACCGAGCTCGGTTCCGTCGGTGAGTTCATGTGGGCGGGCATCTACAACACGCGCTACTGGATGGACCCGAAGGAGGATCTCGCCATCGTGTTCATGAGCCAGCGCATTCCGCGCATGCCCGACATCGAGGAGAAGGTCCACGCCGCCGTGTATCAGGCGATCGTCAAGTAGCGTCGGGATCGTATCGGTGCGGGCTTCGTAGCCCGCACCGGTTCAAAGCGGTGTGACGGTCGCGCGGAGCGACCGGCCGTCGAGATACTCGACGGCGACGTCGGTGCGATCGCCTCGGGCGATCGCGCACAGCAGCGGCAGGCCGCGTGCGGCGGGAATCGCATCGCGGAGCCGCATCAACTCTTGGGGCAGCCCGACGTCGCTCGTGACGGATGCGAAGTCGAGTGCGAGCTCTGCGATGCTGCGGTCGCTGCGCGTCGGGTTCAACGCCAATGCCAGGCCGAACGGGGATGGTATCGGTCGGAACGCTCGCAACGGCTCGGGATAGGGCGCATCGTAGGCGGCGAGCAGGATCGGCTGCCGCTCGAACGCAATCCATGTGAGCGCTTCGATCAATCCCGCGGCAAAGCTCCAGTCGAAGGCGCTCAATGTCGTGGAGCTCTCCATCGAACCGGTTGCCACGCCCCAGTAGCCGGCCGGCGCGTTGTGCACCGAGTTGTGGAAGCGGGTCGGAGAAACCTCGCGCGCTTCGGAAGCGAGCGTCTCGCAGATGGTGTGCTGGTTGTCGCCGTCACCGCCGGAAGAGGTGAACACGGTCGCGAGCGAGCGCGGCTCCATCCGTGCGTGTTCGCAGGCCTCGCGGCCGACGGCCAGGGCAAGTCGCACGCTCACGCCGGTGCGACGCCGCTCCGCGGGCGGCAGCCAGTCGCTCGCGGGGATGGTCATGGGTCCGGCGACGTGCGGCGCGGCACCGGTGAGGATTGCTCGGCTCGCACTCCAGTCGGGAAGGCCGGGGCCGAGCAGACCGATTCCGTCGACGAACGCCTTCACGAGCCGGTCAGCCCGAACAGCAATGCGCAGTTGGCGCCGCCGAAACCGAAGGAGTTGCTCATCGCGATCGCGGCACCGCCGGATCGCGGCGCGACCAGGTAGTCGACGTGGAGAGCGGGATCGAGTGCTTCCGTGTTCGCGCCTGCCGGCAGAAAGCCCTCTTCGAGTGCGAACACGGTGAGCAGCGCCTCGATGGCGCCGGCCGCACCGAGAGCGTGGCCGGTGAGGCCCTTGGTGGAACTGCACGGCGTGGCGGTGCCGAAGACGTCGACGAGAGCCTCCGCCTCCGACGCATCGTTGGTGCGGCTCGCGGTGCCGTGCAGGTTCACGTAGCCCACGCGATCCGGAGCCACACCCGCGCCCGCCAGTGCGCGTTCCATCGACATGCGTGCACCCAGGCCTTCCGGGTGCGGGGTGGACATGTGGTGGGCGTCGCTGCTTTCGCCGACGCCGAGCAGGTTCACCCGAGCCTTGGTACTGCCGGCACGCTCCAGCAGCACGAAGGCCGCGCCTTCCGAGATGGAGATGCCGTCGCGCGCGATATCGAATGGACGGCACGGCCGCGGCGACAGCAGGCCCAGGGAGTGGAACCCGTACAGTGTGGTGAGGCACAGCGTGTCCACCCCACCTACGATCGCTGCATCGCACAGTCCGGCAGCCATGGCGCGGACGGCGTTGCCGAAAACCTTGGCACTCGATGCGCAGGCGGCGGACACGACGACCGCGGGCCCGGTCAGGTCGAGTGCGTGCGCCACGTAGTCGGCGAGCGAGAAGGTGCCGTGGGTCTCCCGATAGCGGAAATCGGCGGGCAGGCGGCCGTCGGCGTCGCGGTGGCGATACGCGAGCTCGGTCGCGAGGATGCCCGAGGTGCTGGTGCCGAGGAAGACGCCGATCCGGCCCGCACCGTGACGCTCGCGCGCGGCGCGGGCGCGTTCGCCGAAGCCGTCGCTGTCCAACGCGAACTGCGCGAGGCGGTTGTTGCGGCAGTCGTAGTCCGTCAGATGGTCGGGCAACCGGACGGCGTCGACCCCGGCGACTTCGCCGACGTGGGTGTCGAGCCGAACGGTCTCGAAGGTGCAGGGCGCCAACCCCGAGCGCCGCGCCCGCAGCGCCGCCACATTGGCCTGGCGTCCGGCGCCCAGGCACGTGACGATCGAACAGGCGGTGAGGGCTAGGGGTTCCAACTGCGCGTGCGGATTACGTCTGGGGGGTCGCGATGTTAGCTCAGGTGGAGGAGGGACGTTTGCCCCCATCCCAACCTTCCCCCACGGAAAGTGCGGGAAGGGGTGTACATCCGCTCCCCCGGCTTTGCCGGGGGAGGGTGAGGGTGGGGGCAATCGATGTCAGCACGTTCGCTCCAGCCGCCACCTCGCCACCATCTCCCTCCACAATCCGCCCCACGTCTCCCAGTCGTGCCCGCCGCTCCCACGCACCACCTGGTCCTCAGGCAACGCTTTCGCCAGCAACTCGATCGACGGCGCAAACCGATCGTCCGCGCCATAGCCCAGGAGCATCCGTTGCGGCACGTCGTCCCGGGCCAGCCCCTCTTTCAACCACCCGAGCAACTCCCGTTCGTGATCTCGCGGCGCGTTCGGATCGGGTTGCCACTTCGCCAGTCCCCCCGCCCTCAGCACCTCGTTCACCACTGGCCGCGAACCCAGGTACGGCGCCAGCAACAGCAGCCCTTCGACTGCGTCGTGACGCGATCGATACAGCAGGCTCCCGAAGCCTCCGATCGAGATCCCGCCGAGCCATACACGCCTGTAACCGCGCGCACGCGCCGGTGCGATCACTTCGGCATGCAGGCTTTCGACCACGGACTGATCGAGGTAGTAGTCGGCGATCGCGCCGGCGACGACCACATCCACCGGCAGTCCACGGTCGCGCACCGCCGCCACGAACCCGTGCTCGATGAAATCGCGCGGTGTCCCGAACGCAGGCGGCAACAGCACCAGCAGCGTCCGCTCGCGGGGGTCGCCGGTGCAATCGGCGATGGTTTCCATCAACTCGCGCGAGCGCGCGGCGCCAGTGCGGCGGCGAAGATCAGGCTCAGTGCGGCACCGATGCCTACGGTGGTGCCGATGGCCGAGAGCACCGGCACGCTGGAAAAGCCGAGCATGCCGAAGCCGATCACCGTGGTGACGTTGGCCAGGGCAAGCGACAGCGACGTGTGGTCGCTCGGGGCGCCGAGCGATCCGTCGAAGAACAGCGAATAGTTGGAGCCCACGGCCACCACGAGCAGCATGCCGACCAGATGGAACATGGTGAGCGTCTGGCCGAGGGCCAGCAGCGCTCCGGTGGTGACCAGCACCGCTGCGACGAGCGGGACGCAGACCTTCAGCGCGCGCCCGGGACTGCGCATCGCGGCCGCGAGCAGCACGACGATGGCGATCGCACCGAGCAGCGACAGGGACACGGCTTCGCGGCGGTAGGTGGCGTAGATCGCGTCGGTCTCGCTTTTGGTGTCGAGCAGCACCACCTGGGCGTCGTACAGCGGCGCCAGCGCACGCCGGAGATTGGCCACGTCCTTGACGCCGGAGAGCGGCAGCATCGCGTACCACGCATGGTCGCGCTGGACCAGCAGGGCGTCGAGGTGGATCCCGAGCTTCGTGCCGCCCAGCGATTCGCGTTCCAGCAGCGGCGCCGAGCGTGCCTGCTGCACGGCATCGACGAACGGTTCGAACGTGCCGGCACGGAACGGCGTGCCGCGGGCGGCTTCGGCCATGCGTGCCCGCAGCACGCGCGCCTCCGGCAAACTGTCGCGGCGGTGCATCTGCGTGGCTGCCGAAGGCAGGATGCGGGCGGGCGATTCGTAGCCGCCGATCGCTTCATGGCTCACTGCCGTGTCGAGGGCTTTGCCGACGCGTTCCGCCAGGGCCAGGGCCTGATCGGCGCTCCCCGATCGCGCCACCACGATGTGGCGGACGTCGGCTGCGCCCAGCGCATCGCGCAGACGCTGATCGAGGTTCTGCTGTGCCACGGAGACCGGACTCAGGCTTGCCAGTTCGTCGCTCCACCGCTGGTCACGCGCGATCCAGACGGCGATGGCTCCGATCACTGCGAGTCCGAGCACCGGCAGCAGGATGCGCGCGCGTCCGAAGGCGGCCCGCACGCGCGCGGCGAGGGGTTCGATGCCGGTGACCGCGAAGTCGGGCGGCAGCAGCACGGGGAGGACGAAACGTGTGACCAGGGCCGCCGTCGCGATACCGGCGATGGAGAACATGCCGAGCTGCGCGAGACCCGGAAAGCCCGACAGCAGCATCGCCGAGAACCCGCAGATGGACGTGACCACGCCCAGCCGCAGCGTCGGCCAGATGCGGGCCAGCGTGCCCGCGGCGCCGCGGCGCGGTTCGGTCTGCATGAAAAGGTAGATCGCGTAGTCCACCGACTCGCCGATCAGCGTGGCACCGAACCCGAGCGTGATGCCGTGCACTTCGCCGAAGTGCAGCGCGACCGCTGCGACGCCCACGGCGGCACCGCTCGCCACCGGGAGCAGTCCGAGGACCAGCACCCGCGGCGAACGGAAGGTCGCGAGCAGCAGGCTGGCGATGAGGATCGTCGCCAACGTCGAGAACCGCATCGCGTCGCGCTTGATCGTGGCGCGCGTCTCGACCGCGAATACGGCGGGGCCGGTCAACGCGAGCTCGAGCGCCTCCGCGCCCGCAGCGCGCCGCACCTCGGCGAATGCGCTGCGGATGCTCGCGAGCGCTTCCTCCTGCGCATCGATGTCGAAGCCCGGCGCACGGGTCTGCAGCACCAGCAAGGCTTCCTTCGCGTCCGGACCGACCCAGATGCCCTCGTGCGTCGCGGGCCGTGCGGTGCCGGCCATGCCCTCGATCAGGCGCAGCACTTCGCCGGTGGGGTCGGCCGGAATGAGCGACTTCGCCAGCATGCCGGCCGGCGACCCGAGCAGCTCGAGCGCATCGTCCAGTGCGGTCCGCAGCGACTTCACGGTGAAGTGGTCGGCGTCGACGGCGGGGCTCAGCAGATAGCGATGCTCGAACACGAAGGCGCGGTCGCGCTCGAACTGCGATTCATCGCCGTTGTCGACCGAGACGAAGCGCCGATCGGCACGCAGCCGTTCGGCCAGCGATCGGCTCGCGGCGGCCAGAACGTCGGGCGGCGCTCCGGACACGCTCACCAGGATCAGCTTCGAAACGACGCCGTCGCGCAGCTCGTCCACCAACAGTTGCTGGGCCGCGGTCGGCCGCTGCGGGAGGAATGCCGAGAGGTCCGTGGAGAACCGGGCGTTGGCGATGATCGTGGCCGCGACGGCCAGCACGATCAGCCACAGCCCGACCGCGACGCGGCTACGAATCATCGGGGACCATGGACATCACGGAACGGTCGCCGTCGGACTGGTCCACCTCGACTCCGGTGATCTTGCCGCGCCGGCCGCTGATGCGGATCTCGCGGACGAACGACTTCGTCTTCATGTCGGAGGGCTGCAGCTTGAGTCGCCAGCGATCGGGATCGCCGCCGAAGTCCACCTTGTAGAAGCGCTCCAGGGTCGCCTGATCGCCGGCCAGGGTCGAGCGGATGCTCTCGACGAAGGCGCGCAGCGCCGGATAGTCCGACATGGAAAGAACGCGCCGTTTGGGCTTCGACCCGGTTTCCAGCGTGACCTTGTCCTGTTCGACCAGCATGAGCTCGCGCTTCGGGACCAGTGTCAGCTTTTCCAGGCGCGATGGGGCTTCGTAGGCGAGCGTCCCGGACGATTCGATCGGCCGGTCGAGCATCCTGAGGAACCGCTTCTCGGTGAATCGTGCCCGTGCTGAGCGCACGCTCGCCAGTTCGCGCATGAGTTGGCCCAAATCCCACGGGGTGGATTCCTCGCCGCGCGCGGTGAATCCGAAGGAGCCGACCGCCGCCGCGATGCCGGCGAGCAGCGCCCGCCTACTGCCAGAAGTCATGGAAGTTGAACCAGTTGTACGGCGCGCTTCGCGCATGATGCTCGAGGCGCTGCGCGTAGCGCATCGCGAGCCGCGTCAGGTCGCCGTCGACGGCGATGCGTTCATAGTGCACTTCGTAGCGGTTGCCGCCTCGATGGATGCCGAACATCAGCACGATCGGCCGGCGCAGTAACGCGGCGAGCCGGAACGGTCCTGCCGGAAACTTCGCGGGCACACCGAAGAAGGGGATGGTCACGCTCTCCTCGTCGCCCAGACGACGGTCGGCGAGCATGCCCACGAATTCGCCGGCGTCGAGGCGCTCGCGCACACGCAGCATCGAATCCAGGGCACCTAGCGGGATGATCTTGTTGCCGAGAGCCGGATTGATCGCCCGGATGATGGCGCCGATTCGCGGCGCGTTGACCTCGTACATGAGCAGGCTCACTTCGAGGCCGGGCTGCATGCGGCCCACGGCGCGCGTCACTTCGAAGCTGCCGAAGTGCGCACCCACGAGGAAGCAACCGGTTCGTGCTTCGCAGACCTCGGTCATGGCCTCCATGCCGTGCACTTCGAGGTCGAACAGGTCGAAGCGGTCGTTGAGCAGGAACACGCGGTCGAGGATGGTCGAGGCGAACGTGTGGTAGTGGCGGAACTGGTCGACCCAGGTCACCGGACGCTCGAGCACGCGTTCGAGCCAGGCGCGCGAAGCCCGGCGCGTGGCGATCGAGAACAGCAGGAAGTAGAGGCAGATGGGATGGAGCAGCAAACGGGCCGTCGTGCGACCGAGATGCAGCGCGACCCACACGATGATGCGCAGTGCCACCATGTTGCTGCGCTCCGGCTGCGTGGTCCACGTCTGGGTGGCGGTGTTCACGGCGTGTTCCGGTGCTTGCGAAGTCGGGCGGCGAGTGCGAGCAACGCTTCGCGCGGGATCTTTCCGGTGGTGTTGCGGGGGAGACTATCCACCAGGTGCAGAGGCCGCGGCAGGAACGCGGCGTCGATCCGCTGCTGCAACCCATCCTGGATATCGCGGGCGGTGCGGCCGGGGGCGACCACGAAGGCCGTGAGCCGCACGACGCGGTCGTCTTCGTCGTCGGGCATCAGGAACGCCCCGTCGCGCACGCCCGGGACGGCGTTGAGTTGCAGGTCGAGGTGCGCGAGCGACGTGCGTTTGCCGGCGATGTTGATCAGGTCGGCGGTGCGGCCATGCAGGATGAACCGCTCGCGATCGACCAGCTCGATCACATCGGCCAGCAGGACGTCGCCTGGCACGTGGCCGCCGCTCGCCCAGGTGCCGCGTTCGTCCTGACGCAGCCGGATGTCGCCCATCAACCGCCATTGGGCCGAGGCGAGCAGCTGACGCGTGGCGAGCTGGCCCGCCTC
This sequence comes from Burkholderiales bacterium, assembly GCA_019745565.1. Classification (GTDB taxonomy): domain Bacteria; phylum Pseudomonadota; class Gammaproteobacteria; order Burkholderiales. Next base: position 15,353 of record JAIESW010000007.1, read on the forward strand.
GCTGCAACCGTAGATCTCCTTCAACGGTGCGCCGAAGCGTTGCTCGGCGTCGGCAGCGAGCTCAAGCGAGAGCGGTGCGGTCGCGCTCAGCAGCAGGTCCACTTCCGGCGGATGGTCTTCGCTGGCACACAGCGCACGCAGATGCACCGGTGTGGTCACCAGCATGCGCGGGCGCGGCAGCACGGCGAGAGCGGAACAGATGTCGGCGGGGAAGAACGGCCGGCCTGCGTCGAACGCAAACCCGCCCTGCAGCGCCATCAGCACCGTGGATTCCAGGCCGTAGGAATGCTGCGGCGGCACCGTGCCGAGGATCGCGAGCGTCGGGAGGTCGTTGAGCTCGAGCGCGGCAACCTCGTTGCGGCCGCTGGCGGCCAGCAGCGACCAGGACTTGACCGTGGGCACGGGATCGCCCGTGGAGCCGGAAGTGAAGAGCACCGCGGCGATGCGGTCGCCGGGGATGACCGGCGCTGCGAAGGGCACGTCGTGCGGGTCGCCATCCCTCGTCACCGCCAGCGACGGCAGATCGATGTCGGGTGCGAGCGTATCCGTCAGCGCCTGCAGACCGGGGTGCGTCTGCGTGAGGCGTTCGAGCGTGGCGGGAGTGTGGTTTGCCGGCAGCAGCGTGCGTTGCCCGCGCAGCAGCGCGGCGCCGAGGCCCACGGCAAACAGGTAGCGGTCACCGCACGCGTTCAGGACATGGGGGGCGTCCGGGAGTCGATCGGCGAACGAGTGCACGTCCGCGAGGAACTGGTGCGCGTTGACGATGCCGTCGCGCGTGAACGCGACCGGGGCATCCGGACTCGCGTGCGCGAACAGGGGCAAGGGCATCGAATCCGCGGATGACATGGTGCGCAGTCTACCCGTCGGCGGTACGGCCGACGGTGCGCTCAGCCGCGCAGCGGGCGGCCCGAGGGGACCGGCACCGCGCTCACTTGGCGCGGTGTTGTTGCACGTGATCGTTCAGGCTGCGCAGCGAACCGAAGATGCGGACGTTGTCGGTGTCGTCGGCTTTCAGCTGCACGCCGTAGGTCTTGGAGATCACGAGTGCTATTTCGAGGATGTCGATGGAGTCGAGTCCGAGGCCTTCGCGATACAACGGAGCGCCCGGATCGATCTCCTGCGGCGCCATTTCGAGATTGAGGGCTTCGATGATCAGCGCCGCGAGTTTGGTTTCGTGATCGGTCAATGCGGTTGCGGTGCTCACGGCCTGGCCAGGGGGAGATTCGAGACAGCCGCGAGTGTAAAGGTGGCTCCAGGGCGAAACAAGGTTGCACCGGCAACCGTCTTCAGCCCGGCAGGGTCTCGTCGGTGAGCCAGGTGGCGAGCGTGCCGTGCAGGACCGGCTTGCCTTCGAGTTCCACCTGCATCGCATAGTGCGCGAGCGGCGGTGTCGCTGCTTCGAAACGCACCGACACCACGAAAGGCACCCCCGCCGGTATGCGAGGTACGTGAAACGTCACGTCGCGCAGCCCGACCAGATAACCCACGCGAGGCCGCGGCAACGGCTGTGCCGAAGCGCGGCGGACGGCCTCCCAGAGTGCGGCGGTCTGGGCGGCCGCTTCGACGGCGGCCACAGCCGGGACACCGGGGGCGGCCGCGAGGCGGCAGGAAGGCGGGATGCTGGCTTCCGTCGTGAGATGCTCGTCCGATTCGTCGAGCACGGCCGTGACGAAACGCATCGGCGGGTGATGGGGCAGCAGCGCTTCGGGTGACGGGCGTTCACCCACATGGCCGCTCACGATGATGCGCGGCAGCGCCTTGCTCCCGGGAGCCGTCGTTCGCAACTCGCCGTTGGTGATGATGTCGCCCGCGCGGGTGAGCGCGAACCGGATCGTACCGTCGGGCCGCATGCTCGCCGTGAGTTGGAGTCGATCACCCGGGACCACCCGCTGTCGCATGCGGGCGAATGCGATGCCGCTGACCGGGAGCGGTCGTCCCTGGGCCTTGGCCAGGGCGTCGAGGACGAGCGCGAGTTGCGACACACCGGGCAGGATCGGTCGGCCCGGGAAATGTCCCTCGAACCAGGCGGCATCGACCTCGATGTCGATGGGTACGGTCACGCGCGATGGGCCGTGATCGCCGCGACCAGGAACGACGGATAGGTGTCGCGCAGTGCTGCGATGTCCGGCAGGATCTCGATGCGCTCGAAGCCGTGGCCGGCGAGCGCGGCGTGCCATTGCTCCGGTGTGAGGAAACCGCCGTTGGGTCGCCACGCCGGAACGAGCAGGGGCGCGCGGAACGACGCCAGCAGGTTGAAGATGAACTCGACGTATACCGGTCGATCTGCGAAGGGGCGTATGCATTCGCCCAGCACCAGCGCGCCGCGGTCCTGCAGCGCCGTCCGGATCTCCGCAAGCGTCGCGGCCAGATCCTTCGCGACGTGTACGACGTTGACACCGTACACGACGGAGCACGATCCGGGTTCGATGCCCGCTTTCGCGAACGGCGCGTCGATGTCCAGCCAGGTGAACGAAAGCGGTCTGCCGGCGCGGAACTCGGGCAGCGACTTGCGCGCGCGTCGCAGGAAGGCCGGCACGATCTCGGTGAAGCGGTAGGCGGCGAGCGATTTGCCGTTGCCGGCGGTGTCGAGCCGCGCGAGCAGCGCCTCGGCGCCGCTGCCCAGACCGCCACCCAGTTCGAGCACGGTGCCGCCGTCGGCGGGCAGCGCATGCTCGGCGGCGATGGCGCCGACCGTGTTGACGATGGCGTAGAGCGGATTGGCATTCGAGAAGTACTCGAGCCAGGTGCCGATATGATCCGGTGCGAACAGGGCGTCCTCGCCGGTGGTGTCGCCGCGCAGCACGCTCGGGTAGTACTCCGCCGCCAGTGCGGCGATGCGATAAGTCGGCAGGCAACTCGGATCGTGGGCCTCTTGGGCCGCGACGAGCTCTTCCGGATCGAGCGCCGGAATCGCCGATGCGCGGTAGTGCGTATCGTCCACACGCTCGATCCAGCCGCGTGCAGCCAGCGTGCGCAGGATCCAGCTGCACGGTACCGACGCGATGGCGGGCACGAGTCCGGCCCGCTGCACCGCTTCATCGACGGTCGTCGGTTGGGTGCAGGCCTGTGCCAGTCCCGTGTCGCGAAACACCCCGATCGCGAGGCGGTGCACGTACTCCTCCACCAGATCGCACGAGCGGATGAAGCGGTCGTCGAAGGCGCTGAGGATTTCGGCGGGCAATACTTCCGCCAGGGCTCGTTGCGTGCCGCTGGACCGGGGGAGGGTCATGGACGCTGGAGTGCCGGCTCGAGATACGCCGACGGGCCCCCATCCCCCGCCTTCCCCCGACGATGTCGGGGGAAGGGGCGTACGGCTCCCTCCCCCGGCTTCGCCGGGCGAGGGTTGGGGTGGGGGCATGCCTTGCGCCGGATGTTCTCAACGGCCGTCATGCCTCAGCCCAACCCACCCGAAACCGCGATCACCTGTCCCGTGATGTATCCCGCCTTCGCCGACGCGAGAAAGCTCACCAGCGCGGCCACTTCATCGGGCGTGCCGGCCCGCTGCATCGGGACCACGGACTTCACGCGTTCGTCGGAGAAGGCTTCGGCCGTGGTGCCTGCTTCGATCACGCCCGGTGCCACGACGTTCGAGGTGACGCCGCGGGTGGCGACTTCGAGTGCCAGCGAGCGCGACGCCCCATGCAGTCCGGCCTTCGCCGCCGCGTAGTTGGCCTGGCCGCGATTGCCGAGCAGCGCGCTCACCGAAGAGATGCTGACGATGCGGCCCCAACGGGTACGGATCATCGGCAGCAGCAGCGGCTGGGTCACGTTGAAGAAGCCGTTCAGGCTCACGTCCACCACGCGCGACCACTGGTCACCGGTCATGCCGGGCAGCGGCGCGTCCTCGTGCAGGCCGGCGTTGTTCACCAGCACCTGGATCGGTCCGTGGGTGAGGAGTGCCTCGAGGGCCGCGCGTGCACCTTCGCCGTCGGTCACGTCGAACGTGACGGTTTCCGCCGAGCCGCCGGCCGCAACGATTGCTTTCGCCACCGCGACGGCGGCGTCCGGATGGCTGTTGGCGTGGGCGATGACATGCATGCCGTCGGCGGCCAGGGCGCGGCAGATCGCAGCGCCGACACCGCCGCTCGCGCCGGTCACGAGGGCGCGCTTCATGGAAGGCCGGTGGCTGTTCTTGCGGCAGCCGCTCCGCCGCACAGCATCGATGTGGTCATCATCCGGAGCATTCTAGCAAGGGGCGAAGGTGTATCCGCAGGTCGCTCCGCTGCGTGAAGTGCACTAGAATCCGTGGCACCGGTGTTCCGCGAAAGCGAAGCGATGTCCGATGCGGTGAGGTCGTGCGAGGTGCTGGTCGTGGGCGGCGGGCCGGCCGGGTCCACCGTCGCGGCACTGCTCGCCGAACGCGGCCGCGACGTGGTGGTGCTCGAGAAGACGCGGCACCCGCGGTTCCACATCGGCGAATCGTTGCTGCCGCTCAACCTGCCGTTGTTCGATAAGCTCGGCGTGCGCGACGAGATCGAGGCGGTCGGCATGCGCAAGTACGGCGTCGAGTTCAACTCGCCGACCCACGATGCGCCGGTCACGCTCGATTTCGCCGATGCGTGGGACAAGGATTTTCCCTATGCGTACCAGGTCCGGCGTTCGGAGTTCGACCACATCCTGTTCCGCAATGCCGGCCGCAAAGGTGCACAGCTGCTCGAAGGCGTGCGTGCCAACCGGGTCGAGTTCGACGAAGACGGCCGCGGTGCGCTCGTCACCGCCAAGGACGAGACCGGCAAGATCCTGCAGTGGAAGACGCAGTTCGTGATCGACGCCTCCGGCCGCGACACGCTGCTCGCGAACCAGCTGCAGATGAAGGAGAAGAACCCTCGCCACAACAGCGCCGCGGTGTACGGCCACTTCACCGGCGCGCAGCGCCTGGCGGGCAAGGCCGAGGGCAACATCAGCATCTTCTGGTTCGACCATGGCTGGTTCTGGTTCATCCCGCTGGCCGACGGCACCACCAGCGTCGGAGCGGTGTGCTGGCCCTATTACCTCAAGTCGCGGAAGAAGGACGTGACCGCCTTCTTCCACGACACCATCGCGCTGTGTCCGATGCTTGCCCGCCGGCTCGAAGGCGCACGGCTCGTCGAGCCGGCGACGGCCACCGGGAACTATTCCTACGCCGCACGGCGCTCGTTCGGGCACAACTACCTGATGCTGGGCGATGCGTTCGCCTTCATCGATCCGGTGTTCTCGTCCGGCGTGTTCCTGGCGATGAACAGCGGCTTCGAAGGCGCGGAAACGGTGATTGCCTGCCTCGACCGGCCGCACGAAGCCGCGGGCGCGTTGCGGCGCTTCGACGCCGTCACGCGCCGCGGACCGAAACAGTTCTCCTGGTTCATCTACCGGGTCACCAATCCGGCCATGCGCGAGCTGTTCATGCATCCGCGCAACAACTGGCGGGTGAAGGAGGCGTTGCTGGCGGTGCTCGCGGGTGACATCTTCCGCGGTACGCCGATCGGGGCGCGTCTCGTCATCTTCAAGGCGATCTACCTGCTCAACTGCGTGATGGCCCCGAAGCGCTCCATCGGCGCGTGGCTGCGGCGGCGGCGCATCGTGAGCGAGACTCTGCATGAATCCGCAGTCCACTGATCCGCGCCACGGCACGCAGGCAGGAAGCGATGACTGATTCCCTCACGCCGCCGACGGGCGAAGACATGGTGGTGCACGCACCGCATCCGCCGCTCGCCGACTACTACGAGGGCGAACCGCAGCGGCGCGAATGGGTTCGCGGCATCTTCAACAGTTCCGCGCGCGACTACGACCGCATCGAACGCATGATGGCGCTCTGTACGGGCTCGTGGTACCGGCGGCAGGCCCTGCTGCGCGCCGGACTCGCTCCAGGCATGCGGGTGGTCGACGTGGGCGTGGGCACGGGACTGGTATCACGCGAGGCGGCGCACATCGTGGGAGCCCCGGAACTCGTGACCGGGGTCGATCCCAGTCCCGGCATGCTGGAAGCCGCTCACGTGCCTGCGGGCGTGCGGTTGCTGGAAGGGCGCGCCGAATCCATTCCGCTGCCGGATGCCTGCGCGGATTTCGTGAGCATGGGCTACGCGCTGCGCCACATCGGTGACCTCGCGGCTGCCTTTGCGGAGTTCAGGCGCGTGCTGAAGCCGGGCGGGATCGTCTGCGTGCTGGAGATCACGCGTCCTGCGACGCCGCTGCGGTTGTGGCTGCTCAAGCTCTACATGCGCGGTGTCGTTCCGGCGCTGTCGCGCTTCGTGGCGCGCAATGCCGACACACCCAGGCTGATGCGCTACTACTGGGACACGATCGAGTCGTGCGTGCCACCGGAGAAGGTGCTGGCCACCCTGGAGCACGTCGGCTTGACGCGCGTCGAGCGGCATGTGGAGGTGGGGATCTTTTCGGAGTATCGGGCGGTGCGGGGGTAGTGCCGTTTCGGCCTCGCCTCCATCCCGACCTTCCCCCACGCGAACGCGTGGGGGAAGGAGTGCCTGCCGTCAGGCCATGCGCCAGCAGATGCACTCCTTCCCCCGGCGGAATACGGGGGAAGGTTGGGATGGGGGCAAGAGATCTAGCCCCCTTTCCTCCCCACCAGCAGCACGTTCGCGAACGGCGTTCCCGCACTCATCGGCACCGCGCGCACCGCGAAGCCAAGCCGTTCCAGCAGCGCCATCCATTCCGACAGTGCGCGACAGTGCATGGCGGCGATCCGGTGTCCGCGGGCGAACGTGACGATCCGATCGACCCACAGGCTCATCCGGAACGGCAGTCCCGCGCCTGCATCGCCCACGCGCAGCACCAGAGCACCGCCGGAGGGTAGGGCAGTGCGAACGCGCTCCAGCACTGTCTCCTGATCCGACGGCGACAGATAGTGCAGGACGTCGAGGATGATGATCGCATCCGCAACACCGTAGTCTGCGGTGCGTATATCCTGCTGTTCGATCGTCGCCCGGTCTGCGAGAGCCTGCCGGGCACGCTCGACGTCGCGCAGCATCAGTTCCATGCCACGGACGCGCACGCCGGTTGGCGCGGGTGGCCATCCGGTCGGCCATTCTCCGCGATGGCTCAGCGCATCCGCCGCCAGGAGCGTGGCTGCGACCAACCCCTGGCCGCACCCGAGATCCAGCACGCGCGCGTTCGGTGCGATCAGACCCAGTCTCAGGATGCCGAGATACGCGGGATCGATACTGACCTTGCCGCGCGCGTAGTGCCACGCGAAGCGACCGGCCTGACGATAGGGCGCCGATGCCGCATCGACGAGCGCATCGCGAAAGGAGTGTTCGTTCACGCTGCACCCGCACGCAACGTGACCGGCGTGAGTCCGTTGGCTGCGCACGCATCGAGCAGACGCGGCAGCACTTCCAGCACGATGGGCCGGCCGGCGGCAGTCCGTGCTGCGTGGCCGTCGTGCAGCAGCAGGATGTCGCCGGCGGTCAGGTCGCGCAGCAGCCGGTGGGCGACGTAGTCCGGATCGCGTCGGACCGTGTCGAAGCCGCGCCGGGTCCAACTGGCGAGGTGCAGGTCGAGCTTCGCGAGCACCGGTTCGAGGAACGGATTGCGCAGCCCCGCCGGAGCCCGGAAGAAGCGCGGGCGCGAACCGGTGATCTCTTCCAGCGTGTCCTGCGCGGCGACGATCTCGCGCTCGAACCCGCTTGGGCCCAGCATCGAGAAATGATGGGCGTGGTGCTGGGAATGGTTCTCCACGATATGGCCGCGGCGCGCGATATCCGCGCACAGGTCGCGATGCCGTAGTGCCCGTTCACCGATGCAGAAGAAGGTCGCCCGTGTCCCATGCTGTTCGAGGACATCGAGGACCAGTGGCGTGACCTCCGGATCGGGACCGTCGTCGATGGTGATGGCGATCTCGCGGCGCGCCGCCGCGGCCTCGGGCAGGCGCAGCAGATTCGGTCCCAGCAGACGGCTGCGTGGCCAGAGCCCCGCGGCGGTCAGTACCGCATGGTTGACGATGACGGCGCCGGCGACGACCGGCCAGTGCGAAGGAGCGAACAGCAGACCGGCCGCAGCGCCCGCGTGCAGCCCGAAGGAACCGAGGATGAGCGGCGAAGGCTGCCAGCGTCGACCGCTCACGGTGGCGGCTCCCGCGACGAGAATGCCCGCTGGAAGGCGCGCGCCCCCGCGAGGATCGAGGAATGGTCGAGTCCCGGAAAGCGGATGCGGCGCACGGCGTACTCCCCGACGAACATGGCGAGCACGCAGGGAATGGTGAGCAGATTGACGAACGCGGACCAGGCTTCGCGGGATGCCGCCGAGTACAGCACGATCGCGATCAGGGCCATGACGATGAAGAAGATCGTCCACGCTGCCGTCACCGAACGGGTGTAGCGCACGATCTCCGGCGGCAATTCGCCGCGCACGATGCGTGCGAAGCGGGTGACCAGAGGTTCTCTTCCTGCGACCAGCGTGCGGCCGAACAGCACGGCGAGCGCGGCCTGCATCGCTAGGTACTGGATCTGGTAGACGAAGCTCGCGTCGGCTCGGCTCACGGGAACGAACAGCACGAGCGCTCCGAAGAGCGCCGCGATCAGCGCAAACGCCGCCCATCGCCAGCGCGCGCGGCGCAACAGCCAGACGACGATGAGCGCGATGGGTGCCCAGGCGTACAGAGCGGCGAGCCGCGCGGGCGTACCGTCGGTGAAGACCGCGTGGGCCCCGATGGCCCACGCTGCCACGGCCAGCAGGACGAACAGCGTTTTCGCGACGGGGATGTGTGAGAGCATGCAGGGTCGGGCGCAATGGAACGACCGGGATTCTAGACGCTGGCCCCCATCCCGGCCTTCCCCCACGCGTGCGCGTGGAGGAAGGAGGGGAGTGCGACGATCGGTAAGGCTGACCGTCCGAGGTTAGGATGGCCCCCATCCCAACCTTCCCCCGGCGTCGCCAGAGGAAGGAGTGCCTGTGGTTGCAGTGCCTCAGGGGTGTACATCCCCTCCCCCAGCGAAGCTGGGGGAGGGCTAGGGTGGGGGCAACGATCTGTCCTTCCTATCCTCAAGGAATCTCGACAATGTCCTACATGCTGCTCATCGTCGAACCGCTCGGTCAGCGCGCCACCCGCACCGAGGCCGAAGGCCATGCGGCTTTCGATGCCATGGTCGCCTTCGGCGAGCGTCTGAAAGCGCGCGGGTTGCTGATGGCGAGCGAATCGCTCAGGTCGCAGGACGCCGCTGCCCGGGTGCAGGTTCGCAACGGCAAACCCACGGTCGTCGACGGGCCGTTCGCCGAAGTGAAGGAGATGATCGGCGGCTTCTTTCTGCTCGCCTGCAAGACGCGGGAAGAGGCTCTGGCCGTGGCGGCAGAGTGTCCGGCCGCCGCCTGGTGCACGGTCGAAGTGCGGGAAGTGGCTCCCTGTTTCGTCTGACCGTTCCGCCCGCCGGAAGAAATCTCCCGGGTGCGGACGAAGCGATGTCGAAAACGCGTAGCCCCGTTCGTCGTGGAAGTGAAGGCAGAACCCGATCCCTCGGCAACGAGGACGGTTCCGCCTCATCCACCTTCAATCCCCCGATCGAGGAGAACGACATGCGCTACATGATCGTCGTCAAGGCCAACGCCCAGTCCGAGGCCGAAGTCATGCCGGACGAGAAACTCATGGCCGAGATGGCCGCCTACCACGAGGAGCTCGCCAGGGCGGGTGTGCTGCTCGATGCTTCCGGTCTGCGGGCGAGCAAGCACGGCTGGCGCGTGCGCTACACCGGCTCGACCCGCACCATCGTCGACGGTCCGTTCGCGGAATCGAAGGAGCTGGTCGCGGGTTACACCATCATTGAGGTGCGCGATCGCGCCGAGGCGATCGAGTGGACGCGGCGGTTCCCCAATCCGACACTGGATGGCAGCAACTGCGAGATCGAAGTGCGCCGCATGTTCGAGCTGGAGGATTTCCAGCAGGGCGAAGCTGTTGAACGCTTCCGCGAGATGGGCGTCGGCGGCACGTCGGCCCGCTAGAGCGACGAACGCGAGGAACCGCAATCATGACCACGCAGATCTTCGTCAACCTCCCGGTCCGCGACCTGGAGCGCTCCAAGGCTTTCTTCGCTGCCCTGGGTTTCACCTTCAACCCGCAGTTCACCGACCAGAACGCCGCCTGCATGGTGGTCTCGGACACCATCTACGTCATGCTGCTGGTGGAATCCTTCTTCCAGACCTTCACTAAGAAGCCGGTGGCGGACGCACGCAAGGGCACGGAAGTGCTGGTGTGCCTTTCGACCGACAGCCGCGCCAAGGTGGACGAGTACGTCGCCAAGGCGCTGGCGGCCGGCGGCACGGCACCCAACCCGAAGCAGGATCACGGCTTCATGTACGGCCACGGCTTCGAGGATCTCGACGGTCACGTGTGGGAGATCGTCTGGATGGATCCCAACCAGGCGCCGCCGCAGTAGGCCCGTCAGTGACCGCATCGCCCGAACACCAGGCGATCACGACGATCTGGCGCCTCGAAGGCGCCAAGATCATCGCCGGCGTCGCGCGCATGGTGCGCGACGTCGGTCTGGCCGAACAGCTCGCACAGGATGCGCTAGTGGCCGCGCTCGAGACGTGGCCCGCGGCCGGCATCCCGGACAAGCCCGGCGCGTGGCTGATGACCACGGCGAAGAATCGCGCGCTCGACCATCTGCGCCAGGCGAAGATGCATGTCGAGAAGCACGCCGAGATCGGCCGCGACCTGGAAGCGATGGAGGCCCTGACCATGCCCGACACCTTCGACGTGGTCGATGCGGCGCAGCGCGATCCGATCGGCGACGATCTGCTGCGCCTGATCTTCACCGCGTGCCACCCGGTGCTCTCCACCGAGGCGCGGGTGGCGCTGACCCTCAAGCTGCTCGGCGGCCTCACGACCGACGAAATCGCGCGAGCCTTTCTGGTGCCGGAAGCGACTATCGCGCAGCGCATCGTACGCGCGAAGCGCACGTTGTCCGAAGCACGCGTGCCCTTCGAACTGCCGGCGCCGGAAGAGCTCGGTGCGCGCCTCGCATCCGTGCTCGAAGTGATCTATCTCGTCTTCAACGAAGGCTACACGGCGACCAGCGGCGAGCACTGGATGCGCCCGGAACTGGCGGACGAAGCGCTGCGCCTGGGTCGCGTGCTGGCCGAGTTGACCCCTCAGGAAGCCGAGGTGCACGGCCTGGTGGCGCTGATGGAATTCCAGGCTTCGCGTTCGGCAGCCAGGGTCGATGCCGCAGGCCGCCCGGTGTTGCTGCTGGATCAGGACCGCCGGCGCTGGGATCAGCTGCTGATCCGTCGCGGCAATGCAGCGCTGGATCACGCCGAAAAGCTGGGTGGGGCGCTCGGCACGTACGCGTTGCAGGCGGCGATCGCCGCCTGTCACGCGCGTGCCCACAAGGCGGACGAGACCGATTGGGCGCGCATCGCAGCGCTGTACGACGCGCTCGCCTCGGTGAATCCGTCACCGGTCGTGGAGTTGAACCGCGCCGTCGCCGTGTGCATGGCCTTCGGGCCTGCGGCTGCACTGGAGATCGTCGACGGCCTGCGCGACGCTCCCCAGCTCAAGGCCTACCACTGGCTGCCGAGCGTGCGCGGCGACTTTCTCGAGAAGCTCGGGCGGCGCGAGGAGGCGCGCGCGGAGTACGAGCGCGCCGCCCTGATGGCGCAGAACGTGAGGGAGAGCGAGTTGCTGCGGGAGCGCGCGAGGAAGCTCGAAGGCTAGCCTCGCGACCGGACTCGCGATACTTGTCGTGATCGCGTCGGCGTCCAGCGCCGGCTCGCCTGGCCGTCGATCCTCGGCCGATGGCCGGGGCCCCTCGCCGGGTGCATCGCAGCGCTAGCCTCTTTGACCCGACTCGCGATGCTTGTCGTTATCGCGTCGGCGTCCAGCGCCGGCTCGCCTGGCCGTCGATCCCCGGCCGATGGCCGGGGCCCCTCGCCGGGTGGCTCGCAGCGCTAGACGTACGCTTCGTCCAGCAGCCCGCGATACTCCGGCACTGTCGGTTGCCGCGGATTGGTGCCGTGGCAATGGTCCTTCGGTGCCGCTTCGGCGATGCCCTGCAGCGCATCCTTCGGCACGCCCATCGCCTTCAGGCCCTTCGGCAGACCGAGCTTCGCATTGAGATCGTGGATGGACTGCGCGACGTCTGCCCCCTTCGGCAGTCCCATCGCCTGACCGAGCCGCGCGATCTTGTCGCCCACGGCCGGCGCGTTGAACTTGATGACGGCCGGCAGCAGCACCGCGTTCAGCGTGCCGTGATGCAGCTTGAGATCGTGCAGCGCGCCGAGCGGATGCGACAGCGCGTGCACGGCACCGAGGCCCTTCTGGAATGCCATCGCGCCTTCCATCGCGGCCATCATCATGTTCCAGCGCGCGTCGCGGTCCTTGCCGTCGCGCGTGGCACGCTCGATGTGAGCCGCAGCTCGGGTGAGGCCGTCGATGGCGATCGCTTCGGCCGGCGGATTCACCAGGGGCGAGAGAAAGGTCTCGATGCAATGGGCGATGGCGTCCATCCCGGTGGCCGCGGTCAGTATCGGCGGCAGGCCGAACGTGAGTTCGGGATCACAGATGGCGACCTTGGGTAGCAGGTGAGGGGAGAGGAAGCCCAGCTTCCGCCCGTCGTTCAGCACCATCACCGAGCCGCGCCCCACTTCGCTGCCGGTACCGGCAGTGGTGGGGATCGCGATCAGCGGCGCCACGGCGGAGGTGATCTTCGCGACACCGCCTTCCACGGCAGCGTACTGCACGAACGGTCCCGGATGGGTCGCGAGCAGCGCGACGGCCTTGCCGAGATCGAGCGATGACCCGCCGCCGATGGCGATGATCCCGTCGGCGTTCACCTTGCGGTATTGGGCCACGGCTTCCAGCGCGGCGGCCTCGGTGGGATTGGGTGGCGTGCCGTCGTAGACCTCGAAGCCGAGGGCCGGGTCGAGGTGTTCACGCAGGCGATCGAGCAGTCCCGTGGCGCGGATGCCGCGATCGGTGACGATCAGCGGACGCTTGATGTTGAGGCGCTTGCATTCGTCGCCCACCAGCTTGATGGCGCCGAAGTCGAACTGCACGGTGGTGAGGTAGTTGATGGTGGCCACTGGAGGGTCTTCCGGGTTGAGTTCTGGTTTTGCCGTCGTTGCCCCCACCCCAGCCCTCCCTCACCGGAGGTGAGGGAGAGAGCGTCCGGGATGGCGTGGGTTTTCTCCCTTCCCCCATCGCAACGCGGTGGGGGAAGGGAGGGGATGGGGGCAGCACCTGCCCGAATTATCGCATCCACCCTCAACCCTTCGGACACCAAGTGGCGCCTGCGTCCGTCTGCCGATATGCTCCCCAGGATGAAACGCGCCCTCGCTGTCTCGCTCATCTTTGTTCCCGTTGCCGCCATCGCTTCGGGCGGTGCGGATGCCGCGCATCACGCCTCGTTGCTGATGTGGATCGCGGTGATCCTGGTCGCGGCCAAGTTCGGCAGCCTGGTGGAGCGGATCGGGCAACCGGCGGTCCTGGGGGAGCTGCTGGTCGGCATCCTCATCGGGAACCTCGGCCTCATCGGGATCGACATCGCTTCCGGTATCCCCGACGAGCCGATCATCGCGTTTCTCGCCGAGCTCGGGGTCGTGGTGCTGCTGTTCCAGATCGGCCTCGAGTCGAACGTGCAGCAGATGCTGGCGGTCGGTGCACGGGCGACCGCGGTCGCGGTGGTGGGTGTGGTCGTGCCGTTTCTGCTCGGTACGGCCCTGGTAGGTCCATGGCTCCTGCCCGGACTCGACGCAAAGGCCTATCTGTTCATCGGCGCCACGCTGACGGCAACGTCGGTGGGCATCACGGGGCGCGTGTTCCGCGACCTGGGATGCCTGCAGACGCCCGAGTCGCGCATCGTGCTCGGTGCCGCCGTCATCGACGACGTGCTGGGGCTCGTGATCCTCGCGGTGGTCTCAGCGATCGTCACCACGGGTTCGCTCGACGCGACGGGCCTCGCATGGATCATTGCCAAGGCGCTGCTGTTCCTGACCGGCGCGATCGTCATCGGGCAGCACGCGGCACCGTGGTTTTCCCGCGGCTTCGCACGCATCAACACCGGTGTCGGCATGAAGCTCACCGTGGCGCTCGCCACCGGCCTCACGTTCGCGTGGCTGGCGAGCCTCATGGACCTCGCCCCTATCGTGGGTGCGTTCGCCGCGGGTCTCGTGCTGGACGACGTCATCTTCCGCGACTACGAGCGGCCACAGCTCGAGGCCGACATCGACGGTGCCCTCGCATCGGCCGACGCCGACACGCGAGCACGGGTGGGCGCGGTGATCGAAGCTCACCGACATCGCCACCTGGAGGACCTGATCGGCCCCATCGGTCATTTCCTCGTGCCGTTCTTCTTCGTGGTCACCGGCATGCACGTGAAGCTGGACCTGCTCGCGGATCCGAAGGCACTCGCGATTGCCGCCGGACTGACGGTCGCGGCCATCGCGGGCAAGATCGTTGCGGGCATCGTGGCCGGTCCGGTCGATCGCTGGCTGGTGGGCTGGGGCATGGTGCCGCGCGGCGAAGTGGGCCTCATCTTCGCTGCCACGGGGATGGGATTGGGCGTGGTGACACAGGGGACCTTTTCGGTCATCGTGATCATGGTCGTGGTCACTACCCTCGTGACTCCGCCCATGCTCGCGTGGCTGATCGGCAAGCGCGCTCGCCGACACAGTTTGTAACAGCGAGGCGGCTTCCGACGCTGCCGGGAGGAACCCTGCCCGCACCAGGATGACAAAGCAGCGGCCGTCAGGCCGCCACAAGATCATCCAGGGAGGAGCAGCCATGAAGCGCGGCAAAGAGCGGGGACCGGACGCGAAGACCGGTGGGCGAAGGAAGTTCCTGCGTGGCGCGGCCGTTGCCGGCGGCACAGCGGCTTTGGCCGTCACCGCGGGTTGCGGGCTCGGTGGCAGTTCGCAACCGCAGGCACAGTCGGGCGCGGGCGGCGCGCTGGGGCCGCAACTCGACCTGCGATTCCAGGCGGGGTTTCCCTCCAAGGACCTGTTCTACGAGCTCTCGGAGATGATGATCCGCACGGTATCGGATCTCTCGGGAGGCCAGATCCGCATCCAGTTGCTGCCGGCGGGCGCCGTGGTCGGTGCCTTCGACATGGCCGATGCCGTGCACAAGGGCATCCTCGATGGCTGCGTGGCGGTGCCGGCCTTCTGGTACGGCAAGGACTACGCGCTCTCGCTGTTCGGCACCGGCCCCGCGCTCGGTCAGGATGCGAACACGCTGCTCGCGTGGATGGAGTTCGGAGGCGGGAAGGCTCTGTATGAAGAGCTCTACCGCGACGTCCTCAAACTGGACGTCGTGCCGATCCTCTGGGGGCCGATGGGCACCCAGCCTTTCGGCTGGTTCAAGCAGGAGCTCAGATCCGTGGCCGGCGTGAAGGGGCTCAAGTATCGCACCGTGGGGCTTTCGATCGATCTTTATACGGAGATGGGCGCTTCGGTCGTAGCCCTTGCCGGCGGCGAGATCGTGCCGGCGCTCGAGCGCGGCGTGATCGATGCCGCCGAGTACAACAACCCGGCGAGCGACCAGGCGCTCGGTTTTCCCGACGTGGCCAAAGTCTGCATGGTCAAGAGCTACCACCAGCCCGGGGAATGCCTGGAACTCCTGATCAGCAAGCGCACGTACGATGCCATGCCGCCGGCGTACCAGCAGATCTTCCGCTATGCGGCGAAGGCGGCCAGCGCCGAGATGGGCTGGCGCAACCTCGACGCCTACTCCAAGGCATGGGAAGAGATGCGCGACAAGCAGGGTGTCCGGTTCGTGGAGACCCCCAAGGATGTCCTCGGTGCGCAGCTCGAGGCGTGGGACAAGGTGATGACAGCGAAATCCGCCGGCAATCCGTTCTTTGCCAAGGTGCTGGAGTCACAGCGCGCATTCATGAAGCGCGCCGTCGGCTATCAGGTGAAGTTCGCCAACGATCCACGCCAGGCATACGAGCATTTCTTCGGCACGGTGTAGCCACGGCAGCGATCCTGCCGGAGCGGTGAGAGGCGCGCGGCGTCCGGATGCCGGCATGCGCCCCGTAAAACAAGAATCGGAAACGAGGAGACCTGGACATGAGAGCCTTCCTGCTGTCCATCGATCGTATCAGCGCGTGGTCCGGCAAGGCCTTCGCGTGGACCGTCGTGCTGCTCACCCTCGTGGTGGGTTACGAGGTGATCGTGCGCAAGGCCGGAGCACCCACCAACTGGGCGTTCGACGTGGCCTTCATGCTGTTCGGCGTCCTGTTCATGATGGGCGGTGCATACACGCTCTCGCGCAACGGGCACGTCCGCGGTGATCTGCTGTACCGCACTCTTTCGCCGCGCGTTCAGGCATCGATGGATGTCGTGCTGTACTTCGTGTTCTTCATCCCCGGGATCGCCGCGCTGGTCTATGCCGGCTGGGAGTTCGCCGGGAAGTCCTGGGCGCTGCGCGAGGCCTCGAGCCTGACCGGCAGCGGGCTGCCGGTGTACCCGTTCAAGACGATCATCCCGATCGCCGGCACCTTCCTGCTCCTCCAGGCGCTGGCCGAAATCATCCGCTGCGTACTGTGCATCCGCAGCGGCGAGTGGCCGAAACGCCTCCACGACGTGGAAGAGGCCGACATCGACCAGTTGAAGTCCATCGTGCAGTCGGCGGAAGTGCGTGGGGGTGCGCGATGAAGGCGCTCCGCCTGGATGTCCGCACCGTCGGATTCGGCTTGCTCGGGCTGATCGTGCTCCTCTACATCCTGTTCCTGCCGCCGCCGTCACAGATCACGAATGCGCACATGGGGATGGTGATGCTCGGGCTCATCATTGCCGCGATCCTCCTCGGATTCCCCATCGCGTTCACGCTCATGGGTCTGGGGATCCTGTTCGGCGTCTACGCCTTCTGGCGGCCGAACCTGCCGATCGCCGACAACCCGGTGTTCGACCAGATGGTGCTGCGCACCTACGGCGTGATGACCAACGACATCATCATCTCGGTGCCGCTGTTCATCTTCATGGGCTACGTCGTCGAGCGCTCCGGGATCATCGATCGATTGTTCAAGAGTCTCGAGCTGTCGATGACGCGCGTGCCGGCGGCGCTTGCGGTGGCGACCATCGCGACCTGCGCGGTTTTCGCTGCTGCCACCGGGATCGTCGGCGCAGTCGTCACGCTGATGGGATTGCTGGTGCTGCAGCCGATGCTGAAGGCAGGCTACGACGTCAAGCTCGCCACGGGCGCGATCGCCGCGGGCGGCTGCCTCGGGATCCTCATCCCGCCCAGCGTGATGCTGATCCTGTACGGGGCGACCGCCGGCGTCTCCGTCGTGAAGCTGTATGCCGGTGCGCTCATTCCCGGAATCATGCTGGCTCTGCTCTACATCGCGTACGTGATGGTGCGGGCCAAGCTGAATCCGAAGGTCGCACCGCCGCTGCCTCCGGAGGAGCGCAACGTACCGCGCCTGGTGGTCCTGCGCATGCTGATGACGTCCTTCGTGCCGATCGCGCTGCTCATCCTCGCGGTGCTGGGCAGCATCGTGGCCGGTTGGGCCACGGCCAGCGAGGCCGCTGCGCTCGGAGCGATCGGCGCCATCATCCTCGCGCTGGCGTACCGGCGATTGTCCTGGTCGCGCTTCAAGGATTCCGTGTTCCTCACCAGCCGCACCACGGCGATGGTCTGCTGGTTGCTGGTGGGGTCCTGGGTGTTCTCCTCCACGTTCGCCGTGCTGGGCGGTCAGCACATCCTGGAACGGTGGGTGTACGCCCTCGATCTGTCTCCCGGCGGCTTCCTCTTCCTCTCGCAACTGCTCATCTTCCTGCTCGGCTGGCCACTCGACTGGACTGTCATCATCATCATCTTCGTGCCGATCTTCCTGCCGATGCTCGGCCATTTCGGCATCGATCCGTTGTTCTTCGGCCTGTTGACCGCGCTCAATCTCCAGAGCGCGTTCCTGTCACCGCCCATGGCCATGGCGGCGTACTACCTGAAGGGCGTCGCGCCGCCGCACGTGACGCTCGCGCAGATCTTCATGGGGATGGTGCCGTTCATGGTGATCCAGATCGCGGCACTGCTGCTGCTCGCGGTGTTCCCGGCGATCGGCCTCTGGTTGCCGTCGGTCCTGTACAAGTAGAATCGCGGGCTCTCGTCCGCCGGGGCAAGGGTCCCGGCGGCATCACTGCAGGATCACGACGAGCCCATGAAACCCCGCGTACTGGTAAGCCGAGAAGTCTTCGACGAGACCCTGGCCCTGCTGGCCGAGCATTTCGAGGTCGATTCCAACCAGGCCGATGTCAAGCGCACGCCGGAGCAGTTCGCGGCCGCTCTGGCCGACAAGGACGGCGCCGTCATCTCGACATCGGATCGCATCGACGGGGAACTCCTCGACCGCTGCCCGCGATTGAAGGTGGTATCGAACGTGGGCGTCGGCTACAACAACCTCGATCTCGCCGCGCTCACCGCCCATGGCGTCATGGCGACCAACACGCCGGACGTGCTGACCGATTCGGTGGCCGACTACACCTTCGGGATGATCATCGCCACCTGCCGCCGCATGACCGAGGGCGAGCATTTCCTGCGTGCCGGCGAGTGGAAAGCGTCCCATCTGAAACAGATGCTCGGTTCGGACGTCCACGGCGCGACGCTGGGCATCATCGGCTTCGGGCGCATCGGTCAGGCGGTGGCGAAGCGTGCGCGCGGCTTCGACATGAAGATCCTGTATCACAACCGGTCGCGGCTGAAACCCGCGGAGGAGGCGCAGTTCGGCGCGCACTATCGCGGCAAGCACGACCTGCTGCGCGAAGCCGACATCGTCGTGCTGCTGACACCCTACTCCGCGGAGAGCCACCACACCATCGGCGCGGCCGAACTGGCGCTCATGAAGCCGACGGCGGTGCTCATCAACATGGCGCGCGGCGGCATCGTCGACGACGCGGCCCTGATCGAAGCGCTGAAGGCGAAGCGCATCCAGGCCGCGGGGCTCGACGTGTACGAGAACGAGCCGGCGCTGAACCCCGG
>JAIESW010000060.1 GCA_019745565.1 Burkholderiales bacterium
GTGCTGACCGATCGCGCCGGGTCGGTGGTCGCCGCCGCCGGCTGGCCCGCCGACAAGCCGCTGCCCGCGTTCGACGCTGCGACGGAGACGTCGGACCCCGATCACCGATACGACGCGCGCATCCCGATCGCGCGGGCAGGTCAGGTATACGGGACGCTGCACGCCGGTCTCGAAACCGGGTTCATGGCCGAGGCGCGACGCAAGCTGCTGCTGGAAAGCCTGCTGATCGGCGTCATCGGCGTGGTGCTGTCGGCCCTGCTGCTGTGGGTGATCGGTTATTTCCTCACGCGGCACCTGAAGCGCCTGGCCGAAGCGGGCGAGGCGATGGCGAAGGGCGACCTCACGGTGCGCGTGGACGTGCAGTCCGGCGACGAGGTGGGCCAACTCGCCACGGTGTTCAACGGCATGGCGCGCGCGGTCGAGGATCGCATCGGTGAGGTCCGTGAGAACGAGGCGAAGTTCCACGCCATCGCCGACTACAGCACCGCCTGCGAGCTTTGGCTCTCGCCCGCCGGCCGGCTGCTCTGGGTGAATCCGCGCGTGCTGCCGATGACCGGCTACACGGTCGAGGAGTGCCTCGAAATGGTGGCCGGTTTTCCGTTAGCCGTCGTCGTGCCGCAGGACGCGCCCGGCCTGCGCCTCGAACTGGATCGCGCATTCTCCGGCGCCTCGGCGTCGGACGTGTCGTTCCGCATCCGGCGCAAGGACGGCATCGAGTTCTGGGCCTCGGCCGACTGGCGTCCCATCTACGACCCCACCGGCGCCTACATCGGCGTGCGCCTGTCGATCCACGACGTGAGCCAGCGCAAGGAGGCCGAGGACAAGCTGTCCGACACGCTGAAGGAACTGGAGAAGGCCTACGCGATCCAGCGCGAGTACCTGACGCTCGCCTCCGAGGAGCGCGCGCGGTTGAACGCGCTGCTGGGCGCGATGCACATCGGCATCCTCTTCGTGGACCGCCACAACAAGGTGATCTACTCGAACCCCGCCTTCGAGCAGATCTGGCTGCTGCGCAACAGCAAGATGCGTTTCATCGGCATGGATGCGCACTCGCTGCTGAAGAACGTCGGCGAGCTGCTCGCGCGGCCGGAGCGCTCCGGGCGCGACCTGATGCGGCTGCCCGATGCCGACCACATGGGCGGTTCCATCGAACTCGAGATGGCGGACGGGCGGCTGGTCACGCAGCTGTGCCACCCGGTGCGCGACAGCGCTCAGCAACTGGTCGGGCACCTGTGGCTGTACGAGGACGTGACGCGCGAGCGCCAGACCGCCGAGCAACTGCTCTACCTTGCCGAGCGGGACGCGCTGACCGGCCTGTACAACCGGCATCGCTTCCAGGACGAGCTCTCGCGCATGCTGTCGGACGGCGACCGCCACCACTCGGGCGTGGCGCTGCTGTTCTTCGACATCGACGAGTTCAAGCACATCAACGACACCTTCGGCCATCGGGCGGGCGACGCCATGCTGGTGCGGGTAGCGGGCGAGGTGTCGGCCCAGGTGCGACGCAACGAGATCTTCGCGCGGCTGGGCGGCGACGAGTTCGCCATCCTGGCGCCCGAGGCGAGCGAGCAGGAAGCGGCCGCCTTCGCCGAGCGCATCGTGCGCGCGATCTCGCGCATCCCCTTCAGCTACGAAGGCAACAACCTGCGGCTCACCTGCAGCCTCGGCGTGGCGCTCTATCCGGCCCACGCCGGCAACGCGGAGGATCTCGTGGCGTCCGCCGACCTCGCGATGTACCAGGCGAAGGAGGCCGGCAAGAACACGTGGCGGATGTATCGCGAAGACCAGGGTGCGTCGCAGGCCGCGATCACGCGGCTCAACTGGAATGACCGCATCCACCGGGCGCTGGAAGGCAATCTGTTCGTGCTGCACTTCCAGGGCGTGTTCAACTGCAGCACCGGAACTCTCCGCCACCTCGAGGCGCTGGTGCGCATGCGCGACGCGAACGATCCGGGCCGCGTGATCATGCCGGGCCATTTCATTCCGGTGGCGGAAAAGACCGGCAAGGTCCTCGACATCGACCGCTGGGTCATCGCGGAGGTGGTGCGGCTGCTCGCCACCAGCGAACGCATCCCGCCGATCGCGGTCAACATCTCCGGCCGCAGCTTCAACGAACCGCAGCTGCCGCGCTTCATCGCGGACGAGTTGAAAAGAGCGGGCGTGAAACCGGAGCGGCTGATGGTGGAGTTGACGGAAACGTCGGCCGTGTCCGACCTGCACGACGCGCAGCGCTTCATCCAGGCGCTGCGCGATACCGGCTGCAAGGTCTGCCTCGACGACTTCGGCGCGGGCTTCTCGTCGTTCGCGTACCTCAAACACATCGAGGCCGACATCCTGAAGATCGACGGCCAGTTCATCCGCGACCTGCCGAACGACCGCTCGAGTCAGGTGTTCGTCAAGGCGATCGTCGACGTCGCCCGCGGGCTGCGCAAGATCTCGGTTGCCGAGTGCGTGGAGGACGAAGCCACGCTCGTCTTGCTGCAGTCCCTCGGCGTGGACTGCGCGCAGGGCTATCACTTGGAACCGCCGCTCGAGCTGCACCCGGCCTTGCGGGCCGGAGATAGGGGCAATGGGAGACTGGGGACTAGGGGCTAGGGGCTAGGGTGAGTCGCTGATTCCGGTGCTCCCGGGTCCTTGGTTTTCCCTAGCCCCTAGCCCCTGTACTTCCCTAGCCCCTCCACACGATAGACCGCCTCCCCGGCTTTCATGATAATCAGCGACCCTAAACTTGCCCTCGGGCACGGGAGGTCCCATGGCAAGAACAGTGCAGTGCATCAAGCTCGGTCACGAGGCCGAGGGGCTGGACTTTCCGCCCTACCCCGGGCCGCTCGGCCAACGGCTGTACGCCTCGGTCTCCAAGGAGGCCTGGAAGGGGTGGCTGGAGCATCAGAAGATGCTGGTCAACGAGAACCGCCTCAACCTGTCCGACCCGAAGGCACGCAAGTATCTCGAGCAGCAGATGGAGAAGTATTTCTTCGGTGAGGGTGCGGACAGCGCGAGCGGCTATACGCCTCCGTCACGCTAGGCATGACCAAGCCGAAGCTCGCACCGGTCACCGCCAAGGCGGCGGCGAAGTCGAAGGTCGCGGCCAAGAAATCCGGCACCAAGAAGACCGCCGCGCGCCGCGAGGGCCAGGCGAAAGCCGGCAAGCCGGGCGTCGTGTCGCAGCATTTTCTCAACCGCGAACTCGGCCTGCTCGAGTTCAACCGCCGCGTGCTGGCCCAGGCCCAGGATCCGGCGATGCCTCTGCTGGAGCGGCTGCGCTTCCTTTGCATCGTCGGCAGCAACCTGGACGAGTTCTTCGAGATCCGCGTAGCCGGACTCAAGGCGCAGATGGAACTCGCCTCGGAGGTTACGGGGCCTGATGGCCTGCCGCCCGAAGAAGTCTTCGCCCAAGTATCCAAGCAGGCGCATCAGCTGATGACACGCCAGTACGAGATCTTCAACGAGGATCTCGTGCCGGCGCTGGCGAAGGTCGGCGTGCGCTTTCTGCGGCGGCGCGAGTGGACCGAAGCGCAGCGCGTGTGGATCCGCGAGCATTTCGTGAAGGAAGTGATGCCGGTGCTGACGCCGATCGGACTCGACCCGGCGCACCCGTTTCCCCGGCTGCTCAACAAGAGTCTCAACTTCGCGGTCGAGCTCTCCGGCAAGGACGCGTTCGGCCGCAATTCCGGCATCGCCATCGTGCAGGCGCCGCGGGCGCTGCCGCGCTTCATCGCCCTCCCGCACGAGATCGCCGGCTGCGAGCACGGCTTCGTGTTCCTGTCGTCGATCCTGCATGCGTACGTGAGCGAGTTGTTCGCGGGCATGGAGATCAAGGGCTGCTATCAGTTCCGCGTCACGCGCAACAGCGACCTGTTCGTGGACGAGGAGGAAGTGAAGAACCTGCGCACGGCGCTGCAGGGCGAACTGCCGCACCGCCAGTTTGGCGATGCGGTGCGGCTGGAAGTGGCGGACCTGTGTCCGCAGCACATGTCGGATTTCCTGCTGCAGCAGTTCGGACTCACCCGGGACGACCTGTATCAGGTAAACGGCCCGGTGAACCTGGTGCGGCTGATGCAGGTACCCGACCACGTGCAGCGGCCGGACCTCAAGTTCAAGCCGTTCACACCGGGCACACCCACGCAGATCACCAAGCGTCAGGACATCTTCGCTGCGATCCGCAAGAGCGACATCCTGCTGCACCACCCCTACCAGTCGTTCCGACCGGTGGTGAGCTTCATCGAGCAGGCTGCGGCGGATCCGCAGGTGGTGGCGATCAAGCAGACCGTGTATCGCACCGGCACCGATTCGGACCTGATGAAGCACCTGATCCTCGCGGCGAGCAACGGCAAGGCCGTCACCGTGGTGGTGGAGCTGATGGCGCGTTTCGACGAGGAGGCCAACATCAACTGGGCATCGCGCCTCGAGGAGGTGGGTGCCCACGTGGTCTATGGCGTGGTGGGCCACAAGACCCACGCGAAGATGTCGATGGTGGTCCGGCGCGAGGACAACGGGCTCGTGCGCTACGTCCACCTCGGAACGGGCAACTATCACTCGCGCACGGCGATGCTCTACACCGACTTCGGGCTGTTCACGTGCAACGAGGACATGACGGCGGACGTGAACGACGTGTTCCTGCAGCTGACCGGCATGGGCAAGGCCGGCAAGCACAAGTATGTCTGGCAATCACCCTTCACGCTGCACACGAAGCTCCTCGAAGCCATCGCGCGCGAGGCGGACCATGCGCGCGCCGGCAAACCGGCCGGCATCAACGCCAAGATGAACGCGCTGCTCGAACCCGAGATCATCAACGCCCTGTACGAAGCCTCGAAGGCCGGCGTGAAGATCAACCTGATCGTCCGCGGCGTGTGCGCCTTGCGGCCGGGCATCGCGGGGCTCTCGGAGAACATCCGCGTGCGTTCGGTGATCGGCCGCTTCCTCGAGCATCATCGCATCTTCCACTTCCGCTCGGGCGATCAGGTGTTCCTGTCGAGCGCCGACTGGATGGACCGCAATTTCTTCCGCCGCATCGAGCTGTGCTTCCCGGTGCTCGACGCGAAGCTGAAGCGACGCGTGATCGCCGAAGGTCTCAAGCGCTACCTGGAGGACAACAGCCAGGCATGGGAGATGGATGCGGACGGTCGCTACCGCCGGCTGAAGCCGCAGTCGGCGGCCGAGGCCCGCAGCGCGCAGCGGGAACTGGTGGCGGAGCTGGCGGCGAAGCCGATGTAGGGGCTGGGGACTAGGGACTGGGGACTAGGGACTGGGGACTAGGGACTAGGGACTAGGGACTAGGGTTGGAGCGTCACGGATTGGAAGTTCCCTAGCCCCTAGCCCCTGTCTTTCCCTAGCCCCTTCAATGCCCCACCGCCTCCAGCACCTTCCACTCACCGCCGGCGACCTCGTACACCGTGATCGTCCCCGCCCGCAGATCGCCCTTCTCGTCGTACGCGATGCTCGCGGAAGTCACTCCGGCCCGCTGGGTCCGCGCGAGTTCCGGCAGATAGCGCGCCGGTTCGGTCGAACCGGCACGCTTCATCGCATCGATCAGCGTCATCGCGCCGTCGTAGGCGTAGGGTGAGTACACCTCGACCTCGGCGCCGAACTTCGCCTTGTACCTGGTTGCGTACTCGGCGCCGCCGGGCATGCGGTCGAGCGGCAGCCCGGCGAGCGATGCGACCGTGCCCTCGGCCGCTCCGCCGGCGAGCTTGAGGTAGTTGGCGGACTTCACCATCTCGCCGCCCAGCAGTCGCGCCTTGAGCCCCAGCTGCTGCATCTGCCGGGCGATCGGACCGGCCTGCGCATCCGCGCCGCCGAAGAAGACGGCGTCCGGCTTCTCCTTGCGAATGCTGGTGAGAATGGCGGCGAAGTCGGTCGCCTTGTCGCCGGTGAACTCGCGTTTCACGATCTCGGCGCCCGCTGCCTTGGCCGCCGCTTCGAACTGGTCTGCCAATCCCTGACCGTAGGCCGTGCGGTCGTCCACCACTGCGATGCGCTTCGCGCCGAGCTTCTCCACCGCGAAGCGTCCGAGCACGCTGCCCTGCTGCGCGTCGTTGGTCATCATCCGGAACGTGGTCTTGAAGCCGCTCGCGGTGTAGGCCGGCGCGGTCGCCATGGCGAGCTGAGGCACCCCCGCCTCGGCGTAGACCCGTGAAGCCGGAATGCTCGTGCCGGAATTGAAATGTCCGAGCATGCCCTTGATGCCGGCATCCACCAGCTTCTGGGCGACGACGCCGCCGCGTGCGGGATCGGCCTGATCGTCCTCGGCCAGCAGTTCGAAGCGGACCGGCTTGCCGCCGATCACCGGCTTCGCGGCATTGGCCTCGTCGATCGCGAGCGTGAGGCCGTTGCGCATCTCCGCCCCGTAGTGCGCCTGGGAGCCGGTAAGCGGCGCCGCAAAGCCGAGCTTCACGACCTCCTCGGCGGCGGGCAGCGGGACACCCGGTGTCTCCTCCTTGCTGCCGCAGCCTGACAGCACAGCGACCAACATCATGCCGACCCAAGGCGGCAAGCGCATTGCGTTCGTCATCGCATTCCCTTCGCCAGGAGAGCCGCGATTGTAGATCGCCGCGCGACCCGGCGGCTCCGGTACACTCGACAGCCCGACCGCAACATCCTTGCGTAGCGCCCGTGGCCACCGAAACCGAACTCAAGCTCGCGGTTGCGCCCGCCGATCTCAGCCGGCTCGCGAAAAGCACGCTGCTGGCCGCGGCATCGCGCTCCAAACCCACGCTCCGAACGGTCTACAGCGTCTACTACGACACCCCGGAGCGCGACCTGGCCCGGCGCGGCATGGCGCTGCGGCTGCGCAAGGTGGCGGGCCGCTGGGTGCAGACGCTGAAGACCGCGGGAACCGCGCAGGCGGGCCTGCATTCGCGCGGCGAGTTCGAAGCGAGCACTGCCGCCCAGCTCCTCAACTTCGTGGCGCTTGCCGCAACGCCGGCCCAGGAAGTGTTCGCCGACCCGCAGTTCCGCGCACGTCTGCAACCGCTGTTCGTGACGGAATTCAAGCGATCCACGCGCATGGTGGAGATCGCCCCTGACGAACTCGCGGAACTATGCGTGGACCGCGGCAAGATCACGGGCGGTGCGCAGCAGGACCCGATCAGCGAAATCGAGCTGGAACTCAAGCAGGGCGAACCGGCTCACCTGTTCGATTTCGCGCGCCGCCTGCTCACTGAGGTCCCGCTCAAGGTCGAGAACGCCAGCAAGGCCGAGCGCGGCTATGCCCTGCTGGCCGGTGACCGATCGGCACCGTCGAAGGCGCAGGCGCCGGCCTTGGACGCCGCCATGCAGGTGCCCGAGGCCTTTCGAACGATCGTGTGGGAATGCCTGCGCCACCTCCAGGCGAACGATGGCGGCGCGATCGCGTCGGAGGACGTCGAGTACGTGCATCAGGCCCGCGTGGCGATCCGCCGGCTGCGCTCCGCGTTTCATCTGTTCCGCAAGGTGGTGCCCAAGACTGCGGTGGTGGAACTCCTGGAGACGGTCAAAACGCTCGGGACGTCGCTCGGCGGCGCCCGCGATTGGGACGTGTTCGTCACCGAGACGCTGGCGAATGCGATGCAGGCCTTCCCGGATCACGCGGGCTTCGCACTGCTGTCCAGACGAGCACAGAGAGCTCGCACCGCTGCGCGCCGGCAAGCGCGCGCCAGCCTCGCAACGCCGAGCTACGCCGGACTGCTCCTCGATCTCGGCGCGCAGCTCGCCTCGCAGTCGTGGCGCCTGGCCCTGGACAACGAGGCGCGCGCCCTCGAATCGATGACCATCGGCGCTTTCGCCGCGACGATCCTCGACGCGCAGTGGCGACGGGTGCGACGTGCAGGGAAACATCATCGCGATCTCGGCCCCACGGAACTGCACGCGCTGCGCATCGAAGTGAAGAAGTTGCGGTACGCGATCGAGTTCTTCCAGGCGCTGCATCCCCGCAAGGCGGTGAGCTCGTTCCTCGACCATGCAGCGGAACTGCAGGAGATCCTGGGTGCACTGAACGACGCCACCATCACGTCACATCTGCTCGATACACTTACGGGCGCCGACCGTTCGTTCGTGGAAGCCGTCGGTATCCTGCGCGGCTGGGGCGCGGCCCGGGTCCACGACGGAAAGACTCATTTCGAGGGCGCGTGGGAGCGCTTCGACGCTGCCGAACCCTACTGGTAGAACCATCATGGATCTCATACTCTGGCGTCACGCCGAGGCGTTCGACGGCACTCCGGATCTCTCCCGGCGCCTCACACCGAAGGGTCACAAGCAGGCGGAGACCATCGCCGCCTGGCTCTCGAGCCGGCTGCCAAAGCAGACGCGCATCCTCGTGAGCCCCGCGGTTCGCACGCAGGAAACCGCGAAGGCTCTCGACCGCCGGTTCGAGACGATCGCGTCCATCGCCCCCGGCGCCGACGCCACCGCCATTCTCGCTGCGGCTGATTGGCCGAATGTGAAAGGCGCAGTGCTGGTGGTCGGACATCAACCGACGCTAGGTGAAGTTGCCGCCTTGCTGCTCGCGGGCGAGGCGCGCGAATTCAGCGTGAAGAAGGGCGGCGTGTGGTGGCTTTCCCACCGCGCGCGCGGCGAGTTGGAACAGGTGGTGCTGCGGGCGGTGGTGAATCCGGATCTGGTGTAGTTGAGGACGATGGGCTCGGCGTTGTTGTTGGCGCTGATGCCCCCATCCCGGCCTTCCCCCACCGCTGGTGGGGGAAGGAGTGCCTCCGGTCGCTGGGCCTTGAAGGCTTACGTTCCCTCCCCCGGCTTCGCCGGGGGAGGGTTAGGGTCGGGGCAACAGCGCCCAGCTACTCCGTCGCCGGATCGAAACTGCCCTCGATCTCGTCCAGTGCCGGGATCGCGAGATCGAAACCGATCGAACGCCACTCACGGATTTCGCTGCGCAGCGCTGCGGCAGTCAGCGGATAGCGTGACAGCCACGTCGTGGGCAGGTCGATCTCGAACGTGCGTTCGCGAAACGCCGCTTCGATGCGCGGCAACGCGATCGCGCTGCGCGACCGATGGAACAGACACGCGAGGCGTAGTGCCATGATCATCGACCAGTCGCCCGCACCGGTCACGAGCGGACGCACTTTCTCCAGCGCGCCGCGATGGGCGAGCACGATCAGGCTCAGGTGCTGCTGTTCCATCTTGGAGAACCCGGGCATGTCCGCGTTCGCCACGATGTAGGCCGAGTGCTTGTGGTAGCCGGTGTGCGCCACGGTGAGCCCGATCTCGTGCAGCAGCGCGGCCCATGACAGGAGTTGGCGCGACGTCTCGTTCTCGTGCGCGTCGTCGCCCGCGAGGGCGGCGTGGAACTCGAGCGCCAGCTTCTCCACGCGGCGCGCCTGGAGCGCATCCACGTGATAGCGCTTGTCGAACTGGCGCACCGTGGTGTCGCGCATGTCCTTGTGGTGGAAGCGCCCCAGCATGTCGTACAGGATGCCCTGCCGCATGGCACCGGTCGCGAGGATCATGTCCTTCACGTCCAGTTCCTCGAAGATGGCGTGCATGATCGCGAAGCCGCCCGGCAGCACCTGCGCACGGTCGGCCTTGAGGCCGGGCAGATCGAGGCGGTCGATGTCGCCCGCCTTGAGCAGCATGGAACGCAAGCGGTCCATGCCGTCGCGGGTGATGCCGCCGTTGGACCAGCCGTTGGCGGCGATCAGTTCGCCGATGGTGCGGGCCGTGCCCGACGAACCCACGGCCTGCTTCCAGTGCCCGCGCGCGAAATCGCGCTCGATGGTCTGCAGTTCGATGCGGGCCGCGAGCTCGGCCTGCTTCAACGCGCCCTTGGTGATGCGCCCGCCCTCGAAGTAGCGCAGCGTGAAGCTGACGCAACCCATGTAGAGGCTTTCCAGCTTCTGCGGCTTGTAACCGCTGCCGATGATGAACTCGGTGGAGCCGCCGCCGATGTCCACCACCATGCGCTTTTCCGTGGTCGGCGGCAGGCTGTGCGACACGCCCAGATAGATGAGGCGCGCTTCCTCCTTGCCCGCCACCACTTCGATGGGAAAACCGAGAGCGCTCTCCGCCCGGGTCAGGAAATCCTTGGCGTTCTTCGCCACGCGCAGGGTGTTGGTGCCGACGGCGCGCACCTGCGCCGGATCGAAATCGCGCAGGCGCTCGCCGAAGCGATGTAGGGCATCGAGCGCGCGTTGCTGGGACTGCTCGTCGAGCCGCTTGTCGGCGCTCAGTCCCGCCGCGAGGCGCACCGCCTCACGCAGGGAATCGAGCGGATAGATCTGATCTTCGACCACCCGCCCCACCTGCAGCCGGAAGCTGTTCGAGCCGAGGTCGACGGCGGCGACGACCGACTGCTCGGCCGTCGAGGAACTGGGGCGGTGCTGGAGAACTGCTGCTTCGGGCATGCGGTAAGACTAGCTCAGCCCATGATCTCGCGTTCGATCTCCTCGACGCTCACGTGGCGGACGTCCTTGCCCTTGACCATGTAGATGACGTACTCGGAGATATTCTTGGCATGATCGCCGATGCGCTCGATCGCCTTCGCGATGAACAGGATTTCGATCGACGCGCTGATGGTACGCGGATCTTCCATCATGAAGGTGATGAGCTGCCGGATCATCGACCGGAACTCGTCATCCACGTGCTGGTCCTGGCGCACCACCTCGGCCGACGCCGACAGATCGAGCCGCGCGAACGCGTCGAGCGACTTGTGCAGCATGTTGGTGGCGATGCCGGCCATGCGACGGATCTCGTTGAAGCGCGGCGAGAGCAGCCGGTCGCCGGAACCGATCAGCTTGGCCATGCGCGCGATCTTCGAGGCCTCGTCGCCGATCCGCTCGAGATCGGTGATGGTCTTCACCACTGTCATGATCATGCGCAGGTCGCCGGCGGTGGGCTGGCGGCGGGCGATGATCGTGCTGCAGTCCTCGTCGATGGCCACTTCGAGCCCGTTCACCTTGTGGTCGTTGTTGACCACCGAGCTGCACAGCTCGAAGTCGCCGGACATGAGTGCCTCGACCGCGAGCTTGATCTGCTCTTCGACCAGGCCGCCCATCTGGAGCACCCGGGACCTGAGGGCCTCGAGCTCGGCGTCGAACTGCTTGGAAGTGTGTTCGGATGAAGTCATGGGTGCATCCCTCCGTGGGGATCGGGTTCGTGTTGTCGCCCGATCACGACACTAGTGTAAACGTGCTGCATGACAAAGGCGTGGCAGGAAGCGCTAGCCGCCTATCGCGTAAGGGTTTTCACGCCAGCCGACGTGCCGAGCAGCAGGACGTCGGCCGGTCGCCGGGCAAAGAGCCCGACCGTCACGACGCCCTCGATCTGGTTGAGTTCCCCCTCCAGGGCCGCCGGGTCGAGGATGGTGAGCCCGTGCACGTCGAGGATCGCGTTGCCGTTGTCCGTGGTGAAACCGGCCCGGAGTTCGGGCTGCCCGCCCGCGAGCTTCACGATGCGGCGCGCCACGTGGGACCGCGCCATCGGAATCACTTCCACCGGCAGCGGGAAGGCCCCAAGGGTGTCGACCAGCTTGGATTCATCGGCGATGCAGACGAACCTGGCCGCCACGCCGCCCACGATCTTCTCGCGCGTCAACGCGCCGCCGCCGCCCTTGATCATCGCCATGTGGCGGGTGATTTCGTCCGCGCCGTCCACGTAAACCGGAATTTCATCCACGCTCGTCAGGTCCAGCACCGGAATGCCGAGTGCCTTCAGCCGCGCCGACGTGGCTTCCGAACTCGCGACCGCTCCGGCGATCCGCGCCCTGATGCCGCCCAGCGCCTGGATGAAGTGGTTGGCCGTGGAGCCGGTGCCCACGCCGATGATGGCGTCGTGGGGGACATGGGCGAGCGCGGCTTCGGCCGCGGCCTTCTTCTGTGCATCCTGGTTCATTGAGTGCCCATTTCACAGCGCTTGAAGCAGCAAGATTCGCGCCGCGGAGCATAGCTGGAGCCCGCAGTGGACTCAACGCGCGTGGCGACTATTTGGCGCCGCTGTTACCCTTCACCGTTTCCCGGCGGCCCGACCCCGACAGACGTGAACGACGACTATCTCACCCGCATCCTCACCGCCCGCGTCTATGACGTAGCGGTGGAAACGCCCCTGGAGCGGGCGCCGTTGCTGTCGCGCCGGCTGGGCAACGACCTGCTCCTGAAGCGCGAAGACCTGCAGCCGGTGTTCTCGTTCAAGATCCGCGGCGCGTACAACAAGATGGCGCAGCTCACGACAGCGCAGTTGAAGCGCGGCGTGATCGCCGCCTCTGCCGGCAACCACGCCCAGGGGGTAGCCCTCTCCGCGCAGAAGCTCGGCTGCAAGGCAGTGATCGTGATGCCCGTCACCACGCCGCGGATCAAGGTGGACGCCGTGGCGGCGCGCGGGGCGAAGGTGGTGCTGGCCGGCGACTCCTACGACGAAGCCTATGCGCGCGCCCAGGAGATCGGCGCCAAGGATCGCCTTACCTTCGTACATCCGTACGACGATCCGGACGTGATCGCAGGCCAGGGCACGATCGGCATGGAAATCCTGCATCAGCACCCCGGCCCGTTGCACGCCATCTTCGTGGCCGTGGGCGGCGGTGGCCTCATCTCGGGCATCGGTGCATATGTGAAGCGCTTGCGGCCCGACATCCGTATCATCGGGGTGGAGCCGGCCGATGCCGACTCAATGGCGCAATCGCTGGCCGCCGGTCATCGGGTCAAGCTCGCGCAGGTGGGCCTGTTCGCCGACGGGGTCGCAGTCAAGCAGGTGGGTGAGGAGACGTTTCGCCTGGCCCGCGAAGTGGTGGACGAGATGGTGCTGGTGGACAACGATGCGATCTGCGCGGCGATCAAGGACGTGTTCGAGGACACGCGCGTGATCCTCGAGCCCGCCGGGGCGCTCGCCGTGGCCGGCGCCAAGGCCTGGGTGGAGCGCCACCGCGCCCGCAACCGCACGCTGGTGGCCATCGCCTGCGGCGCCAACATGAACTTCGACCGGCTGCGCTTCGTGGCCGAACAGGCCGAACTGGGCGAGCGGCGCGAAGCGGTGCTCGCCGTCACCATCCCCGAACGACCGGGCAGTTTCCGGCGGTTCTGCAAGGTCATCGGCAACCGCAACGTGACCGAATTCAACTACCGCTTCGCGGACCCGGCGCAGGCGCACGTCTTCGTCGGTCTGCAGGTGGATGGGCGGGACGAGATCAAGGCGATCCTGCGCAGCCTGCGGGGCGCCGGGCTGGCGGCCCAGGATTTCAGCGACAACGAGATGGCGAAGACTCACGTACGCCACATGGTGGGCGGGCGCGCGCCGGAGGTGGTGGACGAACTGCTCTACCGCTTCGAATTTCCCGAGCGTCCGGGCGCGCTCATGCGCTTCCTCGAAGCCATGAGCCCGGACTGGAACATCAGCCTGTTCCACTACCGCAACCATGGTGCCGATTTCGGCCGCGTGCTGGTGGGCATCCAGGTTCCGAAGCGCACCCGGCCGGCATTTCGGCGCTTCCTGCGGGAACTCAACTACCGCCA
The DNA here is from genome assembly GCA_019745565.1 of Burkholderiales bacterium. Classification (GTDB taxonomy): domain Bacteria; phylum Pseudomonadota; class Gammaproteobacteria; order Burkholderiales. Next base: position 13,428 of record JAIESW010000060.1, read on the forward strand.
TTGGGACGAAACCGGTAACCCTGCTTTTCGGTTGTTCCTGTGATGCGCTTCTTCCTGCTCCCGCTCCTCCTGGTCGCCACATCCGCCTTCGCCGCCGGCGGCGACACGGAATTCCTCGCCGCCCGCGACGCGTTCGCCAAGGGCAACATCGCGCGCCTGAACGATCTCGCGCCGGAGCTGCGCAGCCATCCGCTCGCGCTGTATGTGGAGTACTGGCAACTGCGCTCCCGCCTCGGCGACGACCCGCGCGCCGACGTGCGCCAGTTCCTCGAGACGAACAGCGGAGCGCTGCTCGCCAACCGTCTGCGGGCCGACTGGCTGCGCCAGCTCGCGCGCCAGAAGGACTGGATCGAGTTCCGCAAGGAGTACGGGGCACTGATCGATCCCGAGCCCGACCTGCAGTGCCTCGCCCTGCAGGCACGCTACGTCACCCGGGACTTCGGCGTCGGGCGCGACGCGAAGTCGTTGTGGCTCACCGGTCGCGAACTGCCCGACACGTGCGGGGCGGTGTTCGATGCGCTCGTGGGCAACGGCGAGATCACCGAGGACGACGTCTGGGCCCGCGTCCGCCTCGCCTTCGAGGCCGGCAACGCCACCGTCGCGAAGTCCGCAGCGCAGTACCTTCCCGCGGGTCGCCGGCCGGATCCGCGCAGCGTGGATTCCGCAACGCGCAACCCGCAACGCTATCTTGAGCCGAAGTCGCTCGCCCTCAAGACGCGCGCCCAGCGCGAGGTTGCGCTCTACGCTCTGGGCCGCACCGCGTCGAATGCGCCGCCCGGCGCCGCCGAAACCTGGCGCCGCCTGCAGCGCCACTTCCCCGAGGAGGACCGCGCCTACGGTTGGGGCGTGGTGGCCACCGCGGCGGCACGCCGGCATCAACCCGAGGCCCTCGACTGGTATCGCGAAGCCGGCAAAGCGGCATTGACCGACAGCCAACTCGGATGGAAGGTCCGCGCTGCGTTGCGGGCGGCGGACTGGCGCGAAGTGACCAACGCGACCGAAGCCATGACCAGCGAGGAACGCGAGAAATCCGTCTGGCGCTACTGGCGCGCCCGCGCGCTCGCCGCCCAGGGCCGCGAGTTCGAGGCCAACGCGATCTTCGCGATCCTCGCCAACGAGCACGGCTTCCACGCGCTGCTCGCCGCCGAGGAACTCGGTACATCGGTCAGCGTGTCGCGCCAGTACTACCGGCCGCTGGAGGGCGAAGTCGGCGCAATGGCGAGCCATCCGGGACTGCAGCGAGCGCTGGCGTTCTATCGGATCGGCCTGCGCTACGAGGGCAACCTCGAGTGGCAATGGTCGATCCGCGGCCTCGAGGACACGTTGCTGCTCGCGGCGGCCGAACTGGCGCGGCGCGAGGGCTGGTACGAACGCGCCATCGCGACCGCGGAGCGCGCCGAAGGACTCGTCAACATGGAACTGCGCTATCCGATGCCCTATGCGGAACTGATCCGCGCGTCGGCGCGCGAGGTGGATATCGACGAAGCCTGGATCTACGGCCTGGTGCGTCAGGAGAGCCGCTTCGTGCCCACCGCGCGTTCCACCGCCGGTGCGTCGGGCCTGATGCAGCTGATGCCCGCCACGGCGAAATGGATCGCGAATCGCCTCGGCCTCAAGGACTGGCGGCCGGCGCTGGATGAAGCCCTGCATGCCAACGTCAATTTCGGCTCCTACTATCTTAAGGAGCTGCTCGTTAGGTTCGACGGCAGCCCGGTGCTCGCCTCGGCCGCATACAACGCCGGGCCCCGCCGTGCGCAGGAATGGCGCGCCCCCGGTGCGATGGAAGCCGCGATCTACATCGACACGATCCCGTTCACGGAAACCCGCGACTACGTCCGCAAGGTGATGGCCAACGCCGTGCAGTACGCTCGCGTGCTCGGCAACCCGCAGGAAAGCCTGAAGGCGCGCCTCGGCACGGTGCCGCCCATCAAGGGGGATCTCAAGCTCGGGGCGCAGGAACCCTGAGGTGCCCCCTGACGGGGTAGCGACGCACACCTCTCGGACACGACCGAAGCGGTGGTTGAACGCCACGCGCTGGCGTTGCACTGCCGGCGCCTTGGCCCGACAATCGACGAATTCGGCGCACCCGGCGCTTCTCGATTCCGACCCATGATCCATCGTCGCATCTGCGTCATCGGCGGCTCCGGATTTCTCGGCAGCCACGTGGTGCGCAAGCTCACCGCTGCCGGGCGCTTCGTCCGCATCCCGACCCGCAATCGCGAACGCGCGAAGGGCGAGTTGATCCTCCTGCCCACGGCCGACGTGGTGCGCGCCGACGTGCACGATGCGGCGACGCTGCGCGAGCTCCTGGCAGGCACCGACGCTGTGATCAACCTGGTCGGCACGATGGACGACCGCAACGGCGGCTTCCAGCGCAGTCACGTGGAACTGCCGATCAGCATCGTGGCGGCGTGCCGCGACACCGGCGTCAAACGGCTGCTGCACGTGAGCTCGCTCGGCGCCGCCGCGGATGCCCCGAGCGAATACCAGCGCAGCAAGGCGCAAGGCGAAGCCGAGATCGCGGCGGCCGCGCAGCACGGCATCGCGACGACCATCTTCCGTCCATCGGTCCTCTTCGGGCGTGGCGACAGCTTCCTCACCCTCTTCGCTCATCTCGCACGCACGTTCCCGGTGCTGCCGCTGGGCTGCGCGGGCGCGCGCTTCCAGCCGATCCACGTCGACGATGTCGCGCGCTCGATCGTCACGAGTCTCGACGACCCGGAGACCACCGGCCAGCGCTACGACCTCTGCGGGCCGACGGCCTACACGTTGCGGGAACTGGTGGAGTACGTGTGCAAGGTGCTCGACGTGGATCCCACCATCGTCCCGTTGCCCGACTCGCTCGCGCAGCTGCAGGCCGCCGTGCTCGAGCATCTGCCCGGTCGCCTCATGACGCGCGACAACGTGCTGTCGATGAAGGTCGACAACGTCTGCGGCTGCGTCTTCCCCGAGCGGTTCGGTTTCGCCCCCACCGCGCTCGAGGCCGTGGCGCCGACCTATCTCGCCGAACGCACGCCGCGTTCGCGCTATCGGGGCTTCCGTTTTCGCGCAGGACGATGAACAGGACACCCACCTCAAGGTTCGTCGAAAGAGAGCCCGTGCGGCCCATCGTGATGGCGAGCATCGCACCGACATGAGCACATACACCCTGGTGATCGGCAACAAGAAGTACTCGTCGTGGTCGCTGCGGCCGTGGTTGCTGCTGGTCCACGGCGGCATTCCGTTCGACGAGATCCGCATCGCGCTGCGCAAGCCCGACACGGCCGATCGCATCCGCGAACACTCGCCCTCCGGCCGCGTGCCGGTGCTGCGTGCGGGCAAGCTCACGATCTGGGATTCGCTCGCCATCGCCGAGTTTCTCGCCGAGCGCCATCCCAACAGCGTCCGCTGGCCGGCCGATCTCGAAGTGCGCGCGCGGGCGCGTTCCGTGAGTGCCGAGATGCACTCCGGCTTCTCGGCTCTGCGCCACAACATGCCGATGCACTGCGATGCATCCTATCCCGGCGTCGGACGCACGCCGGAGGTGCTGGCCGACATCGCACGCATCACCGAGATGTGGAACGACTGCCGAGCGCGCTTCGGTGCCGGCGGTCCGTTCCTGTTCGGCACCTTCACCATCGCAGACGCGATGTATGCGCCGGTGGTGTTCCGATTCCGCACCTACGGCGTGGAACTCGACCCGGTCTGCCGCGCCTACGTCGACACCATGGTCGCGCTGCCCGCCATGCAGCGCTGGCTTGCCGAAGCAACCGCCGAAACCGACCTCATCGCCGAATACGAGCCGTGAAGGTGTACCGCGTCGGCGGCTCGGTCCGCGACGAACTGCTCGGTCTCGAAGTGAAGGACCACGATCACGTGGTCGTCGGTGCCACGGTGGAGGAGATGGAACGCCTCGGCTTCCGGCCGGTGGGGAAGGATTTCCCGGTGTTCCTGCATCCGCAGACGCACGAGGAATACGCGCTCGCCCGCACCGAACGCAAGACCGGCCGCGGGTACAAGGGGTTCACGGTCTACGCTGCGCCCGAGGTGACGCTGGAGGAGGATCTCGCGCGCCGCGATCTCACGATCAACGCGATCGCGCGAGACGAGGACGGCGCGCTCATCGATCCGTTCGATGGCTCCGGCGACATCGAACGCGGCGTGCTGCGGCACGTGAGCGCGGCCTTCGTCGAGGATCCGGTCCGCATTCTGAGAGTCGCGCGGTTCGCCGCGCGGTTCGGCTTTGCCGTGGCGCCGGAGACTTTCGAGTTGATGCGCACGATGGTCGCGCACGGCGAAGTCGACCATCTGGTCCCGGAAAGAGTGTGGCAGGAAATGGCGAAGGGGCTGATGGAATCGCGACCCTCGCGCATGTTCGAAGTGCTGGCCGCGTGCGGCGCGTTGGCGCATGCACTGCCCGAACTGGATCGACTGCTGCAGGGCAATGCATCGGCCCGCCTTGCGGCCCTCGATCGCGCTGCCGCGCTCGAACGACCGATCGAGGTGCGCTACGGCGTGCTGTTCCTCGATGCAGAGGAACCCGCGGCCGCCGTGCAGCTCGCACGCGATGCATCCGAGCGCGTGCGCGCCCCGAACGAATGCCGCGATCTGGCAGTCCTCGCGGCCGAGCTGTACCCCGGCGTGTGCCGAGCGCTCGAACTGGATGCCGACGCTACCGTCGATCTTTTGCAACGGAGCGATGCGTTCCGCCGCCCCGAGCGCTTCTCGCGCCTGCTGGAAGCCTGCGAAGCCGGAGTAGGCGCAGAGTTTCCCCAGGCTGCACGGCTGCTCGCCGCCCTCGATGCTGCAAACGCCGTCGATGGCGCTGGCATCGCGGCCAGATCGGACCCGGGCCAGATTGCGGAACGCATTCGTGCCGCGCGCGTCGAAGCGGTACGGGCCCGGTCGGGTCAACCGGCCCCGGGATCATCGCGTTAGGGCGGGCTGCAACGCTTTCACCGGCGGCCTACCGAGTCGCGTTTCCCTCAACCCCCACCAGGAGTCCCAGCATGAAGAAGATCGCACTGCTCGCAGCGCTCGGTACCGCATTCACTCTCGGCACCGTCACCGCCTACGCGGACCATCACGGTGAGAAGCTCGGCGACGCGTTCAAGAAAGCCGACACGGACAACGACGGTTCCCTCACCAAGGACGAGGCGAAGCCGCTGAAGGGTGTCTCCAAGCACTTCGACGCCATCGACTCCGACAAGAGCGGTACGGTCACCATGGACGAGATCACTTCGTACTTGAGCAGCATGAAGAAGGAGATGCACGCCAGAGGCGAGGCCAAGTTCAAGGAAGCCGACAAGGACCACGACGGCACCCTCGACAAGGAAGAAGCCAAGGCACTGCCGCGCGTGTCGAAGAACTTCGACGCGATCGACACCGACAAGGACGGCACGGTCTCGATGGAGGAGATCGCCGTGTTCATGAAGTCGAAGAAGCAGCACAAGAAGTAACCGTCCCCGCGCCGGGGAGAACGGGCGGGCCTGCGGGCCCGCCCGTTTCGTTTCACGGCCGTCCCGTAGAATCGCGGCGCCCAACCAATCGGAGAACTCGATGATCGATCTGTACACGTGGGGAACGCCCAACGGCCGCAAGGTTTCCATCATGCTGGAGGAGTGCGCCCTGCCCTATCGCACGCATGCGGTCGACATCGGCAAGGGTCAACAGCACGAGCCCGCTTTCGTGGCGATCAATCCCAACAGCAAGATCCCCGCGATCATCGATTCCGACGGCCCCGGCGGCAAGCCGTTCACGCTGTTCGAGTCCGGCGCGATCCTGCTCTACCTCGCGAAGAAGACCGGCCGGTTCTTCCCCCTCGACGAGCGCCGCCAGTTCGAGACGCTGCAATGGCTCATGTTCCAGATGGGCGGCGTCGGGCCCATGTTCGGCCAGGCGCACCATTTCCTGCGCGCCGCCAAGGAGCCCGTCCCCTATGCCACCGAGCGCTACGTGCAGGAATCCCGGCGGCTGTACGGTGTCCTCGACAGCCATCTCGGTCACCACGACTACCTGGCCGACGAGTACTCCGTGGCGGACATCGCGACCTACCCCTGGGTCGCCCGGCACGAGTGGCACAAAGTGGATCTCGCTGATTTCCCACAGGTTAAGCGCTGGTTCGAGGCGATCAAGGCACGTCCGGCGGTGGCGCGGGGCATGCAAGTGCCGTTTCTCAACTAGGAGCATCGACCCGTCTCAAGTTGAGGCTCGCGGGGCCGATATTCATAGGCCGCACTGCCCGAAGGCCGGGACACCTCCCGTCCCCCAAGAGCCGCCGTTTCGAAAGAATGACCGCCAGCCTCCCTGAGAAGATCGGCAAGTACCGTGTGCTCTCCGAACTGGGCCGCGGCGCCACCAGCCGCGTGTTCCTGGCCGAGGACCCGTTCCTCGAGCGCAAGGTCGCGATCAAGGTCATCAAGGACGACGCGCCCACCGACACGTACATGCGGCGCCGGTTCCAGCGCGTGTTCATGAACGAGGCGGCACTCACGGGCAAGCTCGAGCACCCGCACATCATCGCGATCTTCGACGCGGTGACCGAGGACGAGGACAGCTACCTCGTCATGGAATACGTCGACGGCCAGACCCTCGAGCACCATTGCACGCCCGAAGCGCTGCTGCCGCTCGAGCGCATCGTGGAGATCATGTTCAAGGCGAGCCTCGCGCTCGACTACGCCTACCGCCACGGCGTGATCCACTGCGACATCAAGCCCGCGAACATCATGATCGCGGGCGACACCGACATCAAAGTGACCGACTTCGGCGCCGCGTTCTACGACGCCGCGGACCACACCTATCTCACCGGTGTCGGGTCGCCCGCTTACATGTCGCCGGAGCAGGTGCTCGAGAAGCAGCTCAACCATCAGACCGACATCTACTCGCTCGGCGTGGTGCTGTATCAGCTCATCACCGGCAAGCTGCCGTTCCAGGGTTCGAATCGCGGCAGCCTGCTCTATCAGATCCTGAACATCGAAGCCGTCGCTCCGTCAGTGCATCGCTGGGGCGTGCCGCCGGAACTCGATCGCATCGTGCTGCGCGCGCTCGCCAAGCCGCTCACCGACCGCTATCAGCACTGGGCCGAACTCTCCCGCGACCTCGCGCACGTTTTCAAGCACCTCACGCTGCCCGAGGAATCGGTCTCGGACACGGAAAAATTCTCGGCGGTGCGCGCGCTGTCCTTCTTCCAGGACTTTCGCGACGTCGAGATCTGGGAAGCCCTGCGGCTCGGCATGTGGCACCGGTTCGCCGGCAGCGAAACGGTTCTGCGCGAAGGTGAGGAAGGCGACGGCTTCTTCGTGCTGACGGCAGGCGAAGTGCGCGTCTCGCGCGGCGGCAAGGTGCTGGACGTGCTGAAGGCCGGCCACTGCTTCGGCGAGATCCTTTACTTCCACGAAACCCAGGCGACGCGTACGACGACCATCATCACCCACACGCCGTGCGTCGCCCTCGAGATCAAGGCGCGCAGCCTGCGCGAGGCTTCCGACGGCCTGCAGATGCAGTTCAACCGCTCGTTCATGCGCGTTCTAGTGAAGCGGTTGGATCTGCGCGAAACCCGACTGGTCGCTCAGGCTGGCACTTAGTTCCGCTCGAGAGCGGCTTGCGCCTCTAGGGGCGCGCTAGCCTGTCTTCCTCCAGAAGACGGGCTAACGAAAGGAATGCTTCGGCCCGCGCTACTTCAGCAGTGCAACCGGCACCTCGGCCAGGTGCAGCACCTTGGCCGCCACGGAACCGAGCAGCATGCCCGATACGGCACCCAGTCCGCGGGTCCCCATGACGATCTGGGCGCAGCCCTTTTCCTTCGCGACACGAGCGATGGTCTGGGCGACGTCGCCCACCAGGATGCGGTGCTCGGCGAGCATGCCTGCCGCGTTGAGAAGATCGCGTGCGGGAGCCAGTGCCGCCTCACCTTCCTCGCGGTAGTAGTTCTCGATCTGGTCCGGCGACAGGAACATCTTGACGGCGCCGGACACCACCGGGGGCTGCACGTTGATCAGCACCGCCGACAAGGGCTCGCGGTAGATGTCCTTCTCCGCGATCACGTGACGCACCGCCCGGAGCGAGTTCTCCGAACCATCGACGGCGATGAGGACCTTGCGCATGTCTGCTAGAGCACGCTCTTCAGGAGCTTGCCCATCTCGGCCGGGTTCTTCGTGACCTTGATGCCGCACGCCGCCATGACTTCGAGCTTCTCCTGCGCCGTGCCCTTGCCGCCGGAGATGATCGCGCCGGCGTGACCCATGCGTTTGCCGGGCGGCGCGGTGACGCCGGCGATGAAACCCACCACGGGCTTCTTCATGTGGTCCTTCGCCCACAGCGCCGCGGTCTCCTCGTCGGAGCCGCCGATCTCGCCGATCATCACCACGGCGTCCGTGTTCGGATCGTCATTGAAGAGCTTCAGCACGTCGATGTGCTTGAGACCGTTCACCGGGTCGCCGCCGATGCCCACGGCACTCGACTGGCCGAGACCCAGTTCGGTGAGCTGGCCCACCGCTTCGTACGTGAGCGTGCCGGAACGCGACACCACGCCGATGCGACCCTTGCGATGGATATGGCCGGGCATGATGCCGATCTTGATCTCGTCCGGCGTTATGGTGCCGGGACAATTCGGCCCCAGCAGCAGCGTGCGGCGATTCTGTTTGCGCATGCGGTCGCGCACTTCGATCATGTCGCGCACCGGAATACCTTCGGTGATGCAGATGACCAGATCGAGGTCGGCTTCCACGGCTTCCCAGATCGCTGCTGCGGCGCCGGGCGGCGGCACGTAGACCACGGAAACGTTGACGCCGGTCTTCTCCTTCGCCTCGCGCACGTTGGCGAAGATCGGGATGCCTTCGAAGTCCTCGCCGGCCTTCTTCGGATTCACGCCCGCCACGAAGCAGTTCTTGCCGTTGGCGTATTCGCGACACATGCGCGTATGGAACTGGCCGGTCTTGCCGGTGATGCCCTGCGTGACGACGCGGGTGTTGCGGTCGATGAGGATCGACATCTCAGTTCTTCCCCTTCGCGGCGGCGACTACGCGCTCGGCGGCTTCGGCCATGTTGTTCGCGGAGATGATCGGCAGCCCCGACTCGGCGAGGATCTTCCGGCCCAGCTCTTCGTTCGTGCCCTTCATGCGCACCACCAGCGGCACCGAGAGCTTCACTTCCTTCGCGGCAGCGATCACACCTTCGGCAATGGTGTCGCACTTCATGATGCCGCCGAAGATGTTGACCAGGATCGCCTTCAACCCCGGATGGCGCAGCATGATCTTGAACGCAGCGGTCACCTTTTCGACCGTCGCGCCGCCGCCCACGTCAAGGAAGTTGGCCGGTGTGCCGCCATACAGCTTGATCGTGTCCATGGTGGCCATCGCGAGGCCGGCACCGTTCACCAGGCACCCGATATTGCCGTCCAGCGAGATGTAGGAGAGGTCGAACTTGGACGCCTCGATCTCGGCCGGATCCTCCTCGTCGAGGTCGCGCATCTCGACGATGTCGGGATGGCGGAACAGCGCGTTCGAATCGAAATTCATCTTCGCATCCAGCGCGACCACCTTGCCGTCACCCGTGACGATCATCGGGTTGATCTCGGCGAGCGACGCATCGGTGTCCCAGAACGCCTTGTAGAGCGACTGCAGGATCGTGCGCGCCTGCGGCACCGACGCATCCGGCACGCCGATCTTGCGCGCGACATCGTCGGCGTCGCCGTCGGCGAGACCGCTCACCGGATCGATCATGACCTTGTGGATCTTCTCGGGCGTGTTCGCGGCGACGGCTTCGATGTCCATGCCGCCTTCCGAACTCGCCATCAGCACCACCTTCTGCGTGCCGCGATCCACCACCATGCCGACGTACAGCTCCTTGCGGATGTCCGCACCCTCCTCGATCAGCAGGCGGCGCACGGTCTGCCCTTCGGGGCCGGTCTGATGCGTCTTCAACTGCATGCCGAGGATCTTCGAGGCCCAGTCGCGCACTTCGGCGATGGACTTGGCCACTTTCACGCCGCCGCCCTTGCCGCGGCCGCCGGCGTGAATCTGCGCCTTCACCACCCACACCTTGCCGCCGAGCTGTTCCGCGGCCTTGACCGCCTCGTCCACCGAGAAGCAGGGCACGCTCTTCGGCGTGGTCACACCGTAGCGGCGCAGGATCTCCTTCGCCTGGTATTCGTGGATTTTCATGGTCCGTTCGGTTTCTGAATCGAGAATGCTGCGCTGCGAAGCCGGGCGAGTATAGCGCAATGCCCTCGATCGCCCTCATCCGGCATCGCGACGCCCGCCTTAAAGGAGAAGTGATTCAGGGACTTGCCGCTCCCCGGCCAGACCTGCCAATGCCGGCCGCCTTCTTCGGCAATCGCAGCGTTGTGCGCTGCTCCTACGATATTTCATAACCCGTTGATTAATCTAAATAACAAGCTGGTGTCGCCATCTTGGCACGCCTGATGCTCTATGTTGGGGCGTAGCGCGGCGTCATGCGCCGGGTTACTGCAGGTAGGTCTCCTCCCCCACTATGGGGAACTCCGGGCAGCCAGAATCTCCTCCCCCTTTGGCTGCCCAATTTTTTTGTGCGACGGGTTTGCTCACTTCCACCCGTACGCCTCGCGCATGACGTGGAAGATGGCGTTCTGCTCCATCACGCCCCGGACCAGATGCGCACCCGGACCGGTCGCATAGATTGCGACATCCTCACCACCGTGGGTTTCCGCGGGCATCGGCATCGCGCTTTCCTGCAAATACTCCGACTGCGTCGTGTCGACCTCGGTCAGGTTCGGCCGGCCGGTTGCGGGCTCCGACTTGAACGGCATGTGCTCGAAGCGCTTGGGCCCGGCAGGCTGCCGGTCGCTCGCGCCCGCATAGCCCGGACCATTTGCGTAGCCGAGAGTCGTGTAGGGCAGCCCCAGCTGATCGCGCGCATAGTCCGGGGCCTCGTGGCCCGGCTCCACGACCTTGCCGAGGATCGGGTTGCCGCGTTTCGGGTAGCCCGCCATGGTCAAGACGTGACTGTGATCGGCGGTGACGATGATCAGCGTGTCCCTGGCATCGACGAGATCCACCGCTTTCGCCACGGCTTCCGACAATGCGATCGCGTCGGTCAGCGCGCGCTGCGCGTTGCCCGCGTGATGCCCGTGATCGATGCGACCGCCTTCGACCATCAGGAAGTACCCCTTGGGGTTGCGCGCGAGCATGGCGATCGCCTTCTGCGTCATCTCCGCGAGGGATGGTTCGTCCCCACTCTTGGCGCGGTCCAGTTCGAACTTCATGTGCGACGGCTCGAACAGACCGAGCAGTCGATCGGTGGTCGAGGGATCCACTGCGTCGAACTGCGCCTTGTTCCACACGTAGGCGCTGCGCGGCTTGCCGTCGGTCCACTCGCGCCACAAGCTTCGGCCATCCTTGCGCGTGCCCTTGCGCTTGTCGTATTCGGGATCGACCTCGTCGGCGGTGTAGAACTTCGCACGGCCGCCACCGAGCACGACCTCGAGGCCGTTGCCGCGGGAAAAATCCAGCAGCTGCCGCGCGATGTCGGGCGCCGTCGCACCGGCCGGCAGGTCAGCGTCGCCTTCCCAGTCACGCTCCGACGAATGCGCATAGCAGGCTGCCGGCGTGGCGTGGGTGACTCGCGTGGTAGTCACGACACCGGTGGACAGGCCACGATCCTCGGCCCATTCGAGGATCGTCCGCAACGCACCTGCGCGAACGATCTCTGCGCGCGCCTCCCGTCGAGGGACGTTCGAACTCACGGAGATCAGCCCATCATCGGTCTTCACGCCGGTGACCATCGCGGTCATGGTGGGCGCCGAGTCCGGCGTCTGCTGGTTCGCACTGTAGGTCTTCGAGAGCGCCACGTTCGGAAACGCTTCGAATGCGAGCGCGTTCTCCTCACCCGAGCCGCCCTTGCGCTGACCGTCGAGGATGCGCGCGGCCGTGATCGTGGTGATACCCATGCCGTCGCCGACGAAGAGGATCACGTTCTTCGCGCGTCCCGTCACCGGTTGCACGCGCCCGTTGCGCGCGACCGCAGCGGCCCCCGCGGCGTACCACTCGTCCGGCGTCATGTCGGCGGCCAGGACGCTGACGCTCAATAGCATCATCGGGAGGGTCGGTACGAAACGGCGGCGGTTCATTTCGTGACCTCGGCGGGTCGTGCGGAAAGCGCAAGAATCTCACAAATCGCGGGCGCTGCAGCCGAAGCACACGCACGCACCCGGAACGACAAAAGGCGGAACCTGGGTTCCGCCTTGTCGTACAGCTACGCAGCAACCTTACATCTGGTTGAACTTCTTCTTCGCCGCGTCCTGGCATTTGGCCTTGTCGGTCGCGCTGTCGCACTTCTTCAGCTCGGCCTGGTAGTCACGCTCGCGCTGGCCGTCGTCACCCCGGCGATCGCGCGTGTTCACGTCGCCGCCGCCATCCTGCACTGCCTGAGGCGGATTGGCGGGGTCCGTCGGAGTTTGTTCGGCCGCGAAGGCAGCGCCACCCAAGGTCAGGGCAAGCGCGGACGCGCTGATGATCGGAATGAGTTTCATGTTCTCTCCTTCAGTCGGTTGTACGAGTTGCACGCTGAGATCAGTGGGTGCAGTTCCATCTTCCGCGCAAGCCGACGCCCCGCCTGTCGGCGGAGTCTTCAATCACTGTCGGACAGGTACTACGGCGTCGCCGAAGAACCGGGCGCCCCGGCTACGCTGGGAGCGGCCCGATCACGGTCCGGTGATCTCTCAGCGCGCCCCGTGAGAAGGCGCCGCCGAGCGCGTGGCGAGCAGCGTGCCTTCGATGATGCGCAACGCTTCATCGCGCTGCGGATCGACGCTGTCGTCGTCCATGGGATCGCCGTGATCGTCGTTGGGACCTTCCTCCACGTGCACGTTCGGCTCGATGCCCTTGCCGTGGATCGAGCGCCCGTTCGGCGTGAAGTAATGCGCCACGGTCAACTTGAGCGCAGTGCCGTCACCCAGAGACACCACCGACTGCACCGAACCTTTGCCGTACGTGCGGGTTCCGACCAGCACCGCGCGGCCGTGATCCTGCAACGCACCGGCCAGGATTTCGGCAGCGGATGCACAGCCACCGTCGACCAGGACGACCATCGGTACCGATCGGGCGTAGGCCGGCACTTCGCCCACGGACTCCCGGGTCGGACGATTGGTGTCCAGCGAGCGCGCGAACAGCTTCGAGTCGGCGCCGATGGACGGGCCGTCCATCGACACCACCAACGTTTCATCCGGCAGGAAAGCCGCTGCGACCGCCACCGCTGCGCGCACCGAGCCACCGGGGTTGTCGCGCAGATCGAGCACGAGACCGGCGATCGACGGCGCATCGGCTTCCTCGAGGCGCTTCAAGGCACGCATCACCAGTTGCGGCGTCGCCTGCTGGAAGCGCTCGATGCGCAGGAACGCGATGTCGCCGTCCAGCCGCTTCTCGTGCACCGTAGCGCGAGGCACCAATGCCCGCTTGATGCTGATGACTCGCGGCGTCGTCTCGCCGGAACGCAGGACGGTGAGACTGACGTAGGTATCCGCCTCGCCTTGTGCGAGGCGCAACGCCTGCTCGAGCGAGAGCCCCGCGACGCTCACGCCGTTCAACGTCGTGATGCGATCGCCGGCACGCAGTCCGGCCTGGTAAGCCGGCGTGTCTTCGGAACTGCTCCTCACCATCAACGCATCACGATCGACCGCGACCGCCACACCCAATCCCACGTAGGTGCCGCGAATATCCTGGCGCAGCGCGCGATTGGCGTTCTCGTCGAGCAGCTGGGTGTGCTGATCCAGCCCCTGCAGCATCCCCTGGATCGCACGATTGGCCAGCGCGTCCTCGTCGACGCGCCCGGGATAGCGTGAGCGGATCTCTTCGAAGACACGCTGCACCTTCTGCCACGCCGGACTGACGGGGTCTCCCGCCACCGACCAGGCCGGCCACGCCAGAATGGCAACGAGCGCCAGCTGCAGGTACGCCACGCGCTTGAGGCGGCTCTGCGACGGACCGGAAGCGCTACGATGGGACGGGAATCGGGAGTTCATGCGCAACGGAGGCAAGACAGGATCACATACCCAGTTTCGGCATGGGTTTCTGATTCTGAAAAGAATTTTCCGGATGAAGGCACGGGCGGACGGAGGGATTGAAGCCGGTGGCGCCGGTCATGCAGCCACGACGCATCCGCCGTGCCAGCGCCATGTAGGGCGTCGCCGAATAGCAACGCATACGGCGGGATTGCTTGTCTTCTTTGTGCAGGTTCGCGGGGAAGTCCGGCCTTGACCCTGCGTACACTCCTGCAGCGACGGCACGCCGACCTTGCCCTGGTGATCGGCAATGGCATCAACCGCTACGGCCCGGCCGGCGCGACGAACTCGTGGAACGATCTGATCCGCACGCTCGCACAGAAGCGGCTCGGACCCGCCCACTCGCAGATCCCTGCCGGCATCTCGCTCACCGAGTTCTACGACCTGCTCGATTTGGCCAGACCCGGTCGTGCTCCGGCCGCGAGCCTGCAGCAGGCGTTCTGCGATCTCATGGAGCAGTGGCAATCGCATGACCAGCACCGCCACGCGATGCGCTGGGCACTCGCCGCGCAAGTACCCGTCCTGACCACCAACTTCGAGGCAACGCTCGCCGACGCGGTCGGCAGCTCGCTGTATCGGCTGGGCGACCTCCCGTTCACCGACTTCTATCCGTGGGACTGCTACTACGGCCTGTCGGCGCTGTCGGACCCCGGCTCGGGCTTCGGCATCTGGCACGTCAACGGCATGCATCGCTATCGGCGCAGCATCCGGCTCGGACTCACCCACTACATGGGCTCGGTGGCTCGGGCGCGCGCATGGATCCACGAAGGCGGTGCAGCGCGACTCTACGGCGGCAGGGATCAGCGCGCCTGGCGGGGCGCGACGACCTGGCTGCAGATCCTCTTCCACAAGCCGCTGCTGATCTTCGGACTCGGCCTCGAGGAATCGGAGGTCTTCCTGCGCTGGTTGCTGATCGAGCGCGCCCGCTATTTCCGAAAGTTTCCGGATCGCCGCAAGCGCGCCTGGTACGTGCACACGCGCAAGGAACGCGGCTCGGGCAAGCTGTTCTTCCTGAATGCCATCGGCATCGAATCGGTGGAAGTGCCGGATTTCGACGCGATCTACGGTGCGTCCACGTGGGCGCCCAGGCTCGCCCGCCGACGCCAGAACAGCAAATAGCGCGTGTCGATGATCTCGCGGACCTCCGCCTTGAGCGGCGTCTGCAGCAGCACCTCGTCTCTCGGGGGAGATGTGATCCTGCCGCGGGAAGCCAAAGCCGGATCCGAACTTCCTGCGAGCCCCGTGGCCGGTGCGGGCGCGCCCGAGGACCATCGGGCGCGCGGTTCGAGGTCCGCCGTTCCGTGTTGTGCGTTTCCCTGCCGGCTCACCACGGTCAGGCACCGGCGCATTCCGCGGAGGTACAAAGTCGCAGGACCAACCCGGCGACCGGGGATGCGTTAAAGTAGCTCCATGCGCATGATCGTAGCCATGGTGGTGGCCATCGCCTTCCTCCTGCAGACCGGCATCGCCACCGCTGCCGTCTACGGCAACTGCTGCGCGGACGGCTGCAAGGCGATGTCCAACTGCCTCCTCGACGCGAACTGCCCGGATTGTGCGTCCACGTCGACGGTCGCCTCCCAGGCACAGCTGCCGCTACCGGCAGAGACGATCACCGACGAGTCAGAGCCGCGTTCCATCCATCTGTCGAACCCGCTCGACGACATCTGGCGACCTCCCGACTAGATCGTGGGTCCTGTCACACCATTTTCAATCTCGAGGAGTTCACAATGAAAACGAAGTACGCAAAGACCATCGCAGCGATCGGATTGACGCTGACGTCCGTCGGTGTGCTGGCCGCGACCGAGACCTGCTGCGGCAGCGCGCTCGATTGCTGCATGAAGATGCTGGAATGCTGCCTGTAAGCAGCTAGCAGGCAGACCCGATACTCGGGTTGAAAGGGCCTGCGGCCTCGCGCTGCAGGCCCTTTTCATTGGCGCAGGACATCAAGCCATCTCGTTGGAGGCGTTGTGCACCTCGATACCGAGCGTGCGCACGGCCTTCTCGTGGTCCGGCGACAGGTGGACAGCGAGACTTCTCGCTTCGAGACCTGCGACCCACCAACGCAGCGCTTCCGCCGCTTCCCTCGAGAGCCGCAGACGAGGGCATCCAGCCAGGCTAGCCCCTTACTTGTCCCGGGGCAGGTAGCGGCGGCTTGCCTTCCTCCGGCGACGCGGGCGACGCCGCGTTTCCGACCGATACTTCATGCAGGTAGCGGGTCCCCGCATAGATGGCCCATACAAACGCGATGATCGAAAGTGTGACGTAGGGCCAGTACATGACGCGGGTGCCCAAGGCATACGCACCGGTACTGAGTCCGTGTGAAGATCGGTAGTAGGTCTCGTTGTGGAGCACGCGCCAAAGAACTCCAAGAAAAGCGGCCACGCCGAGGATCAAGTAAAGGTATTTCGCCGAAGGAATGCCTACGAGTTCTTTCGCATTGATCAGCAGGTACCCGCACCCAACGAGTTCGATCGTGATGATGAAGCACGTCAGTTGCTGAACCAGGTTATGGGAGTGCTGACGGCGGGCGTGTGTCAGGTCCTGCGCTCCGAGTTCGGCTTCGGGGACTAGTGGGGGTCGCATTGCTCGATTCGACTGTGCCGGGTCATCGATATCTCGGTCTTGTGCAGGCATCCCCTAGTCGCACGGCTATTGATCAGGCCCGTGAACAAGAATCCGAACCATGACGGCCTTCTAGCTTGTCCATGCAGGCACAGCGTGGCACGCGAGCGACTGCCGAGCAACCGTCAAGCAGTTCTGTGCCTCCCTCATTACTTGCGGCATCGAGTGATTGCTGCACTTCGATGGACCGGAAGCGAATGGGGTATCTGGTGCCGGATACAGGAATCGAACCCGTGACCTTCTGATTACAAATCAGCTGCTCTACCAACTGAGCTAATCCGGCATGGCTGCTCGAATTATACGGGGGCCGCCTCTCGGGCCGCGCCCCGACCGGCTACTTCACGACCTGGAGCTTCGGCCTTCCGCCGGTGGGCGGCGTTGGTTTGTCGTCGGACTCGGTCGTGGACTCCACTGGAGCAAGGCTGCTCGTCACGGCGCCGGTCGCCGGCTGCTGGAACGCCAGACCTTGTCCGGATTCCTTTGCGAACACACCGCTCACGCAATCCACCGGCACGGAAAGTTCGCGCGACACGCCGTTGAAGCGCGCCGAGAACTGGATCACTTCGTTGCCGATGGTGAGGTCACGCGTCGCGTCGGCACTCACGTTGAGGATGATCTCGCCGTCGCGCACGTACTCCAGCGGGACCTTGGTACGGTCGTTCACCTTGACGGCGAGGTACGGCGTGAAGCCGTTGTCGACGCACCACTCGTAGATCGCGCGGATCAGGTAGGGTGTGGTCGACGGCTGCTTCATTTGCGCATCACCTTCTCGGCGGGTGTCAGCGCTTCGATGTAGGCCGGGCGGCTGAACAGGCGCTCGGCGTACTTCAGCAGCGGCGCGGCCTGCTTCGGGATCTGGATGCCGTAGTAGTCGATGCGCCAGAGGAGCGGAGCGATCGCGACGTCGAGCATGGAGTACTCGTCGCCCAGCATGTACTTCTGCTTCACGAACACGGGTGCTATCTGCGTGAGGCTGTCGCGCACCAGCTGGCGTGCCTTGTCGGCGACCTTCTGGTTGCCCTTCTCGAGCGATTCGATGTGCGTGAAGAGCTCGTTCTCGAAGCGGAACAGGAACAGGCGGGCCCGCGCGCGCATCACCGGGTCGGCCGGCATCAGCTGCGGATGCGGGAAACGGTCGTCGATGTACTCGTTGATGATGTTCGATTCGTACAGGATGAGATCGCGCTCCACCAGCACCGGGGTGCGGTTGTACGGATTCATCACCGCGAGATCTTCGGGCTTGTTGAACAGATCGACGTCGACGATCTGGAAGTCCATCCCCTTCTCGTAGAGGACGATGCGGCACCGCTGGCTGAAAGGGCACGTGGTGCCGGAGTAGAGGGTCATCATTTGATCTGAGGCTCCGGAGACGGAGGAAGACGGCTCTTAGTGGACGTCCTTCCAGTATTCCTTCTTGAGTAGGTAGGCGAACACGAACAGGACGCCGAGGAACAACAGGGTGAGGATGCCGATCTGCACGCGCTGCAGGCGGGCCGGCTCGCCCATGTAGACAAGGTAGTTCACGAGATCGGCCACGAAGGCGTCGTACTGCTTGGGCGTCAGCTTGCCTGGTTCGGCCAGCACCAGCTTCTCCGCTGCGTGGCCGCCGTGCGCGGCCTCGGCCCCTTCATGCTTCTCGACTTCGAGATCCTGCTGACCTTGCAGCTCCCACAGCACGTGCGGCATGCCCACGCCGGGGAAGACGACGTTGTTCCAGCCGGTCGGGCGCGACTCGTCGCGATAGTAGGAGCGCAGATAGGTGTAGAGCCAATCGGCACCGCGCGAGCGCGCGATCACCGACAGATCCGGCGGCTGGGCGCCGAACCACGTCTTGGCGTCCTTCGCCCTCATGGCGATGGTCATCGGATCACCGACCTTGTCGGACGCGAACATCAGGTTGTCCTTGATCTGCTGATCGGTGAGCCCGAGGTCGGCGAGGCGGTTGTAGCGCATGTACTGCGCCGAGTGACAGTTGAGACAGTAGCTCACGAAGTTGCGCGCGCCGCGCTGGAGCGATGCGACGTCGTGCTGGTCGATGGGCGCGCTGTCGAGAGCGACGTGACCACCGGCCGCGAAGGCGACGGCCGGGGCAAGGAACGCGAGGACGGCAAGGCGACGGACTAGGCGCATGATGTTCATCCGGTCACCCGCTCGGGTTCCGGCTTCTCCTTGTCGGTGGCGGTGTACCAGGGCATCAGGACGAAGAACGCGAAGTAGATGACCGTGAACACGCGCGCGAGGAACGTCGCCATCTCGAGTGTGCTGCCCGGGAACTTGCCGAGGAAGTCGGTCGGGTTCATGCCGAGCCAGGCCAGGATCACGAACGAGATCACGAACAGCGTGAGCCAGATCTTGTACTTCGGCCCGCGGTAGCGGATCGACTTCACCTTGCCGCGGTCGAGCCACGGCAGCAGGAAGAAGACCATCACGCCGAGTCCCATCACGATGACGCCGGGGAACTGCGAGCCGAGCATCGCCGGGACGGCACGCAACATCGCGTAGTAGGGTGTGAAGTACCAGACCGGCGCGATGTGCGGCGGGGTCTTGAGCGGATCGGCGGGGATGAAGTTGTTGTACTCGAGGAAGTAACCGCCGACCTCGGGCATGAAGAAGATGATCACGCTGAAGACCATCAGGAAGACCACCACGCCGACGATGTCCTTGACCGTGTAGTACGGGTGGAACGCGATGCCGTCGAGCGGGATGCCGGTCTTCGGGTCCTTCTTCTTCTTGATCTCGATGCCGTCGGGGTTGTTCGACCCCACTTCATGCAGCGCGAGGATGTGCGCCGCGACCAGGCCCAGCAGCACCAGCGGAATCGCGATCACGTGGAACGCGAAGAAGCGGTTCAGGGTAGCGTCCGACACGACGTAGTCGCCGCGGATCCACACCGACAGGTCCTCGCCCACGAACGGGACAGCGCTGAACAAGTTCACGATCACCTGCGCGCCCCAGTAGGACATCTGGCCCCACGGCAGCAGGTAGCCGAAGAACGCCTCGGCCATCAGGCACAGGTAGATCAGCATGCCGAAGATCCACACCAGCTCGCGCGGCTTGCGGAACGAGCCGTACAGCAACCCGCGCATCATGTGCAGGTAGACCACGACGAAGAACATCGAGGCGCCGGTGGAATGGATGTAGCGCACCAGCCAGCCCGACGGCACGTCGCGCATGATGTATTCGACCGACGCGAAGGCCTGGCTGGCGTCGGGCTTGTAGTGCATGGTGAGGAAGATCCCGGAGAGGATCTGGATCACCAGGACCAGCAGGGCGAGGGAGCCGAAGTAGTACCAGAAGTTGAAATTCTTCGGCGCGTAGTACTCGGTCAGGTGCGCCTTCCAATTGGACGTCATCGGAAAGCGGTCGTCGATCCACTGGGTAAGGGCGGCGATCTTGCTCATGACTTGTCCTGGCCGATGAGGATGCGGGAATCGGAGAGGAAGGTGTACGGCGGCACCTTGAGGTTTACCGGGGCGGGCATGCCTTTCAGCACGCGGCCGGCCACGTCGAACTTCGAGCCGTGACAGGGACAGTAGAAGCCGCCGAGCCAGTCGTCACCGAGACCGCTGTCGGCGCCGATCTTGAGCTTCTCGGTCGGCGAACAGCCCAGGTGCGAACAGATGCCGACCAGCACCAGGTAGTCCGGCTTGATGGCGCGGTTCTCCTTGTTGACGTAGGCCGGCTGGAGCGGCTGGGACGACTCGGGGTCGGCCACGCGGTCGTTCATCTTGGGGATGTTCGCGAGCATCTCGGCCGTGCGATGGACGATCCACACGGGCTGGCCGCGCCATTCCACCGTGATCATCATGCCCGGCTCCACCTTGGAGATATCCACTTCCACCGGGGCACCCGCGGCTCGGGCCCGGGCGCTGGGGGTCATGCTGCGAACGAAGGGGACGGCTACCGCCACCGCGCCGATACCCCCCACCACACTCGTGGCGGCCAGCAGGAAGCGTCGCTTGCCGCCGCTCGGGCTGGAAGAGTTGGCCATGCGCAATCCTTGCTCTGCGAAAAAAGACGCAGGAGTATAGCTGGTGCGATCGCGGATGTCTCGATGGACGGCGCTAAACCACTGAACAAGTGAAGAAATAAAGGCCCTGCAGGCGACTGTCCGGGTGGGCGGGAATGCCGGGTTGGAGGTGGGGATCGTGCGTCGCAGCATGCCTGCCCCCATCCCTACCTTCCCCCACCGATGATGGGGGAAGGGTTGTACACCGCTCGCCCGGCTTCGCTGGCGGAAAAAGTAGTACATCCCCTCCCCCAGCTTTGCTGGGGGAGCAACCGTGTCAAGCGATGGCGTTGGACGGGGACTTCCACGGGATTCCAGACTTCAAGATCGCGTTCAGGATCGTGAGCAACTTGCGCATGCAGGCGGTCATGACGAGCTTGAAGGGCTTGCCCTGCGCACTCAGGCGCTCGAACATGGCTCGGATGACGGGGTTGTGCCGCTTGGCCGTCAGCGTGGCCATGTACAGCACGGCGCGAATCTCCGCCCGCCCAGAGCCTATCCGGATTTTTGTGTGCGAGGCATAACATGACGCCAAGGAGCATGTATGCCAAGCAGAAAGACGACGAA
>JAIESW010000051.1 GCA_019745565.1 Burkholderiales bacterium
CTGGGGTCCGGGCCGTCGTTCACGAACGTGTTCGACCCCACTCCGGACATCCCGGACGATCCGTTCTTCATCACCTACAGCAGCCAGAGCTTCTTGCGCTACGGCCACAGCTACGCCGTCGGTACCGGCCCCACTCAGGTGAGCCGCGCGAACGCCGAATCGCGGTTCCGCATCCCGATCGTCGAAGCCGGCGACGCTGCGAACCGGATCGAATACGCCGGCTCCGCAGTCATAGAAGCAGGGGCGGGCGACGATGTCGTAGCGCCGATGGCGCGTCAGAAGGAGGGCGCACTGACCGCGTACCAGTACGTCCCACGCGTGCGCGGAGTCGGTGCGTGGCTGTCCGGCGGTCCCGGCAACGACATCCTGACCGGCACCGACGATGCCGATGTGCTCCTCGGTGGCACCGGCAACGACGCGATGCAGGGCGGATATGGTGCCGATCGGTATCTGGTTTCGGCGATCGATGCCGGCCAGGACATCGTGATCGATCCGGAGCAGCGCGTCGACGGAGAGTCGTCCGGCCTGCGCCGGGCGTTCGACCGCTGGTTCGAGCAGAGCGGAGAACCGGTGCGTCGCGCCGCAACCGTGTTTACGGTTGACGACGAGCTGGTCCTGCGGTCGGGGGTCGTGGATCGAGACGTGATCGCGTTCGGGGCCGGCATCGATGCGGACAGCGTTGTCGTGGAGCCGGGCACCACGACATCCGGATCGCTTTCGGGGCAATCCATGCTGGCGTTGCGTTGGTCCGGCGGCGCCATGCAGGTGGCCACGGGATGGGAGTCCGATTGGCAGCATCGTCTACCGTGGGAGAGCGGCGCCGTTCCGCTGCTGGGGTCCACGGCAGGGATCGAACGCTTCGTGTTCGATGACGGCACGATTCTGTCGCTCACTTCCCTGAGGAAGCGCGCTCTGCATCGTTCCGACGACATCGTGCTGGGTCGTGGCGACGGTGTCGTCACGATCCAGCAATCGAGTGGACTGCGGAGCCTGCGATTCGGTCCCGACATTTTCCCGCGCGACCTCGCGCTGCGGCGCGACGGCCGCGATGTCGTCATCGCGCTCACCGACGGGACCGCATCCTGGAGGGTGGCGGGCTGGTTCAACGTTGCCGGGCACGCCACCATCGGGTCGATCCGCTTCGACGACACCGGCTACTGGGATGTCTCGCAGATCACGTCGAACCTGTTGACCGTCGAGGGCACCGACGGCGCCGACACGCTGACGAGCATCGAGAACGTCGAGAACACGTTGATCGGTCTCGGCGGCAACGATCTGCTGATCGGCGGCAATCGCAACGATTTTCTGGCCGGGGGCGAAGGTGCCGACATCCTCGAAGGCGACAGTCTGCTCACCGTGCCGCTGATCGTGCGGGCGCGCGGTTCATCTGCTCAGAACGTCGATGCGCGAATGGAAGTACGTGTGGACGGCGTGCTGGTGGGAACGATAGATGTTCCTCATGTGAGCGTGTATCAGTCCTATCGCTTCGATCTCGCGATTGCACGGGGTGAGGCCCATCGCGTCGACGTCGCTTTCGTCAACGATGCCTACTTCCCCGATCTCAAGCAGGATCGCAATCTGTACGTCGAGTCGATCCAGGTCGGCAACGTGCGAATCCTGCCGAACAGTGCAGGTGTCCGCTACGACCGCGGCGGCGCTGCCGCGGCCTACGATGGTGTCGACGTTCTTGCCGGACAAGCCACCATGCCTTGGAGCGGGGCACTGCGCTTCGAGATTCCGGCATCCGCGTTCGACGCGGCGGGCGACGACTTCCTGGATGGAGGGCCCGGATCCGACCGCATGGCCGGTGGCGCGGGCGACGACACGTATCGCGTCGATGACGCGGGCGATCGTGTCGTCGAGAAGACGGCCGGCGGTTGGGACCACGTCCTGGCAACGACTTCGTATCAGCTGCCCGAAGGGGTCGAAGCGTTGAGTCTGGAAAGCGAGGGCCTGACGGGCCGCGGCAGCCGTAGCGACGATCTGCTGGTCGGGAGCTGGGGCGGTGACGTCCTGCTTGGAGGCGCGGGGCACGACATCCTGCAGGGCCGTGACGGGAACGATCGGCTCGAAGGCGAAGGCACGGTCTCCGCCGTGCTGACGGTGCGGGCGAAGGGGTCGAACGCCGCCGGCGTCCGGGCGCGGATGGAGCTGCGCGTCGACGGTGTTTCGATCGGGACGTTCGACGTCGATCCGGACGGTTACAAGGACTACTCGTTGACGCTGATGGCGAACGAGAGCATCGCGCATGCGATCGACGTGGCGTTCGTGAACGATGCATATTTTCCGGACCGGGGCGAGGACCGGAATCTGTTCATCGAATCGGTCACGTTCGGTGGAGTCTCCAAAGTCCCCAATTCCGCTACGGCCACATACGACCGCGGGTCCGGAGTGCGCGCGTACGATGGCCTCGAGGTCGTGGCGGGCCAGAGCACCATGCCCTGGAGCGGCGCGTTGAGATTCGCGTTTTCGGCGTCGACCGCGCTGAACGATCTGCTCGACGGCGGATGGGGTGACGACGAACTGGACGGCGGGGCCGGCAACGACTTTCTCGCGGGTGGGGCCGGTGCGGACATCAACGTCGTCGAGCGTGGCACGGACATCGTGGCGTTCAACCGGGGCGATGGCGATGATCGAGTTCGCGTGGGCAGTGCGGCTGTGGCGCATGTGTCTCTCGGTGGCGGTATCGCGCGGGACGATCTTCGCTTCTCTCGCAACGCCGACGATCTGGTGATCGACACGAGCGCTATGGGCGATCGGCTGACGTTCGCCGAATGGTTCCGCGGTGGGTCGCGGCCGGCCGGCGCACAGCTCCAGTTCATCGGTACCCGCGTCTTGAACGACGGCACGACGGCCACGACGGTCGAGCGCTATGACTTCGCCGCTGCGATCGCTGATCTCCACGCCGCGCAGGATGCTGCTCAGACGATCGCAGGGCAGTGGCAGCGCGCCTTCCTCGCGATGGACATGCTCGACGCAACACACACCGTCGAGGCCCTGGGCGGCGATCTGGCCGTGCACTACGGCTTGATGGGTTCATTTGGCGGCTTGCCGGTCGACACGGCGCAAGGAGCGCTGCGGGTTCCGACGTTCGCGAGTGCACCGCAGTCGATCCACCCGCCTGAACCGTTCGACCCGGGCGTCCGCCGTCTCGGCTGACGGTCGCGCGTCGATCGGAGCCCGTATGGTCTGGGTTATGCTTCCGGTCCGCGCGCGGTCGGAGCAGACGTCGTTCGCGCGATTGCACCGACCTTCCTCGATTCCGCTTGCTTCCGCATGAACGCTCCCACTCGCCGCAAGGGCATCATCCTCGCCGGCGGCTCCGGCACACGGCTGTATCCCGTGACGCAGGCCGTGTCCAAGCAATTGTTGCCGGTTTACGACAAGCCGATGATCTACTACCCGCTCACCACGCTGATGCTGGCGGGGATACGCGACGTGCTGATCATCTCCACACCCCAGGACACACCGCGCTTTGCGGAGCTCTTGGGTGACGGAGCCCGATGGGGCATGAACATTTCCTATGCGGTGCAGCCTTCGCCGGACGGCCTCGCACAGGCCTTCATCATCGGCGAGAAGTTCGTCGCCGGCGGCAGGAGCGCGCTGGTGCTGGGCGACAACATCTTCTACGGGCACGACCTGGGCGACGATCTGCAGGGCGCCATGAACAAGGATGGTTGCGCGACGGTGTTCGCTTATCCGGTGACGGATCCGGAGCGCTATGGCGTCGTGGAGTTCGACGCCGGTGGTCGCGCCATCAGCATCGAGGAGAAGCCCGCCAAGCCGAAGTCGCGCTACGCGGTGACCGGGTTGTACTTCTACGATGCGCGCGTGGTGGACGTGGCGAAGAACCTCAAGCCCTCCGCCCGCGGCGAGCTCGAGATCACCGATGTCAATCGCCAGTACCTCGCGTGGAACGATCTCGATGTGGTGGTGATGGGTCGCGGCCACGCGTGGCTCGACACCGGCACGCACGATTCGCTGATCGAGGCCGCACAGTTCGTTCAGACGGTGGAGAAGCGCCAAGGCCTCAAGATCGCGTGCCCCGAGGAGATCGCGTTCCGCATGCAGTTCATCGATGCGGCGCAGCTCGAGAAGCTCGCCGAACCGCTGCGCAAGAGCGGTTACGGGCAGTACCTGCTGCAGGTGCTGCGCGAGCGGATCTTCTAGAGGCTTGCCGCGATGAACGTGATCGTGACGCCCCTGGAGGGCCTCGTGCTGCTCGAGCCGAAGGTGTTCGGCGATGCGCGCGGTTTCTTTCTCGAGAGTTTCAACCAGCGCCGGTTCGCCGAGCTCACCGGCTATCGGGGCGAATTCGTGCAGGACAACCATTCGCGCTCGCAGCGCGGCGTGCTGCGCGGCCTGCACTATCAGATCAAGCAGCCTCAGGGGAAACTCGTCCGCGTCGTGAGCGGAGCGGTGTTCGACGTGGCGGTGGACGTGCGGCGCAGCTCGAAGACCTTCGGTCGCTGGTACGGGGCGGAGCTGTCGGCGGAGAACAAGCGCATGGCGTGGATCCCCGCAGGCTTCGCGCACGGTTTCCTGGTGCTCAGCGAGACCGCGGACTTCCTCTACAAGACCACGGATTACTGGGCGCCCGAGCACGAACGGTCGATCGCGTGGAACGATCCCGCCATCGGCATCGAGTGGCCTCTGCAAGTCGAGCCGCAATTGTCGGCGAAGGACAAGGTGGGGAAGCTTCTAGCGGAGGCGGAGGTGTTCGAGTGAGGGGAAGGTTGTCGCGGGGTGGGGCGGATGTGGCCCCCATCCCAACCTTCCCCCGGCGAAGCCGGGGGAAGGAGTCGTACACCCCTTCCCCCGCGCGTCGCGCGGGGGAAGGTAGGGATGGGGGCCAGCCCCTCCCATGACCCCTCTCCGCATCCTGGTCACCGGTGCCGCCGGCCAGGTCGGCTGGGAACTGCAGCGCTCGCTCGCAAACCTCGGCACGATCACGGCCATCGATCTCGCCGACCTCGACCTCACCGACGTCGATGCAGTGCGCGCATTCATCGCGGACCAGCGTCCCGACGTGCTGGTCAATCCCGCGGCATACACGGCGGTGGACAAGGCGGAAGAGCAGCCTGGCCTCGCCATGGCCGTCAACGGCATCGCGCCGGGTGTGATGGCGCAAGCGATGGCCAAGCTCGGTGGATTGATGATCCATTACTCCACCGACTACGTGTTCGACGGCAGCAAGGCCACCCCCTGGATTGAAACCGATACGCCGAATCCGCTCAGCACCTACGGGCGCACGAAGTTGGCCGGCGAGCAGGCGGTGCAGGTCGCCGGCGGTGCGCACGTCGTCCTGCGGACTTCGTGGGTGTACGGTCGCCGTGGCGGCAATTTCATGCTCACGATGATCCGGCTCGCAAAGGAACGCGACGAGCTGCGCATCGTGGCCGATCAGCATGGAGCGCCCACGTGGTGCCGGACGCTGGCCGAAGGCACGGCGGATATCGTTGCACGCCTGTGGCGCGATCCTGACGCTCGTGCCAAGGCGCGCGCGCTGAGCGGCGTGTATCACTTCACCAACGGCGGTGCGACCACGTGGCACGGGTTCGCCTCGGCGATCGTGGCGACCGCTCCCGAACTTGCGGACCGGCGCCACGTGAAGGTCACGCCGATCGCCACCTCCGATTACCCGCTGCCCGCCCGGCGTCCGGCGAATTCGCTGCTCGACAACGGCAAGCTGATAGCCACCTTCGGCGTCCGCCCGGTGCCGTGGGACCAGGCGTTGCGCACCTGCTTGGCCGAGCGGCTCTGAACCGCCCCAGCAAATGAAAACGGCCCCGAAGGGCCGTTTTCATTTTTGAGGCTGATTGCGCTCAGCGCATCTTGCGGCGGATCGCGAAACCGATCATGCCCACGCCCAGGCCCAGCATGGCCCAGGTGCTCGGTTCCGGAATCGGTACCACGCCGACGGACAGGGTCACGTTGCGCTTCTCGATGTAGGCGCCTTGGGAATCCGGCGGGATGGCCCAGGCGGCCAGCAGGTTGTAGATCGACACATGGGCAGTGTCTACGCTCGCGCCGAGGGAGACCGATGCAGAACCGGACCACTGCTTGGTAGCGAAGTTGAACGTCGATCCGTTGGACACGAGGGTCGAGACGGTGAGGGAGGAGGACACCGGACCGGCTGCAGGTCCGAGGCCGGCCATCCAGAGGTCTCCGGTCGCCTGCAAGCCGACCGTGCCGGGACCGAAGAAATAGTAGTTGCCGCCTTCGGTGAGGGAGCTGCCGGTGATCTTGTAGCCGTCGTCGGCGATGATCTTGAGATCGAAGGTGCCGCTGGTCACGTCCACCGGGGAGCCTGAAGCCACACCGGCCTCGGCGTAGGCACCGGTGTTGCGGGACGGGGTCCAGACGATGGCGTCGCCGACGATGGTCGGGGTGCCGAAGAGTCCGGTCAGCGCGCTGTCGAACCGGATGTCGAAGAAATCGCCGTCCAGGGTGACGATCGCCGCGGAGGCGCCCGTCTGAAGCCCCAGCGCAAGGGCGATTCCAGCGAAGATTTTTTTGCAGGTCATGGTCTCCAACTCCTGAATCAGCAGCGCGAACGCCAGCGTGACGATCTAGCTGCGTCGGCCGCGGCGAGTGGCCGCTGCCTATTGTTGTTGGCTGGTTTGTTGTTGGCTGGTTTCCCAGCTTCGACTCTACTGCATGGCTTGCCCGGGTCGTCGGGAGTTTTCGGAACTACACCGTGAGAATTTCTCCTCTCACGCAATCTAATTCGCTGTCAGTGTCGCGTACCGGTGTTACTACGAAGTTTCAAGGGATGAGCCGGTCTGTTCAAGAGGTTTCTACGTCGGGCGGTTAAACAGACTTGACGTTTGTTCCCCTGGGACCAGATCCGGTTTAATCGCGGTTCCTGTTTGATTCCGGGCAGATGGCGCACAACTCCCGCTACCGCCGGCCTGACCGCAAGTGTCACAAAAGCACGTGTAGTGCCAGAAAGTGCCGCACGTGAGAGTGTTGTTGAAACTGTTTGGATTCAATGGGGTGCGGATTCTCGTCGCGTCCCGCTCCGCACCGGCGTGGTGCCTACAGGCCCATAAACCGGAAGATCCAGGGGCAAGGCTTACGGGTGTTTTGTTAGATTTTCTTCTTTCGGCGACACCGGTGCGCGTCGGTGAATCTTCCAGTGTGACGACCCGTTGGAGCGGTTTGGTGTGAGGTTTGCCGTTGGGGGTTGGCGACGATCCGTCGCCTTGCCGGCGATCACGGTCCGGCATCTGCCTTAGCATCGACCATAGCGCCGAAGGCTTTGATCTGCCGGATTTTCTTGCGGCGGCTGCGGCGTTAGGCGGATGACCGGAGTCCGATTTCTGTAACATTCGGCCCGTAGTTTCCCGGCTTCACTGATGGAGGGAAGGTCCCATGTTGTTCCGATGCATCGCTTCGATGCTGCTGTTGTGCGCATTGCCGGCGCTGGCCGTCGACAAACTCCCCCCGGGAGTGATCGCCAAGATGGGTGACAACGAACTCAAGGTCGATGAGTTGAAGGCCATCATCGACAGCCTTCCGCCCGAGGCGAAGGCGCAGCTCGCCAATACGCCGCAGGACATGACCCGCGTCATCCGGTTGGAGATGCTGCGCCGGGCGCTGGCCGCCGAAGCCCGGACCAAGGGTTGGGACAAGCGCCCCGAGGTGATCGCCCTGATGGACCGGGCACGCGAACAGATCCTCGTGTCGAGCTACATGAACAGCGTCGCGCGGCCGCCCGAGACCTATCCGACCGAGGCGGACATCAAGGCTGCCTACGATCAGAACGCCGGGCAGTTCCTCTCACCCAAACAGTTCCGCCTGTCGCAGGTTTTCGTTCTCGCGCCGGCGGAGAGCGACAAGGCCGCCTTCACCAAGGCGCAATCCAAGGCCAACGACATGGCTGCCCGCGCCAAGGTGAAGAGCGTGGACTTTCCCGCCCTGGCCAAGGCCGGGTCGGAGCATGCCGAGAGTGCTGCCAAGGGCGGCGACATGGGTTGGGTGACGGAGCAGAACCTGATTCCCGAACTGCGCGATGCCGTCGCGAATCTGAAGAAGGGCGATGTGGCCGGGCCGATCAAGACCACGGCCGGCTGGCACGTGATCCGGCTGGACGACGTGAAGGAGAAGGGCGTGCGGCCGCTCCCGGAAGTGCGTGACCAGCTCGCGAGCGCGCTGCGGGTGCGCAAGGCGCAGGAGACCGAGCAGGCCTATCTCACGTTCCTGACGAACAAGACGCCGGTGGTGATCAACGACGCCGAACTGCCGAAGGTACAACCGGCGGGGGCGCCGAAGTAACAGGGCGGGGGCGGGGGATACGTCGCTGCCCCCATCCCAACCTTCCCCCGGCAGGCCGGGGGAAGGAGTGCTCCGTTTAGGTCAGCACGCCTGCAGATGCACTCCTTCCTCCACCGCAGGTGGGGGAAGGTTGGGATGGGGGCAGCCGCCCTCTCAGCCCCTGCCCCGCATCGCCAGCGCAATCACACCCACGACCAGCAACGCCGCCGCGGCATCGGTGATCCAGTCATCGAGCCCCGCGTGGCGCCCGGGCAGCGTGGCCTGGTGCAGTTCGTCGGCCAGGCCGATGAGACCCACCAGCCCGAGTGCGATCCAGGCTCTCTGCAGGCCCATACCGATCGCGAACAATGTGGTGAGCGCGGCGAACGCCGCGAAGTGCGCGACCTTGTCCCACGGCGGCTCGAAGAGATTCACCGCACCGGGACCCGAGCCGAGGTAGAAGAGATTCACCGTCAGCGCGACCGCGAGCCCCGCGCATGCGAGGCGCACCGGACGCGCGGCCGCGAACTGCAGCAGCCGGCGCAGCATTACTTCTTCGACTTCTCTTCGCCGCGATTCCAGTCGTCGGCGAAGCGCACGATGTCGTCTTCGCCGAGATAGCTGCCCGACTGCACCTCGATCACGTGCAGCGGCACCAGGCCGGGATTGGCGAGCCGGTGTTTCACGCCGAGCGGGATGTATGTGGATTGATTCTCGGAGAGGAGGATCTCTTCATCGCCGCGCGTCACGAGCGCGGTGCCGCTCACGACGACCCAATGCTCGGCGCGATGGTGGTGCAGTTGCAGCGAGAGCTTCGCCCCCGGGTTCACGGTGAGGCGCTTCACCTGGTAGCGCCCGCCGGCGTCGATGCCTTCGTACGAACCCCAGGGGCGATACACGCGCCGGTGCGTGACGTGCTCGGAGCGCTCGGCGCTCTTCATGCGGTCCACCAGCAGCTTCACGTCCTGGGCTGACTTGCGTGAAGACACCAGCACCGCGTCGGCGGTCTCGACGATGACGAGGTCGTCCACGCCGACGGCGGCGACCATGCGGTTCTCGGCCTTGATGAACGTGTTCGAGACATCGGCTGCGAGCACGTCACCCTGTACGACGTTGCCCTCGGGCGTCTTGTCGTGCAGGTCCCACAACGCGTCCCACGAACCCACGTCGTTCCAGCCCATTTCCACGGGAACGACCGCGCCGAGCTTGGTTTTCTCCATCACCGCGTAGTCGATGGAGATGGAGGGTGACTCGGCGAACGCGGCTTCATCGAGCCGGCAGAAGTCCATGTCGATGCGGCTCGCCGCCAGCGCCTTGCGCACCGCACTCAGGATCGCGGGCTGGAACACACCGAGTTCCTCGACGTAGGACGAAGCCTTCAGCACGAACATGCCGCTGTTCCAGAAATACTCGCCGGAGGCGACGAAGCGCTGCGCGGTTTCGAGATTGGGCTTTTCGACGAACTGCGCTACCGCAAACGTGTTGTTGAAGTCGGTCATCGGTCCGCCGCGGCGGATGTAGCCGTAACCGGTTTCGGGGCCGCTCGGGATGATGCCGAAGGTGGTCAACAGTCCCTGGTTAGCGGCGATCGAGGCGGTCTGGATCGCGTGGCGGAACGCGGCGGCATCGTGAATAGCGTGGTCCGACGGCAGCACCAGCATCAGGCTGTCCGGATCTTCCTTGGCCAGGGTGACCGCGGCTGCGGCCACGGCCGGGGCGGTGTTGCGGCCGATCGGTTCGAGCAGCAGGAGCTTAGGGGTCACGCCGATCGCGCGCATCTGCTCGGCTACGAGGAATCGATGCTCTTCGTTGCAGATGACCACCGGTGCCGCCAGGTCCGGCAGGCCTTCCAGACGCCGCAGGGTCTCCTGCAGCATGGTGAAGTCGCTGGTGAGGCGGAGGAACTGCTTCGGGTAGGCGCTGCGCGACAGCGGCCAGAGCCGCGTGCCGGAGCCGCCACAAAGGACGACGGGATGAATCTTCAAGGAGTTACCTGTTTCGAACGGTTGGTCGTCGAGCCCGGCTTCAGCGCGGCGTGCCGGGGATCAGGCCAGGGATGATAGCAACAAGCCTTCCTGCGGCCTGCTCCCAGGGCAGGGTATAAAGAATGTCGCCAAACCCCAACAGAAAGCTTGCAAGGTGTCCAGAATCGGGGGCAGAATTCTCTCAAAGTTATAGATTTTGGCTGGCGTCGGGTTTGCCCGAACGGATCGAGGCGCCGGAAATACCAGACCCTCGAAGGGCAAACCCATGCAAGAGAGACCTGCGGCCCTCGGGCTGGCGCATCGGCTTCCTGTAGTCCTTCTCGTCGTAGTTGCTGTGGCCTTAACCGCCTGCGGGGGCGGCGGTGGCGGCGCTTCACCTGGGCTCGCGCCCACGGCGAGCCCGCCACCGATAAACCCGCCCAGTCAGTTCGCCTCGGGCGGCAAATCGTTCACGGCGGTCAGTGACCGCAGCCTGGCACTCCCGCTTTACGGGATTTCGATTCCGTTCGCGGCCGTGGTGCCGGCGGGCAGCGTCTTCGCCGGGCGCCGCCTCGAGGCCGACGGCAGCATCAGCGTGACGTTCGAGTCTGGGTTCGGTACCGAACGCGCGGTGCGGTTCGCTGCGACGGGTGTGCTGCCGTTCATCGGGACGAGCGGCGACGTCGACTATCTCGAGTTCGGCGCACTGGGCAGCGTGCCGACGCTGCTCGACTTCACGCGCTTCGGAACACTTTCGTTCAGCTCGCCCACGCAGCAGGTTGTCGCGTTCTACGGTGGCTTCGAAACGCCCACGGGCGCCGGGCCGACGGCGGGGACCTTGTCCTACCAGGGCGGTGCCATCGCGGCGGAACAGCGCGGCGCGACCTTCTTCGCACTGGCCGGCTCGATCCACCTCGAAGCCGATTTCACGTCGAACACCATCTACGGATCGATCAACAACCTGAAACGCTTCGACGACAATGGCGCTGCCCTCGGCGACTACGACTATCGCTTCATCCTATCCGGCGTAAGCATCACGAACGCCGGCGGCAGTCGTACATTCAACGGCGGCATCACCGCGCAGCGTCTCGACAACGGCAACACGGCCACGAACGGTACGTCGCTGATCATCGGCCGCTTCTTCGGCAATGCAGCCCAGGAGGCCGCGGGCGTATGGCAGACCGATGTCATCGCGGGTCGGGACATCTGGGGGTCGTTCGGTGCCACCACCAACGTCGTCAGCGGCACGGCAACATTCCTCCAGTCGGTCGGCACCCCTCTGGCGCTGACCCACCAGACCACGGTCGAGATCAATCAGACGACCGATGTCGCGACGACCATCGCGTCGCCGGCGGCGACGGTGACACCGCTCGCGAACGGTGGCCTCACGTTCTCGGATGTCTCGCTGGGGACGTTCAATCCCCCCGGATCTTCCACCGCCCCGCACCTCGATACGACCGGCATTTTCGTGACCGGCACCAACGCCGTGGCGGTATCGGGCGCGAGCGGCGCGTCACCGCCGTCGTTCCCCTTCCTCGCCGAGCGAGGCACGTTGTCGTACGCACGCTTTGGCTACTGGATAGATACATCGCGTGCATCTAGCGACGACGTGTTCGTCTACAACTACTTTGCCACCGGTGTGCAGACACCGGGCAGTTCCATGCCGAGCAGTGGTACGGCGACCTATGCTGGCACCACGGTGGGCAAGGTGGTCGATGCCACCAACACCGCGACGGACTTCTTTGGCAAAGTGAACCTGACGGCGAACTTCGGTACGGCGACCATCAGCGGGAGCGTGCATTCGCTCGAGAGCACGACAGCGCTGCCGCTGACCGGCATCAATCTCAATTCGGGGACGATCACGAACAACACGTTCGCGGGCGGCGCGGGTTCGGCGAGTGCCGTGGGCGGTGTAGGCACGGGGACATGGCAGGGCACCTTCCACGGTCCGGCCGCCAACGAGTTGGCGGGTACGTATACGTTGAACGGTGGGGGTGGCTCGCTGCAGGCGTGGGGGTCGTTCGGGGCGGGACGCTGACCAAGCACTCTCACGCCTCGGCGCAGTGTTCATGAAGTACCTGGCGCGTGCGATCACGGTCGCAGCGCTGATCGCGTGTTTCGGCGTTGCGCGTGCTCAGTACGCCACCGACCCCGTCGAACCCCTGCGTCAGGCCATCCTCTCCGCTCGCTGGTCCGACGCCGAATACGAACTGGCGCAGATCCAGGGACGCATCGACGTCGACCAGATGGAGATCCTGTTCCTCACGGGCATGATCGCCGTCGGTCAGCAGCAGTGGGACCGTGCCGAGAACGCATTCCGGCGCATGCTGGACCGCAATCCCAACCTGCCACGCGTACGTCTCGAACTCGCGCGCGCTCTGTATGAACAGAACAAGGACCCGGGCGCGAAGCATCACTTCGAACTGGCGCTCGCCGGCAAGCTACCTCCGGCCGCAGAGGCGAACGTGCTCGCCTACCTCGAGCGCATCCGCCGGCGCAAGTTGTGGGCGCTGGACATCTCTGCCGGCATCCTGCCCGACAGCAACGTCAACACCGGCACCAATCAGCAGATCATCACCATCGGCGGCCTGCCGTTCACGCTGTCGAGCGAGGCGCGCGAGCAGTCGGACGTCGGCCTGGTGATCGCGGCTTCGGGCTGGCGCGGCGCGAAGCTCGCCGACAACTGGCAGATGCGCGGTTTCGCATCGCTGCTGCGGCGTGATTACTCCGACAGCCGTTACGACGACATGATCACGCGCATCGGTGCCGGTCCGCGCTACGTGGTCGGCAACGCCGAGTTCGGCGTGGCGCCGTTCTATGCCGAGCGGCGTTTCGGCAACGACATCTTCAACCGCTCCACCGGGTTGCGCGTGGATGGCGTGCGTCAGGTCGCGCCGCGCTGGATTGCAGAGAGCGTGTTCGAGGTGCAGGAGTTCACGTATCCCGGGCAACTCGGGCGCAACGGCGAGGTGTTCTGGCTCTACTCCGGTGGTCGCTTTCTGCTCTCGCCTTCATCGCAGATCCAGGTGGGCTTGGACTGGTACTTCGATCGCGCAAGCGATCCCGCATTCCGCAACGACTCGCTCGGCCTGACGCTGGGCTACTTCAAGGACTGGTCCTGGGGACTGTCTACGGGGTTCACCACGCGCCTCGCGGCCATCGAATACGACGGCATCCAGCCGCTGTTCGGCGAGTACCGCAATGACAGCTTCAACACTTTCTCGCTGTCCGTCAGCAAACGCGACTGGCGTGTGTTCGAGTTCATTCCGATGATCACGGTGTCGAAGTACGAGAGCCGTTCGAGCATCGATTTCTATTCGTTCGATCGCACGCAGGTGCTGTTTTCGTTCTCCAGGCGGTTGTAGGGGGGCGGTTATCTGCCCCCATCCCGACCTTCCCCCACGCTGCTCGCGTGGAGGAAGGAGGGGAGTGCGACGATCGGTGAAGCTGATCGTCGAAAGATGAACGATGGCCCCCATCCCAACCTTCCCCCACCGCTGGTGGGGGAAGCAGTGCCTCCGGCTATGCAGCCTCAAGAGGTATACGTCCCCTCCCCCGGCTTCGCCGGGGGAGGGTTAGCGTGGGGGCCCGCGATGTCTAAGGCGACGATACCGCGAGATCCCTCAACACCTGCGCGGCCTCGGGCCGCATCGGCTGCACGCGCCGCAGTTCCATCAGCAGCGCTCGGGCCGCTGGGGCATCCACCTCGCCGAGAGCGATGGCCATGCGCAGCAGAGGATCGTAAGCGGGGCGGAAGTCCGGGCTCACGCGCAACACCGACAGGAGCGGTGCGCGCACCTGCGCCAGCATGCGCTGCACGTCGGACACCGGGTGCACGTCGCGCCCGGCTTCGATGAACCGATCGCGCGCAACCCAGTACGCGGCCAACCGCGAAGTCAGACCGGGTTCCGCGGCGGCGAGCAGTTCGTCCGGGTCGATGTCGACCTCGTTCAACAGTGCGAGCAGGCGGTCGCGGGGCAGCGAGTCGGGGGCATATGTGATGCGCGGGGCCCGATAGGCAACGACCGGATGGTCGTCGGTATTGAGCGGTGCGTTGCCCGCCAGGCGCGCCAGAGCACGTGGTCCCGCGACGAAGCCGCCCAGCAGGGCGAACTCGTCCGCGATACCGAACTCACCGGGACTGTGCGGTAGCGCCGCCGTGGTCAACCGCCTGCGTATCTCCTCCGGATCGAACCTGCGTCCATCCGCGTGAGCGACCAACCCGAGCACGGGTGTGTCCAGACTGTTGGTCGCGAGCATCGCCCACGCGTGCGGATGCACGGCGACGAAGGTCCGCACGATGCTGCGCAACGTGTCGATGTCGAGCTGATGCAGCGGCAGCCATTGGCAGAAGAGACCGCCGTCCGCGAGACGCGCCTGCACTGCCTTGAAATGCTCCTCCGTGTACAGCGATCCGGAACCGTTGCGCGCAGGATGGAAGTTGTCCGAGACGATCACGTCGTAGCGCTCGTGCGCGGTGCGCACGAAGCGTCTCGCGTCGGCAGCCATCAGGTGCAGGCGAGGATTGCCGTCCCCGCCGATGAAATGGTTCGAAGCGTCGATGACTTCTGGCAGCAGTTCCACGGCATCCACCTGCAGGTTCGCATCCTCCGCGGCCGATGCCGCGGTGACGCCGGTGCCCAGGCCGAGAAAGAGTGCGCGCCGCGGTGCGGGATGCAGGAGGATCGGCAGCAGTGCCTGGCGCGCATCCGCGAAGACCGTCGCGCTGCTGCCTTCCTGCTGGCGATTGTTGATGTGCAGGCTTGCGACCCCGCCGGCATCTTCCACGATGCTGACCGCCGCCATCAGACCTTCGGTGTAGCGGACGATGCGCCCCCCCGGGGGCACGTCGACGATCGCGAGCGGGGGTGCCCACACGGCGACCGCCAGCGTCGCGACCGCTGTCCCCCATTGCGCAATGGCGGACCATCCGCGCCGTGACGACAACAGCAGATAACCGGCGGCGATGAGGACGAGTGCGAGCTTCGGGCCGAGCCCGGGCAGCAACACGACGCCGAACACCAGGGGGGCGACGGCAGCGCCCAGCGTGTTCATGCCGAGGGCGCGTCCAAAACTGACGCCCTCCGACCGGGCGCGGGTGGCGAGGTGACTGAAGAGGGCGCCCATCAGGACCGAGGGCAACAGGAACGCGGCGGTCGCGATGAGTGCTTCGGCTGCCAGGGCCGTGCCCATGCTGCGTCCCAGAGCTTGCAGCATCCATGTTTCGAGGGCGTCAGCGCCGTACAGGCTCGCGACGCCGAGGAGACAGCTCGCCGCGAGCGCGCGCAGCAGTGCGTCGCGTGTCCGTCGTTCGTCCTTCGCGGCGGAGTACCAGCGGCCATAGGCTGCCGCGCCAAGCGCGGTGCCGACCAGGTACACCGCGAGCAACAGCGCAAACGTGAACACGGTGTTCTCCGCCACCTGGCTCAGCACGCGAACCACCAGCACTTCGTAGCCGATGCCGAGCAGACCGGTGACCGCGAGCACCCAAGGCAGATGCGACACGGATGGACGCGTGGCCGGCTGCTCGACATCGGCCGGTTCGACGAAGAGCTTCATCGCTGCGGCGGCGCATGCGAGATTCAGCGCCGCACACGCGGCCGCCGTGCGCCATAACCCGAGGGTCGGAACGAGCACGAAGGCGGCGGCGAGGACTCCGAGCACCGCGCCCAGCGTATTGGCTGCGTAGAGGCCCGCGATGGATTCGCCGCGTCGACGCATGCCCTCGTGAATCCGCTCCATCGCCGGCAGCGTGGCACCCATGGCGGCCGTTGCGGGCAGCAGCAGCACGAAGGTGCCGCAGAAGGCCACGAACCCATGCCACAGGGGCGTGGGCTGAGAGCCGATGAGCATGAGGAGCGTGCTCGTGACCGGTTCCAGCAGGAGAGCCAGCGCGATGCTCCACAGTCCGATCGCGACTTCGCAGCCGGCGTACCACAGTGCAGGTCTGCGACTGCGATGGATGCGAGCGCTCAGCGCCAGTGCGCCCGATGCGAGCCCGCCGAAGAATGCGCCGATGACCGCGAGCACCGCCGCCGATTCATGGCCGAGCCACAGCGCGGTCTGCTGCGTCCAGACGATCTGAAGGCCCAGTGCGGCGCATCCGGAGGCCACCATCAGGACCAGGGCGAAGCGCCATCGGCGGTCGGTTCGCGCAGCCGAGGTCATTCCGGCTCCGGAGGTCGGAGCGGATGCGGAGTGCACGTCAGCCGCCGAACGCGATCTTGTAGCCCCAGGAATCGAGCGTGGCCGGAATCGCGTTGAAGGCCATGGTGATGCGTCTCGCGCCCGGATTCGGCGGCACCGCGTGCAGCAGATAACTGGGGAAGAACACCACGTCGCCGGGCTCGGGCTGCATGCTGATCCACTTGTCGGCGTTGTACGGTCCCGTGACGACGCCCGCGTGGTCGTTCTTGAACGAGAAGTCGGTGCCGCCGGGGGATTTCATGAACACGGTCCGCGCCTCCGGATGGGTTGGCGTGAGGTACACGACCCCGGAGATGAAACTGTTGGCGTGGTTGTGCATGGCCTGACGGCCGCCGTTGTCGAGCACGTTCACCCACATCTCCTTCAGCGACCAGCCCATGCGCTCGCCGAAGAGCAGGGCGCCGAACTCCGACAGCAGCGGCGTGATGAGCGTGGCAGCCTGAACCAGGAGCGGACTGTCGCCGGGCTTCAGCATGGTCGTGTGCACCAGGTTCGCCGACGAGTTGTTCGCCGTGTTCGCGGCTGCGCTGAAGTGGGCCACCAATCCGCTCACGAGGTTGGGCCCTAACGCGCTCGGAACCCGCATGAACGGCGTGGGGAAAAGTCCGACGATCTCTTGCATGGCACGACAGTGGGTTGGACGAAACGAATCGCGACCGCCGTGCGGCAGGCCGGAAGGCCGCGATGTTACGGACCCAAGTGCGACAGATTCGTGACGATGAAATGGGCGCTCACACGGGTAACACCGTTCCGGAAATATTCACAAGATGACGAAAGGATCATCCCCCGCTTGGTCGTCGGGTCACATCGCGTCCTTAGCATCCTTGTGCCGGCAAAGGGTGCAAATGCAGCGCTCGATGCCGTCCACCGCACCCGCACCGGCGATTCAAACGCCGGACCAGCCACAAGGAGCATTGGATGAGCCACAACTTCCACAAGAGCCGGATCGCTTTGGCCGTCGCCGCCGTCATCGGCGCCGCCGCGATCGGGACCGCCGCCACACCCGCGAACGCTGCCAAGACGGCAGGCAAGTACGTGTCGGGCGACTTCCACAACCACACCACCTGCTCCGACGGTTCGATCTCGATGCAGAAGCTGGTGAAGAAATCCACGGACAAGGTCGACACGCCGTGGGGCCTCGACTGGTTCGTTCAGGCCGGCCACGGCGGCAGCGGCAATCGCAACTGCACGCTGGTGGAAGACGCCACGCTCAGCACGCCCGTGTATCCCTACGTCGCCGGCTCGGGCCCCACGACCAACTGGGTGCCCAGCGGCGTCACGGTGAAAGGCAACGTCTCGGGCAGCGGGAATGGCCGCAACATGTGGCGGTGGCAGTCGGTGCAGGAGTTCCAGTACCAGGTGGTCGAGTACCTGAATGCGTACAAGAACCTGCCGCTGTTCCTGGGTCTCGAGACCGTCGTGCCGGGTCACGAGCACACGTCGATGTCGGTCATCACCGGCCAGATTCCGCTGGCGCTCGACACCACGGTGCTGCCCACCGAACCCGGCCCCGTGAATGCGCGCTATTCCGCGCTCGGCAACGCCACCGCGCTGGCGCAGTGGGAGTACTGCTTCGATCGCAATGACAGCGATACGAGCCGGGGCAATGCTTCGCCGCAACCGTCGACCGACGGCAACAACTGGAACTGCGCGGTGCCGGGCAGTCTCAACGAGACGGATCCGAACTGGAACGCCACGGCGCAGAAGCTCGTGCCGGCGGGCGGCACCGGTACCGGTGAGCGCGGTCACAACAAGACGCTCGAAGCCTTGAAGTGGATGAACGCGTTCCACCCGCACACGAGCTACTACGTGCCGGCTCACCTCGAGCGTGCCGGTCCGTTCAATCCGAACGGCAACAACGGCTTCAACGTCGAGCACCTGCGCAACATGAACAACGTCGCGCCGAAGATCGCGTTCGGTTTCGAATCGCAGCCGGGGCACGGTGCCTCGGACCAGCGCGGCGAATACTCGATCGGCCGCAACAACTTCGGTACCGGCGTCGGTCAGGTGGACTCGGCGGGCGGCACCACGTTCGGCGGCACGGGCGTGTACGCAGGGCAGCTGGGTGGTGTGTGGGACGCCCTGCTCGGCGAAGGGCGCAACTGGTGGTTCTTCGCGAGCTCCGACTGGCACAACCGCGGCAGCTTCGGAGCGGACGACCGCCGCTCGAGCCAGGACTTCTATCCGGGCGAGTACCAGCGCAACTACACGATGGTCCGCAATGGCACCGACAAGCTGCGACCGCAGACCATCGTCGATGGCTTGCGCACCGGCAATAACTGGGTCGCCAGCGGTCAACTGATCGACCGTCTCGCCTTCGTGGCTTGCGCGTCGTATCCGGTCGGCTTCCGCACCAACGCGGCCGTGGAAGCGCTTGCGGTCACGGCGGCGACCAACAACACCGACATCGACGTGGCCGGCTGCGCCACCATGGGTGAGAAGCTCAAGGTGCGACCGGGCGCGGAGATCGTGGTGGCGGTCGTCGTGCGCGATCCGGCGGGCACCA
Source organism: Burkholderiales bacterium (assembly GCA_019745565.1). GTDB lineage: Bacteria > Pseudomonadota > Gammaproteobacteria > Burkholderiales. The sequence continues at coordinate 18,937 of JAIESW010000051.1, forward strand.
ACTATTCGCCCTACACGTTCCCCAACCCGTCGCTGGCGCAGATCGGTGTCCAGCAGCCGCTGAACGCGCCGGTCCTGGATCACATCGATCTGATCCGCGGCATGGTGACCGGCTTCAAGACACCGGGCACCGCCGATTACTCGGGTGAATGGCCGCGCAACCTCAACTGGGTACGCGCCGACGGCACGACGCCTGCGGACAATGCGACGTCCACGGCGGCAGCGCTGGCGACCGTTCCGAATGCCGCCAAGAACACGACGGCGTCGGTGCTCCGCGTCTTCAACGGCACCGGTTGGACGACAGCGACCTCGGGTGTCGACGGCACGCAGTTTCTCAAGATGAGCTACCGCATTCCCGCGGTGACGGCGACCCAGTACGTGCGCCTGCGCGGCACCAACCTGCCGCCGTCCGTGCCCTTCGAGACGGATGCCAACGGCAACCCGCTGTCGGATGTCTACACCAACGCGGGCGACCCGACCCGGCTGCGCATTCCCTGCACGGCGGTCGGATCGAACGTGCCGCCTGCCAACACGACGTACACCGGCACTGCGATCGACGGTTGCCCGCTGCACCTGGCGATCGCGACTTCACCGGCGGCCCCCGCGGCGCCGAACCCTATTGCCGGCCAGAAGGCAGTGAGCTTCGACGTGGCTGCGTGGGCGGATCTGTGGTTCTACAGCAACCCGATCTTTGTCGAAGTCGGCGGTTCGACGGAAGTCGCGGGCGTCAAGAGCACGCCGTCGATCCGGGATCACCGAGCGCACGAAGAATCCACAAGGAGTCCTGAAAAATGAAGTCCATGTACATCGCGGCTCTGGCCGCAGCTTTCTTCTCCGCTGGTCCGGCGTCGTCGGCGATCGTGACGATCGACTTCGATGGGCCCACGAGCTTTGCGTCCATCAACGAGTACTACGCAGGCGGCGCTGATTCCGAAGCAGCGATCGGCCCGAACCTGGGCGTTTCCTTCGGACCGGACGCGCTGACGATCAAGAACGACGAACTCGGACCTTACTTCTCCAACTGGTCGACCGTGGGCATCATGGGGCCGGTTGAGGCCAATGCCGCCATGAATGTCGGAGTGGGTTTCATCGGTAACGTCTCGTTCTCGTACTCGGCGGTGCAGGCGGTGGCTGTCAACGTCTGGTCGGGCCTCAACGGGACCGGGTCGATCGTCGGCACCTTCCAGCTCGCCGCGAATGCCGCAAGTTGCGCCGCCGGAGCCGGCCTGTGCAGCTGGAGCCCGGCGTCCATCACGCTCGGTTCCGGCGTGGTCGCCCGCTCGATCACTTTCGGCGATGCGGCTACCACGTCGACCGGCTTCGACAACGTGACCATTACCGCCGTGCCGGAACCGGAATCGGTCGTGCTGCTGGCTCTCGGTCTTGCCGGTCTGGGCATCGTCGGCCGGAAGAAGCAGCGGGCCGTCCGCGTCTGAGAGTCCCCGGACGGTTGTTCACCGCGCCGTTGCCGAGGCGCCGGGCAGTATCGCCCGGCGCCTCGTTGTCATTCTTCGAGGTCGAGATCCACGATGTCCATACTCAATCCGGTGTCCGCTCCGGCGAAGGCGCAGGCCGCCATCGGCAGGATGCGTTATCCCAACTGGCTGCGCGAACCGCTGCTGCATTTTGTTCTTCTGGGTGGTCTGCTCTTCGCCGTCGATCATCTCGTCTCCGGCCGGTCCGACGATCCGCGCACGATCACCGTCGACGCCAAGGTGGATGGCGAAGCGCGGCAGGTCTTCAAGGCAGCGCGCGGACGCGAGCCGAACGAAGAGGAGCTCTACGCACTGCGGCGCGTCTGGCTCGACAACGAGGTGCTGTACCGGGAAGGCCTGGCCCTCCAGGTGGACAAGGGCGACACCGCTATCCGTGACCGTGTGATCTTCAAGGCCTTGAGCGTGATCGACGCAGGTCTCAAGCTGCCGCCGGTCAACGAGAAGGTTCTGCGGGAATGGTTCGAAAGCAACCGCGCCAAGTACGACGAACCCGCGCGTTACGACTTCGAGGAAGCAGTGCTCGCGGGCGAGGTGTCGGAGAGCGACTTGCGCGCTTTCGCGGCCAATCTGAACGCCGGTAACCCGGGCGACGCGAATGCCAGCTTGCGGGTGTTCAAGGGCCGGCCGCGCGCCAATCTCGTGCAGAGCTATGGCGAGGAGTTCGCGAAAGCTCTCGAAGCGTCGCCCGTCGGCGAGTGGCGCGTGCTGTCCACCAGCGGCGGCCTGCGCGTGCTGCGGCTTCAGGCGATCGTCCCGGCCAAGCCGGCAGCGTTCGAGAGCCTGGCCGGCGTCGTGATGCATGACTGGACGGATGCCGTCATGGCCGAACAGCGTACCGCTGCGGTGCGCACGCTCGCGCAGAAGTACACGGTCAAAGTCGAGGCCGCGTCCCCATGAGACGTCTGCTCCAGGTGTTCTTGTTCGTCGTTGCGGCGTTGCATGCGGCAGCGGCACCGGCTCACGAGATGTCGATGGCCGAGATGGAGCTGCGCGAGGTTGCTCGCGGGGAGTTCCTGTGGCAATGGACCGCGAGCGGGACCCGGCCCGCATCCGACGTGCTGACGCCGGTATGGCCGAAGGGCTGCCGCGCGGAGGCGAATGTTCTGCGCTGCGGCGAAGCCGGGATGAGCGGAACGCTCGCCGTCGAGGGAGTGGGCAAGCGCTACTCGGCGGTGATGGTGAAGGTCTTCTGGCTGGGCGGCGAGAGCCGCGTGTACACGATTACCGCGGGGCAGCCGCAAGTGCGTCTCTATGGATCGGCCGACGACCAGCGCGGCTTGGCTGAGATTGCTCGCGCGTACACGATCCTCGGCGTCGAGCACATCCTGACCGGCTTCGACCACCTCACCTTCGTGCTGGCGCTGCTCTTCCTGGTCGGCTTCCGGCGTCGCCTCGTCCTCACCATCACGGCCTTCACCCTGGCCCACAGTCTCACGCTGGCGTTGAGCGCGCTGGGGTGGGTCGCTCTGCGTGGACCTCCCGTCGAAGCCACGATCGCGTTGTCGATCGTGCTGGTCGCAGGAGAGGCGTTGCGCGATCGGCAGACGCTGTCGCGGCGCTGGCCGGCGCTGGTCGCCTTTCTGTTCGGCCTCGTGCACGGTCTCGGTTTCGCCGGGGCGCTGAAGGAGATCGGCCTGCCGCAGAATCATCTGTCGGTGGCGTTGCTCACGTTCAACGTCGGAGTGGAGCTGGGGCAGCTCGCGGTGGTGGGGCCCGCCTACGCAGCCTGTCGCGTCATCGCGAAGTGGCCGCGGTCCGTTGTCATGCGCGAACCGGCGTTGTACGCGATCGGTGGCGTCGCCGCGTACTGGGCGGTCGGGCGCGTAGTCAGCATCGTCGCCGCGTAGGCGGACCGACTGCTGCTCCCATCCCAACCTTCCCCCACCTGCGGTGGGGGAAGGGGTGTACGTCTCCGGCTTCGCCGGGCAGGTCGGATCAGGATCGGTTGAGGCGACGCCCCAGGCGGGCCGCTTGAAGGCAGTCCGCATGGTCGCGGGTTACGGCCGAGGACGCGGGTTCAACGTCCGCGGATTTCTCCAAAACCAACGATTCTTGCAAGAGTTCCGCAGGCGGCCGCCCTAGGCTGCCTGCCATGGATACGCCACCGACGATGACGCGAACCACCGGGCATCCGCCCGGCTGCGTCCACTGCACCAGTCTGCATCCGCACTGGGATCGTTCGCTGCCGCCGGCGCATGTGGTTGCGGACGGAGCGGTGGTCACCATGACCTGTCCGGATGCGGCCAACGGCCTGCTCGGGCCCCGTTCGACATCGCAGGACATCGCTGCCATCGATTTCGGCAGACTCGATCCGCTGTGCGGTCCGATCCATGTCGAGGGTGCGGAGCCGGGCGACACGCTGCAGGTGGAGGTGCTGCAGATCGATCTGGCGCCCTGGGGCTGGACCGGATTGCTCAAGGGCTTCGGTCTGCTGGCCGACGAGTTTCCGCAGCCGTACTTCCGCAGTTTCGATCTGACGCAGGGTTCGGTCGACGTATTCGGCGTGCCGTTCCGCCTGGAGCCGATGATGGGCGTCCTGGGTGTGGCGCCGGAGGCGCCGGGGCCCCATGCCTCGATCACGCCGACACGTGCCGGCGGCAACATCGACGTGCGATACCTCGGCGCGGGTTCGACGATCTATCTGCCGGTCTTCAACTCCGGTGCGCTGCTGTCCGGCGGCGACGGCCATGCGCTGCAGGGCGAAGGCGAGATCTCGGGCACTGCCATCGAAACTCCCATGACGGCCACCGTGCGCGTGAAGGTGCTCAAGCGCCAGCCGTTGCGTGCGCCCGTCCTCGACATCTCCACCGCGCGCTACGTCGAGACCGAATACCGGGATTTCCTCGGCATCGGCCCGGATCTGTTCGAAGCGGCCAGGGATGCGACGCGCTACGCCGTGGATGCTCTGGCCTCGCATTTCCGACTGGAGCCGTACGAGGCCTACGCGATGCTCGGCATGGTGGGCGAACTGCGCATCCACGAGATCGTCGATCAACCGCACTGGGTGGTCGGCTGCATGATTCCGCGGCGCCTGTTCCAGCGACGCGCGTTCCCCACGGGCAGCTGATGCTGCTTCCCACCCGATCGCCGTCCGCTCGAGGAGTGTCGACATGAAAGATCTCGCAGTTCGTCTCGTGAGCGCCCTCGGCGCCGCCGCCCTGGCGTTGTGCCTGTCTACGGGAGCCGTCGCGGCGGACGCGCCGCTACGGATCGGCGTGCCGGTCTGGGTGGGCTGGATGCCGTGGTGGGTCGCGCAGGAGGAGGGACTGTTCAAGAAGCACGGCGTCGCGGTGGAACTGGTCAACTTTCCGGTGCAGGGCGATGCGGTCCAGGCCCTGGCGAGCGGTCAGTTGGACGGGGCGAGCCTCGCGACCAACGACATCCTTTCGATCAACGGTGGCGGCCCGAAGGTGACGGTCGTGCTGCTGCACGACGAGTCCGCCGGTGCCGACATGCTCATCGCGCGCGGCATCGACTCGCCCAAGGCGCTGAAGGGCCAGCGCATCGCGGTGGAAGTCGGCGGCGTCAGCCATTTCTTCCTGACGAAGCTGCTGGCCAAGTACGGCATGACCGAAAAGGACGTCACCGTCGTCAACATGGCAGCGCCGGATGCCGGCGCCGCCTTCGCCGCGAAATCCATCAACGCCGCGGTGACCTGGGAACCCTTCGGCACTCAAGGGATCAAGTCGGGCGGCAAGTTGCTGCTGTCCAGCAAGGACACGCCGGGAGCCATTGTCGACGTGCTGGGGATCCGCAACGACGTGCTCAAGACGAAATCCGATCAGGTGCGGCGTCTCATCGCCGCGTGGTTCGAAGCCCTCGAGTACGTGCACGCCCATCAGGACGAGTCGTTCAGGATCATGGCGAAGGCATCCGGGGTATCGGTGCCGGAGTTCGCCGACATGTGGAAGGGCGTGCGCATCCCGACCTTGGCCGAGAACGGCAAGGCGCTCGGTCAGAAGGGTGGCAAAGGTACTTTCCACGCCACGGCGGAGGACATGTCGCGCTTCATGGTGGCGCAGAAGCTGCTGCCGAAGGGTGTGGCACCCGACGGCATGATCAAGGGCGACTACCTGCCGAAATGACTGCCCGCTTCAGCCGGTACCCTGGCGGCGGAAGCGCGAAGGCGAGATGCCCGTGAGGCGTGTGAAGGTGGAGGTGAGGTGCGACTGGTCGAAGAAGCCGCATGCCAGCGCGATGGCCGGAATGGGCAGCGTTGTCTCACGCAACATCGAGCGCGCGGCTTGCGCGCGCAGAGCGATCAGGAACTGTTGCGGCGGCTGTCCCACCGTGGCCTTGAATGCCCGGGTGAAGGCATCCGATTCCATGTCCACCAGTGCAGCCAGCTCCGCGACGCTGATCCGCTGATCCAGGCGGCTCAGGCAATGCTCGCGAATCCGGGCGATCGTTGCCGGTGTCAGCGCAAGTTTCGATCCCCGAACCGGGCGGCGGCGGGTGCCGCCGGCACTGCGCAACAGCCCGCAGATCAGGGTGGGCTCGATCGAGTCGGCAAAGGCTCGCCCGAGCTGGTCGCCGCGTCGCGCTTCCGACCAGGCCCTGCGGCACAAGCGACCGAGAAAGGGATCGCTGAAGGCATGGTCCCGCAGGGCGTCGAGCCGGATCGGCCGGTCACTCATGTACGCGGCCACGCGGTCGAATGCCGCTTCGCTCAACGAGATCATAAGATGCCGCTGGACGTGGGAAAGGTGCAGGGTGGCACCTTCGTGCGGCGGCGTGATGGGGGCGAACATGCCGGGGCGCAGCCATTCGGTGTGCCAGCGATCGTCGCGACGATGGGACAACCGCGCTTCACCTTCCAGCACGAGGCAGAGCGTGTACGCAGGGCCCGGCGCGTCGTGGATCTCGGCGGCCGGCAGCATCACGTCCTCGAAAGTGAGGCTCGCGGGTCGCGGGGCTTCGATGCACGGATCGTTCATGGGACTTCCTTCCGTGAGAGGCTCGGATGACTGCCGGGATCGCGCGGCGATCACCGCTGCATCCCGACGACTCGCGCGATCAGTTCGTGCCCAACCGCTCGCCCTCGCGCCACGGCAAGGTCGAACGCTGGATGACCCAGGTTTCCGGAGGGCCGCCGCGCGTGCCGAACGAGATCTCGAAGTCGAGCGCCGCGCGCAGCGCCTGATCGTCGCCGGTCAGCGAAGCCAGGGTGTCGGCCTGCGGCAGCACCATGCGCCGGGGCCGCACGCGCATGAAGTACGTGCCGGTCGCGAGCAGCACCGAGCGCGGGCGCGCGGCGCGCGGATCGTCGCCGTCGGCGAACTCGATGTTCACGTGCTCCTGACCGACGCTGCCCGGCAGGCGCTCCCAGATCTCGAAGTACTCCTGTTCGATGCCGTACTCCAGCATGAGATCGGGGCTCGAGAACTCGATGCGGCCGACGTCGTTGAAGCCCGAGGGCGGCTGGAAGTCCACGCGCCGCAGCCAACGGCAGATGTCGCCATCCACCGCCGTGATGCCGGAGAAGCCCTGTTGCGCGGCGAGGTCGAGCAGTTCCTCGCGGGTGCACTGGGCCAGCGAATGCTTGCCGGTGCACGGCGCGCGATACACCGGGATCCGGATATCGGCGTGCCACAGACTGGTCTGCATCCAGTAGACCGTGGATACGGTGTCCTCGAACTCCGGCGTGCGCAGGAGCTTGCGTTTCCAGACGCCGACGAAGGCGTCTGGGACAGGAGTTGTCTTGGCGCCGGTCATCGGCAGGGATTGTATCCAACCCGCGGGTGTGCGGGCACTGCGGTTCGGGCCGGGAACAAGTGCATGGCGTGGGGATGGCTCCTGCAGCCGGATTCACTGGTCGGCTTGCGTCGGTTGGTCGAGTGGGGGGCGGTCGACCGGGACGCAATGCCCGGCCAGCCGGCACTGGATTCCGCGAGAGCGGTCGACGGGTTTCGCCCGAATGCAGATGTTGTCCGAGAGCGGCACCGCGCCTCCCTGTCATTTCCGGGCGAGTTCGGCTTCGATGTAGCGCGTGTCCATCGTGGTTTCGCACTTCGGGACTGCAAGGATCTGCCCCTTCGCCTTCAGGATGTCGGCGATCGCGTCACACGCGACGTAGAACGATTCGGGATCCGGGGAGCGTGTGAAGGCCTTCAGCATCTCCGGAAGGCTCAAGGCATAGATGGCGGTCTGCTGCTCCAGCACCTCGGCTTCGGTGATGCCGAGAGCCTTGCCGATCACCTTGGCCGCATCGTGGGGTCGGGTGCGGATCATCTCGAGCGCCTCGAGATAGCCCCGCATGACCGCCTTGATGAGATCGGGTCGCTCCTTGATGGCCTTGTCGGTGAACACGAGCACGTCCGAGAGCAGGCCGGGCGACTGCTTGGACGAATAGATCACGTGAAAGCGCTTGCCGCCGTCCATGGCGGTGATCTGCGAGATCATCGGTTCGTAGGTAACGCCCACCTTCACCTGGCCCGAAGCCATGGCGGAGGGCACTGCCTCCGGCCCCGTGCCGACGGGTTGCACGTCGCCGTCCTTGAGTCCGTGCTTGCGGAGCGCGAATGCGAGCAGGAAGTCGGAGGGTGACAACGGCGCGAACGCGACCTTCTGGCCTTTCACGTCGGGAATGCCCTTCACGTCGAGCGTGGCGACGATGGCGTCGCCGCCGTTCGAGAAGTCGAGCGGCATGACCGCGCGCATCTTCCCGCCTTTGGCAACCTGACCCACCAGCTGGTCGTAGGTGAGCAGACCGCCGTCCAGAGCGCCGGCGGCGACGGCGCCGGGGAGCAGGGCGGGGTCGGTGAAGTTCTGCAGCTTCACCTTGAGGCCGTGCTTCTTCCAGAGGTCGAGCGATTCGGCGATGTACAGCGGCCCGTAGCCGATCCACGTGACCACGCCCAGCTTGACGTTCTTGACACCGGCGGCGAAGGCCCCCGTGGAACCGGCGCACAGCAGAAGAGCCGCGCACAGGACGGCGCGGAACGGACGATGGGCGCAATGCATGGAAGACTCCCTCGATGTGGAAATACGAAGGTCTGTGCGGTGCTCTCGACGGCCCGCTTCAGACCGGGTGTCCTCCGGATTGCTGCCACTGCTCGAGCCGGATCCGCCTGCGCGTCCGGCACGATTGCTACGGTTGCTGCTGTGCTCCTGGATCCGGGTTCATACGGTGTCCAGCACCTCGACCACGGCATCGGCGGTGACCACCTGCCCGAACACGCCGCCTTCGACTTCGATCATGCGCATCGCGGCGTCGTGCAGGTCTGGATAGGCCGACGCGCAGGCGTCGCGCACGGTGAAGCAGCGGTAGCCGCGGTCGATAGCGGTGCGCAGCGTCGAACTCACGCATACCTCGGTCGTGATGCCGCAGATGATCAGCGTGCGGATGCCGCGCGCGAGCAGCATGCTGCCCAGCGCCGTGCCCTCGAAGGCGCTGAAGCCGGGCTTGTCGATGTGGATCTCGTCGCCTTGCGGGGCAAGCTCTTCGATGATGGCGGCACCGGCTTCGCCGCGGATCAGCAGGCGTCCGAGCGGTCCGGGGCTGCCGACTTCGGCACCGGTGCGGCGGCTCGCTTCGATGAACGTGGGCGGGACGTCGGAGAGATCCGGCGCGTTGGCCTCGCGCGTGTGGACGATGAGGATGCCGGCTTCGCGCGCTGCCTTGAGGAGGCGGGCGACGCCGGGGATCGCCTTGCGCAGGAGCTCGATGTCGAGGCCGGCCTTGGCGGCGTAGCCCCTCGGATCGAGGAAGTCACGCTGCATGTCGATGACGAGGAGAGCGGTGGTTTGCCAGTCGAAGGGGGTCATGGGTGAAACGATCGGGAGAGCGGCGAGGTGGTCGGCTGAGGTGGGGCGCGTCGAAGCGCGATGATCGTGGCCCCCACCCTAACCCTCCCCCAGCCGTGCTGGGGGAGGGGATGTACACCTCTTCCCCCGACTGTGTCGGGGGAAGGTTGGGATGGGGGCAGCGCTCTTCGCAACCTACAGTCCCCGGAACATCGCAACGCCCTTCGCTTCCGGCGACTGACCGATCCGGACCTCGGCGAAGGCGATTCGCATCGAGGCGAGGTCGGCAGCCGAACTCATCGGATCAGTCGCCCGCCAGCGCCGGCGCGAGCAGCGTCTTCGGATCGATCGGCTTGGTCGCCAATCCGCGCGACTTCACGAACTCCGCGACGCGCGCCATGGAACCGTAGGCGGGGCCAGGGCGCTCCTGGTTGCCGAACAGCACGCGGTTCTCGCCCAGGCCGTAGATGCGGTCGCCCGCCAGCAGGGTGTCCACCTCCGCCGGCTTCACCTTGAGCCACTTCGCGAGGATCGCTTTGGACTCGGCCGGCTTGTCGCTCATGAACCGATGGCCGGCGTCGATGCCGCGCAGCAGCTTGGCGAGCTGCGGACCTTTCCTCTGGAAGGTCTCCTTGGTGACGATGGCCGCGTTCAGGATCAGGTTCGGCGTGTGCGCGCTGGTGAACAGCACGTTGCCGCCGGTGGCGCGCGCGCGGGTCACCCACGGCTCCCGGGTCACGGCCGCGTCCACCTTGCCTGCCAGCAGTGCGGCGCCAGCGTCTTCCGCAGACATGTTCACCATCTGCACGTCGTCGGGCTTGAGACCGCCGGCGGTCAGCGCCGACAGCAGCAGCATGTGGTTGACCTCGTCGACGGTGACGGCGACCTTGCGGCCCTTCAGCTGCGCGGTCGCGGCGATCTCGCGCGCCGCGACCAGGGCATCGGCGCCGTTCGACGTATCGAGCAGGAAGATCGCCACGAGGTTGTCCGAGCCCTTGCCGGCCGTCAGCGCGAGGTTGTGCAGGGAGGAGAACGCGATGTCGATCTGCCCCGCGACCAGCGGCGCGAGCGTGCTTCCGGAGCCGGCGAAAGTGACCGTCTCGACCGCGAGGTCCTCCTTCTGGAAGAGCTCCTTGTCACGGGCGACGACGGCGGCGCCGTAACCGATCCATGGATGGAGGCCGACCTTCAGCTTGTCGACCGCCTGTGCGTTCGAAGTGAACGCGACCAACAACCACAACCACACGATGCTGCGCATGACGTTTCGCTCCTCCGTCAGTGCGCCGCCGCTTGCAGGGGCCTCTTGTCCGTGCCCAGTGAGAATTCCTTGCGTACGGCGGCAGCGATGAGACTTGCCAATTCGCGCGCCATCGCTTCGCCCTTGTCCTTGCTCGCATTCTTCGCCGAGGACAGCACCCCGGACGGCGGAACCCATTCGGTCCGCGTCGGATAGATGTCGTAGGGCGGAAAGTCCGCGGGCGGGTCGTTCGGGATCAGGTCGAGACGCACGAGATCCGGATGGTAGTGCAGCATCATCGAAGTCTCTAATACTGCCGCATGCTCCAGGGCGTAGCCGGGGAAGCCCTCGGGGAAGGCCTTGGCCAGCGTCTCGGGGGTGAAGAAGTCCCAATATTCGAGCCGCATCACGGTAAGCGGCGGTTTCGGACCCAGCTCGCGCATGGCGAGATCGATGCCCTCGATCAGGAACCACTGATTCTCGTAGTGGCCGTTGACGATCACCAGGCGCGTCACCCCGTGCCGGGCGAACTCGCGCACGGCATCGCGCATCTGTGCGGCGAGGGTCGCGGCGTCCAGGCTGGTGGTTCCGCAGAAATGCTGGCCCCCGCCGCACTTGGGCTGCGACTTGAATCCATAGGAAAAGGCGGGCGCGACGATGCCGCCCACCTGTGCCGCCGCGCCGGCGGCAACGGCTGACGCCAACAATGCATCGGTGCCCAGCGGCAGATGCGGACCGTGCTGCTCGGTGGCGCCGACCGGCAGGAACACCGGGGCACCGAGCTTTTGCACGCGATCGCGGTAGTCGACCCAGGACAGACGGCTCATCAGGACTTCGCTCATGGATGGGATTCCTCGGCAGGGGATGAATGGGTACGCGCTTCGACCAGTGCAGCGGAGACGATGAGGGCGGCGCCGACCCAGCCCATGGGATCGAGGCGCTCGCCGGCGATGATCATGGCCGACACCACGGCGGCCACCAGTTCGAACACGACCAGCACCGCGGCGCGACCTGCTTCCATGTGCGAGACGCCGTAGATCTGGGTCCACATGGCGGCAATGAGCCACACCAGCGTGAACGCACCGAGCTTTACGGTGAGCGCCGCATCGAAGCTCGGAAACTCATGTCCGGCCACCGGCAGAAGGGCGGCTGCGACGATGCCGCAACCGGCGAAGGCGACCGCCACCTTTATCGGGATCGGTACCTGCGTGGCGGCGCGAGACGCGAGGTTCTGCACGGCGTAGAAGAAGCCGGCGCCGATGGCGATCAGATCCATCCAGCGGAATCCGCCGGCGAGCGTGTCCGGCCCACCCAGGACGAGTACCGCACCACCCAGCGCCATGCCGAGGCAGGTGACGCGCGCCGGCGTCAGCGGTTCCTGGAAAAACAGCCGGCCACCGAGCACACCCCAGAGCGGCGTCAGATAGAAGAGGAGCATCGCCCGCGCGATCTCGCCGAACATGATGGCGGTCACGAAGCATGCGTTCGCCAGACCGCAGGCGAGGCCGCTCACGAGCATCAGGCCCCATTGCCGGGTCCAGCGGTCCCGTTGCACCCAGAGCCAGGGAGCGCCCAGCACGCCGACGACGCCGTAGGTGGCGATGGAGAGCGTGAGGCCCGTGAGCTGCTGGTCTGCGAAGTACCTGAGCGGCATCCAGGTGAGGCCCCACAGCAGTCCGCTGGTGAGCAGCGCGATCGTCGCCACCCGCGGCGTCGGGCTCGTTCCGATCATGGGGAACTCAAACGACGGTGAGGAAAGAGACCGCATGGGCGCCGACGAAAGCGTCTGCACGATCGGGACCGGTGGTGACCGCACCGTAGTCGGCGTCGAGGACGCGACGCAGGCGGTTGCGATGGAAGGTACGCAGCAGTTCCGGCAGGGGCATCAGCTCGCGCGAACTGCCCGCGAACAGCTCCGCATGCAGCCCGGGCAGGCGATACCAGGGCACGGCGGCGCGCTCGTGGTGGGCGTTGTGGTACCCGAAGTTGAGCGTGAGGGTGTTCAGCCATGGATGCGTCGTCGACACGACGTTCGAGAAGGTATTGGCCTGCTCATAGGCGCGATCGCGTCCGTCCAGCGGCACCGGCGTATCCGCGTCGGTGTAGATCTGCGGGAACGTGTGGTGGAAGGCATCGAAGAAGTTGAGCGTGGTGAGCAGCAGCCAGTATGCGGCGAAGTACAGGACAACGGCCTGCGGCGACACCGAAGCGAGCCCGGCGAGCAGCCCCAGGCGCAATGCGAGCATGGCCGCGACTCTCGGCAGATGCTTGCGCTGCGACGGTACCACGAAGGGCCGCACGATCACCTGCAGGTGCATGATGATCTCGACTGCCGGGATATATGCCCACTCGAGCGCGTACACGACCCTGCGGACGAGTCCGTGCTCGAGAAGGAAGGTGCGCACGTCGAAGCATGCAACGTCCGCGCGGTCGCGGTGATGGCGCAGATGCATGTGACGGATGCGCTCGAAGGAGGCATAGGCGGAACCGGCGACGAAGTTCACGATCTCGCCGATCGCCCGGTTGGCGGCGGGCGCGGCGAACAGCGTGTAGTGGGCGCTCTCGTGGATGAGATAGGCGGCGATGACCATGGTGTGCCAACAGAGGGCGACACCGAGTGCGTTCCACCACCAGGTGTCGGCAGCCATGAGGGCGAAGCTGGCGAGCCAGCCGACGACCGCGTAGCCGATGGCCAGCGTGTTGGGAAGGGCACCTTCGGGTTCGCGCCAGATGGTTGAAGAGGGTTTTAGCATTGCTGCCCCCATCCCAACCTTCCCCCGACCACGTCGGGGGAAGGGGTGTACGGCTCCTTCCCCCGGCCATCGGCCGGGGGAAGGTTGGGATGGGGGCAGCCGCCGGTCAATGCCGCGACCATGCTCATGCCATCAACGCCCCGCCGTTCGGCGACAGCACCTGACCGTAGTAGAAGCTCGCCAGATCCGACGCCAGGAACACCGCCGTGCCCGCGATCTCGTCCGGTGTACCCACGCGCCTGGCCGGGATGTCCTTCTCCTTCTCGATCATCGCTGCGCTCATGTGTTCCAGCGACAGCATCGGCGTGTCGATCGGCCCCGGTGCGATCGCGTTCACGCGGATCGCGGGGGCGAACTCGCGCGCGAGAGAACGCGTCAGTCCGATCACACCTGCCTTGGCCGCACAGTAAGGTGCGTACTGCGCTCGCCCCAGGTAACCCAGTTCCGAGGCCACGTTGATCACGCACCCGCGACCGCGCTCGACCATCCCGGGCAGCACGGCGCGGCAGCACAGGAACACGCCTTTCAGGTCGACTCCCACCACGAAGTCCCAGTCCCCTTCCGAGGTTTCGAGAAACGGTTTCTCCTGGATCACACCGGCGTTGTTGACCAGGATGTCGATCGGCCCGAGGGCCACTTCGGTGGCACGCACGATCGAAGCGACATCGCGCGCATCGGCGACGCTGCCGGCAATCGCGAGGCCGAGCGTGCCCGTGGCGCGGATCGACGTCACCACTGCATCGGCCTTGGCGGCATCCGCGGGCAGATGATTGACGGCCACCCGGGCACCCGCTGCGGCCAGTGCCAGCGCGGTGGCGCGCCCGATCCCGGTGGCACCGCCGGTCACGAGCGCGGTCTTGTTGGCGAGCTGCAGGGTCAGGGGCATCGGTTTCGCATCAGTGCATCAGTTCGCCGTTGCTCACGACCAGCGCCTGGCCGGTGATGGGCCGCGCGTCCTCGGACGCAAGGAACAGATACGTACCGGCGATCTCCGCCGGTGTGAGGAACTCGCGGAACGGCTGGTTCGCCAGGATGTCACCGAGTTCTTCCGCTTCGCTGCGACCGGATGCGCGCGCCATCGCGGTGAGCGAGCGCAGCGACGAATCGGTGCGGATCCAGCCGGGACACACGGCGTTCACGCGGATGCCGCGCGGCGCCAGTTCCCATGCGAGTGCGCGAGTAAGGCCGATGACCGCGTGCTTGCTCGCGACGTAGGCAGAGAAGTCGGCGATGGCCGACAGCCCCCAGATGGAGGACTGATTGATGATGCTGGCGCCGCTGGGCATGCACGGCAACAGCGCGCGGATGAGGCGCGCCATGGAACTCACGTTGTTGTCGAGCAACGCGGTCCAACGCTTCATCGCATCAGGCGACGCATCGCCGATCGGTGTCGGGTACTCGGCCCCGGCGTTGTTCACCAGCACGCGCAGCTCCGGAAACTGCTCGCGGACCGCTTCCGCCAGCACGGTGACCGATTGGTCGCTGGCGAGATCGCATGCGAATGCCTTCGCCGAAGCAATCTCGTCGGTGGCGACTTTCAACCGGGCGAGGTCACGGTCCACCAGCGCCAGCTTCGCACCCTGTGCGGCGAAGGCCCGCGCGATGCCGAGGCCGATACCGTTCGCTGCGCCCGTGACCATGACCGGGACGCCTTCGAGGCCGTACCGGATCATGTCGGTACGGTGCGTGCCGCCGTGATGGGCCAGCGGCCGGCGCAGCCGGGTCGCACAGGCCCTCTCCCGATAAACATCGCGGTGTGTACGGTGCGTGCCGCCGTAATGGGCCAGCGGCCGGCGCAGCCGTGGACGCGAGACCGCAGGGAGCGTGGGGGCAGTTTCATCCTATACGGCCGTCAGAAACGACACGCCGACCGCACCGAGGAACCGGTCGGCCTTGCCGGGACCGTCGCCCACCTCGCCGTAGTCGGCCGACAGGATGCGTCGCAGCCGGTCGCGGTGATAGCCCTTCAGCAGTTCCACCATCGGGATCACCTGACGATAGTCGGCCGGAAACAGCTGCGCATGCAGCTTCGGCAGTTCGTGCCAAGGCACGATCGGGCGCTCGTGATGCGCGTTGTGATACGGGAAGTTGAGCAGCAGCAGGTTGAGCGCCGGGTGCGACAGCGAAGCGAGATTCGAGTAGGTGTTGGCCTGCTCGTAGTCACGGTCGCGCACCTTGTCGTTCGGGATGTCGCCGCCTTCCAGCACCGCGAACGCGTCGTAGGTGTGCTGGAACGCGTCGGCGAACCGTAATACGTGCAGCATGATCATGTACGCGATCGCGTAGAGCACCAGAGCCTTGAGCGAATACCATCCGAGCAGCGCGAACAGCACGACGCGCGCGATGATGGTTGCGATCAGACGCGGCCGTTCGTTCGCGCGGTCGACCTTGAGGAACGGCAGCAGCATGACGTAGCCGTGCATGATCAGTTCCACCGCCGGCACGTAGGCCCACTCGAGGCCGAGCACCGCTCGCTGCACCCAGCGGGGCGAGCGTTCCAGCAGGGCCTGGTAGTCGAGCGTCACCACGTCGGCGCGATCGAGGTGATGGCGCATGTGCTTGCGGCGCAACGCGTCGAACGTGGCATAGCAGCTGCCGGTGACCCAGGTCATCACCGTGCCCCAGCGGTTGTTCGCCTTCGGCGAGCGGAAGATCGACTGATGCGCGAACTCGTGGATGTAGTAGGCCGCGTACACGAGCGTGTGGGCGGTGAGCAGCAACCCGATCAGGTTGAGCCACCACGGCGATACGGTCATCAACCACACTCCCGCCGGGTAGCCGATCAGGGTGTAGGCGAGCGCCAGCGTGTTGGGCCAGACGCCGGTCGGGGAGCGGAAGATCTTTGCTGACGTCATTCTTGGTCTCCGGCGGCCGCCAGGGATGAGGGTGCATGCCTCGTCCTCGACGGATCGGTCACTTCTTCATCGTCTTCAGCACGGAATCGTCGTACGTGTCCTCGGTCTTCGGGATCGACTTGATCTCACCCTTGGCCTTGAGGATCTTCGAGATCACCGCACCGCTGCCGTACAGGGACGTGGTCTTCTCGGACTTCGCGAAGACGGATGCGAACTCGTCGGCGGTCATGTTGTACACGCCCGACATCTGCTCCAGCACTTCCTTGTCGGAGATGCCCATCACCTTACCGATCACCTTGGCGGCTTCGTTGGGGCTCTTCTTCATGTAGTCGAGGCCGTCGATGTAGCCCTGGATCAACGCCTTCACCACGTCCGGGTTCTTGGCGATGTATTCCTTCTTGAAGACCAGCACGTCGGTGATGAGGCCCGGCGCGTCCTTCGACGAGAACACCACGTGGAACTTCTTGCCGCCGTCCATGGCGATGACCTCGGACACGCTCGGCTCGTAGGTCACGCCGACCTTGACGCCGCCGGATGCCATGGCGGCGGGCACGCCTTCCGGACTCATGTTGATGGACTTCACATCCTTCTCGGTCATGCCGTTGCTCTGCAGCGCGTACGACAGCAGAAAGTCGGAGGGCGACAGCGGATTGAAGGCCACCTTCTGCCCCTTGAACTGCTTGATCGTGGTGATGTCTTTCGTGGAGACGATCGCGTCGCCGCCGTTCGAGTAGTCGATGGGCGACACGACGCGCATGCTCGAACCCTTCGCGACCGCGCTGATCACCTGGTCGTAGGTGAGCATACCTCCGTCGACCGTGCCGCCGGTGACCGCCGCCGGGATCAGCGCCGGGTCGGTGAACATCTGCATCGTCACCTTGACGCCCGACTTCTTGTAGAGATCGAGCTGGTCGGCCACGTAGAACGGACCGTAGCCGATCCAGACCACGGTGCCGATCTTCACCGTGGTCGCGGCGAGCGCGCCCAAAGAAAAGAGGGCGCTCGCGGCGCCCAAAATTGAGGAGGAGATGGTGAAACAGAGCAAGCGAGCGCGTCGAGACAGCATGTCGAACCTCCTTGGGGGTGAAAACCATGGAGAGCAGTCTCGCTCTCCCGGGCTTTTGTCCCTCCGTGGAGCCTCGACTCGAGGCCGGACCGCTCTCG
>JAIESW010000025.1 GCA_019745565.1 Burkholderiales bacterium
GAGTGGCGACAGGCGATGAACCAGTTCGCCATCGCTTACGGCGAACGCTTCACCAAACCCGTTCACTGACGATGTCCCAGGCCTTCCTTGCTAGGCAATGGCTTGCCCTTGTCACGGGCGGCCTGGGCGACCCAGTTGTAGGGAGCGGGCGAACTCTCGGGACAGTTCTGCGGGGCTCTTATCGGCTTGAGCCAGCTCGATCATCTGCTCGCGGATTGCGTCAGGGTACGGCGGTCGGGCTCTTGGCATCGGGGACCCCTTCATAGAGGCGGACTACCTACAGTGCTGGGGGAGGTCCATCACAAGGATCAGGTCTCCACGAAAGCGGGTCAACTCGAAACCTCTGTATCGCAAACGACCACACCTACGCAGGTTTCGGATCCGTAAGAGATCTGTAAGTCCTCCTCCACTACTTTGCGAAGGCGCTGCAGTACGTAGCGGAGCGATGGCCACCCACAGATATGGTTGAATTTTTGCGAATGCTGCCAGCACCAATCGTATCTTGGCGTACAACCAGGAGTCATACGAACCCGTGAATCCAAGGCCGCGAGGGAATGCCGTTGTCTTGGTCATTGCCATAGCCATGACCCTGACCGCTTGCAATCGTGATGAAGGCACTTCATCGCGTCAGCATGCGCCCGCTCCCGCTGCAGAAGCCAAGCCGGCCGAGGCCGCACCGAAACCCGATCCACCCAGAACTGCTGCGGCAGCACCTGCACCCGCCGAACCAGCGCCTCATGAATTGGAAGGATCGCAAAACAAATTGAGAGGACCGAAACTCATGCCCGGTCGTGGCCCATTACCAGGACCCGAACGCTCATTGGAGGATGCCGAGTCGGTACGCGAACAAGCTCAGCGGGTTAGACGCGTTCCCCGGGAAACCCGAGCCTCCGCGCTACCCGCTAAGGAAGCACCCAACGCCATACAGGAGTCCCCCGCGTCGGCACGAGAAGAGGGTGGGTCGGCAGCAACAGACGAAGTGCGAGACGAGGTAGTACCCGAAGCCCCAGCGGAGCCCGAACCACGAGCAGCTGCACCGGCTGAGCCATCACACCCGCGTTTACCCCTTGAGATAGCATCGAAACCAGAACTGGTACCGCCCCCGCAACCAACGCGCGCGGAGGAGTCTGCTCCCAATGTAACGCTGTCGTGGAACGCGTGGCTTCAAGCACAGTCGTCCACTAGATTGCGAACGTCGTATTCCAACCCGGTTTTGCTACTAGAGCCAGCGACCACATATCAAGTGGTGCTGCATCTTGCTCCATTCTCCTATGGCAGTGAGGCTGGCGGAATTGCATCTGCCGCCATAGCCGATAGCGCTCGCAAAAGACTAGACGAAATGCTATCCGAAATACCTCCGGATGTTAACGAGCTCGAACTGGACGCGTTGATACTCTATGACGGGTCGTACTACGAGAAGCCCGACAGTGAGATAAAGCCCTTGAAGATAAACGTGGCGCGTCTTCGTGCTGCGACGGCAGGCAAGCGTGTCGATTCGTCAAGCGTCTTCGATATGCTCGCCAAAAACCCCGAGCAGTCGTTCGTGCTCGGGAAGGTTTCCTTTACGATCCGCACCAAGCCCGCTGCGGACTTCCCACGCGATCCTCTGGCAGGTTCAATAGCCATTTCGCTCTGGGACAAAGACAGACGCATCCCGTGGGATGAGGTCTCGTTTGCAGTGTGCGCGGCGCCAGGAACTTGCGTCGGGGTACGCAGGGCGAGCTTTGGCTTCGATGGCTTCGACGCTCTGCGGCTCAGCCTCGGAAAACAGCCCCCCGCTCCAGAGGGTGCCATCCACTTGATCGAACTTGAAAACCACGTTCTGCATGGTGTATTCCGACATAGTGGCGATCCTTCTTACTATACTTGGCCGCTAGCAAAACCTCTTCGAGAGTTTCAGGAAACGGTTCAAAGTCAACTAAAAAACCTTCAAAGCATCGGCGAGAATGGACGACGCAACGCAGGAGAGGCGTTGCTTGGGCAATTGTTCCCCGAAATCGGAAATTCGCGCGCACTCGAAGCACGCAAGCAATTTGTAAAGTTCGTAAGGCCATATCTGAACGCACAGCCTTATGCTGATGAGATGCCCGTCCTTTTTTTTCGAATTGCGGGCCGCCAATATGTCGAGCCCAGCTTATGGCCACTTCCCTTTATTTCTGTAAACCCCGATGCACGGTCCGACGGCGTGTTTTTAGGACGGTATTTCAGGATCGAGTCTCCGTTGACGAATCAGAACTACGGAGCCAGCAATTGTGTATCCGACTGGATACTAGTCGGACCCGCGACAGAGGGCGTTACGCTAAATGCGCGAAAGAAACTCGAAGCGCGAATCATCTATGGTGCCGATACCAATCCGCGCGCAATAAGAATCGCGGGCGCTGAGTTGAGAATGTTAGACAACATGGCGGATTTCAGGACATTCATCCACGGCGAGAAAGACGATGATGATGAATTAAACGCTAACATCCAATCCTTGGTCAATAAATCACCGGCTTTGATGCATATCTTGAGTCATCACGACAGCAATAGAGTTTACTTTACCGACGGGGACGGCGGAGTGTACTCGGGGCAAGTTCGTCGAACGTTCGCACAACCATCGGCTGTCATACTGAATGGCTGCGGAACCGGCCAGCCCGGGGCCTCGGATTTCATCGATAGACTCAACCGCGCCGGTATACAAGCGGCGATCGCGACCGTGTCAGAAGTCGAGGCTGAAATGGCCGGTGATTTCCTCGAATGCTTCGCGAAGCAGATTGAAGAGGCACCGGAAGAGGGGTTGCCGATCGGGATCGCATACGTGAAGACGCTTCACTGCTTGGATCTGGCGGGGTACGGATCGAAGGCGCTAAATTATTCTCTGCTTGGAAATTCCGGGCTCAAAGTGTGTAAACCAGGTTTGCAAAGATGAAATACTGCGTAATCGGAGCCTTGTACGTGTTGTTTTTGATGTTCGGCAATGCGCCTGCAATAGCAGAAGTGGAGGTTCTGAAACCAACGCCCGCGCCGCCAAGCGGAAAACGAATGTTAGTTTTCATCAGCGATCTGCATCTTGGTCTAGGACATACGAAGAAGGATGCAACATCCGGAGACTGGACCAAAGGGGCGTGGCATCCCATGGAGGATTTCCGTTGGCACATGGACTTCGATGCCTTCCTTACGGATCTCGAGGGACGCTCAAAGTCGGCAGGATTTGCTATCGACCTGGTGTTGGTGGGTGACTTTTTGGAACTGTGGCAATCCCCATGGCTTGAACGAGATTGCATGTACGATGCATCGGGAAAGCCGGTAGGAGCCGATGCCGCCAACACTGCTAATGTCCAGAAAGACCTGTCATGTACTGAGGTCGATGCTCTAAGTCGCACCATTCGGGTTCTCGGTGCGCACCGGGACACGCTGTTGCGGCTCAAACAGTTCGCGGAGAACGGGGACAACAGGGTCACTATAGTGCCAGGCAATCACGATGCAGCGTTGGTGTTTAACAACGTGGCAAAGGCGACATTCGACGCGATTGGTGCCTCAGCGGATCGCGTTCGGATCGCTAAAGAGGGGTATTGGCACTCGGCGGACGGGCTCGTATTGGCGGAACACGGGCATTTTATTGAAGGCGATGTGAACAGCTACGATGGCTTGCCGGCGTCGTGTCTGACAAGTGCAGTCCAAGGTACGCCTTGTGATGACACCACATCGCGTGTGTTCCTGCGGCGCCCATGGGGCGAGCAGTTTGTCCAACTTTACTATAACGAGTACGAAGAGCGGTTTCCCATTATCGACAACCTCACCAGCGAAGCGTATGGCGTGAAGCTGGCGGTACGGGAAGCAGGAACTATTGCCACTCTGGACGCTATCCGAAATGGATTTCGATTCCTTCTTTTCAATCAATCGTCGTCGCAATGGTCTAGCGCGCTCGGGCCCGATTCGGGCGAAACGCTAGGTCAGCCGGGCGCCAAGGACGAATGGGATATTGCGGCAGTCCGGGAACGGGGCGATAGTTGGCTGGTGGAATCCTTGGACAACGATGACCCTATTCGCGAGGGCGCCCAGTTCGCAATAGCGCAAGCAGCGCTAGGTCTAACGATGGATCAGTTGGCCAACGATGAGCTTCGCGAATTGTGTGATCGGCGAGCAGCTCGATACAGGGCGGACGTGTTGAAAGGGGTACACGCATCTGAAGATCAACTATGCCCAGGACGGTTGTCACTTGGCGCATTGAAGGCGTCCTTGCTTCAGACGGCGTCCCAACGTAAGAGTCGGCGGTTAGAAGCGGTTCGTGAAGGTCTGCCGCAGTCCGCGCGGCCCGCGAGGGAATTCGCGGTCTACGTCTACGGTCATACCCATGCGGCGCGAGGTGGTTGCAGGGTTAGGGAGATGGTGGCCAAGGCCGCAAAGAAGAGCTCTCCGCAGTGGAATCCCGTCGCAGTAAACACCGGGGCTTGGCAACGATTGATCACTCCCGCCGAGTTGAAACATCTGCAAGCGGCCAATCCTACAAAGCCATTCAGCGAATATGTACCCGAGGATCTTCCCGAGTGCTATTCGATGGTAATCATCCCACCGTATCAGGATAAGGCGGACGCGATACCTCAGGCCTCTGTTTGGTTCTGGGCCAAGGATCTAGAGTCGGGACAATGGGGACTGCGCAAAAGTTGTGCGGCGGATCCGACTCGTCTACCCGAGGATCCATGCGCTCAATAAGGATTGCGCGTTTCCTCGCTCCGGCCCAATCGCTTCGTCGGCGAGCACCCAAGTAGGTGGCTCAATGCGTTGGTTGAACCACGGCCTTGCAAGGACGCGGAACCTGGCTCAGGCCGAGGCGGCGTCGCGCGTCGAACCAGGAAGGGGCCGCCGCCTACCGGCGCCACCGGCCCGAGCAGACACTGCTCTACCGCCTCGTCGCGCAACACTACTACCCGGCGTTCGTCGAACTCCTGGCTGGGCAGGGCCGGGCACGGTCGGACTATGTGCAGCAGTAATTCGAGGCTTGCCTCAAGCGCGGTCGCCGCGGGCACGGTTTCTTCGGGTGCGTTACGAGTCCTGCCGTGTCGAGCACTTGGTCGCCTTCAGCTGCAAGCTACGGAGGTTCTGTCCGAAGTGGGGGGGGCGGCGCATGGCCGAGCACCTTGATCCGGTTGGCTCAACGATTAGCGAACAGGTAGGTGTGATGGGGACGGAATTCACCGAACACCCGGACCACGTGTGCGAGCGCCGTGTCGGTTCCAGCGCGAATGTCCGGCGGTGCCACCGCAAAACATATGGCTTCGATGCGGATCATCGCAACCGCGCGCGCAGCCACACCGCGCATTCACCAGCCGCCGCCAGCGGCCAGATCACGGTGATGACGCTCGCACCACGGCGGATCTCGAAGCGGATGTCCTGTGCCGCTGTGGCGCCGGATTCGATCTGTGTCGGAATGAACCCTTCGGTGTTCGTCGATAGTAGCCTATCCGTATTTCTGTGTACGAGGCATAACACGACTCCAAAGAGCCTGTATGCCAGGCAGAAAGACGACGAAGCCCGCGCAGGCGCCCAAGGCGGAACCGCCGTCGCCCCCAACCCTCAAGTCTCCGCCTGCAGCTTGACCCGCACGTCCACCCGCGACCGCCAGCGCAGCACGGTGAGCTTCACCGTGTCGCCCACGTTGAAATCGTCGAGCCGCGACAGCAGTCTGCCCACGCTGCTCACGGGTCGGCCTTCGACCTCGACGATGATGTCGCCGGGCACGATGTTGCCGTCGCGCGTGACGGTGATGCCTTCGAGGCCCGCGGCAGCCGCCACGGAGTTCGGCGCCACGCGCAGGATCACCACGCCGTCCACCTTCAAGGTGGCCGAAAGGCGCTGGTTCAGTCCTTCGTCGACCTCGATGCCCAGCGACGGGCGGATGTAGCGGCCGCGACGGATGACCTGTGGCACCACGCGGTTCACGGTGTCGACCGGCACCGCGAACCCGATGCCTGCCGATGCGCCCGACGGGCTGTAGATCGCCGTATTGACGCCGATCAGGCGGCCGGCCGAGTCCAGCAGCGGGCCTCCCGAGTTGCCGGGGTTGATGGCCGCGTCGGTCTGGATCAGATGGTCGATCGTGGTGCCGCCGTCGGACGGCAGCGAGCGGTCGAGCGCCGAGACGATGCCGGTGGTGAGCGTCCAGTCGAGGCCGAAAGGGTTGCCGATCGCGAACACCTTCTGTCCCACCTTGAGGTCGGCGCTCGTGCCGACGGGCACGGGTTGCGGATGCCTGGCGCCGACGGCGATTCTCAGCACGGCGATGTCGTGGGCGGGGCTCACGCCCACCAGGCTCGCCTTGTAGTCCCGCCCGTCGGAGAGCCGCACCGTAGCTTCGCTTGCGCCCTCCAGGACGTGGTAGTTGGTCACCACGTGGCCGGCTTCGTCCCAGATGAAGCCGGAACCGTTGCCGCGCGGCACGGAGAAGATGTTGCGGGTCCACGGGTCCTGAACCCGCTGGCGGGTCGTGATGAACACCACGGCGTCGCGCGAACGCTCGAACAGTTCGACCGTCGCCCGCTCGTCCGCGGCCAGATCCCCGCGTGCGACCACCGGCCGCGGCTGCGCGTCGTGGGTGCTGGCGTTGCCGATGCCGATCAACGTTCCCGCGTCGAGCGCGATCAGCGCGCGCCAAAGCAGGAGCAGGAAGGCGCCGGCAAGGGTGAGCCGGAGCAACCGTGCGAGGGTGTTGTCGTGGGATGGTGCGGGCATCGGTGGTAGCTCGAAGATTCGTGGGTGCGAGGGTGGGCGTGCGGCGATTGCCGCCGGAGCGCCGTTGAGATAGTGGCGGCAGGGTCGGCGATCAAGCGGTCGCTCGGGACCCGAGGCGGCCGGTCGCACTGGAAGTCGGCGCAGGTAACCGGATGGACTCGTGGCGGAGCCTCGGGTTGCCGGAGCCGACGCTTCGGCCCGAGCCGTCGATGTCGGGCGCTGCCCGAAAAGGTCCGTCGACCAACCTCCCTTCGGCCATCCGGACCTGGCTCGTGGTTCCCCCCTGGAGCTGTCCGAAGCAGCCGACCCCCCTTGAAACCGGTGTGGCGAGACCTATTTTCGGCGTCAGATTCGTCCCCCAACCACAGAGGAGGTGATCGCCATGTTCGGCACTCTGTTCAGTAGTCTCGATACCAACCTGTTCGACGAGTTCCGGCGCCTGGAGAGCGAGATGGATCAGGTCTTCGGGCGTTCGAGCGTGCCGGCCGGGATACGCGCGGTGCGCCGCGGGACTTTCCCACCGATCAACGTCGGGTCGACACCGGACCGCGTCGACGTGTACCTGTTCGCCGCCGGCCTCGATCCGAAGAGCCTGGAGCTTTCCATCCAGCAGAACCTGCTCAGCGTCTCGGGGCAGCGCAAGGTGGAGGTGAACCCGGCTGCCGACTATTACCGGCGCGAGCGGTACGACGGCGAGTTCCGCCGCGTGATCACGCTCCCCGACGACGTGGACCCGGATCGGGTCGATGCGAAGTACCGCGATGGGGTGCTCCACATCACGGTGCCGCGGCGCGAAGCGGCGAAGCCGCGGCAGATCACGGTCAACTGAGCGACTAAGGAGGCGAACATGACAGCAGCGGCACAGGCAATGGCGAAGCGCGAGCCGGCGGATGTCGCCGGGGCGAAAGCGCGGGAGGATGAACTGACCCTCGCGCCGCCGGTGGACATTTTCGAGGATGCGCATGGCATCGCGGTGCAGGCGGAACTGCCAGGCGTGTCGAAGGACCGGCTCAACGTCCAGGCCGACCGGAACAGCCTGCTGATCGAGGGCGACGTGGCGATCGACATGCCGTCCGGGATGGAAGCGGTCTACGCCGACGTGCAGGCGACCCGATATCGTCGCAGCTTCGTCCTGAGCGGCGAGCTCGAGACCGAACGGATCGAGGCGAGCCTCAAGGACGGCTTGCTGACGGTGCGCATTCCGAAGCGAGCGGAGTTCCGCCCGCGCAAGATCGAGGTGCGAGTGGCCTGATGCGCTTAGCGCGCGGGGTCCGCGAGCGCGCGTGGCGGTGCCGTGCCGGCGTTGCGGGCTGCCAAGGTGTCGATGCTCACGGACCCTGTCGCGCCGTAAGCGCCCGGTCGTTACTGTCTTAGCAAAGGTCGCGTCAAACGATCGGCAAAGGCGCCAAAGCACATCAGCGAGACCACTCGCAGGCGATCCGTTTCAGGAGCGGGGATTCGATGCGGAATCAGGCCCCCATGGATCAGAAGGCTGTCGCCCGGCAGCAGCGGCAGACGGCTGCGCTTCTCGTCAGGGTTGGCCCGAATCGCGCTCAGTGGCGTCGTCAGGTCGTCGAGCCAAAGATCGACGGCGCCCGCACCGGCAGAGGGGGCGCTGTCATACAGGCACGTCACCAGGGCGAGGTCACAACCCGGAACGTCTCGGTGGACATCGAGGTGAGCGCTCGGCCCCGCGTAAATTGAGTAGCTTGCACGCTGTCCGCAGGGGCGAACCGTCAAACCCACTTCGTTTGCGACAAACGTCTGCAGCGCTCGCGAGCTGAACAACTCGTCCTGCAGATGCCCGCCATCGACAGACAGGACTTGTCGTGCAGGCTGCCCGCCCCGGACGTCTTCGTTGTCTCCCTCGAGGACGCATTGGTCGGTCCGGGATGCTCCGGTCAGTGCCTCGGTCAGCATGGCCGAAACGCGGTCGGGATCGATCAATCCCCGGTAGACGCCGTATCCCCCGGCGCGCAACAGGCTCGAGTGCCTCAGTCGATCAAGTTCATGGCGCAACTCGCATCCGGGGCAGCAACTCATGGCATCGTGCCTGGCCCGAAAGCCGGCGGCTCGGAAAAAATCACCGCCTGCACGAGCGCTCGCAGCGTCGGAGGCAGTCTCTCGAGCGGGAGGTTGCTCAAGGCCGCACTGCGGCCCGCCCCTTTTGAGGACCGATCGCGCACTCGGCCGTCCGAACCCAGTTGCGGTAGAACCCCGAACACGTTCTGGAAGACCTCCGGGGTAGCCTCGATGCTGAAACTGTTTCCGACCAGCAGGCCGGGTGTGAAGCCGAGCGCAGAGAATGCATTCACGACCCGTTCGGAGAGGTTTGCGTCCGGCAGCATCTGCTTGACGTTTCGCGCAGTGACCCGATGTGCGTCGACCGATGGGGTTGCGATCACGACCTGTGCCGCGATCCTGGTGGGTTCAGGCACGGACCGGCTCGGCTGTGCGCGGCGCCGCAAGGGCGCGGATCGGAACAACCCTGCGGGGTGAGGCTGAGACGCGCCGGCTCGACGCTTCCAGTTCGGAGCGCAGCACGGGCGGCATGAGCGCCAGGCCGAGATAGCGGCCGTTGCCGTCGGTCAATGCCATTTCGAGATCCACCAGTTCGTCGAGAAAAGCACGAATGCCGTTCTGCGCAAATTGATTCGAAGGGAAAGCCGCTTCGAGATGCTGCACCACCTGGGATACCGAGGCAATCTCGTCGATGCGCATGACCACGTTGCGCTCGAACGCCGACAACCGAAGTGCCGCAACCTTGGCGCGCACCCGGCTGTCGATCAAGTGCAGACCGCCATCCCGGTGGGGGAGAGCCCGCAGGCTGCCTTCTTCCCCTTCATCGCGCAATGTCTCGGCCAGCCGCACCGCCGCATGGGCAAGCGGACTCGCGCTCTTGCCCGGCCCGTAGCGAAATTCGAAGTAGTACGCCACGCGCTGATGCCGGACGCCTTCGATCGGGTAGAGGAAACGATAGACCGGCAGCGGCTGTACATCGGTGATTCCGAACTGCTCGGGATGCTCGAAGTAAGGGCTGAATCGATCGAGACGAATCGGACCGCATGCGCCGGGGAGTTGCAAGTGCCGGATGGGCGGAAGCATCCGCATGATTGCCTCGTAGTCCGCGTCCGTCTCGCCGGGAAACCCGTACAGCAGGTTCCAGTCAACGGCGATGCCGTATTCGCGACACCACTTCAACAACTGGACGTTGCGCAGGGCGGTGGTTCCTTTGCCCATCAGTGTCAGAACGTGATCGCTGAGGCTTTCGATGCCGGGCTGGATGCGAAGGATGTTCGCTCGTTGGAGCGCCGCGACGTGGTGGCGCTTCATGTTGGCCTTGACCTCGTAGAACATCGGCCCGGGTAGTGGCAACTGTGCGAGGGCCGGCAGCATGGTGTCGAAGTACTTCATGTCGAGAATGTTGTCGACGGCCTCGAGCGTCGGGCAAGGCCATTTTTCGATGAGCTCGTCGAGCTCATCGAGCACGCGCCCGGCGGTCTTGCTGCGATAGCTCATGGTCTCGCCGTTCAGGCCGCAGAAGGTGCAGTGCGACTTGGCACCCCACCAGCAACCGCGAGACGTTTCGAACAGCAGCACCGGGGCGGACCGTGACGCCGCGGGACTTTGCTCGCGGCAATGGAAGTAGTCGCTGAAGTCCGGGGTGGGCAGGGTGTCCATGGCCTCGACGGGAACTCCGCCGCCATTGGCCACGGTGCGGCCGCCTCTGCGCCAGACCAGGCCGGGAACCGATTCGAGCAGTCGTGTTCGATGGCGTGGTATCGCGGACAGCGCCCGCACGAGCATCGGCAAGGTGAGGTCTGCTTCGCCCGAAATCGCGAAGTCGACGAACGGGAATGCCCGGTGCAGTTCCTCGCCCATCGTCGCTTCCCAGTTCGCTCCACCGAACGCCGTGAGAATGCGGGGGTAGCGAATCTTCAGCAGGCGAGCGAGCGCCAGGGAAGGGATGTTCTGTTCAAAGGTTGACGTGAAGCCCACCAGGTCGACATCGGCCCAGTCGTACTGGTCCAGCGCCAGCGAGAGGAATTCTTCGACGCGCGACCGGATCGCGACAATCCCGGCAATCTGCTCGTCGCTCAGCTGCCAGGTATCCCGCAGGATCTGCTGCACGAACATTGCGTCGCGGGCGGTGTCCGGACCATGGAGCGCCTCGGTGAACAGCCATTCTCCGGCGAAGGCGATGTGCGGCAGGTCATGCGCTACCTGGTGGTAGCTGTCGGCACCGATCAGGTCCGCAAACATCATGTTGAGGTAGCGGACCTCGCAGGGTATTCCGTCCCTGACGAGGCCCGCCTTCAGCAGACTGATGCCCAGTGCGGGGCGCTCCAGCGCGCCCCAAGGCATGTGCACCAGCAACACACGCATGGCGTCGCGGAACTACGCGAGAGGATCGATCTTGTCCTTGATCACCATGTCTTCGAGAGCTTGCACGTCTTCCTGCGACAGCGGCCCGTCGGCGGGAACTCCTCCATGACCCGACGATGCCATGTCATCTCCCGAGACCGGCCCGATCGGCCCGATCGGTTGCACGGGTCGCACCGGCACGATGGGCGTGATGGGTGGCCGCACCGGTGTCACCGGGGGGCGTACAGGTGCGACCGGCAGCACCGGTGTGATCGGCGGTCGGATCGGAGTGACCGGCGGTTGCACAGGTACGACCGGTGTGACCGGCACGATCGGAGAGATGGGTGGCCGCACCGGAGTCACCGTGATCGGGCGGATGGGGCCGAGGCATCTCACCTTGGCCACCAGGACCGCGGCGTTGGCGTCGACCAGTCCGGTACCGGTTGCAAGATCGGTCCCCGGTCCGGCAGCAGCCCCGCTGGACGAGGTGTTGCAGTTGCCGGTGGTCACGTCGATCGCGGTGCGCATCAAGATGTCGCGTACCGCCGCCGGGCCAAGGGTCGGGCAGGCCTGCTTGACGAGAGCCGCCGTGCCGGCGAGCTGCGGCGCGGCCGCCGAAGTGCCGCTGATGGCGGCCCAGCCGTCATTCGTGGCCGTTTCATCGCTCGCCGGATGCGCACCGCCGGTGGCCAACTGCACATCGATGTCCGAGCCTGGTTGGAGCGGCAACATGATGTAGGCCGCCCGCGGCTTCATTCCGACCAGACCGCACAGGTCGGGTGCGTTCCGGCCGGGGTAGATGGGGCTGGAAAATCCGCTGGCGTAGTCGCTCGCCCGCAGTCCACCGTTTGCGTCGCGGAATACGCCGCCCGCCGAGATGACGTCCGGGTGCTGTCCCGGGAAACCGAAGTGGCCGTTCCCCGCGGAGAACACCACCACGATTCCACGTGCGACTGCGTCGGCAATCGCAATTGCCAGGGTCTGGTCGGCGGCCGACAGCGGTGCCACGCGCACGTCCGAGCCCCAACTGCACGTGATGATATGCGGCGAGAGGCCCACGGCCGTATTGAAGGCACCGGTCGAGTTGGCAAAGTTGATCTTCACCGGCCAGAGTTCGGCATCGGGCGCCACCGCGAAGATGTTTGCCGACTCGGCCGTGCCGTGACCGTTGTCGTCCACGCCCGGACTTGCGGTGCCGGGGCCCAGCGTTACCGGCCGCACGCGGTAGCCACGGGCGGCGAAGAACGGATGGGCGAAATGCCCGGAATCCACCATCGCCACCTTGATTCCGCGGCCGGTGATTCCGCTTCGATGCGCCTTGTCGGCGTTGCACCCCAGGGAGACATCGTGCGGAACTTCAAGATGCCAGTAGCTCTTCTTCGGCGGCATGGGGTGCGCCGCAAAGAAGTATCGCGGAGTCTCGATTGCGACACCTTCGACGAGGTTCTCGAAGGCGGTCCCCTGCGTGGTGATGAGGCCGAATCGCGGCGTATCCACGACCGAGAAGAAGGTGGCCGTGTCGGAGACACCCCCGCTCTTGATCGTCGGCAATTCGTGCGGGATGACCTTGGTCTTGAAGGCGCGCTCGTAGGTTGCGATGGGAGCCGCAATGTTGATCGTGTAGGCGGATACCTGCAGAACATGAAAGCCGGCGTCTTGCAGGGCGTGTGCCGTCCTCGTGGTCAGGTCGGCATCCGACATGAAGTTCGAAACAATCTCGGGATCTACCGGCCCCTCGACATCGAACATGGACATTCCACCGATCGAATGGGGAGACACGTTCGCGAACAGCAGCTTCGGAATGCTCGGTTGACCGCCACTGGTGCCGGTCTTTCTTGCGGTGGCCTTCTTGCCACCCCGTGGTGCAGATGCTCTGGCCATGTGAGTCTCCTTTGCCGTGACGGAAACGGCGCTCGACGAGCGAGAAACACGGTAGGGCGGGAGCACTTACCGATCATTTACACATTGGAGTATGTGGTGCCGGCAGGTCTTGCCTGCACATGGGGGACTCGCGTCTTGCGGCACGTGCCCTTACTGCTCGAGATCGAGCGTATCGGTGAAGCCAACGCCGATGCATCGGTAAGACCCATGTAAACGAGCTGGGAGGGCACGCGCCTGCAATTCGAAGGCGAGGTGATCCCGTCGCTCCCTCGGCGCGGATATTGCACGGACACGGGCATCTGTCATCCGCGGCCCTCGCGGACGCTCTCGATAGGGTCCCATGAAGCCTGATCCGAATCCGCTTGCCGACCGACTCGCCCGGCCCGAGCTCCCGCGCCGGGGTCAGATCGGCATGGGTATCGTCTTCTTCGCGGCCGGGCTTTTGCCGTTGGCCCTGGCGTCCGGGCTGCTGCCGGCCGGACCGGGCCGGATGGGTGCCCCCTTCCGGGTGGTCTTCGTGGACGGTTCCGACGGCACCAACGGCAGCGGGGCACACCAATGAAATGCATCGTGTTCGCCTTGTGGCTCCTGTGCGCGATGGCGCAATCGGCTGCGGCCGCCACGCCGGCCGGAAGCATCGACAGCCTTGCCGGCCAAGTGACGATCCTCGGCAAGGATGGCGTGAGCCGCGCGGCGCATGCGGGCACGTCGCTCTTCGAAGGCGATCTCATCGAATCCGGCGCGGATGGCTGGGCGCTGCTCGACATGGATGATGGCGCGACGCTCACGTTGCGTGCCGCCACGCGCCTGCGGATCGACAGCTACCGGTTCGAGGGGGACGCGAACGACAACAGCGTGCTTTCGCTGTTGCGCGGCACGTTCCGGGCGGTCACCGGGTTGATCGGCCGTACTGCGCGCAGCAATTACAAGGTCGTCACGCCCAATGCGACCATCGGCGTCCGCGGGACCGATCACGAGCCTGCCTACTACCCGCCGGACGAGAGCGGCGAGGCCGAGCCCGGCACCTATGACAAGGTCAACGCCGGCGAGACGGTGCTGCGCAACGCCGACGGCGAGACGGCGATCAGCCCGGGTCAGGCGGCCTTCGTGCATCATCTCCGGCGGGAGCGTCCGCGGTTGCTGGCGACGGCCCCGGCGTTCTACCAGCGCCACGCAGAGTTCGATCGCGGCATCGCCGATCGCTTGCAACGTCTGCACGAGCGGCAGCAGCAGAGGTTGGAGCAGCGGCAACAGCTGCGGCAGCGGCGCATGGAAAAACAATCGGAGCATGGCGCTGGTCGTCCACGGCAGAACGAGCGCGCGACTCAGCGCGAAGAGCGCCAGAACGCCCTCGCCGAGCAGCGGCGCGAGCGCATGGCGCGCGAGGTCGAGCGCCGGGGCGAACGGGCGCAGGAAGGGCAGGTGCGACGCGGGGAGGGCGGCTCGCACGCGCATCGAACACGCTGACTCCGGAGCCTGCGACCGTGTGGCTGTGCGTGGCGGGCATCGGGTTGCCCGGTGGCGCCGTGCGCCGTCGGATCGCCCCCGCCGCTAGAAATACCAGAAGCCCAACGCCACCAGCACGTTGAAGTAGTCCCGCGCAGAATCCACCGTGCCGGTGAGCCCCCAGTCGTATTCGCCGAAGAGGCTGGTGTGAAACATGCGCACTTCGAATCCGCCGGTCAGATGAGTCCGGGGGGCCACATCTTGGTAGTTCGACGGTTCGTAGTAGGTGCCTAGTCGGAGGCGCAACCGACCGGGCATCAGTTCCAGTTCCGAACCGATGCGCACGCTGACCGTGTCCTGGGTGCCGACCGGCTGGATCCTCTGGGCC
The DNA here is from genome assembly GCA_019745565.1 of Burkholderiales bacterium. GTDB lineage: Bacteria > Pseudomonadota > Gammaproteobacteria > Burkholderiales. Next base: position 14,789 of record JAIESW010000025.1, read on the forward strand.
AATACCGATTCCACACCCACCGCGTTGGTGCTCTTCGCGGTAAAGAGCAGGTCGGCGGCCACGAGCCATTTGTGCGCCGGCCAGAACGGTGCCGAGTCGACCGCATAGGACATCCCCACGCCCAAGGTCGCGGGCAGGATCGCTTGTTGCGGAATGATCAGGCCGTTCACGATCACCGGGCTGCCGCCGGTGTTGTCGAGCGACTGATGGGAACTGATGGACGAGGTGTAGGCCGCGCCGAGCCGGAAGGGGCCGCGGTCCGGATTCCACACCGCACCCACGTTCCATCCGGTCCCGGAGAGTTTGCCGAGCGACGTGTCGAACGGCTGGGTGCGCAGCTTGGTCATCGTGGCGCGCAAGCCGACGCCGATGGTCAGTTCCCGATCCAGGAATTGCCGCCCCAAGGCCACGGAGGTGACGCTGAGGACGTACTCGTCGTCGCCGCCCGGGCGGCCCTGCAGCGAGAGGACTTCGCCGCTGTTCAGGATGCCCACACCCCAGGGCCCATACTGGGCCATCAGCCCGAGCGAACGTATCCGGTGGCTCTTGTAATCCGGCGGTGACTGGCCGTTGTTGTCGAAGTCGTTGCTCTTGAGATTGCTGGTGCCGGCGGTCCAGTCCCAATCGAATTTTGTCGTGGAACGTTCCAGGCGGAACGCCACGCCGGCCGGGTTGGAGGCGAGGGAGGTCATGCCCTCGGCGACCCCGATGTATGCCCCTCCCAAAGCAACTTGCCGGGCCGAACCCAGGACGGGACCCTGGCGCAGGTCGAGGTTGTAGTTGTTGTTCGTTATCGGCGGGCCATTGATCTCGCCGCGCGCTTCCGCGCAGAACAGCAAGGTCACCAGGAGCCAGGCAGCCTTCGGATTCAATGTCGCCGCCGCTGTGGTTGCCGGTTATTGCGACAGAAAATCCACCGCCAGTGCCGCCAGCGACCTGGCCCCTTGCAGCAACCCCGATTCGTCGATGACGAACCGCGGCGAGTGGTTCGGCGCCGCCTGCGCCATGTCCTGATCCTTCGGCGTGATGCCGACGAAGTAGAAGAAACCCGGCACCTGCTGCTGGAAGTAGGAGAAGTCCTCGGCCACCATCACGCGCTGGTTCACGCGCAGACCGCCGTCACCGCCGATGCGCTTCAGTGTCGGCACTATCCGCTCGGTCAGCGCCGGGTCGTTCACGGTCACGGGCACGGCCTTGTCGATCTTGACGTCCGCATGCGCGTGGTTGGCTTCCGCGATGGTCTGCGCGATGTGCTTGATGCGTGCGTGGATGTCCTGCCGCATATCTTCGTCGAAGCTGCGGATCGTGCCGCTCATCTCCACCTGGTCGGGGATGATGTTCTTGCGCGCGCCGCCATGGATGGTGGCCACGGTGACGACCGCGGGTTCCTTCGAAACGTCGATCTGCCGCGCGACGATGTTCTGGAGTCCGCCCAGGATCTGCGCAGAGGTGATGACCGGGTCGATGCCGGACCACGGCCATGCGCCGTGGGTCTGCTTGCCTTTCACGGTGATGTAGAGCCAGTCGGCGCTGGCCATCAGCGGGCCGGAGCGATAGGCGAGCATGCCCGCGGGCATGCCGGCCATCACGTGCAATCCGAAGATCGCGTCGGGCTTCGGGTTCTCCAGAGCACCATCCTTGATCACGAGCGGTGCGCCGCCTTCCTCGCCGGGCGGCGGCCCTTCTTCCGCGGGCTGGAAGATGAATTTCACCGTGCCGGGCAATTGCTCGCGCACGCTCGCCAGCACTTCGGCCACGCCGAGCAGGATGGCCATGTGAGCGTCGTGTCCGCAAGCGTGCATGACGCCCACTTGCTGCCCGAGGTACTCCGTCTTCACCGTCGACTTGAAGGGCAGGTCGCCTTCTTCGATGACCGGCAGCGCATCCATGTCGGCACGCAGCGCCACGACCTTGCCGGGCTTGCCGCCTTTCAATACGCCGACGACGCCGGTGTGGGCGACGCCGGTCGTGACGTCCATGCCCAGTTTGCGCAGGTGAGCCGCGATCGTTTCGGCGGTGCGCGTCTCCCGGTTCGACAACTCGGGGTGCTGGTGCAGGTGCCGCCGCCATTCGATGACCTTGGGTTCGATGGCGCGGATGCGCTGGTCGACGATGGTGGGTAGATCCTGCGCGGCGGCGGGTGCAGCGACGACGGCCGACAGCAGCAGGAAGGGAACGATGCGTTGCATGGCGTGACTCCTGGAGGTGTGATGGGTGCCGGCGAAGACGCGACGCGGCGGGTAAGGGCGGATGGTGCGGTGCAAAGCGAAACTACCGCGAAAGCGGGCGTTCGAGAATCGGTCCGCGCTGCCGATCAGCGTCATCGGATTGGCGGTCGATCGCACGCTGGCGCTCCCGGGGGGCGGCTGTCGGATCCGCGAGCGGCCTTTTGTTCCAGGGACTTGCCGACGCCCCAACCAATGTATCTATTTAGCGAACCCCTTGGGGCAGGCACACCGGCACTGTCCGTGCTTTGGAGCGGGCATCCGACCAACCCACGAGGTAGCCATGGCCACCGACCAGATTCGCGCCCAGATTCAGGATGCCTGGAACGAAGAACTCGAGCACCAGACGTTCGCCGGATTGATCCGCAGCCAGCTCGCACGGCAGGCCGAATCGACCGTCGCCACGACGTCGTACGAAGAGCGTGAGCGGATGACGCAGGCGATCGTCGAGAGCTGGCACGCGCAACTCGAGCAGGTGCCGGATCTCATCGATGCCGTGGCCGAAGCAGCTGCCCGCGCGCTGGTGTACGACGCCGTGGCGCCGATCCTCGATGTCGCCGAGAGCTACTTCTTCCAGCCCGATGACCTGCTCGCCGACAGTCTCGGTCTGCTGGGATTGATGGACGACATGTATCTCTCGCTGTCGCTGCTCCATTCCGTCTCGGAGCAATACCGCGGCGTGACCGGTCGGCCGCTGATCGACGTCGACCTGGCGCCTTCGGTCCAGTCGGTACGCTCCTTGTTCCAGGGCCGGCGCCTCGCGGCTCTGGACGGGGCCATCGAATCCGCACTGTGCCGCCCGGGAATGCTCGCGTCGGTGAAGCAGCTGCACGCCTTGAAGCAGCCGCTTGCGGTGAAGGACTGGGCCCCGGGCGCCATGCCGGGTCGCGCCGACGAGGACGTGCGCGAACCTGCGGGGGTCTGACCTCCATGCGGCGCTCCCGGCCCGTTGCGTTCTTCGCAGTGCTGCTGGCGCTTTCCGTTTCTTCTACCGTCCTCGCACAGGGCGTCTTCAAGTGCACGGTGGACGGCAAGACGGTGTACCAGGCATCGCCCTGCAACGGGCAGGGCAAGTCGCTGGAACTCGCACGCGGTCCGAACGAGCAGCAGATCCAGGAGGCGCGGATACGCGCCGCCGCCGACAAGAGCAAGGCGTTCGAGGCCGATGCGCGGATGCAGCAGCGCGCCCAGCAACAGACGCAGCGGGTGTCCCAGAACTCCGTCGGCGGATCGCGGGTCGACTGCGCGGGTCTCAGTCAGAGGCGTGCCACCGCCTTCGGGCGACGCAACGGCGCGTTTCGGCAGACCCGGCAGGACAACATCGACCGGTCGGCCGACGTGATCGCGGCCAACAACGAGATCGCTACGATCGAAGCGCAGATGGCGCAGGCAGGGTGCGCGCGGGAGTGACTTGCCAACCTGTGGGCTGAAACGCGTTCGCGCTTCAGCGGTGCCCGGTGTCGGATTCGTTGCCGGGGGCGGGAGTCCATGCATTCGCGACGCCGCCTCGAGAGGCACTCCTTCCCCCACCAAAGGTGGGGGAAGGTTGGGATGGGGGCAGCGCCGCCGCTTCCGGCCAGCTGACCGAACTATCGGTTCTCCAGCGCGCGCAACAACGCCTCGTGAAACCGCCGGGGCGCTTCCACCTGGGGTGAGTGTCCCAGGTCCGGAAACTCGATGAGGGTCGCTCCGGGAATCGCGGCGGCGGCACGCCGTCCGAGCTCGGGATAGTTGCCGAGGCGCTGCGCGACCTCGGGCGATGCACGACTGGCGCCGGGTGCGGTGCGATCGAGACCGCAGATGAAGAGGAACGTCGGCACGCGGATCGCGCCGAATTCGTACAGCACCGGTTGCGTGAAGATCATGTCCGACGTCGAAGCCTGGTTCCAGGCCACGACCTCGCGACCGCTCCCGGCGTACAGGCCTGCAGCCATCGCGACCCAGCGGTCGTACTCGGGCTTCCACCGACCGTTGTAGTAGTACTTGAGCTGGTAGTTGCGGATGCTCTCGGCGGTGGTGCGCAGTTCGCCCTGATAGAGCTGATCGATGGTGGCGTAGGGCACGCCTTCGGCCTTCCAGTCCTCCAGGCCGAGCGGGCTCACCATCACGAGCTGGTCCACCGCATCGGGATACATCTGCGCGTAGCGGGCCGCCAGCATCCCGCCCATGGAATGCCCGACGATGGTCGCGCGTTTCACGCCGCGCGCCGCCAGCAGGGCATGCGTATTGGCGGCAAGCTGGTGCAACGTGTACTGGTAGCGCTCGGGTTTGGTGGACTTGCAGAACCCGACCTGGTCGGGTGCGATGACGCGATAGCCCGAAGCGGACAAGATCGCGATGGTCGCCTCCCACGTGGCTGCGCAGAAGTTCTTCCCGTGCAGCAGGACGACGGTCCTGCCGTTGGGGCGCTCGGGGGCCACGTCCATCAACGCCATGGAGACCTCGCGTCCCTGGGACGGGAACGTGTAGCGTTCGACCGGGCGCGGATAGTCGAACCCTTCGAGCTCCGGCCCATAGGTCGCCGGAGCGTCGGCCGCGACGGCGCCGGCAATGGCGAGCAGCAGGAGGAGCGGTGCGACGTGAAGTGTCGATCTCATCGGATTGTGCTCGCGCGTCAGATACGGCAGCGTTGCACGGCAGCGGCATCCCATTCCATGCCGATGCCCGGGGCATCCCAGGGTGTGATCTTGCCGTCGCGCAACGCTAGCGGTGCGCGCCGCAAGCCGCCTGCAGCGTCCATCACCTCCAGCCAGTCCGCCGTCGGCGTCGCGCAGAGCAGATGCATGCTCGCCTCGACGAACGTGTGGGACGACATCGGCAGTCCGGCCGATCGGGCGAGAGCGGCGGCTTCCATCCAGCCCGTGACGCCATGAATGAACTGGGCGTCCGGCATGACCAGGTCCATGGCCCTGGCAGCGATGGCTGCGCGCATTTCCATCGGACCGTGGAAGTTCTCGCCGATCTGGAGCGGGGTCGTGATGGCATCGGCGATGCGCGCGCAACCTTCGAGATCGTCGGCCAGGACCGGCTCCTCGATCCATGCGAGACCTTCGCCGTCGAGCGCCTTGCAGCGCGTGATCGCCTCGGCCACGCTCAACGACTGGTTGTAGTCGATCATCAGGGCGATGTCGTCGCCCAGCGCGTGACGTGCGGCTCGTACTGCTGCGAGGTCTTCCGCGAGCGTGGGGAAGCCTGCCTTGATCTTGAGACCTGCATAGCCCGCGGCGCGCGTTTCCTCGGCGATCTCCACGACCGACTGCGCGTCGTACAGTCCCACGCTGTTGTAGGCCTTGATCGGTCGCAGTTCCGCACCGAGGGCATGCGCGAGCGGCTTGCCGAGGGCGCGGGCCCACGTGTCCCAGAGCGCCATGTCGAGACCGCCGAGCGCGAGGCCGATCAGGCCCTTGACGCCGAGCAGGCGGCAGCGACGGGCGAGGAAGGCGTGCAGGTCACGCGGCGCGAGCGGCATACCGATGATCGTTCCGGCGAGGGCCGCGACCGAGCGGTCCAGCGCGGGCAGAAAGTCCGGCAGATACACCTGTGCGTAGGCGCGGCCTTCGATGCCCGCGTCGGTTTGCACGTCGATGAGCACCAGCGGGAAACGGTCGATGGTGCCGGAAGCGGTGCGAACGGGGCGGGGGATGGGGGCGAGGACAGGGGTGGTACGGATGGCGGTGATCTTCATCGGAGGTCTTTTCGGATTGTCGTGGTGCGGGTGCAGGGCGGCCCCCATCCCAACCTTCCCCCACCGGAGGTGGGGGAAGGGGCGTACGGCCCGTCCCGACTTCGTCGGGGCGTAAGGCTCGTCCCGGCTTCGTCCAAGGTGTACCGCTCCCTCCCCCGGCTAGGCCGGGGGCTGGGGTGGGGGCAAAGGCCGCCGAGTTTACGGTACGCCACCCAAGGACGTGCATGCGCGACTCACGTCGCCGCGCTAGCGTGCCGTCAACCCGAAAGTCAGCGTGATGTGCAGCTGGTTGTTCTCGGCGCTGAGTTCGGTCACCGCCAGGCGATCCACCAGCACCTCATACGTCGACTGGCGATCGGCGAGGATGCGCTGCAATCCATCGCGCACGTCGATCGTGATGGCGCGCGGAATCGCGCTTGCGAGGAACTGCTGCAGGAGCGCGCGATAGCCTTCGTTCGAGATCTCGTCGACGCGGATATCCGTCAGCACCAGCTTCTCTCCCGGAAACGTCGGCTTCGCCGACATCGTCACCTGCACCACGTCGCTTCGGGTGCCCACGCATTGGTCGCCCACTTCCATCGACACCTTGCCGCTCAGGCGCGCCTTGATGCGGATCCGACCCTGCGCGAGCGTCACGGCGGGAGAATCGACGTACGCGTACTGGCACGTGGTCGGCGGCAACAGGTGGTAGCGCCCGTCGTCGATGAACAGTTCGTTCATCAGCATTTTCTGGATGGCGGTGTTGCGGATCGTCAGTTCGCTCAACGGACCCGCGGCCGCGGCCGACCAGGACGCACAGACCATCATGGCAAGACAGGCGAGTCCGGGGCTCGTCCGAAGCTTCATCGCGGGGCTCCTGGGCAGGGCGGGGTCACGTCGCCGGCGAATCGGCAAACGCAAAGGGCGCGACTTGCGTCACGCCCCTGCGGTTTTGCCTCTGCGTCCCGAACGAGATGACCCCCATGCATCGAGGTCAATAGGGTCGCCACCGGTTCGCATCAGGTGCACTCGACTGACGGGCGCGCACAACAGCGAACTCTGAGCAACGACTGGATCGTTAAGCTTTGTGCCTGAGGATCTACCCCGATCCGGCACGCGGAAGCAGCGTCAGTTGGCGCTCTTCGCAGGTCGAAGTCAAGCGGTTTCTGTACTCGTCCGCGATGCCGGAAAATCCGTGATGATTCGGTGCGGTCACACACGGTCCGGGAAGAATTTGGCCCTGGAACCAAAGCCGACGCTGCGCTACAAACAAGAGGAACAACCGCGACCGGGGCCTCATGCAAGCGAACGAAGATGCCAACCGCGAGGCCGCCGACTTTCTCGGCGGAGGCGGCGAAATGGGTGCCCGGATGCGAGCGCTCGACTGGACGGCGACACCGCTCGGCCCGCCCGCAAGTTGGCCGCAGTCGCTCAAGACGATCGTCCGGATGATGCTCGATTCGCGCTATGCGATGTGGATGCTCTGGGGGCCGGAGCTGACCTTCTTCTGCAACGACGCGTACCTGCCGACCGTGGGCATCAAGCGCGACTGGGTGCTGGGCGCGCGCTCGGACCGGGTCTGGGAGGAGATCTGGCCCGATATCGGACCGCGGATCCGCAAGGTCCTCGAGCACGGCCAGGCGACCTGGGACGAAGGGTTGCTGCTTTTCCTGGAACGCAGCGGCTATCCGGAGGAGACCTATCACACGTTCTCGTACAGCCCGGTCCACGACGATGCGGATCGCATCGCCGGCATGCTGTGCGTGGTGACCGAGGTCACGGAACGCGTGATCGGTGAGCGGAGGCTGGGGGTGTTGCGCGATCTGGCAGCACGTTCGGTCGAGGCGGAAAGCGTCGCCGAAAGCTGCCGGCGCATCGGAGAAGTTCTGGCGCGCAGCACGCTCGATGTCCCCTTTGCCGCGTTGTATCTGCTCGAAGAAGGTGGGCTGCGCGCTCGTCGCGCCATGACCACGGGCGATCGCAGCGATGCGGTACTGCCCCTCGTGCTCGAGGTCGGCGATGCCGCTTCATGGCGATTGCAGGAGTTGCTCACCACCGAGACGGCGCAGGAGTTGTCGCAGGCGACCGTCGAAGCGTTCGATCTCCATGCGCACACCTGGCCCGAGCGGACGAAGCGGGCGCTCGTGCTGCCGCTCAAGAGCGCGCGGCACGGCCTCGCCGGTTTCCTCGTCGCGGGAGCCAGTCCGCGCAGTCTGCTGGACGACCGTTACCGCTCGTTCCTGGGATTGGTGGCGAATCAGGCCGGCTCCGCGATTTCCATGGCGCAGGCGTATGAAGCGGAGCGCCAGCGCGCCGAGGCTTTGAGCGAACTGGATCGCGCGAAGACCGCGTTCTTCTCCAACGTGAGCCACGAGTTCCGCACCCCGCTCACGCTGATGCTCGGCCCGCTCGAGGAACTGCTCGGCGGGCCCGGAATCGATGCCGGCGCCCAGGAGCGGATCCGGCTCATCCACCGGAATGCCGAGCGCCTGCAGCGGCTCGTCAACACGCTGCTCGATTTCTCGCGCCTCGAGGCCGGCCGGGTACAGGCATCCTACGAGCCGCTCGATCTGGGGGCGCTGACCCGCGATCTCGCCAGCACGTTTCGCTCCGCCATGGATCGTGCCGGCATCGCGTTCACGGTGGCAACGCAGCAGCTGTTCGACCCGGTGTTCGTCGATCGCGAGATGTGGGAGAAGATCATTCTCAATCTGCTGTCGAATGCCTTCAAGTTCACGTTGGCGGGCTCGGTGGCCGTGAGGCTCTTCCGCGACGACACGGCGGCGATGCTGGAAGTCGCGGACACCGGAGTCGGGATCCCGGCCTACGAACTGCCCCGGTTATTCGACCGGTTTCATCGGGTCGAAGGTGTGGAGGGCCGCACGCACGAGGGCTCGGGTATCGGGCTCGCGCTCGTGCAGGAGCTGGTCAAGCTTCACGGCGGGTCGATCACCGTCGAAAGCCATGTCGGCGAAGGCACCCGGTTCCTGGTAAGGATCCCCTTCGGTTCGAAGCATCTGCCCGCCGAGCACGTCAAGGCGCCGCGCCGGCCGACGGCGGCATCCGCCGTCGGGGCTCGAGCCTTCGTGCAGGAAGCGTTGCGTTGGCTACCCGACTCCGGTGAGCGGTTGATGAAGGCGACCGAGGGTGTGGTCGGGGCGCCGCAGGGCGAAACGGACCGGCGCTTCGCGAACACGTTCGGCGCTCGCGTCATCCTCGCCGACGACAACGCCGACCTGCGCAGCTATCTGCACGAACTCCTCTCGACCCACTACGACGTGCAGGCGGTGGCCGATGGTGCCGAGGCCCTCGCGCTCGCCCGGGAGCGGTTGCCGGACCTGATCGTCACCGACGTGATGATGCCGCAGCTGGACGGCTTCGGACTGCTCGCGCGGATCCGGGCGGACGACGCGTTGAAGGGGATAGCCGTGATCCTGCTGTCCGCGCGAGCGGGCGAGGAGTCGCGCATCGAAGCGCTGGATGCCGGCGCGGACGATTACATCACCAAGCCGTTCTCCGCGCGCGAACTGCTCGCGCGGATCGGTGCATTGCTCGAACTGCGCCACATGCGGCGCTCGGCGGAAGCCGCGTTCCGGTTGCGGACCGCCCAGTTCGAGACGCTGCTCCGCGAGGCGCCGCTCGGGGTCTATCTGGTGGATGCGGACTTGCGTATCCGGGAAGCGAACCCCACGGCTCGAGCCGCTTTCGGCGCCGTCGCGGGGCTGGTCGGCAGCGAGATCGAGGCAGTGCTCCGCAACCTGCTGCCCGCGAGTTCCGCCGAAGAGGTCTGCACCATATTTCGCAACACGCTCGCGACCGGTGAGCCGTATTTCGCGCAGGAGCGGATGGAGCAGCGGCTGGGCAGCGGCGACATCCGGTACTACGAGTGGCAGGTCAATCGACTGCCTCTGCCGGACGGCCGCAACGGGGTCGTCTGCTACTTCCGCGACGTCTCCGCGCACGTGCTGGCGCGCCGGCGCCTCGAGTCGGCCGACCGCCAGAAGGACGAATTCCTGGCGATGCTGGCGCACGAGCTGAGGAACCCACTGGCGCCGATCCGCAGTGCCGGCGAGGTCCTGGCTCAGGTGGCTTCGCTGAATCCGGAGGCTCTCAAGGCGGTCGGCATCGTCGAGCGCCAGGTACGCAACCTCGCCCGGCTGGTGGACGATCTGCTCGACGTGTCGCGCATCACCCAGGGCCTGGTCACGCTGATGCACCGCACGGTGCGGCTGCCGGAACTGATCGCCCAGGCGGTCGAGATCGCCGAGCCGCTGGTGCGGGAGAAGCAGCATTCGATCTCCGTGATCACCTACGGCACGTCGTGGGTCAACGGTGACCCCGCCCGGCTGGTCCAGTGCATCGCGAACGTGGTGACCAACGCGGCGAAATACACCGATCGCGGCGGGACGATCCGGATCGAATGCACCGAGTCCGAAGGCGAAGCCGTCCTCTCCGTTGCCGACAACGGCGTCGGCATTCCGCAAGACCTGCTGCCGCACATCTTCGAACTGTTCGTGCAGAGCGACCGGAGTCTGGACCGGGCTCAGGGCGGCCTCGGAATCGGCCTGTCCCTGGTCAAGCGCCTCATCGAGATGCACGGCGGAAAGGTGTCGGCGACGAGCGCCGGGCCGGGCCTCGGATCGGTATTCGAGTTGCGTCTGCCGATCGCGGAGCGCAGCGACGACCATCCGGAGGCGGACATCGCGGTGAGTTCAGCGCCACGCCGGATCGCCGTCGTCGACGACAACCAGGATGCCGCCAACTCGCTCGCGATGATCCTGAGTCTCGAGGGCCATCGGGTGCATTGCTACTACTCGGCCCGCGACATGATCAACGGCATGGAAGCGCTGGCCCCGGAGGTCGCCTTCCTGGACATCGGGCTGCCAGAGACCAACGGCTACCAACTCGCGCAATGGGTGCGTGCGCACCCCGTCCTGAGCGGCGTCGGTCTCATCGCGTTGAGCGGCTATGGTCAGGAGGAGGACAAGGAGCGCGCGCGGCGCGCCGGCTTCGATCATCACCTGACCAAACCGGCCGATCTGAACGGTCTGCGGCGTGTACTCGGCATTCTGTGCCAGGCACAATCCGATGCGGGCGGCGCGCCGCTGCGGTTCACACACCACGCCCCGACAGATTCGCCACGATGATGACGAGCTCCGCGATGTCGAAGGGCTTCGCCAGATGGGCGTGGAACCCGGCGAGCATCGCCTTCTTGCGGTCCTCGGCGCGGGCGAAGGCCGTCGTGGCGATGGCCGGGACGCGGTGCTTCATCCATTCGCTGGCGCGGACCGCACGGATCAACTGGTAGCCGTCCATGCCGGGCATCCCGATGTCGCTGATGAGAACGTCGGTGTCGGATCGTTCCAGGAACTCGAGCGCTTCGATCGCGGACCCGGCTGTGGTCACGGTTGCACCCTGCGCCTCGAGGATCCGCCTCGCCAGGGCACGCCCGTCGGCTTCGTCGTCGACCACGAGGATGCGCAGACCCGCAAGGTCGGGCAGCAGCACGCTGGTGTCGGACAGCGTCGAACGCAGTCGCGTCGTCTCATGCCCGGGTGGCCTCGTACGATGGGCGATCGAGATCGGCAGGGAGAGCGTGAACGATGCGCCCAGTCCGACGCCGTCGCTCTGGGCACGCAGCGTTCCGCCATGGAGTTCGGCGAGCTGCTTCGCGATCGCCAGGCCCAATCCCAGGCCGTTGTGGTGACGGCTGGCTGAACTGTCCTCCTGCGAGAACCGGTCGAAGACGTGCGGCAGGAACTCCGGCGCGATACCGATCCCGGTGTCGCTCACCGACAGCTCGACATGGGAGTCCACCCGTTGCAGGACGATCTGCACACGGCCGCCTTTCGTGGTGAACTTGACGGCATTGCTGATCAGATTCCAGATGATCTGTTGCAGGCGATCCGGATCTCCCGAGACCGGACCGGCGTTCGGATCCAGCGTCCGCTCGATCCGCAGGTTCTTGGCGTCGGCGGCGGGCGTCATCGACTCGATCGCGGCTTCCGCCGCGTCCTTGAGGCTCGCCGCCTGCACACTCAGGCGCAGACGGCCGGAAATGATGCGGTTCAGATCGAGCAGTTCGTCGATGAGTTGCACCTGCGCGCGCGCATTGCGTTCGATCGCGTCGGTGCCCCGCTGGAGGTCTTCTTCCTTGAGTTCGCGGGAGCGACGCAGCACCTGTACCCACCCCATGATCGCGCTGAGGGGGGTGCGCAATTCGTGCGAAAGCGTCGCAAGAAAGTCGTCCTTGATGCGGACGGCGCGCTGCGCTTCCATGCGCGCGCTGCGTTCGGCCTCGAGCAGTTCCTCACGGCCGAGACCGGCCTGTTCCAGCGCCTGCGAGCGCCGGCGCTCGGTGAGATCCCGCGTGATCTTGGCGAAACCATGCAACGCCCCGTGTTGATCCCGCAGGGCCGTGATGACGACGTTGGCCCAGTAGCGCGAGCCGTCCTTGCGCAGGCGCCAGCCTTCGTCTTCAAAGCGTCCGTGCTCGGCCGACTGCTGCAATTCGTGCTCCGGCCAGCCGCTGGCGATCGCTTCGCCCGGATAGAACCGTGAAAAATGCCGGCCGATGATCTCTTGCGCGGCATAGCCGTTGATCCGCTCCGCACCGGCGTTCCAGGTGAGGACGACGCCGTTCGGGTCGAGCATGAAGATCGCATAGTCGACGACCGTCTCGACGACCAGCCGGAAGCGTTCCTCGCTGCGGCGCAGGTCTTCTTCGTGCTGGCGGCGCTCCGTCAGGTCGCGGGTGATCTTGGAGAATCCGAGCAGTTTGCCGGCGTCGTCGCGCAGGGCAGTGATGACGACGTTCGCCCAGAATCGGGAGCCGTCCTTGCGCATGCGCCAGCCCTCGTCCTCGAAGCGGCCCTCCTCACGCGCCTGCTTGAGTTCGTACTCGGGCCATCCGGTCCGGTTGGCTTCGGCCGGATAGAACCGCGAAAAGTGCTGCCCGATGATCTCGTCGGCGCGATATCCCTTGATGCGCTGCGCGCCCGGGTTCCAGGAGCGCACGCAACCGTCCTCGTCCAGCAGGAAGATGGCGTAGTCGGTGACGCTTTCGACCAGCACCCGGAACAGGTCCTCGCCCGGCGGTTGCCGTGGTTCGGGCGGCGTCATCGCAGTCGCGATGCAGACCGTGCTTGCCGACGTCGTCGAGCGGGTCGAAGACGGGGAGTCATGCGGTTTCCGACGCCGGTCGGCTCGTAGTGGTTGGAATGGGTTCGATCTGACCGCCGCGCGGCGCGACCCGCGGGGACGCAGGCGTCCGCACGCGATGTGAGTCTACTCGGAAGACTCTCGCAAGGCAGCATGACAACGTGATTTCTCTCGCCGCCATGATCGACTGCCGTGCAGGATCGCCGATCACCACGAGCCGGGGCCACGAGACCGGCATGCGACACCCGGTCTCGCGGCCTCGCGCACAGTACTCCCAAGCGCGGGGACGCTAGGAGTTGCCGACCGTAAGGCGGTTCTCCACGTCCTGCACGCCGTCGACCGCACGCGCCACCTCGATCGCGCGCCTCTGTTGCGACTCGGTGGGCAGCTTGCCGGTAAGAATGACGCGACCGGACACGGTCTCGACCGAGATGCGCGAGTCCTTGAGGTCGTCCGCCATGGCGAGCGCAGCCTTCACCTTGGCGGTGATGGCGGTATCTTCCAACGCGACGGCGGTGGATGAACCGGACGGTGAGTCCGTCGTGGCGCCGGTGCTGGGAGCGGTCGAAGAGGGGTTGCGGCCGTCTTCGGTTCGACTGCAGGCCACGACGCTCATGGCCGCCGTGAGCGCGAGGCAAAGAATGGTCATTCTCATTTGGGAGTCTCCTATGACTGGATCGAGCACGTCGGATGACGCGCTTGCCGCGACGCGCGGCAAGCCCGGTGCCGCCGCGTGTATGGAACGGGCGACACCGGTCTCTCGCTCGTGTCACTGCTTGAGGCGGATGTCGTTCTTCACATCCTTGACGCCGTCCACCGCCTTCGCGAGTTGAACGGCCCGGCTGGCTTCCGCCTGGCTGTCGACGAAGCCGCTCAACTGCACGACGCCGCGATAGGTCTCCACTTCGATCTGTGAAGCCTTGACGTCCTTGTCCGAGACGAACGCGGACTTCACCTTGGTGGAAATGGTGGCGTCGTCGACATATTCGCCGGTGCTGCGGTGGGATCCATTGCTGGAACATCCCACGGTGCCGGCGGCGACGAACAGAGCGATCAGAAACCCGTGAACGAGCGAGCTAGCGGTACGAGGCATGGTTGTTCTCCAGTTCAAGAATGTCGATGGGAATACCGACGCGCATTGCGATTCGGTACTTCCGATCGTGGCAATGCACGTGCCGTCGGCGATATCTGACACGCTCGGGAACACGCATTGCACGAATCGACCGATCGGCAATCCACAGGAGACCGAACGTGAGATGGATCGAGGAAAGCAGATGGCGAAGGCCCGGCGTCGCAGTCGTTGCGGTATGGTTGCTGGTCGCGTTCATGCGGGGCGCATGTGCAGCGGAGACGGGCAGCATGCCGCCCGACGTTCTGGTACGCACGGTGTCGGAGGAAGTGCTCCAGATCGCACGGCAGAGTCGCGGCACCGGCGCCCCGGAGGAGGCGCGCGTGGCGCGTCTGATCGAGGACAAGATCGCGCCGCATTTCGACTTCGCACGGATCACCCGTCTGGCCGTGGGCCAGCCCTGGAGGCAGGCTACCGACACCCAGCGCGAGCGCCTCACGACGGCGTTCCGCGGGATGCTGATCCGGACCTACGCCGCCGCCTACCGCGGCTATCGTGAGGTCGCGATGGACGTGAGGCCGGTAGCGCTGACGCCGGGCGATACGGATGCGCTGGTGCGCACCTCGCTCAAGCTGCCCGAGAATCCGACGCCGCTCGCGATCGACTATTCGATGCATCGGACGCCGGACGGGTGGAAGGTGTACGACGTGGCGGTGGCCGGTGCCAGCCTGGTGACTACCTATCGCAGCGGCTTCGGAGAACAGATCCGCGCGCACGGTCTCGATGGCCTGATCGCGGATCTCGAGGCACGTGCCACCGGTGCCAAACCGGCCAGGCGATGACGCCCGGAAGACCGGCGCTGGGGTGACGGCGGTCCGCCAAGTCAGCGCGCCACCGGTTGGCGCGACAGCACGACGGGCTGCGGCATCACGCAGTTCCGTCCGGCGCGCTTGGCCTCGTAGAGGCATTCGTCGGCGCGACGGACCACCTCGAACGGAGATTCCACCTCGGCGCAGTTGACGGTGGCGAGGCCGATGCTCACGGTCACATGGCGCGCCGTTTCCGAAACCGCATGATTGATGTGCAGCATGGCGACCTGGGTACGGACGCGCTCGGCGACCGTCAACGCGCCATGGAAGTCGGTCTCGGGCAGGATGCCGCAGAACTCTTCACCGCCGTAGCGCGCTGCCACGTCGGGGGACCGACCGAGGATTTCCGCCACCACCGTGCCGACGTGTCGCAGGCACTGGTCGCCGCACAGATGGCCATAGGTGTCGTTGAAGGCCTTGAAGTGATCGACGTCGATCATCAGCAGCGAGAGCGGCGCGTTGCTGCGTCGCAGCCGCGACAGTTCGTGTTGCAGGGCGTCGTCGAACCGCCGCCGGTTCGCGAGACCCGTCAACGGATCGGTGTCGGCCAGCAGCGAGAGCTTGCGGCGCATGCGCTGGGTGGCGATCTGGTTGCGCACGCGCAGCAGGAAGGTGGCGTTCACCACCGGACGCGGGACGAAGTCCGAAGCGCCGGCTGCCAGGGCACGGAGTTCATCCGTAGCTTCGCCGCCCACCACGATCACGGGGACTTCCGATCCGGCGCGAAGCTTGCGCAGGGTCGTCAGCGCTTCCCACCCGGCCGCGGAGGCGGCATCGGGCGCGAGCACGACGAGATCGGGCTGCAGCGTGAGCAGCGTGGCTTCGAGGCGGGATGCATCGGCGAGGGTGTGGACCGTGAGTTGCGCCTCCCGCAGCAGCGTCGTCAGGGAATCCTGGCTCTGCGGCGTGCTTTCCACCACCAGGACCACGCTCGGCGCGGGCGCTGCCCGATCGCGCCCGCTACCCTGGGCATCGAGCCTGAGATAGAGAGGGAACGGGTCGGGCAGAAAGAGGAGCATCAGGGACGTGGGGCAATCGGCGTTCCCCATGGCTCCATGCCCGGGCAAACCCGCGCCTCGGCCGTCGCCAGACTCTTGAAGGGTCAGGCATTCTTGAGCGGATACACCGGTCTGACGGACCCGTCCTGATAGTAGGGAACCATGGACGGAACCAGGGCCGCCAGGGTTTCGGCGCGCTTCTCCCCCGCGGGATGGGTGCTCAGGAAGTCGGATTTACCGGTAGAACCGGTCGCTGCGACCATCTTCTGCCACAGGCGCGGGGCAGCATGGGGGTCGTAGCCTGCCTTGGCAGCCAACTCGATGCCGATGCGGTCCGCTTCCGATTCCTGCTTGCGGCTGTTGGGAAGCTGGACCCCCACCGTCGTGGCCATCGCCGCTGCCTGCATGGTGAGTTGCCCCGCCGTTCCGCGCGACCCGAGCAGGACGGAGCCGATCTGCAGGGCGACATCGGAGGCCATCGCGGTCGACATGCGCTCGGCGGTGTGCTTGGCGAGCGCATGAGCGATCTCGTGGCCCATCACCTGGGCGATCTCGTCGTCGGTCAGTTCGAGCTGCTGGATGATGCCGGTATAGATCGCCATCCGCCCGCCCGCCATGCACCAGGCATTCAACGTCTTCGGGTCGTCGATGACGGCCACCTGCCAATCCCAGGACTCGGTCTCGGGGCGATAGAGGATCGCCTGAGCCACCAGGCGCGACGTGATCGCGTTCACCCGGGCTTTGAGAGCCGCGTCGTTGTTGAGCTTGCCCTGCTTCGCGATCGGATCGAGCGTTGCGGCGTAGGCATCCTTCGATGCTTCGATGGCCTGGGATTCCGGCACCAGCATCAGTTGATTGCGACCCGTGACCGGTGCGTCCGCGCAGGCGGCCAATGCGCCCAGCATCAGGCATATGCCGAACAGTTTCATGATGGTGTCCTCCGTTGATGGCTGCATCGCGGCAAACGATGTTCCCGCGGGTCGATCCGTGCGTCATCTGTCCAGTTCGAAGGTGCGCAGCGATTGCTGCGCAATCTTCGGAGCGGCGGCGGCGACGTCACCCAGCTGCAATCGCTCCTCGACGGTCCGCAGCGTCCAGTGATCGCCGCCCTCGACGTCTGCCAGTTCATCCCAGGTGTTCGGTACCGAGATGCCGATGCCCGGTCGTGCACGCGCGGACCACGGGGCCGCGGTGGTCGCACCGCGCTTGTTGCGCGGGTAGTCCGCGAAGATCTTGCCGACGCGATTGCGCGGACCGCTCTTCGATGCGAAACGATCCGGCATCGTCATGGCGAGATGGGTCGTGATCGCCTTCGCGAGGGCGCTCGCCGTGTCCCAGTCGTGGCGGGGAGCGAAGGGGACGGTGATGTGCAGGCCTTTCCCGCCGCTCGTCTTGAGCAGGCCCTGCAGATCCAGCTCCGCCAGCAGCGCGTGCAGCAGTTGTGCAGCTTCCTGGACCCGCTTCCACGCCACGCCTTCGCCGGGGTCGAGGTCGAAGATGATGCGGTCAGGTCGTTCGAGGCGTGCGGCGTGCGCCGCAACCGTGACCTGGTGCGAAACCTTCGCGATCGACTCGAAGCCGTGACCTGAGCGATCCGATCCGGCAGACCGGAAGGCGGTCTGCCTGGCGGGGCCGCTAGTCGACGGTTTCCGGATCGCTTTCCGGACTGACCAGGCCGCGTTCGGCACGCAGCGCGGCCTTGCGCTGCCGCCATTGCCGCAGCAAGGCGTTCCAGTCCAGCGCCGATTCTTCCAGCAGGGGGAACAGCTCGATCTCCTCGCTCTCCATGTGAAGCTGGACGAACTTGCCGAGAACCGAGATCGCCGGCAGATAGCGTTCATCCCGCGGAAAGAGGTTGCGGAGTTCCGCGGCGAGGTTGTTTATGGTTTCGCTCTCCAGCTCTGCCTCATCGACCAGCTGCTTCTGCACGATCGCCGCGCGCACCGCAGGGTAGAGGACCTCCTGTTCCAGTTGTGCGTGGACCAGCAGTTCATCGCAGGCCCGGGCAACGATGCCGTCGAGATCGCCCGCGCTGTCCTCGGCAAGGAATCCAGCCTGCCCGGAGGCAACCTGGAAACGCCGATGGTCATCCATGACCTCGGTCAGCAGCATCTGTTTCGCAAGGCTGTTCGCGTCTACGGAAGCGTCCATGATTCACGTCGCATTGCGTCGGCGTCGTTGCGACGACTCAACCCGCCGTCGGTTCCAGCGCCAGGCTCAACGGCGTCCGTGAACGGATCAGGCGATAGCACAGGGAGTAGGCGTGGGCACTCGGGCGCATGCCCTGACAGTCGAAGAAGCGCCCCGGGTCCTGCGTGAACGGATCGATCTCCTTCGGAAAGGTGAAGTCGACGAACTTCACGTCGCTTTCCTGGCAGACGCGGCGGAAGATGTCGGCGACCCGGCGCGCGCGGCTGGACAGGAGCGACTCGACCGGCCAATGGCGCAGCGGCGCCGCCCCCAGATGCGTGCCGTTGGCCACGATGACCAGCGGCGAACGCTCGCGGGCCAGGGCGATCACCTGACGCAGGATCCTCGAGATCCTTCTGAGAGGCGTGAAGTGCAGGACGTCCGGCCCTCCGCACATGATCAGAAGCACGTCGTACACGCGGCTGTCCCGGGGAAACTGACGCGCGAGATCGTGGACGTGCATGGCATCGCCGGCCTTGACGGTGACTCTGGAATGCGGAAAGTCGCTGGCGATGCAGTGGGGAATGCCGCTGAGCGGGTCGCCACTGTCCACGCCGAGGGCGGTGCTGTCTCCGAGAAGGAGCACCTGGCGGATGGGAGGGCTGGCAGACATGATGGAGTTTCTCGTCGACGAAGTGACGCTTCGACACGACAGCTGCGCGAAGCACACCGGAAAAACAAAAAAGGGGAGGGAGCCGCTGGCTCGAACTCCCGCCGAAGAGCTGCGCCGGAGGAGGTGCTGACGCAGGTAGCCCATTCCTGCAATGCGCATGCCCAAGCTGTCGGAGAGAGCAACATGGCGCTCGAGACGCAGGATGCGCTTCGGGTGCAACGTGCGTGTCCGCCGCACGTCCCACGCCGCGCGGGTGTGTGGTCGGTAAATCCTGCTGCAATCGCCGACCGCCCGGTGCCTCGATCGCGCAATCCCGGTGGCCACGCACTCGGACCCTGCCCGGGCATGCCGACTGCCTCTCGAGCCATCGGGATGCGCGGAGGCCTGCTCCGAACCGTGCAGGACCGCGACGTACTCTGGAAGGCGCGAGAATGACGACGAACGACGAGATGGCAACCAGCGACGAAACGATCGCCGTCCTGAACGATCTCATCGAGACCTGCAAGGATGGAGAGTACGGTTTCGGTCTCTGCACCGAGTACGTGGATGCCCCGGAACTCAGGGAACTGCTGGAACACCGCACGGCGCAGTGCCGCTTGGCGGCGGAGGAACTGCAGCGGCAGGTGGTCCTGCTGCGCGGCGATCCCGACTTCGGAGGCAGCGTGAGCGGGGCGGCCCATCGCGGATGGGTGTCCATGCGCGGCACCCTTGCCGGTTACAGCGACCCAATGCTGCTCGAGGAATGCGAGCGCGGCGAGGACATCGCACTCGCCCGGTACGCGCGCGCACTGCATGCCCGCCTTCCGCCCAATATCGATGCTCTGATCCGCACGCAGTTCCAGGGGGCGCGGGCCAATCACGATCTGGTCCGCAGCTTGAAGGACCGCTTCGCCGCGGCGTCCTGAGCCCCGCAACGCTCATGCAACTGCGCCGCGGAAACACCATGAATCCCGATCACACGAAGTGGCTGACCGGTCTGGCGCTGCTCGGCGCGATCCTGCTCGCCGGCTGCAACACGCCACCACTCGAACCGCCCGTGCCTGCCACGGACAACGAGCCTCCCGGCACCGGCCCCGGACAGCCCGGGCTGCCCCGGGAGCCGGCGAGCGATCGACGTCCGGCAACGACGATCGTCTGAGTCGCCGGACGAGCCGAGCAGGGTGCGGAACGAAGACCGCAACCCGCCTAGCGGCGTGACGCAGCGGCGAAACCGCCGATCAGCAGACCGACGGCCAGCAGGACACCGATGGCGAGCAGGGGGTGGTTGCGCACGGCGGAACGGGCGGCGGCAACTGCCGTACGTTCCATCTCGATCAGGTCATCGGCCGTTTCCTTCACAGTGTCGGCCGCCCGGGAAACCCCGCTCTTCACTTCGTCGACCGTGGTTTCCATTTTGCGCGCGATCTCATCGACCGCCTCGTGCGCGACTTCGCCGGTGTTCTTCGCCAGCGAACCGGCGAATGGGGACTTCATGGTCATGATCAATTCTCCTGAAATGCCGCGAGATGAGGCCACTTCTTCGAGGCAATCGGGAGGCCCGGGCGTCGCGGCGCTCCGGGACCGGCGTACTCGCGTTACACGGTACTGAGATGCGCCATCGCGCCGCGTCCGTGCAAGCGCCAATCGGCGATCAGTCGCAGGAGCAGCAGCGGGTCGGTGGGTTTCACGAGATGATGATCGAAGCCTGCTTCCAGCGCCCGCTGCCTGTCCTCCGGCTGGCCATAGCCGCTGACCGCAATGATCAAGGCCTCCCGGGTCGCGTCCATGAGACGCATGCGACGGGCACCCTCGTAGCCGTCGATGACGGGCAGACCGATATCGAGCAGCACCACGTGCGGCGCGTACATGGGGATGCTGTCGAGCGCGGTGGTCACGTCGTGGGCGACCTTGGTGTCGTGGCCTTCGAGCTTGAGGATCATCGCGATGCTGTCGGCGGCATCCTGATTGTCGTCGACGATCAGGATGCGTTGCCCGACGGGGGGCGAGGGTTCCAGGAACGGCGGCGGATCCGCGGCCTCGGCACCGACGATGCTGACGCAGGGGAAGGTCAGGTCGAACTGCGCCCCCTTGCCGGCACCGTCGCTCGAGGCCGTGATCGTGCCGCCATGCAGATCCACCAGGCGGCGGACCAGCGTGAGGCCCACGCCCAGGCCGCTCTTGCTGCGGTCGAGGGACTGTTCGCCCTGGGCGAAGAGGTCGAAGATCCGCGGCATCAGGCTCTCCTCGATGCCGATGCCGTGGTCCCGGATGACGATGTGCGCTTCGCCGGCCCTGGCAGTCAACCGCAGTTCGATCTGACCGCTGTCCTCGCTGAACTTCGCGGCGTTGTGCAGCAGATTGGAGACGACCTGCGACAAGCGCGCGAAGTCGCCCCACAACCAGACCGGAGCCGGGGAGCGGTCGACCACCAGCACGAGACGCCGGGCATCGAGCAGCGGTTGCGCCGTCTCCACGCTGTGCGCGATGACGGCGTTGAGGTCGACGCGCTCGCGATTGAGCGTGATCTTGCCTTGACTGATGCGGGCCACGTCGAGCAGGTCGTCGACCAGCCCGGCCAGATGCAGGGTCTGCCGTTCCATGACGTCGATCGCCCACGAGAGGCGCGGCTCGGAGAAGCCGATGCGCCGCAGGACCTCGACCGCATTGCGGATGGGGGCGAGCGGATTGCGCAACTCGTGCGACAGCATCGCAAGGAACTCGTCCTTGCGGCGATTGGCCTGCTGCGACTCGGCCTGCGCCGCCGTGCGTTCGACGATCTCTCCCTGCAGGGACGCATACAGCCGGCCGTTCTCGAACGCGATGGCGGCACGGCTCGCCAGTTCGTCGAGCGCCGCCCAGTCGGGCGCGCCGGGCGACTGGTTGCCCGGGTCGATCGCAAGCAGCAGCACGCCCAGGCAGCGGGAGCCGAGGACCAGCGGCAGCGCCGTGGCCGTCTGATCGGCCGCGGCCGTTGCCTCCGTCGTGGCGAGCCAGTTGCCCGCGTGCCGCGCGACGATGCGTTGGCGCACCTCCAGTGCCCGGCTCAAGGTCTGCCGGATGGACTCGGACAGTCCGCACCAGTCGATGATGGTGTTGGAGGGGCGCAGATCGGCCACCGGCGCCGCGCCGAACCGGATGGCAACCGGCTGCTGCGCCTGATCGACCAGCATCAGCAGCGCCTGCCTCGACACGGCCGGGACCACCAGTTCGATCAGGCGTTGCATGCCGACCTGCGCATCGAGGGATGCGCTCAGCTGCCGGCTGGCTTCGGCCAGGAATTTGGATCGGCGTTCGTTGTCCTCGGCGACCCGTTGCGCGGTCAAGGCCTCGATCAGGGCCACCCGCTCCTCGGCCTGACGCCGCGCCCGCTTCTGCATGAGGTGCAGATCGACGAAGACCTTCACCTTGCTGCGGAGCATCTCGGGTATCACCGGCGAGAGGATGTAGTCGACGGCGCCGAGCGAGTATCCGCGGGCCGTCTGCATCTCGTCGGCGTAGGCCGTCACGAAGATGATCGGCGTATGCGCGGATCGGTTGTACTGACGGATGAGAGAAGCGGTCTCGAAGCCGTCGATGTCGGGCATGTTGACGTCGAGCAGGATGACCGCGAACTCGTGGCGCAGCACTTCCCGCAACGCGTCGTTGCCCGAGCGCACCAAGATGAGGTTCTGTCCGAGGTCCTCCAGTACCGTGCCGAAGACCAGCAGCTTCTCCGGCAGGTCGTCGACGATCAGGATGTTGCAACGCTCACCGTCGTCGTCCGGACCGAGGAGGGTGCCACCGCTGCCGACGATCTCGCCGGGACTCATCGATGGCACAGCCACCCGCGCAGCACCGAGAGAAGGTGCCCCGTGTCCACGGGCTTGCTGAGATAGTCCCAGGCGCCGGCTTCGATGCATTTCTCGCGGTCGCCCTTCATCGCCTTGGCCGTGACGGCGACCATCGGCAGGTCCTTGCCGCGGGGCAGCTTCCGGATTTCACGCATCGTCGCGAGTCCGTCCATCTCCGGCATCATGATGTCCATGAGGACGATGTCGATCTCCGGATCGGACTGGACCATGCGGATGGCATCGCGGCCGTTGTCCGCCGACACGATGACCATGCCCTTTGCGTCCAGCACCGTGGCCAGCGCGAAGATGTTGCGCATGTCGTCGTCGACGATGAGCGCCTTCCTGCCGCGCAGATCGTGGCGTTCCTGGTGCAGCGCCTCCACGGAAGCGAGCTCGCGTTCGTTCATGCGTGCAGTGCTGCGATGGAGGAAGAACGCACGCGCATCGAGGAGTTCCTCGATGGAAACGGCCTCGCGCAGGGCGTAGGCGCCCTGGCCGCGAGGCCACGCCGCATCGCCGGTAACATCGCCGCGCTTGCCGTACAGGATTACCGGCAGCTGCTGCGCGAGCGGACGGCGCTCCAACGTGTCCACGATGTCCTCGCCGCCGAAATCCGCGATCGCGCGATGGACGATCAGGCAGTCGAGGTCGTTCTGGCCCAGGAGGCGCCGCGCTTCGGCCGGGTCCGCCGTGCTGACGGTGTCGACGTCGTCTGCCGCGAGGTGGTGCAACAGCTCGGCACGCTCCGCGGTGTCGTCCATGAGGATGAGGGTCCGGCGCTCGCTGCGCTCGACGAATCCGTGGAGCTGGCTGAGCGCCGTGTCCACCTCGTCCTTGGACTGCAGGGGTTTGCCGAGAAAGCCGATGGCGCCCCCGTCGAGCGCACGCTGGCGTGCATCGTCGGTCGACACGACGCACACGGGAATGTGACGCGTCTCGAGATCGGTCTTGAGCCGCCCGAGGATACGCCAGCCTTCCATGTCCGGAAGATAGATGTCGAGCGTCACGAGCGCGGGCTGGTACTCGCGCAACAGGGTCAGCGCCGCCGCCCCGGAGGTCGCGACGATGCCCTTGAAGCCGGCCAGGCGTGCGGCGTCGAGCAGCACGGTGCCGAACGCGAGGTCGTTCTCGACGATCAGGACCAGCTTGTCGTGGGCGCCGATGCTGGCGCGATCATCGCCGGCGACGTTGATGAACGCCTCTTCGACGGGATCCGACGCGGACCGGGCGACGTCCGTCGTGCCGGACAAAGTCTCGCGGTTCGATGTCGACGGGCTGGGCGTCATGTCGAGGATCGGCGGTTCCGTGGCGCCGGTATCCGCCTCCTGCACCTGGGGCCGGGCGGTGTGTCGCGACGCGCGCGCCGGTGCATAGATCTGCGGCAGGTACAACGTGAAGGTGCTGCCGGCCCCCGGCGTCGAGACCAGACGGATCTCGCCGCCGAGCAGGCGCGAGAGCTCGCGGCTGATGGCGAG
This sequence comes from Burkholderiales bacterium, assembly GCA_019745565.1. GTDB lineage: Bacteria > Pseudomonadota > Gammaproteobacteria > Burkholderiales. The sequence continues at coordinate 38,862 of JAIESW010000025.1, forward strand.
CCCGAGCCCGGTGCCGCCGTACTTGCGCGAGGTGGACCCGTCGGCCTGCTGGAAGGCCTCGAAGATCAGTCCCTGCTTGTCCGGCGCGATGCCGATGCCGGTGTCCGCGACGGTGAAGGCGATCACCTGCGAGGCTCGATTCAGTTCGTCGTGGTCGCGCGACCAGCCGCCTTCGGCCGGGCTGATCGACAGCGTCACGCGGCCGTGATGGGTGAACTTGAAGGCGTTCGACAGCAGGTTCTTGATGATCTGCTGCAGGCGCTTCACGTCAGTCACGATGATCTTGGGCAGCGGCTCGGTCGCCTCGATGAGGAAGTCGACGTGCTTGCTTTCGGCGACGTGACGGAAGCCGCGTTCGACGGCGCGCTGCAGGTCGTCGAGCCGCAGTTCGCTCACGTCGACGGCGACGGTGCCGGACTCGATCTTGGACAGGTCCAGGATGTCGTTGATCAGCATCAGCAGATCGTTGCCGGACAGGTGGATGGTCTTGGCGAACTCCACCTGTTTCGGGCTGAGGTTCCCGTCGCTGTTCTTGTAGAGCTGGTCGGAAAGGATGAGCAGGCTGTTGAGCGGCGTGCGCAGCTCGTGCGACATGTTGGCCAGGAACTCGGACTTGTACTTCGACGTGAGCGCGAGCTGGGAGGCCTTCTCCTCCAGTGCCTGACGGGCCTGTTCCACCTCGCTGTTCTTGCGCTCCACTTCCTGGTTCTGGTGGGCGAGGAGGCGGGCTTTTTCCTGGAGTTCCTCGTTGGTCTGCTGCAGTTCCTGCTGACGGCTCTGGAGCTGCTTCGCCAGCGATTGCGACTGCTTCAACAGATCCTCGGTGCGGCTGTTGGCATCGATGGTGTTGATCACGATGCCGATCGATTCGGTGAGCTGATCGAGGAACGCCTGGTGCACGGGATTGAAGCGCTCGAGCGAAGCGAGTTCCAGTACGCCGCGGACCTTGCCCTCGAAGATCACGGGCAGCACCAGCACGTTGAGGGCCGAATGCTCGGCGAGACCGGTCACCACACGGAATGCGTGACCGGTGACGCTGGTCAGGTGGATCTTCTGCTGGTCGATGGCGCACTGGCCGATCAGGCCTTCGCCGAGCTGCACCTGCTTGCCGTGCGTGACCTGGCCGCCGGAAGCGTAACTGGCGAACAGCGTGAGTTTCGCTTCGTCGGCACTACCGGTGAGCACGTAGAACTCGGCCTGCTGGGCCCCCACTACCGGTGCCAGCTCCGAAAGAATCAGCTGGCCGACCGTGACCAGGTCCTTCTGACCCTGCAGCATCCGCGAGAACTTGGCCAGGTTCGTCTTGAGCCAGTCCTGTTCCGTGTTCTTCTGAGTGGTGTCGCGCAGATTGCGGATCATGGTGTTGATGGTGTCCGACAGTGCGGCCACTTCGCCGAGCGCTTCCACCGTGATGGAGCGGGTCAGGTCGCCCTGCGTCACGGCCGTCGCTACCTCGGCGATGGCGCGCACCTGTGCGGTCAGGTTGGCGGCGAGCTGGTTCACGTTCTCGGTGAGACCCTTCCACGTGCCGGCCGCGCCCGGCACCTTGGCCTGACCGCCGAGCGCGCCTTCGACACCCACCTCGCGCGCCACCGTCGTGACCTGGTCGGCGAACGTGTCGAGCGTGTCGGTCATGCTGTTGATGGTGTCGGCGAGGGCGGCGATCTCCCCCTTGGCTTCCACAGTCAGTTTTTGCGTGAGGTCACCGTTGGCCACGGCCGTCACCACCTTGGCGATGCCGCGCACCTGCCCGGTGAGGTTGCCGGCCATGGAGTTCACGTTGTCGGTGAGGTCCTTCCAGGTGCCGGAGACGCCGCGTACCTGCGCCTGCCCGCCGAGGCGGCCTTCCGTTCCCACCTCGCGCGCCACCCGCGTCACTTCGGCGGCGAAGGAGGAGAGCTGGTCCACCATGGTGTTGATGGTGGCCTTCAGTTCCTGGATCTCGCCCTTCACGTCCACCGTGATCTTCTTGGAGAGGTCGCCGGCGGCCACCGCCTTGGTCACGTCCGCGATGTTGCGCACCTGGGAGGTGAGGTTCGAGGCCATCAGGTTCACGGAGTCGGTGAGGTCCTTCCAGGTGCCGGCCACGCCCTGCACGTCGGCCTGGCCGCCGAGCTTGCCCTCGGTGCCCACCTCGCGCGCGACCCGCGTCACTTCCGCGGCGAAGGATCGGAGCTGGTCCACCATGGTGTTGATGGTGTTCTTGAGCTC
>JAIESW010000050.1 GCA_019745565.1 Burkholderiales bacterium
ATCGAAGCGCTGAAGGCGAAGCGCATCCAGGCCGCGGGGCTCGACGTGTACGAGAACGAGCCGGCGCTGAACCCCGGTTTCCTGGCGCTCAGGAACGTGGTGCTGTCACCGCATCTCGCCTCGGCATCGGAGCCCACGCGCAAGGGCATGGCCAATCTGGCGGCCCGCAATTGCATCGCGGCATTGACCGGCGGTGAGCCGCCGAATCTGCTGAATCCGGAGGTGAGGCGCAAGTCTTGAGGGCGTGCGTGCCCGGAGCCGGCTACGCAACCAAGGGGGGAGCATGAAGGCGTTGTTCACGCTCGGCTTGAGTGAGGCGGCGGAGAGGCTCGCCCGCGGCGAGATCACGAGCGAGGCGTTGACCGCCAGCTGCATCCGCCGCATCGCGGCGGTCGAACCGCGGGTACAGGCCTGGGAGTGGCTCGACGACACGCGTGCCTTGCGCCTCGCCCGCAGCGTGGACGAACGCCGCCGCGCCGTGCGCGAGGGTGGCAACGCGGGCGCTGTCGATATCGCGCTGTTGCCCGAGCGCGGGTCGCTCTCCGGCATCCCGATCGGCGTGAAGGACATCATCGAGACGGCCGGGATCCGGACGGGCATGGGCTCACCGATCTACGGTGAATACGTACCGCGACGCGATGCCCCGTTGCTGGACCGCCTTGCTGCTTCCGGCGCGTTCGTGCTCGGCAAGACCGTGGCAACCGAGTTCGCGTTCATGGTGCCGGGCAAGACGCGCAATCCGTGGAATCCTGACCACTCGCCGGGCGGATCATCCAGCGGATCGGCCGCCGCCGTGGCGAGCGGGATGGTGCCTGGCGCGATCGGCACACAGACCACCGGTTCGGTGATCCGGCCGGCGGCCTACTGCGGCGTGGTCGGCTACAAGCCCGACAAGGGGCTCGTTTCGACCGAAGGCATGCTGCCGTTTTCGACCACGCTCGACCAGCCCGGCGTGTTCGCCCGCAGCGTGGCGGATGCGGGATTGCTCGCCTCGTGGCTCACGCAGGCTGACGGCGTGATCAGCCGGCAGATCACCGAGCTGCGCAGTGCACCGAGCGTGATCGCGTTGAATTCACCGGTGTGGCACAAGGCCGATCCGGCCATGCGTCAGCGCTTCGCCGCTGATCTGGCTGCCGTGCGTGCGGGCGGCGCCACGGTGACGGAACGCGAACTGCCTCCGGCATTCGACGATGGCTTCCGGGCCCATCGCACGATCATGCTGTACGAAGCCGCACGCGCCTCGAAAGTGGTGCGTCAGCATCACGGTCTGCACCTCAGCCGCTTCCTGCGCGAGGCACTGGAGGAGGGCGACGGCATCGCGGACGAGGACTATCGTCGCGCGCTCGTGCTCCGGGAAAGGCTCATCGAATCGCTGGGAGAATTTCTCGATGACCGCCACGAGGCAATCCTCACGCCGCCCACGACGGGTGAGGCGCCCGCGCTGGAATCCACCGGCGACCCGGCGTTCTGCACGCTCTGGTCGTTGTGCGGCGTGCCGGCCATCACCATTCCCACCGGTTTCGGACCGCAGCGACTACCGCTGGGACTCCAGATCGTGGGCCGCGCAGGTGAGTCGAATCATCTGCTTGGCGTTGCCGCATGGTGCGAGTCGCGCATGGGATTCAAGGGGATGCTGGCGCGAGTCTAGAGCGGCGAAATTTCCGCGAGACTCCGCCGCCGTTTGCGGCGTAGACTCCAGGTCCGAACACGCTGTGGCAGGTGCCTCATGAATCCCACGACCTTCGAATCGACCCTCGAGACCCGCCTGTGGTCGCCTTCGCGCATCGTGCGGTTGCGGGCGCTGCTGCTCGCGGTGTGCATCGTCGCGGCCGCCGTCGGATTCGTTCTGGGCTACGCGGTGGGAGGTTTCTCGAGCGACCCCGGACTGGTGCGCCTGCTCCGAGGCATGGCGATCGCGCAGGGCATCATCCTGCTGGCCGTGCTGGCGCTGTTGTCGTGGCGCCTGCGCTGGTTGACGTTCCGTCCGCTGGTCGTGTCCTACGCTGCGGCGGTCGGCGTCATGAGCTTCGCGTCGGCGCTAGTGTGGCAACTCGCCTTCATCGGCGTGGCCGCGTTCCTGTTCCACGCGAGCCTGGTGGCACTGCTCGTCCTCATCCTGCGCGACGACGTCGGCCGCGCGCGCATGAAGGCACGTCTCAACGCGAACCGGATCGGCCGCCCCTGATACGGCGTCGGTCGACGGTCCCGGTTCCGCGGGTTCAGCTCGACGGCGTCTGCGGCGCGGGCGGTTTCTCCACGACGATCACGCCGCGTGCGATGCGGCGCGCAAAAGTCGTTTCCGAATCGATGCTCTCGCTGTACTGAACGACGGTGTAACCGACCAGGCCGTTGTCGTCGACGATCTCCTGCGCGCGCCGGCGGAACACTTCGCGCGCCTCGCCGTCGCCGCCGGTGGAGAAGCGCTTCTTGCGCAGATTGATGGCGACCCGCGTCTCGTCCAACTGGTTGATCTTCACCTCCCAGTTCGGGGCGAGAGGATCGATGACGTAGTAGGCGACCACGCCGACCAGCACCACGCCGACGACGGCTTCGAGCGGCGGGTGGAAACCGGGCGAGATGTTCACGGACTCGTCCGGAATCAGGGGTTCCGAGCCGCAGGCGGCAAGCATTGCCGCCACCGGCACCAGGGCGGCGAATTTGTTCATGGCGAGAACTCCTCGGAGCGTTCGGGATCGCATGCCCGGGTGGAATTGCAATAGTCGCGCCTGCGCCCGCCCTGCGGACGCATCGATCGCTTACCATCGGGGCGGGCAGGCACCGGTCCTGTTGGTCCGACGATGCGCCCATCCTTCCACATCACCGATTTCCCGATGAACGCACCGCTCCCGCGCGGCACCGCCGCCGGACCTGCCGGCGGATGACCCCGGCAGCACTGTTGTACGCCGTCGTGGCGTTGCCGTTCGCCGGTGCAGTGTTGCCGGCACTTCTGCACGTCCGTGGTCGGACCCTGGTCGGCTGGGTCGCGGCGGCTGCTCCCGTCGCAGGGCTGCTGATACTCTGGTTCCTCGGGTCGCAGGTGTTCGACGGCGGCACCTGGCGAGTGAGCGTCCCGTGGATGGATGCGATCGGTCTTTACCTGTCGTTCCGTCTCGACGGCCTCGCGCTGCTGTTCTGCGGCCTGATCTTCATCATCGGCCTGCTGGTGATCCTGTATGCGCGGTACTACCTGGCCGCAGACGACCCGTTCGGACGCCTGCTGGCGCTGCTGCTGGTCTTCATGGGCGCCATGGTGGGCATCGCGCTCTCGGACAATCTGCTGCTCACGCTCGTGTTCTGGGAGGCGACCAGCCTCTCGTCGTTCCTGCTGATCGGATATTGGAGTGACCGACCCGATGCGCGCCAGGGTGCGCGCATGGCACTGGCGGTCACGGGGATGGGCGGGCTCGCGCTGCTCGCCGGCGCACTGCTGCTCGGGGACATGGCCGGGACTTTCGAGATCTCGGAACTGGTGCGTCACGGCGACGCGATCCGCGCGCACCCGCACTACACGGCGGCGTTGGTGTTGATCCTGATCGGCGCCTTCACCAAATCGGCCCAGTTCCCGTTCCAGTTCTGGCTCCCCAACGCGATGGCCGCGCCGACACCGGTGTCGGCCTACCTGCATTCGGCGACCATGGTGAAGGCCGGCGTCTTTCTGCTAGCGCGCCTGTGGCCGGCGTTGTCCGGGACCGATCAGTGGTTCTATCTGGTCACCAGCACCGGGCTCGTCACCCTGGTCTTCGGTGCGTACACCGCGTTGTTCCGCCACGACCTGAAGGGCCTGCTTGCCTATTCCACCATCGCCCATCTCGGCCTGATCGTGCTGCTGCTCGGCATGAACAGCAAGATGGCCGCGGTGGCCGCGGTGTTCCACATCATGAATCACGCGACGTTCAAGGCGTCGCTCTTCATGGCGGCCGGCATCATCGATCACGAGGCCGGCACGCGCGACATGCGCAAGATCGCGGGGCTGTGGCGCTACCTTCCGCACACGGCCGTGCTCGCGACCGTCGCAGCGGCAGCCATGGCGGGCGTGCCGTTGCTGAACGGCTTCCTCTCGAAGGAGATGTTCTTCGACGAGACGCTGGCGCTGAAGCGGGCCGGCACGGTGTCCTGGATCGTGCCGGCCGCCGTCACGCTGGCGAGCGTCTTCAGCGTCGCCTATTCGACGCGCTTCATCCACGACGTCTTCTTCAACGGTGAGTGGAAGCGAGCGGGGCCCGTGCCTCACGAACCCCCGCGCTGGATGCGCATTCCCGTGGAGGTGCTGGTCGCATTGTGCCTGCTGGTGGGCATCGCGCCGGATGCGACCGTGGGTCCGATGCTCGCCGTCGCCGCCGGCAGCGTCGTCGGCGGAGCGTTGCCCGACTACAGTCTCGCGGTCTGGCACGGCTTCAACGGGGCGGTCGTGATGAGCGTGATCGCCACCGTGCTCGGTCTCGTCCTGTACTTCGGCGCCCAGCGCGTCTACGACCTCCATGCGTTCGAGGGTCGCAGCCCCTGGACCGGAGCGCGCCTCTATCAGATGGTGATCGACTGGTTGATAGCGTTCACACGCGGGTTCACGCGTCTGACCGCGGACGGACGCCTGCAGCGGCAGGTGGCTCTCCTGCTGCTCGTCGCCATCGTCGCGGGCTGGTGGTCCTTCGCGCAGGGCGTACCGGGCCGGAGCCTCGATCGCTACATGCCGCTCGACGGCATCGCCTTGATCGGCTGGCTCGTTCTCGCGATCTGCCTCGTCGGGGCCGTCGCCATGCACCGGCAACGCCTGACGGCGCTCATGCTGGTGGGCGCCGTGGGCCTGATGGTGTCCGCTACGTTCGCATGGTTCTCCGCGCCCGATCTCGCGCTCACCCAGCTCACGGTGGAGGTGGCCACGATCCTCGTGCTGCTGCTGGCACTGCCTTTCCTGCCTGAAGCGACTCCGCTCGAATCCTCGGCACCGCGACGGCTGCGCGACGCAATCATCGCGCTCGCCTGCGGCTTCGGCCTCGGCGGAGCCGCCTGGTGGATGATGACCACGAGCGGCGCGACGGTCTCCGCGGAATACGTGGTGCGCAGCCTGCCCCAGGGCGGCGGTACCAATGTGGTCAACGTGATCCTGGTCGATTTCCGCGGGTTCGACACTTATGGCGAGATCACGGTGCTTGCCGTTGCAGGCCTCGGCATCACGGCGTTGCTGGCGGGTGCGTCGCATGCGACGAGATCGGAATCCGGGGACGGGCCGCAGTTCCGGCCGATCCTGTTCACGTTGCTGGCGCGCACGATGGTACCGCTCGCACTGCTCCTCAGCGTGTATCTGTTCCTGCGCGGTCACAACCTGCCGGGCGGCGGGTTCGTCGCGGCACTGGTGACCGGTGCCGCGCTCGGCACGCTGTACGTGGCACAGGGTGTGGCGTGGAGCCGCAGGCACGTACCCATCGACTTCACGCGCGTGATGGCGATCGGGATGGCGATCGCGGCGGCGACCGGTGCCGGTGCCTGGCTGTTCGGCCGGCCTTTCCTCACGAGCGCCCACGGATACGTGCATCTGCCGCTGGTCGGCGATCTGCACCTCTCCACGGCGGCGTTGTTCGATCTCGGCGTCTACCTGGTGGTGGTGGGCGTCACGATGCTGATCGTGACGGAACTCGGACGATTGACGCCGACCGCGCGTCCGGCGAGTCGTTGACATGGAACTGCTGCTCGCTTCCGCCATCGGGCTACTCGCGGCAGGCGGTACCTATCTCTGTCTGCGGGCGCGCACGTTTCCCGTGGTGCTGGGGCTCACGCTGCTGTCCTACGCCGTCAACCTGTTCATCTTCGCCGCGGGCGGGCTCCGCATCGGCCAGCCGCCCATCGTCGGTGCGTCGCTCGCCATGTCCGACCCGCTGCCGCAGGCGCTGGTGCTGACGGCCATCGTGATCGGCTTCGCCATGACGGCCTATCTGGTCGTGCTCGCCGTGCGGGCGCGGGCGGAGACGGGCGGCGACCACGTGGACGGCGGTGCGTGACATGAGCCATTGGATCGTGGTTCCGTTCCTGCTGCCCGCGCTGACGGCGTGCGTGCTGCTCGCGCTGCGCGGAAACCTTCCGGTGCAGCGCGTCGTCTCGGTCGTCTCGACGTTCGTGCTGCTGGCCGTGTCGGCGGGGCTGGTCGCGCACGCATCCGGTGGCGACGTGTTGGTGTACGCATTCGGTGACTGGCCGGCGCGGATCGGCATCGCCTTCGTACTCGACCGGCTGGCTGCGCTGATGATCGGCCTGGCCGCCGTGGTGGCGTGCGCGAGCCTGCTCTACGCGATCCAGGGCTGGGACAGCCGCGGACCGCATTTCCACGCCCTGTTCCAGTTCCAGCTGATGGGGCTCAACGGGGCGTTTCTCACGGGCGATCTGTTCAACCTGTTCGTGTGCTTCGAGCTGATGCTGATCGCTTCGTATGCGCTGCTGCAGCACGGTGGCGGGGCGCAGCGGCTCAAGGCCGGTCTCCACTACGTGGTGCTCAATCTCCTCGGGTCCGCGTTGTTCCTCGTGGCCGCAGCCATCCTGTACCGCGTGGGCGGGACGCTCAACATGGCCGATCTCGCGATCGTGCTCGCCGGGGCACCACCCGAGCACGCGCCCTGGATCCGGGCCGGCGCGTTGCTGCTTCTTGCCGTGTTCCTGCTCAAGGCCGCTGCCGCGCCGCTGTACCTGTGGTTGCCGGGCACCTACGGCGCCGCGTCGGCACCGGTGGCCTGCCTGTTCACGGTGCTGACCAAGGTGGGCGTGTATGCGGTCGCGCGCGTCGCACTGCTCGTCTTCGGCTCGAGTGCGGCGATGGAGCCGATCGCGACGGTGGTGCTGCCGGCGGCACTGGTCTCGCTCGTCTGCGCAGCGCTCGGTGCGTTCGCAGCCGTGACCCTGACCCAGCTCGCCTCGTGGCTGGCGCTGGGTTCGAGCGCGATGCTGCTGGCGGCCGTCGGCCTGTTCTCAGTGCCGGGACTGAGCGGCGGACTGTACTACCTGCTGGCGAGCACGCTCGCCGTGCCCGCGTTGTTCCTCCTTGCCGATGCTCTGGCCGGCGCACGCGGCAGCTTCGGCGATCGACTGTGCCGCGCACCGCGCATGCACGGCGCCGCATCGATCGGCGCACTCTATTTCACCGTGGCGGTGGCCGTCGCGGGGCTGCCGCCGCTCGCAGGCTTCCTCGGGAAGCTGTCGATCCTGCAGGGCGCGGGACCGCTGCCGTGGTTCTGGGCGATCGTGCTCGGCACCTCGCTGCTGAATCTCGTGGCCCTGGTGCGCGCAGGTACCCGGCTCTTCTGGTCCACGGATTCCGGCCCCGGCGACGGTCTGCCGTCGTCCGCGTCCATGCGACGACTGGGACCGGTGGCGTTCCTGGTGACAGCGATCCTCGCCCTCACGATCCTCGCCCGCCCCGTGGATCGCTACACGCGCGAGGCGGCGCACAATGCAGTCGCGCCCGTCACGTACATCGAAAGCGTGCTGGGCTCCACCGGTGTCGGTTGGTCGATCGAGATCGATCCGGCGCAGCCGCAAGGCGGATCGCGATGACGGCGCGCCTCCTGCCCCATCCGCGGCTCTCGACCCTCTTGGCGCTGCTGTGGTTGCTGCTCAACCAGTCGCTGTCCGTGGGGCACGTGCTGCTGGGCGCCGGTCTGGGACTCGCCATCGGCTGGGGGCTGCGGTCGATGTTGCCGGAACTGCCGCGCGTGCACGCTCCGTTGAAGGCCGCCGGCTTCCTGCTGCTGCTGCTGAGGGACATCATCGTCGCCAACGTCCAGGTGGCGCGGCTCGTGCTGAGTCCGGTCGGGCGGTTGCGTCCGCGGATCGTGGAAGTCCCGATCGACGTGGAAGAGCCGACGATCGCGGCGGCGCTCGTCGCGGTCGTCACGCTGACCCCAGGAACGGTCTGCGTGGACCTCGATCTCGATGCGCGCAGGCTAACCGTTCACGCGCTCGACGCACCGGACGACGCCACGGTGATCGACGCGATCAAGTCGCACTACGAACGCCCGTTGAAGGAGATCTTCGGATGCTGAGCATCGTGCTCGCCGTCGCCGCGCTGCTGCTAGGCTGCGCGCTGCTGCTCAACGTCTGGCGGCTGATCGTCGGGCCCGATGCCGTGGACCGCATCCTCGCGCTCGACACCATGAGCGTGAACGTCGCGGCGCTGCTGATCCTGTTCTGCATCTGGGCCGGCAGCACGCTCTATTTCGAGGCGGTGCTGCTGATCGCCGCGCTCGGTTTCATCAGCACCGTCGCGCTGGCCAAGTACCTGCTGCGCGGTGACATCATCGAATGAGGCGGGCTCGATGATCGCGGACATCGTGGTGTCGATCTTGGTGCTCGTGGGCGCGGTGTTCGCCCTGCTCGGCTCCATCGGCCTCGCGCGCTTCCCGGACCTGCTCACCCGTCTGCACGGGCCGAGCAAGGCGACGACGCTGGGCATCGGCGGGCTGCTGCTAGCGTCCATCGTGTTCTTCTCCACGCGCGGCGAGGGGCTGAGCCTGCACGAGCTGCTGATCACGCTGTTCGTCGCAATCACGACGCCGGTCAGTGCGCAACTGATCGCGATGGTTGCACGCAGGACCGCACGTGGCGGGAGCGGAAGCTCGCCCCGGAACTGACCGGGGCCATGCTGGCGGCATCCGTGCGCTTCCGCACAGTCGCAGGCCGGGCTCGCGATTAACTTGTCGTCACTGCGCTGGAATGCGCGCGGCATCCCATCCTCCAGGAGACGACGACATGAACGAGATCCACCAACGCCCTCACGTTGCGCTGCTGCTGGCCGCCGTCCTGGCGGTCGGCGGCTTGTACGGCTGCAAGCAGGAAGGTCCCGCGGAAACCGCCGGCAAGAAGATCGACCAGGCGGTCGAGAAGACCGGCGACGCGCTCGAGAAGGCCGGTGAGAAGACCGGTGATGCCCTCGAAAAGGCCGGCGACAAGATCGAAGACACGGTGAAGGGCGATAAGAAGTAGCAGCGGCGGTACCGTCCCGGCCCGCTGTCCCCTCCCTCCCCAGCTGCGCCGGGATGCGATCCGCGCCGGCCCTCCCCCGGAAGAATGCCTGGGGGAGGGCGGGGCGGTCTCGCGGAACTCAGGCGCGCTTGCGGCGTGCGGCCCAGCCCAGACCGGCCAGACCGAGACCCATCAGCGCGCAGGTCGAAGGCTCCGGCACTGGGGTGATCTGGAACAGCATGGTCCGGTTGGAACCGGCGGCGGAGGGAATGTCTTCGGTCGCTTCGTTGGCGACGGCCAGGAAGATCTTGCCGTTGTCCTCGAAGACCAGCACGCCCTCGGGACGCACCTCCGAGTTGAGGTCCGCCACGATCATCTGCAGGAAGGTCGAATGGGCCGGGTCGGTGATGTCGAACACCGCCACGGCGCCGCGTCGTGCGCTCCAGGCCGACGAACGCGAGGGTGCGGCCGGCCACGGTGAAGATGGCGATGCCTTCGGGCTCGACGCCTTGTGGTCGCTGCGGCCGCCGGGATAGATGCCAGCCGCGTGCGCCGCCGTCGAACGCGACGATCTCGGACGACCGGCCGGCGTTGGCAGCGAAGTGGTCGAACGACCACAGCTTGTCGACAGCCTGGATGGGGCCGGCCGCGAGCGCGGACCCGGCCGAGGTGCGGACGAGCGCGCCCAGCAGGGCGGGCAGGAGCTAGGGACGCAGTTGCATGGGGGTCTCCGGGGTTGTTGTCGGGATGGACTTCAGCCTCCGAACCTAGCAAGCAACTTATGACGTAGATCGTGCATCGGACATGGTCCGAACCGATCATGTTCGGCGGCCGGTACCCCCCAAGGGCAGGGACCTGCCGCCGCCCAGCGCAACGAAGTTGCCCGCGACCGCCAGCGCGATGCCGATCCATGTGGCCGGCGCCCAGCGATAGCCCTCGAACAGCGCCGAGATGATCAGCGCGATCACCGGCACCATGACGCCGATGTAGCCGGCCCGGCCGGTGCCGATGCGGCCGAGGAGCGTGAGGTAGCAGGCGAACGCGACGATCGAACCGAAGATCGTGAGCCAGGCCCACGACAGCACGTAGCCCGGGCGGAAATCGAAAACGATCGGGGTACCTGTCAGCAGGACCCAGGCACTGCAACCGATCGCACCATAAGTCATGCCCCAGGCGAGCGCGGGCCAAATCGCGATGCCCCGCTCGCCGTTGCGCGAAGCGACCGCGGAAGCGAAGGCTTGCACGCTGACGGCAATCGCCGTGAGCACGATGCCGACGGCGGCCGTCGGTGTGGACGACAGTCGCGCGAACTCGGGCGAGAAGATCAGCACGATGCCGGCGATCCCGAACAGTCCTCCCGCAGCCACGCGGCGGCTCAGCGGCGCGCCGTACAGCAGGCGCGCACAGAGCATGTTGGCGATGGGACTCGCGGAATACCCCACGGCCACCAGCCCCGACACCACCCGCACTTCCGCTTCGTAGACGCACACGTAGCCGGCGCTGTACATGAGCAGCCCCTGGAGCGCGAGGAACCCATGGTCGCGACGGCCGTATCGGATCTTCTCGCGCCGGACGAGGCAGATGCCGAACAGGAGCAGCGCGGCGGCGATGAAGCGCCAGGCGACCGACATGACGGGCTCGACCACCCCCAGCTGATAGGTGATGGCGATCCAGGTGGTACCCCAGATCAGGATGCAGACGGAGTAGAGGAAGAGGGTCGGCACGGCCCGCGAGCGTCGAGGCAAACACGCGATGTTAGTCGACGACGGGATCCGGAGGGCCCGGGCTAGAATCCGGCTTTGCAGTCCTCCTCCCGCCCCACCGCGTTGTCCGCGCCTGCCTCCAGAACCGCCGTACCCCGATCCGCCCTCGAGTCCCTGTTCGCCCGCCTGGGCGAGTGCATGCTCGCCGACCAGGGGCGGCTGCGGTCCCAACTGTCGCGCCTGCGGGATTCGAAGGAGGCAGCCCCCGAGCAGATCGACGGGATCGCGCGGGCGATCGACGCGTCGATCGCCCGTGTCGCGCAGCGGCGGTCCCGGTTGCCGGCGCTGCGCTATCCCGAAGAGCTGCCGGTCAGCGAGAAGCGCGACGAAATCGCCCGCGCGTTGCGTGCCCATCAGGTCGTCATCGTGTGCGGCGAGACCGGCTCGGGCAAGACCACGCAGCTGCCGAAGATCTGTCTGGAGATCGGCCGCGGCGTCACCGGCCTGATCGGTCACACGCAGCCGCGGCGCATCGCGGCGCGCACCGTGGCGTCGCGCATCGCGCAGGAACTCGGATCGCCCCTGGGCGAGCTGGTCGGCTACAAGGTGCGGTTCCACGACCAGATCGGTCCGGAGCCCTTCGTGAAGCTGATGACCGACGGCATCCTGCTCGCGGAGACGCAGACCGATCGCAGCCTGCGCGCCTACGACACGATCATCGTCGACGAAGCGCACGAGCGCAGCCTCAACATCGATTTCCTGCTGGGCTATCTGCGCCAGCTGCTGCCGCGCCGGCCGGATCTCAAGCTGATCATCACCTCGGCCACCATCGATGCCGAGCGGTTCGCGAAGCACTTCTTCGACGCGCCCGTCGTGGAGGTGTCGGGCCGCCTGTATCCGGTGGAGGTCAAGTATCGTCCGCTGAAGCCGGACGAGGAGGGAGAAGCGCCCGATCTCGGAGAGGCGATCGCCGACGCGCTCGATGATCTCTATCACGCGCACGGGCCGGGTGATGCGCTGGTGTTCCTGCCCGGCGAGCGCGAGATTCGCGAAACCGCCGAGCATCTGCGCAAGCATCCGGTGGGACGGCATCGCGCCGGCATGGTCGAGATCCTGCCGCTGTTCGCACGGCTGTCGGCCGCCGAACAGGATCGCGTGTTCAAGCCCGATACCGGGCATCGTGTGGTGCTCGCGACCAACGTGGCAGAGACATCGCTCACGGTGCCGCGCATCCGCTACGTGGTGGACCCGGGCTATGCGCGCATCAACCGTTACAGCTACCGCAACAAGGTGGAGATGCTGCAGGTGGAGCCGATCTCGCGGGCATCGGCCAACCAGCGCGCGGGACGTTGCGGGCGCGTGTCGAGCGGTGTGTGCGTGCGCCTGTACGGCGAGGACGAGTTCGCGGCGCGCCCCGAGTTCACCGATCCGGAGATCCTGCGCTCCTCGCTCGCGTCGGTGATCCTGCGCATGAAGGCGCTCAAGCTCGGCGAGCCGGAGAGCTTCCCGTTCGTCGAGCCGCCGCAGCCGCGCATGATCGCCGACGGTTATCAGCTTCTGACGGAACTGGGTGCGGTGGACGAGCGGCACAACCTCACCGCCGTGGGTGCGCAACTCGCCAAGCTGCCGCTCGATCCTCGCATCGCGCGGGTGATCGTGGCGGCGAAGCATGAGAACTGCCTGAAGGAGGGGCTGATCATCGCGGCCGCGCTCTCGGTGCAGGACCCTCGCGACCGCCCCATGGAGAAGGCCGACGCCGCGGACCAGGCGCATGCTCTGTTCGTCGACGAGCGCTCCGATTTCCTCGCGTATCTCAAGATGTGGGAGTTCTACGACGAACTCCTCAAACACAAGAAGTCGACGCGCAAGCTCCAGTCGGATTGCCGCGATCGCTTCCTGTCATGGCTGCGGCTGCGCGAATGGCGCGACCTGCACGGCCAGTTGCATGCGCTGGTGTCGGAGCTCGGCTGGCGCGAGAACGACAAGCCGGGCGACTACGCGCAGATCCACCGGGCGCTGCTGGCCGGACTGCTCGGCAACATCGGCATGAAGAGCGAGGATGGCGGCGACTATCTCGGGGCGCGCGGCATCCGCTTTCACGTGTTTCCCGGTTCGGCGCTGCGCCGGAAGCAGCCGAAGTGGGTCATGGCCGCCGAACTCACCGAGACCACGCGGCTGTTCGCGCGTTGTGTCGCGTCCATCGAACCGGAATGGATCGAGCAGGTGGGTTCCCATCTCGCGCACCGCCAGCACTTCGATCCCCATTGGGAGAAGGCGTCGGGGCAGGTCATCGCGTACGAGCGCGTGATCGTCTACGGATTGACGGTGGTCGCGCGCCGGCGCGTGAGGTACGGGCCCATCCAACCCAAGGAGGCGCGCGAGATCTTCATCCGCGGCGCGCTGGTGGATGGCGATTCGAAGCTCGATGCGCCGTTCCTGCGCGCCAACCGTGCGTTGGTGAAGGACGTGGAAGCGCTCGAGCACAAGTCGCGGCGCCACGACGTGCTGGTGGATCCGGAAGTGATGGTGGCCTTTTACGACAAGGTGATTCCGGAGGGCATCTGGAACATCGGCGCGTTCGAGCACTGGCGCAAGGAGGCGGAGCGCACCAATCCGCGGCTGCTGTACATGACCCGCGAAGCGCTGATGCTGCACGCAGCCGAGGACATCACGGCAACGCGCTTTCCCGACTCGATCGAAATGAACGGCGTCCGGTACGCGCTCAAGTACCGGTTCGAACCCGGGCATCCGCTCGATGGCGTGACCATGACCGTGCCGCTGCACCTGCTCAACCAGGTGGACGAGCGGCGCTGCGAATGGCTGGTGCCGGGGCTGCTGCGCGACAAGGTCACGCATCTGATCAAGGATCTGCCCAAGGGTCTGCGCAAGCATTTCGTCCCGGTGCCGCAGGTCGTGACCGGCGTGCTGGGCAGCATCGAGGCCGATGCGGTGCCGCTGACCGAGATCCTGTCGGAGGCGCTGCAGCGGCAGACCGGCATCGAGGTGCCGAAGGACGCATGGAACACGAGCGACGTGCCGGCCCATCTGCGCATGAATTTCCGCATCGTGGACGACCACGGCGCGGAGGTGGCCGTCGGCCGCGATCTGCCGGCACTGCGTCTGCAACTCGGCGTGAAGGCGAGACGCCAGTTCACGGAAACCGCCCGCAGTTCTTTCGAGCGCCAGGGCGTCACTACGTGGGACTTCGGCGAGCTGCCGGAACAGGTGGAGTTCACCCGCGCCGGGCAGAAGCTGATCGGCTATCCGGCGATCGTCGATGAAGGCAAATCGGTGTCGCTGGGATTGCTGGACACCGAACAGGAGGCGGAAGCTGCAACCCATCGTGGCCTGCGGCGCCTCTTCCAACTGGCGGCGGTGGAGCAGGTGCGCCATCTCGGCCGCAATCTGCGCGGCCTGCAGGAGATGGCGCTCAAGTACACGCTGCTGGCGGAGATCGACGGCACGCGCCCGCACGACAAGGCTTCGGCCATCGACAAACTGCAGGAGGAGCTGGTCACGGCCATCTGCGACCGCGCCTTCTTCGTGGAGGAGGATCGCATCCGCGACAAGACGGCCTTCGATGCCCGCGTGGTGAAGGCCCGCACCCGGCTCTTGGACGTCGCGAACGAGGTATGCAGCCTGGTGAACGAGATCCTGACCGAGTACTACTCACTGCGGCCGCGCATCCAGCAGCCGGGCGCGCAGGCGTGGCAGCGGCTGATGAACGACATCAAGGCGCAGCTGAAGGCGCTGCTGCCGAACGGCTTCATCGTGAGCGTGCCCTATGCGCGGCTCAAGCACTATCCGCGCTACCTGAAGGCGATCGATGTACGCATCACCAAGTTTCCGTCGAACCCGACGCGGGATGCGCAGTGGCAGGAGACGCTCGCCAACTGGTGGCGCTCCTGGAGCCAGCGGCTCGAGGTCGATCGTGCGCGCGGTGTACGCAACCCGAAGCTCGAGGAGTTCCGCTGGATGCTGGAGGAGCTGCGCGTGTCGCTGTGGGCGCAACAGCTGAAGACACCCTATCCGGTGTCGTTCAAGCGGGTCGAGAAGTCCTGGGAAGAGATCTGACCGGTATCGGCGCCTGTCAGCCTGGCGCCAGAGCGGAGCGGATCCAGCGCTCCAGCGTGCCCTGGTCCATGGCACCGGATTGCCGCGCGATCTCGTGCCCGCCGCGGAACGCGATGACCGTGGGAATGGAACGGATGCCGTAGCGGCCCGCAATCGCGCCCGCCGCCTCGGTGTCCAGTTTGGCGAGACGGACCTCGGGCTCGAGCGTGCGTGCCGCTCGTTCGTAGTGGGGCGCCATCATCTTGCACGGGCCGCACCAGTCGGCCCAGAAATCCACCACAACGGGAAGATCGCCGCCGATGTACCGGTCAAATGTGGATGCATCGAGTGCCACGGGATGCCCGGTGAACAGCGGCTGCCTGCACTTGCCGCAGGTGGGCGATTCGCGCAGGCGCACCGTCGGCACGCGGTTGAGGGCCGTGCAATGGGGGCACGGCACGTGGAGGGTGTCGCTCATGACGGCGAACATGGGGTCGCCGGCCGGCGACTCAAGATCCCCGCGGCATCGCTTCCGCCGGCTGACGGATTTGCCTACACTCGGGGGCGTCCCGGGGGTGGATACCGGACACCGAGGAGGATGGACGACATGAAGACCGTGCAACAGGTCCTGGAAGACAAGAAGTTCAAGGTGCTTTCGGTGGCACCGGGCTCGTCGGTCTACGACGCGCTCAAGCTGATGGCGGAGCAGGACGTGGGTGCTTTGCTCGTGCTGGAGGGGGAACGGCTGGCGGGCATCTTCTCCGAACGCGACTATGCGAGGAAGGTGATCCTGTTCGGCAAGTCCTCGCGCGAGACGCAGGTGCGCGAGATCATGACCGAGAAGGTGCTGGTGGTGTCGTCGTCGGCGACCATGGAAGACTGCATGGCGCTGATGACCGACAAGCGAGTGCGGCATCTGCCGGTGGTGGAAGGCAGCCGTGTAGTGGGCGTGATCTCGATCGGCGACGTGGTAAAGGAGACCATCGCGGATCAGCGGCAGACGATCGAACAACTGGAGCAGTACATTGCCGGTTAGGGGATCGGCTGCGCCGATCCCCTAACTCCGCGGAATCGAGCGGACGCCCTTGAGGGCGCCGTTCATTCCGCGGGGACGGACAACTCGAACCATCGCAACATGAGAATCGTTTGCCTCTTCCTTTGGCTGATGCTCCTGGCCGGATGCACCACGCAGACTTCGCGCACCGCCGATGCGACCGGCTGCCGCCGCGTCGACATCGACATCCTGAACAGCCAGTACAAGCGCGAAGGCAGTACCACCGTCTGGTGCGCGCGCTGCAAGGACAAGATCTATCGCTGCGTCGGCAATGCGGAGAAGACCCGGCTCGAGTGCCGCCCCGCCTCCGCCGACGGCGGCTGCACGTAGCGGAATCTCCCGACAAGCTTTCGGGACGCCGGACACTTATGATGTCCGCTTACCTTTAGCAGGCTTCGATCCATGGTGTTCGGCGTACTCATCATCGGCGACGAGATCCTGTCGGGAAAGCGGCAGGACAAGCACCTCACCAAGGCGATCGAACTGCTGCGGGCGCGCGGCGTCGCGTTGTCGTGGGCGCATTACCTTGGCGACGACCGGCGTCTGATCGTCGAGACGTTGTTCCGCACCTTCGCCACCCGCGACATCGTGTTCAGTTTCGGCGGCATCGGTGCCACACCGGACGATCACACGCGCCAGGCGGCGGCGGAGGCCGCCGGCGTGCCGCTCGCCCTGCATCCCGAAGCGAAGGCCGAGATCGAAGCGAGATTCGGGGCCGAGGCCTACCCCAAGCGCATCCTGATGGGCGAGTTCCCGCAGGGCGCGCGGATCATCCCGAACCCGTACAACCGCGTGCCGGGATTCAGCTATGGCGACCACCACTTCCTGCCGGGTTTTCCGGAAATGGCATGGCCGATGATGGAATGGGTCCTGGATCAGCGGTACCGGCACCTGCACGTCGAGGCGCGCGAACTGGACGAGGCCATCATCGTCCGCGAAGCGGGGGAGAGCCAGCTGATCGACCTCATGCAGGACATCGTGCATCGCTATCCCGCCCTGAAGCTGTTCAGCCTGCCCCATATCGGCGCCGAAGGACGACATATCGAGCTCGGTGTCCGTGGCGACGCGGCTGCCGTGGCCGTGGCGATGGCCGAGATCCGGGCCGGGGTTACGCGCCTGGGATTCCCTTGGAAAGACCGGGCGGCCCTGCCGTAAAGCTGAACTGGCAGGCCGCGTGCTTGCAGGTGTATGCTTCCCGAGGTTGCTCGTCCCGACCGTCAGGCTACTGATCCAACAAGGAAATTCTCCATGAATTCTTCCACGCCCAACCCGGCGGAAGGGCGTCCGCACCTCCAGGTCGCGGATCCGGCGCGGTTGCGGGCTGCCGCCGAGGACGATGCGTGGAACCGTTTCGCCCAGGCCGAGAACGCCGAGGCGTTCTGCCAGGCCTGGCTTGCCGTGACCTGCATCAAGGTGTCGGCGGTCGACGGGATCCTGGTTCTGGCGCAACCGGGAGGCGGTGGTTTCGTCCCTGCGGCCGTCTGGCCCGAGGCGAAGCGCGACCGCGCCAAGCTGGGGGAGGCGATCGAGCGAGCCATCAACGAGAACGCTCTGATCGCGGTGGCCGCCGGGGAGGACGGTGCCCGGTCCCACGTGGCGCAGCCGATCCAGGCCGACGGCACGGTGCTGGGCGCCGTGGCCGTGGACGTGGAGGCGCGCGCCGAACGGGAACTGAAGAGCCTCGCACGCGATCTCGCCTGGGGCGCGGGCTGGCTGGAAGCGCTGTTGCGCCGGCACATGGGCGCGGGCGATGCAGCCGCAGCCGCGCGGCTGCGCCGCGTGTTCGACGTGTTCAGTGCCGCGCTGGAACATCACGGGTTCGTGCCCGCCGCCACCGCCACCGTCACGGAACTCGCGTCGTTGCTCGACTGCGATCGGGTGGCGCTTGGACTGCATCGCGGCAAACGCTCGCAGGTAAAGGCGTTGTCGCACACGGTCCAGTTCGAGAAGAACGCCGAACTGACCCGCGCCATCGAGACCGCGATGGACGAGGCGGTCGACCAGAAGACGCGGCTTGCGTGGCCGCCGGAGGAGGGCGTCGAAGGGCACGTGCTCCGCGCCCACGAGAAGCTCGCGCAGACGCACGGCTCGGCCGCGGTGCTGACGGTGCCGCTCACGCGGATGGGCGACAGTGTCGGCGCACTGTGCCTGGAGCGCAGCCGCCCGTTCACGCACGAGGACATCGAACTGGCGGACGGGCTCGCCGCGCTGTTCGGACCGTTGACCGAGATCCAGCGCGAAGCCGATCGTGGGCCGGCGGCGCGCACATGGGAAGCGATGAAGGCATTGTGGTTCCGCTTCTTCGGTCCCGGCCACGTTGCCTGGAAGTTGAGCGGTGTGATCGTCGCGATCGTGACCGTGTTCTTCACGTTCGCCACCGGCACGTATCGCGTGGCCGCCAACACGAAGGTGGAGGGCTCGGTCCAGCGTGCACTCGCAGCGCCCTTCGACGGTTACGTCGGCGAAGCCGCCAAGCGTCCGGGCGATCTGGTGAAGGAAGGCGAGGCGGTGGCGCGGCTCGAGGATCGCGACCTGCAGCTCGAACGCATGAAGCTGGCAGCCAAGCGCGAACAACTCACCAAGCAGTACCGCGAAGCGCTCGCCAACCATGAGCGCGCAGACATCCGCGTGATCGGATCGCAGGTGGAGCAGGCCGAGGCCGAACTCTCCATCGTGCAAGAGAAGCTCGCGCGCACCGCCATCTCGGCGCCCTTCGACGGCGTGGTGGTGAGCGGCGATCTCACGCAGAAGCTAGGTGCGCCGGTGCAGCGCGGCGACGTGTTGTTCGAGATCGCCCCGCTCGAGGACTACCGGGTGGTGCTCAAGGTGGACGAGCGCGACATCCGCGACGTGGCCGTGGGGCAGAAGGGCGAACTGGTGCTGCAGTCGATGCCCTCGGAGAAGCAACCGATCACCGTGGCGCGAGTGACGCCGGTGAGCACGCCGGAAGACGGTCGGAACTACTTCCGCGTCGAAGCGAAACTGGATCGCGGCGTGGAACGGCTGCGTCCGGGGATGGAAGGCGTGGGCAAGGTGAGCGTCGGTGAGCGGAAGCTGATCTGGATCTGGACGCGGTACCTGCTGGATTGGGTGCGTCTGCAGGTTTGGTCGCTGGTGCCTTAGCTAGCATCAAGACCAATGCAAACCTCCGACACGAAGGACTCGAAGAGCACGAAGGGTCTCGAAGGAGCATGCGGTCTTCCGGCCCTTCCTTCGTGTTCCTTCGAGCCCTTCGCGTCCTTCGAGTTCGAAGCGGTTTGCCTGCTATCTCCGGTGCGATGAGCTCCGAACTCCATAGCCCCTCCTGGTACCGGGTCGCCGCGCTCAAGCCGCGCCTCAAGACGCATGCCGAGGTGCACCGCCACCATTACCGCGGCCAGCTCTGGTATGTCCTCCAGGATCGTGCCTCGCGCCGCATGTACCGCTTCAATCCTGCGGCGTGGCAGTTGATCGGCCTGCTCGACGGCGAGCGCACCGTCCAGGAGGCCTGGGACCTCGCCTGCCATCGCCTCGGCGACGATGCGCCCACGCAGGACGAATCGATTCGCCTGCTCGGCCAGCTCCATGGTGCCGATCTGCTGCAGAGCGATCTGCCGCCCGACGTCGACGAGCTCCTGCGCCGCTACGGCAAGCAGCAGAAGGGCAAGTGGTGGCGCAACTTCAAGAATCCGATGTCGATCAAGCTGCCGCTAATCGATCCGGATCGGATCCTCCGGGCCACACATGCCCTCTACGCACCGCTCTTCTCGCGCTGGGGCTTCCTGGTTTGGTTGCTGATTGTCGGCTCGGCCTGCGTCGCCGCGGCGTTCGCCTGGCACGACCTCACCGAGAACCTCTCCGACCGGGTGCTGGCGCCGAGCAACCTGCTCACCATGCTCCTGCTCTTTCCGCTGGTGAAGACGGTCCACGAGTTCGGGCACGCATGCGCGGTACGCGCCAAGGGCGGCGAGGTGCACGAGATGGGGGTGATGTTCCTCGTGTTCCTGCCGGTGCCGTACGTGGATGCCTCCGCGTCGTCCGCCTTCCGCAGCAAATGGGAACGCTTCATGGTGGGCGGCGCCGGGATGATGGCCGAGCTGGTGCTCGCCGCGATCGCAATGTTCGTCTGGCTCAACGTCGAACCCGGACTGGTGCGTGCCCTCGCGTTCAACGTCATGCTGATCGCCGGCATCTCGACCGTGCTCTTCAACGGCAATCCGCTGCTGCGCTACGACGGCTACTACATGCTGGTCGATCTGATCGAGATTCCCAATCTCGGACCCCGCGGCACCAAGTACCTCACTTACCTGATCGACAGGTACGTCTTCGGCGTGCGTGAGCTGCAGGCACCGGAGGCGACCGACGGCGAGAAGCGCTGGTTCGTCTTCTACACGATCGCTGCCACCATCTACCGGCTGTTCATCACGTTCGCGATCATCCTGTTCATCGCCGGGCAGTACTTCGTGATCGGTGTGATCCTCGCCATCTGGGCCGGGTTCTCGTCGATCGTCATGCCGGTCGGCAAAGGCATCGTGCACCTGGTCTCTGGCAAGAGCCTGCGGCGCAAGCGCCAGCGCGCGTGGACCGTCGCCGGTGCCACGGTTGTCGTCGTGCTGGGGGTGATCTTCCTCATGCCGTTTCCGGTGTGGACCCGCACCGAGGGCGTGCTGTGGGTGCCGGAACAGTCCGTGGTCCGTGCCGGTGCCGACGGCTTCGTCACGCGCATCGTCACCGCCCCGGGCGCGCGGGTGGCGGCCGGCGTCACGCTGATCGAGATCGAGGATCCGCTGCTGGTGCCGCAGGAGCGCCTGCTGGTGGCGCGACTCGAGGAACTCGACTTCAAGTTGCGGGCCCTGCAGATCGACGCTCGCGTGCAGGCGGGGATGACGCGCGACGAGATCGCCTACACCGAGAAGGAATTGAAGCGCGTGCGCGAGCGCTTGGCCGGGCTCACGGTGACGGCGCCCTCCGCGGGTCGCTTCGTGGTGGCGAATCCCACCGACATGCCGCTCCGGTTCGTGCGTCGCGGCGAGCAGCTCGGATTCGTGGCGCCGCCTTCGGAGCGGATCGTGCGCGTGGTCGTGCGCCAGGACGACGTGGACTACGTGCGCAATCGCACCGAGTCGATCGAGGTGAAGCTCACCGAGCGCGTGGGCGAGACATTGTCGGCCGCGGTCATCCGCGAGGTGCCGGCGGCGTCGGGCGAATTGCCCAGCCTCGCGTTGTCCGATCGCGGCGGCGGCGCCATCGTGCTCGATCCGCGCAAGACCGATCGGCCGGTGGCTCTCGAGCCCGTGTTCCATTTCGAGCTGCGCCTGCCGCCGAACACCGGCGACCTGCACATCGGTGGGCGGGTGTTCGTGCGCTTCGATCACGGCACCGAACCGATCGCAACCCAGACCTACCGTTCGGTGCGCCGCCTGTTCCTGAAGCGGTTCAGTGTCTAGCGTCGGAACGCAGATTCTCGGGCACGGCTTCTATCCCGAGAAGCTGGAGCCGCGGGAGACTTGGCTCGAGCGCACCGCGCGCCGCCCCGCGCTGTGGCTGGAGCGTGTGCATGCGATGCGCAGGGGCCGCTTCGATGCCTTCATCGCAGCGGTGAATGCGGCCGGTCCGGAGTTCGATGCGCTGCCGTTGGAGGAACTGCGGACGCGAGCCATGCAGCTGCGGCCGCAGCTGAAGCGCGACGGGTTCACCGATCCGCTGGTGGCCCGCACCTTCGCGCTGGTCCGCGCGGCGGCCAGGCACACGCTCGGCGTACGCCACTACGACGTGCAGCTCGCGGGCGGCTGGATCCTGCTGTCGGGCCGCATCGCCGAGATGGAGACCGGCGAAGGGAAGACGCTCACCGCCACGCTGGCCGCCGCGACCGCGGCGCTCGGTGGATGGCCCACGCACGTGGTCACGGTCAACGACTACCTCGCGGCGCGCGATGCCGAAGAGATGGGTCCGCTGTATCGCGCGCTCGGTCTTTCCGTGGGCTGCGTGACCCAGGACGTGGCGCTGCCCGATCGCGCGGCGCAGTACCGCAACGACATCACGTACTGCACCAACAAGGACGTCACCTTCGACTACCTGCGCGACCGCATGAAACTGAAGGGCCGTCCGCGCGCGCTGCGCTATGCGGTCGACAAGGTGACCGGCGGCCGCGGCGACAGCGACCTCACGCTGCGCGGACTGTCCTTCGCCATCGTCGACGAGGTGGACAGCGTCCTGGTGGACGAGGCGCGCACGCCGCTCATCATCTCCGGCGATACCGGCGATTCCGGCCTGGAGCGTCTGTACCGCGAAGCGCTGGACCTCGCGGGGCAGCTCGAGAAGGGTGAGGATTTCGTCCTCGAGCATCACCAGACCAGCATCCGCATCACCGATGCCGGCAAGGAGCGGTTGAAGCAGCTCGCCGCCGGCATGCGCGGCCTCTGGACCGGTCCCAACCGGCGCGAGGAGCTGGTGAAGCAGGCGCTCTCGGCGCTGCACCAGTTCCAGCGCGACAAGCACTACCTGGTGGAAGAGGGCAAGGTCGTGATCGTCGACGAGTACACCGGCCGCACCATGGCCGATCGTTCGTGGGAGCGCGGCCTGCATCAGCTGATCGAGGTGAAGGAGGGCTGTGCGCTCACTGGTCAGCGCGAGACGCTGGCACGCATCTCGTACCAGCGCTTCTTCCGCCGCTACCTGCGGCTTTCGGGCATGACCGGCACCGCGAAGGAGATCTCCGCGGAACTGTGGGCGGTGTATCGCCTCAAGGTGACGCGCGTGCCCACGCGCAAACCGGTGCTGCGCCGGATCGCGCCGCCCATGCTGTATCCGACGCTGGAAGCGAAGTATGCCGCCGCGATCGATGCGATCCGCCGGGAGCACGACAAGGGTCGCCCGGTGCTGGTCGGCACCCGCACCGTGGAAGCATCGGAGCGGGTCGCGGTCCTCCTGACGGCAGCGGGGCTGGAGTATCGGGTGCTCAATGCGCGCCAGGACAAGGAGGAGGCTGATGTCGTCGCGATCGCCGGACAACCCGGGCGCATCACGGTGGCCACCAACATGGCGGGCCGCGGCACCGACATCAAGCTGCCGCCGGAAGCGCTCGCGGCCGGCGGCCTGCACGTGGTGGTGACCGAGATGAACGAGGCCGGTCGCATCGATCGTCAGCTCTTCGGCCGCTGCGCACGCCAGGGCGATCCGGGGAGCTGCGAGGTGTTCGTGAGCCTCGAGGACGAACTGATCCAGCGCTACGGCAGCTTCTTCCACAAGCTGATCGGCCGCGCGCTGTCCGACGCGAAAGCCGGCCGGCTGCTCTTCACCCTCGCACAGAAGCGTGCCGAGCAGGTGCACTACATGATGCGCAAGGAAGTGCTCGAGATGGACGACTATCTCGGGGATCTGCTGGCGTTTGCGGGGAGGGCGGAGTGATGTCTAGGGGCGGGGGAACTGCAGGGGCTAGGGGCTAGGGAAAAGCAGGGGCTAGGGAACTTCAAAACCCACGACGCTCGAACCCTAGCCCCTAGCCCCTAGCCCCTAGCCCCTAGCCCCTAGCCCCTAGCCCCTCAGCATTCACATATCGTGCTGCTGCGCCTTCGGCTGCGTGGGTGGCGGCGGTCCCGGGGGAACGACCGAGCCTGGCGTCGCAGGGTTGGCCGGCGCAGGCACCTGAGCGGCGCCGCGCGCTGCGCGGATCACCATCTGCACCTTGCGCTCTTCCGTGCCCTTGGTGTTATCGAACACGACGTAGTAGTTGCCGGTCTCCGGCATGACCAGCGCGAACGACAGCTGCCGCTCCACCGGTGCCGCGAACACCGGCTCTTCGGGATTCGGGTACCGCTTGAAGTCGGCTTCGGTCAGGAAGGTCACCATGACGCGCCCGGTGGCCCGGACCGCGACGGCGATCTGCGCGTCCTTCGGGAGGTTGCGCAGCCGCAGCGTCTTGTGGGTACCTGCGGGCACGGTGGCGGTGAGAGCCGCCTGGTTCTGCTGCGCCATCGCGGGCGCGCCGGCCATCGCCGTCATGACCGCGACGGCGAGGAACACCCGCCGCGTCACTTCGGAAACTTCACGCGACATTTCGCGCCCGCTGGAATCTGCTGATTGCCGTTGGGCAGTTCGAGCCGCACGCCGAAAGTGCCGCTCGCCGCGTCGATGACTCGGTCCACCAGAACGACGGTGGCGGTGTACTCGCCGCCAGGCGCCTCGGGCGCGACCTTGGCGCGCGTGCCGACCTTGATCCTGCCGTAGATGCTGGCCGGCAGGATCACCTCGACGTGGAGCGGGTCCACTTCGGCGAGCTTCAGGATCGGGTTCTTGACGTTCGCGGTCGCGAACTCCCCGCTCGACAGGTAGCGCTCGACGACGATCCCGTTGAACGGGCTGCGGATCGTGCGCAACTTCACCACTTCCTCCGCGCGCTGCATCTCGAGTTCGTTCAGCTTCTGGTTCTCGCGCGCTTCCTTGAGTTCGGACTCGGCCAGCTCACGCTGGGTGCGCGCTTCGTCCAGCGCGCCTGCGGACACGAACTTCTGCTTGTAGAGCTCGTTGGCCCGCTGCTCCTTCTTGACCGCGAAGTCGAGGCGCGAGGCCGAGGCTTCGAGCGGCCCCTTCATCGTGGCCTTGGAGCGGGCCAGCGCCAGGGCAGCGCGCTCCGGTCCGGATTCGAGGGTCACGATCACCTGTCCCTTGCGGACGAAGTCGCCGCGCCTGACGTGCACCTGCTCGATCAGCCCCTCGATCGGGCTGCGGATCTCCGCGGTGGTGCGGGCTTCGACCAGGCAGTCGTACTCATCGGCCAACTCGGTGGCAGCAGCCACCGTGCACGAGGCGGACGTCAACAGCAACAACAGCGCAAAACGATATGCATTCATCCGGTTGGGTCTCTCTCAAGGCCGCCGCATTCTGGCCATTGGGTGCGGGAAAGTAAACGGCGGTCCGACCGTGAAAAGCACGAAGTACGCCCTGCGTTCGCGATGCTCTTCCAGGCAAGCATCGACCCCACCGGGGCCCGGGCAGCGTTTCAGGTACCAGGAGCGCGTCCGCGTCTGCCTCGGCGGTTCGCTACACTCTCGCGTCATGACGGACGCGGATCCGACCGACGAGGCGCTTATGCTGCGCTATCGCGACGACGGCGATGCCGGCGCGTTCGCGATCCTGTACGAACGCCACCGGGGCGGGCTGTACCGCTTCTGCCTGCGCATGGGCCGGGATTCCGCGCGGGCCGAGGAGGTGTTTCAGGATGCCTGGATGAATCTCATCAACGCGCGCGAACGCTATCGCGTCGAGGCGCGCTTCAAGACGTTTCTCTATCAGATCGCGCACAACCGCATGATCGACATCATGCGGCGTGACGGCGCCGGCACGGTGTCGCTCGACGACGATGCGGGCGAGGCGATCACGGCCACCCTGTCGGCGCCCGCGCGCGAACAACCCGAGCAGGCAGTGGCGATGAAGCGGCGTCTGGAGCGGGTCGCGGAGGCGGTGGAACGCTTGCCGGCGGCGCAACGCGAGGCTTTCCTGCTGTACGAGGAAGGCGAGCTCACGCTCGAGGAGATCGCCGAGTTGACCGGGGTGGGCCGCGAGACGGCGAAGAGTCGCCTGCGCTACGCGCTTCAGCGATTGCGCGCGGAACTCGCCGGGGAGGCGGATTCATGACGCCCGAGTCGGACCGCGATCTCGACGAACTGCTGACCGACACGGCCGCGCTGCGCCGCCGGTTGCGCGAAGAGTCGTCCGGGGAGGCACCGCCGGCGCACGTCGATGCGGCGATACTCGCCGCGGCGCGGCGTTCGGTGAACGCGCGCCCGACGCTGGTCGGCCGGTCACCGTGGCGGCGTTGGCAGGTGCCGCTCGCCGCTGCTGCCGTGCTCGTGGTGGCCACCAGTCTCTCTCTCATGGTCGAGCGGGGGAGCGATCAGGGCGTGCCGATTCCGGCGATGGAGCATCCCGCCGCCACCGTGCCTGCGGAGCGCGACGACATCGCAGCCCATCGTGAATATCAGGATCTCCATCGGGACGGGAAGGCGCAGGAGCAATCGACCAAGGCACGAGCCCGGCCACCGGCTCAGGAGATGGTGGCCCGTGGATCGAA
Source organism: Burkholderiales bacterium (assembly GCA_019745565.1). Lineage (GTDB taxonomy): Bacteria > Pseudomonadota > Gammaproteobacteria > Burkholderiales. The sequence continues at coordinate 25,802 of JAIESW010000050.1, forward strand.
GGATGTCGCGGGCGCTACGGGGCCGGCGCGCGGTCAGGATGCTCCTGCCGCGCCGCCGGCCGCTCCGTCCGCTGGTGCGGCGGTCCTATCCGATACTCGGGAATCTAAGCGCGAGCAGGAAAATCAGGGGGTTGCACCGCCGGCCCCACCACCGGCCGTGGCGCGGGAGGAAGCCCGACCGGTACGGCCGGACGCGGCGAGAATCCGGGAGGAGCCGGCTCCTGCGGCCGATGCGAACCTGGCGGCGGTCGCCAAGCGCGAGGCGCCAAAGGCATCAGCCGCTGCGGGTGGCCTCAGAACACCGGCGCCGGCAGCGCCCGGCATGGAGCCGAGGCAGAAGAGACTCCATAGTGAGGAGGAACTTCGCCTTTCGGGTCAGGCGCCGGAGGCGACGCTGCTCGCCATTCGCAGGCTCTGGGAGGAGGGGCAGGAGCAGTTGGCCCGGGAGCGGCTGGCCGAATTCCTGCGCAAGCACCCCGGCTACCCCCTGCCGGCCGATTTCCCGGTGCCGCGGCCGCCGGCCGAGCCATTTAAAGAAAGATCCTCGGAGGGCCGTTAACCGAGACATCGATTTTCCAAGGGGTTAGCCCCCGCCGGGTGCGAGCCCGTGACGGCGAAGGTATGGACAAGATTGCGTTTGACGAACTGAAAACGACCGGCAAATTGCCGTCGCCGTCGGGCGTTGCCTTGCACATCATCGAGTTGAGTCGCAAGGACGACGCTTCGGTCGCTGAGCTGGCCCATGCCGTCCAGGCTGATCCGGCCCTGTCCGGCCGGCTCATCAAGTTCGCCAATTCGGCCATGGCCGGGCCGCGGCGCCCCGTGGTCGCCGTCGCCGATGCCATCCGGCTGTTGGGCATCGCCACCGTGCGCCAGCTGGCGCTGGGCTTCTCGATCCTGGGCAACCATCGCACCGGCGCGTGCAAGGCCTTCGACTATCAGGGTTTCTGGTCGCGTTCGCTCGCCTCCGCCATCGCCGCCAACGCGCTGTGCCTGCGCACGCGTACCGCGGCCGCCGACGAAGCCTTCACTTGCGGTCTGCTGATCCGCGTAGGTTCACTGGCACTGGCGACCCTCCACCCCGACGGCTACGGCAATCTGCTCGAGGAACACAGCGGCATCGCCAGTCCGGCCCTGGTGGAGTTCGAGCGCGAGCGCTTCCGCACCGATCACAACGAACTGTGCGCTGCGCTGCTTGAGGACTGGATGCTGCCGCGCATCTTCGTGAATGCGGTGTTCCACAACGAGAGGCCCGAGCAGGCCCATTGGCCCGAAGGGTCGCGCGAAGCGATTCTCAGCCACGTGCTGCACCTGTCCGCCCACATCGGGGACTACTGCACCCAATCCGACGCCGGCCGTACCGCGATGGCGGCAGACCTGATCTTCGAAGCCGCGAAGGTCGGTATCGATGCCGATGCGCTGGCACTGCTGACCGACCAGGTGGTGGTCGAGTGGCGCGAGTGGGGCCGCATCCTCGAAGTGCCGACGGCCGACCTGCCGGGTTTTGCCAATCTGGTGCAGGCGGCAGCAGAGGCCAGTGCGAAGGCGGCGATCCCGGCGGTCACGATCCCGCCCGCCGAACCGGCCGGGGCGAGCGCCATTGCCGACAAGCTCGCGTCGCGGAGCCGGCTCGAACCGCTGCGCGTGCTGATCGTCGACGACGATCCGTCGGCGCTGCTGGTATTGCAGCATCTGCTCGCCGAGCAGGGTCACACCGTGATCGTCGCGAAGGACGGCCGCGAAGGCCTCAAGCACGCGATGGCGGAACGCCCGCAGCTGATCCTGTCCGATTGGGTCATGCCCGAGATGGACGGCCTCTCCCTGTGCCGCGCGCTGCGCGAGACGGAAGAGGGCCGCCAGATCTACTTCCTGCTGGTGACCGGTCTGGAGAAGGACGACAACCTGGTCGAGGCCTTCGAGGCCGGCGTGGACGATTTCGTGACCAAGCCGTTCTCGCCGCGCGTACTGCTGGCGCGACTGCGTGCGGGTCACCGCGTCATCCGTCTCCAGGAAGAGGCGGTGCGCGACAGCCAGAGCCTGCGCCGCTTCGCCACGGAACTCGCGGTTGCGAACCGGCGTCTGCGCCAGGCGGCGCTGACCGATCCCCTGACCGGTCTGCCGAACCGCCGCTATGCCATGGAACGGCTCGAACAGGAGTGGACCGCCTCGAACCGCAACCAGCGGCCGCTCACGCTGATGATGGTGGACGTGGATCGCTTCAAGGCCGTCAACGACACCTACGGGCACGATGTCGGCGATCAGCTGCTGCGCCACATCGCGCTCACGCTGCGCAAGGCAGCTCGCGCGGAGGACGTCATCTGTCGTCTGGGCGGAGAGGAGTTCCTGGTCGTATCGCCCGACACCGGCCTCGCGTCGGCCATGCGGTTGGCCGAGCGGCTGCGGGTCGCCATCGGCGGAACACCGGCGCAACTGGGTGCCATCCACTATTCGGTGACCGTCTCCATCGGCGTGGCCGAGCGCGATGCCGTGATGGTGAAGTTCGACGAGCTGCTGAAGGCAGCGGACCAGGTGCTGTACCACGCCAAGCACCAGGGCGGTAACCAGACTCAGGCGGCGAACGCCTCGAACCTCAACGCCGCGGGCGGGCCAGCCACTCGCTAGTGCCGCGGCGGAACTTCCACAGCCACCACGAAGGACGCGAAGTACACGAAGTCACACGAAGGAAACCCGATCCGCGGTCCTTCGTGTTGAAGGCCTTGGCCTTCGACCGTCGGCGCCAGACACGAACGCCCAATGAAAAACCCCGGTGGTCATCCCACCGGGGTTTTCCTGGTTCCTGCTACCGCCGAGTGGCAGAGACTTACGCGGCCTTCTTGCGCGACGTCGGCGCCGCGGCTTCGGCCAGGTTGCTGAAGCCCTGGAATGACTTCACGAACGACTCGTAGGCCTGGTTGGCAGTCCCGAAGGCCTGCTTGACCGCGGCGACCGCGGCTTCGGAACCGGCCGGGGCGCTCTTGACCACCGCGTCCAGGGCGACGACGGCCTGCTTGTTGAGGTCGGCCACCTGGCTCTCGATCAGCTTGGCGATCTCGGCCTGGGTCGCGGACAGGTTCTCGTACAGCTCGCGGGCATAGGCGGTCGCCTTGTCCACGCTGGGCTGCCACAGCTTGGTGGACAGCGCCTGCAGTTCGGACGGCTCCTTCACGGCGGCCAGCGCCTTCACGCTCTTCACGCCATCTTCGAAGGTTTCCTTGACGGTACGCAGCTGCAGTTCCGCGAAGCGCTCGGCGCCTTCGGCGGCGACCGTGGCGGCATGGATCGCGGCCTCGACCTGGGCCTTCACGACGGTATTGAGGTCAGGGGAAATCGTGGACATGGCAACGCTCCTTTTGATAATCGGTTGAAATTTCGCAGAAACTCCGGATCGAACGGCGCCGGCGAACAGCGCCGATATTGGTTTGTTGCGCTGCACAAAACCGATTATTGAGATGGCACCAGGGCAAGTCAAGGAGTTTTTTGCGGTGCAACAAAAAAGTCCAGGATTCCCTACAACGGGTGGAGGGCCTTGCCGTGGGGGAGCGGCGCCGTGCGGACCCGTGGCAGCAGGGATCGGTCCCACTGTCGGACCGCCCAGGCCAGCAGGTCAGCCGGGGGGGCGGCTGCGAGGTCCGATGGTGGCGCGTGGCCGAGAAACGCTGCAGCCATGGCCAGCGTGGCCGATGGCGGGTCCATGCTCACCGGCGCCGCCAGCGTCTGCTTGGAGAGTTTGTGCCCCATCGTGTCTACAGCGACCGGCAGATGCAGGTAGACCGGGTCCGGGAGACCGAGCAGCCGTTGCAGGAAGATCTGGCGGGGCGTCGAATCGATCAGGTCCGCGCCGCGCACGACATGGGTGAACCCGGCAGCGGCATCGTCGACGACACAGGCCAGGTGATAGGCGTGAACGCCGTCGCTGCGGCGAACAACGAAATCACCCACGGCAGTCTCGAGATCCTGCGTCACCGGGCCCTGCAGCAGGTCATCGAAGGCTACGACGGCATGGCTCACCTCGATGCGCCAGGACCCCGGACCCGGATAGACATCGGCTCGCCGGCGGCAGGTGCCGGGATAGCGCGGCCCTTCGATTCCCGGCAGTCCGGCTTCTGCAATCGCCCGGCGCGAGCACGTGCAGCGGTACAAATGGGCACGGCGAGCCAGCTGCGACAGCGCGTCGGCGTATGCCTCGGCCCGATCGCTTTGCCTCACGACCGGGCCATCCCAGGTGAGTCCGAGGCGCTCGAGCGTCTCGACGATGCCGCGTTCCGCTCCCTCGGCCACCCGCGGCGGATCGAGGTCATCGATACGCAGGTGCCATTCGCCGCCGTGGGCGCGCGCATCGAGCCAGCTGCCGAGGGCCGCCACCACCGAGCCGAAATGCAGCGGGCCCGAGGGTGTCGGCGCAAACCGCCCGCGATAGGTCATCTTTTCATTGCGTCGTCCGCCGCCGGGCGCGTACATAGGCCAGACAGCTGGCGAAGAGAATCACCGACAGCACGATCTCGATGACCGCGAGCTGCTGCGCGCGACCGCTGTCCGACCATGCGCGCACCACGCCCTCGCAGAAGTATCCGAGCACGAGCAGGCTGGTCCACTGGAAGGCACGGATGCGTTCGTGCAGCAGCCCGAACAGCGGCGCCAGCAGCGGCAGCGCCTTCAGCATGAGTGCCGACCCGCCCGGCCGCAACGGCGCGAGAAACGCTTCCCAGCAGACGCACAGCAGGGTGAGCAGGATCAGGCTCGCGACCCCGACCCACCAGGCCACCGACTTCACAACCGGCGGCTCTCGGTGCGCGCTTCGCGGGCCAGGGTGATCAGTTGGGTTCGCGCCGATCCGGCATCGGTCACCGGGTCGATGAACTCCATGCGCAGGATGCGTTCGCCGGCGCGCACGTCGAAGCCGTCGCAGTCGATGGTGAGCATCTCCACCTTGTCGGCATCGACGCGGTGGAAGTGCTGGCAGAAGTCGCGCAGCGCCGGCATATGCTCGGCGTTCATGTGCGCGACGATGTCCGCCTCGCGGTCGTTCAGCGAGCAGGGCTTCACCAAGTAGGCATCGCGCCCGAAGGTGCGGATATCGCCGAAGCCGCCGATGTAGTGACCGCCCTGCGGCTCGATCCGGTAGAGATGGAAGTCGCCGAAGGACGCGTAGGCGAGCGCATCGGGGAACACGTGCAGGTAGCGGTTGTGCGCGGCCACGTCGTCGTCGACCATCTGCGCATCGCCCACCAGCGTCACGCGCGCCCCGGCCAGCACGTCGTCCTGGGTGGCGCACAGACTCACGTGCGGGTTCGCGTGGATGTTCTGCGTGTGCGCCGCGAGATTGCTGATGAGGACGAGCGGCCGGCCGAACGGGTCCACGGTGTAAGGCAACGCCGAACCGAACGGATAGCCCGGAAACTGCACCGACTCGGTGGACAGCACGCCGCGCCGCAACGATCGCAGCAGCAGGCGCGCGGGGCGCATGGAAGTCGTCATGGTTTCACGAGGCGAGTTTCAGGGCCGCGGCCGCGAGCCGCTTGCCCAGTGCGAGGCAGATGCGCCGTTCGTCGTCCGAAAGCGGCTTGTCGTTGTCCGGGCCAGCCCAGTGGCTGGCGCCATAGGGCGTGCCGCCCGAGGCCGTGGCCGAGAGTTCGGGGACGGTGTAGGGCACGCCCACGAGGAACATGCCGTGATGCAGGAGCACGGTCATCATCGAGAGCAGTGTCGCTTCCTGACCACCGTGCAGGCTGGTGGTCGAGGTGAACACCGCGGCAGGCTTCCCGGCGAGCGCGCCGCGCGACCAGAGTGCGCCCGTGCGGTCCCAGAAGTACTTCATCGGCGCCGCCATGTTGCCGAACCGGGTCGGGCTGCCGACCGCGACGCCGGCACACTCCTCGAGGTCGCTCAACTCCGCGTAGGGGGCGCCACGGTCCGGAATGGTGGGTTCGGTCGCCTCGGTGACGGGCGAAACTCTCGGTACCGCGCGCAGGCGTGCCGCGGCCCCCGGGACCTGTTCGACGCCGCGGGCGATGGTCCGGGCCATGTCGCCCACCGCACCGGTGTGGCTGTAGTAGAGAACGAGGACGTCCCGGGTGGTCATGAGGTTGGAGGCAAGCAAGATCCATGGGCACACGGCCGCCGCGTATTATAGGTGGCGCTTCGGCCGCGGCGACCGCTGCCGCCCCCCATGACATCCGTGTTATCGACCCTGCGCGGCTTCGTCCGCTTCCTCGTCACCCGGTTTCGCGAAGACGCGCTCGCGCAGGTCGCGGGCAGCCTCACGTTCACGACCCTGCTCGCGCTGGTGCCGATCATCACCATCGCGCTCACGGTGTTCTCGGCTTTCCCGGTGTTCGGTGCCGTCACCACTTCGCTCAAGACCTTCATCGTCACGAACTTCGTCCCGGGTTCCGCGAGCAAGCTGATCACGGTGTACATGCAGCAGTTTGCGGACAAGGCCTCGCGGCTCACGGCCGTGGGCATCATCCTCCTGGGCGTGACCTCGGTGATGCTGATGCTCACCATCGATCGCGTGTTCAACCGCATCTGGCGGGTGCGGCGTCCGCGACCGCTGCTGCAGCGGCTGCTCGTCTACTGGACCGTCCTTACGGTGGGACCGCTGCTGATCGGTGTCAGTCTGTACGCCACCTCATGGCTGATCAGCACCTCCCTCGGTCTGCTGAATAATGGTCGCGACGCGGGCGGCCTGCTCTTCAAGCTTCTGGCGATGGGACTCACGTGCCTCGCCCTGGCGTTCCTGTATCGCACGGTGCCGAACCGGAAGGTGGAACCGCTCGATGCCGGCATCGGCGGCGTGCTGGCCGGGCTCGCATTCGAGGCGATGAAATCCGCCTTCGCCAATTTCTTCTCGCTGTTCGGCAACTACAAGCTGGTCTACGGCGCGTTCGCGGGCCTGCCGGTCTTCCTGCTGTGGATCTACGTGTCCTGGATCATCGTGCTCGCGGGCGCCGTGATCACGGCGGCGATTCCCTTCATCCGCGCCGGCGGATGGAAGACCCAGCGTGTGCCCGGCAGTCGGTTCATCGAGGCGATGCATCTGCTGCAGCTGCTGACCGAGGCTCATCGCGTGGGGCGGCAGCTCGATCTCGGTGATCTGTCGCAAGGCGCACGCCTGTCGCTCGACGATGCCGATGCGATCCTCGATCGCCTGCGCCGCAAGGGTTGGGTCGAGCGCACCGGGACGGACAGCTGGCTGCTCGCGCGTGATCCGCGTGCCATCAGGGTCGCCGAGATCTATCGCGAGTTCGTGTTCCGCATCGACGCGGTGCGCGAGGAAGCGCAGGCGATCGGACTCGAGAGCCTCGCCGCGACGCTTGCGGACACCGTGGAACAGGAAGCGGCGCTCTCCATCGAGGAGGCCTTTACCCCGCTCGCCGCGGAGCGCGGTGCCCCGATCGGCGGCGCCGAAGGCGAACGGGGGAGCCGGAAGCTGTTTCGCTCGAACCGCGGTTCGGCCCGCGTCGTGCGTTGAAATCCGCGGCGCTGCGCGCGGCCGCCTCTGACGCGTTACGGTACGACAGCGTGATCCACGCGAGATCCCGTGCGCGATGGAACCGGACATGCAGGTCCGACGTCGACGCTGGCAAAGTTGAGAAGCACCGGTACTGCTTCGGTGACGGCGAACACGGCGCCGGCGCTCAGCTCTGTCCGAGATATCGCTGAGGGCGCTGCGGTTCGCGGGCCGGCGCCTTGCCCGTCGATGGGCTCGCGTCGTAGTGCCACGAGCCGGACCATGCACGGCGGACGCGATTGGGGTAGTCGGCTTTGCCGAGGCTGCCGTTGTAGCGGCCGAGCGCCCGGAACAGGTTGCCGCCCTCGATATCGAGATAGTGACGCAGGATCGTGCAGCCGTAGCGCAGGTTGGTGCGCAGGTTGAAGAGGTTCTGGCCGCGTTCGCCGATGGTGTCGACCCAGAAGGGCATCACCTGCATGTAGCCGCGCGCGCCGGCGCGCGAGACGGCGAACTTGCGGAAACTGCTTTCCACCTGGATCAGACCCAGCACCAGTTGCGGGTCGAGCCCGGCGCGGGTGGCTTCGTAGTGGATCGTGGTAAGCAGCTCGAGGCGGTCGCGTTCGTCCGGTACGTGGCGCGCCAGACGTCCGGACATGGTCTTCAGCCAGACCTCGCCGACGAACGGATCTTCGAATGCGAGGCGCGGTGCGGCCGTATCGGCGATGGCACGCTGCAGTTGCGACTGCACGGCTGCGGACAGCGGTTCGTACTGCTGCGCACCGGCCGAAGCCCATTGAGGCGCGGACGCGAGCGCGAGCGCGATCACGCCCGCGATCCGGTTCAGCCGAGCCTGGCCTCGAGCCACGAAGCGGCCTCCGCCGCCGGGATGGGTTGCGCTTTCGCGTCGCGGCGATGCTGGTACTCTAGCTCGCCGTTCTTGAGGCCGCGATCGCCGATGGTCACGCGGTGCGGGATGCCGGTGAGTTCCATGTCCGCGAACATCACCCCCGGGCGCTCGTCGCGGTCGTCCAGCAGCGTCTCGATGCCGGCGGCGGTCAATGCGCCGAGCAGGGCGTCGGCGGCCTGCTTCACCGCTTCGCTCTTGCGATAGCCGATCGCGACCAGCGCCACCCGGAACGGCGCCATCGCATCGGGAAAGATGATGCCGCGCTCGTCGTGGTTCTGCTCGATGGCCGCGGCCACGATGCGCGACACGCCGATGCCGTAGCAGCCCATTTCCATCGGCTGCGACTGGCCCTGTTCGTCGAGAAACGTGGCGCCCATCGCGGTCGAATACTTGGTGCGGAGCTGGAAGACGTGTCCCACTTCGATGCCGCGCAGGATGTCGAGCGTGCCCTTGCCGTCGGGGCTCGGGTCACCGGCGACGACGTTGCGGATGTCGGCGTATTCGGTGGGCTCCGGGAGATCGCGCCCGAAATTGACGCCGGTGAAATGGAACCCGTCGGCGTTGGCGCCGCAGACGAAATCGCTGACGGAGCGCAAGGCGCGGTCGGCGACGATCGCAATCTTCGCGTCGACCGGCCCCACGGAGCCGGCACCCGCGCCGAGGCGCGTGCGGATCTCGCCTTCCGAAGCGAAGCGGAAGCCGCTCGCGAGCGCCGGCAGCTTGCCGGCCTTCACCTCGTTCAGCATGTGGTCGCCGCGCAGCAGCAACAGTACTTCCGTGCCGTCGCTCGCCACCACCATCAGCGTCTTCACGATGCGCTCCGCGGGCACCTTCAGGAATGCGCTCACCTCCTCGATGGTGTGGACCGCGGGCGTGGCGACTTGCTGCATCGTCTGCGTCGCCGAGGCGCGCGGCATGGACGGCGCGACCGCCTCGGCCAGTTCGACGTTGGCGGCGTAGTCCGAGTCGGGGCTGTAGGCGATGGCGTCTTCACCGGAGTCGGCCAGCACGTGAAACTCGTGAGAACCGGTGCCGCCGATCGCGCCCGTATCCGCCGCCACCGCGCGGAATCCGAGCCCCAACCGCGTGAAGATGCGCGTATAGGCATCGACCATGTTGCGGTATTCGCGCTGCAGGTCCTCGTAGTTCGTATGGAACGAATACGCATCCTTCATCAGGAACTCGCGCGCGCGCATCACGCCGAAGCGCGGCCGGATCTCGTCGCGGAACTTGGTCTGGATCTGGTAGAAGTTCACGGGCAGCTGCCGGTAGCTGCGGATCTCGCGGCGTGCGATGTCGGTGATGACTTCCTCGTGGGTCGGCCCGAAGCAGAAATCCCGATCGTGGCGGTCCTTGATCTTGAGCATCTGCGGGCCGAACACCTGCCAGCGGCCGGATTCCTGCCACAGCTCGGCAGGCTGCACCGCCGGCATCAACACTTCGACCGCGCCGGCCGCGTTCATTTCCTCGCGCACGATCGCCTCGACCTTGCGCAGCACGCGCAGGCCGAGCGGCATCCAGGTGTACAGCCCGCTGCCGAGCTTGCGGATGAGCCCGGCGCGGAGCATCAGGCGGTGACTGACGAGTTCGGCTTCCGCCGGGGCTTCCTTGAGGGTGGAGATGAAGAACTGGCTGACGCGCATGAGGGAGAGGGTGGGTCGAAAAGGGTTGATTCTAGCCTCCGATCCGCCCGGCACACCGGTATGTCGCGCGGTGGCTTGTCCCGCCACCGGGCATAATCCGCGCGCCATGAGCATTTTGTCGAAGTTGCGCGGCCGCCGGTCGGAACCGGGCGAGCCTTCGGTCGAAGTGAGCGAGCGCGACGGGCTGCGCTCCCTGCACCTGGGCAGCAGCACCGTGCAGAGCACCATGCGGGTGGACGATCCGGTCGAACTGGTGCTCTCCTACACGCGCGCCATGATGGCGTTCCTGCTGTTCCATCCCAAGCCGCGCGACGTGGCGATGATCGGGCTCGGCGGTGGATCGCTCGCGAAGTTCGTCTACCACCGCCTGCCCGACGCCCGCGTGACCGTGGTGGAGAACAGTGCCCGGGTCATCGCTGCCGCGCGGTCGTGGTTCGAAGTCCCGCAGGACGACGCCCGCTTTCAGGTGCGGCACGGCGATGGCGCCGAGTACGTGCGCGAGCACACGCAAGAGTGCGACGTCCTCATGGTCGACGCCTACGACAGCGAGGCGCAGGTGGAGGCCCTGGCGACCGAGGCTTTCTACGCTGACGCGCGCGCGGCGTTGCGGCGCGACGGGGTCCTGGTGGTCAATCTCTGGAGTTCGGACACGCGCTTCGACAGCTACCTGCAGCGGATCGAACGCGCCTTCGACAGCCGCGTGGTGTGCCTGCCGGCCGAGCGCCGCGGCAACGTCGCGGTCTTCGGCTTCGTCCGCTCGCCCGAGACCACCTCCTGGGAAGCTCTGCGCCAGCGGGCGCGCCAGCTCGAGAAGGCCTACGGGCTGGAATTCCTGCGGTTCGTGGGCCGCTTGACCGAGATGAACCCTCATACCGAGCGGCGCCTCATCGTGTAGCCCGGCGGCGACGGGCGGTCGGCTTCCGGCGGCGAACGGAATATGAAAGAATTTCGACGGCGCCACGATCGTGAGGTGAAGGAAAATGATCGATCGCGACGGTTACCGACCGAACGTCGGGATCATCCTCGTCAACGCGAGGAACGAGGTGTTCTGGGGCAAGCGCGTGCGCGAACACGCGTGGCAGTTTCCCCAGGGTGGCATCAAGCCGGGCGAAACTCCCGAGAAGGCGATGTACCGTGAGCTCATGGAAGAGGTCGGCCTCGAGCCCTCCCATGTGCGCGTGCTCGGCCGCACCCGCGACTGGCTGCGCTATGACGTGCCCAAGCATTGGGTCCGGCGGGAAGGCCGCAGCCAGTACCGGGGTCAGAAGCAGATCTGGTATCTGCTGCGGCTGGTCGGTCGCGACTGCGACGTGTGCCTGCGCCGGTCGGAGAAGCCGGAGTTCGACGCCTGGCGCTGGAACCAGTACTGGGTCCCGCTAGAGAGCGTGATCGACTTCAAGCGTGAGGTCTATCAGCTCGCGTTGACCGAACTCGCGCGGTTCATCTTCTCGCGGACCGAGCCCGGGTGGGAAATGACGCCCCTGACGGTACCCACGCTGGAAGGCTGACCGACATCCCGGGTCGGGCTCAGGCGCCTTGCCTCTGCAGGCCGGATCCCATGGCTGGTGACTAGGACACCTCCGGCAGGTCGCGACCGGGACGCCCGGTTGCCCCCAGGAGCACGACGAGACGGACATCCCGCTCGCGCCAGAACCGGGCGGCGTCCCGGAAGGTCTCGATCGCAGTGGTGAGATCGCCGGCAGCCTGACGCGCCAGGCGAGCGAGACCGCCGATCTCGATCACGAGGGTGGACCCCGGGGTCAATGTAAGGTCGGTCAGACTGTCGTACAACGCATCCCAATTGCCGCCGAAATGGTCCGGAAACCCGAGAACTGCAGCTAACGTGTCGAGCAGGGCCCGCTTCGTCGGGGGCTTTTCTATCCGCACGTGCCGCGTCGGTTTGCCGGACAGGTGTGAAAGCGGCGCTCCACCGCTGCCTTCAAAGCGGTAAACACCGCCGTTCTCTACGGCTTCTTGCAGCGACGTCATCGATCCTCCGCGATCCGCTGAAAACTGCGATAGTGATCCGCGGTCCAGTAGTACTCCCCGACCTGACCGGCGACGATTCGGCGGGCCCCACGGTCGCGGGCGTTTGGCGTGGGCACGGTGTACTCCCGGTAGTACCCCCTGGAGCGGGGCGGCAGGAGGCGTTCGCGGTTGCCGAACGTCGATCCGTCCTTCTCATAGGGAAACGGTCCGCCGGCCCGGATCAGCGTGAGCGTGGCTTTTGCTTCCTTCGGTAGGACAGACAACGGAACAGTCCCGATGTCTGCCGGACCCCGGGCGAGCGCCGACCCTGCGGCCAGCGCCAGAAACGCTGCCGCAAGGGCGGGTGCAAGTCGGGGTCGCACAAACGCCATCACCATGGCATAGTGACGCCATATGGCGACAGTCATCGATTTCGCCAATATCTAAGCCTTGATAAATAGGGAGTTGCAGAAACAACCCGTGAGATCTGAAGCGTCCTGTTGACCCAATCCGGCCAGTGCCTTCGCGACCATGTCCGTCCGGCGCAACGACTTCGATGTAACCGACCAGGTCTGCACCACCGATCCCGCCGCGGTGCAGGGCGAAGTCTCGCGCATTTACTCGCGACTGTACGAACCGGCGTCCGACGCCGAGCTTCTGCGACCCTTCAGTGACGCTTCGCGGCTGTACCACGGTGACTTTCCGGGGCACCGCGCCTGCGATACCGCCTACCACAACCTGCAGCACGTCCTCGACGTGACGCTGGCAATGGCCCGGCTGATGGACGGCAGCGTCCGGGCCGAGCGCAATGCGGTGCCTTTCGACGAACGGCTGTTCCGGTTCGGGATCGTGCTCGCGTTGTTCCACGATGCCGGCTACATCCGTCTGCGTCATGACACCCGCACCCACAACGGCGCGGTGTATACGCGGACGCATGTGTCGCGCGGGGGCCGCTTCCTCGAGCATTACCTGGGCGATCTGGGTCTCGCCGATCTGGTCCCCGTGGCCGGTCCGCTGGTTCACTTCACCGGCTACGAAAGGGCGGTGGCCCGAATCGATGTCGGCAATCCGGTCCTGCGACGGCTGGGCCTGCTGCTCGGCTCCGCGGACATCGTGGCTCAGATGTCCGACCGCTGCTATCTCGAGAAATGCCGCGATCGGCTGTACCCCGAGTTCGTGATCGGGGGGATCGCGACACAGGAGGATCGCGACGGCCAGCCGAACGTGTTGTTCGCCTCGGCGGAGGACCTCGTCATCAAGACTCCGGCGTTCTACCGCGTGGCGAGCCAGCGCCTCGAGCGCGACCTCGAAGGCGTCTACCGTTTCGCCGAGCCGCATTTCCGCGGCCAGAACCTGTATCTCGAGGAACTGGAAAAGAATATCCGCCACGCCGAGATCGTTGCCCACGAGCACGATCTCTCGCTGCTGCGCCGCTCGCCGCCTCCGGCCGAAACCGCGGGCGAACCTGCGCCGGAATCGGCTTCGCGCATTCTCAGGATCCCTGCGCAAGCCGCAGCATGATCTTGCCGACGTGCGCGCTCGACTCCATGAGCGCGTGCGCCTGCGCGGCCTCGGCGAGCGGAAACGTCGAGTGAATCACCGGCCGGATCTTCCCGGCGTCGAGTAACGGCCAGACCTTCGCGCGCAGCGCGGCTGCGATCGAGGTCTTGAACTCGACGGTGCGAGGCCGCAGCGTCGACCCGGTGATCGTGAGGCGCCGATACAGGATGTCGCTCATGTCGAGCGTGGTGGTGGTGCCGCCCAGAAACGCGATGATCGAGAGGCGGCCATCGGCTGCGAGGCACTTCAGCTCGCGCGGGACGTAGTCGCCGCCCACCATGTCGAGGATCACGTCCACCCCCTTGCCGCCGGTCGACTCCTTCACGACCGCGACGAAGTCTTCCGTCCGGTAGTTGATGGCGCGTTCCGCGCCCAGGGCTTCGCACGCCCGGCACTTCTCGTCGCTGCCGGCCGTCACGAACACACGATGGCCGAGTGCGTGGGCAAGCTGGATGGCGGTGACGCCGATGCCGCTGGAGCCGCCCTGCACCAGCAGCGTCTCGCCCGCCGCGAGCTTCGCCCGCTCGAAGACGTTGATCCAGACCGTGAAGAAGGTCTCGGGCAGCGAGGCTGCCTCGATCGCGCTGTAGCCCTTCGGGATCGGCAGGCAGTGACCCGCGGGCGTGGCGCAATACTGCGCGTAGCCGCCGCCTGGTGTCAGTGCGCACACCCGATCACCCACATGCCACTGCATCACGTCTGCGCCCACCTGCACGATCGTCCCCGCCACCTCGAGACCGGGCAGGTCGGACGCACCGGGCGGCGGATTGTAGGTGCCCGCGCGCTGGAAGCAGTCGGGGCGGTTGACGCCCGCGGCCTCCACCGCGATCAGCACCTCGTGCGGTTTGATCGCGGGCAAAGGCCGCGAAACGGGTTTCAACACGTCGGGACCACCGGGCTGCGTGATCTCGACGGCGGTCATGGTGGCGGGCAGTGCGCTCATCGTGGACTCTCCTCGTTCGAAGGCGCGGATTGTAGAGGGCTTGTGGCATGATCCGCGGCTTCCGTCCGCGACCTCGCGAAGGCTGCGGACTGTGCCAGCCCTAGGGGAGGACAAGATGGAATACCGCAAGCTCGGCAACAGCGGCCTGAAAGTGTCGCCGCTGTGCCTCGGCACCATGATGTTCGGCGATCGTACCGACTACGCCGAGTCGGAACGCATCGTGAAGGCGGCGCAGGATGCCGGCCTTAACTTCATCGACACCGCCGATCAGTACGCGAAGGGCGAATCCGAACGCATCGTAGGGAAGATCGTGAAGAAGGAGCGCGACGCCTGGGTAATCGCCACGAAGTTCGGCAATCCGATGGGTCCGGGCCCCAACGAGATGGGCATGTCGCGCAAATGGATCCACCAGGCCTGCGACGCGAGCCTGAAGCGCCTCGGCACCGACTACATCGACGTCTACTACATCCACCTCGACTATCCGGATTCTCCGCTCGACGAGACGGTGCAGACGCTGGGTGATCTGATCCGGTCCGGGAAGATCCGCTACTTCGCGGTGTCGAACATGCGTGCATGGCGCATGGCGGAGCTCATCTGGACTTGCCGGCAGTTCGGCGTGCCGCGGCCAGTCGCGTGCCAGCCCTACTACAACGCGTTCAACCGCATGCCCGAGGTGGAGATCCTCCCGCTGTGCGAATACCACGGCCTCGGCGTCGTCCCCTACAGCCCGATCGCGCGCGGCGTGCTGAGCGGCAAGTACCAACCCGGCCAGAAGCCTCCCGGCGATACCCGTGCCGGTCGCGGCGACAAGCGCATGATGGAAACCGAGTTCCGCGAGGAATCCCTGGTGATGGCGCAGACCATCCGCAAGCACGCCGAGAAGAAGGGCTACACGGCGGGTGAATTCGCCACCGCATGGGTGCTCGCCAACCGCATCGTCACCAGCGTGATCGCCGGGCCGCGCACGCTCGAGCAGTGGCAGGACTATCCCAAGGCGCTCCAGTACCGGTGGTCCGACGAGGACGAGGCGTTGGTGGATTCCCTGGTGCGCCCCGGGCATCCTTCCACGCCGGGCTACACGGATCCCCGCTATCCGGTGCTGGGTCGTCCGCTGCACGCCTAGCGCTTCGCCTATCTTCGCCTCGCCGCAGGTCTGGCGGCACTCGGTGCGAGCCGCCGCTGGATTAGCGGCGGTTCACGCCGCCGGTAGGTCTGTTCAGCGATCCTCGCGGATTGCCTCCACCGAGATGGTGAGGACCACCTCGTCGCTCACCATCGACACGTACTTCTCCAGGCCGAACTCCGAGCGGAGCACTGTGGCGCGCAGATCGCCGCCGCACACGTAACGCTCCAGCACGACGATCTTGACGTCCTTGCACGCGAACCGCTCCGCGGTCAGTCGCACCGGGCGCGTCACGCCGTGAAGACTGAGCTCGCCTTCAAACTCTACGGGTAGGCCGTCGGCGAACTTGCTTGCGCGACCAGTGAAGCGCGCCGTCTTGTGCTTGGCCACATCGAAGAACATCTCGCCGTTCAGCACCGCGTCGAGGCGCTTGACACCGGTATCGATCGTTCGCAGATCGATCTCGACGGTCATCTCCGCTGTTTGCTGCTCGCGATCCAGGGTGGCGGTGCCGCCCTTCAGGACGCCGATACGTCCCCGCACCGAAGACACGCCGGTATGCACGACTGCGAAGTGCACGAACGTGTGGTCGGGGTCGATCCGGAAGCGTTCTGCGGCTTGGGTTGCAGCCGCGGGAACGAGCAGCAGAGCGAGCGCAGCGAGAGCGGTTCTCATGGAATGTCCCTCGGAAAGCCACTGAAAATCCGGCTGTGCGGCGTGAGTCGGGTCCGTCCTCGGCACCTTACGGGTTCACAAGCAACGTCAGTGCTCGCCGCAGATCCTCGGGCAGCCCGGTCGGCCGTCGTGTCGCGCGATCCACATACACGTGCACGAAATGCCCCTGCGCCGATGCCAGCGGATCGTCGTTGCGGAACAGGCCCACCTCGTAGCGCACGCTGCTCGATCCGAGCTTCGCCACTCGCAGTCCGGCCTGCACCGCGTCCGGGAAGGTGATCGGACTGAAATAGTTGCACTGGGTTTCCACCACCAGGCCGATCACCGTGCTGCGCTCGATGTCGAGAACGCCCTGTTCCAGCAGGTATTGGTTCACGACGGTGTCGAAGTACGAGTAGTACACCACGTTGTTCACGTGGCCGTACACGTCGTTGTCCATCCAGCGGGTGCTGATCGCACGGAAGTGGCGGTATGCGGTGCGCGGGTCGGGTGTCGGCCTGGTCATGGCGATCTAATGCGATTGAGCGCTGTCGGTGGTGTCGGTGCGCCGCCGCATGTGCTTCCAGTTCACGGCG
>JAIESW010000070.1 GCA_019745565.1 Burkholderiales bacterium
CCATCGGGGGGGAACATCACTCCAAACGAAACGGGCCGCTCGAAGCGGCCCGCGTATCGGGTCGTCCGGAGCGTCGGCGTCACCGCTCCAGATACTGCAGCTTGCCCTTCTTGTCCTTCCATTCGTCGGCGTCGGCCGGACCATCCTTCTTCTCGATGATGGGCTGCCACACCTTGGCGAGCTCGGCGTTCAGCTCGATGAACTCGCGCTGGTCGGTCGGCACGTCGTCCTCCGCGAAGATCGCTTCCACGGGGCATTCGGCCACACACAGCGTACAGTCGATGCACTCGTCGGGGTCGATGACCAGGAAGTTGGGGCCTTCGCGGAAACAGTCCACCGGACAGACGTCCACGCAGTCGGTGTACTTGCACTTGATGCAGCTCTCGGTAACAACGTAAGTCATGATTCTTTCGGAAATCCTGCAGGAGAGATGCGCGCGGTAGCCCGTCGGCACCGCGCACCGGTCTGATGCCATCTGGGAGTCCGATTGTACCAGCGGGACCGACCTTTCCAGCCGCCCTGGACTGGGCTAGGATGGTTTACACCTGTCCGCTCCCCCCGCCCGGGAAGAGCTCCCCGGTCCCGTCAGGGACTTGAACCCGCTTTGAATCCTGCGATGAACGAACACATTCACCACATCACCGACGATACTTTCGAGTCCGAAGTCCTGCAGTCCGACGTTCCGGTCCTGGTGGACTTCTGGGCCGAATGGTGCGGCCCCTGCAAAATGATCGCGCCGAGCCTCGACGAACTCGCGACCGAGTACGCCGGCAAGTTGAAGGTCACCAAACTCAACATCGACGAGAACGCCGCCACGCCGCGCAAGTACGGCATCAAGGGCATCCCGACGCTGCAGATCTTCAAGGCCGGCAGCATGGAGGCCCAGAAGGTCGGGGCCGTGCCGAAATCCCAGCTGAAGGCCTTCATTGACAGCGTACTTTGACCTGAGCTAGCGTCCTTCGCACTTCTCCCCGGGGCGCCGCACCCCTTCCTCGCGGCGCCCCTCGCAGCAAAGTCCCACAGCCGTACCCGCTCGATGCCGTCCCCACCCCGGACGGCCTTGCGGTCCCCCGCCCGGCAACACCCACTCCCCACGTTTCCTCAAGGCAGCCCGCGCGCTTCGCCATGCATCTTTCCGACCTGAAGCATCTGCACGTCACCGAGCTCGTCGACATGGCCACGACGAACGAGATCGAGAACGCGAACCGGATGCGCAAGCAGGATCTGATCTTCGCGCTGCTCAAGAACTCGGCGAAGCGCGGCGAGAGCATTTTCGGCGATGGGACACTGGAAGTTCTGCCGGACGGTTTCGGATTCCTGCGCTCGCCCGACACCTCCTACCTGGCGGGGCCGGACGACATCTATGTGAGCCCGTCGCAGATCCGCCGCTTCAACCTGCACACCGGCGATTCGATCGAAGGCGAGATCCGCACGCCGAAGGAAGGCGAGCGCTACTTCGCGCTGGTGAAGGTGGATCGCGTCAACGGCGAGTCGCCCGAGAACACGAAGAACAAGATCCTCTTCGAGAACCTGACGCCGCTGTTCCCCACCGAGCAGTTCGTGCTCGAGCGCGACATCAAATCGGAGGAGAACCTGACCGGCCGCATCGTCGACATCATCGCGCCCATCGGCAAGGGCCAGCGCGGCCTGCTGGTGGCGAGTCCGAAGAGCGGCAAGACGGTGATGCTGCAGCACATCGCCCACTCGCTGATGGCGAACTTTCCCGACGTCATCCTGATCGTGCTGTTGATCGACGAGCGTCCGGAGGAAGTGACCGAGATGCAGCGCTCGGTGCGCGGCGAAGTGGTGTCGTCCACCTTCGACGAACCGGCGACACGCCACGTGCAGGTGGCGGAGATGGTGCTCGAGAAGGCGAAGCGCCTGGTGGAGCACAAGAAGGACGTGGTGATCCTGCTCGATTCCATCACCCGGCTCGCACGTGCGTACAACACCGTCGTGCCCGCCTCGGGCAAGGTGCTGACCGGTGGCGTCGACGCGAACGCGCTGCAACGGCCGAAGCGCTTCTTCGGCGCGGCCCGCAACATCGAGGAAGGCGGCAGCCTCACCATCATCGCGAGCGCGCTGATCGACACCGGCTCGCGCATGGACGACGTGATCTACGAGGAGTTCAAGGGCACCGGCAACATGGAGATCCACCTCGACCGGCGCATGGCCGAGAAGCGGATCTATCCGGCGATCAACGTGAACCGGTCCGGGACCCGGCGCGAGGAACTCCTGTTGAAGCAGGACGTCCTGCAGAAGGTCTGGGTGCTGCGCAAACTGCTCTACCCCATGGACGAGCTGGAAGCCACGGAATTCCTGGTGGACAAGCTGCGGACGACCAAGAACAACCACGATTTTTTCGAGCAGATGCGCAGAGGGTAGGAGATTCGCGGTTGCTGCCCCCACCCTAACCCTCCCCCGGCGAAGCCGGTGGAGGGGACGTACTTCCCTCTCCCTCTGGGAGAGGGATCGAGGGTGAGGGCCGATCAACCCCCGAAGGGGTGGCGCAGCCACCCCTTCCCCCGACTTCGTCGGGGGAAGGTTGGGATGGGGGCCGTCGAACCAGCATAGACACCCCACCCTTGCCTCCCCCCCTCGATCCGTGGATAATCCGCGCCTTTTCGTGGACGGAATCCCTTTCGAAGGGGCCGACGCGGATACCCTGCCCAGGCGGTCGGAATCGCCGGGCCCACGGCAGAAAAGGTAGCGACATGAAAGAAGGCATTCACCCCGAGTACAAGGAAGTCCTCTTCCTCGACAGCAGCGCGAATTTCGCGTTCCTGACCCGCTCAACGCTCGACACCAAGGGCCGCGAGACCATGAAGTGGGAAGACGGCAAGGAATACCCGGTCATCAAGGTCGAGATCTCGTCCGCTTCGCACCCGTTCTACACCGGCAAGCACAAGGTGGTGGACACTGCGGGCCGCATCGAGAAGTTCAACCAGCGCTACTCGCGCAAGCCCAAGGCCGCGGCCAAGTAAGCCGCCCCGGGGCCGGAACCGAAACAAGGCAGCCTCGGCTGCCTTTTTTCATGGGTGCGCGGGCACCTGCCCGTAAAATGAGCGACACATGATTCTGGGCGCCCACCGACTCCGCTACGAACCGCTCACGGCGTACATCGCTCAGCGACCGGGGGTCGTGGCAGCGGTGCTGTGCGCGCTGTGGACCCTGCCCGGCCTGCTGGGGCGCGACCCGTGGAAGCCGGACGAGGCCTTCATCTTCGGTGTCGTGTACCAGATGCTGGTGTCGGGCGACTGGACCATTCCAGCGCTCGCCGGCGAACCGTTCCTGCGCCATCCGCCCTTCTACTACCTGAGCGCCGCGGTGGTGGGCAAGCTGCTGTCGCCCGTCCTGCCGCTCCACGACGCCGTGCGGCTGGTCAACGTGGTCTATGGCGCGCTCACGTTCTGGTTGCTGGCGCAGGCCGCGAAGGAACTGTACGGGCCGGGGCGCGAATGGCTGGCGCCCGTCCTGTTGCTGAGTTCCATCGGTCTGGTGCTTCCGGGGCACCTGCTGGTTCCCGACAACGCCCTGCTCACGGCTTTCGCCGCGGCCTGCCATGGCCTCGCCCTGTCCCTGCGCCGCCCGCAGGCCGGCGGCCTGATCGCCGGCACCGGCATCGGCCTCGCCTTCCTGGCGAAGGGAACGGCCGGCGCTGCGGCACTGACCATCGCTTGCGCGCTGCTGCCCGCCTTCGCGCCACGCTACCGGACGCGTGCCATGCTCGGCACGGGACTCATGATCCTGCTGGCGGCACTGCCCTGGATCGCCGCCTGGCCCGCGACCCTCTATTTCAGCGCGCCGCAGTTGTTTGCCGACTGGCTTGCGGCGGACCTCGGCCGCTATTTCGGCGGCGGGCTGCCGCGCTCGGAGCGCGGCTCCTTCTTCTACTACCTCGGCGTATTGCCGTGGTTCGCATGGCCGGCGCTGCCGTTCGCCGCATGGTCGCTGTGGCACGGCCGGAAGCAGTTGTCCGATCCAGGCACCGCTGTGCCGCTCACGGTGTTCCTCGTCGCGCTGATCATCTTGAGCGGCTCGCACGAGCGACGCGAAGTCCTGGCGCTGCCGCTGCTGGCGCCTCTCGCGCTGCTCGCGATTCCCCGGCTGCCGAGCGTACCCCGCGGCGGGCAACACGCGTTCTTCTGGTTCTCGATCGCGTTCTTCCTGTTCTTCATCGCGGCGATCTGGTTCTACTGGATCGCGATCGAGTTCGGCGTGCCCGCGCGGCTCGCCGCACACATGGCGCGCATGGAACCGGGCTACGAACCGATCATCAGCATCCCGACGATGATCGTGGCCGGCGTCCTTACCGCGGCGTGGGTCACCTTCATGTTCAATATCCGTCGCTCGCCCGAACGACCGCTGCTCGCCTGGGCCGTCGGCGCCACGGCCTTGTGGGGCGTGCTGATGACGCTCGGAATCGGCTACGTGGACAACGCGAAGTCCTATCGGGACATGGTCGCGTCGCTGAGCGCCGCGCTGCCGAAGGACCACGGCTGCATCGTCAGCATCTCGCTCGGCGAGTCGCAGCGGGCTCTGCTGCACTACTTCGGCGACATCGTCACGCAGCGCGTCGAAGCCGGCAATTCGCCGCAGGGATGCGATCTGCTGTTCACTGAAGGCACGACCGAGCGCGGCGAGATGACCAGCCCCTGGGAGCTGGTCTGGGAGGGCCATCGCGCCGGTGACGGCCGTGAGCGCTATCGCCTCTATCGCAAGGCGGCGGAATGATCCCGGCAGCTGAATCCATGTTCCTGCCGCGAGACGCGCGCACCTACGACGATCTGGTGGCACGATTCCGCTGGCAGGTGCCGGCCCGTTACAACATCGGCCACGAGGTATGCGGTCGCCACGCCCCGGATCGCAGCCGGTTCGCGCTGTATTTCGAAGACGAATCCGGCGCGACGGCCGCGTACACGTACTGGGACCTCCAGGTGCGCGCCAACGCGCTGTCGAACGCGCTCACCGCACTCGGTGTGCGGCGCGGTGACCGGGTCGCGATCCTGTTGCCGCAACGGCCCGAGACGGCGATCGCGCACGTGGCCTGCTACCAGATGGGAGCGATCGCGTTGCCGCTGTCGCATCTGTTCGGACCCGATGCGCTGGAATACCGCCTGGTCGATGCCAGCGCGAAAGCGGCGATCGTCGATCCTGACACGCTGCCGAAGCTGTGGGCGGTCAGGGATCGAACACCCGACCTGCAGCACGTGATCGGCGTCGCTGGCGCTCGCGAAACCGGCGTGCTCGCCTGGGATGACCTCATCGCGCGCGCGAGCCGCGAGTTCGCCTGCGTCGACACCGCGGCCGACGACCCGGCCATGATCATCTACACCAGCGGCACCACGGGTTCGCCCAAGGGTGCGCTGATCGCGCATCGCACGCTGATCGGCAACCTTTCCGGCTTCTGCTGTTCGCACGATTTCTTTCCGGAATCGGGCGACATGTTCTGGTCACCGGCCGACTGGGCGTGGACCGGCGGATTGTTCGACGCGCTGCTGCCGACCCTGCACTACGGCATGCCGATCCTCGCCTACCGCGGACGCTTCGATCCCGAGCGCGCGTGCTGGCTGATGGCGAAGTACGGCGTGCGCAACGCCTTCCTGTTTCCCACCGCGCTCAAGATGATCCTGAAGGAAGTGGGCAACGTGCGCGCACACCACGACGTACGCCTGCGCAGTCTCATGAGCGGCGGCGAAGCGGTGGGCGAAGCCGTGGCAGACTGGGCCCGGCGCGAACTCGACGTGACGATCAACGAGATCTTCGGTCAGACCGAGATGAACTACGTGGTGGGCGGCTGCGCCCGTGTCTTCCAACCCAAGCCCGGCGCGATGGGGCGGCCGTATCCGGGTCATCGCATCGAACTGCTCGACGATGCCGGCCAACCGGTGCCCGACGGCACGCTGGGCGAAATCTGCGTGCATCGCGCAGGCGACCCCGTGATGTTCCTCGAGTACTGGAACAACCCGGAAGCCACGATCGACAAGTTCGAAGGCGCCTGGGGCCGCACCGGCGATCTCGCGGTGCGGGACGACGACGGCTACCTCTGGTACCGCGGTCGCACCGACGACGTCATCAAGAGCGCCGGCTATCGCATCGGCCCGTCCGAGATCGAGAACTGCCTGCTGCGGCATCCGGCCGTGGCGAATGCCGCGGTGATCGGCGTGCCCGACGAGGAGCGCGGCAGCATCGTCAAGGCGGTGCTGGTACTCACGGCGGGACACTCCGCTTCCGAGACGCTGGAGGCGGATATCCGCGCGCACGTGCGCGCACGCCTGGCACCCTACCAGTGTCCGAAACTCTTCGAATTCGCGTCGCAACTCCCCATGACCACAACAGGCAAGGTGCAGCGGCGCGTGCTGCGCGAATCCCACGAGGCGAGCTTGAAGTGACCGATTCGCTGCAACGCTTCTTGTTCGAGAACACGCCGGTGCGCGGGCAGCTGGTGCACCTCGATGCGACCTGGCGTGCGGTGCTGGAGCGGCACGAATACCCCGCGCCGCTGCGCTCGCTGCTGGGCGAATTGATGGCCGCCGGCGCGCTGCTCTCGGCCACACTCAAGTTCGACGGTGCGCTGATCATGCAGATGCAGGGGCAAGGGCCGATCAAGCTGGTGGTGGTGGAAGTCACGAGCGAGGGCACGCTGCGGGCCACCGCGAGCTGGGACGGCGAACTGCAGGACGCGCCGTTCGCGGAACTCGTGGGCGGCGGCCGCTTCGTGATCACGCTCGTGCCCACCGACGGCACGCAGTCCTATCAGGGTGTGGTCGACCTGAGCGGCGACAGCGTCGCCGCGGTGCTCGAACACTACATGGCGACTTCGGAGCAGTTGCAGACGCGGTTGTGGCTTGCATGCGACGACCGGCAGGCCGCCGGCATGCTGCTGCAGAAGTTGCCGGAGCAGGAAGGCGCCGACGCCGACATGTGGAATCGCGCGACCCATCTGGGTGCCACCCTGAGTGCCGACGAGTTGCTCAAGCTGCCCGCCCGGGAAGTGATCCGTCGCCTCTTCCACGAGGAGGACGTGCGCGTGTTCGAATCGACGCCGCTCGCGTTCCGCTGCTCGTGCTCGCGCGAACGCGTGACCGCGATGCTGCGCATGCTCGGCCGCGACGAGGTGCATTCCATCATCGAGGAACGCGGCAAGGTCGAGGTGACGTGCGAGTTCTGCCGCAAGCGCTACACGCTCGATCCGGTGGATGCGGAACAGGTGTTCGCCGCGCAGTTGCAGACCCAGGCCGGAGCAACCCGGCATTGAGCGAGCCGCCCGAGCGGTTGCGCATCGACAAGTGGCTGTGGGCAGCGCGCTTCTTCAAGACGCGCTCGATCGCGGCCGATGCCGTGGACGGCGGCAAGGTGCAGGTCAACGGCGAGCGCGTGAAGCCGGCCAAGGTGATCAAGGTCGGAGACGAGCTCGTGATCCGGGTCGGCCCTTACGCGTGGAACGTCACGGTGCTGGGTCTTTCGGACCGCCGCGGGCCGGCGCCGGAGGCGCAGAAGCTCTACTCCGAGGGTGAGGAAAGCCGCCTCGCTCGCGAGGCGGTCGCCGCGCAGGTTCGTGCCGCCCGTCCGGCGAACCCGCTGCACAAGGGTCGGCCCACGAAGAAGGCGCGGCGGGAAATCGACCGGCTGGTGCCCCCGGACGACTGAGAACGAGGCTGCCGGAGCCGGCACCGGATTCGGAATGCTGTGCCGCAGCACCGTCTCGACAGCCGTCCGCCGAGGCGCGTATAGTCCTTTTTCCTGCGCCGCAACAAGAACAGCCGTACTAACCTTGGCGTAGCTACCCGCCGTCGGGTGGGGACCACTCACACGAGGAGAGCTTCAGTCATGGACGAGGTCGTCATCGTCGGTGCAGTCCGCACCGCCGTCGGTAAGTTCGGGGGCACGCTCGCGAAGATGCCCGCACCGCAGTTGGGCGCCGCAGTGATCAAGGCGCTGCTTGCACGTACCGGCGTCAAGCCGGAACTGGTGAGCGAAGTGCTGCTGGGTCAGGTGCTGACCGCCGGCTCGGGCCAGAATCCGGCGCGCCAGGCGTCGATCTTCGCGGGGCTGCCCGACATGGTGCCTGCGATGACCATCAACAAGGTGTGCGGGTCCGGTCTCAAGGCAACGCACCTCGCGGCGCAGGCCATCAAGGCGGGCGATGCCGAGATCGTGGTGGCCGGCGGGCAGGAGAACATGAGCGCCGCACCGCACGTGCTGCCCAACTCACGCGACGGCGCCCGCATGGGCGACGCCAAGCTGGTGGACTCGATGATCGTCGACGGCCTGTGGGATGTGTACAACCAGTACCACATGGGCACGACCGCGGAGAACATCGCGAAGAAATGGGGCGTGTCGCGCGCCGATCAGGATGCGTTCGCGGCGCATTCCCAGCAGAAGGCGGAGGCCGCGCAGAAGGCCGGCAAGTTCAAGGACGAAATCGTCGGCATCGAGATCCCGAGCCGCAAGGGTCCGCCGACGGTGTTCGATGCCGACGAGTATCCGAAGCACGGCACCACGGTCGAGACGCTAGCCGGCCTGAAACCCGCGTTCGACAAGGAAGGCAGCGTGACCGCCGGGAACGCTTCGGGACTCAACGATGGAGCGGCCGCAGTGCTGATGATGTCGGGAGCCAAGGCGGCGCAGCTCGGCCTGAAGCCGCTCGCGAAGATCAAGGCCTACGCCTCCGCTGGTGTCGACCCGAAGTTCATGGGCATGGGCCCGGTACCGGCCAGCAAGCTGTGCCTGTCGAAGGCCGGCTGGACACCGAAGGACATCGATCTCATGGAGATCAACGAGGCCTTCGCCGCCCAGGCGATCGCGGTCAACCGCGACATGGGCTGGGATACCTCGAAGGTGAACGTGAACGGCGGCGCGATCGCGATCGGTCATCCGATCGGGGCGTCGGGCTGCCGCATCCTGGTCACCCTGCTGCACGAGATGATCCGGCGCGATGCGAAGCGCGGGCTCGCCAGCCTGTGTATCGGGGGCGGCATGGGTGTCGCCCTGGCTGTGGAAAGATGAGGCGTACGCGATCGGAGACCGGCTTCGCGGTCCCCGATCACACCTGCGCTTCATCTTGATCGGAACGGTACGAAGGGCTTGGGGCGGCCCGGCGCCCTTCGTGCGAACAAAGGTAACGAAACACACCTCGGATTTGCCGGGTGTCGACATCGGAGGCGACTGTGGCGAACGAACGTGAAGTGGTGATAGTGAGCGGCGTCAGGACCGCGATCGGGGATTTCGGCGGCACGTTGAAGGACATCGCACCGACGGAACTGGGCGCACAGGTCACGCGCGAAGCGATCAAGCGGGCCGGTGTCGCGCCCGAGGAGATCGGCCACGTCGTGTTCGGCAACGTGATCCAGACCGAACCCAAGGACATGTACCTCGCGCGCGTGTGCGCTATGAACGGCGGCATTCCGAAGGAGACGCCGGCGCTCACGCTGAACCGACTGTGCGGCAGCGGTCTCCAGGCCATCATCAGCGCGGCGCAATCGGTAAAGCTCGGGGATGCCGACGTCGCGCTCGCCGGTGGGGCCGAGAGCATGAGCCGCTCGGGTTACGTGATGCCCTCGGCCCGCTGGGGCCAGCGCATGGGTGACGGCGCTCTCGTCGACTGGATGGTGGGTGCGCTGTCCGACCCGTTCGACAAGCAGCACATGGGCGTCACCGCCGAGCGCATCGCCGCGAAGTGGGGCATCTCCCGCGACGCACAGGATCAATTCGCCCTGGAAAGCCATCATCGCGCCGAGCGCGCCATCGCGGAGGGCCGCTTCAAGTCGCAGATCCTGCCCGTGGAGGTGAAGAGCAAGAAGGGTCCGGTGGCGTTCGACACCGACGAGCACGTGCGTCAGGGTGCGACGATCGAGGACATGCAGAAGCTGAAGACGGTGTTCCAGAAGGACGGCACGGTCACCGCCGGCAATGCCTCAGGCTTGAACGACGCGGCCGCTGCGGTGGTGCTGATGGATCGCGCGACGGCGGAAAAGAAGGGATTGAAGCCGCTCGCCCGTCTGGTGGCCTACGGCCACGCGGGCGTCGATCCGGCGATCATGGGCATCGGTCCGGTGCCCGCGGTGACCAGCGCGATGAAGAAGGCCGGCCTCACGGTGGCCGACATGGACGTGATCGAATCGAACGAAGCGTTCGCTGCACAGGCTTGCGCGGTGGCACGCGACCTCAAGTTCGATCCGGCGAAGGTCAACCCGAACGGCGGCGCCGTGGCGCTGGGCCATCCGATCGGCGCCACCGGTTGCATCATCACCATCAAGGCGCTGTACGAGCTGGAGCGCATCGGTGGCCGCTACGCGCTGGTGACGATGTGCATAGGCGGCGGTCAGGGGATCGCGGGGATCTTCGAGCGCGTGCACTGACTTCAGGAACCACATCTTTCGACACGAAGGACACGAAGGAAGGCAGGAAGACCTTTCGGTCCAGGGCGGATAACAACCCTGCTCCCGACTTTCTTCATGCTCCCTTCGCGTCCTTCGTGTCCTTCGTGTTGAACGCGGTTGTCTTTGCAGTTGGTTACCGCCCGGTACGCTTTCGCACGAATTCAGCCAGCGCTTCCGGCGGCAGCGGCCGCGAGAAGTAGTAGCCCTGCCCCTCCTCGCATCCGAGCCCCTTCAGGAACGCGAGCTGGGCTTCGGTCTCCACGCCTTCGGCGATGGTCTTGAGGCCCAGCGTGCGCGCCAGGGCGACGATGGCCGCGGTGATTGCCGCGTCGTCGGCGTCCTCGGTCACGTCCTTCACGAACGACCGGTCGATCTTCAGCCGGTCGAGCGGCAGGCGCTTGAGGTAACCGAGCGATGAGTAGCCGGTGCCGAAGTCGTCCACCGACAAGGTGACGCCGAAGGCCTTCAACCGGTCAAGCGTGCCCCGCACCTCGGCGATGTCGTGCATGATCGACGTCTCGGTGACTTCAAGTTCCAGGTACGCAGGCTCGATGCCGCTCGCCTTGAGGGCATCGGCGACCACGTGCTCGAGGCCGCGCTGACGGAACTGGACCGCCGACAGGTTGACCGACACCGGGAAGCCCGGCAGCCCCTGCTCCTGCCAGCGGTGCACCTGACGGCACGCGGCGTTGAGAACCCACTCGCCGATCTGCAGGATCAGCCCCGATTCCTCCGCGATGGGAATGAACGTCGACGGAGCCACCATGCCGAATTCGGGATCGTTCCAGCGCAGCAGCGCTTCAACGCCGATCACGCTCTTGTCGGTGAGATCGATGCGCGGCTGGAAGTGCAGCGAGAACTCCTCGGCGGCGATCGCGCGCCGCAACCGGCCCTCGATCTCCACGCGCTCGATCACGCGGGCGTTCATGTCGCGCGTGAAGAACTGGTAGTTGTTCCGGCCGACGCCCTTCGCGTGATACATCGCGGCGTCGGCATTGCGCAGCAGCGGTGCGCTGTCGGGCGCGTCGTCGGGAAACACGCTGATGCCGATGGACGGCGTCACCGACAACTGCGTGCCGTCCACGACGAAGGGCTCGCTGATCACTTCCAGGATCTTGCGCGCCACCGCGGCAGCCTGCTCCGGTGCATCGAGGTCCTGCAGCAGCAGCACGAATTCGTCCCCGCCCTGGCGGCTCACGGTATCCGCCGCGCGCACACAGCCGGCGAGACGGCGCGAGACCTGCTGCAGCAGACGGTCGCCGACGTCGTGGCCGAGCGAGTCGTTGATCAGCTTGAAGCGGTCCAGGTCAAGGAACAGGACCGCGAGGCGTGTGCCGTTGCGCAAGGCGAGCGGCATGGCCTGATGCAGCCGGTCCTCGAGCAGCGCGCGGTTGGGCAGTCCGGTGAGGAAGTCGTGCTGCGCCATGTGGCGTATCCGCTCCTCCTGGGCCTTGCGCTCGGAATTGTCTTCGACGATGCCGATGTAGTGGGTGATCTCCGCTTCGTCCCCCACGACGGCTATTACCTGCACGCGCGCAGGGAAAGGAAAGCCGTCGCGACGGCGCAGCCACACTTCGCCTTCCCACGCACCGCCGGCGCGCGGTCGGCGCCACATGGCGCGGTAGTAGTGCTGGTCGTGGCGGTCCGACTCGAGTTGCCGCGGCAACTGCCCCAGGACTTCCTCCGGCCGGAACCCGGTGATGGCGGTGAACGCACGGTTGGTCGACAGGACGCGGCGCTCCGGGTCCATGATCATGATGCCCACGCGGCTCGCCTCGAACACCTTGGCCGCCAGCCGCAGTTCGCCTTCGGCGAGCTTGCGATCGGTGACGTCCAGCAACACACCGTTGTAGACGATCTCCTCGTCGGTCACCTTGCTCTGGCGCGAGATCCCCTGCCACCAGCGGAGCGATCCGTCCGGGAAGATCATGCGCCCCTCGAAGTTCCAGATCGCTCCGGTGCGGTTCGCCTCCTCGATCGACTGGACCCACCGTGCACTATCGTCAGGGTGGATGTATTCCGCGATGCGATGGGCATCCGCGGGATCGATGCCGAACACGTCTTTCAGGCGTGGGCTCACCCACCGGAAGCCACGCTCGCCATTGGTGCGCTCGACCCACTGGTAGAGCACCCCGGGGATGTTCGCAGCCATGTCGCGCAGTCGCGATTCGC
The DNA here is from genome assembly GCA_019745565.1 of Burkholderiales bacterium. Lineage (GTDB taxonomy): Bacteria > Pseudomonadota > Gammaproteobacteria > Burkholderiales. The sequence goes on from JAIESW010000070.1 coordinate 12,555, forward strand.
TCTCGCGCAACGCGATCTCGGCGCGGGTGCGCTCGGTGACGTCTTCCGCGATGAACGACGCGCCGTCGACCGTGCCGTCGGTGCCGTGGATCGGGGACAGCGATACCCGATAGAGATGGCGACCCAGAGCCGGATCGCCGTACTCGGTCACAAGCGAGATGGTCTCGCCGTTGAGCACTCGCGCAAGCAGGCTCTGGCTGCGCTCGAGGTCCTGCGGCACGTTGCGCAGACGCTCGATCACCGAGTCGCCCGGTGAGATCGAGGTGCCGTAGAGCCTCCGGAACTCCCGGCTGTAGGCCGCGTTGCAGGCGATGATGCGGCCTTCGCGATCGAAAGCGCACATGGGTTGCGGCAACGCCTCGATCATGCCGTCGAGGCGGGCGTGGGCCTGCTCGAGCGCGATACGCGCGCGATCGGCGTCCGCTTCCGCGGCCTTGCGTGCGGTGAGGTCGCGGCACACGGACAGGTGCACGCCTTCCACCACGTTCGCCACGGCCTCGAACTCCACGGGCACCATGCTGCCGTCCTTGCGGCGCAGCCAGATCTCGCCCGACAGGTGGCCGCGTCGCAGGAACTCGCTCCACATGGCGCGTGCGTCTTCACGCTGGCCGTCCGGCACCATGTCGAATACGGACATGGGGGCGAGCTCCTCGATCGTATAGTCGAGCAGGCGCACCGCGGCACCGTTCACGTCGAGATAGCGCCCGTTGTCGTCGGCCAGGAATTTGGCTTCCACCGAAAGTTCGAACACGGCGCGAAACCGGCGCTGGCGGGCTTCGCCGTCGGCCTCTAGCTGCTTGCGGGCCGTGATGTCCCACGAGTTGCCGACGATGCGGACGATGCGACCGCCCGCGTCGGACAGAGGCGTCAGGCGCGTGATCCACCAACCGGGACGACCACCGAGCTCGAGATACTCCTCGTACTCGATCGCCGAACGCGCCTCGACGCAACGCCGATAGTTCGCGGTCACGGTCTCCGCATGGGCCGCTGTGAGCACCTCCGGCACCAGATCCACGGGCCGCTTGCCGCGGATGGAACCGCCGCGCATGCCGGTGGCTTCCTCGTGCGAACGGCTCAGCTCGGCGAAGCGGAACTCCCCCTTGGCGTCTACATCCACCACGAAGATGGCCGACGACACGCCACGATACAGCGCGTCGCTGAAGGCCCGCGCTTCCCGCAATTCGGCTTCCAGAGTCCGGATCCGGAGCTCCCGCGGATCTTCAGTCTCGACGACTTTCAGCAATTTTTCAATGTCTTGTATTGTTTCCAAGCGAGTCAGTGGAACGCGCGGAGAAGCCGACATTGCATCTACGGCATCCGCAGGGCCGCCTGAAGAATGACCGGCGGCCCGTCGGATGCCGCCGTTGTGCGCTACACAAGCCGAACCTGATCCCGGCCCCCAAAAAACCCTTGACACAGAGTGGGAACGTCCTAGAATCCGCCTTCTGTTGCATTGCAGCAGAACGCGACGCTAGGCATCCCCACCCCAAAGTCAGGAGCGATGACCCCATGTACAGCTTCCCCGAGCAGTTCTCCGCATTGAACAAGGCGAGCGTCGACACGTTCGTCGCCTTTGCCGGAATCACCAGCACGAGCGCCGAGCGCTTCGTGGACTTCCAGACCAAGGCCGCCAAGGCAGCCTTTGAAGACACCGTGAAGAGCGTCCGGACCCTCGCGACCCTCAAGGACCCGCAGGAATTCCTGCAGTTCGGCACCGCCGCCGCGCAGCCGGGCGCCGAGAAGGTTGCCGCATACGCCCGCCAGCTCTACACGATCGCGTCGGAAACCCAGAGCGAATTCACCAAGTTCGTGGACGAGCACGTGACCGAGTTCAACAAGAAGGTCGTGGCCTTCCTGGACGATGCCGCCAAGACCGGTCCCGCCGGTTCCGACGTCGCGGTCGCCGCAGCGAAGTCGGCCGTGGCTGCCGCCAACCAGGCCTACGATGTGTTCTCGAAGGCGGGCCGCCAGTTCGCCGAAGTGACCGAAACCACGGTCCAGGCTGTCGCCAACGCCGGCCTCCGCGCCGCCAACAGCGCCACCCCGGCAGGTAAGAAGAAGGCCGCCTGAACCGCGCCGTCCTGCAGGACGATGAGAAAAGCCCCCGCCGGTCGGGGGCTTTTTGTTTCCGGGGCCGCGAGCGTCGCACGCCTGCCCTCGTAGAATGGCCGCTTCCCTACGCTCGCAGCCGAAGCATGTCCGACCTCACTGAATCCGCCGCCTGGCGCGCGCTCGTGACCCATCGCGCAAAGCAGTCTGCCGCGACGTTGCGAACGCTGTTCGAGTCGGACCCGAAGCGCTTCGAAGCGTTCTCGCTCCGGGCAGGCTCTCTGCTCCTCGACTACTCCAAGCACGCGATCACGCGCGAGACGGTTGCGCTGCTCACGGCATTGGCCCGCGAGCGTGGCGTAGAGCGTCTGCGCGATGCGATGTTCGGCGGCGAACGCATCAATCACACCGAGAACCGACCGGTGCTGCACGTCGCGCTGCGCAACCGGTCCGATCGACCGGTGCTGGTCGACGGCCGCGACGTCATGCCCGCGGTGCGCGACGTGCTGGCGCGCATGCGCGCGTTCAGCGAGGCGATACGCTCCGGCGATGCCACCGGGCACACCGGCGAACGCATCACTGACGTGGTCAACATCGGCATCGGCGGCTCCGACCTCGGTCCGCTGATGGTGTGCGAAGCGCTGCGCCACTATGGGGAGCCGGAACGGCTGCGCGCGCATTTCGTCTCCAACGTCGACGACACCCACCTGGTCGAGACGTTGCGCGGCCTCGATCCCGCGCGCACGCTGTTCATCGTCGCATCGAAGACGTTCACCACGCAGGAGACGATGACCAACGCGGCCTCCGCCCGCGCGTGGCTCGTGCAACGCCTGGGCGACGAACGTGCGGTCGCAAGACATTTCGCGGCAGTGAGCACCAACGTAAAGGCCACCTCGGCCTTCGGCATCGCCCCAGAGCGGGTGTTCGAGTTCTGGGACTGGGTCGGTGGCCGCTATTCGCTCTGGTCCGCCATCGGCCTGTCCATCGCGATCAATCTCGGCATGGATCGCTTCGTCGAGCTGCTCGAAGGCGGGCATGCGATGGACGAGCATTTCCGCACTGCCCCCCTGGAAGCGAACATGCCGGCGATCCTCGCCCTGCTCGGGATCTGGCACATCGACTTCTGCAGTCGCGACAGCCATGCGGTGCTGCCCTATGACCAGTACCTGCATCGGCTGCCGGCATTCCTGCAGCAGCTCGACATGGAGAGCAACGGCAAGCGCGTCGATCGCGCAGGGCACCAGGTGGACTATGCCACCGGCCCGGTGCTCTGGGGCGAACCCGGAACCAACGGCCAGCACGCATTCTTCCAGTTGCTGCACCAGGGTACGCACGTGGTGCCGGCCGACTTCATCGCGGCCATCGAAGGCCGGCACCATCTGGGAACTCATCATCAGCTGCTGCTCGCGAACTGCCTCGCGCAGACCCAGGCGCTGGCCTTCGGCAAGACCGAAGCGGAAGCGGCTGCCGAGCTGCGCTCCCAGGGCATGACCGACGACGACGCACGCGCGCTCGCGCCCTACAAGACGTTCCCCGGCGACCGGCCCAGCAGCACCATCCTGCTGGACCGCTTAACGCCTCACAGCCTGGGGGCATTGATCGCGCTCTACGAGCACAAGGTGTTCGTCCAGGGCGCGATATGGAACATCGATTCCTTCGACCAATGGGGTGTCGAACTGGGCAAACAGCTCGCCGGGCGGGTGTTCGAGGCGCTCGAGGGGCGACTGCCCGTCGACGCGCTCGATGCGTCCACCCGTGGGCTCGTGACGGCAATCCGCGGCCAGCCAGGCGGTTAGGCGGATTCGCAGACGGATTTCAAGCGGCCTCCTCCCGCGCCGTAAATAAAGGATCGGGCGCCGCGGGTTCGCCGGTCAGGGAACCCGGCGGCGCAACCGGCCCCGAAACCGTCATGCCTGTCATCGTCAAACGCCCGCATCTACCGCCGCTTCTGAGCGCCGCCTTCGCCGTTGCGGCGAGCCTGGCGACCGGCACCGGTCACGCCGCGAGCGCGGCGGCGGCCGGCACGGCCGCGCTTCCCACAGTCGCCTGGGTCGGCATCGTCGTCGGGACCGCGCTGCTCGCCGCACTTGCGGCTGCCGCCGTCACGCGCCGGCGCTTCCATGCACCGCTGCAGGACCGCATCGACGAACTCGTCACGCTGCAGAAGACCCTCGACCAGCACGCGAGCGTCGTGATCACCGATCGCAACGCCGTGATCGCCTACGTCAACCAGCGCTTCTGCGACCTGACCGGCTACCCCGAGAGCGAGCTGGTCGGAGCCAACATGCGCATCCTCAATTCCGGGATCCATTCGCGCGAGTTCTTCGAGGATCTCTGGACCACGATCCGGCAGGGCGACACCTGGAAGGGCGAGATCTGCAACCGCGCGAAGGCCGGTCGCCTGTATTGGGTCGAAGCCACCATCCTGCCCCTGAAGGGCCGCAAGGGCGGCGCCGACCGCTACGTGTCGATCCGGACCGACATCACGCCGCGCAAGCTCGCGGAGGCTTCGTTGCGCGAGGCGGGCATGCGGCTCGATCTGGCACTGGACGCTTCCGGGTTCGCGTTGTGGGAGATCGACATCGACCGCGACAGCGTGTTCGCGTCGGCGCGCTTCGCCGAGATCCTCGGCGAGACACCGATCGAGACCCACATGTCGCTCGCGAACTACTGGGCGCAGATCCATCCCGACGACCTCGCGCACGTGCGCGCTGCGGCGCGGACCACGCAGAAGGGCGAGGTGCCGCGTCTCGACGTCGAGTACCGCGTCCGCCGCCGCGACGGATCGTGGCGCTGGGTGCACGTCGTCGGCCGCGTCATCGCCTTCCGGACCGACGGTTACGCGGAGCGGATGACCGGTCTGCTCGCCGACATCCACGAGCGCAAGGATGCGGAGCAGCGCCTGCAGGATTCCGAAGCCTTCCTGCATGGGATCCTCGACGGAATCGCCGACCCGGTGTTCGTCAAGAACGAGCGGCACCGCTGGCTGCACGTGAACCGTGCCTTCGCCTCGCTGTTCGGCGTGACGCCGACCGACATGATCGGCCGGACCGATCACGACTACATGCCGCCGGAGCGCGCCGCGGCGGCGTGGAAGACCGACGACGACCTGCTGAACGGCAGCAACGAAGTGATCATGCAGCGCGAGTTCGCCGACGCCGACGGCCTGCAACGCGTCCTCGAGATCCGCAAATCGGTCTACCGCGACCCTTCCGGCAACGCGATCATCGTCGGGACCAATCGCGACATCACGAGCCTCCTCATCGCCCGCGACGCCGCCGAGGCGGCGAACCGCGCGAAGAGCGAGTTCCTCGCGAACATGAGCCACGAGATCCGCACGCCGATGAACGGCATCATCGGCATGGCCCAGCTGGCGCTCGCCACCGATCTCGATCCGGTCCAGCGCGAGTATCTGGCCATCGTCCGCTCATCGGCCGAGGCGCTGCTCGGCATCATCGACGACATCCTGGACTTCTCGAAAGTGGAAGCCGGCAAGCTGTCGTTCGAGCGCATCGACTTTCGCCTGAGCGAGGTCGTACGCGACGCTTCGCGGGCGGTCGCCGTGCGCGCCCTGGAGAAGGGCATTGACCTCGATATCGACATCGCACCCGAACTACCGGAGTTCGTCTGCGGTGATCCGACCCGGTTGCGGCAGGTCCTGCTCAATTTGGTGGGCAACGCCGTGAAGTTCACGCACGAAGGCGGCGTGACCGTGCGGGCCGAACCGGTGATCGCCGCAGCGGCGCGTCCGACGGTCCGCTTCGAGATCACGGACAGCGGCATCGGCATCCCGCAGGAGAAACAGGGGCTCATCTTCGAGGCGTTCGCGCAGGCCGATACGACGACCACGCGGCAGTACGGCGGCACGGGGCTGGGCCTCTCGATCTCGTCGCGCCTCACGCGGATGATGGGTGGCGAGATCTCGGTCACCAGCAAACCCGGCGTGGGCAGCACGTTCGCGGTCGTGGTGCCATTCGAAACGGCAGATGCCGGATCGGCGCCGATCGCGCCACCCGACGGGCTCACCGCACGCGCGATCGTGCTCGCCGGCGGCGGCGCGACAGCGCGCGCGGCACTCGAGCGGACACTCTCCCATTGGGGAGCGCGGGTGCTCGACGCCGGCGCCGCGGCAACGGCGTACGCGCCGGCATCCGGCGCAGACCAACGTGCGCTGTGGATCTTGGATTGCGATGACGCCCCCGCCGCCGTGCAGATGCAGGCGATGTCGCTGCACGCCGAGGGGGCGATCCGCTGCATCGGGTTGCACGCACCCGGCCACTTGCCGGAGACGGACGTGTTTCGCCACGACGCACTGCTCATGAAGCCTGCCGGACCGACGGAACTGAAGGCCGCCATCGAGGCAGCGCTCGCCACCGACACGGCGCGAACCGAGACTGCCGTTGCGCGCGCCGGGCAACGCTCCCGCCGCTCCTTGAACGTCCTGCTCGTCGAGGACAACGTGGTCAATCGCAAGGTCGCGGTGCAACTGCTGGAAAGCCTGGGACACCGCGTGGCCCTCGCGGGCAACGGCGAGGAGGCGCTGGCGGCGGTCGCGTCGCAGCGGCCCGATGTGGTGCTGATGGACGTGCAGATGCCGGTGATGGGAGGCATCGAGGCCACCACCACGCTCCGCTACCTGGAGAACATCCACCGCACGCCGCGCCTGCCCGTGATCGCGCTCACCGCCGGCGCGCTGGCCACCGACCGCGACCGATGCCTCGCGGCCGGCATGGACGACTACCTCACGAAGCCGTTCGATTTCGCGACGGTGCGCCAGGTGCTGGATCGCGTCGGGCAGCAGATCGGATCGGGCAGGAAAGCGCCCCGTGCGGTCGGGCCGCCGCGCGTCTTCGCGCCGGAGGTGGCGCTCAACGCGATGGCCGGCGATCAGGAACTGCTGGGCGAAGTCATCGACGTGGCGCGCGTCGAGCTTCCGAAGCAGATGGAGGCGCTGCGCAGCGCGCTCGCCACCAGCGATGCTGTGGCAGCACGGCGCCACGCCCACACGCTGAAAGGAACGGTCGACACGATCGGTGCCCGCTTGGCCCGTGAAGCTGCCCACGCAGTGGAACGCGCTGCGGCCAACGGTGACCTGGCGCAGGCCCGGCAGGGTATCGAGGAGTTGCACACGCTCATCGCCATCCTCGGCGGCGAACTGGCGGCGTATCGCGGCCACGGACAGGGACCGGCACCGTCACGCTAGAACGGCCCCGGCGCCGCCCGCCAGCACTCACAACTTGAGGAAGTGCTCCCGGTAGTACTTGAGTTCCTCGATGGACTCGAGGATGTCGGCCAACGCTTCGTGCTTGCCGTGCTTGGCAAAACCGCCGGCGATCGCCGGCTTCCAGCGCTTCACCAGTTCCTTCAGGGTGCTGACGTCCAGGTTGCGGTAGTGGAAGTACGCCTCCAGCTTGGGCATGTAGCGCGCGAGGAAGCGCCGGTCCTGGCAGATGGAGTTGCCGCACATGGGCGAAGCGTTGGCAGGTACGTGTTGCGCAAGCCAGGCCGCGAGTTCGGTCTCCACGTCGGTCTCGGAAAGCGGCGACGCCTTCACTCGATCGATCAATCCGGATTTGCCGTGCGTCCCCTTGTTCCAGGAATCCATGCCGTCCAGCACGGCATCGCTCTGGTGGACCACGCGAACCGGGCCCTCGGCCACGATGTCCAGATTGGAATTGGTCACCACGATCGCCACCTCGAGGATGCGGTCTCGGTCCGGATCGAGACCGCTCATTTCCATGTCGAGCCAGATCAGGTTGTTGGCGTCCTGTGCCATAATCATCAAGTCTCGGAATCTAAAGAATTTAATTGTGTCACATCGGCACGGTCTCGACCATCTGAAGCTCGCATGAACGCTTTCACCTTCATTTTCCTCGCAGCGCTCGCTGCCGCCACGGTCACTCGCCTGTGGCTCGCATGGCGTCACGTCCACCACATCCAGGCCCATCGCGACCGCGTGCCTGATTCCTTCGCCACCCAGATCGATCTGCCGGCTCACCAGAAGGCGGCCGACTATTCGAGCGCGAAGACCGGTCTCAACGCCTTCGGCATCGTGGTGGAAGCGGCGCTGCTGCTGATCTTCACCCTGGGCGGAGGCTTCGCGGCCCTGCACGGCTGGTCCCTCGGCTGGTTCGGGGACGGCCTCACGGGAGGCGTTGCGTTCATCGCGGCGGTCATGGCGGTGTCGGCGGCAGTGGAGCTGCCGCTCAACGTCTACAAGGTGTTCGGCATTGAGACCCGCTTCGGCTTCAACAAGATGACGCCGATGATGTTCGTGACCGATCTCGCCAAGCAGACAGTGATCGCCGCGCTGCTGGGTCTGCCGCTCGTGCTTGCCGTACTGTGGATGATGGGGCGGATGGGCGAATACTGGTGGTTCTGGGTATGGCTCGTTTGGATGGCCTTCAACCTGTTCGTGCTGGCCTTCTATCCCACGTTCATCGCGCCGCTCTTCAACAAGTTCTCGCCGATGCAGGACGGCGAACTCAAGTCGCGCATCGAGGCGCTGCTCGTGAAGTGCGGCTTCAAGTCGCAGGGCCTGTTCGTGATGGACGGCTCGCGCCGGTCGAGCCACGGCAATGCGTACTTCACCGGCTTCGGCAAGGCGAAGCGCATCGTGTTCTTCGACACGTTGCTGTCGCGCCTCGACCCCACGGAAATCGAAGCCGTGCTGGCGCACGAGCTCGGGCATTTCCGCATGAACCACGTGTTCCGCCGCATGGCCTGGACGTTTGCCTTCAGCCTGGTGTTCCTGTGGATCCTGGGCCAGCTGCGCGACGCCGCGTGGTTCTATCAGGGCCTCGGTGTCACAGCGCCGGCGACCGATGCCGTGGCGTTGGTGCTGTTCTTCATGGTGGTGCCGGTGTTCACGTTCCTGCTGCGGCCGTTGATGGCGATGTATTCACGCAAGCACGAATTCGAGGCGGACGAGTACGCGGCCAAGTTCACGCCGGCAATGGAACTGGTCCACGCTCTCGTGAAGCTCTACAAGGACAACGCGTCGACCCTCACGCCCGATCCGCTGCACTCTGCGTTCTACGATTCGCATCCGCCGGCGGCGGTGCGCATCGCGCGGTTGAAGCAACTCGCAGCGGCCTGAGGCAGGCCCCCATCCCAACCTTACCCCAGCAAAGCTGGGGTACGGGGTGTACGTCCCCCACGCGCAGCGTGGGGGAGGGCTAGGGTGGGGGCGGCGATCGCCCCCGATCACCGATGATCACGAACTCGTCCCGAGCTTCCGCAGCGCTTCGCCGGTGACGCGAAAGATGGTCCAGTCCTCCAGGGGCACGGCACCGAGCGACTTGTAGAAATCCCAGGCGGGCGTGTTCCAGTCGAGCGCGCTCCACTCGAACCGCCCGCACCCGCGCTCGTATGCGATGCGGGCGACATGCCGCAGGATCTTCTCGCCGTAGCCGTTGCGACGCTGCGCCGGCTTCACGTAGATGTCCTCGAGCCACAGTCCCTTCACACCCAGGAACGTGGAGAAATTGTGGAAGTACACGGCGAAGCCCACCGGCTCTTCGCCGGCGAACGCGAGCAGCACTTCCGCCCCGGGGTGATCGCCGAACAGCGCCTCCTTCAGCGACGCCGGGGTCGACACGACGAGATGGCTCAGCCGTTCGTACTCGGCCAGTTCGGAGATGAACTCGTGGACCAGGACGACGTCGGCGGCCGTGGCCTGACGGATGGCGAAAGTCATCAGGGCGTCAATCGTACAGGTGGCAGGCGACCCTGTGCGGGTGCTCCTTCGTGCCACGCTCGAGCGGTTGCGGGACCTCGCTGCGGCAGCGATCCATGGCGCGCGGGCAACGCGGATGAAAGGGACACCCGGCCGGCGGATGTTCCGGACTGGGGAGTTCGCCCTGCAGCGGAACACGATCTCGCGCCCGCTCGGGATCGGGTTCCGGAATCGCGGCGAGCAGCGCCTGGGTGTAGGGATGCTTCGGATCCGCGTAGATGCTCCCGGTCGAGCCCATCTCGACGATGCGGCCGAGATACATGACCGCGATGGTGTCGCTCACGTACTTTACCACCGCCAGGTTGTGCGAAATGAACAGGTACGAAAGGCCATGCTCGCGCTTCAGGTCCATCAGGAGATTCAGCACCTGCGACTGGATCGAGACGTCGAGCGCCGATACCGGTTCGTCGGCGACGATGAGCTGAGGGTGCAGCGCGAGCGCGCGGGCGATGCAGATGCGCTGGCGCTGACCGCCGGAGAATTCATGCGGATAGCGCCCGGCTGCTTCGGCCGGCAGACCGACGGTGTCGAGCAGTCGTGCGACCTCGCGGGTGCGTTCGCCGGGTGTACCGAGGCCGTGGATCACCAGCGGCTCCTCGATCAGACTGCCCACACGCATGCGCGGATCGAGCGACGTGTAGGGATCCTGGAAGATCATCTGCATGTGCCGTCGCATCGCGCGCATCGCTTCCGCCGGCAGCAGCGTGATGTCCTTGCCCAGGAAGCGCACGTCGCCGGCGGTCGGCTCGATCAGCCGCAGGATCAGGCGGCCGAGCGTCGACTTGCCGCAGCCGGATTCGCCGACGATGCCGATGGTCTCGCCCTTCCTCTGCACGAAGCTCACGCCGTCGACCGCGCGGATCGACCTGCCGCCCTTCAGCGCGAAGGTCTTCGAAAGGCCTTGGATTTCGAGGAGGGGGACGGTCATGGAGCGGGCTTCGACGATGGTGGCGGCCCCCATCCCAACCTTCCCCCATCTGCGATGGGGGAAGGAGCGCATGTCGTTCGCGATGTGCCGGCCATATGCACTCCTTCCCCCGCCGAAGGCGGGGGAAGGTTGGGATGGGGGCCCCCGTTCACGCCGACACCGGATGGAAGCATGCGTAGCGATGATCCGCGTCGCCGACGAGTTCGGGGCGCTCTTCGCGGCAGCGGATCTGCGCCCGCGGACAGCGCTGCGCAAACGCGCAACCTGCGGGACGCTCGCCCGGTGCCGGCACCATGCCCTCGATGGCGGCCAGGCGCGCGCCCTTCTCCGTCGTCAGCCGCGGGATCGACGCGAGCAGTCCATGCGTGTACGGGTGCCGCGGCGAAGCGAACAACGACTTCACGCCGGCGCTCTCCACGATGCGGCCGGCGTACATCACCGCCACCTGATCGCAGAACTCCGCGACGACACCGAGATCGTGCGTGACGAGCAGGATTCCCATGCCCAGTTCGTCGCGCAGACTGCGGAGCAGGTCTAGGATCTGCGCCTGCAGAGTCACGTCGAGCGCCGTGGTGGGTTCGTCCGCGATGAGCAGTTCCGGACCGCACATCAGCGCCATGGCGATCAGCACGCGCTGGCGTAGTCCACCCGACAGCTCGTGCGGATACTGGGTCAACCGGCGTTCCGGCGCGTTGATGCCGACACGATCGAGCATGCGCAACACTTCGGCGTGGGCTTCGGTTTCCGTCATCCGCCGATGCAGCCGCAGCGCTTCGCGCAGCTGGAAGCCCACGGTGTAGGTGGGATTGAGGCTCGTCATCGGATCCTGGAACACCACGCCGATGCGGTTGCCCCAGATGTCGCGCAATGCCTTCGGCGCGAGCGCCGCGAGATCGACCTCGCCCAGCCGCAGGCGACCGCTGTCGATGTGACTCGGCGGCGAGGGCAGCAACCGGATCGACGACATCACGGTGACGGTCTTGCCGCAGCCGGACTCGCCCACGATGCCGAGCGTCCGTCCCTTGTCGACCGAGAACGAAACCCCATCCACCACGCGGACACGGGATGCTCCCCGGCCGAAGCTGACGGCCAGGTCCTCTACCGAGAAGAGCGCCACGCGGGAACGGTGAAAGTCGAAGGAAGCGCGGAGGCTACTCGAAAACGACACGCGGGAAGTAGAACGAGACCGTCCAGTTCGGCACGTCCACGATCTCGCTCACCCGCAGGTCGCCGCAGACGCTGCACAACATGTACGCCTCCACCGGCGGCATGCCATGGCGCTTCGCCAGCAACTCGACCATGGCGCGCACCGCGGCGCGCGCGCCTTCCATCAGGTCGGGCCCGATGCCGGTGGTGACTTCGTAGCCCTTCGCATCGAGATGGCGCGTGACCGGTCCGGGCGTGGTGAACCGGGGAAAGGCGAGCGGCGTCGCCTTCACCAGATCGAACTTGAGTGCCACGCTCATGGGACTTTCGATGGCCGTGCCGCACACTTCGCCGTCGCCCTGGGCCGCATGAGTATCGCCGACGGAAAACAATGCACCGGCCACCTCCACGGGCAGATACAACTCGGTGCCCGCCGCGATGTCGCGCACGTCCATGTTGCCGCCGACCCGCCGCGGCGGAACGATGCTGTGCAGACCCGGCTCCGCGGGTGCCACGCCGATGGTCCCGGTGAACGGCTTCAACGGCACCTTGGCCCAACGCCCGAAGAAGGCCGGTGCGAGCGTCGCGGCGTCGTAGCTCCACAGATGAAGTGCCGGCGCCTTGAACTCGTCGGCCAGGAGACCGAAGCCGGGAATGTTCGCCGTCCAACCCCAACCGGATGGCTTGAACGACAACAGCGTCACCTTCAGCACGTCGCCCGGCTCGGCCCCGTCGATGAAGACGGGGCCGGTGACCGGATTCACCTTGCCGAAATCCATGCGCCCGACATCCTCCACCACGGATTTCGGCGACAACTGCCCGCCGGAGGCTTCGAACACCTCGAACTCCACCGACTCGCCCGGAGCGACGCGCAGCACCGGCGTGAACGCGTTGTTCCAGCCGAGGTGGTGCTGGTGACTGTGAATGGTGTGGGACATGGGAGGGACTAGGGACTGGGGACTGGGGGCTAGGGGCTAGGGGCTAGGGGCTAGGGGCTAGGGGCTAGGGGCTAGGGGCTAGGGGCTAGGGGCTAGGGTTGGGGCGTCTTGGGTTTTGAAGTTCCCTAGCCCCTAGTCCCTGTCTTTCCCTAGTCCCTGTCTTTCCCTAGTCCCTGTCTTTCCCTAGTCCCTGCCCTTCCGCAGCCCCTCATCCCTTGATATATACGTGGTCGTAGTTGATCGGAATGCGCACCGGATCGACGAACAACGCATCCGCACCGCCCACGCGCTTGGACCGAATGGTGAAGCGCTGCTCGTTGAAGATGGGCACCCAGGGCGCGTCCTTCATGATGTCGGTGAAGATCGTCTTCCACAGCTGGGCGCGCTCGGCGGCCTTGGCCGGATCGGACATGGAGTCGGCCTTGGTCGCACGCTCGTCCAGTTCCTTGTTGCAGTACCACGCCCAGTTCCAGCCGCCGTTGGTGGCACCGGCGCACCCGAGGATCGGACCGTAGAAGTTGGAAGGATCGGGGAAGTCCGCGATCCACGCCATGCCGCCCGACCACACCATCGGCGCCGTCTTGGGCTTGCCGCCGGCGGCGATGACGTTGGCCTGCGCCAGGTTCTTCAGCTTCACCTTGATGCCGATCTTCGAAAGATCTTCCTGGATCGCCTGCGCGATGCGTGGATTCGGATCGACGTTGTAGACGTAGAGCGTGGTCTCGAAGCCCTTCTCCAGGCCGGCCTGCTTCAACAGTTCCTTCGCCTTCTCCGGATCGAACGGATAGCCCTTGTACTCCTTGTCGTAGCCGGGCATGGTGGGCGGCAGCGGCTGGTTGGCGGGCACTGCGCGGTTATTGATGATCTTGACGATGCGGCCCTTGTCGATCGCCATGTTCACGGCCTGACGCACCTCGAGCTTGTCGAAGGGCTTCATCTGCACGTTGAGCGTCATGTATCCGGTCTGCAGCTGTCCGCCTTCGATGATCAGATCCTTGTACTTCGGATCGTTGCGGATCTGCAGGAACTTGGCGGGCGGGATGCCGTCGCCAGCGAAGTCGGCTTCACCCTTCTCGAGCTTCAAGATCGCGGTCATGGGTTCGAGGCCCACCTGGAACGTGATCTGGTCGAGCTTCGGGACCCCCGGCATGAAATAGTCGGGGTTGCGCTTCAGCACCAGCTCCTGCCCGAGCTTCCAGTCGGCGAGCATGAAGGCGCCGCTACCCACCACCTTCTTCCCGAAGTCCTTGCCAGCCTTGTCCACCGCCTCCTTGGGCACGACCGAGGAGAAGTTGAGTGCGAGCACGTGCAGGAAGGTCGCATCGGGTCGCGTCAGCGTGAACTTGATGGTGGCCGGGTCCACGACCGCGATGCCCTTCACGTCCTTCGCCTTGCCCTTCTTGAACGCGTCCATCCCTGCGATGGAATCGTAGAACCCGGCACCCGGGCTTTCCGTCTTCGGATTCGTGGTGCGCTCGATGGAATACTTCACGTCCTGCGCCACGACTTCGCGGCCGTTGTGAAACTTGACACCCTTGTGCAGCTTGAAGGTGTAGGTGAGGCCGTCCTTCGAGATCTCGTAGCTGTCGGCGAGGCTCGGCGTGAGCTCTGCCGTGCCGGGCTTGTAGTCCATCAGGCGCGCGAACAGGCTCTTGATGATCGACCAGTTGACCCAGTCGTAGCCGATGGCCGGATCGAGGGTGACGATGTCGTCCTTGTAGGTGACGATGATCGAGCCGCCCTGCTTGCCTTCTTCCGCGACCGCCGGTGCCGCCAGCGGGATTGCCAGGGCCGCCAGCAGCGCCAGGGTGGTTGCATGACGTTTCATGAATGGTCTCCTTGTGGATGACATGTTGTTGGAATCAGCGGATGCGGATACGAGGGTCGACCAACGGCGCCACCAGGTCGGCCACCAGATTGCCCAGCACGATCGCCACGGCGGCAACCAGCGTGACCCCCATGATGATGGGGATGTCGACCTGCTGGATCGCCTGCCAGGCGAGCTGTCCGATGCCGGGCCAGCCGAAGACGGATTCGACCACGACGGCACCGCTCATGAACAGCCCGATGTCGATGCCGATCATGGCGATGATCGGCAGCAATGCGTTGCGCAGCGCATGCAGCAGGATGACGCGCCGCTCGGATGCACCCTTCGCCCGCGCGGTGCGGATGTAGTCCTGGGTGAGTACCTCGATCATGGAGGAGCGCATCATGCGCGAATACCAGCCGGCGCCGAGCATGCCGAGCGTGAGCGCGGGCAGCACGAGATGTCGGAACTCGCCGTAGCCGCCCACGGGGAACCAGTCGAGCTGAACGGCGAACACGTACAGCATGAGAATGCCGGCGACGAACTGCGGTGTCGACACACCCACGAAGGACAGCACCATCGCGCCCGAGTCCGAACGCGACCCTTGGCGCACGGCGGCGAAGATGCCGATGCCAAGTCCGATGATGAGTTCGCACGTAATCGCGGCCGTCATCAGCAGCAGCGTCGCCGGCAGGCGGGCCGCGACGATCTCGGCCACCTCTGTCTTCTGCGCATACGACCGCCCGAGATCGCCCTGCGCAAGATTGGTGAGATAGCGTCCGTACTGCTGATGGAAAGGCAGATCGAGGCCGAGCTGCTTGCGGATCGTCTCCACGGTGTCGGGCGTGGCACTGCGACCGGCGATCTGCCGCGCCGGATCGGCAGGGAGGATGTAGAGGAGCAGGAACGTGATGAAGCTCACGCCGATCAGCAGCAGCACGGCCTGCGCGATGCGGCCGAGGAGATAGCGGGTCATCTGCGCCCCACCACGTTATGCAACCGCGGCCCCCATCCCAACCTTCCCCCACCTCTGGTGGGGGAAGGAGCGTACGTCCCCTCCCCCGGCTTCGCCGGGGGAGGGCCAGGGTGGGGGCAATTGAGGTTCATGCCCGCCGATCCTTCAATGTCGGATCCAACGCCGTCCGCAACGCATCGCCCAGCACGTTGAACGCCACCGCCATCAGCACGATCGCGCCCCCGGGGATGAACACCAGCCAGGGCGCGGTGGCGAAGTAGCTCTGGTTCTCGAAGATGATGTTGCCCCACGAAGGCGTGGGCGGCTGTACGCCGATGCCGAGGTAAGACAGCGTCGCTTCCAGCAGCACGGTGGTCGCGATGCCCAGCGTGCCCCACACGATCACGGTGGGCAGCAGGTGCGGCACGATGTGGCGGAACAGGATCCGCGACGAACTGGCGCCCAGACTGCGCACCGCCTCGACGAATCCGCGCTCGGACAGCGACACGGTCTGCGTGTAGACCACGCGCGCGATCTGGACCCAGTTCACCATGGCGATCACCAGCGCCACGATCCACAGGCTGGGTGTGAAGACGGCCGCCAGAACGATCGCGAGCAGCAACGCGGGAAAGCACATCATGAGGTCGGTGAAGCGCATCAGTGCCCCGCCCACCCAGCCGCGCAGAAATCCCGCGGTCACGCCCACCAGGGTACCGATGGTGAGCGCGACGCCGTTCGCCACGACTCCGATGATGAGAGACGTCTGGGCGCCGAAGATCACCCGCGACAGCAGATCGCGCCCGAGCAGGTCGGTACCCAGCCAATACTTGCCGTTCGGTGCCAGCGGCGCACCCTCCAGGGTGAGCCCGTCGAAGAACGTCTCCTCGGGCGGATAGGGCGCCACCCAGGGGGCCGCAACGGCGACCGCCAGCAGGAGGAGGATGAAGACGGCCGCAGCCGTCGCGAGTTTGTGTTTCGAGAAACTGATCATGGGTGAAGGTGGACCGACCCGTACCGGCCGGACCGGCTGGCCCAAGCGCAGTAACCGTACCGGCTCGGGTCCTTCGAATTTACTCTAGTTTTTTCAAAGGATAACGAATCGCACGCCCGGACCGGTGGCACGTCCGGGCGGCCCGGCAGTCATTTGCGCATCAACCTTGCGCATCGGGCTGATGCACCGCACCAGTTCGGGGCAGCTGCCGATCTCGAAATTTCCCTCAAGTTTTCGGATGAAAGACAGATAAAGCGAGCAGGACCGAAACCGGAGGTCGCCTCGAACAAGGCTGCCGACGAGGGCGGTCTGCCGGCGGGTTCATCCCCGCGTGCAGCTGAAAACGGCAAACCCATCGAAAGGTGGGGACGCAAAGTTTCCGGTCTAAAGCGGCGCAGGCCGCCAGGATAGCGGGACTGCCAGGTGCAAATCGGGCCGGAGCCCGGTCGCCCGGATCGAGGCGACCACCCGGACCCGGCGGCCGCACCCGTCCTCACCCGCCGATCGGACCTTCCTCAAGGCTGCCCGCGCGACGATCCCGATGGCCCCGACCTGCATCGAGGAGTGAGACGTCCATGAGTGCTGCCGCCGCCAACGTGATTGCCTTCCCGCCCGGAAAGACCGGGCAGCCGATCGATTTGACCAAGCCCGGCAGCCTCCTGCGCGAATGCCGCACGCGCACCGTCAAGACGCTGAGCGAATCGGTCTCGAAGGCGCTCGACACGTTCGTGGACGAGCTGTACGAACTGGCCGATCAGTCCCTCGACCGCGACACGCGCGACTTCTACCTGAAGGCGAAGGAAGAGTGGCCCACCCTGCGACCGCGCCTGGAGCAGCGCTTCCGCGAACGCCTCGAAGAAGTGTTCGATCGCAAGTCGCGCGGCGACGAGGAAGAACCTGCGGACTTCTCGAA
This sequence comes from Burkholderiales bacterium, assembly GCA_019745565.1. GTDB lineage: Bacteria > Pseudomonadota > Gammaproteobacteria > Burkholderiales. The sequence continues at coordinate 30,020 of JAIESW010000070.1, forward strand.
CGTCCAGACGTCGTGGTCCGAGCTCTCCCTGGTCGCCGATGGCGACCTTGATGAAAGCGTGCGCTTCACCGACATCGCCGGACGCATCCGCAACGGCGCCGACGAGGAACTCGCTGCGCTCGATCAGCGCATGGCTGTCGTGCTCGACCGGCCCCACATGCAGAGCCACGACAACCCGCTGTCGCCGATGGCGATCTGCGATGCGTTCCGATCGGCGCTGGGCGTAGTCGAGTCGGGCCCCAAGCTGAAGAAGCTCCTGATCCGCTACTTCGATCAGGGTGTGCGCTTTCCGGTACCCAAGCTGTACGCGGAACTGAACGGCTTCCTGAAGGAACACGGCGTCCTGCCCACGATCCGCTACGGCCGCAGCAAGAAGCCGGTGTCGGGCGCGGGACCTTCGAACGGACCGAAGTCGGCGGACTCAGGCCAGGTGCTCGGCAGCGTGACTCTGCCGGTGGTCGCGGGATCTCCCGCGGCGGGCGGTGGCGCGACGATGACCATGACGCTTCCCGGAGGTGTGTCCATCCCCGGCATCGGCGCGGGCACCGCGACTGCCGCCGGCAGCGCGATCCCGGATGGTCAGGATCCGTTCGTCATGCTGCAGCAGCTGTTGATGGGCGCAGCGGCCCGTGGGGCCTATGGTCCTGCCAGCGCGCCCGGTATCGTCGGTCGCGCCGGAGTGCCCGGGGCAGGGATGCCGGGTGCCGGCGGCCCAGCGGGGTTTGCGGGCAGCGGCGGCGCCGGACTCGGTGCCGTGCAACGAGGTGGCGCTGCCGGAGCCGGCACCGGTGGCGGTGCGGTGGGACGTGGTGTTGGTGGAGTGAGCGGCGGCAGTGCGCCCGCGGCACCGGACACCGGCTTTCCGCAGCTCGATGGACTGGCCGGTGGAGCCTTCGGTGGCGGTGGAGTCGCTGGCGTCGGTGGCGGCACCGGAGCAGGCGGAAACGTCGGCGGCCAAGCCGTCGGTGGCATTGCAAACGGGGGCGCGGCCGGCATGTTCACCGGCGGCGCGCTGATCGGATCGCTCACGCGCCTGCAGCACGGCGACTTCAGCAGCCTGCCCGCCGACGTGCCGGCCGCGTTCGCCACGCCCGATCTCGACACCGCGTCTCTCGGCGGCGGTTTCGCTGCCGCCGCCGCGCTCGAGGGAAGTGCCGCGCCGGCGCGCAACGTCCTGCACGCGCTGAAGGGCACCAGCTTCGCGAACCAGCTCGGTCAGATGGACACGGTCACGCTCGACATCGTGGCCATGCTGTTCGATCAGATCTTCGGCGACCCGCGCGTTCCGCCGGCGATGAAGGCGCTGATCGGACGCCTGCAGATCCCGATGCTGAAGGTCGCGGTGATGGACAAGAACTTCTTCTCGAAGAAGAACCATCCCGCGCGGCACATGCTCGACACGCTGGGCGAGTTGTCCGTGGGCCTGGGCGACGGGTTCGATGCCGGCAGCGCGCTCTACCAGCGCATCGAAGCGATCCTGCAGCGTGTGGTCGAGGACTTCGAGGAGGACGTCGGCATCTTCGACCGCACGACCGCCGAACTCCGGGCACTCATTCAGGATGCCGACAAGACCGCTGAGCAGGCTGCCAGGAAGGAAGCGCGGCGTATCCAGGACCGGGAACGCCTCGACGTCGCGCGCCTCTTCGCGCAGAACGAGGTGAAGGCGCGCGTGAAGGATCAGGCGCTGCCGCGCGCCGTGCTGCGTTTCCTCGCCACCGAGTGGATGAAGCTGCTGATCCTCGCGTATGCGAAGGGCGGGCGCGAAAGCCGCGCCTGGCAAAGCCTGGTGGAGACCATGGACATCCTGGTCTGGTCGCTCACGCCGAAGCAATCCACCGAGGAACGCCAGCGACTGGTGTCGGTCCTCCCGGGCCTGCTGAAGCGTCTCACCACCGGCATGGAAATCATCCACACGCAGCAGCACGCACGCGAGCGCTTCAACGCCGTGCTGATGCGCTGCCACGCGAAGGCCATCGGTGGGGGCGACGCCGCGACTGCCGACGTCGAGAGCCCGCTCGCGGCCGAGCAGGCTGCTGCACAGCGCGTCTCGGCAGCTGCGCCGATGGATGTCTTCGCACCGGTGGAAATCCCACCGGCGCAGGGACTCGCCGTGGAGGAAGTCCCGATGCCGATGGCGGGCGAAGCCATCGAACTCACCGAGACCGAAGCCGGTGCGCCCGCGAAGGCCCAGCTCCAGGAGGAGATGCGTCCGGTCGTGGCCCCCGAGACCCTGCCTTCGGTGGTGGTGCGCAACCCGTTCGGCGACGGCAGCATCGAACTCGAGGAAGTGTCCTTCGGCGATCTGCCGGGCTTCAAGCCCGCCACTTCCGTCGACGGTGCACCGGCCGGCACCGATGCGGATGCCGAACCGTTGCCCCAGGGTGACGAATGGACCGAACTCGTGCTCCAGTTCAAGGAAGGCGACTGGATCGAGCTGCACGAGGAAGGCGGCGCGACCGTGCAGGCGCGACTGTCGTACGTGAGCCCCTATCGCGGCACCTACGTCTTCACCAACCGCAAGGGCCAGAAGATCGGCGAGTTCTCCATGTTCGATGTCACCAGCGCGCTGCGTACCGGGCGCATGACTGTGATGGCCAATGTGCCGCTGTTCGATCGTGCCTTCAGCGGGCTCGTGGGCATGCTGCGCAAGCACGCCGAGGAAGAAGCCACCGCATGATCTGACGTTCCCCCGGCGGGCCTATGCCCCTCGCCTCAGGCAGCCCGCTTGGGCGGCCCGGCGCGGGCTGAGGATGACGTCCCCCCCCGAAGGGCCTGCGGCCCTTCCCCCCGAGGGGCCAGCCCGCTTGTGGGCTGAGGCCGGACACAGACAGTCCCTGCGGACTGTCTGTGCCTACCGAAGGCCATCGGCCTCTGGCCGATGGCAGGCCCGGCGCGGACTGACTTTCACCCTCGGCGGCGAAGCACGCTCCGCTTCCCGGGAATCGAGCTAAACTCGCGGGCCGTTCGTCCTTCCGGATCGATCATGACCCACCGCACCGACGACCTGCGCATCCGCGAGATCAAGGAACTCGCGCCGCCTTCGCATCTGCTGCGCGAGTCCCCCTGCTCCGACGGCGCGGCCGACGTCGTGGAGCGGACGCGTCAGGCACTCCACCGCATCCTGCATGGGATGGACGATCGGATGATCGTGGTGATCGGTCCGTGTTCGATTCATGATCCGAAGGCGGCACGCGAGTACGCCGGCCGCCTGCTCGTCGAGCGTCGCCGCCATGCTCCCGATCTCGAAATCGTGATGCGGGTGTACTTCGAGAAACCGCGCACCACGGTGGGCTGGAAGGGCCTCATCAACGATCCGGCGCTGGACGGCAGCTACGACATCAACCGCGGTCTGCGCGTCGCCCGCGAACTGCTGCTCGACCTGAACGAGATGGGCGTGCCGGCGGGTTGCGAGTACCTCGACATGATCACGCCGCAGTACATCGCCGATCTCGTCTCCTGGGGTGCCATCGGCGCACGCACCACGGAAAGCCAGGTGCATCGCGAACTGGCGTCCGGTCTCTCCTGCCCGGTGGGTTTCAAGAACGGTACCGACGGCAACGTGAAGATCGCGGTGGACGCGATCAAGGCGGCGCAGCAGCCGCATCACTTCCTGTCGGTCACCAAGGGCGGGCACTCGGCGATCGTATCGACCGCCGGTAACGAGGACTGCCATGTGATCCTGCGCGGGGGCAAGGTACCCAACTACGATGCGGCGAGCGTCACGGCCGCCGCAGCCGAACTGGCGAAGGCCGGACTCGCGCAGCGGCTCATGATCGACGCGAGCCACGCGAACAGTCAGAAGAATCCGCAGAACCAGCTCGCCGTGTGCGAGAACGTCGGTGCGCAGCTCGCCGGCGGCGAGGACCGCATTGTCGGAGTGATGGTGGAAAGCCACCTGGTGGGCGGCCGGCAGGATCTCGAACCAGGCTGCCCGCTCACGTACGGCCAGAGCATCACCGACGGCTGCCTTGCCTGGGAGGACAGCACGGTCCTGCTGGACAAGCTCGCGGCGAGCGTGCGGGCGCGCCGCTCGCTCAAAGCCCTGAACGACGCAGCCTGAGCGAAGCCCGGCCGTGCACAACTCGATTTGAAGCCCGCGTTCCACAACGGCACGGTCGTCGCGGCCTTCGGGCGCAGCTATCAGGTCGAACTGGACGGCGACGCGACTCTCACCTGCTTTCCGCGCGGCAAGCGCAGCGAGATCGCCTGTGGCGACCGGGTCCAGGTCCAGAAAACCGCAGAGGGCCAGGGCGTCATCGCCGCCGCTGATCCGCGCTCGGCGCTCTTCTATCGTTCCGACGCGTACCGCCAGAAGCTGATCGCCGCCAACGTCACGCAGATCGTGATCGTGCTCGCTGCAGCACCGACCTACTACGAGGATCTTCTCAATCGCTGCCTGGTCGCGGCCGAGCACGCGCGGGTGCACGCTCTGATCGTGCTCAACAAGTTCGATCTGGAAGCCTCGGGCACGGCGCTGGAACGCCTGCGCCTGTACGAGACCCTCGGCTATCCGGTGCTGCCGCTGACTGCCAAGGCGGACGTCGCGCCGTTGCGTGCGCCGCTCGAAGGCCACACCTCGGTGCTCGTCGGACAGTCGGGCATGGGCAAGTCCACGATCATCAACCGGCTGCTCCCCGGCACCGAAGCGCCGACGGCCGAGATGTCCGCGGCACTGGACTCGGGGCGGCATACGACCACGCACGCACGGCTGTATCACCTGGACGCAACCAGTCACATCATCGATTCGCCGGGAATGCAGGAGTTCGGCCTGCATCACATCCCGCGCGATGAACTGGATCACCTCTTCATCGAGTTCCGTCCGATGATCGGTCGCTGCCGTTTCGCGAACTGCCGGCACCTCGCCGAACCGGGCTGCGCCATCGATGCAGCCGTCACTGCGGGAGCGATCAGCGAACGCCGGCTCGCATCCTATCGGCGGCTCAGCAAGGAGTTGAACCGCTGAGGGTTCGTCAGGATCCGATCCAGGACGCGATTGTGGTGAGGCCGATCACCATCATCCACATGATCAGTGCGCGCCAGATGAGGCCCACCGCGCGCTGCATGTGTTCCACGTCGGCCTCGTCATCGAGTCCGATCTCCGGACGGAAGACCACGCTGCCGTCCGCGTGCAGAGTCTCGCCCAGCCTCACGCCGATGGCGCCTGCCCCGCTCGCGAGCACGATCCCTTCCAACGGATCGAGCCAGGACGCTGCCTGGGAGCGCCAGCAATACACCGCGTCCTCGAAGTCGCCGACGACAGCGAAGGATGCTGCCGTAAGCCGCGCCGGAACCCAGTCCAGCACGTGGTAGGCCTCGCGCGCGAATCCGCCGAACTGGAGGAACTCCTCGTCGTCGCGCGCACCCCATTGCTCGCTCAGCAACGCGGTCAGTCGATAGAGCACGGCGCCCGCAGGCCCCGAAAGCAGTATCGCCAGCGTCCCGGGAAATATGGTCCCGCACACGGCAGGCAGGAACACGAACCACGCGATCACACCGAACACGTGGCGATGGGAACCGAGCAGCCCCTGCTCGATCGACACCTTCGCCACTTCGGTCTGCGTGTACTCGTCCACCCTCTCTTCGCGCCACTGGCCCAGAGCGGCTCGCGCCCGGTCGATCTCACCGGCACGCAACGCCTCCAGCACGACGGTGAACCCGTGGCTGAACTGACGGAAGCCCATGGTGAAATACAGCACGGCGGCATCCCAGGCCCACGCTAGGATCGGGCTGATCCCATGCAGGATCCAGAACACGAGGTTTACCGCGACGACCCACGGCAGGACCGCGCACGCCCACCCGAGTGCGCCATGCTGGCGCTCGCCCGCATTGAAGTTGTCGGCGACCATGTCGGTCCAGCGCCGGAACGCCTGGAAGGCAGCCCCATGCGGATTCACCGGCCGCACCTGCTCCAGCAGCAGCGCGACGATCAGCGAGAGCAGAGCCATGCGGTAGAGTCGGGAAGTGCCGTCATCGAAACATCTCGAACGAGGGCCTATTCTAGAGGAACCATGCGCCTTTTCGCTTCCTGTTTCGCGCTGTTCTGCGCCTCGGTCGCGCAGGCCGCGGAGCCGCTCTCGGACGCCACCGTCACGGCATGGCGCGCCGACGGTGCGCTCCACGTGGAGGCGTCGTTCCACATCGAAGTACCGGCGTCATTGGCGTGGCAGGTCATGACCGACTACGATCACATGGCGAAGTTCGTGCCGAAGCTCAGGGAAAGCCGCATCGTCACCGCCGACCGAGGGCATCTCCTGGTCGCCCAGAAGGGCACGGCAAGCTTCGCCGGTTTCTCGCATGACTGGGAGATGGAGCGCGAGGTCACGCTCGAACCGGAGTCATTGATCGCTTCGCGCGCCGTGCGCGGCAATGTGAAGCGCATGGAAATGGAGACACGCTTCGCACCGGAGGGCAACGGCGTGCGCATCCGCTATCGGGCACTCACCGTTCCGGATTTCTGGATCCCGCCGCTGATCGGTCCGTCGCTGATGAAGGGCCAGGTCACGGATCAATTCACGGCGCTCGCGATCGAGATGCAGCGGCGTCACCGCGAACCGGCGGCGGCCCGGCAATGAAGATGGGACCGGAGGAAAGGCTTTCACCGCGAAGGACGCGAGGACAAGCGAAGGAAGACGGAAGCTGGAACGCCGCGAATTGCACGAGTCCGGCTCAATCGGGCAGAAACCCCCGCACCAGAGCGGCCCGTGCCGTTCCCGCCTGCAACAGCAACGAGAAGTCGGAGCCGGAGATGATGAACCGCGCGCCCATGTCGATGTAGCGCTGCATGGGGCCGGGGGTGTATACACCCCCCATGCCCGGATACTTGCCGTGACGCCGGCAGGCCGCGATCACGCGCCGATAGGCGTCCTCGATCCGCGCATCCTCGATCTGTCCGGGGATGCCCATCTCGAACGACAGGTCGGTGGTCCCGATCAGCAGGACATCGACACCGGGCACCGCCGCGATCGCCTCGCAGTTTTCGATCGCCTGCGGCGATTCGAGCATCACCACCACCAGCGTCTCCCGGTTCACTGCCTGCGACATCTCGCCGACAGGCATGGGCGCGAAGCCGACCTGCTGCAGTCCGCCCCCCATGGAACGATGACCGATCGGCGGGAACCGGCAATACTGGGCAATGCGATGCGCGTGCTCGGCCGTATCGACGTGCGGCACGACGACGCCCTGGGCACCGTTGTCGAGCATCCGCGACGCATGATAGTGCTCGTAACCGGGCACTCTCACGACGGGTGTGATGCCGACGGCGAGCGATGCCGCGGAAATCTGCGCCGCGGTGTCCACGTCGAGGGAACTGTGTTCGCAGTCGATGAAGAGCCAGTCGAAACCTGCGGTGCGCGCCAGCTGAGCGATGTCCACGGTGCGCGCCTGGCGCAGGCCGAGACCCACGGCGAGCCTGCCTGCCTCGAGCTGCCGCCGGGCGTGGTTGACGACGATGGTCATGGCGTCACGCGTCCTGTGCGCGCGAGCTCAATCGAGATAGCGCACGCCGCCGCGGCCGGCGAGCGAGGCTTCATCCCAGAAAGCGAGCTTCTCGCCGCGTTTCACCTTCGCTTCGGCGTCGGCCTCCTTCTGCTTGACCAGCGCGAGACGCTCCGCCACGTCCTTCGATTCCACACGCGGCACGACCACGATGCCGTCGCGATCGCCGACCACGATGTCGCCCGGCGCCACGTGCACGCCGCCGCAGGTGATGCCGAGGTTCACTTCGCCCGGGCCGTTGCGATAGCCGGCGTTGGGACACCAGCCGCGCGCGAAGACGGGAATATCGGCGGCAAGCAATCCCGGCACGTCGCGCACGAGTCCGTCGCAGATGATCGCGGCTACCCCGATGCGCTTGGCCCAGATGGCCCACAGGTCCCCGATAACTGCCGCCGTATCGTTGCCGCCTGAAGCGATGACGATGACGTCGCCGGCCTGGAGGAAATCGAGCACCGCCATCGCTGCGAGATTGTCCATGGGCCCGCAATAGGCTGTGACCGCCGTGCCGCAGAAGCGCATGCGCGGGTCGAGCGGCTTGATGGAGTGGTGCATGCTGCCGCGGCCGTTGAAGGCGTCGGTGACGAAGCCCGTGGGGGCGTCCTTGAAGGCGTTGAGAACGTCGGGCGCCGGACGGTCGAACTTGCGGCGGATGGTGAGGGCTACGGGGTTACCGATCATTGTTGTGCTCCTAAGTTACGAACTGCGTCAAACGCTCAACGCGAAGGAAATCAAACTGAAGCGCCGAACGCGGCGGACGCGGCGTAGGTCAAAGTCGATCCAGACTTTGGCTTTTCCGCCGCGTCCGCCGCGTTGAGAGCTTTCTTCACTGTGCCATGCCTACACGGCCCCCGCGGCCCGCAACCGCGCGACGTCCGCAGCCTCGAGACCGAGCCAATCATGCAGCACGGCTTCGGTATGTTCGCCCAACCGCGGCGGCGGCAGTTTGTATTCGACGGTGCTTTCGGAAAAGCGCAGCGGACTCGCTACCATCCCCAGCATTCCCGCCACCGGATCGGGCAAGTCCACCCGCAGGCCGCGAGCCTGCACCTGCGGATCGTCGAACACCTGGGCCATGTCGTTGATGCGCGCACAGGGCACGCCCACCCCGTTCAGGGCTTCCACCCAGAAGGCAGCCGGCTTCGCTCCGACCACGGCGGCCACGACCGGAATGGTGAACTCACGATGCCGCACGCGTGCCTCGTTCGTCGCGAACCGTGGATCGCCCAGCAGTTCGCGGCATGCGGCCACTTCGCAGAAGCGCTCGAACTGAGCATCGTTGCCGGCCGTCAGCATCACGTGACCGTCGGCCGCGCGGAAGATCTGCGACGGCACCACGCTCGGATGGCCGCTGCCGATACGGCCGGGCACGATGCCGGCGCTCAGGTATGCCTGGGCGACGTTGATCATGCTCGCCACCTGCACGTCGAGCAGCGCCATGTCGATGTGCTGGCCCTTGCCCGAAGCGTGCCGATGCTGCAACGCCGCCGTCACGGCGAGCGCAGCGTACATGCCGGTCATCACGTCGATCACCGCCACGCCCGCGCGCTGCGGTCCGCCGCCCGGCAGATCGTCGCGCTCACCCGTCACGCTCATCATCCCGCCGATCGCCTGGGCGATCGGGTCATAGCCGGGACGCGGGGCATACGGTCCGTCCTGCCCGTAGCCCGTGATGGAGCAGTAGATCAGCCGCGGATGCGCCTGCGACAACGTCGCAAAGTCCAGACCGAAACGCGCAAGGTCGCCGACCTTGTAATTCTCGAGCAGCACGTCGGCCCGAGCCGCGAGATCGCGCACGAGCCCTTGGCCCTGCTCGTGCGCGAGATTCACCGTGACGGACCGCTTGCCGCGATTCGCGCACAGGAAATACGTACTCTCGCGCGTCTCGTGGCCGTCTCGATCCTTGAGGTACGGCGGCCCCCAGGCTCGCGTATCGTCGCCGTTGCCCGGTCGCTCCACCTTCACCACCTCCGCACCCAGATCGGCAAGGATCTGACCGGCGAACGGTCCGGCGAAGATGCGCGTGAGGTCGAGGACGCGGATACCCGCGAGCGGTCCCACCGTTCCCGTCCCTACTCGAGCGTGATGTGGGCGCGCTTGACCACCGCGGCCCAATGCACGGTTTCGCGCTGGATCAGCTGCGCATACGCTTCGCTGCCCTGCACGCGGACTTCGAAGCCGGCTTCGGCGAGTCTTAGCGTGAACGCCGGATCGCTACCGAGTGCGGTGAGCTCACGATGCAAACGCGTGACGACGGCTTTCGGCACGCCGGCGGGCGTGAAGATGCCGAGCCACGATTCCGCCACGTAGCCTGGAAGACCCGCTTCGGCGATGGTCGGCACTTCGGGCAGTTGCGCCACCCGCGCCGGCGTGGTGACGCCGAGCGCGCGCAGCTTGCCGGTACGGATGTGCGGCAGCGCAGCGGCCACGCTGTCGAACATCACCTGCACGCGCCCGCCCATCAGGTCCACGTGTGCCGGCTGGCTGCCCTTGTAGGGCACGTGCGTCATCTCGATGCCGGCCATGTGCTGGAACAGTTCGCCTTCCAGCTGGGAGATGGTCCCCACCCCCTGCGAAGCCATGTTGAGTGCGTTGGGCTGCGCCTTGGCGAGCGCGATCAGTTCCTGCACGCTCTTCGCGTTCACTTCCGCCGCGACCACCAGCACGTGCGGCACGTACGCGAGTGTCGCGACCGGAATGAAATCCTTTGCGAGGTCGAACTTCGGCTTCGCGTAGAGCGAGACCCCGGCCGCGTACACCGTGGACGGTGCCATCAGGATCGTGTAGCCGTCGGGCGCGGCACGCATCGCGAGTTCGCCGCCGAGGTTCGCGCCTGCGCCCGGACGGTTCTCCACGACGACGCTCTGACCCAGACGCTTGCCCAGGGCTTCGGCCGTGATGCGCGACAGGATGTCGGTCGCACCCGCCGGCGTGAACGGCGCGATCATGCGCACCGGACGCACCGGCCAGACGTCCTGCGCGGATGCGATCGCCGGCGCCGTCAGCATGCACGCCAGCGCGGCCACCGCGAGCGGGTTCACGCGCTTCTCCTCCGTCTTGTCGTCGTGTGTAGCGTATCGGAAGAACTCTAGCCGGTTCCCTCGGGCGTCACAACGCGCCGGTCCGCCTCACTGTCGGTGGAGCACCAGGGTGTCCGTCACCCCGGAGGCGGGTACATACGCAGTCCCCTGCATGACCCGGCCATCGTCGGACAGCGTAGCGTGGATCTCCATGGTGATGCCGCTGCCCTGGTGCACCAGCGCCATGCCGATCTGACGCATCTGGATCAATCCCTGACCCACGAGCTGGAACTGGTGAGCGGCGTCCACGGCGGAGACGCGCAACTGTTCACCCTGCTGCTGGATGACGTATCGGTCGCCTATCGGCGAGATCCACGAACCGGCAATGCTCGCGACGGCAGACACCGCTGCCGCAGGCGCGGCCGCGGGCTGGATCGGCGCCTGCGCCGGTGCCGCAGCTTGCGTCGCGGCGGGCATCGGTGCCGGTGCGGGTGCGCTCTGCCCCTGATTCAGCTGCTGCACGGCCCGCTCGACGTACTGGCCAACGGCGGGATCCGGGTCGGACGATTCCATCATGTTGCCGATGATCGCGAGCACCGCGATGGCGGCGACGACGCCGATCAACCCCTTGGCCCAGCCGGGCATGCCCTGCGATTTTGCCGGAGGCCGCGTCATCGATTCCGCCGATGCGGGTCGGCGGCGCGACAATCCCGGAAGCTTGCCTACCGCATCGAAGAGCTGGCCGGCGTCGTACTCCCAACGCTTGTCGGTGAGTTCGTGCGCCTGCCGCCGCGCCAGCGGTCGCAGGACATCGGGCAACGCCGATTCGGCCGGCATGGTCGCGCCGCCCACCAGCACCGGAATCACGCGCACACCGCGGTCGAGCGCGGTCGCGATCTCGAGGCGCACGAAATCGCTCGGATCGTCGAGACGGCGCGCGCCGGCCGTGTTCTTGGCGTCGAGCCAGCGCGGCCCGATCAACGCGAGCAGCACCGAACAGGAACCGATGGCCTTGCCGATCGCATCGACGAAGTCGGCGCCGGCTTCGATGGCTTCGATGTCGCGCCACACCTGATCGCCTGCGAAGGCCTGCTTCAGATCGTCGGCGAGGCGGCCAGCGTAGCCGCCGCTGTCGTCGCGCCGGTAACTCAGGAAGATGCCGGCCATGGTGCTCGTCCTAAGGATCGCATGGTTCGTCAGGGTAAACCTATTTTTGGCCTCGTGAAGGGAGGGCGTTCGGCGAAGCCGGGCGCTGGGCAGCTGACTGCCGATGGCGTCAATGGGTCGTTTCCTGGATTCCCTCGAATCGGCACGCGACTGCGACCGCGCCTCTCAGGAGTGTCGAGCCAGGACCCAGGTCGTGAGAACGGCGAAGCCCACGATCACTGCGGCGGTCAGGATGTGTTGCGCTGCAATGGCACCGGCGCCGAGCGCGATCAGGCCCGCGAGGCCGAGCACGCCGAACGTCTGTCGGGGGATGCGCATGGGAGGGTCAACCGATCGTTCCGAGTATCGGCGCTGTCGTGCGCGGGTTAAGGCGCTGGTTCGATCCAGTGGCGCCCGTCGCGGGCCAGCAATTCGTCGGCGCTCGCCGGTCCCCACGTCCCGGCGGCATAGTTCGGGAAGTCCCGGGGCGGCAGCGCCTGCCACAGATCGAGCACGGGAGTGAGGACGTCCCACGCCTCCTCCACCATGTCGGCACGCAGGAACAGCATGCGCTCGCCGATCATGCAGTCGTGCAACAGCGTCTCGTAGCCGGTGGCGAGACCGTCGCCGCCGAGATCGCGATAGCTGAACGCCATTTCCACCTGCTTCAACCGCATGCCGGGTCCGGGCTGCTTCGCCTGGAAGCGCAGCTGCATGCGTTCCTCCGGGGCCACCTGGATCGTGAGACGGTTGGCATGCTGCATGGTTTCCATCGGCACCAGCGGCAACGGTGCCTGGCGGAACTGGATGACGATCTGCGTGCTGCGCGCAGGTAGGCGTTTGCCGGTGCGCACGTAGAACGGCACGCCGGCCCAGCGCCAGTTGTCGACGTCGAGCCTCAGCGCAGCGAAGGTGTCGGTAGCGGATTCGGGCGCCACATGCGCTTCCTCGCGATAGCCCGTCACTGTCTCCCCGTCGATTGCTCCGGGACCGTACTGCCCGCGGATCGCATTGCGCAGCAGTTCCTCGCCTTGCGGGCGGCGCATGGCACGCAGGACCTTGAGCTTCTCGTTGCGCACCTCCTCGTTCGCAAGCGAGGACGGCGGTTCCATCGCGATCAGGCAAAGCACCTGGAACACATGGTTCTGCACGATGTCGCGCAGCGCCCCGGAAGCGTCGTAGTAGCGACCGCGATTCTCGACACCGAGACGCTCCGCGACCGTGATCTGCACGTGATCGATGAAGTTGCGATTCCAGATGGGCTCGAAGATCCCGTTCAGGAACCGGAACGCGAGCAGGTTCTGCACCGTCTCCTTGCCGAGGTAGTGATCGATGCGATAGATCTGCGATTCGTCGAAACACGCGAGCAGACGACCATTGAGTTCGCGCGCCGATTCGAGATCGCGCCCGAAGGGCTTCTCGACGATGAGGCGCGTCCAGCCGGAGCCGTTCGTGCCGTGCTTCGCGATGCCGGCAGCCTTCAGTCCTTCGGCGATCGTGGCGAAGTGATCCGGCGGCGTGGCGAGGTACACCACGGTGTTGCCGCGCGTGCCGTGTTCGGCATGGACCGCGTCCAACCGTTCCTTGAGTCGGGCGTAGGTTTCGGGGGCCTCGATCCGTCCGGCCACGTAGTGGAATCGATGCCCGGCGGTACTGATGAATCCGAGGTCCGAGCAATCGGCACAATGCCGCTCAACCGACTCCTTCACCCGCCCGAGGAACTGCTCATCGGTCAGCGTCGATCCCGACACGCCGATCACGGCGAAGCGCTCCGGCAGAAAGCCGTTGCGATGCAGGTTGTACAGCGCGGGGATGAGCTTGCGCTGCGCCAGATCGCCGGACGCACCGAAGATGACGAGCACGCACGGCTCGGCTGGTTGGACTTTCGGGGCGGGTTCGGTCATCGCGCGGCTCCAGGTGTCGGACACGCGAGTTTAAGGCCCGGAGAAAA
>JAIESW010000073.1 GCA_019745565.1 Burkholderiales bacterium
GTGCCCGCCGGTCTGCCCGACGTGACCGGCGATCCGATCCAGCTCCAGCAGGTTCTGCTCAACCTCGTGATCAACGCGTGCGACGCGATGAGCCGTTGCCCGCCCGATCGGCGCAATCTCGCGATCGAGGCCGATGCGTGCGCCGACGGGTCCTTGCAACTCGCCGTGATCGACGAAGGCGAAGGCATTCCGGAAAACGAACTGGATCGTGTCTTCGAGGCGTTCCGGACCACCAAGACCCAGGGTCTGGGGCTGGGGCTCACGATCTGCCGGTCCATCGTCGCCGCCCACGGGGGGCGCATCTGGGCCACGCGCAACGCCGGTCCAGGCGTCACCTTCCGCGTGACCCTACCCCCGATCCGGTCGTCCTGAGCGGGTCGAGCGGGTTGCAGGATCTTCACACAGCGCTGATCGTCCCAGTCGTGGATGATGTGCTTCATGAAGTAGGCATCCGCCCCTGGCGGCACCGCCTCGAAGAAATCGCCGGCCACGGCCTCGCAGCGGTCTGCGAGGCCCCGTTGCTCGATGTACTCGCGGGCACCTCCGATCACGTGCGGCATGTCGAACAGCGTGCCGCGCAACGTCGGATTGGCTTCGAGAATGGTGCACAAGGTGCTGCCCCGCCCGCCGGCCACGTCGACGATCGTGCGGAACACGGAGAAGTCGTACGCCTGTGCGATCGCCGCGTTCACCATCGTGGAGTAGCTCGTCATGGCGGCATCGAAGACCTTCGCCTCGTCGGGATGACGCGACAGGTAGTCGAAATGATGCGTGCCGTAGACGTGCTCGAAACCCGGCTCGCCGGTGGTGACGCTGTGCTCCAGGGACTCCCAGGTGCGCAGCATCGTCTCCTCGCCGAGGAACAACAGCATCGCCCGCATGGAACCGGGAACGTCGGATCGCAACGGCGAAGATAGTTCGGTGTTGGCGAAGCGCCCATCGGCCTCCTCCAGGAACACCCCGAAGCTCGCGAGCGCGCGCAGCAGCTGATACAGCGTGTCCTCGTGCGTGCGCGTGAGCCTGGCCAGCTCGGCGCAACTGCACGGGCCGCTCGCAAGCAGCGTTGCGACGTCGAGGCGCGCTGCGACCTGGAGGGCGCGCGACACGAAGTAGCCGGTGGCAAGGTCGCGCAGCCGCGCGCCGGGAGGCGGAGCTTTCGGTTCGGGATTCACCGTCGATGGGCGGATCCGGCTCGGCCGGCGTCGGCAACCACGATCGCGGCATGCCGCCGCGCGTGCATCCTTTCACCATAGCGCTCGAAGCGGCAGACCTCCGCGCATCCCTTCGCCGGGCTCCCGGGCGCCGCCACCGTTGCGCAGGGACAGGGCCGGTGTGAGAATCGCCCGTCCTCAGCACGCGACGTTTCGCAGCCGGGAGTTGCCATGAGCCACGACGACGATGACCACGATCACGACCATGGGTCGCACCTCACCGAAGTCCAGCTTCGCGTCCGGGCGCTCGAGACGATCCTGACGGAGAAGGGCTACGTCGATCCCGCCGTGCTCGACCAGATCGTCGAGCATTTCGAGACCAGGGTGGGGCCCCATGTGGGCGCGCGTGTCGTGGCTCGCGCCTGGGTCGATCCCGCGTTCAAGGCATCGCTGCTGGAAGACGCGACCCGCGCCATCAACGAAAGCGGTGCCTTCGAGACCATCGGCGACCACCTGATCGCGGTGGAGAACACGCCCCAGCAGCACAACATGGTCGTGTGCACGCTGTGTTCATGCTACCCGTGGGATGTGCTCGGCCTGCCGCCGGTCTGGTACAAGTCGGCGCCCTACCGCTCGCGTGTCGTGATGGATCCCCGCAGCGTCCTGGCCGACTTCGGCGTGACCGTCCCGGCCGATACCCGCCTGCGTGTCTGGGATTCGACTGCCGAGACCCGGTACATGGTGCTGCCGCAACGGCCGGCCGGCACCGAAGGATGGTCGGAGGAGCAACTCGCGGAGCTCGTCACCCGCGACAGCATGATAGGTACCGGTGTGGCGGCCCAGCCAGGAGCAGCGCGGAAATGAACGGCCTGCACGACATGGGCGGCATGCATGGCTTCGGTAAGGTCGTGCCGGAGACCGACGAGCCGGCGTTCCACGCCGACTGGGAAGGACGGGTGCTGGGACTGGTGCGCAGCCTCCTCTTCACGCGTGCATGGAACATCGACATCTTCCGTCACGACCAGGAGCGACTGCCCCCGCAGGTCTACCTGAAGGTGTCCTACTACCATCGTTGGCTGCTGAGCATCACGCAGAGTGCACTGACGTACGGCCTGGTGGAGCGCGACGAGCTCGCAGCCGGACACGCGCTGCATCCGGCGAAGCCGGTCGAGCGCACCATGAAGCTGGCCGACGCACATGTCGCCTACATCCGTGGCCCCTTCGCTCGCACGCCGCAGCGCGAAGCGCGCTTCGAACCGGGCGACCGGGTGCGCACCCGCAACATCAACCCGGTCGGTCACACGCGCCTGCCGCGTTACGCGCGCGACAAGGAAGGCTTGGTCGAGGCAATTCGGGGGTGTCACGTCTACCCGGATTCGAAGGCCGCAGGAAAAGGCGACGATCCGCAGTGGCTCTACACCGTCGCGTTCTCGGCACGCGAGGTCTGGGGTGAGCACGCGGACCCTACCCTCACCGTGTCGATCGATGCCTTCGAGCCCTATCTGGAGGCGGTCTGAGATGAGCGCGAATCCGCACTCGAAGCAGGATGCGCTCGGCGCATTGAACGCGATTCCCGCGGCCGAACGGGCTCCCACCTTCAACGAACCCTGGGAAGCGCAGGCCTTCGCCATCACCCTCGCACTGCATCGGCGTGGCGTCTTCACGTGGGACGAATGGGCGGCGATGCTCGGGCGGGAGATCAAGGATGCCCAGGCGCGTGGCGATCCCGACACGGGCACGACCTACTACCATCATTGGCTCGCTGCGATCGAGCGCGTCGTGCGCGAGAAGGGCATCACGGACGAACAGACGCTGCTCCGTTACCGCGAGGCCTGGGACAAGGCGGCAGACAGAACACCGCACGGCCAGCCGATCGAGCTCACGCCGGAGGATATGGTCTGAGCGCGGCGCCACCGACGTGGCGCACCTCTACGCTGCAAGGCAGTGAATGCAGGAGCCCGCCGGCCGGGATGTACGCCTCCCTGTCGTGGGTCTCGTTGCGGTTCGCCTGAAACATCAGGCTTCTCATGCTCCAGTAACTCAAAGCAAAGGAGATACGGGATGTGCGAACAAGATGAGCTTCATTGCACCGGAGACACTCGGAGTAGGCGCCGGTTTCTTCGGACAAGCGGTGCCGCCACCCTCGGACTGGCCAGTGCTTGCCTCTTTCCCGGATTGGTCCAGGCGGACGCGTTGACGCGGGCGCAGCGCGACAAGATGACTCCCGAGCAGATCCTCGAGGTGATGAAGCAGGGCAACGAGCGCTTTCGCAGAGGCGAGCGGAAGGATCGCAACTATCTGCGCGAACAGAAAGCGAGCGCGAAAGGGCAGTATCCCGCCGCGGTACTCCTGAGCTGCATCGACTCGCGCGCACCCGCCGAGGTCATCATGGATCTGGGGATCGGCGACGTCTTCAATTGCCGGTTGGCAGGCAACGTCGAGAACGAAGACATCCTCGGCAGCATGGAGTTCGCGTGCAAGGTGGCCGGAGCCAAGCTCGTGCTGGTCATGGGCCACACCGCGTGCGGCGCCATCAAGGGCGCCATCGACAACGCACAACTGGGCAACCTGACCGGATTGCTCGCCAGGATAAAGCCCGCAGTGGAGGCGACGGAGTATTCGGGCAACCGTTCGGCGACGAACTACGAGTTTGTCGATGCCGTAGCCCGCAAGAACGTCGAGATGACCGTGGCCAACATCAGGCAACACAGCCCTGTGCTCGCAGAGCTGGAAGCCGCGCACGCGATCAAGATCGCCGGCGCGATGTACAACCTCGAAACGGGCGCAGTCGCGTTCGTTGAATGACGGCGGCCTGCAAACGCTTGGGCTCGACCGCCAGGGTCAAGGAGACTGCCGGAACCTGGACTTCCGGTACGACGGGACAGGCCGCCTTCGAGGCGAGCCGGTTCTGGGCAGAGCTGAACAACTGAAAGGCGGGGGTCGGAATCGAACCGGCGTGGACGGCTTTGCAGGCCGCTGCATGACCACTCTGCCACCCCGCCGTCGCGTCGCTGCAATCGGGGACCAACGAAAAAGGGAAAACGTCGCGTGCAACAGACTACGACTGTTTTCCCTTGCGGTCCCGGAATCGGGTGGAGCGGGAAACGAGTCTCGAACTCGCGACCTCAACCTTGGCAAGGTTGCGCTCTACCAACTGAGCTATTCCCGCATCGAACAGACCCGGCATTATAGAAATCAGAGGCGTCCTGTCAAGGACGGGCACCCCACCACCCCTAGCGGGAACGCTCCCGGATGCTGCCCGCAGCCATCTTGAGGTAGTAGGCCATGGACCACAGCGTCAGCACCGCGGCGATATAGATGAGGATCGTGCCGGGAAAGCGCACGTCGATCACGCCGAACAGCGGGTCGTGATGCAGCAGCATCAGGATCGCGACCATCTGGCAGATGGTCTTCACCTTGCCGAGAAACGATACGGCCACCGAGCGGCTCTCGCCGATGCGCGCCATCCATTCCCGCAGCGCCGAGATCGCGATCTCGCGCCCGATGATGATCACCGCCACCACTTCGTCGGCGCGACCGAGCTTCACCAGCACGATCAGCGCTGCCGCCACCATCAGCTTGTCCGCGACCGGATCGAGAAACGCGCCGAACGCCGAGGTCTGGTTGAGGCTGCGAGCGAGCAAGCCGTCGAGCCAGTCGGTCAGCGCACCGAGCAGGAACACCGCGGCCGCCGCGAGGTTCTTGTTGTGCATGCTGAGCACGCTGTCGGGCAGATAGAACAGCCCGACGAACACCGGGATCATCAGTATGCGCGCCCAGGTCAGCAGGATCGGCAGATTCATCGGCATGTCGGGGACCCTAGTGCAGTTGCCGATAGATGCGCTCGGCGAGCGGTCGGCTGATGCCGTCCACCGTGGCGAGTTCGTCGATGCTCGCCGCCACGACGCCCTTCAGTCCGCCGAAGCGCGCGAGCAACCGTTGCCGCCGCTTCGAACCGATGCCGTCGATGCCTTCGAGGCTCGACGTGGTGCGCGCTCGGGCGCGACGATTGCGATGGCCCGTGATGGCGAAGCGATGCGCCTCGTCGCGGATCTGCTGGATGAGATGCAGCGCCGGATCGTCCGGCGCGAGTCGCACGATCTCGCCGGTTTCCGCGACGATCAGCTGCTCGAGACCCGCCTTGCGTTCCTCGCCCTTAGCGACACCCACCAGCGGAATCTCCGGCAGCCCCACGTCCTGCATCACCGGAATCACTCCGGAGATCTGTCCCTTGCCGCCGTCGATCAGGATGAGATCCGGGGTCACGCCGTCGGTCTCGGCGATCTTGCGATAGCGGCGCTCGAGCGCCTGCCGCAATGCCGCGTAGTCGTCGCCGGGTGTTATGCCTTCGATGTTGTAGCGGCGGTACTCGGAGTTCTGCAGGGCTCCGTGGTCGTACACCACGCATGAAGCGACGGTGGCCTCGCCCATGGTGTGGCTGATGTCGAAGCATTCGATGCGCTGCGTAGTCTCGGGCAGGCTCAGCGCTCGCTGCAGCGCGGTGAGTCGCGCCTCCTGCGTGGCCTGCGTCGCGACGCGCTGGCCGATCGCGAGGCGTGCGTTCTGCTCGGCCATGGTGAGCCACACGCGGCGCTCGCCGGTCGGGTTGGCGGAGATCTGGATCTTCGTCCCGGACTGCTCGGTCAACAGCGCGGCCAGGCTGTCGGCCTCGACCCCGCGATTGACGACGATGAGGGACGGCGCGGGCTTCTCGAGGTAGTGCTGCACCAGGAACGCCTCCACCGCGTCGCTCTCGTCGTGTTCGCGCGCGTTCTGCGGAAAGAACGTTCGGTCGCCGCGATGCATGCCGCCCCGGATCATGACGAGGTTAACGGCCGTCATGCCCGATTCGTTCACCGCCGCGATCACGTCCGCGTCCTGGGCCTTGGCGCTGGAGACGAACTGGCGCTCACGGATGGCCTTGAGGCTGCGTACCTGGTCGCGATAGACGGCGGCCTGCTCGTACGCCTGTTCCGCGGCCGCCGCCTCCATCCGCTGTCCCAGGTCCGCGAGCACCTCGTCCTGCTGACCGTTCAGGAACATCTCGGCATGGGCCACATCCCCGGCATAGGTCTTTTCATCCACCAGCCCGACGCAGGGCGCCGTGCAGCGCCGGATCTGATGCAGCAGGCAGGGCCGGGACCTGTGGGCAAAGACGGTGTCCTCGCAGGTCCGCACCCGGAAGACCTTCTGCAGCAGCTGGATGCTCTCGCGCACCGCGCTCGCGTGGGGAAACGGCCCGAAGTACCGGTTCTGCTTGTCGAGCGCCCCCCGGTGGAAGCCCAGGCGCGGAAAAACATGCCCGGTAAGCACCAGATACGGATAGGATTTATCGTCCCGATACAGTATGTTATATCGAGGAGTTAAACTTTTTATGAGGTTGTTTTCGAGGAGCAGCGCCTCGCTTTCGGACCGGGTGACGGTGGTCTCGATGGTCACCACCTGCCCCACCATCAATTGGATGCGGGGTGCCAGGGCCGCTGTCTTCTGGAAGTACGAGGTCACGCGCTTGCGCAGGTCGAGCGCCTTGCCGACGTACAGCACGTCACCCGTGGCCCCGATCATCCGGTAGACCCCTGGGCGATGCGGCAGCGTGGCGAGTATCTCCTCGATCGACGGCCGATCCGTCGTGGACCCGTCGGCGTGCGCGTCAGCCATCCTCATCCAGCAGGCGTCCTGCGACCGCCCAGTTCTCCTCGGCCACCTCGTCGATCGTGACGTAGGTGACCTCCGGCGGCTTGCCGGCGACGCGTCTTAACGTATCGGTGATCTCCGCCGCGATCTTCTGCTTCTGATCGCGTGTAAGCGGACCGGCGACGCGTACATTGACGTAGGGCATGGGCGGATGTCAGGCGGATTCGAGATGCGCGGCGATGCGGGCGAATACGGCTTCGAACATGGCCGCGGTGAGGCGTTTCGTCTGGGTATTGTATCGGCTGCAATGGTAGCTATCGAACAGGCGCTGTCCATGCGGCAACGCATGTTCGGCGCCATGCCCGAACGTGAACTCGGCCTTGCGCAACGCGAACGCGCTCAGCACTGCGGCGTGGGCCACCTGCCCCAGGGCGAGGATGGCTGCACGCTCGTCGAGCGCGTTCAGTTCCTCCTGCAGGTAGCCGTTGCACGTCTTCACCTCGACCGGCTCGGGTTTGTTCTCGGGCGGCAGGCATTTCACCGCGTTGGTGATGCGACAGCCGCGCAGTTCCAGCGGATCGTCCGCCGCCACCGATTCCGGCCGCGAGGACCAGCCGAACCGATGCAGCGTCTCGTACAGGAGGATGCCGGCATAGTCGCCGGTGAACGGCCGCCCGGTGCGATTCGCGCCGTGCATGCCCGGTGCGAGGCCGACGATCAACAGTCGCGGGCGCCCATCACCGAAGGCCGGCACCGGCCGCGCGTGATAGGACGGGTGCCGCTCGCGCACCTCGTCCAGGAAGCCCGCCAGGCGTGGGCAGCGGCGACACTCCGTGAGTCCGGGAAACCGCGGCTGGGCCTCGCCCCGACCCGCGCCGCGAGCATTCATCTTCGCGGCGGAAAGGGCAGGATCTGCGCGTTCGTCGCCGGTCGCAGCGCCGGCACCGGCCGCACACCGGGCTGCAAGGTGTCCGTGAGGACGTCCAGCGCCCGCTGCAGTTCCGCGAAGCTCTCCCACATCAGGTTGCTGATGCGGATGCAGGCCCCCAGTGCGCTCGACGAGCGCTGCCGTTCGAGGTCGATACGGGACTGCAGACCGGTCAGGCGCTGGCGATGCTTTTCCGGCGCCGCGGCGATCAGTGCGGCTACTGCCTGTTTGCGTTTCTCTTCGAATGCTGCGGGGTCGGATCGGGCCAGTTCACTCCAGGCATCCCAATCAAATTCCATACTGCCAGTCTCCGGTGCCGGGTCTTGTCGCGGGCTGGCCCCAGTATAGCCGGCCGACCGGACGGCAGTCTGTTCAAACTACCGACGGTCTCCGGGCGACCGCGTCCAGCGCTGCGGCATAGATGGGATGCTCGCGCAGCGCCGAAAATCCGACAGGGCGCGGCGCGCCGTGAAGCCGGGCGAGGCGCTCCAGGCCCGCCGGCGTCGATACTCGCGCGATCCCGTCCAGCAGCGTCGCCGCCGAGGCGGGATCGTTACAGACCAGCACCATGTCGCAGCCGGCATCCAGCGCCAGCCAGGCGCGCTCCACGATGCCGCCTGCGCCGTGCGCCCCGACCATGGAGAGGTCGTCGCTGAAGACGGTCCCGTCGAAGCCGAGCCGGCCGCGCAGCACGGTCTGCAGCCAGAACTTCGAGTACCCGGCCGGCTGCGGATCCACCTTCGGATACAGCACGTGCGCCGGCATGACGCCGCGCATCCCCAGCGTCACCAGCCGCCGGAACGGTTCCAGGTCGCGCGCCTCGATTTCGTCGAAGGTGCGTTCGTCCACCGGCATGTCGGTGTGGGAATCGGCCTCTGCATAGCCGTGCCCGGGGAAGTGCTTCCCGACCGCGGGCATGCCGCCTTCCTGCAACCCCGTCACCAGGGCGGCCGCGAGGTCCGCCACCGCCGCCGGGTCGGCGTGGAAGGACCGGTCGCCGATCACGCCGCTGCGGCCGTAGTCGAGATCGAGAACAGGGGCGAAACTGAAGTCCACGCCGCAGGCGCGCAGCTCATGCGCCAGCACCGACCCTACGTCGTTCGCGAGAGCACACGCGGCATCCTGCGACTGGTCGTAGAGCCGCCCCAGTTCGCGCATGGGCGGCAGGCGCGTGAACCCTTCACGGAAGCGCTGCACGCGCCCGCCTTCGTGATCCACGGCCACCAGCAGCGGCGGTGTCCGGACGGCATGGATGTCCGCGACAAGACGCGTGACCTGCTCCGGATTCGCATAGTTGCGCCCGAAGAGAATCACGCCGCCAACGGCGGGATGCAGCAGGCGTTCGCGTTCTTCCGGCAGGAGTTCCAGACCGGTCACGTCGAGCATCACCGGGCCGAGCGGCAGGGCCTTCGTGGGCAGCGCGCTCATCGGGAGTCCTCCATGGCTTCGAGGACAACCATCGCCACCGCGGCAAGGCGCTCGTCGGTGATGGAAAGATGGTGCCGGTGCACGCCGCGACGTTCGAGCGTCTCCCCCAGCTCCGCACCGAACCGGAAGAACGGCTTGCCGAGTGCATCGCGATCGACGCGGATCGCGTGGAATTTCGCCGGTGCGCGGATCCCGGTACCGAACGCCTTGCCGAAGGCCTCCTTCGCCGCGAAGCGTTTCGCGAGAAATGCCGCCGGCCTGCCGGCGGCCTCGAAATCGGGCCATTCCTCGGGGGCCAGCACTTTCTGAGCGAACTTGTCGCCGAAGCGCTCCAGCGCCTGTTCCATCCTCGCCACCTCCACGATGTCCACGCCGATGCCCGCAATCACGCCTTCGCTCCACCCAATGCCGCAAGGTAGGCCCGCACCGTGGCATCCATGCCGAACTCCAGGGCATCGGCCACCAGCGCATGGCCGATGGAGACCTCGAGCACGTTCGGCACCGCGGCAATGAAGGCCGGC
This sequence comes from Burkholderiales bacterium, assembly GCA_019745565.1. Lineage (GTDB taxonomy): Bacteria > Pseudomonadota > Gammaproteobacteria > Burkholderiales. Next base: position 9,663 of record JAIESW010000073.1, read on the forward strand.
AGGTTGTCGCGATTGAGGTCGTGGCCGGCATTCACGCCGAGCCCGACCTTCTGCGCTGCTCGCGCTGCCGCGGCATAGAGCTGCAGCGACGCCTTCTCTTCCGGCGTTCCGTACGCCCGCGCATAGGGTTCGGTGTACAGCTCGATGCGATCCGCGCCGATGTCCCGCGCGCGCGCCATGGCATCGGGATCCGCGTCCATGAAGAGGCTTACCCGCACACCGGCGGCCCTGACGCGCTCGATGATCGGCCGCAGCCATTTCTCGTTCGGCGCCAGATCCCACCCGTGGTCGGAGGTGACCGCGCCGTGCTCGTCCGGAACCATGGTGAACTGGTGCGGCCGCATCTCCAGCACCAGATCGAGCGTGTTGTGCATCGGGTTGCCCTCGATGTTGTACTCGATCCGCGGATGACTCTTCAGCAGCTGCCCGAGTTCGCGCACGTCGGTGGCGCGCACGTGCCGCTCGTCGGGGCGCGGATGCACCGTGATGCCGTTGGCACCGGCACCGATGGCGATAAGGGCCATGCGCTGGACGTTCGGGATGTCGAGCGGCCGCTGGTTGCGCAGGAGCGCGACCTTGTTGAGGTTGACGCTGAGATGGGTCACAGCTGTTGCAGATCCTTGATGAGCTGACGGGTGTTGAGTTCCGGCTGACCGAAATGATGATGGATCAGCGCGCGCAGGAGGCGTTTGCTTTCCGCCGCCGTGATCGCGTCGGAGTAATCGTCGCGCGCGATGTCGAGCAGCGTGCGACCGTGGACGGTCTCGATCTCGTGATCCTGCGCACCGTGCGAATCCACCGGCACCGGGCCCAGTTCGGGGGCATACCGGTAACGCCGCTCGGCGGCCACCGGTACGCGGGTCTGCGCCTCGAAGCCCAGTTCCAGCGCATAGCCCAGTTCGGTGAGCAGGCCCTTCTCGAAGCGGCGCAGGACCGCAGCCGGTGCCACGGAACCTGCGAGCTCCCGAATCGCGGTGGCATAGGTGTCGAACAATCGTTCATGCGGGTCGTCCCGCGCCAGCACCTTCACCAGCAGTTCGTTCACGTAGAAGCCGCACAGCAGCGACACGCCGGTCAACTGCGGCACCCCGCCCTGCCATTCAGCGCCATGCAGCAGCCGCAGTTCGCCCTTGCCCGACCAGGTCACCAGCAGCGGCTGGAAGGCCATCAGCAGTCCGCGCGTGGGCGAATGCGGACGGCGCGCGCCCTTCGCGATCACCGGCACACGGCCGTGGCTGCGCGTGAACAGTTCGACGACGAGACTCGTCTCCTTCCACGGATAGCTGTGGAGGACGAAGGCCGGCCGGTTGAGTTCGCGCCGGCGTTCGTCGTGCGCGGCCGCGCACACGGCACTCGATTCGCGCGCTTCAGGCGTACCCATACTTGCGCATCGCCTTCGGGTCGTCGGTCCAGCCGCGCTCCACCTTGACCCAAAGCTCCAGGAACACCTTGCCGCCGAACAGCCGCTCCATGTCGAGCCGAGCTTCGGTGGCGATCTCCTTCAACTTGGCACCACCGGCGCCGATGACGATCGGCTTGTGACTTTCGCGGCCCACCACGATCAGGCAACGGATGCGCCGATGATCGCCTTCGGTCTCGAAGGTTTCCACCACCACGTTCGCGCCGTAGGGCAGTTCGTCGCCGGTCAGGCGGAAGATCTTCTCGCGCACCAGCTCGGCGGCGAGAAAGCGTTCGCTGCGATCGGTGATCTGGTCTTCGTCGTAGAACGCAGGCTGCTCGGGGAGATGTTCACGCAGCGCCTTCAGCAGCTCGACGCATTGCGTGCCGGCCTTTGCACTGACCGGTACCACGGCCGCGAAATCGCGCAGCGCGCTCACGCGCTGGATGAACGGCAGCAATGCCGCCCGATCCTTCAGGCGGTCGATCTTGTTGATCGCGAGCACCACGGGGCGATCGGCGGGCAGCAGGGCCAGTACGGCCTCGTCGCGCGCGCCGAAATGCCCGGCTTCCACCACGAAGACGATCACGTCGACACCGGCGAGACTGTCGGTCACCGCGCGGTTGAGCGCCTGGTTGAGCGCGCCGCCGTGCGCAGTCTGGAAACCCGGCGTATCGACGAACACGTACTGGGTGTCCGGCAAGGTCACGATGCCGGTCACCTGATGCCGGGTCGTCTGCGGCTTGCGCGAAGTGATGCTCACCTTCTGGCCGACGAGGCGGTTCAGCAGGGTCGACTTGCCGACGTTGGGCTGGCCGACGATGGCGACGTAACCGGCGCGGTGGGGGGTGGTCATGATGGGGATTCGAGTGGGGGGCGTGGATGGGTCCTGGCCCCCATCCCGACCTTCCCCCGGCTCTCGCCGGGGGAAGGAGTGCATCTGCGAGCGCTCTGGCGAAACCAAGGGCACTTCTTCCCCCACGCACCAGCGTGGGGGAAGGTTGGGATGGGGGCCAAGATGGGAGCAAGAATCGCCGTCACTCTCCCACCACCCTTTCATACGCCTCCCGCGCCGCCACCTGCTCGGCGGCGCGCCGGCTGGTGCCGGTCCCGGACGCACGGACACCGAAAGCCTCCACCGCACACTCCACTTCGAACTCCTGCCGGTGCGCTTCGCCGCGCACCGCCGTCACGCGGTAGACCGGGAGGGCAAGCCGCCGCGCCTGCAGGTGTTCCTGCAGCCGGGTCTTGGGATCCTTTTCGGACGCGACCGGATCGAGTTCGGTCAACGCCTGCTCGAAGATGCCGAGCGTGACCGCCTGCGCCCGTTCGAAGCCGGCATCCACGAACACGGCACCGATCAGGGCCTCCAGCGCATCGGCCAGAATCGATGGCCGGGTGGCCCCGCCGCTGCGTGCTTCACCCTCGCCCAGCTGGAGGTAGCGGCCCAGCGCCAGGCGTTCGCCGTGGGACGCCAGCGACGCCTGGTTCACCAGGCCGGCTCGCAGACGGGAAAGTTCACCCTCGGGCAGCGCCGGGAATCGCTGGAAGAGCACCTGTGCGATCACGCAGTTCAGCACCGCATCGCCGACGAACTCGAGCCGCTCGTTGTGCGGCTGGCTGTGGCTGCGGTGGGTGAGCGCCTGGCGTAGCAGCGCCGCATCGCCGAAGACGTGCCCGATCGCGTCGCTCAGATCGGCTGCGGCCATCGCCTCGATGCTATGCCGAGAATGCTCGGCACCTCTCCGTCGGCGACCGATACCGATCGCCCGGCAGCGCCTGGGGCCGCCCGCCGTGACTCACCGCCCGCTGGTCGCCTCGAAGTCGATCAGCACGCTGATGTTCGCGAACAGCGGCACCTTCTTCTCGTAGGAGGCGCTGATGGCGACCATGTTGCCGTTCTTGGTGATGTCGAGGTCCTTGCCCTGGATCGCCGTGATGTCGTCGATCTGCGAGCGCTTGTCGAACGCCTCCATCATCTGCTTGGGCGTGCTCGAATCCGGGCTGCGCGCGAGTTCGCGCAGGTGCTTCTGGATGGTGAAGTACTCGATGTACGCCGGCGTCACCTTCATGCCGACGATGGCGACCAACACCAGGATGCCGCCGATCACGATGAGCCCCAACAGGCTCAGGCCCCGCTGTTTCCTCATGCCGACCCCCATCAGTTGATCCGGGTGCCGATGCGCCCGAACTCCCCGAAATTCCACCAGATCAGGAACGCCTTGCCGACGATGTTGGCATCAGGGACGAACCCCCAGTAGCGGCTGTCGCTGCTGGAATCGCGGTTGTCGCCCATCATGAAATAGTGGCCGGCCGGCACCTTGCAAACAAAACCATCCTCATTGTATTCGCAGTTGTCGCGGTACGGGAACGGGCGCACGCCGGCGAGCTGCACCGGCGGCGAGTCGGCGTTGATGATGATGGAATGCTGATGCTCCCCCAACTGCTCGCGGAAGCGCTTGGCGCTGATGTAGTTGAGCCCGCCTTCCAGGTAGCTGAAGTCGCTCTCCGGATCCGCCACGACCGGCTTGCCGTTGACCGTCAGCCGTTTACCCTTGTACGCGATCTCGTCACCGGGAATGCCGACCACGCGCTTGATGTAGTCGAGCGACGGGTTGTCGGGGTACCGGAAGACCATGACCTCGCCCCGCTGCGGCGTGTTGAGGTCGATCACCTTGGTATTGATGACCGGCAGGCGCACGCCGTAGGTGAACTTGTTCACCAGGATGAAATCGCCCACCAGCAGCGTCGGGATCATCGACCCGGACGGGATCTTGAACGGCTCCACCAGGAACGAGCGCAGCAGGAACACCACCAGGATGACCGGAAAGAAGCTCTTCGGGTACTCGATCCACCACGGCTCCTTGGCGTCGGCCGCGCGCTTCGGGCGGAACACGAATTTGTCCAGAAGCCAGATGCCGCCGGTCACGATCAGCAGCACCAGCATGATGAGAGCGAAGTTCATGGGCGAATGTGGGGCAACGGGGTGGAGCGGTTATTTCCCTTCCACCTGGAGGATCGCGAGGAACGCCTCCTGGGGGATCTCGACGCTGCCGACCTGCTTCATGCGCTTCTTGCCGGCCTTCTGCTTCTCGAGCAGCTTCTTCTTGCGGGTGATGTCGCCGCCGTAGCACTTCGCGAGCACGTTCTTGCGCAGCGCCTTGACGTTCTCGCGGGCGATGATGTGGGCACCGATGGCCGCCTGGACGGCGACATCGAACATCTGCCGCGGAATCAGCTCGCGCATCTTGGACGCGAGCTCGCGCCCACGGTGCAGCGAGTTGGAGCGGTGGACGATGAGCGACAGCGCATCGACCTTCTCGCCGTTGATCATGATGTCGAGCTTCACCAGATCGTCGGCGCGGAACTCCTTGAATTCGTAGTCGAGCGAGGCGTAGCCGCGGCTGGTGGACTTAAGCTTGTCGAAGAAATCCATCACCACTTCGTTGAGCGGCAGGTCGTAGGTCAGCATCACCTGGCGCCCCATGTACTGCAGGTTGCGCTGGGCCCCGCGCTTCTGATTGCAGAGCGTGATGACCGGCCCGACGAAGTCCTGCGGCACCAGGATCGTCGCCGTGATGATCGGCTCGCGGATCTCCTCGATCTTCGAGGGCTCGGGCAGCCGCGACGGGTTCTCCACCTCGAGCACCTTGCCGTCGCGCATGAGCACCTGGTACACCACGGTGGGAGCCGTGGTGATGAGGTTCATGCCGTACTCGCGCTCCAGCCGCTCCTGCACGATGTCCATGTGCAGCAGCCCCAGGAAACCGCAGCGGAAGCCGAACCCGAGCGCCTGCGACGTTTCCGGCTCGTAGTGCAGCGACGAGTCGTTCAGGTGCAGCTTCTCGAGAGCGTCGCGCAGCGCGTCGTACTCGTTCGACTCCACCGGATACAGGCCGGCGAACACCTGCGGCTTGATCTCCTTGAATCCGGGCAGCGGCTCGGCGGCACGGCGGTTGGCCAGGGTGATGGTGTCGCCCACCTTGGCGTCCTTCAGCTCCTTGATGCCGGCGATCACGAAACCCACCTCGCCCGCGGACAGCTCTTCGGTGTCGCGCGACTTCGGCGTGAAGACGCCCACGTGCTCGCAGCCGTGCACGGCGCCGCTCGCCATCAGCAGCAGTTGGTCCTTCGGCCTGATCACGCCGTCCACAACGCGCACCAGCATCACGACGCCGACGTAGTTGTCGAACCAGGAATCGATGATGAGCGCCTTGAGCGGTGCGGCCGGGTCGCCCTTGGGGGGCGGAATCTTCGCGATGACCGCTTCGAGAATGTCCTCGACGCCCTCGCCGGTCTTGGCGCTCGCGCGCACCGCATCGATCGCGGAAATGCCGATGATGTCCTCGATCTCCTCCATCACCCGTTCGGGTTCGGCGGAGGGCAGATCGATCTTGTTGAGCACCGGCACCACCTCGACGCCCTGTTCGATGGCGGTGTAGCAGTTCGCCACGGTCTGGGCTTCGACGCCCTGGGAGGCGTCGACCACCAGCAGCGCACCCTCGCAGGCGGCGAGCGAGCGTGAGACCTCGTAGGAGAAGTCCACGTGGCCGGGCGTGTCGATGAGGTTGAGGTGGTAGGTCCGGCCGTCGCGCGCCTGATAGCGCAGCGCCGCGGTCTGGGCCTTGATGGTGATGCCGCGCTCGCGCTCGAGATCCATGGAATCGAGCACCTGGGCCTCCATCTCGCGGTCCGACAAGCCGCCACAGAGCTGGATGAAGCGGTCCGCGAGCGTGGACTTGCCGTGATCGATGTGGGCGATGATGGAGAAGTTGCGGATGTGCTGCATGACGAAAAGGGGCACCGAAGTGCCCCTTTCCTTGAGGTGCGCGAGCGAAGGGCGGATTCTAGCCTATTCGACCGCCCTGCCCTCTAGTTCCCGTTAAGGCGCAGGGGGACGTACAGAGAGGATTCGCCGCGCCGGATGAGCAGCGCGACGCTGCGCGACTTCTCGAACTGGGCGATCACCTGGTTCAGCTGCTCCAGCGTCTTCACGTCCTGGTTGTTGATGGCGAGCAGGATGTCGCCGCGGCGGATGCCGGCCTTGGCGGCGTTGCCCTGGGCGTCCTCCACCAGCAGACCGCTCGCGATACCCAGTTCCTTGCGCTGGTCGGCGGTGAGTTCGGTCAGCGTCATGCCGAGCTTGGCCACGGCGTCGCCGGACTTGGCCGGCTTCTTGGGCTGGCGTTCGGCACGCTTGTCCTCCTGCAGTTCGCCCACCACGATGGTGAGATCCTTGGTCGCGCCCTTGCGCCACACCTGGACCGTGGACTTGGTCCCGGGAGCGGTCGCGGCGACCACGCGGGGCAGTTCGGCCGAACTGTTGATGGCCTTGCCGTCGAACTTGAGGATGATGTCGCTCTGCTCGATGCCGGCCTTGTCGGCGGGCGCGCCCTTCTCCACCGAATTGACCAGGGCCCCCTGGGGCTTCTGCAGGCCGAAGGATTCGGCCAGCTCCTTGGTGACCTCCTGGATCACCACGCCGATCCGGCCGCGCGTCACCTTGCCGCTGGTGCGCAGCTGGTTGGCGATATTCATGGCGACGTCGATCGGGATCGCGAACGAGAGCCCCATGAAGCCGCCGGTGCGGCTGTAGATCTGGGAGTTGATGCCGACCACCTCGCCCTTCAGGTTGAACAGCGGGCCACCGGAATTGCCGGGGTTGATGGCCACGTCGGTCTGGATGAAGGGGGTGAAGTTCTCCTGCGGCAACGACCGGCCCTTGGCGCTGACGATGCCGGCGGTCACCGTGTTGTCGAAGCCGAACGGCGAGCCGATCGCGAGCACCCATTCGCCCACCTTGAGCTTGTTGGCATCGCCGATGGTCACCTTGGGCAGGTTGGCCGCCTCGATCTTGATCACCGCCACGTCCGAGCGTTTGTCGGCCCCGATCACCTTGGCGGTGAATTCGCGCTTGTCGGTGAGGCGGACCGTGATGTCGTCACCGGCCTCGACCACGTGCGCGTTGGTCATGATGTAGCCGTCCTGGCTGATGATGAAGCCCGATCCGAGGGAGCGGGCTTCCTGCTCCCGCGGCTGGCCGGGCGGGCCATAGCGGCGGAAGAAGTCGAAGAACGGGTCGTCCTCGGGGCCGCCGGGCCCGCCCGGGGTCTGCTGCGGCGCCTTGGACGAAGTGGTGCTGATGTTCACGACCACCGGCCCCTGGGCTTCGACCAGCTCGGTGAAGTCGGGCAGCTCGGCTGCGACGGCGGGCAGGCACAGTGCCGCCGACGCGATCGACGCAAACAACCATTGACGGATCATCGCTTGGGTTCCTGGTTGGAAGGGGGGCCGCCTGGACGTTCAGGCGGCGGCAGATCGGATTATCGCCCTCTCGGGGTCAGAGACATCGCGATCTGTTGCACCGTGGCGGAAGGGGTCTCGCCGAGCACCGTCACGCGCTGCTCGCCCACCGTGCGGGTGTAGATGTTGATGGCGCCGTGCTGGGCCGGGCCATCGCTCATCTTCTTCGAGGCCGGATTCGGCTCGATGAACACCGACACCGCCGCCAGGCCGTCCGTCAGCACGATGTGGGTAAGCAGCTGCGGCCCACCGCCGGGGCGCGACCGGCGCATCTCGTAGACCTTGCGGAAGCCGGCCGGCTGGTTCTTGACGATCCAGCCGCTGTCGGCGTCCTTGGCGTCGTTGTTCGAGAGACGATCGAACTTCCACTTGTCGTGCTCGGCGGCGTAGCTCGCCTGCACCGCCGAGAGCGGAATCTTGCCGCCGATCTTCAGCTGGGTGAACGTGAACATCTCGATGGTGTGATTTTGACCATCCACCATGCGGGCCTTCAGCAGCAGTCCCGACCCGATCTCGGACCAGAACTTGTGACCGTACCGGAAGCCGTCCCGCGGCTCGAGGCTCACCGCTTCGGTGTCGAACCCCGCGATGCGCTCGCCCTCGTGGCGGCGCACGGTGTAGTGCTCGGTGATGGTGTTGAGCAGCTCCGAGGGCAGGGCCGGAAAGGTGCGCTTGGCGGCGCGCTTCTCGACGCGCACGGTCCTGATCTCCGGGTAGTACGAGGACACCTCGTCGTTGTGCCGAATCACCTCGCGCTTCGGTCCGTCCAGCGTCGCGAGCTTCTCGTGCTCGGCCGGGCCGTCGACCATGTGCACGATGCTCGAGGTTTCCACCGTTTCGCCGTGCTGATAGACGAAGACGCCCTCGTAGTTGAGTTGGCGTGCCGCTCCCGCGATCTTCTGCAGGAAGGCGAGCGCTTCGGCATCCTGGAGCTGATCCGCGCTCGCGTACGCGGCCAGCGCGGTACCGACGGCAAGGCCGCCGGCCCACCGTAGACAGACCGACCTCATCGGGACATCGCGCCTTCCTTCGGGGTCCCGATCGCGTACTGCACGTAGGGCGTCACGCTCGGCATCGAGGCGGTGGTCGACTCGTGATGGGCGAGCAGATACTCCTTCATGGACGGATCGATCTCGGCGACCGTCGGTCCCTGGCTGAGCGGCGCCTTGGCGAGGCCCGTCTGACCGGAACCGCCGGCCGGATGATTGATGTAAGGCATGGCGAGCCAACCGACCACCAGCACACCCGCGGCGGACGCCGCCGCCGAGAGAGCGAACAGGCGGGTCTTGCGCTGGACGGTGCTGGGTCGGGGTGCCAGGACCGTCGGCTCGGCCGCCAGCGCTTCCCGCAGGCGCGCCTCGAAGCCCGACCGCAGGGGCGCTTCCGCCCGGAGCACGTCGCCGATCAGGTGGTAGGTCGCCCAACCCTCGATCAAAGTCGCGTCGCCGCCGCAACGCTTGAGTTCCCGGACCGCTTCGTCGCCGTCCAGCTCACCGTCCATCAGTGCCGAAATCCGTTCCATCGTCACCACCTCTTGTCCTTGCTCGTTCCCAACAGCGGGCGCAGCCTCTCCGCAATGGTCTCCCGCGCCCTGAAGATCCGCGACCGGACGGTGCCGATCGGGCAGTTCATGATCGTGGCTATGTCCTCGTAGGACAGGCCCTCGATCTCCCGCAGGGTGATCGCCGTGCGTAGTTCCTCTGGCAATGCCTGCATGGTTTCGTTCACGGTTGCCGCGATCTGCTTGCTCATGAGCTCGGCTTCCGGGGTGTTCACGTCCCGCAACTGGTCGCCGTCCTCGAAGTTTTCGGCTTCCTCGCTGTCAAATTCAGTCGTGGTCGGGGCGCGCCGGCCCATGGCCACCAGGTAGTTCTTGGCCGTATTGATGCCGATCCTGTAGAGCCACGTGTAGAAAGCGCTGTCCCCCCGGAACGACGGCAGGGCCCGGTAGGCCTTGATGAAAGCCTCCTGAGCCACGTCTTCGACTTCGGCGGAATCCCGGATGAAGCGGGACAGCAGCCGTCCGAGCTTGCGCTGGTACTTGGCGACCAGCATCTCGAATGCACGCTTGTCTCCTCGCTGGGCACGCTCGACCAGCTGCTGATCGATCTCGCGATCACCCATGGGCCATATCCAAAACCACTCGCCTGTATGAATCGGCTCGCGCCGACTTCGAAGGGCGGCGAGTATAGCATCGGCTCCTCAGCGGCCCGCCTCCATCCAATTCTCCGACTGCGGCTACCGACCCGCCGCAACGCGAATAGTTCATTGCCCGCGCCCATCCCCTGCCGGATCGGACCTGAGACGCCACCGGAGGAACACCCGGAGGTGCCGGAATTCGGCTTCGGAGCACGCGTCACGCGTGATGACCACCCCGTAGCGTCGGGTCCCGCGCAGGCTCAGCACCACGGCGATGGGCACCACGGTCCCGTCCGACCCCAGGCGCACCGTCTCGGTACGTCCTGATCTCAAGGTGACGGCCCCTGTCCCGGCACCGTCCAGCGCGAGACCGGTCACCGACGAAGGCCACATCCGCAGGGCATCCCGGGTGACGGCCAGGGCGCCCAGCGCCACGACCCCGGTCGTGGCAGCCAGAGCCAGCGGAACCGGCAGCGCCACCCACCAGGGAATCGCGGCGCCGATGCCATGGGCGAGTCCCAGCACGACCGCCAGTCCGCGCGAGGGAAGGAGCGTTACCGTGACCCGATCCGGGGCGAACATGGGCGCCATTTTGGCCGGCGAAAGCGACTGACTATAATTTTGCGCCTCCCGCACCTCTTAGCACCGGTCGGCGGTACCGACCCCAGCCATGAACGATCTTTGGCAGCAGTTCCTCGCGTCCCGGGGCGCGACCCGGGAGACGGCCGGAATCACCCGCTTCCCCGCCCATCCATCGAATGCGGGGGCGCAGATGGCCGAACTGTCGCACCTCGCGTTGGTCGCGATCGAAGGGCGCGATGCGACCGACTTCCTGCACAACCAGCTCACGTCGGATGTCACCGGACTCTCCGCCGGTCGATGGCAGTGGAGCGGCTACTGCAACGCCAAGGGCCGCCTGCTGGCAACGCTGCGCCTCATGCGCGACGGCGACCGTTACCTGGCCGAGGTGCCGCAGGCTCTGGCTGCGGATCTGGTTGCCCGGCTGCGCAAGTACGTCCTCCGGGCCCAGGTGAAGCTCCATCTCCCGGATACCGGGTACGTGGGCATCGGCCTGACGGGTCGGGACGCAGGGTCGATCCTGAGCGACGCCATCGCTGTCCCGGCACCCGGCGATCATGCTCTGGCACCCGTGGAGGGTGGCTGGATCATCCAGGTCGGCACCGACCGGTGGCACTGCTACCTGACACCCGATGCTGCCATGGCGGCCTGGGATCGCATGGCGACGCGGGCCATCCCGACCGACACGGACGACTGGATGCGCTTCGACGTGGCCGAAGGGATCCCCTGGATCCTGCCCGCGACACGCGAGTTGTTCGTGCCGCAGATGGTGGATCTGGAGCGCATCGGTGGCGTGAGCTTCACCAAGGGCTGCTATCCCGGCCAGGAGATCGTGGCGCGGACGCAGTACCTCGGCGAAGTGAAGCGCCGGCTGCACCTGGCCCGGGCGCCGAACGCCCTGGACCCTGGCGCGCCCCTGGCCGGTACCGCGCTCGCCGGTCAGACCGCCGGCAACGTGGTTGCCTCCGCACCCACGGGCGACGGAGGCTTCCGGGTGCTGGCGGTCATCGATACCGAAACGGCGGCCGGCGGCGAGGTCTCCGCGACCCAAACCGGTACCCCGCTCGCCGCCCTCGAGCGCGTGCACGCCTAAGGATCAATGGACTCCACACTCACTGCCCAAGAACAGCGCTCACCCCGGCGGACCCAGAGGAAACCCGAACCGTTCGTCGCCTGGTCTTGCTTTTCCCCCGCGTCCTCCGCGTCCCCCGCGGTGAGCCCGTTGCAGCACTAACTCATGTCCCACCACTTCTACATCTACTACCGCATCCGGCCCGACGCCGCGGCCGGCGCCCACGCCAGCGTGTCGCGCCTCACCCGCGAGGTCGAGAAACGCACCGGCATCCTCGGCCACCTGGTGCGCCGGATGGACGACCCGACGCTGTGGATGGAGACCTACCACAACGTCGCCGATGCCCAGGCCTTTGCGGCCGCGCTGAGCGAAGCCGCCGCGAGCTCCGGCATCGATGCGCACCTGGCGGCGGACGGCGCGCGCAAGGTCGAGCGCTTCCGCGACTTCGGCGATGACCCATGTGCCTGATCCTGGTTGCACTCGACGCCCACGAACGCTACCCGTTCGTCCTCGCCGCCAATCGCGACGAATTCCATCACCGCGCCACTGCCGCTGCGGGCCATTGGAGTGACGAGCCCTCGGTGTTCGGCGGGCGGGACCTGGAAAAGGGTGGCAGCTGGCTCGCATTGTCCCAGCGGGGTGCGCTGGCGGCGGTCACGAACTACCGTGACCCGACGCGCAAGCTCGCCGCACCGCAATCGCGCGGCCTCCTGGTCAGCAGCTTCGTGCGCGACACCGAAAGCGCGGAAGACTTCGTCGCCAGGGCACTGGCTCACGGCGACCTGTACGACGGGTTCAGCCTGCTCGCGGCGGATGCGAGCGGGGTCTGGTATGGCTCCAACCGCGGCGGCGCGGCACAGCGCCTCGGCCCCGGCCTGCACGGACTGAGCAATCATCTGCTGGACACGCCGTGGCCGAAAGTCCGCCGCGCCAAGGCAGCGCTGCGCACCGCCTTGCAGCTCGATGGACCGGAACTCGCCGATGCCCTGTTCGCCCTGCTGGCCGACGATACCCGTGCCCCGGATGCCGAATTGCCGTCCACCGGCGTGAACCTCGACTGGGAACGCCAGCTCTCGCCGATCTTCATCCGCATGGACGGCTACGGCACCCGCGCCTCCACCGTCGTCCTGATCGACCGGCACGGCGAAGCGCGCTTCCTGGAGCGGAGCTTCGACGCCTTGGGCGGCACGCCGACGGACCGCAGCGCCACCCTCAGTCTCGAGGCGCCGATCGCCCTGACCGCGTGAGGTCGAGGCGCATGGCCAGATGCGGGATCCCGGCATCGAGGAACACATCGCCTTCCGCCGAGAACCCGTGGCGGCGATAGAAGTCGAGTGCCTGCACCTGAGCGTTGAGCAGCACGGTTTCGAATCCACGCTCGCGCGCCGCTGCCAGCATCGACGCGAGCAGCGCATCGCCGGCGCCCTGCCCTCGCCATTCGCGCAGGACCGCGATCCGTCCGATATGCCCGTCGGGCAGCAGACGAGCGGTGCCGATAGGCACACCGTCAGCCGTTGCGAGCGCATGCAGCGAAACCGCATCCGCTTCATCCCACTCGAGATCCTCGGGCACGTTCTGCTCGACGACGAAAACGGCGCGACGCACCGAAGCGAGGGCCTCGCGCGCCTCGTCCCACGCGACGAGTCGAACCTCGAAGGGGGCAGCGGGTCGCGACATGGGCGCCGATTATAATCGCCGGCCCTGTCCGAACCGTTCGCTCATGCATTCGCTCTGGAACGACGAAGCCGCCTCGCGCTGCGCGGATGCGCTGGAGTTGCGCGCTTACACGTCGCGACTGCTCGGCAACGACCCGGACCTGGTGATGTACGGCGGCGGCAACACTTCGCTCAAGGCGCGCTGGCGGCGGGCCGATGGGTCGTCGGTCGAATGTCTGTACGTCAAAGGCAGCGGTTCCGACCTCGCCCACGTGACGCCGGCGGATTTCACGCCGCTGGAGCTCGAGGGCACGCGCCGGCTGCTCGAACAGGAGCACCTGGACACCGACGGCATGATGGCCGGGCTGGCGCCGTTCAAGCTGCGCGCCGATGCGCCGAAGCCCTCGATCGAAACGCTGCTGCATGCCTCGGTCCCTGCGCGCCATGTCGAGCACACCCATGCCGACAGCGTGCTCGCGGTGATCAACACTTCGTCGGGGCGCCAGCTCGCGCGAACCGTCTTCGGCGACATCGCGCCGCTGGTACCGTTCCGCCACTCGGGCTTCGAACTGGCGAAGCTGTGCATGGCCACCTTCGAGCGCGAGCGTACCGAGCGCACCATCGGACTGATACTCGAAAACCACGGCGTGGTCGCGTTCGGCGATGACGCCCGCACGTCGTACGAGAACATGCTCGCCCTGGCGGCGCGCGCCGAAGCGTTCCTGCAGTCGCGGAACGCCTGGCATCTGCCGACGGCACCGACACCGCCGAAGACCCGCGCAAGCGCCATCGCCCTGGCCCGCCTGCGCCGCGATCTGAGCGCCGTTGCCGGCTGGCCGATGGTGCTCGCGAACGATCGGGCCCCCGAGGTGATGGGCTTCATCGCGCGCGCCGATCTGCCCGATCTCGCGGGCCAGGGACCGCCGACCCCGCAGCATGCGGTCTTCACGAAGCGCGTGCCGCTGTTCGGACGCGATGCCGGGTCCTATGCCCTCGAGTACCGTGCGTATCTCGAAGCTCATGCTCCCGCGGACCAGGATCCTGCGGGCCTTCCCGACTCCGCGGCCCGCATCGTGCTCGATCCGGAACTGGGTCTCGCGGCGGCGAGTGTCGACGCACGCCACGCCCAGATGACGGCCAGGATGTATCGGCACGACATCCGCATCGCGTCGCGCGCCGCGTCACACGACCGGTACGTTTCGCTGCCGCCCGCCGACATCCTGCTCGCCGAACTGCACTATGGTGGATTCGAACGTGGATTGCGTGCGCCGGCGCGCGACACCCGCCCGCGGCTGGGACAGATTGCACTCGTGTTGCCCGATTCGGCGCACGCCATCGACGACTTGCTTGCGGAAGGTTCCGCGGTGGTCGCGATCGGCGTCGACACCACGGATCGCGAAAATCTCGTTGCCCTGGCCGCCGACGCGACGCTCGACGATGAGACTCTCGTCGAAGCGGTTCATGCATTCGGCGGCATCGACGAAGTTCTCACGCGCCGCCCCGAGCCGAGCCGATCCCCATTGCTCCAGGAACTCCTGAGCCTGTCGCCGCTGCGCCGATGAGGACTCCCTTCCAGACCATCGCCTGGGTCGATGGGCACGTGAAGATGCTCGACCAGCGTCGGTTGCCGGGCTCGGTCGACTATCTCCACTTGGACGATGCTGCCGGTGTCGCCGAAGCCATCCGGACTCTGGCCATCCGCGGCGCACCCGCCATCGGTTGCGCCGCGGCCTACGGAGTTGCCGTCGAAGCGCGGCGGTTGCGGGGCGCTGCGCGAGACGACTTCAGCGCCACCCTTGCCCACGCCTTCGAGCTCCTCGCGGGCAGTCGCCCCACGGCGGTGAACCTGTTCTGGGCGCTGCATCGGATGCGCGCGGTATGGGCGACGGGGGCATCCGATCCTCCCGCAACGATCGCCGAACGCCTGTTGCTCGAAGCCCACGCGATCCTGGCAGAGGATGTCGCGGCGAACCGCCGCATGGGAGACCTCGGAGCGGCGCTCGTCCCGGACGACGCCCGCATCCTCACCCACTGCAACGCGGGCGCGCTCGCCACGGCAGGCCACGGCACCGCACTCGGCGTGATCCGCTCCGCCGCAGCGGCGGGCAAGCGCGTGGCCGTGTTCGCCGACGAGACCCGACCCGTGTTGCAAGGCGCGCGCCTCACCGCCTGGGAACTGCAGCAGGACGGCATCCCGGTCACGCTGCTGCCCGACGTCGCAGCCGGTCATCTCATGGCGCGCAGTCGCATCGATCTGGTGATCGTGGGCGCCGATCGCGTGGCGGCCAACGGCGACGTGGCGAACAAGATCGGCACGTTTCCCCTGGCCGTGCTGGCGGCGCGCCACGGCATTCCGTTCTACGTGGCCTGTCCGCTTTCCACGCTCGACCTGTCGATCGAGACCGGTTCAGCCATTCCCATCGAGGAGCGCGGGCGCGAGGAGGTGGCCGGCTATGGCGCCGAGACGTGGGCGCCGGACGGCGTGCCGGTCTTCAATCCGGCGTTCGACGTGACTCCAGCGGAGTTGGTGACGGCATTGATCACCGAGGCCGGGGTGGTGCGGAAGCCGGATCGCGCGTCGTTGCGGGCTTTGGTGGGTTCGCCCTGACGCTGCCCCCATCCCGACCCCACGTTGGCGCGCGGGGGCAGCGCACCGCCTAGATTGTCGCCCCGCCGCTCACCTCGATCACCGCGCCGTTGATGTAGCTCGCTTCGTCCGAGGCGAGAAACGCGTAGGTGTTCGCGATATCCTCCGGCTTGCCCAGCCGCCCCATCGGCACTCTCTCACGCATCGTCTCGAGCACTTTTTCCGGAATCGATGCGAGGATCGGTGTCTCCACGAACCCCGGACACACCGCGTTCGCGCGGATGCCCTTGCGTCCGAGTTCGCGGGCCCAGGTCTTCACCATGCCGATGACGCCGAACTTGCTCGCGGCGTAGTTGGTTTGGCCGAAATTACCGAAGATGCCGACGATGGACGAGGCGTTCAGGATCACGCCGGACTGTTGCTCGATCATGATGTCGACGACGGCGCGCGCGCAGTTGTAAGTGCCCTTGAGGTTCACGTCGATGACCTTGTCGAAGGCCACGTCGGACATCTTCTTCAACTGCGCGTCTATCACGATGCCGGCGTTGTTCACCAGCACGTCGATGCGGCCGTACTTCGCCATCACGGCCTGCACCATCGCGTCGATGTCGGACCGCTTGGTCACGTCCACCACGAAGCCCATGCCCTCGAAGCCTTCCTTGCGGATGGCATCGACGGTTTCGTCCACCGTCGCCTGGTTCATGTCGCTGACCACGACCAGCGCGCCTTCGCGCGCGAACTTGAGTGCCGTTGCCTGGCCGATACCGCGCCCGCCACCCGTGATGATGGAGACCTTGCCCTTCAGTCGCATGAGATCCTCGCCAAACCTGTTGTAGGGGGTACCGCGGTTCGGCGGGCACTCTAGACGATCCGTGGGCGGCGCACAATGCACCGGCCCGTCACTCGTCGTCGCTCCGGTAAATCAGTCGTTTGCCGCCGCAATCAGGCAGCGCGCACCGCAACATCGGCGAACCTAGCCGACGGCCTTCCGGCGCGCCTGGAAGAAGCGCCGCAGGGTCTCCCCGCACTCCCCTCCCAACAGCCCGGCCTCGACCACGGTGTGATGATTGAGGCGCGTTTCGGCGAACAGGTTGACGACGCTGCCCGCTGCTCCCGTCTTGGGATCGGGCGCCCCGTACACGACCCTCGCTACCCGCGCATGCATGATCGCGCCGGCGCACATCGCACAGGGTTCGAGCGTCACGTACAGCGTGGCGCCGGCGAGGCGATAGTTCTCCACGCGAGCCGCCGCATCGCGCAGCGCGCGAATCTCGGCGTGCGCGGACGGGTCGTGCAGGGAGATGGGCGCGTTCCAGCCGCGCCCGACGATCGCCCCGTCCAGCACCACCACCGCACCCACCGGCACTTCGCCCTCGGCTTCGGCCTGCCCGGCGAGGGCAAGCGCCTCCCGCATGAAATCTTCGTCCTGCATCACTCCGAGGGTGTCGTGCCGGTGAATGACGTCAGCGTCGCCGGGCCGCCCCAAGACGCTGACACGCCCCCTCGGGGGGCAGCGACCAGCGCAAGCGTGGGGGCGGTCTCATCCTAGTTCTTCGTATCCTTGAATTCGTACTTGGCATCCGGCACGACGGTACCTTCGCATGCCGCGGCCAGATTCTTCTTGGCGTTGTTACAGGCGATGGGTACCTGAACCATGATGTCGTCGGGATTGCCCTTGCCGCTGCAGAAATACTCCACCTGACTCTTCGCGTCTTCACAGGATCCCGCACGCGTGTCCTTCTCCGCGGCCGTCAACGCGAACGGAACGAAACCGAGCATCGTTGCTGCGATCAAGCAATGGGTTCTCATGGGGGCCTCCTCGTTCCACTATCGGTCTTCGCCCGAAGGGCTGCCGCGCGATCGGGCTGCCATCGCCGACCTCACGGGTCGGATCGACGCGTGCATGGTACTCCGCTGCGAAGCCGTCCCGTCAGGCGGAGAGCGGCCAGTGCGCCAGGCGCTCGTAGCGCCCGGTGCCCTGCAGGCTGTCGAACAGCACGAACTCGGTCACGGTCCACGTGATCGGTTCGATGCTCTGCTCCGGCACCACCTTGCCGTCGTACAGCAGGGTGACGTGCGGCGTGAAATACGAGCGCACGGCGCGGCAGACGCCGTGTCGGCGCAAGGCATCGGCCAGAGTTCGGTGCAGTTCTTCCAGCGCCGGTTGCGCCTTCTGCGCCTGGGCGACCAGCACGCGGTTGCCGCGCCCGCTGTTGAAGCTGACGACGCGGTCGAACGTGACCTCGAACCGGGGCAACGATAGGCCGCCGACTGCGGCTGAAACGTTCGGCACGAGCCGGCTCGGCACTTCCGAATACTCCGCGATCCCGTGCAGGGAAACGTGCAGGCGCTCCCGGTCCTGGATCCCGCCCTTGAGGCCGCGCTCGGTACGCAGGCGCTCGGCCAGCGCCGTCAACCGGTCCGGGGCATCCCCCTCCGGTGCGAGGGCGAGGAAGATGTTGTGGATGACTGCGGGGGACTCGAAACCTTCCAGCGCAAGTTGACCGGACATCGGCGATTCACGGTTGAGAAAGACCGCGCAGTCTACTGCGACAGCGGCGGCGTTTCGAAATAGTTGCCGGGCCGCTGCCGCCGGATGAGCAGATTCCGGATCTCCCACTGTTCGCCGGCATCGAGCGACTTCAGATACTGAACGTCGCCGCCGCTGTAGACCGCCACGGGTACGCCGTTCTCGAACAGCAGCCGGTTGCCGGCGAGCCGCGCCACCTTCTCGCCCGGTGTGAGGATGCCAGCCAGATTCAGCGGATCGGCGGCGGAGATGCTCACGCGGTCCACACCCGGCGCCTTGGCGATCTTGCGCAGGGCCGCCGCGGCATCGGACAGGGCGAACTGCTCGCCGGCGAAGCCGTTCACGAATCTTCCACCGCGGATCTCGCCGCGCGCCTCCAGCCGCCGGTAGACGTAGTGCAGGTCGCGCCAGGGCGGCAGGCCGGCCTCCCGGTCCAGCAGCTTGCGGAACACCACGCCGTAGCGGCGCAGCAGCACGCGGGCGATGTGCTCGACGTGCGGTTCCGCCAGCGCGCCGGCATTCGCAACCGGGGCGCGCGACAGCCGGGTGAGCGACCAGCGCCCCGCTTCTTCCAAGCCCATGGCGGCACCGCGCCACCAGCGCTGCTTGCGGCGCTTCTCCGCCGGCGTCACCAGCGCCCGCAGCCCGACGAACGAATCGCAGGTGACGAGGCCTTGCGCCACGAGCTCGGCGAGCGCCTGTTCCACTTCCGTGCCGAGCAGACTCGCGTCGTGCTGCAGATCGGAGAAGAAGCTCGCCCCATGAGCGCGCAACGCCTCCAGCACCTTGAGCGCCTTGCCCGACAACGCCGACTCGTCGGCCGCGGCGGCATCCTGTTGCCAATACCCGAGGGACTCGCGCTCGCACAGCAGGATCGGTGTGCCGCGGATCGGTCCGGACTTGCGACCGGCCTCGCCCGCCTCAGCCGGCCGCCACCACACGACGCGGCCGGTCGCGCAGAGCTTGTCGAGCATGTCGGGCGAATAATCCTTGGTGCGCGCGAGCAGGAGATCCTCCTCCCAGGCCGCGGCAGGTCCGGCGAACCCTTCGAGCTGGCGCAGCACGGCGACGAGGCCGGTCTCGCCCTGGCGTCGTTCGTCGCCAAGTTCGGAACCGGGTGCGCCGGCCAGCTGATGCCAGCGGAACAGGAAGCGCAGGAACTGCGCCGGGGCCACCGGCTGGATATCGGCCCGCAGGCGATCGCGCGTGCGACGGTGCATGCGCGCCAGCAGGCGCCGATCGCACCATTCCTCGACGCCGGACGTCGTGAACGCACCGCGCATGACAGCGCCCTCGCCTTCGAGCTGCGCGAGGCTGCCCGCGATCGCGCGCCCCTCCAGACCGAGCGGCGCAGCCAACTCATCCGCGGTGACCGGCCCCAGCAATTCCAGACGCCCGCGCAGGATCTCGCGCAACGCCACATCGCGGTCCGGCCGATCGGACTCGACGGCACCGATCGGCGGCGACATTGCGGCATCGGGAAGCACGGCCAGGAACTCGTGCAACCGTTCCGCCGCCACAATCATCCCGTCGCCGACCTGCACGCGGGTCACCCGTCGCTGCAGCTCGAGCGATGCGATGAACTCGGGGTAGCCCGCTTCGGCCGCCGTCAGGAAGCCGTGCACCACCAGCGCATCGTGCAACTCGTCGGCATTGCCGATGACCGGCCAGGCTTCCTCGCGCACCTGCGCGATCATCTGCGGATCGAGCCGGCCCAGATCCTCGGCGGTCCGGATGTCCATGAACGGCTGGGTGCTGACGGCCTTGGTGCGGCGCTCCTCTGCGGCCCCGTCGTCCAGGAATGCATAGGGCTTCGCGTTGAGGATCGCGAGGGACAAGGGTGACGGCGAAGCGAGATCGCAGGTCGTAACCTCGACTTCGCCGGACTCCATGCGCTTCAGCAGGCGCAGGAAGCCGTCCACGTCCATGGTCTCGTGCAGGCAGTCCTCGAGCGTCTGCGCCACCAGCGGATGGTCGGGAATCTCGCGCTCGCCCACCAGGTTCTCGGCGCAGGCCACCTGATCGGGAAACACCACGGTGAGCAGATCCTGCGCATCGGAGCGTTGGAACTGCGGCGGTACCTTCTTGCCGCCGTTCATCCGCCGTACCGCCAGCGCGGAGGTCGCGTTCCAGCGCCAGCGCGTACCGAACATGGGCGCATCGAGCAGCGCCTGCACCAGCACGTCCTTTGCCGTAGCGGACTTGAGGTAGTGCTTCACGTCCTCCAGCGGAAAGCTGTGCGTGGGCCCGAGCGACAACACGATGCTGTCATCGAGCGCGCTCGCCTGCAGCTCGAAGTTGAACTGCCGGCAGAAGCGTTTGCGCAGTGCCAGCCCCCACGCCTTGTTGATGCGCGAACCGTAGGGGGAATGGATCACCAGATGGGTGTCGCCCACCTCGTCGAAGAAGCGCTCGAACACGATGTGCTTCTCGCTCGGCAATACACCGAGCGCGGCCTTGGCCACCGCCAGGTAGTGCGCCAGCTGCCGCGCCGCAGCCGGCGGCAGCAACAGCTCCTCGTGCAGCCAGCGCTCGCAGGCCTCGATGCCCTGATCGATGGGAGCTTCCGCCATCTCGGCGAGGTGTGAGACTGCCCGGCTCAGCTCATCGGTCCGTCCCAGGCCTTCGCCCAGCCAGAACGGCATGGTCGGCGGCTGGCCCTTGGCGTCTTCCACGAATACCTTGCCGGTCTCCACCTTCACGATGCGGTAGGAGACGTTACCCAACTGGAAGATGTCGCCGGCCAGGCTTTCGAACGCGAAATCCTCGTTGAGCGTGCCGACCCGGTGTTCCTCGGGCAGCAGCACCACGTCGTAGTCGAACTGGTCCGGAATCACGCCGGCGTTGGTGACCGCGACCAGCTTCGCGCCGCGGCGTGGCCGCAGGATGCGGTTGACGGCGTCGTAGTGCAGCCAGGCGCCGCGACGACCCCGGCGTGTGCTGTAGCCCTCGGCCAGCATCTGCACCACCTGCTCGAACTCGCGCAACTCGAGATCGCCGTACGGCTGCGCGGCACGGAACCGGTCGTAAAGTTCCTGCACGCCCCACTCGCGGCACGCCACTTCAGCCACGATCTGCTGCGCCAGCGCATCCAGCGGGTGGCGCGGCACACGGATGCGGTCGAGATCGCCATGGTTTACTGCGTTCAGCAGCGCGGCGCACTCGAACAGATCGTCCAGCGACAGCGGGAAGAGTCGCCCCTTCGGAATGGCCCCGATCGCATGTCCCGCACGGCCGACCCGCTGCACGAACGCGTTGATGGAACGCGGCGAGCCGAGTTGGCAGACGAGATCGATGTCACCGATGTCGATGCCCAGTTCGAGCGAGCTCGTAGCCACCAGCGCCTTCAGCGTCCCCGCTTTCAGGCGCTGCTCCGCATCCAGACGATGCTCACGCGCGAGGCTGCCGTGATGCGCGGCGACGTGTTCTTCACCCAACCGCTCCGCGAGGTGCCGCGACACGCGCTCGGCGCTGCGGCGCTGATTGACGAAGATCAGCGTGGTTCGGTGCTGCGCGATCAGCTCGGTCAATCGGTCGTACACCTCGCCCCAGACTTCCGTGGCCATCACGGCCGAGAGCGGAGAGCGTGGCATCTCGATCGCGAGATCGCGTTCGCGCACGTGGCCGGTATCGATGATGGCCACGTCCTCGTCCCGCTGCCCGATGAGGAAGCGCGCCATGTCGTCGAGTGGCTTCACGGTGGCGGACAGGCCGATGCGCACCGGCGGTGCGTCACACAGCGCCACGAGCCGTTCGAGCGACAGCAGCAGATGCGAGCCGCGCTTGGCTCCCGCCACGGCGTGCAGTTCGTCGACGATGACGCTTTTCACGGACTTCAGCATCGCGCGACCGGAATCGGACGTGAGCAGGATGTACAACGACTCGGGCGTGGTCACCAGGATGTGCGGCGGCGTGCGGCGCATGCTGGCCCGTTCCACGGCCGGTGTATCCCCGGTGCGCACCGCCGCTCGGATACCCAGGTCAGGAAGCCCCATAGCCACCAGCCCGGTGCGGATCCCGGCCAGCGGCTCCTGCAGGTTCTTGCGGATGTCGTTCGACAATGCCTTGAGCGGCGAGACGTACAGGACGTGGACTTCGTCCTCGAGGCCGCACTCCAGCCCTTCGATCACCAGGTCGTTGATGGCCGCCAGGAAGGCGGCCAACGTCTTGCCGGACCCGGTCGGTGCGGCGATCAGCGCATGCCGGCGTTGCGTCGTGGAAGCCCAGGCGCGAGCCTGGACTTCCGTCGGCTGGCCGAAACGTTCCCGCAGCCAGCCGGAAACCGCGGGGTGGAACGGTGTGCCGTCGGTGGCGGGCGCAGGGATCCGGGCGTTCATGGGTTCAATTGTGGCGCATTCTCCGGCCGGGACGAGATAGACCGTTGGGCTCACACGAGTTCACCCGACCCGTACCGGGAACCTCACCGCCCGTCACAGCGAGGTCAACGGCTGGAGAAACGCCGGACTGCCCTGGAGCTACCGGCGCGCCAGGGAGAAGATGTACTTCCCGAAGTGACCGGGCGCCCCTTACCGAACCCTCCCGACACCCTGTAGACTGCCGGGCAAAAGACAAAAGGGGTGTCCCGCCGGGACCGTCGGAACAGACGGCCAAAATGTGCGGTCGCTCCTGCCGGAGGAGAAGACCGTTCGTGCGACCTACAGACGTTGACGACCCGGGATATTTCCACAAGGTCGTCGATTGCCAATGGGCGTGTCCCGCCCATACCCCTGTTCCCGAATACATCCGTCTGATCGCCCAGGGTCGTTACGACGACGCCTACATGGTCAACTGGGTGTCCAACGTTTTCCCCGGCGTGTTGGGCCGGACCTGCGACCGGCCCTGTGAACCGGCCTGTCGGCGCGGGCGGGTCGAGGAACAGAACACCGCGAAGCCCGAACCGGTCGCCATCTGCCGCTTGAAGCGGGTCGCCGCCGACTTCAAGGGCGACGACATGCGCGCCCGTCTACCCCGTGCGCCCGCGAAGAACGGCAAGCGCGTGGCCTGTATCGGTGCCGGGCCGGCTTCGCTTACCGTGGCGCGCGATCTGGCCTCCCAGGGCTACGCCGTCACGGTGTTCGACGGCGAGCAGAAGGCCGGCGGCTTCATCCGCACCCAGATCCCGCGCTTCCGCCTCCCCGAAAGCGTGATCGACGAGGAATGCGGCTACATCCTCAACCTCGGCGTGGAATTCCGCGGTGGGCAACGCGTCGATTCCATGAGTGCGCTGCTGGCCGAACCCTGGGACGCGGTTTTCGTCGGCTGCGGCGCGCCGCGCGGGCGCGATCTCGACATCCCCGGTCGCCGCGAAGCTGCCGCGGACATCCACATCGGCATCGACTGGCTCGCGTCCGTGTCGTTCGGTCACGTGAGCAGCGTGAAGAAGCGCGTCATCGTGCTGGGCGGCGGCAACACCGCGATGGATTGCTGTCGCTCCGCGCGCCGCCTCGGCGCCGATGAAGTGAGGGTGGTGGTGCGCTCCGGCTACGAGGAGATGAAGGCCTCGCCGTGGGAGAAGGAGGATGCCATGCACGAAGGCATCCCCATCATCAACTACCACGTGCCCAAGGCGTTCCTGCACGAGAACGGCACCCTCACCGGCATGGTGTTCGAGATCGTGAAGGCGGTGTACGACGACCAGGGTCGCCGTTCGCTGGTGCCGACGGGGGAGGCCGACGTCACCATCCCCTGCGACGAAGTGCTGATCGCGGTGGGCCAGGAGAACAGCTTCCCCTGGATCGAGCGCGACTGCGGCATCGCCTTCGACCGCTGGGGACTGCCGGAACTGGATGCGAAGACGTTCCAGTCCACCGTGCCGAAGGTCTTCTTCGGCGGCGACGCCGCCTTCGGACCGAAGAACATCATCACCGCGGTCGCGCACGGCCACGAGGCTGCGGTATCGATCGACCGCTTCCTGCACGACGAGCCGATCGCGAAACGACCGCCGCCGCACGTGAATCTGGTGTCGCAGAAGATGGGCATCCACGAGTGGAGCTACCACAACGCGGTGTCGAACGACCTCCGCTCGAAGGTGCCGTGGGCCGCCGCGCAGAAGGCGCTCGCCAGCATCAAGGTGGAAGTCGAACTGGGCTTCGACCCGGTCACGGCGCTGAAGGAAGCCGAGCGCTGCCTGAACTGCGACGTGCAGACCGTGTTCACGGAGAAGCAATGCATCGAGTGCGACGCCTGCGTGGACATCTGTCCGATGGATTGCATCACCTTCACCGACAACGGTGAGGAAGAAGATCTGCGCGCGCGACTCAAGGCGCCGGCGACCAACGCCGAGCAGGCGCTCTACGTGAGCGGCCCGCTCAAGACGAGCCGCATCATGGTGAAGGACGAGGACGTCTGCCTGCACTGCGGCCTGTGCGCCGAGCGCTGTCCGACGGGTGCGTGGGACATGCAGAAGTTCCTGCTGCAGACCACGCAGGCCGGCCCGGCCTGTCGTGACGGCAAGCCCGGGACGGTGCGCGTGGTGAACGCGGCATGAAGCGCATCGAGGCGGTCAACGATTTCGTCGTCAAGTTCGCCAACGTCAACGGCTCCGGTTCGGCGTCGGCGAACGAACTGTTCGCGCGGTCGATCCTGCGCATGGGCGTGCCGGTGAGTCCGCGCAACATCTTCCCGAGCAACATCCAGGGCCTGCCCACATGGTATGAAGTGCGGGTGAGCGAGCGCGGCTGGCTCGGGCGGCGCGGCGGCATCGACATGATGGTGGCGATGAACCCGCAGACCTGGGACCAGGACTTGGCGGAGATCGAGCCCGGCGGCTATCTGTTCTACGACAGCACCAAGCCGATGCCGAAGTCCGCATTTCGCGACGACATCACCGTCATCGGCATGCCGGCCACGGCCATCTGCAACGCCACCTACGACGACGCGCGCCAGCGCCAGCTCTTCAAGAACATCATGGTGCTGGGCGCCCTCGCCGTCCTGCTCGACGTCGACCCGGCCGTCATCGAGAGCCTCTTCGGTGAACAGTATCGCGGCAAAGAGCGCCTGCTCGAATCGAACATCCGGGCACTGCATGCCGGCTGCAGCTTCGCACGCGATCAGTTGATGCCGCCCCACGGCTCCGAAGTCGGGCTGAAGGTGCGACGCGCCGACCGCGTGGGGAACCGCATCTTCATCGAGGGCAATGCCGCGACCGCGCTGGGGTGCGTATATGGCGGTGCCACGGTCTGCGCCTGGTATCCGATCACGCCCTCCTCCTCCGTCGCCGAAGCCTTCGACAAGTATTGCCGCCAGTTCCGCGTGGACCCGGACACGGGCGAAAACAAGTTCGCCATCGTCCAGGCGGAGGACGAGATCGCTTCCATCGGCATCATCACCGGCGCCGGCTGGAACGGCGCGCGCGCGTTCACGTGCACCTCCGGCCCCGGCATCTCGCTGATGACCGAGTTCATCGGCCTCGCGTATTTCGCGGAAATCCCGCTGACCATCATCGACGTGCAGCGCGGCGGGCCTTCGACCGGCATGCCGACCCGCACCCAGCAGGCGGACCTGATCGCGAGCGCCTACGCGTCCCATGGCGACACCAAGCACGTGCTGCTGCTGCCGCATGATCCGGCCGAGTGCTTCGAGCACGCCGCTGTCGCGCTCGACCTCGCGGATCGATTGCAGACACCGGTGTTCGTGATGAGCGATCTCGACATCGGCATGAACCAGCGTCTGTGCGAACCGCTCCAGTGGGACGACAGCCGGCGCTACGATCGCGGCAAGGTGATGACCGCCGCCGAACTCGAATCCGGCAAGGAGTTCGGCCGCTACAAGGACGTGGACGGCGACGGCGTTCCGTGGCGCACACTGCCCGGCACCCACCCGACCCTCGGCGCGTACTTCACCCGCGGGACCACCCGCGATGCGTACGCTCGCTATTCCGAGTCGGGCAAGGACTACACGTACAACGTGGAGCGGTTGCTGCAGAAGTTCGCCACTGCCGCCGAGATCGTGCCGCAGCCCGTGCTGAAGGCGGCGGATCGCAAGACCCGCCTGGGCGCCATCTACTTCGGCTCGACCTCGCCCGCCATGGACGAAGCGCTCGAAGGACTCGCGGGAGCAGACATCCACCTGGACGCGCTGCGGCTGCGCGCCTTCCCGTTCCCGGAGAGCGTCCGGGATTTCATCGAGGAGCACGACCAGGTGTTCGTGGTGGAGCAGAACCGTGACGCGCAGATGCGCACGCTGCTCGTCAACGAACTCGAGATCGATCCGGCGAAGCTGATCCGCGTACTCCACTTCGACGGCACGCCCATCACCGCCCGTTACATATCCGGCGCCATCACGAAATTCGTGCACACACTCGCCGTGGCGCCCCGACGCGAGAAGATCGCATGACTTACATCGCCAGACCCCGCCTGCATCACCCGACCCTGGTCCGCAACAAGGTCGGCTACACGCGGCGCGACTACGAAGGCAAGATCAGCACGCTGTGCGCAGGCTGCGGCCACGACTCCATCTCCGCTGCCATCGTGCAGGCCTGCTGGGAGCTCGACATCGAGCCGCATCGCGTGGCGAAGCTCTCCGGCATCGGCTGCTCCAGCAAGACGCCCGACTACTTCCTCGGCGCGAGCCACGGCTTCAACACCGTGCATGGCCGCATGCCCAGCGTGCTGACCGGTGCCAATCTGGCCAACCGCGATCTGCTGTACCTCGGCGTCTCCGGTGACGGCGACTCCGCCTCGATCGGCCTGGGCCAGTTCGCCCATGCGATGCGCCGCGGCGTGCGCATGGTCTACATCGTCGAAAACAACGGCGTGTACGGCCTCACCAAGGGCCAGTTCTCGGCCACGGCCGACCGGGGATCCAAGAGCAAGAAGGGCGTGGTCAACGCCGACGCGCCGGTCGATCTGATCGGCATGGCGCTGCAGCTCGGCGCCACTTACGTGGCGCGCGGCTTTTCCGGCGACAAGGCGCAACTGGTGCCGCTGATCGAAGGCGCCATCGGCCACGGCGGCGCTGCTTTCATCGACGTGATCAGTCCGTGCGTGGCCTTCAACAACCACGCCGGCAGCACGCGCAGCTACGATTACGTTCGCGAACACAACGATGCCGTGAATCGCATCGACTTCATCGACCTCGCTCCGGAGGTCACGGCCGAGCCCGGAGCCGGTGAGGTCATCACGGTGCCTCAGCCCGACGGCACGATGATGCGCCTGCGCAAGCTGCACACCGACTACGACCCGACGGACCGGGTCCGTGCGATGGACCACGTGCAGGCCCACCAGGCGCGCGGCGAGATCGTCACCGGCCTGTTGTACGTGGATTCTCACGCCACAGATCTGCACGAAGGGCTCAATACCGTGAAGCGGCCGCTCAATGCCCTGACCGAAGCCGATCTGTGCCCGGGGGCGGCGGCACTGGCCAAGGTGAACGCGTCGCTGCGCTGAGAACGGAGGCTTGACGCCGTCCGCCCGGCATTGTCATTCACGACGGCAGGTTGGGCGGGCTGACCTGCACTTCGATGGCAGGGTGGCGCTCGCCGAACCGGTGCAGCAGCGGCACCAGTCACTTCGCCACGATGGCGGGCCCGGCCGAGACCGCGATCTCAGCCGGTGCCTGCAGCGTGTGCACTTCGCGGACCGCTGATTCGATCAGGCGGAAGCCGTCCGCCAGCTTGAGCCACAGCGTATTCCCCGGGACGGTCAGTTCGACCGCACGCACCCGGCGTTCGAACAAGCGCACGTCGAGGTACGCCGCGAGCGCGTGGATCCGATGACTGACGGCCGACGGCCCGAGCTCCGAGGCGGCCGCCTGGAGGCTGCCATTACGGGCACTCGCCTTGAATACCCGCAGAACGGTCAGATGCGGCAGACTTTCACTCATACGCGTGAGATCAATTCATGCGTCCGTGACAACAAGTCGTTTGTACACGACCGCCTGGCCGCCAAGAATGCGTACTCATCAGCCACGCAATCGACGCATGAAGGAGAACGAGATGAAGCTTCGCAATGCAGTGCTCTTCAGCCTGACCACCCTGCTGCCCCTCACGGCCGGCGCGACCCAACCGATCACGCTCGGGCAGGTGGATCTCAGCTTCTACGCTGTCACCGGCGGCGTGGTGCAGGAGGTGCTGGAGCGCTCCGGCCAACCCTTCGTGCTGACGCAGGGTTCCCACGGCGAGATCTATCCGAAGCTCGGTACCGGTGAGGTAGACATCCTCGCCGCTTCGTGGCTCCCGAATGCCCACGCGCCACTGTACGAGAAGGTGCAGGCGAGCACCTTCCTGCTCGCCGAACTCTATGCCGACGCCCGGCTCTTCCTCGCCGTGCCGGACTACGCCGCTGCCGAGATACGCAGCGTGGCCGATCTCGCGCGGCCGGAGATAGCAGCCGGTGTCGAGAAGCGCATCGTCGGGATCGGTCCCAGCTCGGGCCTGATGGTCGGCGTCGCGAAGATGATGGACAGCTACGGCCTGAAGGCGGCCGGCTATGAACTGGTGCCCGGTCCCGCTGCCGACTGGATCGCCAACTTCCGCCGCGCCTACGAACAGAGGCAGGTCATCGTCATGCCGCTGTGGCAACCCCAATGGATCAACGCCAGCTACCCGATGCGGGTGCTCGAAGATCCGCAGAAGATCTTCGGCGACAGCGACCGAGCCTACCTGCTGGCAAGCAATGCGCTCAAGGACAAGGTGAGCCCGGAGGTGCTGGCCCGCCTCTCACGCATCAAGCTTTCGGTGGCCGCCGTGACCGAGATGGACCGCATGGTCAATGTGGAGAAGGTCAGCCCGCGGGAGGCGGCGCGGCGCTGGATCGCGCTGAATCGCGATGCGACGCGGGATTGGTTTCCCGCGACCGAGTGAATGACGCGACCCTGCGCTGGAACCTGACATCAGCATCAAGGACCAGCTCCCGCTCAGGAAGTCATCCCGCCGGACTTCTGGCGCGAAGTCCGTCAGCAGGGGCAGGGGCCGCTGTCGATCGAGCGGGCGTGACGCGATGGCGTCCATTGCCCCCACCCTAACCCTCCCCCAGCAAAGCTGAGGGCGGGGATGTACGCCCCTTCCCCCAACTGCGTTGGGGGAAGGCTGGGATGGGGGCTGGCGACCCTCGCCAGGCTCGCCCGCGGAGCGAGACTAGATCCTGAATTCGATCAGGAACGGCCCCCGGCGTCCGCACACCGCCTTGAAGACGTCGGCGAACCCTTCCAGGTTCTCGACACGCGTAGCTTCCACTCCCAGGCTTTCGGACAGCTTCACCCAATCGATCTCCGGCCGCGACAGGTCGAACAGTTCATTCGATGCGGGTCCGGGCTGCGCACCGACGTTGATCAACTCGCCCTGCAGGATCTTGTAGACGCGGTTCGCGAAGACCACGTTGATCACATCGAGCTGCTCGCGCGCCTGGGTCCAGAGCGACTGCAGGGAGTACATGCCTGCACCGTCGGCCTGGAGACATACGACCTTGCGATCCGGGCAGGCGATCGCGGCACCGGTCGCGCATGGGAAAGCATGACCAATCGCTCCGCCGGTGATCTGCAGCCAGTCGTGCGGCGCGGCGCCGAACGTCGGGGCCAGCAACTGGCGGCCGGACGTGACACCGTCCTCCGCAATGACGCAGTTCTCGGGCAGCAACGCTCCCAACGTGCGAGCGAACGCGACGGGCTCGAAGGCGCCGCTGACGACGGACGGCCGTTCCACATCCGGCAGCGGTACGCTCGTCGGTGCACCCAGTTCGTCAGCCAGCCATTCGAGGGCGGCGACGGAGTCCTGTTCGGGTCGGGCGAGCACGTGTGTGATGGCATCGGGCGGCGACATCATGCTGGGCTTGCCGGGATAGGCGAAGAACGACGCCGGCACCTTCGCACCCACGAGGATCACGTGCCGGATGCCCGCAAACACCTTCAACGCCGCGTCCACGGCGTAGGGAATGCGATCGATCGGCGGACGCCCGCGCCCGCGCACCATGTGCGGCACCTGGGTCGGGACGCGCAGTTCAGCGCCGCTGACGTGGGCTATGCGCTGCGCCGCGCGCAGACCCGGCTCCATCAGCGCCGCCCCGGACAGGATCAGCATCGCGCGCTCGCCGCTGCGCAGCGCTTGGGCGATAGTCCGCAGGGCCTCGGGCGCTACCGGTGTTCGTGCCGGCACAGGCAACGGTCCGGCCACTTCCCCACCGTCGTTCCACGCCGTATCCGCGGGCAGGATCAGCGTCGCGATCCGACCCGGCGGGGTCAATGCCGCCTGCACGGCGGCGGCTCCGTCGACCCCGACCCGTTGCGACGACGTCGTGGTGCGCACCCAGTGGGATACAGCACGAGCCAGGCCTTCGGCGTCGGACGTCAACGGTGTGTCGTACTGCCGGTGATAGGTGGCGTGGTCACCGACGATGTTGACCATGGGCGCGAACCCTCGCGCCGCGTTGTGCACGTTCGAGATGCCGTTGGCGAAACCGGGGCCGCAATGCAGGAGCGTTGCGGCGGGCTTGCCGGTCATGCGCGCGTAGCCGTCTGCGCACCCGGTGACTACGGTCTCCGCGAGCCCGAGCACACAGCGCATCCCCGGCACCTTGTCGAGCGCCGCCACGAAATGCATTTCGGACGTGCCGGGATTCGCGAAGCAGGTATCGACGCCGCTCGCGAGCAGCGTGCGGACGAGGCTTTCAGCGCCGTTCATGGACCGTGATCTACCGCGTAGTGAATGGAAGCACCGAAAATAGCACACGCAAGAGCGACGACTTGCGCGCGGCGCCACAGCACGCCGACCTCAAACGGCTCAGGCCATCCAGTTCACTCGCTTCGAATACCTCGGTCAGAGGCTCGAAAGAAACAGTTTTGCTTGCAGGACTTCCTCGCGCTCACCATCGGCTGCCTTGCAAAGATCGAGCAACTTCCGATAGTAGAGCGCCGCCTTGTCGGGCATACCCGATAGCTCGGCCGAGCGCGCGGCACCGTAGAGTCCGTTGAAGCGATTCGGATTGAGGCGCAGGGATGTCTCGTACTCGGCGAGCGCCCGACGCGGCTGACCGACTTCCATCAGCAGGTCGCCCAACAATTCGCGGGCGGGCAGGAGTTGCCCCGGCGTGATCGGGTGCTTGTAGGTCGATTCCTCGAGAGTCACGGCAGCACGCATGAGCTCCAATGCCTGCGCCGCGTTGCCCGTTGCCCACGCGAGCCAGGCCTGGGCAGTCTGTACCTGCACGTCGACCTGCTTGGCCCAATAGTCCTGCTTCGCCTGCAACAGCGCATCGCGGATCTGCGTGAGCTTTCCAACCTGTTCCTCGGCGTCGCGCGTGGCACCCAAGTGCGTCGCGCCGAGCGCTCGAGCGTAGTGGGTGAGCGCCTCGGACGCGCGAAAGCGGCTTGCGTGTGGCACAAGCGAGGCCGCATCCGCCCAACGTCGCTGTTCGAGCACGAATCTCGCAGGGGCTGCGGCCAGTGCGTAGTCGACCGGCAAGGTGCGGGCCTTTTCATCGACCGCAATCTCGCCGAGCTTGACCAACACGCCCTTGGCGGCCCCCGGCTGTGCGCCCTGGACGTAGGCGTAGACCAGGTAGTCCATGGTATGCAGCTCTTCCTGAACCCACCCGAGCTTTCGAGCCACCGCACCGGCTGCGAGGTTGGACTCGATCGAGTCCTGCCAAAGCCCCAGCGCGATGTAAGTGTGGGAAGGCATGTGCAACGCATGCGGCATTGCCGGTGCGATGGCGCCATAGCGACGGGCGGCGGTGAGCGCCCGGGGTGCGAGTTCCGGATAGTCGTACGCATGAATCAGGTAGTGAGCCGCCCCGGGATGATCGGGTTGCTCGCCGAACACCGTCTCCAGAATCTCGGCGCTCTTCAGCTGATTCGCGTAGGTCTTGTCGTTCGGGTTGGCAGTCGCCTGGAGCGCGAGCGCGTACAACGTCGCCGCCTCGCGATCATCCGGGAATCTTGCGTGCACCCCTGCCATCGCCTTCTCGTACGCGAGGCTGCGCGACTTGTGGTCGACCTTGTCGAAGTCGCCGTAGAACTGGGCGAGGGCCGCAATGTAGGCGCGCTCACGTTCGGATCCCGTGCCGAGGGCAGCAGCCTTGTCGAGGGCCGCCTTGCCCTGCAGGAACGACTCCTTGGTCGGGGGATACCACAACGGATACCACCAGCTCATCGCCACACCCCAGTGGGCCATGGCACACGAGGGATCGAGATCGGCCGCGCGCGCAAAGGTCTTGCCCGCCTCCGGATAGAAGAAGGAGTGCAGCATGGCCATCGCACGGTTGAATTGCTCCTGGGCGGCCGGACTGCACGAAACCGGAAAGACGACGTCCCCGACCCGGTCGGGAGTGCCGGTCGGGATCTGTTCGTCCTCGTGGGCTCGGGTGCCGAGGGGAATGCTCAGGGCGACCGCGACGACGACAGCCGGCAATGGCGCGAATTTCATCCCACACCTCCTTCAGACTACGGCCGGAGACGCAAGGCTACGCCATGTGAGCTTACAAGAGGGATACCGATTGACGCATCGGCATGAACGACGATGTGGTGTCGCAATGCTCAGTCGAGCCGCTTGAACACCAGCGTCGTGACTTTCGTCTTCCCGTCCGGCGGAGCCTTCAGCGGGGGCGTCTTGATCGTCATGGTGTCGCCGACCACTTCGGTGTAGCGGAACTGGTCCGTGCCGACCCAGTTCTGGAACGAGGACGCCTTGACGTGATGCATGATGCCTTCGCTGGTGAGCTCGTAGGTGCCGGAGTACGCCACGTGAGTGGAGAATGCTCGAGCGCGCTCTTCCACGGGACTGTTGTAGCGGTCGCCGCTCAGCTTGTCCCGGCCTTCCATCATCAGCACTACCGCCATGTGGCCGCCGGCGGTGTAGATCAGGTACCCGGTCGGGTGCTCGCCGAAAACGTTGACGACCGCTCCCGACTCCGCGTCAGTGGAAATCCACGTTTGCAGTAACCAGGTACCGACGACGGAACTATCGGCCGCCACGGACACGGCAGCGCTCAAGGCGAGGCTCAGGGCGGAGGCGAGGCGGAACAGACGGTGCGAGATGGTCATGATGGATCCTGTTCGACGCGCCGCTGCCGGCGCACAAGCTTGGTCAATGAAGACTGGGGTTCAGAGAAACCGGTTCGGTTGCAGGAACATGCCCAGGAGCAATGCTCCCTCGGGCGCCGTGGCCACATGGATGCTGCCCGCCGGGCGCCATACGTACTCGCCGGCACGGACCTCGCCTTCCTCGTCGACCAGGCGGCCCTCCAGCACGTAGGTCTGCTCTATGCCCACGTGCTCGTGCAGCGGCAAGGTCGCGCCGGGACTCATGCGCGTGATGGAAGTCATCAATCCGGTTTCCTTGTCTTCGAGCAGGACCTTGATCTCGACTCCAGGGAACGCTGTCGGACGCCACGGCAGCGCATCCATCTTCACATAGCGCGACGAATGCGGCTTCAGATCGCCCTCGGTTTTCCAATCGGGCGTGTGCGCGCTCATGAGGCCCCTCCTCATCCCGGTTTCAGACCTGGGTCAGCAACGGCTTGCCGGCAAAGTAAGCGGCCAGATTGTCGACGACGAGCTGCCCCATGGCTGCCCGCGTCCAATGCGTTCCGCTCGACACGTGCGGCTGTAGCACGACGTTGTCGAGCCTGAACAGCGCTTCGGGCACCTTGGGCTCGGCCACGAACACATCCAGCCCGGCACCGGCGAGGCGGCCGTTGGCGAGCGCATCGACCAGCGCTGGCTCATCGACGGTAGTGCCACGCGACACGTTGATGAGATAGCCATCCTTGCCCAGCGCCGCGATCACTTCGCTGCTGACGATATTCTCGGTTTCCTTGCCGCCCGGGCAGGCCACGACCAGCACCTTCACGTCGCGCGCAAGCTCCAAGGGCCTGTCATAGTAGTCGTAGGCGACCCCGCTCTGCCTGTTGCGACTGTGATACGCGATCTTCATGCCGAACGCTTCGGCGCGTTTCGCGATGGCCTTGCCGATACGCCCCAGCCCGATGATGCCCATGCGATTGCCGGACACCTTGTCCGCCAGTGGCGCATTGCCCTTGAGCCAGCTGCCGGCCCGCACGAACTTGTCGTTGAACACGGTGCGCCGCATCGTCGCGAGTACCAGTGCCAGGGCATTGTCCGCGACGCATTCGGTCAGCACGTCCGGCGTGTTGGTAACGGCGATACCGAGCCGGCGCGCCGCCGGCACATCGATACCGTCCACTCCCACGCCGAAGCAGGACACGATCTTGAGCTTCGGGAACTTGCGCATCAGCTCGACGCTCATGCCGTGGTGGCCCGCCGTTGCCGTCGCGGTAATGCGATCTCGCAGGCCGGCCACGAAGGCATCCTTGTCGGCCGCCTGGTAATAGCGATGTACCGTGTAGGCGGCATCGAGTTGCTCCATGGTGGCTGGGAACAGCGGACAGAGCAGCAGGAGGTCGGGTTTCATCGCTTGGAGTTTCCGTGGGGAGTACCGGGATTCTGTGGAAGTCCGAACCATTCGGACGCACGGGATTCGAATTTTATTCCAGCGGCTCGGTCCGCCATCCTGGCGCTGCAGGGAGACACGGCTAGCTTCGCAGCAAGCCCAGGCGCCGTGCTTCCTTGACGGCTTGCGTGCGATTACTCGCATTGAGCCGTCTGAACAACTCCTTCATGTGTTGCTTTACGGTGCCTTCCGTAACGCCCAGCGTGTCTGCGATTCGCTTGTTGGGCAAACCCTCGGCGAGGAGCGGAAGGATCTGCGACTGTCTCGGTGTCAGCGGCGTCCTCCCTACGCTGCTTTCGACCTGCGGGTCGGGAATGAACAGCGCGTCCGGCCGGTACACCTCGCCTCGCACGACGCGCCGCAGCGCATCCATCAACTGCTCGCTGCTGGCGAGCTTCGGGATGTAACCACGCGCGCCGCTGTCTAGCAGCGTGCGGATCGTGCGCGGGTCGCTCAGGCCGGAGACGATCACGATCGGCAGGCCGGGGTAGCGCCGATGGATCGCGAGGAACCCATCGAGCTCGCTCGTTCCGGGCATTTGCAGATCGAGTACCAGCAGGTCGACCGGCCATTCGAGGGCGAGCTTGTCGAGCGTCCCCTGGATGTTGCTTGCCTCCAGCACGATCGCCTGGGGATCCAGCAGCTTGAGGAAAAAGCGCAGGCCCTCCCGGAACATCGAGTGATCGTCGGCGTGCAGGATCTTCACGAGTGCGGCGCCGCGGGCAACGTGAAGCAAAACTCGTTGCCGCTTCCCGGTGCGGGGTTGACCGATACCTCCCCGCCCAGTCTCACGACGATGCGCTGCACCGATGCCAGACCTAGTCCATGCCCGGCCGCGCGCTCCTGCCGCAGGCGCGTGAACGGGATGAACACGCGCATGCGCTCCTCCTGTGTCAATGGAATGCCGTTGTCGCGGACCCAGAAGCGCACGTGCGACCCGGCAGGCGAGGCGCCCAGTTCGAGATGGGGTGGCGACCCGCCATACTTGATGGCATTGCTCAGCAGGTTCACCCACACCTCCCCTACCCAAGGAGCATAGCCGTAGGCGAGGGGCCAGCTGCTCGGCACTGTCACGATTGCCTTCTCCCGTGCCTGCAGGCCGGACAACTGACTCAGGGCTTGCGCGACCAGGCGGCCCATGTCGAGCGGCTGCGCTTCCACGTCCTGCTGCGCGACCATCGAGAGCAGCAGCAAGGCTTCGACCACTTCGCCCGTCATGGCGAGCGCCCCGAGAGCCTGCTGGACCAGGTGCATTTGCTCAGCGGAGAGATCGTCGGCCTTGTACTTGCCGAGGATCTCGAGGAAGCGGGTGGCAGCCGCCAGCGGGGTCTTGAGGCTGTGGGCAATCGTGTGCCCATAGGCCTCCAGCTCGGCATTCTTCTGCGCGAGGTCCTGGGTCTTGCTGAACAACTCGTGCTGCAGGCGATGCAGTTGAAGCTGATGCCGGATGCGTACCAGCAGCTCTTCGCGCTGGATGGGTTTGGTGACGTAGTCAACGGCGCCAAGCCGGAATCCCTCGACCTTGTGCTCGGTGTCGTCGACGGCGGTCATGAAGATCACCGGGACACTCGCGGTGCGGGAGTCGTCCTTGAGACGGCGGCACACTTCGAAGCCGTCCATGTCGGGCATGCGGACGTCGAGCAGGATGAGGTCGGGAGCTGCGAGTCGCGCCTTGTCGATGGCCTGCGCGCCGCTGCGGCTCAACATCAGGTCGAAGCCCTGCTCGGCCAGGAAGTCGGAGATCAGGCGCAGGTTCTGCGGCTTGTCATCGACGATGAGCAACGTGGCTTCGCGCGCCTCAATGGATGACGGCATCGCGGCGCGCTCCCAGGCAATCCTGCAGGAGCGCAATCAGCCGCTCCTCGTCCAGGCCGCGCGCCAGTCCGTACAAGCGCCGGGCGAACGGGCGCAGCGCGTAGTCCTGATCGAGTTCGAGGGCGCGCTGCTCTATGCGTACCAGCTTGCCGAGCCGCGCCAGTTCGAGCAGTTCCTCGAGCACGGGCCGGGGCGGCGGCACCAACTCTGCTGCGTGTGACCCGAAACGGGTGGCGGACACCGTGTCGTGCTCCGCCTGATGCCACGTCAAGTTGAGGGTGCGCCCGAGCACCTCCAGGAGATCCGTCGCCTGAAAAGGTTTCCGCAGGCAAGCGCCGAAGTCTTGAGGGTCCGCCTCGGCACGCTCGAGGTCCGCGCTGCTGGCCGAGGCAGCTGCCACCGGAACGGTCTGCAGTCCGGGCAACTGGTGGATCGCGCGGGTCGCTTCGAACCCGTTCATCTCCGGCATGCGCAGATCCATCAGGATGAAGTCCGGCCTGTGCTCGCGCGCCTTGGCGATGGCCTCCTTCCCGTCACCGGCAAGCGCGACGTCGAAGCCCAGTGGCTCCAGCATCCTGCGCAGCAACTGGCGATTTTCTTCCTGATCGTCGGCCACCAGGATGCATCTGCGGCTTCCTTCGTAGCCGACGATGTGCCCGCTCACGGGCGCCGCTTCCTGCCCCTCGTTCACCAGCGGGAGCACAACGGTGAAGCGGAACCGGCTGCCGCTGCCCTGCCGGCTTTCCACCTCGATCGCGCCCCCCATCAGGTGTGCCAGTTCCTGGCTGATGGCCAACCCGAGCCCGACACCCGACTCGCGCTTGCGCCCCTGCACCGCTTGCTCGAACGGCACGAAAATGCGCGCCTTGTCCTCCGGCGCGATGCCCATACCGGTGTCTTCCACGCTCATCTGCAGTTCGATCCGGCCGTCGTTCATGCGCATGGCCTGGACGCTCAGGCTGACCTGTCCGGCATCGGTAAATTTGATGGCGTTGCCCAGCAGGTTCAGCAAGACCTGCCGGATGCGCTTGCCATCGGCGCGCACCAACGCGGGCAGGTCCGCGGGCGTGTCGAGGACGAACGTCAGCCCTTTCTGCTGTGCGTCGATGCGCACCATTGCCGCGATCTCCTCCAGCAACGCAGGCAGTGGCACAGGCTCGGGGTTGAGCGCGAGGTTGCCGGAGCGAATACGGGACAGATCCAGGAGATCGTTGATCAGCGTCAGCAGATGGCGGCCGCTGCCCGCGATGGTGGCGAGCGCATCCCGGCGGGCCGGTTCGGCCAACACCCCTTTCGAGATGAGATCGGCGTAGCCGAGAATGGCGTGCAACGGCGTGCGCAACTCATGGCTCATGCTCGCCAGGAACTGGTCCTTGGCCCGGTTCGCGGCCTCGGCTTCGGCGCGCGCGGCAACCAGGGCTCTGCGCTGTCTGTTCAGCACCGTGATCCACAGCACGGCAACGAGCAGAATCGCCGAGAAGACCGCTACCGAAGTCCAGATGCCTCGATAGTCGACCTTGCTCTCGTAGCGCACGGACAGCCATTTCTGGGAGATCTCCCGCTCCTCCTCGTGACTGACGTTGCTCAGCACCTTGTCGAGGATGCCCACGAACTCCGGCCAGTCCTTGCGCACGGCAACCGAGAATCCCTTGGGCTGCAGGCCCTTCTCGACCGGGGTCGCGATCTTGAGATTGCTGATCTGGTGATACCGGATGTTGAACACGATCGGGAAAATGTCGTCCACCAGACCGTCCACCTTCCCTGTCGAAACCGCCAGCAACCCGTCGAGGAGATCGGCGTAGGCCTTGCCGCTGTAGTTCGGGTATGCCCGGGCGACGAGCTGTTGGGCCGAATGCCCTTTCACGACTCCGACACGCTCCGGGGCGAAATCGCGCAGGCCGGTCACGAAGCCGAAGTCGTCGCGCGTGACGATCACATTGACGTAGTGCAGATACGGCCTGGTGAAGAGCAGAAACTCGCCGCGTTCCGGCAAAGGCGCCACCGCCAGGACGAGGTCCACCTCATGCCGACGCAGCCGGTTTTCCACCGCCGCAAAGTCGGCCAATTGCTGGACTTTGAACCTGACCCCGAGACGGCGCTTCAGGATTTCCATGTAGTCGGAAACCACGCCGGAGAAATGCCCTCGGCTGTCCTGGAATTCGTAGGGCGCGTAGTTGGTCTCCGCGCCGACCCGGATGATCGGGTGGGCGGCAAGCCATTCCCTTTCCGCGACCGTGAATTCGGCGCTCGCAGCGCCGCCTTCTTCCGGTACGGACATCTCCTGTCCGGCCACCACTTGCGGCAGGGCAAGAGTCATCAGCGCAACGAGACAAATAGCTGACCGACAGCGAATCCTGCGCGCTAACGAGCGCATGAGCTTCACCCTTGGCGACGTGGCGGCGAGGTGGGGGTCTAACCATGCCTCGCACCCGAGTTAGTTTAGCGCTTTCGCTGCCGGGAACGGTCGGACTATCACCAAAGCGATAGTGTCCAGTCCCGATGTGGAATTTCCATGGGTTTGGGCCGTTGGGATGATTTTGTTCGGAAGCCCGCCTCTTCCCGGCGTCGTAACCGCGGAACCTACGATGACCGCACTTGCATGCCCCGGCAGGCGGCGGTGGGAACAACAACCAACTGTCATCAAGGAGAATCGCATGCGTGCATTGATTTCAGCATTGGCGGTCGCAGGTCTGTTCGCTGTCGCACTTCCCGGCCATGCCGACGAAAGTACCGTGAAGACCGGTAAGCCGGCCGACTACGGTCGTGCCGCTGAAGAGGGCGGCGCAGTCAAGTCCGGCAAGAAGGCCGAGTTCGGCCGTGCCGCCGAAGAAGGTGGCGCAGTCAAGTCAGGCAAGAAGGCCGAGTTCGGCCGTGCCGCCGAAGAAGGCGGCGCGGTCAAGTCAGGCAAGAAGGCCGAGTTCGGCCGTGCCGCCGAAGAAGGCGGCGCAGTCAAGTCAGGCAAGAAGGCCGAGTTCGGCCGTGCCGCCGAAGAAGGCGGCGCAGTCAAGTCAGGCAAGAAGGCCGA
>JAIESW010000020.1 GCA_019745565.1 Burkholderiales bacterium
TTCTTCGCCGATGCCGATGCTGCCGGCGTGGGCCATAAATCGCTCGCAGTGAATCTGTCCGACATGGCGGCGATGGGTGCGCTGCCCCGTTGGGTGACGTTGTCGGTGGCACTGCCAGATGTGAACGAAGCCTGGGTCGGCGCGTTCATGCAGGGGTTTCTCGCGCTTGCCGACGAGCACGACGTCGATCTCATCGGCGGCGACACGACGCGCGGTCCGCTCACGATCGCAGTGCAGGTCATGGGCGAGGTGGCGGCGGATACCGCGCTGCGGCGCGATGCGGCGAAACCCGGTGACGACCTCTGGATCTCGGGAACGGTGGGCGATGCCGCGCTCGCGCTGGCGGCGCACCGCGGCGAGATCGTGCTCGACGCGGCGCAGCGCGCCTTGGCCTGGACGAGGCTCGATCGGCCGACGCCGCGGGTGGCGCTCGGCCGATCGCTCACCGGCCACGCGAAGGCGTGCATCGACGTTTCCGACGGACTGGTCGCCGACGTCGGTCACATCGCCGAGCGCTCCGGTGTCGGCGTAGTGATCGATTGGTCCCGCGTGCCCCTTTGCGCTGCGGTGAGTTCCCTGCGCGACGAGCCGGTCGTGCGCCGCGCCGCGTTGAGCGGGGGCGATGACTATGAGCTGGCATTCACGGCAGCGCCGGAGGTCCGCGGTGCCATCGAGGCTGCCGGCGCCCGTGTCGGTGTGCCGGTGACCCGCATCGGTCGCGTGGAGAACGGCCAGGGCGTGCAGGTGGAGGACGGGTCCGGTCGCGCCATCGCACTGTCGGGGGGCGGCTTTGACCACTTCGGCTGAGTCGGGCCCGGCGCGTCCCGATCTGCGCTTTCTACTGGCGCATCCGGCCCACTTCATCGCCTTCGGATTCGGTGCGGGACTCGCGCGGAGCGCCCCCGGCACCGTCGGCACGCTGGTCGCGTTTCCGATCTTCTGGATCCTGCACCCACGCATGCCGGACACGTGGTTTCTGGCGCTGCTGGCGGCCCTGTTCGTCGTCGGTGTCTGGGCATGCGAGCGCACCGGCCAGGACCTCGGCGTCCATGATCACGGCGGCATGGTGTTCGACGAAGTGGTGGCGTTTCTGCTGGTCCTCTTCATGCTTCCCCAGGAGCCATGGTGGCAGGTCGCCGGCTTCGTCCTGTTCCGCTTCTTCGATATCGTGAAACCGATCCCTATCCGCTACTACGACCGCACGGTGCGCAACGGCTTCGGCGTGATGCTGGACGACCTCATCGCCGCGTTCTACGCGCTGATCGTGCTCGCAGCGTTGAGGATGGCGCTGTGAAGCCGACGCATCGACTCACCCCTGTGCCTGCACCGACCCGCTGCCGTGGCTGACACCGAACTCGAGGCTTTGTCCGAACGATTGGGCCGGGCGCTCAGCGCCCGCGGGGCCCGGCTGGTCACGGCGGAGTCGTGCACCGGCGGGTGGATCGGCGAAGTGGTGACCATGGTGCCGGGAAGCTCCGGCTGGTACGACCGCGGCTTCATCACCTACAGCAACGCGGCGAAGCGCGCGGTGCTCGGTGTTTCGGCGCAGACCCTGCTCGCGCAGGGCGCGGTGTCCGAAGCGACCGTGCTCGAGATGGTGGACGGCGCATTGCGCCAGAGCGGCGCCGAGTTCGGCGTCGCGGTGAGCGGCGTGGCGGGGCCCGGCGGCGGCAGCCCCGAAAAGCCGGTGGGCATGGTTTGCATCGCCTGGGGGGCGCTCGGCGGTGCACGCGAAGCGCGGACGTTCCGCTTTGCCGGCGATCGCGAGGCGGTGCGGCGGCAGACGGTGATCGCGGCGGTCGAAGGTGCCATCGAATGGGCTGAACGCCCGGTGGTGGCGTAGCGCGCCGCGGCGTGAGATCGACGATGGGCGAGACCGATCTCACGCTGTTCCAGAACAATCCCTATCCCATGTGGGTGTACGAGGTGGCGACGCGGCGCTTCCTCCTGGTGAACGACGCGGCCGTGCGCCACTACGGCTACTCGCGCGCAGAGTTCCTGCAGATGACGCTCGAGGCCATCCGGCCGGAGTCCGAGTTGCCGCGGCTCGAGGCGCATCTGGAGCAGGGCCTGCCGGCGGTTACCGGGCCGACGCTCTGGCGCCACTGCAAGAAGAGCGGCGAGCCGATCGACATGGAGATCGCGTCGCACAACTTCACGTTCGAAGGACGGGCGGCGCGGATGGTGGTCGCGATCGACGTGACGCGGCGCACGCGCGCCGAGACCGCGTTGCGGGCGAGCGAGGAGCGCTATCGCAAGATCGTGGACCTTTCGCCCGACGCGATCACGATCCACATGGATGGCCGCTTCGTGTTCGCCAACGCGGCGGCAGCGCGGCTCCTCGGCGTCGACGACCCCACGCAATTGGTGGGGCGATCCCTGCTCGACTTCATGCACCCCGATATCCACGAACAGGTGCAGGAGCGCTGGAAGCGCCTCTACGAGGAGCGCGAACCGGTGGAGCCGACCGATCTCAAGATGACGCGTGCGGACGGTTCGGTCGTGTACCTCGAGACGCGGGCGACGCCGCTCGACTGGGAGGGGCGGCCAGCGGCCCAGGCGGTGGCGCGCGACACCACCGAACGCCGCCAGCACGAGGAGAAGATCGCGCGCCTGAGCCGGATCCACGCCGTGCTGAGCGGGATCAATTCGGCGATCGTGCACTTGCGCGAACGCCAGTCGGTGTTCGAGGAAGCCTGCCGCATCGCCGTGGAGGACGGCGGGTTCTGCAGCGCCTGGGCGGCGCTGCTGGACGCGAAGGACGGTCGGCTGGTGACGCGGGCCAATGCCGGCTTGCCCCTGCCGGTGGGTGGCATGGACGCGCCGGTGATGCCGGTCGCTTTTGCGCCCGCGGGGACCGCCGAGGCCGCGCTGCGGACCGGCGCCGCGGCCTACGATAACGACATCGAGCGCTCGCCCGACGTGTCGGTCGTGCGCCAGGCGGCGGTCGGGGTGGGTGCCAAGGCGTGCATCGCGCTGCCGCTCATCGTCGGTGCGGACGCCGTCGGTGTCCTCGTGCTGTACGCGCCCGAGACCGATTTCTTCGACGACGCCGAACTGCGGCTGCTGAACGAACTGGCGGCGGATATCTCGTTCAGTCTCGAGTTCATCGCGACGTCGGAGAAGGTCGACTACCTTGCGTACTACGATCCGCTGACCGGCCTGCCTAACCGCAGCCTGTTCTTCGACCGCCTCGCCTATCTCCTGGGTGCGGCCGGGCGCGACGGCAGCGGGATCGCCCTGATCCTGATCGACATGGACCGCTTCCGTCAGGTGAACGACACGCTCGGCCGCGCCGCCGGCGATACGCTCCTCAACGCCGTGGGACAGCGCCTGCGTCAGACGATCCGCGAACAGGACACCGTCGCACGCGTCGGCTCCAACCGGTTTGCGCTCGCGGTGACCGGCGTTGCGGGGCCAGCGGATACCGCGCATTTCGTCGAATCGCGGGTGCGCGCATGCTTCGATCGCGGGTTCGCGGTGGAGGGCGAGGAAGTACGGATTTCCGCCACGGCAGGCATCGCCATGTTTCCCGCCGATGGCCTCAGCGCCGAGTCGGTGTTCGCCAATGCCGAGGCCGCCCTGCATCGTGCCAAGGCGCAGAGCGCGCCGTTCCTCTTCTATGGGCGGGAGATGAACGCCCGGGTCTCGGAGTCCCTGCGCCTCGAAACCAGG
This sequence comes from Burkholderiales bacterium, assembly GCA_019745565.1. Taxonomy (GTDB): domain Bacteria; phylum Pseudomonadota; class Gammaproteobacteria; order Burkholderiales. The sequence goes on from JAIESW010000020.1 coordinate 3,676, forward strand.
CTGCGGCGGGCGATCGAGAACGATCAGCTGGTACTGTGGTACCAGCCCAAGATCGATCTCGCGACGCGCCGGCTGACCGGCTTCGAGGCCCTGATGCGCTGGCAGGACCCGGAGGGCGGGATGGTGCCGCCTGCAGTGTTCATCCCGGTGATGGAGCAGACCGGCCTCATCCTGGACGCCGGCGCCTGGGCGTTGTCGCAGGTCGCGCGCGACTGCCGGCGGTACGGTGCGAGCGGCGTGGGGCCTGTGCGCATCGCGGTGAACGTCTCACCGATCCAGTTGCGCCAGCCCGATTTCGTCGCGGGCGTGCTGGCCGCGGCCGACGAGACGGAGCGCGCCGGTGGCCGGCTCGACATCGAGATCACCGAGAGCATGGTGATGGAGGACATCAACGCCACGGTGCGCATGCTGCGCGAACTGGGCGAACAGGGCCTGCAGGTGGCCGTGGACGATTTCGGCACGGGCTACTCGTCGCTCGCGTACATCGCACGCCTGCCGGTGCATGCGTTGAAGATCGACCGCAGCTTCGTGGTGGGCATGACGCAGAACGAGCACAGCCTCGCCATCGTGCGGTCGATCATCTCGCTGGCGCGCTCGCTCGGGGTGCGCGTGATCGCCGAGGGCGTCGAGACCGAAGCGCAGGCAGGGCTGCTGCAGCGCCTCGAGTGCGACGAGATGCAGGGCTATCTGGTGAGCCGGCCGCTGCCGCCTGCGGAGGTGGTCGAGTTCCTGGCCGGGTGGGGCGCGCCGGGCGGGTAGCGGCAACGACACTTCTTTCAACGCGAAGGACGCAAAGGACGCGAGGGGTGCGAAGAAGTGCAGAAGCGTTATGCCGCCGCGGACTTTCCTCCCCGTTCCCGGTGCGCTGCTAGCCCGCGACGATCATTCTGATCGCGAGAACCGGCCGCACGCGGAATAGCGCCGCCATTTGTGCTCGAGGTAGGCGTTGAAGTACGCCGCCCGCGACAGGGGTTCGCTGCCCTGGGGCTGCGCTGCCAGATAGCGCTCGTAGGCGTCGTCGCCCGACCAGGCGCGCGCGAACCGCCACGTCCGGTCGATCAGCCACCACGAGAAGTCGATCAGCAACCGGATCATCGCGCGCTCCGAGGGGATTGGAGACGATTATGCGCCAGCAGGCTCGTTGATGCTGGCGCAGTCGTAGGCGAGCACGTCCGGGCCCGGGGCCGAGACCTCATTGCCGAAACCGATCAGGCCACGGCCCGAGATCACGAACTCCTCGCGCTTCAGCAGCACCAGGTCGGAGCCCTCCGGGAGCACGAAGGTTCCGTTGCTGCTGAGATCCACCAGCACGAACTTGCCGTTGCGCACCTCGATGCGTGCGTGCTGCCGCGACGCCCGCGGTGCGGCGACGACGATGTCGCTGCCGGCATCGCGGCCGATGCTGAGCGAGCCCCGGGCGATGCGCCATTCCCGGTCGTCGCAGGCGAGGCGCAGCTCGCGCGCGGCGGCAGCGCCCGGAGACGAGACGCCCTCCACCAGCGTCATGTCCTGGCCCATGTCCCACATCACCTCGCACAGGCCCACGCCTTCGTTGCGCCCCTTGAGTGCGGTATCGCCGAGCGACCTCACACTCATCTTGAGATAGCCCGGCAGGGTCGAGCAGGTGCTGTCGCTCGACAGGATCTGATGGGCCTTGGCGAGGCCCGCGATGCGCGCCGCCACGTTGACCGTGTCGCCGAACACGTCGCCTTCGCGTTCCAGCACCGGGCCGGCATGGAAGCCGATGCGGACCGCCGCGCGCACACCGCCATCGCCGGGCAGGGTGCGCACCGTGCCCTGCATCTCGGCGGCAGCACGCAAAGCAGTGCCGGCATCCGTGAAGACGCAGAGGACTTCGTCGCCGATGGTCTTCACCACCTTGCCGCCGAATTCCGTGGTCACGGCCCGCAGCGCGGCGAGGCAACCTTCCACGCGCCGCAGCGCTTCGGCGTCACCCAGGGCCTCGTACAGGCGGGTGCTGCCGGCGATGTCGGCGAACAGGACCGCGCGTTCGGCGATCGAATCCGCGCTCATCCGCCGTGCGACTTGATCGCCAGCACGGCCTGGTTGCGCAGCGTCTTGAGCAGCGCGAGTTCCTCGGCGCCGAAGCGCAGCGTGCGGGTCCCGGAGCTGTCGCCGTAGAACATGCCGACGGGCTTCTTGTTGACGATGACCGGGAACAGCGCGAGCGAGCGTGCGGCGATGCTCTTCCGGTACCAGCCGGGGATGTGATCGCGGATCTTCTCGCCGTTCACGTCCTCGATGTAGATGTCGGCGCCCTGGCTGATGGAGGCGTGGAACACGTCCTTCGCCGCGGCGAGCGGGATGGTGAAGCCGCGCTTGATGATCTGGTCCACGTCCTCGCCGAAACCGAAGCGGCCCTTCAGTCCGCCGCTCGCCGGATCGCGCACGCACAGCAGCACGCGGGTGAAGCCCATGCCGCGGTACATGGTCTCGAGGATGATGCGCAGCACGTCGTTCAGCGCGAAGTCGCCCACCAGAGCGTTGGTGATGTCCTGGATGCCGGCGGTGAGGATGGCCTGGCGCTGCGAGGCGCTCTCGGCGCTGTCGGCCTGCACCTCGTGCACCGGATCAGCGAGCAGCGTGGCCTCCATCGCGGTGGCGAGATTGCTGGTGGTGGATCCGGCGGCATCCTGCGCCGATTCGCCCGACCATTTCTGCGCCTGGCGGAAGAACGGACTGTTGGCGGTCTTCAGATTGAGCACCGCGGAATCGCGCGCGATCTCCTTGACCGCGTTCTGCACCGCACCCTTCAGATGCTGGTCGGTGACGCCCAGGCCTTCGCCGAAGCGGCTGACGAGCTTCTTCAGGTGATTGGCGCGCTCCTCCGGCGGGGTGTCGCGGATCACGCCGACCACCTGGGCGGACAGCTCCGAGAGCGCGCGCAGCCGCTCGGTCTCGTTGACGGGCTTCCTGACCTTGTCCTCTTCGATGGCGCGCATGCTGCCGATCAGCTTCTCGGGGAAGTTCCACGAGCGCGCGATGCCGATGCCGAGGCCGCCGAACGAAAGTCCCAGCACCTGGGTCGCCGCGGTGTTCGGTTCGACGCCGCGCGCGGTGAGCTTCTGGATCTCGAGATGCTCCTCGTGGAAGTAGAAGGCCACGAGCAGTCGCCCGAGGTTGTGGAACATCGCGCAGATGAAGCCTTCCTCGCCGTCGCGGATGCCGGCCTTGGAGACCAGTTCGCGCGCCACGACGCCGCTGAAGAACGAGGACAGCACCTCGTCCTTGAGATCGGAAGCTTGCGCCTTGTTCTGCAGATGTTCGAACAGCATCAGCGTGAGTGCGATCGAGCGGATCTGGTCGAAGCCCAGCACCATGATCGCGCGCGAGACGGTGCTGATGGTGCCGCCGAACTGCCCGAAGTAAGCGGTGTTCACCAGCTTCAACAGCTTGTTGGTGAGCGCGAAGTCCTTGAGGATGCTGCCGGAGAGGGCGGCCACACCTTCCTTGTCGGAGGTGGTCGCCTTGTTCACCGCGCTGATGGTGTTCGAGAGCGCCGGGAAATCGCTCTTGTGGCGCATCCGGCGCAGCAGGAATTCGAGCGTGCCCTGGGCGCCTTCGCCGCCAGCCGCGGCGGCCGGATCGGGTGTCAGATAGCCGGTCAGCGCGTCGGCCATCTGCTGGGCCGACTCGAAACGTTCCGCCGGATCCTTGGCGATGGCGCGCAGCACGATCGCCTCGAGACGCTCGTCCACCTCGGGGGCGATCTGCGACGGCGCGGTGAACGGGATGTTGGCGAGCTTGTGCAGGACTTCGAAGACGGTCTTGCCGCTCACGGCGGGGCGGCCCGTGAGCATCTCGTAGAGCACCATGCCGGCGGAGAAGACGTCGGAACGGGCCGTGAACGTGCGGTCGGTGGCGTACTCCGGCGCCATGTACGCCGGCGTGCCGTGGAAGCCGGCGTCGCCCGGATCCTCGCCCGAGAGCAGCGAGGCGATGCCGAAGTCCATGACGCGGGCGATGCCGTCGTCGGTGATCATGACGTTGCCGGGCTTGATGTCCCGGTGCACGACCCCCTTTTGATGGGCGAAATGGATCGCCTTCAGGATCTGGACGCCCAACTCGGCGGCGCGGGCCGGGGCGACCTTGCCCGATTCCCGGATCACGGCGCTCAGGGTGCGCCCGGCGACGAACTCGAAGACCAGATAGGGCTTCGGGCCGTCCTGCCCGGCGTCGAATAGGGTCACGATGTTCGGATGAGCGAGGCGGCTCACCATCACCGCCTCGGCGAGCAGGGCCTTCACCGGACCGGCGTCGCGCTGACCGTCCAGGCTCAGCGTCTTGATCGCGACGTCACGCCGCAACTGGGGGTCATGGGCGAGCCAGACTTCGCCCTGGGCGCCCCGGCCGAGGGCTTTGCGGACCTCGAAGCGGGCGATTTTCGATGCGGTAGCGGGGAGGGCGGTCATGGCCTTCGTCATCGGCAAACGGGGCGCGTTCTTTAACCGGAACGACCCCGTTGCGTGGCCCGTTTTCAAGGGGCAGGTCGTTGAATAAAAGGGACAAAGCCGGCTCGTTGGCGTGCTGCCCTTGTGCCATAATGCGGCCATACCTACAGGAGACCTCAAAACCCATGGACGATAACAGGAGCAAAGCGCTCGCGGCCGCGCTGTCGCAGATCGAGAAGCAGTTCGGCAAGGGTTCGATCATGAAGCTGGGGGAGAACGACGTCTCCCAGGACATCCAGGTGGTGTCCACCGGCTCGCTGGGCCTCGACCTGGCGCTCGGCATCGGCGGCCTGCCGCGCGGCCGGATCGTCGAGATCTACGGCCCCGAATCCTCGGGCAAGACCACGCTGACGCTCCAGGTCATCGCCGAGGCACAGAAGATGGGCGGCACCGCTGCCTTCATCGACGCCGAGCACGCGCTCGATCCGCAATACGCCCGCAAGCTGGGCGTGAAGGTGGAAGACCTGCTGATCTCCCAGCCGGACAACGGCGAGCAGGCGCTCGAGATCGCCGACATGCTGGTCCGTTCCGGTTCCATCGACGTGGTCGTGATCGACTCGGTGGCGGCGCTGACCCCCAAGGCCGAGATCGAAGGCGAGATGGGCGACCAGCTGCCGGGGCTGCAGGCGCGGCTCATGTCCCAGGCGCTGCGTAAACTGACCGGCAACATCAAGCGTTCCAACACCATGGTGATCTTCATCAACCAGATCCGGATGAAGATCGGTGTCATGTTCGGCAACCCTGAAACCACCACCGGCGGCAACGCGCTCAAGTTCTACGCCTCGGTGCGGATCGACATCCGGCGCACTGGTGCCATCAAGAAGGGTGAGGAAGTGATCGGCAGCGAAACCCGGGTCAAGGTGGTGAAGAACAAGGTGGCGCCGCCGTTCCGCACGGCCGACTTCGACATCCTCTACGGCGAGGGCATCTCGCGCGAGGGCGAAATCGTCGAGATGGGGGTCAATCACCGCATCGTCGAGAAGTCCGGCGCGTGGTACGCCTACAAGGGCGACAAGATCGGGCAGGGCAAGGACAACGCCCGCGAATACCTCAAGGAACATCCCGACGTCGCGGAGGAGATCGAGGCGAAGATACGCGAGGCCGCCGGTGTGAATGCGCCGACGCCGGCGCTCGCCGAGGCCGATTGAGCGGCGAGCCGACGCTCAGATCCCGGGCGGTGCGCCTGCTGGCGCGCCGCGACTACGCGCGCGCGGAACTGGCGGGCAAGCTCGAACCCTATGCGGCCGAGGGCGATGACCTGCCTGCCTTGCTCGACGAGATGCAGGCGCTGGGATTCCTTTCCGATGCGCGTTTTGCGGAGCAACTGGCGTATCGCCATCGCGGGCGACACGGGCCGCTCACGGTCGAGCGCGAGTTGCGCCGTCGCGGCGTGGCGGACGACATCGTCGACGCCACGCTGGATGCCGCCCGGTCCACCGAGTACGCCGAAGCGCAGCAGGTCCTGCGGCGCAAGTTCCGCGAGGCGCCCGCGAACATGCAGGACTGGGCGAAGCAGGGCCGCTATCTGCAGGCCCGCGGCTTCAGCCTCGAAGTGATCCGCCGCCTGCTGCGCGCCCCCATCGAACAGGAACTGTAGCCTCCGGTTCCTCCGGTTTTCCTTTCCACGCAAACGCAGTTCCCACCCGCATGAAAAGCAGCGAGATCCGCCACCGTTTCCTCGAATTCTTCCGCCGCCAGGGCCACGCCGTCGTGGCGTCCTCGCCGCTCGTTCCCGGCAACGACCCCACGTTACTCTTCACCAATGCCGGCATGGTGCAGTTCAAGGACGTGTTCCTCGGCCAGGACAAGCGCGCCTACTCGCGTGCGACGACATCGCAGCGCTGCGTGCGGGCCGGCGGCAAGCACAACGACCTCGAGAACGTGGGTTACACGGCGCGCCACCACACCTTCTTCGAGATGCTGGGCAACTTCAGCTTCGGCGACTACTTCAAGCGCGAGGCGATCGAGTTCGCGTGGGGCTTCCTGACCGACGAGCTCAAGCTGCCGGCGAATCGCCTCTGGATCACGGTGCACTCGGACGACGACGGCGCCGAGAAGATCTGGCTGGAGGACATCAAGATCCCGCGGGAGCGGGTGATCCGCATCCCCACCAACGACAACTTCTGGCAGATGGGCGACACCGGTCCGTGCGGCTACTGCACCGAGATCTTCTACGACCACGGTGCCGATGTGGCCGGTGGCCCGCCCGGGTCGCCCGATGCCGACGGCGACCGCTACATCGAGATCTGGAACCTGGTGTTCATGCAATTCAATCGCGACGACAAGGGCGTGTTGCATCCGCTCCCGCGGCCGTCCGTGGACACGGGTATGGGGCTGGAACGCATCAGCGCGGTGATGCAGGGCGTGCACTCCAACTACGACATCGATCTCTTCCAGGATCTGATCGGCGCGGCCGCGCGTGCCACCGGCACCCAGGACCTCGAGGACAACTCGCTCAAGGTCATCGCCGACCACATTCGCGCGTGCAGCTTCCTCATCGTCGACGGTGTGATCCCCGGCAACGAAGGTCGCGGGTACGTGCTGCGGCGGATCATCCGCCGCGCCATCCGCCACGGCTACAAGCTGGGCTGCAAGCGGCCGTTCTTCCACACGCTGGTGGCCGAACTGGCCCGGGTGATGGGCGAAGCCTATCCGGAACTGCCGGCGGCCCGGACCAAGGTGGAGCAGGTGCTGAAGCAGGAGGAGGAGCGCTTCGCCGAAACGCTGGAGCACGGCATGGCCGTGCTCGACGGCGCCCTCAAGAAGGAAGACCGCATGCTGGACGGCTCCACGGTCTTCAAGCTGTACGACACCTACGGTTTTCCGCTGGACCTCACCGCCGACATCGCGCGCGAGCGCGGCTTCACCGTGGACTTTGCCGGCTTCGAGGCCGAGATGGGGCAGCAGCGCGAGCGCGCGCGGGCAGCGTCCAAGTTCACCATGCAGTCCGGTGTGGAGTATCGCGGTCAAGCCACGGAATTCCACGGCTACGAACTGCTGAAGCTCGAGGCAGAGATACTCGCGATCTACAAGGACGGTTCCTCGGTGTCCGCGATCGAGGCGGGCGAGACCGGCGTGATCGTGCTCGACCGCACGCCGTTCTATGCGGAATCCGGCGGGCAGGTGGGTGACTCGGGTGAACTCACCTCGGGCCACGGCACCTTCGAGGTGGAAGACACGCAGAAGATCCAGGCCGAGGTCTTCGGGCACAAGGGTCGCCTTGACACCGGCCGGCTCGCGGTGGGCGATCGCGTAACCGCGCAGGTCGATGCCGCGTTGCGCCAGCGCGCCGCGTACAACCACTCCGCGACCCACCTCATGCACGCGGCACTGCGGCAGGTGCTCGGGCCCCACGTCACCCAGAAGGGCTCGCTGGTGGATGCGCATCACACGCGCTTCGACTTCAGCCACTCGGCCCCGATGACGCCGGAGGAGATCGCGCAGGTGGAAACCCTGGTCAACCGCGAGATCCGCCACAACGTGCCGGTGGAGGCGCGGCTGATGAAGTACGACGACGCGATCAAGGCCGGTGCGATGGCGCTGTTCGGCGAGAAGTACGGCGACGAAGTGCGCGTGATCGGCATGGGCGCCTTCTCCACCGAACTGTGCGGCGGCACGCACGTGCGGCGCAGCGGCGACATCGGCTTCTTCAAGGTCGTGTCGGAAACCGGAGTGGCGGCGGGCATCCGGCGCATCGAGGCCATCACCGCCGATTCGGCGCTGGCCTGGGCGCAGTCGCAGGAGAAGCAGCTCGCTCAGGTTGCGGCCGCCTTGAAGGCGCCGCAGCAGGAGATCGGCACCAGGCTCGCGCAGATCGTCGACAACGTGAAGGCGCTGGAGAAGGAGTTGGCGCGACTCAAGTCGAAGATGGCTACATCGCAGGGCGACGACCTCGCGAATCAGGTCTCGGATGTGAAGGGCGTGAAGGTGTTGGCCGCGCGGCTGGATGGTGCCGATGCCAAGGTGCTGCGCGAGACGGTCGACAAGCTCAAGGACAAGCTGAAGTCCGTCGCGGTCGTGCTGGGCAGCATCGAGGGCGACAAGGTGACCCTGATCGCGGGTGTCACGTCCGATCTCACCGCGAAGGTGAAGGCGGGCGAACTGGTCGGCCACGTCGCAGGGCAAGTCGGCGGCAAGGGTGGCGGTCGACCGGACATGGCGCAGGGCGGCGGCACAGAGCCGGCGAAGCTCGAGTCTGCTTTGGCGTCCGTCGCTGAGTGGGTGGGCGGGCGGCTGTAGCACGGAACCTTTCTTACCGGGAGGGATTTTTGACAACAACAACAGGTTTGCCATTCGGAGACCACTGAAGGCGCGGCAGACCGCGTCACTTGCACTTTCTGGGGACGAAACATGAACAGAAGAACCGTGGTCACGATGTTCGCTGCGCTGCTGGCGCTGCCGGCGCTTGGCGTTGCGCAGGACAAGGAGCTGTCGACGACGCAGACCATCCACATCAAGGCATCGCCGGAGGAAGTCTGGGCGCTCGCCGGCGACTTCGGCGGTGTGGCCCGCTGGCTGTCCACCATCGAGTCGAGCCGCCTGGTGCTGAAGTCGAAGAGCGAGGAAGGCGCCATCCGCGAACTGCTGCGCATGAACGGCACCCGTGTCCAGGAGAAGCTGCTCGAGTACGATCCCGGGCGCATGACGCTCACGTACACGTATGCAGACGGCAAGGTGATCGCGAAGGACTACTTCGCCACCATGACGCTCAAGCCCACGAATGACGGCGAGACCGACGTGCTCTGGGTCGGACGCTTCAAGTTGCTCGACAACCCGCCGGAGGGTCAGGACGAGGCCGCCTTGATCGCGCTCTATGCAGGCATCTACCAGAAGGGATTGGCGATGCTGAAGACCAAGGCGGAAGCCGGCGAATAGCCCAGCGCCTGTGTGCGGTAGGCTGCCCCCAACCTTCTCCTACCTGCGATGGGGGAGGGGGCTGGCTCCCGCCCCCAGTCGAAGAATTGGGGAGGGTGGAAGCAGGGGCGAGGACCATCTATCGGGACAGCGTCTGCTCCCGCCGATGATGACGACGGCCGTGAATCAGCCGGCCGGTGTCTCGCCGATCCGGTTGGCCCAGTCGATCGCTTCGACGTAGGCGGCGTTAACCCGGTTCGCGTCGAGAAACGGACGGGTGTCGAGCATCTCCGCGATGGCGTCGGCGTCGGTCTGCTCCACCAGTTCCGTGAGGCGCAGCATGTCGCCTAGGGGGCCGCTGCGTTCCAGCAGCGCCGCACGGACATCCTCGGGCACCGGCAGCGTCTTCAGCACTTCGGTGAGCGGGATGCCGAGGAGGGCGCTCACCAACGACAGGATGCCGGTCAGGAACGCGCGCTCGCGCACTGCGTGGCCCGCACCGGTCCAGATGGCTGCGAGCTGTTCCATCATGCGCCCGCGCGTGGCGGCCAGCACCAGGAGCGGGCTGGGAAACTTCGCGTCGGATGAACTCGATATCGCGTACATGAGCAACTGCAGCCACCGCTGCAGCTGACTGCGTCCCAGCAGCACCAGTGCCTGGGACAGCGAGGTGATCCTGGTCCTGCCGCCCACAGCAACCGAGTTCACCAGCCGCAACAGCGTGAGCGAGAGATCCGGGTTCTGCCGGAAGACCTGTTCGATCTCCGGCGTGTCGGCATCCACCAGCACGAGGCCGAGCAGACGCATGATCGCGGACTCCGCGTGCGACAGCCGCTTGCCGGTGATGATGGTGGGGCGCGCGAAGTAGTAGCCCTGGAACAGCTGGTAGCCCAGGCCCACGCACAGGTCCACCTGTTCGCGCGAGTCCACCTTCTCCGCAAGCAGCCGCACCGGCCAGCGCTTGAGGCGCTCGGTGATGCGACGGATCTGCAGTGGGTCGAGGCCCTTCACGTCCACTTTCACGACGTCGACCACGTCGAGCGCGTCGGCGTACTTCTCCTCCTCGCCCAGGTAATCGTCGAGCGCCAGCGTGAAGCCCATGGCCTTCAACTCCTTCAGGCGTTCGATCAGGGGCGCGTTCACCTCCACCGTCTCGAGTAGCTCGAGCACCACGCGCTCCTTCGGCAGCAGCTCGATGACGTCGCTCATGATGAGCGGGGCGGACAGGTTGATGTAACCCACGTAGCGCCCCAGCACGTGGTCCACGCCCATTTCCGAGAACGCGTGATTGATCACGGTGGCCGAGGCCAGCAGGTCGTCCTCGATATGGGCACCGTTCACATGGCTGGAACGGAACAGCAACTCGAACCCGGCGAGGTTCTGATCCCGATCGAGGATGGGCTGGCGCCCGAGAAACAGTTCCTGTGCCGGCATGCGTGGGGAGCGTTCTCAGCCCGCGCCGGGCCGCCCCAAGCGGGCTGGCCCCCTCGGGGGGAAGGGCCGCAGGCCCATCGGGGGGAAAGTCACCCAGCCCGCGCCGGGCCGCCCCAAGCGGGCTGGCCCCCTCGGGGGGAAGGGTCGCAGGCCCATCGGGGGGGTAGTCACCCTAGTACGGGAGCTGGGCGTCCGGGGCAGCAGCGAGGATGGCCTTGCGGAAATCGGCCTGGATGCGTGCGAGCGCCTGGGCATTCTCCGCTTCGAAGCGCAGGACTACGACGGGCGTCGTGTTGGAAGAACGCGCGAGACCGAAGCCATCCGGATACTCGACGCGCAGACCGTCGATGGTGATGACTTCGGAGGCGCCCTCGAACTTCGCGGTCTTCTGCAGGCGGTCGATCAGTGCGTAGTTCTCGCCCTCGTTCAGTTTGATCTGCAGCTCCGGCGTGTTGACCGAATCCGGGAGCGACTCCAGCGGCTTGCTGACGTCGGCCACCCGCGACAGGATCTCGAGCAGTCGCGCGCCGGCATACAAACCGTCGTCGAAGCCGTACCAGCGTTCCTTGAAGAAGATGTGGCCGCTCATCTCGCCGGCGAGCGGGGCACCGGTTTCCTTGAGTTTCGCCTTGATGAGCGAATGGCCGGTCTTCCACATCAGCGGCACGCCGCCACGCTCGCGGATCCAGGGGAACAGGTTACGGGTGCACTTCACGTCGAAGATGATCTGCGCGCCGGGATTGCGCGTGAGCACGTCGGCCGCGAACAGCATGAGTTGCCGGTCGGGGAAGATGATCTTGCCCTGCTTGGTGACCACCCCCAGGCGGTCGCCGTCGCCGTCGAAGGCGAAGCCGACCTCGCCGGTGTCCTTCAGGGCCGCGATGATGTCCTCGAGGTTGTGGGGCTGCGACGGATCGGGGTGATGGTTGGGGAAGGTGCCGTCCACTTCGCAGAACATCTCGGTCACCTTGCAGCCCATGCGCCGGTAGAGCTCCGGGGCGAAGGCGCCGGCGATGCCGTTGCCGGCGTCGACGATCAGGTCGATGGGGCGGGCGAGTTTCACGTCGCCGACGACGCGCTGGAGGTAGGCCTCCTTCACGTCCTCGGTCTTGTACGAGCCGGCCCCCGAGGAAAGATCGTTGCGCTCGATGCGCCCGCGCAGGCCCTGGATCGCTTCGCCTGCGAGAGCTTCGCCGGCGATCATCATCTTGAGGCCGTTGTACTCGGGCGGGTTGTGGCTGCCGGTCACCATCACGCCCGATTGCGTGCCGAGATGGTAGGCGGCGAAATACAGCATCGGTGTTGTCACGCGGCCCACGTCCACGACGTCGACGCCGGCGGCGCGCAGGCCCTTGGCCAGGGCCTCGCACAGTTCGGGACCGGACAGCCGCCCGTCGCGACCGATGGCCACGCTCGGCGTGCCGCGCTTCAACGCTTCGGAGCCGAATGCGCGCCCGACCTGTTCGACCACGGAGGGGGTCAGCGTGCGGCCGACGATGCCGCGGATGTCGTAGGCCTTGAAGATCTCTTGTGGAACGGCGGGCATGGCACGGCCACCATCAGGAGTTGCGGAAGCACGATTATCCCATCGCCGGCCTCGGGGCGGCCAGCGTGCCGCGGCCGCCGCGGATCATGGGACGAAGACAGCATGAACGGCACCGCCATCGGTGGGCGAAGCGCCCGTTGCGCTATCCGGAAGCCTGACCCGAGATGACCTGCATGAAGAAATCGAGCAGCCGCTCGGGCAGCCAGCGCAGATGTCCCGGAAACCGGCCCGCGACGAAGCCCACGTGACCGCCGCCGGCGGGTTGCTCGAGCGTGACGCTGGCCGATGCTTCGGCTGCGCCGGGCAGATGGCGTGCCGGCAGGAACGGATCGTTGCGTGCGCTGAGGACCAGGGTCGGGACCGCGATGCGTTGGAGGTCGGATTTGCTGCTTGCCCGACTCCAATAGTCGAGCACGCCCCGATAGCCATGCGCCGGTGCGGTATAGAGGTCGTCGAACGTGTCGAAGTCCCGGGCGCCGCTCATGGTCGTTCGATCGAACAACCCGGGAAACCGGTCCAGCTTGGCGAACGCCTTCGGTTTCAGGGTGCGCAGGAACTCGCGCGTGTAGATGCGATTGAAACCGCTGCGCAACGCCGCGCCGGCTGCGACGAGATCGAGCGGCGGGCAGACGGCCGCCGCGGCACGGACGCGGGTACGTGCCAGCTCCCCTTCGCGGCCGAGCCATTTGAGCAATGCGTTCCCGCCCAGCGATACGCCGGCGACGAAGAGGGGGGCGGATTCATGGCGGGCGAGTTCCTCGAGGATGCGATCGATCTCGTCGGCGTCGCCGGAGTGGTAGGCCCGCGGCAGCCGGTTCGGCGTGCCGCTGCAGCCGCGGAAATGCGGGATGACGCCTCGCCACCCGCGGGCGAGAAGCTCGTGCATCAGCGCGGTCGCATAGTGGCTGTGCGAACTGCCTTCGAGCCCGTGGAACATCACTACCAGCGGTGCGTCCGCCGGTCCGTCGAGACGATCGAAGTCGATGAAATCGCCATCGGGCATCTCCCATCGGACGCGACGGTAGGGCGGGGCGGCGCGGCGCAGGGCGAGGGCGCCATAGATGGTCTGCAGATGGCCGCCGGGCAGCCACCAGGGCGCGCGATACGGGGTCAATGCAGGGTCGGCGGTTCGTCTTCCGGCTCGTCGTCCGCCATGGCGGGAGTGGAGGCGTGGTGCATCCACAAGCGCCAGCCCTTGTCGGTCTCGACGTAGATGTTGGTGGCGATGACCGGCCCGCCCTCACCGGCCACGCCGGCGATGGATACGTATTCGTAAAGGCTGTGCACCGCGGTCTCGCCCGAGCGCGTCACCCGCAGATCGGTGGTGCGGAACCTGAGCCGCCGTCCGCCGGTGAAGATCTGCCGCCACGACTCGCGCACCTCGGCCGGTCCCGACAGGCGGATGCTGCCGGGATGCACGCAGACGATGCTCTCGTCATCGACCCAGACGGCCATCATCGCCTCCAGGTCGCCGCTCTCGAAGGCCGCATAGAACGCGGCTTCGGCCGCCTCCGAGGTGTCGAAGTCACGCGCCATCGAGGATGGCCTTGGCTTGCGCCAGCACGGTGGCGGGGTCGAGTTTGCGCATGCAGTCGAAATGCCCGAGCGGACATTCGCGTTGGAAGCAGGGGCTACAAGGTACAGCATTGCGCACGATGCGCGCACGGTCCGACAGCGGCGGTGTGAAATCCGGCGAACTCGAACCGAAGAGTGCGAGCGTCGGCCGGTCGAGCGCCGCGGCCACGTGCATGAGCCCGGAGTCGTTGGTGACCACGAGCGTCGCGCTCGCCATCACGTCCACCGCCTCGTCGAGCGATGTGGCGCCGGCCAGATCGCGGCAGGCCGAACCGGCCGCGGCTGCGATGGGGGTGGTGACCTCGCGATCGCGCGCCGAGCCCACCAGCCAGACCTGCAGTCCACGCTCGGCGAGTGCGCGAGCCAGTGTCGCGAAGTGTTCCACGGGCCAGCGCTTGGCGGGGCCATACTCGGCACCGGGGCAGAAGCAGACGACCGGCGGATCGGCCTCCAGACCGAGGCGCTCCAGCAACGCTGCACGCTTGTCGGGATCGCTGCGAAGCCGCGGCACCGGCAGTTGCGAAGGCAGGGGCGCGTCGCGGTCGAGCGCCAGCGCGCAGAACCGCTGCACCATGCGCGGCAGCTGCTTCGGGTCCAGCTTGCGGGCATCGTTCAGCAGGCCGTGACGGAATTCGCCGATCCAGCCGGTGCGCCGCGGGATGCCGGCGAGCCAGGGCACCAGCGCCGATTTCCACGCGTTCGGCAGGACGATCGCCTGGTCGTAGCGCCTCGGAGCAAGATCGCGTGCGAGGCGTCGTCGCTCACCGAAGGCAAACTCGCCGTGGCGGAACGGGCTCGACAGACCCTCGTTCACCTCCGGCATCCGGGCAGCCAACGGCAGCACCCAGGAGGGCGCCAGAACGTCGATCGACGCGCCGGGCGCCCGCGCCTTGATCAGTGTCAGCATCGGCTGGGTCATCACCATGTCGCCGACCCAACTCGGCGCGACCACCAGTACGCGCTCCGTCATCGACGGGGCCCGGGGTCGATGGTCCTAATGGCCCGCGACGGGTCCGCCCTGCAACCGGTAGCGCGTCCCGCAGTAGGGGCACAGCGCCTCACCGGTCTGCTCGATCGGCAGGAACACGCGCGGGTGCGCGTTCCACAGCAGCATCGAGGGCATCGGGCAGTGCAACGGCAGGTCCTTGGCCGTGACTTCGATGTCGCGCAGACGGTTTTCGGTCTTACCGGTTTCGGTGCTCATGGGGCAGTAGTGTCGCCGGACCGCCCCAAGACACTGACGCGCCCCCTCGGGGGCAGCGACCAGCGGGAGCGTGGGGGCAGTTTCATGTCAGTATCGCCGGGCCGCCCCAAGATACTGACGCGCCCCCTCGGGGGGCAGCGACCAGCGGGAGCGTGGGGGCAGTTTCATGTCAGTGTCGCCGGGCCGCCCTAAGATACTGACGCGCCCCCTCGGGGGGCAGCGACCAGCGGGAGCGTGGGGGCAGTTTCATATCAGACGAAGCTTAGCCAATCGAGATGCTTCGGCGAACGCGCATTGACGACGTCGAAGAACATCGATTGCAGGCGTGCCGTCACCGGTCCGCGGCTGCCGGCCCCGATGACGCGATTGTCGAGTTCGCGGATGGGCGTCACTTCCGCGGCGGTGCCGGTGAAGAAGGCTTCGTCGGCGATGTAGATGTCGTCGCGTGTCAGGCGCTTCGCCGTGACTTCGATGCCGATCTCGCCGGCCAGGCGGACCACGGTGTCGCGCGTGATGCCGATCAGGGCGGAAGTGAGCTCCGGTTCGTACATGCGCCCGCCCTTCACCACGAACAGGTTCTCGCCGGCACCTTCGGCCACGAAGCCGTCCACGTCGAGCAGCAGGGCTTCGTCGTAGCCGTCCTGGGTCGCTTCGAGGTTGGCCAGGATCGAGTTGGCATAGGTTGCGGCGAACTTGGCGCGGGCCATGGTCACGTTGACGTGGTGACGCGCATAGGAAGACGTCTTCACGCGGATGCCCTTTTCCAGCCCATCCGCACCCAGATAGGCACCCCAGGGCCAGGCGGCGATGGCGACGTGGACACTGGCGCCTTTCGGCGACACCCCCATCTTCTCGGACCCGTAGAACGCAATCGGCCGGATGTAGCAGGAGGCGAGCTTGTTGGCGCGGACCACCTCCTTGGAGGCCTCCATGAGCTGTTCCCGGGAGTACGGGATCTTCATCATGTAGATGTGGGCCGAGTTGTACATCCGCTCGATGTGCTCGGGCAGCCGGAAGATGGCCGTACCCTTGGTCGTGTCATAGGCGCGCATGCCTTCGAACACGGCGAGGCCGTAGTGCAGGGAATGCGTCAGGATGTGCGTGTTCGCGTCCCGCCAGGGCACCAACTGCCCGTCATACCAGATGAATCCGTCGCGGTCCGCCATTGACATGCTGAGGTGCTCCCCGTGGAAAAACAGGGATTCTAGCGGAAGGCCGCAGGTGCATCGAACCGGTGCGTGAGCTGGGGGAGGGGATGTACCCCTCCGGGAATGCGCGACCACAAGCACTCCTTCCCCCGGCTGCGCCGGGGGAACAAGGTTGGGAGGGGGGCAAACGATCGGCGCGACACTCCCGTCCGCTGCCCCCACCCTGACCCTCCCCCAGCCGAGCTGGGGGAGCGGACGCAAGGCGCGGCGCTGCTGCAACCGTGGGCACTCCTTCCACCCGAACAGGCGTTTTTTGCGACTCTGACAACTGTCAGATTTCGGGCATCGGGCTTGCTTGCAGGTGCCAGGGTCATGAACTACCCTAGCTCGCCTCCGGAGTCGCTCCGGGTCCCGATCCCCCAGCAACGCCCTGTACTGATGGCGATTCCCGGAACGTCCCCCCGTACTGCCGAGCCGACCGCCAAGAAAGCGTCTTGGCTGGAGCGCATCGGCAAAGCTGCGATCGACCCGTCGGATTCCGACGAATTGCGGTTGCGGAAGACCCTGTTGCTGCTCGCATCGGGGCTCATGAACATCGCCGCCTTCCTCTGGCTGGCGATCTACTGGCTCATGGGGCTCAAGCTGCCCACCAGCCTGCCGCTCGGCTACCAGTTCGCCTCGGCCGTGCTGCTGGTCTACTACCTCAAGACCAAGAATTTCGATCACTACCGGATCCTGCAGCTGGCGCTGTTCCTGTTCGTCCCGTTTGCGATTCAGTGGTCCATCGGCAGCTTCGTGAGTTCGTCGGGCATCGTGCTGCTTGCCCTGCTGGCGCCCATCGGAGCGATGGTGGTGTACGGGCACCGCGAGTCGATTCCCTGGTTCGTCGCGTACGCCGTGCTTACCGTGATGTCGGGCGTGTTCGACTACTTCCTCGCCGAGGGCAACCAGTCCGGCGTGCCGATGAAGACCGTGGCGGTCTTCTTCGTGCTGAACTTCACCATCCTTTCGACGGTGGTGTTCCTGCTGCTGCGCTACTTCGTGCAGCAGAAGGACCTCTACCAGAGCGAGCTCGCGCAGCAGCACGAACTGGTGCGCATCGAACGCGAGAAGTCGGAGACCCTGCTCACCAGCATCCTGCCGACGCATATCGCCGAGCGCCTCAAGAACGAACAGACCACCATCGCCGACGGCTTCGCGGACGTCACCGTGATGTTCGCGGACATCGTGAACTTCACCCGTCTCGCGGAAGAACTCACACCGAGCGAAGTGGTGAGCTTCCTGAATGACGTCTTCACGCGGCTCGACCATCTGTGCTCGCGGCACGGACTCTCGAAGATCAAGACCATCGGGGACGCCTACATGGTGGCCGGCGGCCTGTCCGAGGGGAGCCAGTACTACGTGGACGCGATCGCCGACATGGCGCTCGAACTGCAGGACGTGGTGCGCCACGACCGCAACTTCAGCCGCTACAACGTCTCGTTCCACGTAGGCATCGCGACCGGGCCGGCGGTGGCCGGCGTCATCGGCGCCACGCGCTTCATCTACGACGTGTGGGGCGATACCGTCAACGTGGCCTCGCGCATCACCTCGGAAGCCCCGGGCGGGAACATCGTGGTGGACAAGACCACCTTCCGCCGTCTCGGCAACCGCTACGAGTTCGGCGAGCCGCGCAACGTGGTGTTCAAGGGCAAGGGCGAGCTTGCGGTCTACCAGCTGATCGGCAAGAAGCTCGACGCTGCTGCCGCCGGCTGATCAGCCGCCCAGCACCGAAGCCCAGAGCGCCAGCACCGTGGCGCGCTCGGCGGTGAATTCCTCGGGTTCCACCCGCGCGTACTGATCGCCCCGCAGGCGCAGCGCGTGTTGCGCGCGCCGGTACTCGCGATAGGCATCGCCGCTCTGCACGCCGAGATCGGCATCGATCAGCCCGAGGTCGCCTGCGAGCCGCAGCAACGCGATGTTGCCGATGTTGCCGGTGAGTTCCGTGTGCTCTCGGGAATGGGCCAGCACGAGGTATTGCACAGCGAATTCGACGTCGACGATGCCGCCGGGATCGTGCTTCAGATCGAACATCCCGGAGGGATTGGGATGGCCTTCGCGCATGCGGTCGCGCATGGCGACAACCTCCTTGCGCAGCGCTTCGCGTTCCCGTGACAAGCGCAGCACGTCGATGCGCAACTGTTCGAATGCGGCACCGATGGCGGTGTCGCCCGCGACGAAGCGCGCGCGGGTGAGGGCCTGGTGCTCCCACACCCAGGCCTGGGTCCGTTGATAGGTTTCGAAGGCGTCGAAGCGGCTCACCAGGAGCCCGCTCGCGCCGTCGGGTCGCAGTCTGAGATCGGTCTCGTACAGCGTGCCTGCCCCGGTGAAGCTGGTGAGCCAGGTGTTGATGCGTTGCGCGAGGCGCGCATAGTTCTCCGGCGCTTCCGGGGCATCGTCGCGGTAAAGGAAGATGAGATCCAGGTCGCTCGCATAGCCGAGTTCCTTGCCCCCGAACTTGCCGTAGGCGACCACGGCGAACAGCGGATCGTCGCGATGGCGCGTGCGGACGTGATGCCAGGCGATCGAGACCACGTGCCGGAGGATGCGCGTTGCGAGTTCGCTCAGATGATCCGACAGCCGCTCCAGCGTGACGGCCCCCGCCAGATCGAGCGCCAGCAGCCGGAACGTCTGCGCGTGCTTGAAGTTGCGCAGGAGATCCATCTGCCGCTCGGTGTTGCCCGCGTTCGCGGCCAGATCCGCCGTCAGGCGCGCATCGAGGGCGGGCCAGTCCGGCTCCGCGAGCTGATGCGGATCGAGCAGCTCGTCGAGCAGCATCGGGTGGCGGGCGAGATAGTCCGCGGCCCATGACGATAGCGACACGAGGCGCGCGACCGACTCCAGCGCCTGCGGAAACTCGATCAGCAGCGCCAGATACGATTCGCGCCGCCCGATGCTGTCGATGATGGCGAGCAGGCGCTCGAACGTGGTACTGGCGGGGGGAAATTCGGACGCCGCGCGCAGCAGCCGCGGCAGCAATCGATCGACCCGCGCCTGCCCCGATGCCGACATGCGCCGGAATCGCACGCTGCCGCGAAGCTCGGCGATGCGTCCCAAAGTCGCCTGGGGATTCTCGTAGCCGAGTTCGGCCAGGCTCGCCAACGTCTGCGGATCGTCGGGTGCGGCGGAGGCCACCGACTCGAGCGCATCGCCGTCGCCGATGGTGCGGCTTTCCGAGAATAGCGCTTCGAACTGTCGTGCGACGTCGTCGCGATGCAGATCCAGGTGATCGAGGAGGTCCGGCCAGTCGCGGCAGTTCATGGCCGTGGCGATGCGGGCGCGATCCTCCTCCGAGGCGGGCAGGGTCTGGGTCTGCTGATCGTCCAGGTATTGCAGCCGGTGCTCCAGATCGCGCAGGAAGCGATAGGCCGTCTCGAGCTTCGGCAGGACGCTGACCGGGATCAGCCCGCGCTGCGCGATGGCGCGCAGCGCCGCGACGGTGGGCCGAATGCGGAGCCCAGGGTCGCGACCGCCGCGGATCAGCTGGAAGACCTGGGCGGTGAACTCGATCTCGCGGATGCCGCCCGGGCCCAGCTTGATGTTGTCGGCCATGTCGCGGCGCTTCACCTCGTCGCGGATCTGGCTGTGGAGTTCGCGCATCGACTGGATCGCGCCGAAATCGAGATGACGCCGGTAGACGAACGGCGTGACGATCGCCATCAGCTCCGTCTCGCGGTCGCCGGTCAAGGCGCGGCCCTTCACCCACGCATAGCGCTCCCACGGGCGCCCCTGCGCCGTGAAGTACTGCTCGAGCGTGTCGAAGCTCACGGCGAGCGGACCGCTCTCGCCGTAGGGCCGCAGCCGCATGTCCACCCGGAACACGAAGCCGTCCTCGGTCGGTTCGTTCAACGCGCCGATCAGCTTGCGACCAAGCCGCGTGAAGTACTCATGGCACGACAGCGGTCGCGCACCGGTGGTCTCGCCGTCTTCCGGGTAGACGAAGACCAGATCCACGTCGGAGGAGGCGTTGAGATCGCCGCCGCCCAGCTTGCCCATGCCGACCACGATGAGCTGCTGGCGGGCCCCGTCGCGAGTGCGGGGCTCGCCGTGGGTCGCGACCAGCCAGGCATCGAGGCGCGCCAGTGCGAACGCAATGGTGGTCTCGGCCAGCGCGGTGATGGTCGCGGTCACTTCCTCGAGGGTTGCGAGACCGCCGAGATCGCGCGTGAGCGTGTGCAGCAGCACGCGGGCACGCAGCCGCCGCAACGCGCGCGCGAGGGCCGCTTCGTCGCTCGGTGGCGCCGCTTCCAGTTCGGCCAGCATGCGCTGAGCCGTCCAAGGTACGGCAAGGGACGCATCGTCCAGCAGATCGGGTTCGCGGTCGAGCAGGCGGCGTGCGTAGCGCGACAGCGCGCGGGCCCGCTCGCGCGGATGGGAGAAAGCTTCGGGCTGGTCGGGTGTCACGGTAAACTTACGCGCGAGGTCGCGGTCATTCCTTCATGGGTCGCCGGAGCGCTCGGGCTCGCAACGCTGGCCAAGGGGCCGCCATAGTCCGCGGCGCCATGCCGGCGAAACAGCGGCAACAGCGGGTCGGGAGGCGGATTCTACGGTCCGATTCCATGGTCCTGATGGTGGGTCCGTCCGAGCAGCCCGAAAGACCGCACCGCCGATCCGTCCCGCTCCCGTGTTTCGCCGCCACCACTTCCATCTCGCCTGGCACGTCACCGTCCACACCTACCGGGTGCTGACGTGGGCGGTGCTGATCGCCGGGTTCGCGTTCGCGGCGCTGATGCTGGGTGTGCGCTACTACGTGCTGCCGGACATCGATCGCTATCGCCCGTGGATCGAGTCGGGGGTGAGCCGGGCGACCGGCCAGAGGGTGACCATCGCGCGCGCCTCGGGCACGTGGTCGGGCTACCGCCCCAGCCTCAAGCTGGACGGCATCGTGGTCTACGACCGCGAGAACCGGCCGGCTCTCGAACTCGGCCACGTCGAAGCGACGCTCGCGTTGCGCTCGGCGCTGGTGGGTGAGGTGCGCCTGCATGCGCTCGTCATCGACCGGCCCGACCTCACGGTCCGGCGCGACGCCGCCGGCCTTCTCACCGTCGCTGGCTTTCCGGTGGAGACCGGAGATTCGCGGAGCGGCTTCAGCGACTGGCTGTTGAAGCAGGCCGAGATCCAGATCCGGGGAGCGAGTCTCATCTGGATCGACGAGCAGCGCGGCGCGCCGCCGCTCAAGTTGGACGAGGTGGACTTCGTTCTGGTCAACGAGGGCCGCGAGCACCGCTTCGGTCTCAGTTTTTCGCCGCCGGCCGAAGTCGGATCGAGCGTGGACGTCCGTGGCGACTTCCGGCGCACCGCCGCTGCCGGGTTGGCGGCCTGGCGCGGCAGCCTGTACGCGAGGACGGCGTTCATCGCGGTGTCCGCCGGAAAGGCCTGGATCGACCTGCCCATCGAGGTGGACGGCGGCGTCGCCGATGTCGAAGCCTGGGCCGACGTGGCCGAAGGCAAGTTGACGCGGCTCATCGCGGATCTGCGTGTGGCGGGGTTGCAGGCCACCCTGGGCGAGGGCCTGGCGCCGCTCGAGATCGCCGGCCTGCAGGGACGGCTGGCGTTCACGCGCGGTGCCGGCGGTTTCGAGGTCGCCGGCCAGCGGCTGTCGCTGGTGCTGGCGAACGGGACTGCGCTCGGCCCGACGGACTGGATGTTCCGGCGCCAGCCCGCCGCGGGTCAGCAACCGGGCGGCTTCCAGGTGCAGGCCGATCGGCTCGATCTCAATGCGCTGGCCGCCATCGCCGGCAGCCTGCCGCTCGATGCGGCGCTGCGCGAACGGTTGGCGCAGGCTCAACCGCGCGGCCGGGTCGATGGCCTGCGGCTGGCGTGGGACAACGAATCGGTCAGGACCGGTCGCTTCGATCTGCAGGCGACGCTGCGCAACGTTGCCGTCGCGCCCAACGGAACGCTGCCCGGCATCAGTGGCCTGAACGGCCGCATCACCTCGGATCGCAACGGCGGCAAGGCCGAGGTGGACGCGAGCGGTCTGGTGCTCACCATGCCGACGGCATTCGAACGGCCCTTGGGATTCGATCTTTTCAAGGCGCAGGTGGAATGGAGCCGGGCGTCAGGGCCGCTTTCGGTGCGCATCGTCCGCGCCGTCTTCGCGAACGCGGAGTTGTCCGGCATGGCCGCGGGGACCTTTCAGCGCGGATCGGACGGCCCCGGGGTCGTCGACTTCACCGCGCAGTTCGCGCGGATCGAAGCCGCGGCGGTCGTGCACTACGTTCCGCTGGAGGTCGGCCCCAACACCCGTCAGTGGCTTGCGAACGCGTTCGAGACAGGCTCGGCCAAGGACGTGAAGTGCCGTCTGCAGGGCAACCTCGCCGACTTTCCGTTCGACAAACCAGGCAAGACAGGCGTGTTCGACATCACGGCCAACCTCGAGAACATCAAGCTCAGGTTCGCCCCTGGCTGGCCCACCGTGGACGACGCGAACGGCACCATCCACTTCCGCGGGGCACGCATGGAGGTCGATGCCGTCGGGCGGATCATGGGCGTCGCTCTCGGCCGCACTTCCGCCGTGATTCCGGAACTGTCGCCGAACGATCCGATGCTCGAGATCAAAGGTGGCGGCGAAGGTCAGACGCAGGCCTTTCTCGATTTCGTCGAAGGCAGCCCGGTGAGCCGGATGATCGGCGGGTTCACCCGCGGCCTGAAGGCGCAGGGCAATGGCAAGCTGGCACTGGAACTGCGCATTCCCCTGGACCGGGGACGCGATACGTTGGTCGCCGGCACCTACCAGTTCGTGGACAACCGCATCACCGGCAGTGCTTCCATCCCAGACATGGCGAACCTGAACGGGATGCTCGCCTTCACCGACAACGGTGCGAAGCTCACCAACGCGACCGCGAACATCTTCGACGGGCCGACGCGGTTCAGCGTGGTCACCGAGGCGGGTGGGGCAGTGACGGTGAATGCGAACGGCCACGCCAACCTGGGACGCCTGCAGCGCGCGCTCGGCAACCCCTGGCTCGGCTACGCGGAGGGCGAGACCGACTGGAAGGCGCGTGCCGTCATGCGCAAGGGCACGAGCGAACTGTCGCTGGAGAGCGAGCTCACGGGCGTGGCCCTCAAGCTGCCGCCGCCGCTCGCGAAAGGCGCAGCGGAAGCGGTTCCGCTGCGGGTGCAGAAGCGCACGCGGCCGGGCGAGGAGATCCTGCAGGTCTCTCTGGGTCAGCGCTTGTCCGCGATCTTCGCACTCGACCCTGCCGCGAAGGAGACCTCGGTCGAGCGCGGCTCGGTCGATTTCGGCCCCAACGCGAAGCTCCCCGATGCGCCGGGCATCGTGATCACGGGCGCATTCGATCTCGTCGACGTGGATGCCTGGCTCGACCTGCGCGACTCGGCCCACGCGCGCGGCAACGATCCACCGCAGGGCATCGACGTGGTCGCCCTCGACCTGCAGGCGAAGGAGGTGGAAGCCTTCGGCCGGACCCTGCACGACGTGGCCCTGCGGGTGAACCGCAAGACCGATCTTTGGGACGGGCACGTCGCGAGCCGGGAAGTGGCGGGCGACATCGACTGGTTGCCGGGCGGCAAGGGCAAGCTCGTGGCGCGCCTCGTGCGGCTCAACATTCCCGATCCCGACGCGCCGTCGGTGCTCGACGGCGGGGAGCCGGTCGCGGGGCGCGATCTGCCGGCTTTCGACGTGACCGCGGACAGTTTCCAGTTCGGCGGCATGGACTTCGGGGCCCTGGTGCTCAAGGCCACGCCGAACGGGCCGGTCTGGCAGGTGGAGCGGCTCGAACTGCGCAATCCCGATTTCGATTTCTCCGCGACCGGAGCGTGGCAATCGGTGCGCGGCACGCCTCGCACGAGCCTCTCGGCCACGCTCAAGGTGAACGACGCCGGCGCCTTCTTCCGCCGCATCAAGCGGCCTGAGGGCGTCGCAGGCGGCAAGTCGACCCTCACGGGCAACGTGGACTGGGTCGGTCTGCCGTATCGCCTGGACTATCCGACCTTGAACGGGGATCTCAAGCTCGACGTCGAGAAGGGGCGGTTCCTGAAGCTCGAGCCCGGCATCGGCCGCCTGCTCGGCGTGGTCAGCCTGCAGTCGCTGCCGCGCCGCGTCTCGCTCGATTTCAAGGACGTGTTCAGCGAAGGGTTCGCCTTCGACAGCATCAACGGCACGCTCACCATCAAGAACGGCGTGATGCGCACCGGTGACATGCGGATGATCGGCGCCGCGGCGCGCGTGAACATGAAGGGCGACGTGGACACCGTGAAGGAAACGCAGGCCCTCGAGGTGCGCGTGGTCCCGTCCATCAGCGACAGCGTGGCGGTGGGGACGGCATTGGTGAACCCCGCCGTCGGCCTCGCCACTTTTCTGGTAGGCAAGGCGCTCAAGGATCCGCTGGATCAGTTCATCGCGTTCGAATACAAGATCACGGGAAGCTGGACCGATCCGGTGGTCGCCAAGGTGCAGCGGCCGCAGGAGCCCGTCCCGGGCCGTCAGCGGTAAACTCAGCGGTCCGAACGCACTCCAACCGCAATGCCGGACGAGCAACTCCATTCCCAGCCGAAGTCGGAATCAGGCGCAGCACCAGGTCCATTCCGTATGGCCGCGATCCAGACGGTCTCCGGTCCGGACGTCGCGGTGAACCTGTCGCGAGCCGGCGATTTGATCGCCGAGGCGGCGGCCGGCGGTGCGCAGCTGGTCGCGCTGCCCGAGTACTTCGGCATCATGGGCATGAAGGACACCGACAAGGTGGCCGCGCGCGAACGCGACGGCGACGGGCCGATCCAGCGGTTTCTCGCGGAAACCGCGCAGCGTCACGGTCTCTGGGTGCTGGGCGGTTCGGTGCCGCTCGAATCGCCGGTCGAGGGCAAGGTCTACAACGCCAGCCTGCTGTACGACGACCGCGGCGAGCGGGTGGTGCGCTACGACAAGATCCATCTGTTCGGACTGGATCTGGGGACCGAGAAGTTCACCGAGGCCCGCACCATCACGCCCGGCCGTGACGTGAAGACCGCTGCCTCGCCCTTCGGCCGGCTCGGCCTGTCCATCTGCTACGACGTGCGCTTTCCCGAGCTGTACCGCGCCATGGGTGCGGTGGACATCATCTTCGTGCCGTCCGCATTCACGGCGACCACCGGCCGTGCCCACTGGGAGCCGCTGCTGCGGGCGCGGGCCATCGAGAACCTCGCCTGGGTGATCGCTCCGGCCCAGGGCGGAATCCACCCGAATGGCCGCGAGACCCACGGCCACAGCATGATCGTCGATCCCTGGGGCACGGTGGTCGCCGAACGCGCCCGCGAGCCCGGGGTGGTGATGGCCGAAATCGACCCCACGTTCCAGGCACGCATGCGCACCAGCCTGCCGGCGCTGCAGCACCGCACCCTGGCCGGCCCCTGACCCCTCATCCCCTCGGTTCCGCCTTTCCATGACTGTGACCCTCGAACAGCTCCGCGTCCCCGAACTTTCGCTCGCCACCGCCAACGACACGCTGCTCGCGCCCTACGGCCTGGAGCTTGCGGCACTGGAGCCCGTGTTCGGCCAGATCATGAGTCACCAGGCGGACTATGCCGATCTGTACTTCCAGTACACGCGCAGCGAGGGCTGGAGCCTGGAGGAGGGCAAGGTCAAGTCCGGCAGCTTCGCCATCGACCAGGGCGTGGGTGTGCGCGTGGTGGCCGGCGAGAAGACCGCCTTCGCGTATTCCGACGACATCAGCCTGCCGGCGCTCGAATCGGCGGCCCGCGCCACCCGGGCGATCGCGCGCCAGGGCGCTCAGCGACGCGCTGCGGTCGCTCGACGCGGTGTGGGCCGCGAGCTGTATGCGCCCCACGATCCGCTGGCGAGCCTGCCCGACACCGCGAAGGTGGCGCTGCTCGAACGCCTGGAAGGCTTTGCCCGCGCCGTCGATCCGCGCGTGAAGCAGGTCATCGCCGGCCTGGCGGGCGAGTACGAAGTGGTTCTCGTTGCGCGCAGCGACGGCCTGACGGCCGCCGACGTGCGGCCGCTGGTGCGGTTGTCCGTGCAGGTGATCGCGGAGGATGGCGGGCGGCGCGAGCAGGGTTCGGCCGGCGGCGGCGGTCGTTTCGACTATGCCTATTTCACCGACGACGTGCTGCGCGACTATGCGCAGAAGGCCGTGCATCAGGCGCTGATCAATCTCGAAGCACGACCGGCACCGGCCGGGACGATGACGGTGGTGTTGGGCCCCGGCTGGCCTGGCATCCTGCTGCACGAGGCCATCGGCCATGGCCTGGAAGGCGACTTCAACCGCAAGGGCACTTCGGCCTTCAGCGGGCGCATCGGCGAGCGCGTGGCCGCGCCGGGCGTCACGGTGGTGGACGACGGCACCATCGCGCGAAGGCGCGGATCGCTCAACGTGGATGACGAGGGCAACCCGACGCAATGCACGACGCTGATCGAGAACGGCGTGCTGAAGGGCTACATCCAGGACTCGCTCAACGCGCGCCTGATGGGCGTGCCGGTCACCGGCAACGGCCGGCGCGAGTCGTACGCACACATCCCGATGCCGCGCATGACCAACACCTACATGCTGAACGGCGACAAGGATCCGCAGGAGATCATCAAGTCGGTGAAGCGCGGGCTCTACGCCGTCAACTTCGGCGGTGGTCAGGTGGACATCGTGAGCGGCAAGTTCGTCTTCAGCGCCGCGGAGGCGTTCATGATCGAGGACGGCAAGGTCACCTACCCGGTGAAGGGGGCGACCCTGATCGGCAACGGCCCCGAAGTGCTGAAGCACGTCTCCATGATCGGCAACGACATGGGACTGGACCCGGGCGTGGGCACCTGCGGCAAGGACGGCCAGAGCGTGCCGGTTGGCGTGGGGCAGCCGACGCTGAAGATCGACGGGTTGACGGTGGGCGGTACAGCGTAAACGACCGATACTAGCCGGCGGCCAGCGAAGCTGGGGCGCACGGGCTCTCTGTCGTGTCGGAAGAGGTGGGTACGGCGTAAGCAACCGCGACTGGCCGGCGGCCAGCGAGGCTGAAGCGCCAAGCATCGCGGCTGGCCCCGCGCCCAGCGTAGCTGGGGCGCACGGGCCCACCGACGCGAATCGCCGTAGTGGGTGGGGCGCACAGGCCCTCTGTCGTGTCGGAAGAGACCGGTACGGTAAGCGCTCATGCCTGCCTGCCGCAGGCATTCCTGGCCTAATTCCGGGCCGAGCCCGTTTCCCGGCACCGTTCCGGCAGATAGTCAAAGACGAACCGCAGGCTGGTCCGGAGACCGGACAGGTAGGCGTTTTGGATCCGGTAGGCCTCGTCCTCGCGGGCGAACCAGCGCTCGCACGAGTCCATGGCCCCGAACCGGCTGTTCTCGTGCTGGACGTGATGGACCAGCTCGTGCAGCAGGATCGACCGCGCCTTGAGGTCGCCCACGATGTCGAGGTCGTCCCGCAGGAAAACACCCTGGCCGTCGAGGTAGTACGCCCGGACTCCGCAGGGGCCCGCGCAGAGCCGTTGCGCCATCTCGTGCTCGGACAGCACGTGGATCGGCGGCAGTTCCCGGGGCGCGGGGTAACCCGAAAGCTGTGAAACGGTCAGGAACAGGCTGGCAACGATTTCGACAACGGCAGGGGTGGCCAAGGCTCGACTCCGGGTATGGCGCGGACCCGGCGCGCCGGCGCCGGGGTGCCCTGGGGCCTTGATCCCGCAGGAATCTTGCGGCTGGCCCCGTCCCCTCGGTATGGGTCGGAACGCGCGGCCCCCTGCCGCGCGTGGCACCGGATGCCCCGGCGCCCGAGCCGATGGTCACCGGCCACCCCCGAATCTGTCAACGAAATCGACAGCCGGTCGGGAAAATCCTGAGAATCGACCGGCAGTTATATTGCGCAACGCCGAGGGCGGAAGTTCACAAATCCGTAGTGCGTGGCCCATAATTGCGCGCCGGAACGCATCCGTTCTAGGCTGCCGAACAAGACCGAGGGGAGCGCAGGACCGTGGAGCTGGCCGACCGGCTTGGGAGCGAAGTGGAGGCCCAGAACTGGGCGCTGAAGACGCTGGAGCACATCGGGGAAGGTACCGTGCTCGCCCAGCAGATCTTCGACATGATCGGCCATTCCAAATTCTTCTCCGACTTCACGCGCAGCGACATCCAGATGCTCGCGAAGTCGATGGAGATCTACCGCGCCGAGCCGGGCCAGACGATCATCCGCGAAGGCGACGTCGACGACTACATGATGCTCATCATCCAGGGGCGCGTGGAGATCGTGAAGAAGGATCGCAACGCGATGTTGCAGCCGATGACGTCGGTCGGGCCGGGCGCCACGCTGGGCGAGATGTCGATGATCGACGGCGAGCCCCGCTTCGCGACCTGCACCGCGGTGGATCCCACGACCTTCGCCGTGCTCACGCGCGACGCGATGGTGAAGATCATCCTTGAGGAACCGAGCCTCGGTGCGAAGATCCTCATCAAGCTCGTGACGCTGCTGTCGGCGCGGCTGCGACAGACCAGCTCGAATCTCCTGCACTACATGGAACGCTGATCGACGCATCGCGTCGATCAGATTTCGAGCCGCGTCCCCGAGTAGAGCACCGGTCCCGTCGGCAGACCGGTGGGCGAGCCGCGTTCCGGCTCCACGCTCATTGCGAGGCCGGCGGCCTGATCGAGAATCGCCTTCATCCCGGGCGGCACTTCCACGTACTGCGTGTCGTGCGTGGTGATGAGGCCGAGGGATTTCGGCGGTTGGTTCTCGCCGGGAAGCATCCACAGCTCCCACGAGGTGCCCGGCTCCATGGTCTTGTGACCGATGACGCGGATGCGCAGTCGCGGCCGGCCGTGGTCCTGGGGCGTCCACGCCACGGTCATGGCAGGCTTCGACCGATCGTCGGCCATCACGACCACCATCGCGTTGTCCGGGGTGAGCGCGTGATCCTTCGGCGTGAGTGCGATGTAGCCGAACAACAGTGCTGCCGCGAGTGCGGACGCGATGGACGAGCCGCGCCAGAACGCGAGACTGCCGAGCCAGCTTTCCCGCGGTGCCGCGCGTGGGGCGATGCGTGCCTCGATGCCGCGCCAGACGCGATCGCTGGGCTCGAGTTCCGTCGCCGTTCCGGACAGAGGGTCGAGGCGCTCCTGCCATGAGGCCACTTCCCGGCGCGGGCCCGGATCGCTGCGCAGCCACAGCTCGAAACGCGCGCGCGCCTTGCCGGTCATCGTGCCGAGCACGTATTCGGCGGCGAGCAGGGAGCGCCCTCGGGGATCGGTGATCTTCATGCCCGCTATGCCGCCCCACGGGCCTCGAGGCAGCCGCGCAGCTTCTCGAGCCCGCGGCGGATCCAGGTCTTGATGGTGCCGAGCGGCTCGCCGAGATGGTTGGCGAGCTCGCTGTGCGACAGCCCGTGCATGTATGCGAGCGCGATCGACTGGCGCTGCTGGCCCGACAGCTCGCGCAGGCAGTCGTCGAGGTGGCCGGCCTCGCCGGCAGCCTGCAGGCGCTGGGCCGGACCGGGGGTGTCGTCCTCCCAGTTCTCGATGAGGCCGTCCAGGTCCTCGTCGGCCGTCTCGTGCTTGGGCCGGCGCACCCAATCGAGCGCGCGGTTGCGCACGATGGCGGTCATCCAGGTCATCGGGGCGCTCTTCGCACGGCTGTAGTCGGTCACGTGGTTCCAGATGTTGACGAAGCTCTCCTGCAGGATGTCCTCGGCCCAGTCGCGGCGCCGGACGATGCGCATCGCGACCGCCAGCAGACGGCCCGACGATCGGCGATACAGCTCGGCGAAAGCGCGCTGGTCGCGCAGGGCGCAGCGAGCCATCAGATCGTCGAGGCTGTCCGCAGCGTCCATCATGTCACCCTGATACGGCGGCCCGACCTCAACCGGATGCACCTCCCGTGCGATCCTTGCGCCAGTAGACGTCGGAAACGCCGGCGCGCCGGTTGCAGACGCGGCACAACACGAACAGCAGATCGGAAAGCCGGTTGAGGTAGCGCTGGCACAGCGGCGAGACGGTCTCGGCCTGCGAGAGCGCCACGACGCGGCGCTCGGCGCGACGGCAGACTGCCCGGGCCACATGGCAGAGCGCAGCGGCACGCGAACCGCCGGGCAGGATGAATTCCTTGAGTGGTGCCAGGTCGTCGTTGTGGTGATCGAGCGCGGTCTCGAGCTGCGTCACGTGCTCGTCGCGGATTGCGGTGTACCCGGGGATGCTCAGCTCGCCGCCGAGGTCAAACAGGTCGTGCTGGATCGAGGTGAGCAGGGCCCGCAGTTCGTCGTCGAGCGGCTCGGCGAGCAGCACGCCCACGTGGCTGTTGAGTTCGTCCACCGCGCCGATGGCCTCGATGCGAGGGCTCTGCTTTGGAACGCGCGTGCCGTCACCCAGGCCGGTGGTGCCGGCGTCGCCGGTGCGGGTGTAGATCTTAGAGAGTCGATTGCCCAAGGCGGCGGCTCCGTGGATGGATGCGGGGAATTATAGGTGTTCAGCCCGCGCCGGGTCTGCCATCGACCGGAGTTCGATGGCTTTCGTCAGGTACGGACAGGCTGCAGGGACTGTCCGTGTCCGGTCTCAGTCCACAAGCGGGCTGGCTCTTCGGGGAGGGGGACGTCACTTCTCCAGGTCCTCGACCTCCAGTTCGAGGTAGCGCGCGAACGCGTTGCGGCGGTGGATCGTCGCGTAGCCGGCCCAGTGCTCGAACGCGGGCAGGGCGGAGGCGTCCACGGCCTGGAGGAGGCTGGTACTGTGTGCATAGAGTTCGCGCACACGCCGATCGAGCGCCTTCAGGTAGTCGGCAGTGCGTGCGGCACCCGCGGCGTCGACGATGGGCCCGTAGCCCGGCACGATCGCAGCCGGCGTCATCTGTTGTACCTGTGCGACGGCATGTATCCATGGGGCGAGTTTGCCGTCGCGCAGTTCCGGAATGCGATCCACCTGGACCACGCCGCCGGCGAACAGCACGCCGCTCGCGCGGTCGCGCACCAGGAGATCACCGGGTGTGCTGGCCCACCCGAGGTGGATCAGTTCGATGGTGCGGCCGCCGACGTCGAGGACGGCATCGCCGTCGACGGTGCGATCGGGAACGATCAGGCGCGTGCCGGCCATGACGTCTTCGCCGAGCATCGCCCTGAGGTTCTCGAGGCAGTGCTCGCAGCGCGCACGCATCAGATCCGCACTCTTCGCGTGAGTGACGAAGACCGCGC
The DNA here is from genome assembly GCA_019745565.1 of Burkholderiales bacterium. Lineage (GTDB taxonomy): Bacteria > Pseudomonadota > Gammaproteobacteria > Burkholderiales. The sequence goes on from JAIESW010000020.1 coordinate 35,053, forward strand.
CGGTTTCGGCGAATGCGGCAGCGCCGAAGATGAACTCCTGCATCGCATGCGTGAGGATGACGATCTCGATCGGCCGGTCGCTCACGCGACGGATCGCGCTGAGGCGTTCCAGTCCCTGGCGATACGACGCACCGGTGTCGATGACCGTGATGCCGGTGGGTCCCACGACGAAACCGCCGTTGGCCACGCGCCCCCCGTTCTCCGGGGCGACCTCGTCGGGGGTTTCGATGAACGCATAGACGCCATCCGCCACTCGGACCGGTTCGACAGCCTCGGCGGCGAGGGAAAGACAGAGCAGCGCAAGCGTGGCGAACGCCCGTATCGGAGCGACCATTGCGAGCACGGTAATGAACGCGATGCGCGTCGGCAAGCGCGTTGCCCGAGGCGGGGGGCGGCCGTATGATCCGCGCCCGCCATGGATCGCTGCCGCATCGCCGCGCTGTTCCTCGCATGGATGGCCGTCGCGCCGGGCCATGCCGCCGATGCTGTCGAAGCGTTCACGGTGATGGAGATCGCGCCCGGTAACTTCGTGCATTACGGCCGCATCGAGGAGCGCTCGCCCGACAACCTGGGCGATCAGGCCAACATCGGATTCATCGTGGGTGAGCGATGCGTGGCCGTGATCGATGCCGGCGGGTCGTTGGCGGTGGGCCAGGCCCTGCGTGCCGCGATCCGACGGACCACCGACAAACCCGTCTGCTGGGTCATTCTGACGCACATGCATCCCGATCACTGCTTCGGTGCCGCCGCGTTCCGGGAGGACCAGGCGGTGGTCGTGGGGCACGAGAACCTGCCGCGTTCCATGGGGCAGCGGGCACGTCCCTACCTCAACGCTCTCAAGCGCGATCTGGGCGAACGGGCCGCAGGCAGCGAAGTGATTCCGCCGACCCTGCTGGTGCGCGACGAGATGGTGCTCGATCTCGGCGGCCGTTCGATCCGCCTCAAAGCCTGGCCGGTTGCCCACACCGACAACGACGTGACGGTCGTCGACGAGGGCACCGGCACGCTGTGGCTGGGCGATCTGCTGTTCGTGAGTCATACCCCGGTGGTGGACGGGAAGATCACCGGCTTCATCGAGGTGCTGGACCAGCTGTCGACCCTGCGCGTCGCGCGGTTCGTGCCGGGGCACGGCCGGACCGATGCGCCGTGGCCGCAGGCCTTGCAGCCGGAACGCGACTACCTCGCGCTGATCGTCCGCGAGACCCGCGCGGCCATCAAGCGCCGCAAGACCATCGAGGAGGCCGTGGACGAGGTCGGCCTGTCCGAGCGCGACAAGTGGGTCAATTTCGACGACTACCACCGGCGCAACGTGACCACCGCCTACACCGAACTGGAGTGGGAATGAGCGGCGGTATACTGCGGAGCGTCGCGGAGGACGGGGGCATCATGAACATGCTGTGGAGGGGGCTGACGGCGGCGCTGGTCGCGGTGCTGCCGGTTGCGGCAGCGCTGGGCAACGAGAAGGCCGAACCCGATCCGGCCAAGAGCCAGTACTGGCCGCCGATCCGGCAGATGATGTTCGGCGAGCGCGAGATCCTCGACGGCAAGGACGTGGTGCGCGTGTACCTCAGCACGCGCGCGGACGACGCCTCGACGGTACCGGTGGCGGTGAAGGCCCAGATCGACCAGACGCCCGGGCAGTACATCAAGCAGGTGTACCTGATCGTCGAGCGCAACCCGTCGCCGGCGGCCGGCATCTTCCAGTTCACGCCCGACAGCGGCCGCGCGCAGGTGGAAACGCGGCTGCGCTTCGAGGACTTCAGCTTCGTGCGCGCTATCGCCGAGACCAGTGACGGCAAGCTGTACATGGCCTCGCGCTGGGTCAAGGCCGCCGGCGGCTGCTCGGCGCCGGGCGACAAGAACCGCATGCCGGCCAACGTGGTGGGCACCATGAAATTCCGCTTCGCCGACGAGACGGTGGAAGCGCACAAGCCGGCGCTGGTGCAACTCATGATCCGGCACCCGAACGAATCCGCACTCGCCTCGGACTTCGACGGGGCCAGGACCCCCCAGTTCGTCCGTCACGTGCAGGTGACCTACGCGGGCAAGCCCGTCATGAGCGCCGACGTGGACTTCTCCATCTCCGACAACCCCAGCTTCCGGTTCTACTTCGTGCCGGAGAAGGAGGGGGAGCTGCGGGCGATCGTGGAGGACACCCACGACAAGCGCTACCAGTACAAGGAAACCATCGTCGAGGGCGTGCCGCTGCCGGGCGGTTGACCGGGACAGCGTCTCCCCTCACAATCCGCGGTTATTCGATCGCTCTAGCAGGCACATCACAAGCATGAACACTCGACTGATGGCGGTCGTCCTGGCCGCGGCGGCATTCACGATCGGCGGTACGGCCCAGGCCGACGGCAATGCCGACACCGGCAAGAAGAAGACGCAGATGTGCGCGGGCTGCCACGGGATCGAAGGGTTCCGCACCGCCTATCCCGAGGTCTACACGGTGCCGAAGCTGGGTGGCCAGAGCGCCAACTACATCGTCGCGGCGCTCAAGGCCTACAAGACCGGTGATCGCAGCCATCCGTCGATGCGCGCCATTGCCGGCAGCCTGAGCGATCAGGACATGGCGGATCTCGCGGCGTACTACGCCTCGGTGGGGAAGGCGCAATGACGACGGTTCGGGGGATTTCCATGAAGAATGCATTTTCGATCGCGGTGCTGGCCTTCGGTCTGGCGGCAGCGCCGGCCTGGGCGGGCGGCGATGCGGCGGCCGGCGAGAAGAAGGCGGAGACCTGTGCAGCCTGCCACGGCCCGGGCGGCGGCAAGCCCCTGACGCCCGACTACCCGCTGCTCGCGGGTCAGCACGAGGACTACCTCAAGCACACGCTCAAGGCCTACAAGAGCGGCAAGCGCAAGAACGCCATCATGAACGGCATGGCGGCCCCGCTTTCGAAGCAGGACATCGCGGACCTCGCGGCCTACTTCTCGAAGCAGCAGGGCCTGCAGTACAAGTACTGATAGATTCGCCTGGATTCGACGACCGACGGCGCCTGCAGGCGCCGTTGTCGTTTCAGGGTTTGGAGCGCTCCTCGAGGCACGCGAGATAGCGAGGCGTGTCGAACGTGCCGCCGCGGGTCTGCGCGTCGCGCAGGGTTTCCACCAGGCACGCCATGACGTGATGCCTGGCCTCGTGTTCCGATCCGTGTCGAGCCACGAGCTGCTGGTGGGCCGCGCGGACGCCGGGCGGCTGATCGATGGACAACTGCTCTTCCACGGCGAGATGCAGCGACAGGTGCAGGAACGGGTTGGTCCTGGCGCCGTCGTAGTCGGCCCGCTTGTACCGCTCGGGGGCGTCGAGCATTTCGTGGAACTCGGGGTGCTCGGTGAGGACGCCCACGACGAGCTTCTCGAGCCCTTCGAGCGGTTGGCCGGCGCGGTACTTGCGCCAAGTCTCGAAGAAGAGGTCGCGGGCCTGATCGCGCGTCGGGGTGAACACGATCAGAGCGCCCGCGGGCGGGATCGCGGTGCCGGCTTTGCGGCGTCCACCGTCTTCTCGCGGTACTCGCACAGGTCGGCGATGATGCAGCGCGGACAGTCCGGTTTCTGCGCCTTGCACACATAGCGGCCGTGCAGGATCAGCCAGTGATGGGCGTCGTGCATGAACTCCTCGGGCACGAACTTGGTGAGCTTGCGCTCCACCTCGAGCACGTCCTTGCCCGGCGCCAGATTGATACGGTTGGCGATGCGGAAGATGTGCGTGTCGACCGCGATCGTGGGCTCGCCGAAAGCGACGTTCAGCACGACGTTTGCGGTCTTGCGGCCGACGCCGGGCAGCGCTTCGAGCGATGCGCGATCGCGCGGCACCTCGCCGCCGTGCTTGTCGATCAGTTCGCGGCACAGCGCGATGACGTTCTTCGCCTTGGTGCGATACAGCCCGATGGTCTTGATGGCGTGCTCGAGCTTCGCCTGGCCCAGCGCCAGGATCGCCTGGGGTGTGTTTGCGATCGGGTAGAGCTTCGCAGTGGCCAGGTTGACGCTCTTGTCGGTGGCCTGTGCCGACAGCACCACGGACACCAGCAGCTCGAAGGGCGTGGTGTAGTCGAGCTCGCTGCGCGGATTCGGATTGGCCTCGCGCAGGCGGCGGAAGATCTCGTAACGCTTCTGCGGGTTCATGAGGCAACGGCACGGCGTGCCCGCGCGCGGGCGAGGGCGGCTTCGATGACCGCGCGCTTGCGGACGCCATCGGGATCGTCCGCGGGCAGGTGGGCGAGCTTGTGCTCCGCCTTGCGCGCGAGGCGTGCTTCGTGCTCCAACTTTTCGCGGTCGAGTCGGCGGCCCCGGCTGTCGAAGCGCAACCGGGCCTGGTTCGCGGTGCTGCGCCAGTCGGCCGGATCGCGCTCGATCACCTCGAAGCGGCGCGAGCGCAGTTCGCTCACGGGCACGATGGCGATGCAATCCACGGGGCAGGGCGGCACGCACAGCTCGCAGCCGGTGCAGACGTCCAACAGCACCGTGTGCATGACCTTGCCCGCGCCGACGATGGCGTCCACCGGACAGGCCTGGATGCAGAGCGTGCAGCCGATGCAGGTCGACTCGTCGATGACCGCCGCGCTGGGCGGCAGCGTCGGACCGCATTCGGCGTCGAGCGGCAGCGCGGGCCGTCCGAGCAGCACCGCGAGGCGTTCGACGCCAGCGTCACCGCCCGGCGGGCAGCGGTTGATCTCGGCGCGCCCGTCGGCGATGGCAGTGGCATAGGGGCGGCAGCCCTCGTAGCCGCAGCGCGCGCACTGCGTCTGCGGCAACAGCGCCTCGATCGCCTCGACGAGTGCCGCCGGCATTTCAGTAAGGAAACTCCAAGGCGCTCAACGCGGCGGACGCGGAGGAAAAGCAACGCCAGAGGAATAGGGCTTTGGTTTCCTCCGCGTCCGCCGCGTCGAGCGTTTGCGACTGCGTGTCCGCGACCATGCTGAGAGCGAGGGGCCGCTTCATCCTAGGCAACCGCCTTGCGCTTCTGCGACAGCACCAGGCAGCGGTCGATCCATTGCGCGGTGAGCTTCTCCTGCAGCGAGTTCTGGCCAAGGCGCTGCGCCAGCGCCGGAAAGTCCACGCGGTCGAGCGGCTGGTCCTGATTGAAGCAGGAGAACACCACGCTCCGTTCGCCGGTCGCGGGATCGATCTGCGGTTGCAGGCACTGCGCGCAGATCTCCTTCATCATGCATTGCATCGGCGAGTTGATGGAGCCGATGGCGAAGTGGTGCGGCTTGAGGTGCGCTTGCAGCACGCCGTGGCGCGCGGCACCCACGGCCGCCATCATCCGGTCGGAGCCGATGGCGACGATGCGATCGGCATCGGCGAAGGGGATCGGCTGGGCGCCCAGTTCGCCTTCCGCATAAGCCCGCATGGCCTGGACGATGTTGCCGACGAAGGTCTTGTCCTGCGGCCGGCCCGGTGCGAAGCCCGGCGCTTCGTCGCAGCACCAGATCACGACGTCGGAGGCGGCCTCGATGTCCGCGACCTTGTAGCGGTCGATGACTTTCTTGTAGCCGGCGAAGTACAGCACGCGCGAGCCGGCGCGCTTGAACGCCTGGCCGATGGAGAACAGCACGGCGTTGCCGAGGCCGCCGCCCACCAGGACGACCGTTTCGCCGCCCGGTGTTTCCGTGGGCTCACCGGTCGGGCCCATCAGGATCACGGGCTCGCCCGGCTCCAGCTGTGCGCAGAGATCGGACGAACCGCCCATCTCCAGCACGATGGTGGACACGAGGCCACGCACGGGATCGACCCACGCGCCGGTAAGCGCCAGCCCTTCCATCGCGAGGCGCGTTCCTTCCACCTGCGGGGCCAGGGTCTCGAAATTCTGCAGGCGGTAGAACTGCCCGGGATGGAACCGGCGCGCCGCCTGCGGGGCCTTGATCACCACTTCGATGATCGTCGGCGTGAGGCGGATCACTTCATGCACGGAGGCACGCAACTCGCCGTTCAGGCGGTCGAAGAAAGCATGCGTGTCGAGCGGTGAGGCGGGCGTGACGCGATCGAGCGCCCGGCTCACTACCGGATAGCCTTGTTTGGCGCCGCCCATGGCCTTCACCACGTTGCCGGCGAAGGAGGGATGCAGGTCACCGAAGAAGCTCACGGTACGCCCGTCGGCGCGTACCGACAGCAGCACGTGCGCTTTGCCGGGTTTCGCGCTGCGCTCCGGTTTGACCGGCGCACCGTTCTCGTCGACGGCGCGGAAGTACTTGCCGTCCACGACGAAGTGTTCCGGATCCTCGCGCGCTGCGACGGTATTGGGCTGCGTGCCCGCCGCCACCAGGATGCTGCGGGCGGGCAGTTCCACTTCGGACTTGGCCTCGGTGCCGTCCTCGAGCGTGCGTCTGGACGCGACCTTCAGGCTGCTCGCGTGGCCGAAGCGGTCGACACCGACGGCCAACGGGGTGAGGTTCTCGGCGAACGAGATGCCTTCCTCGAGGGCCTTTTCCACTTCCTCGTGGTTCAGCGTGTACGAGGGACTGTCGATGAGGCGCTTGCGGTAGGCGATGGTCACACCGCCCCACGATTGCAGCAGTTCGGCGATGCGCGGTTCGCGCTGTTCGCGCGCAGCCGCCGTGCGTTCGGCGCGGATCGCTTTCGCGTGCGCGATGAATTCTTCCGCGATGGTGGTCTCTTCCTCGCTCCACGCCTTGCGCACGGCGCCGACGCCGCGTTCGGCCACCAGCGTTTCGTAGCGCGTGAGGAATTTCTCCACCTGCAGCGGGTAGTAGGCGGCCGACTCGGTCGCAGTGTCGATGGCGGTGAGGCCGCCGCCGATCACCACGACAGGCAGGCGCAGCTGCATGTTGGCGATGGAGTCGGTCTTCGCGGCGCCGGTCAGCTGGAGCGCCATCAGGAAATCCGAAGCGGTGCGCACGCCGCGCGCGAGGCCGTTGGGCAGTTCGAGCACCGTGGGACGTCCCGCGCCCGCGCAGAGCGCGACGTGATCGAAGCCATGCTCGAAGGCATCGTCGAGCGTGAGCGTGCCGCCGAAACGAACTCCACCGAACAGCGCGAACTCGGCGCGCCGCTCCAGCAGCAGGCGGATCACCTTGAGGAAGTTCTTGTCCCAGCGCACGGTGATGCCGTACTCGGCCACGCCGCCGAAGCCGGCCATGACGCGATCGTCGAGCGCCTCGTACAAGGTGGTGACGTCGCGCACGGGTTCGAATCCCACGCGCTTGCCGTCGGGTGCGACGCCGGACAGTGCCGCGGGGAGCGGCTCGATCTTGAGGCCGTCGATGGCGGCGACGGTATGACCGTCGTTCATCAGATGATGTGCGAGCGTGAAACCCGCGGGACCGAGGCCCACCACCAGCACCTTGCGGCCGCTGGCAGCGCGCGCGAACGGGCGGCGGAAGTCGAGCGGGTTCCAGCGCGTGAGCAGCGAGTAGATCTCGAAGCCCCAGGGCAGGGCGAGCACGTCCTTCAACGTCCGCGTCTCGGACTGCGGGATGTTGACCGGCTCCTGCTTCTGGTAGATGCACGACTTCATGCAATCGTTGCAGATGCGGTGGCCGGTGGCCGCGACCATCGGGTTGTCCACGACGATGGTGGCGAGCGCGCCCACGGGCACGCCTTCGCTCTTCAGCTTCTGGAACTCCGAGATGCGCTCCTCGAGCGGACAGCCGGCGAGCGGCACGCCGAAGACGGTCTTCTTGAAACCCGCCGCCGGATCCTTCTCCGGCAGGCCGTGCGAACACGAGTCCTTGCCCTGCTCGTGGCACCAGATGCAGTAGTTGGTCTGGTCGAGCGCGCCGGTCAGGTCGGTGCCTGCATCGGTGAGTGCGAAACCTTCACGACGACGCAGATGATGCAGACGGTGGACGGTGACGCCGTCGCGGGTCTGCGTGTCGAGGGGTACAAGCCGCTGGAAATCGAGCTTCTTCGGAGCCTTGAACAGCACGCCGGCGGCATGCCGCTGCTGACCCGCGGACGTATGAGCCGACCAGGCTGCGTAACGCAACGCGAGGTCCAGCGGCGCTGCGTTGGCAGCTTCATCCGCCTGCCAGGCGAGCACGTGCCGGGCGAACGCCAGTTCGGAGAACGGCTCGCCCAGGGCTGCGACCAGTTCCTTTTCCAGTGCCGGGCCGTCCAGTGCGGCAGCCGCGTCAGCCTTGACCTTGTTCATGGCCTTGCGCTGCACGAACAGGCGCTTGACGGCGTAGAGCGGGGCGAGCGCGTGGTGGCGTTCGGCGAGCGCACATACCTCCGACCCGATGCCGAACAGTTCGCCCACGAAGTCCTCCAGATGGGGCGCGACCTCGAGCAGCAGCGCGGATTCCTGCTTTGCCTCCAGCGTCGAAGGATCGAGGCGCGCTTCCGCGACGCGGAAAGCGAGCGCCGGATCGAACCGGGCGAGGGATTCAATGAAGGTGCGATCGAGGCGTTCGAGCGCCCGGGCGTCGTAGAGGTCCTCGAAACGGAAGCCGAAGGCGAGCTGAAGGGAAGCGGTCATGCGCAAGATACGGTGGGCGATGGAATAAGGATCAGCCCTTAAGGCATAAGGGCTTGAGAACTCGACATTATAACCGGCGGTGCCGCGGCCGGACGCGTGGCGGCGACTGCGTCGCCGGCTGGTTCGCACCGTCAACGCAGCGCGGCGACCAGTTCCTTCACCAGCCGCGGGCCGCGGTACACGAGGCCGGTATAGACCTGCACCAGGCTCGCCCCGGCAGCCATCTTGTCCTTGGCATCGATGGCGCCGAGGATGCCGCCGACACCGATCAGCGGCACACGATCGCCGAGATGCGCATGCAGGCGCGCGAGCACTTGCGTGGATTTCGCCTTCACCGGCGCACCGGACAGGCCGCCGGCCTCGTCGCCGTGCGGCAACCCGGCGACACCGTCGCGGGCGATGGTGGTGTTGGTGGCGATCACGCCGTCGATCCGATGACGCAGGAACGCATCGGCCGCTGCTTCGATCGCGGGCTCTTCGAGATCGGGAGCGAGTTTGACGACGATGGGCACGCGGCGGCCGTGCGCCGACGCGAGCGATTCGCGCCCGTCCATCAGACTGCCCAGCAGGCGGTCGAGCGCATCGCCTTGCTGCAGCTCGCGCAGGTTCTTCGTGTTGGGCGAAGACACGTTCGCCGCGATGTAGCCGGCGAGCGGGTAGACCTTGCGCAGACATGCCACGTAGTCGTCCGCCGCCCGCTCGATGGGTGTGTCGAAGTTCTTGCCGATGTTGATACCGAGCACGCCGCGGAAACGCGACCGGCTCACGTTGGCGACCAACGCGTCCACGCCCTGGTTGTTGAAGCCCATCCGGTTGATGACTGCCTGCGCGGCAGGCAGCCGGAACATGCGAGGGCGGGGATTGCCGGGCTGCGGCCGTGGCGTGACGGTGCCGATCTCGATGAAGCCGAAGCCGAAGCTCGCCAACGCATCGATGTGCGCACCGTTCTTGTCGAGGCCGGCGGCAAGCCCGACCGGATTCGGAAAATCGATGCCCATGACGCGCACTGCGCGACCGGGCAGCGGTGCGGCGCGACGCGTGAGATGCAGCGCGTGGGCGCAATGGAGTGCGCGCAGCGCGGCGTCGTGCGCGGTTTCGCCGTCGAGGCGGAAGAGGAGGGGCTGGATCGCCCCGTACAGGCTCATCGACCGGTGAAGCGGCCGGGGCGGCGCTCCAGGAACGCGGCGAGGCCTTCGCGCGCGTCATCGGTGTCGAGCAGCGGCAGCATGTCGGGGAGCAGGCGCGCGATCGCCCCGGTCTCCGCGGCTTTGCGGGTGACCCGCACCGCGGCGAGTGTCGCCTTCACGGCGAGCGGCGCCTGCTCGGAGACGGTCGCCGCGATGGCGAGGGCGGCGTCGAACTGGCCTCCCGTGGGCACCGCCTGCTGGACGAGGCCGATGCGCAGCGCTTCAGCGGCGTCGAACGTATCGCCGGTCAACAACCACCGCATCGCGTTGCCCCAGCCCACTTCCTGGGCGAAGCGCACCGTCGCACCGCCGATGGGATAGATCCCGCGCTTCACTTCGATCTGGGCGAAGCGCGTGGACTCCGCCGCCACGCGGATGTCGGCGGCGAGCATCAGCTCGATGCCGATGGTGTAGCAATAGCCCTGGACCGCCATGATCAGCGGTTTCGAGCGCGTGCGCGCCGGATCCAGACACAACGGATCGAGACCGTCGTCGGGCAGCGGCGGCGTGTGCCCCGCACGGAAGTACGGCAGCCATTGCGGCAGTTCGATGCCGCCGGTGAAGTGATCGCCGTGGGCGTGCAGCAGGCCGCAACGCAATGCCGCGTCGCGTTCCAGGGTGCCGAGAGCGCTCGAGAGTTCAGTCCACAGCTCGAGGTTGAACGCGTTGCGTTTGGCGGCGCGGTCGAGCCCCATGCACAGCACGGCGCCGTGCCGTTCGAGCGACAGGACTCCCATGGGAATGGCTCAGTGAGCGGCGTCGCCGCGGGGCAGGCGTTGCCAGCGGCTGTCGATCAGACCTTCCATCGGCTGGAAGTTGACCTTGTAAGCCATCTTGCGGCTCTCCGAGATCCAGTAGCCGAGATACAGGTGCGGAACGCCGATGCGCCGGCACAGCTCGATCTGCCACAGCACGTTGTAGGTGCCGAAGCTCGCCGCCGACTGGTCGGGATCGAAGAAGGTGTAGACCGACGACACGCCGTCCTCCAGCCGGTCGACGATGCTCACCATGCGCAGCAGTCCGTGTTCGCGGAACTCCACCAGATTGGAGCGCACGTTGCTCTGGAGCAGGAAATGGCGGTATTGCTCGCGCGAATCGTGATCCATGCCGCCGCCGAAGTGGCGCGCCGACTGGTAGCGCAGGTAGAGCGCGTAATGCTCGGGGCTGTACTTGAGATCGAGCATGCGCGATTCGAGATGCCGGTGCCGCTGCCACGCACGGCGCTGCGCACGCGCGGGGCGGAACTCGTCCACCAGGATGCGCACCGGCACGCAGGCACGGCAGTTGTCGCAATAGGGCCGGTAGGTGAACGCGCCGCTACGGCGGAAGCCGGCGCGGACCAGTTCGCTGTAGACGTGGGTGTCGATCGCGTGGCTCGGCGTGGCGACCTGGGAACGGGCGAGACGATCGGCCAGGTAGCTGCACGGATACGGCGCCGTGGCGTAGAACTGCAGCACCGAGAACGGCAGATCGTTCAGCTGGGTCATTAGGATGATTCGGCTGCGCGCCAGGGGCCCGACGGGACGCCGTAGTGTACCAATTCCGCCACCTGCCGCGAGAACCCGGCCCGGGGCATTTCCCGGGCGCCGAGCGAAGCGAGGTGGGCGGTGGCCATCTGGCAGTCGATGAGTTGGAACTGCATGCGTTCCAGGAGTTGCACGAGGTGTACCAGCGCGATCTTCGAGGCGTCGCGCACGCGCGTGAACATGGATTCGCCGTAGAACATCCGGCCAATCGCCACGCCGTAAAGGCCGCCGGCGAGTTCGCCGTCGATCCAGGTCTCGACGCTGTGGGCCCAGCCGGCGTCGTGCAGGCGGCAGTACGCCTCGATCATCTCGGCGGTGATCCAGGTGCCCGCCTGACCGTCGCGCGGCTCCGCGCACGCCTGCATGACGCGACGAAAGGCGGTGTCGAAGCGCACTTCGTACGCCTTGTTGCGCAGCGTCTTGGCGAGGGAGCGCGAAATCTTCAGCTCGGCGGGGACCAGCACCATGCGCGGGTCCGGACTCCACCACAGGATCGGTTCACCTTCGCCGTACCAGGGAAAGATGCCGCGACGATAGGCGTCGAGCAGTCGTTCCACCCCGAGGTCGGCCCCGGCGGCGAGCAGGCCGTTGGGGCGCTTCAGCGCCTTGGCGATCGGCGGAAACGGATCGTCGGCCTCGAGCCAGGGGATCAAGGAGTCCGGAGCGCTCGCCTTATTCGTTCTTGCCGATCAGACCGCACGCGAGCCGGGCGCCGGACCCGCCCGAAGGGTCGGTCTTGAGGTCGTCGGCTTTCGCGTGGACGATCACCGAGCGGCCGACGATGCTCGCGGCATCGGTGCCGAGCGTGATGCCCGCCGCTTCCACTGTGAACTCGGCAACGCCGCTCGCGTCCGCGATGATGTTGCCGAGGTCGCCGCCGTGGCGCACGTCGCCCGCAGGACCGCCGTGCTTCATCGTCCCGGGATTGAAATGACCGCCGGCACTGGAGCCGTCGGGCGCGGTGCAATTGCCCTTCTCGTGGATGTGGAAACCGTGGGGGCCCGGCGTCAGGCCGGTGATCCGGCCGGCCACCAGCACGCGATCGCCCTTCTGGGAAAATTTCACGGAACCGCGCACGGTGCTGTCCTTGGTGGGCAGCACCGTCGCCGACGCGCTCGGCGTCTTGGTCATCATGTCCTGCATGCGCGCGCAACCCGTCGCCGCCAACGCGGCCGCCGCGGCCATCATGAAGACCCGATTCATGTCGCTTCTCCCTGCAGACTCGATTGATCGCGGGGGTTGTAGCACCGCGTCTTCGGCCCTGTCAAATCGCTCGCAACCGCAGGCTCCGGCGCGCATAATGGGCGTGCATGAGCTTCAAGCCTTCCACGGTGAACGATCCGGCCCCTCCCATCGATCCGCGGGCCCTCGAGGCGGCCTTTTCACTCTTCAACGAGGCGTCTGCCCAGCTCGCATCGACGTATCAGGACCTGCAGGGGCGGGTGACGGGGCTCGCGAACGAACTGGCGGTCGCCAACGGCGAACTGAAGCGCCAGTACCTCGAGAAGGAGGCGCTGTCCCAGCGTCTCGAACTGCTGCTCGACGCGTTGCCGGGCGCGGTCGTAGTGCTCGACGCGCAGGGCCGGGTGGTCAAGGCCAATCCGGCGGCGCGCGCCTGGCTCGGCGACGATCTGCCCGGCGGCGCGTGGCATGAGGTGGCGGCACGTCGGCTGATGCCCACTGCGAGTCCGCGCGAGTGGGAAATTGCCGGTCCGCGCGGCACGAGGCGCGTTACGCTGTCGGAGAGTCCGCTCGACGCCGCCGGTGGGCGCATCCTGCTGCTGAACGACATCACCGAAGCCGCCCGGCTGCAGCGCGAGCTCGAGCAGCACAAGAAGCTCTCCGCCATGGGCGAGATGGCCGCGGGACTGGCGCACCAGTTGCGCACGCCGCTGGCGACGGCGTTGCTCTACTCGGCCAACCTCGCCAAGGATGGTCTGAAGGATGCCGATCGGTTGCGCTTCAGCGAGCGTATCCGCGAGCGCCTCCACTACCTCGAGCGCATGATCCAGGAGATGCTGATGTTCGTGCGCGGCGAGGTCGTCGGCGAGGAGGTGTTCGCGCTCGACGCCGTGGTGCAGGAACTCACGCAGATCATGGAACCGCAGATGGTGGCGCAGGGCGTGCGCTTCGTGAGCAGCGGCGCGCTGTCGGGCCTGCGGGTCCGCGGCGGTCGCAAGGCGCTGTCCGGCGCGCTGCTCAACCTCGTGGAGAACGCGTTGCAGGCGTGCGAGCGCGGCGGAACCGTGCAGCTCGAGGCGGAAGGGCGCGGCGGGCAGATCACGCTGCGCGTGCGCGACGACGGCTGCGGGATCGCGCCCGAGGTGCAGGAGCGGTTGTTCGAACCGTTCTTCACCACGCGCCAGGAGGGCACGGGCCTCGGCCTCGCCATCGTGCGCAGCGTGATCGAGGCCCATGGCGGCGACGTGCGGGTGGAGTCGGCGCCGGGCGCCGGCAGCACGTTCACGGTGCACCTGCCGGCTCATGCCGAATCGGTGGCCGCGTGATGGCCAGGGCGAAGCCGCTGCCGATCCTGATCGCGGAGGACGACCGCGCGCTGCGCGAGGCCCTCACCGACACACTGGAGCTGGCCGGCTACGAGGTGATCGCAACCTCCGATGGCGCGGCGGCACTCGCTGCGCTGGAGCGCGCGAAGGTCGGCATGATCGTGAGCGACGTGCAGATGAAGCCCATGGATGGCCACGCGCTGCTGGTCGAAGTGAAGGCGCGGCAGCCGCACATCCCAGTGCTGCTCATGACGGCCTACGGCGTGATCGACAAGGCGGTCGAGGCGATGCGCGCTGGTGCCTGCAACTACATCACCAAGCCGTTCGAGCCGGAAGCGCTGGTCGCACAGGTGGTGCGGCACATGCTGCCGGCCGCGTGGGGCGAGTCGGACGCGGTCGTGGCGGAGGATGCCGCCACGCGCGAGATCCTCGAACTCGCGCGGCGGGTGGCTGCCACCGATGCCACGGTGCTGATCACCGGCGAAAGCGGCACCGGCAAGGAGGTGCTGGCGCGCGCCATTCATCGCCTGTCGCCGCGCGCCGACAAACCCTTCGTCGCGATCAACTGCGCCGCCATTCCGGAGAACCTGCTGGAGTCGACCCTGTTCGGGTATGAGAAGGGCGCGTTCACCGGAGCGCTCAACGCCACGCCCGGCAAGTTCGAGCAGGCCGACGGCGGCACGCTGCTGCTGGACGAGATCTCCGAGATGCCGCTCACGCTGCAGGCCAAGCTGCTGCGCGTGCTGCAGGAGCGCGAGGTGGAGCGGGTGGGTGGGCGCAAACCCGTCCCAGTGGACATCCGTGTGCTCGCGACGTCCAACCGCGACATGGCGGCGGAGGTGAAGGCGGGGCGGTTCCGCGAGGACCTCTACTACCGTCTCAACGTGTTCCCGTTGCACAACCCGCCGCTGCGGGAGCGCCGCGCGGACATCCTGCCGCTCGCGCGGCGCATCCTCGCGCGTGGTGTTTCACGTGGCGCGAAGCCGCGCCATTCGCTCTCGGCCGCGGCGGAAGCCGCGTTGACCGCCTATGGATGGCCCGGTAACATCCGTGAACTGGAAAACGTCATGCAGCGTGCGATGATCCTTGCGCCGGGTGACGTGATCGATGTGGGCCATCTCGCATTGCCGAAGGCGGAAGCCGCGACGCAGGGCCGGGAAGACGCCGAGCCGGCAGTCGATGCGATGCCGGCGGACATGCGCAGCCTGGAACGCAAACACATCCTCGACATGCTGTCGGCCGCGAAGGGGGTGCGCAA
>JAIESW010000004.1 GCA_019745565.1 Burkholderiales bacterium
TGAACGCGATCTTGAAGTCTGGAATCCCGTGGAAGTCCCCGTCCAACGCCATCGCTTGACACGGTTGCTCCCCCGGCTTCGCCGGGGGAAGGTTGGGATGGGGGCCAACCGCCCGCCGTCAGCGGGCAGTGGTACTCATGCGAGGAATAGCCACCGGCACTCGCCCCGCAGCACCGAAGTCGGTCATCCGGAAATCCATCTCGAAGCACTCCGCCAGACTCGCCGAGGGCCTGAAGCATCCGACGTCTCCCTAAAGCCTTAGCCAGTTCATCGAAGCGCTGGCCGCGGGCGCGCGAGCAGGCGCGGGGATCCGTGGGCTGGTGCGGGGAATTTGACCTAGATGAGTATCACTGTTAATTGCGCAGCGCGTTATTCGCCGGGCGCGCGCTTCGCGAGCTTGCGTTGCAGCGTGCGGCGATGCATGCCCAGGCTGCGCGCGGTGGCGGAGATGTTGCCGTCGTGTTCGCCCAGGATCTTCTGGATGTGCTCCCACTCGAGCCGGTCGACGGACAGCGGCTTCTGCGACACCGCGGCGTCGGCGTTGCCGGCGGTTTCGCCGAAGGCTGCGACGATCTGGTCCGCGTCCACCGGTTTCGCGAGATAGTGAGTCGCGCCGAGCTTGATGGCTTCCACCGCGGTGGCGATGCTGGCATAGCCGGTGAGCACCACGATGCGCATCGCATCGTCGAGCGCGCGCAATGCAGGCACAACCGTGAGGCCCGATGCGCCGGGCAGACGGAGGTCGACGATCGCGTGCGTGGGTGTTTGTGCGTGTGCGATGACGAGCGCCTGTTCGGCGTCCCCGGCGACGCGAACCGCGAATCCGCGGCGCTCCATGGCGCGCGCGAGCACGCTGCGCAATGCGGCGTCGTCTTCGACGATGAGGAGTTGGGGGGAGGGGCTCGTCATAGGGACACGCTGGAGCCCCCGTCCCAACCTTCCCCCACCGAAGGTGGGGGAAGGGGTGTACTTCCCTCCTTCCGGCGGTGTACGTCGCCTCCCTCAGCTTGCTGGGGGAGGGTTAGGGTGGGGGCAAACGCTGGCAACTTTACGCCGCGATCCTCTCGAGCGGCAGCTCGAGCCGCGTGCACGCACCGCCGCCCGCTCGATTCGCCAGCGTGACTGTGCCGCCGAAACGTTCGATCGCCGCCGTCGCGATGAGCAACCCGACCCCGTGGCCGTCGGGCTTCGTGGAGATGGCGGTGCGACCGGCGTTGCGCGCGACTTCCGGCGACACGCCTGTACCGCGATCGCGGATCTCCAGGCTCAGGGACCGTGGCGTCCAGGAGCCCACCATCTCGATGCCCTCCGGACTCGCATCCGCGGCATTGTCGAGCAGCGAGATCAGCGACTGGCCGAGCGTGAGTTCGTTGACGATGCGCGGTGCAGGCTGCGGACCGTTCCATGCGCAACGGACGGTCACCCCGGGCCGCAGCGCCTGCCAGCTTTCGATGGCGCGTGCGAGATACTCGTCGAGCGGCTGGCTCGTACCACCCTCGGCGCGCTGTTCTCCGGCGGAAGCGGCGATGTCGGAGATGATCCGTTTGCAGTGATCCACCTGCAGTCGCAACTGATGCAGGTCCTCGCTCAATGCGGGATCGGCACCGTGGCTGCGCTGCAGTTCGCGCACCACCACCGCCATGGTGGCGAGCGGTGTGCCGAGCTGATGCGCCGCACCCGCCGCGAGCGTGCCCATGGCGAGCACCTGACTGTCGCGCAGGGCATTTTCGCGAGCCGCGGCGAGTTCGCGATCGCGCGTGCGCAGCGACTCGGCCATGCGCACGACGAAATACGCGATCACGCCGGCCGACAGCGCAAAACTCACCCACATGCCGATCACGTGCAGTCCGAATTCGCTCTCGCCGTGGTGGATGTGCGGCAGCGGCACGAAGAAGAAGCCGAGCAGCGTGTAGCAGCCGAAGGTGAGTGCCGCCATGCTCCACGCGTAGCGTGCGGGCAGCAGCGTGGCAGCGATCATGAGCGGCAGCAGGAACAGCGTGACGAACGAGTTCGACCAGCCGCCGGAGAAATAGAGCACGCCGGTCAGCACGGCGACGTCGGCCAGCAGTTGCAGGAACAGCTCCGGATCACCGACCGGCCGCTTCGAACGCAATCGCCAGCCGGTCCACGCGTTGAGGACGGCACCGCAGCCGATGACGATGCCGAGCGACAGGACAGGCAGGTCGATTTCCGCCACGCGCTGCGCGAGCATGACCACCCCGGCGGTCGCTGCGAGTGCGATCCAGCGCAGGATGAACAGGCGCCGCAGGTTGCGCGCGCCGGTGTCGGAGGAGGGCAGGGTGGACATCGATGGCTGCTCGTGACGGCAGGCGAATTGTAGCGAGCAGGGCTCCCGAGCGACCCCGGTGCGGCGATTTGCCGCGGCCTCGCTTGCACCCCATGAGGAACGAGGCAGAATGCGGTGCAACAGGGGAAACGTCCCGGAGGGTGCCATGGCAGACAACGAAGCCAAACCCGGCCGCCGCCAGTTCGTGGCGAGTTGCATCGGCATGGCCGGTTCTGCCGGAGTGCTGGGTTTGCTGCTCGGCACCTATAGCGAGCAGTCGAAGGCCCGGCCGGCCTGGGCGATCCGCCCGCCGGGTGCGCTGGCGGAGGAGGATTTCGCGGCCGCCTGTGTTCGGTGCGGGTTGTGCGTGCGCGCCTGTCCGTTCGACACGCTGAAGCTCGCCGAGCTGGGTGACGGTGTGACTGCGGGGACGCCGTATTTCGTCGCGCGCCAGGTGCCGTGCGAGATGTGCAAGGACATCCCGTGTGTCGAGGCCTGTCCGACCGGAGCGCTCAGCAAGAACCTCACGGACATCCGCAAGGCGGAGATGGGCGTGGCGGTGCTGACCAGTCGCGATACCTGTTATGCGGTGGCGCGCGGCGCCAACTGCCGCGCCTGCTATCTCGCCTGTCCGATCAAGGACGAGGCGATCAGCATGGAGCGGCGACAGACCGACGGGCGCGGCTACTTCGAGCCGACCGTGCATCGGGACAAATGCACCGGCTGCGGCAAGTGCGAGGAAGCGTGCGTGACCGCGGAGGCGTCGATCAAGGTGCTGCCGCGGGATCTGGTGCGGCACGACCGGCCGGGAGGGCCGGTGAAGAAGAGCGGGGTGGCGGGGAATCGCTGATCGGTTTGGTTTGCGAGTGGTCAGATTGCTTGCCCCCATCCCAGCCTTCCCCCAGCAAAGCTGGGGGAAGGGGCGTACATCTCTCCCTCCGGGGGTGTACATCCCCTCCCCCAGCTTGCTGGGGGAGGGTTAGGGTGGGGGCAGCGAACGCATCCAGTCATGACGACCACAACCCACCCTCGCAGCTTCCTCGCCCGCAACCAATGGCTGCTGGCCCGGCGCACGTCGCAGATCGCGATCCTCGTGCTGTTTCTCATCGGCCCGTGGTTCAGCGTGTGGTGGCTCAAGGGCAACCTCGCCTCCAGCGTCTTCCTCGACACGCTGCCGCTCACCGATCCGCTCGTGCTGCTGCAGTCCTACGTCGGCGGGCACACGATCGAGGCGACGGCGTTGGTCGGGGCGATCACCGTGTTTGCGATCTACGCCCTGATCGGCGGCCGCGTGTATTGCTCCTGGGTCTGTCCGATCAACATCGTGACCGATGCTGCCCACTGGTTGCGCACGAAGCTGCACATCGGCGTGAACTGGCAGCCGCGCAAGGCGACGCGGCTGTGGATCCTCGGGGCCTCGTTGGCCGTATCGGCCGCGGCCGGCGCCATCGCCTGGGAACTGGTGAATCCGGTGACCATGTTGCAGCGAGGGCTCGTGTTCGGCCTCGGGCTCGCGTGGATCATCGTGCTGGCGGTGTTCCTGTTCGACCTGATGGTGAGCCGCCGCGGCTGGTGCAGCTATCTGTGCCCGGTGGGGGCGTTCTACGGCATCGCGGGCAAGGTGG
The DNA here is from genome assembly GCA_019745565.1 of Burkholderiales bacterium. Lineage (GTDB taxonomy): Bacteria > Pseudomonadota > Gammaproteobacteria > Burkholderiales. The sequence continues at coordinate 3,913 of JAIESW010000004.1, forward strand.
CGCTGATCCGCGTGAGTGCGGTGCGGCGCAGCGCCTGTACCGACTGCGGTGACTGCTTCCGCGTGTGCCCCGAGCCGCACGTGATCTCGCCGGCACTGAAGCCGCGCGACCCGAACACTTCGCCCGTGATACTGAGCGGGGACTGTACGAACTGCGGGCGGTGCCTGGACGTCTGCGCGGACGATGTGTTCGAGATGGGGGGGCGGTTCCGGAAGCGTCCAGGATAGCCGCGAAAAGCGTTCAACGCGAAGGACAGGAAAAATACGAAGTTGACACGAAGGTGACCGAATCCTCGCGTGCCTTCGTGCTCTTCGTGTCCTTCACGTTTCAAGATTTTCGCACGGGGCGGGTGCGACATTTTGTCGCGCGGCAACGGGTCACATTCCGCCGCTCGGCCCGGGCACCTAGACTCGCCCCGGTCTTCCGATGAACCGGCGCGCGAGGCGCCCAGCAGGTCATGCGTCTTCCCGTTCTTCCGACGGCCGCTCTGGCGGCCTTCTGTGTTGCCCATCCGGCCGCTGCGCAGAGCGAATCCCCCGCACCCGATCAGCGCACGCCCGAAGTCACCGTCACCGGCACTCGTGAGAAGGCGTTGCTGTCCGAGACCCCGGCCTCGATCGGCATCGTCAAGCCCGAGGTGATCCACCAGACCGGGCCGATGCATCCGCAGCAGATCCTCGGTCAAGTGCCGGGCGTCGCGGTCGCGGTGACCAACGGCGAAGGCCACACCACCGCCATCCGGCAGCCGTTCACCACGAGTCCGCTCTATCTGTTCCTGGAGGACGGCATCCCGATCCGTGCGACCGGGATGTTCAACCACAACGCGCTGTACGAGATCAACATCCCCATGTCGGGCGGGATCGAGGTGACGCGAGGACCCGGTACCGCACTGTACGGATCGGACGCCATCGGCGGCATCATCAACGTGCTCACGCGCGGACCTTCGGCCGAACCGGACGCGCGCGTATCCCTGGAAGGCGGCAGCTATGGCTGGGCGCGCCTCATGGGTACCGCCAGCACCGGCATGACCGGCTTCGGCGGTCTGCGGACGGATCTCAACGTCACGCATACCGACGGCTGGCGCGACAAGACTGCGTACGACCGCCAGAGCGCCGGACTGCGTTGGGACTACGAACTGGACGGACGCACCACCTTCAAGACCGTCCTCGCGTTCGCCAACATCGACCAGGAGACCGGAGCCAATTCGCCGCTCACGCTGGGCGACTACGAGAACAATCCGACGAAGAACAACTTTTCCATCGCGTTCCGCAAGGTGCAGGCGCTGCGCCTGTCCACCGCCTTCGAGAAGGAGTTCGACGGGAGCCTGCTGTCGCTGACGCCTTACCTGCGCGACAACAGCATGGATCTCAACGGCTCCTTCAACCTGAGCTCCGACCCGCGCATCGAGACGACGCAGAACATGTCCTACGGATTGCTCGCCAAGTGGCGGCAGGACTTCGCAGGCGCATGGCGGCCGCGTGTCATCGTCGGCATCGATCTCGACCGGAGCCCGGGATCGCGGGTCGAGGACAACATCATCACGTCGCGCACCGGTACCGGCGCCAATACGTCCTACAACAGCTACGTGCTCGGCACCCGCATCTACGACTACGACGTGACCTTCACCAGCATCTCACCGTATATCCATACCGAGGTGTCGCCCTTCGAGCGCTTGCGGATCACGGTCGGCGCTCGGTACGACGATCTGTCGTACGACATGCGCAACAACCTGGCACCGGGTGCCGTCCAGGCGAACGTGAACGGAGCAACGCGCTTCTACGGGCAGATTCCCGACGCGTCCCTCAACTTCACGCAGGTGAGCCCGAAGTTCGGCGCGACGTTCCAGATCGACGCCGAGACCACGATCTACACGTCGTACAACCACGGTTTCCGCGTGCCGTCCGAAGGCCAGCTCTTCCGGGCCGGCAACGACACGACGGCTCAGCGTGCCGTTGCGCGGGCCAACGCGCTGCTGACCCTGAAGCCGATCCAGGCCAATCAGTTCGAAGTGGGCCTGCGCGGCGAGGTACGGAATGTCGCCTACAACGTAGCGCTCTACGATCTCATCAAGTACGACGACCTGGTGAGCCAGCGCGACCTCGCGACCAACGTCACCACCAACGTGAATGCGGGCAAGACCGAAAGCCGCGGAATCGAGGTGGGTCTGGGCATCCCCTTCACACCGCAGTGGCGCCTCGACGTGGCCGGGTCCTACGCGATCCACAAGTACGTGAACTTCGCCACGGCCACGGCCGATTTCAGCGGCAGGGAGATGGAAGCGGCGCCGCGGGTCATCGGCAACACGCGGCTGACCTGGACGCCCACCGAGAAGACGCTGCTGCAGCTCGAATGGGTGCGCATCGGCTCCTACTGGCTGGAGGCCTCCAACTCGGCGGCGTTCGGGAAGTATTCGGGCTACGATCTCATCAATCTGCGCTTCAACCAGACGGTCAACAAGTCCGTGTCGTTCTTCGCCCGCATCATGAACCTGCTCGACGAGCGCTATGCCGACAGCGCGTCGGTGTCGTCGAACACGCCCGTGTATTCGCCCGGGCTGCCGCGCACCTATTACGCCGGAGTCGAACTGAAGTGGTAGGGATGCGCTCGGGCCTGGTCGCTGCGTTGCTCTGCGCGAGCATCGCGACGGCACAGGATCATGCGGCCCATGGCGCCGCGAAGACACCGCGTTTCGCGCTCGGGTCATCCGCAGCGGTGGATGGTTCGGGGACGATCTGGGCCGTGCACTTGGATGGCGGCCGGGTGGTGGTCCGTCAGAGCGCGGGGGTGGGGCAGCTCTGGTCGGCTCCCGTGCCGCTATCCGCGCCAGAAGAGCGTATAGAGGCCGACGGCGATGCCCGGCCCAAGATTGCGGTCGGAGGGGTGAACGAACTTTACGTGACGTGGACTCATCCGCTTGCGAAGCCCTACACCGGCGAGATCCGCTTCGTCCGATCGGTCGATGGTGGCCGGACTTTCAGTGCGCCGATGACCGTGCATCGCGATCGCCAGGAGATCACCCATCGCTTCGACTCGGTCGCCGTCTCGCAACGGGGGCAGGTGTTCGTCGCCTGGATCGACCGGCGCGATGCCGTGCTGGCGAAGGAGCGCGGGGCCGACTACCGCGGCGCCGCGGTCTACTACGCCGTCTCCGACGACCGGGGGGCGAGTTTTCGGGGCGACTTCAAGGTGGGCGACCACAGCTGCGAATGCTGCCGCATCGCGATGCGGCCGCGCAGCGACGGCGGTATGGACGCGCTCTGGCGGCATGTGTTCGAACCCAACGTGCGCGATCACGCGCTTGCCGTGCTCGAACCGGACGGCGCGGTGACCGATCTGCATCGTGCCACCTTCGACGACTGGCGCATCGATGCCTGCCCGCATCACGGTCCGTCGCTGGTGGCGGATGGGGCGGGGACGCTGCACTCCGTATGGTTTGCACAGTCGTCCGATGATGCCGGCGCCTTCTACGGTCGACTGATCGACGGCAAGGTGGAAGGTCAGCGCAAGCTCGGGGGTGGAGCTGCCGAGCACCCGGACATCGCGGCGGCAGGCAACAGCGTCGTCGTGGTGTGGAAGGAGTTCGATGGGAACGTCACGCGATTGCGTGCGATGACCTCGGACGATCGGGGCGCGCACTGGAGCGAGCGGGAACTCGGCAGCACCACCGACGCGTCCGGTCAGCCGCAGTTGCTGCAGATCGGCGAGCGCTTCGTCGTGTTCTGGAACACTCGGGCAGACGGCTTGACGCTCACGGGGATCTCCCGATGAGCGTGCTCCGCCGTCTGCTGTGCCTGTCGCTACTGCTCCTGTCGCCGTTCGTGCAGGCCGAGCCGCGCCTGACGCCGTTCGATGCCGGCAGTCCGGCGGCGTTGCGGCAGGCGAATGCCGGCCACGCCTTCGTGCTCGTCTTCTGGTCCGTGCACTGTGCCCCGTGCTTCGCCGAGATGGCGCAGTGGCGCGCCTATCGCAAGCAGTTTCCGGGCATCCCGATCGTCCAGGTGGCGACGGAGTCGCTCGACGAATCCGCCGCGATCGTCAATGTGCTGGACCGCTACGATGCCGGAACGACCGGTCACCGGGCGTTCGCCGACGACTATGCGGAGAAGATCCGCTACGCGGTGGATCCGGCCTGGCGCGGTGAGACACCGAAGGTCTATTTCTACGATCGCGAGCACAAGCGCATCGCTCGCAGCGGCGCGCTCGATCCGGATTGGGCACGACGCTGGTTCGAGCAGCAATCACGTTGACCGCATACCGTTTTCAGAATCGGTAGCGCGCCTCGAGATAGAAGCTGCGTCCCGGCATCGGATAGTAGGTGGCGCTGTAGCCGACGGTCGAGTAGACCTCGTTGAACAGATTGGCCGCGACTGCCGACCACAGCCAGCGTCCTTGCGGGATGCGCAACGCGAGGTCACAGACCACGTACGAGGGCAGCTTCGGGTAGAGGTTGTTGTTGGGATCGTTGCCGTCGTAGCGGCTGCCGACGTAGCGGGCGGTGAAGCTGGTCCGCAGCCATTCGCGCGGCGTCCACAGGAGTTCGGTGCCGGCGGTTACCGCGGGCACCAGCGGGATGTGCGTGTCGGTGCTCTCGAAGCGGGCATTGGTGAGGCCCAGACTCCCGCGCACCGCGAAGGTGGAATGCGCACGCCATCGCAATTCCAGTTCGGCGCCCGTGCGCCGGGTCGGCGAGTCCGCATTGCGGTTGACCGCGAGGCCGGTGGTCGGATCGCGACCGAAGAGGATCTCGTTCTCGATGCGCATGTGGAACAGCGTGACGGAGGCCTCGAGGGTATCGGCGAGGCTCGCGCGCAGTCCGGTCTCCACCGTGGTACCGGTCTGCGCGCGCAGGTCTGCAGATGCGAGCAGGAGTTCGTCGACGTTGGGATTGCGGAAGTTCCGGGTTACCCCTCCGAAGAGCGTCAGGCCGGGCGCTGCCTGCCAGGTCGCTCCCAGTTCCGCGCCGCGGTTGCGTGCCGTGTTGTTGCGGGTGCTGACGGTACGATAGGCATCCGTGCAGCCGACCTGCTGCAACACGGGTGTCGGTACCAGGACCACGCCAGGCCCGGGGTCGACGTCCACGAGTACGATCGTGGTGATGGTCTGGCAATCGCCGCTGGTGTAGTTCTGGGACTCTTCGCGCATGTCCCACCAGTCGCCGCGCAGGCCGGCGTTGATGGCCAGCGATCGGGTGGCCGACAGAGTGGTGCCGGCCCATGCGCCGTAGTTGTTCAGCCGGCCGGTTCGCCGTGTGGAACTGCCCGCCACGTTCTCGCCGTTCTCGCTGCGGCCATAGTCCGCGCGCTGGGCGTCCATGCCGACCTCGAAGGTCTGCGGGAGTCCGAAGACGGTCGTGCCGACCGAATAGCGCGCGTTGACATCGACCCGCTTCGATTCGATGACGGAGCGCTGCTGGTCCGGCGGGATCGCCGGGTTGTAGCCGATGAAGTAGGGGTTCTCGCGGTCGCGGAAGGTGGTCTGCAGGACGAAGCGGCCGGCGTTGCCCAGGTCGATCGTGCCGCCGGCGGTGACGCGCTGATCGGTGGTGCTGCTGTTGTCGTTGGGAAAACTCGATGCGCGGCGTTGCGACTCCGAACCCGCGAATGCGCTCGCGCTCACCGGCCCCGGCAGTCCGGAATCATCGTGGTGGTAAGCGGCGCGCAGGTACGCGTCGATCAACCCCGTGTCGCGCTCGGGCAGCCAGCGCAGTTCCGCCGCCACGTCCCGGGCGGTGACGAAGCTGTTCTGGCGGTAGCCGTTCGTGTCGAACGCGCTGGCCGTCACGTTGCCGGCCCACGACCCGATGGACTTGCCGGCATTCAGGCGCACGTCACCGGTCTGGTGGGAGCCGCCGCGAGCGAGGATGTCGAGCGTGCCGGGGCCGGTGCGCGCCCGTTTGGTGATGATGTTGATGACGCCGCCTACGGCGCCGTTGCCGTAGCGCACGGCACCGCCGCCGCGGACGATCTCGATGCGCTCGATGCGCGAGAGCGGGATGACCGACAGATCGGCACCCGACAGGTCAACTTCGTTCAGGCGCTCGCCGTCGACCAGGACCAGCACATTGCTCGAAGCGGTGGCGCCCATGCCGCGGATGTCGACGGTGGCGCGCTTGTCCGAACCGAAGTAACTCTGCAGGTTGAGGTTCGCTTCGCGTCCGAGCAAGTCACCGACGGAGCTCGCCGTGCTGCGCTCGATGTCGGCCGCGGTGATGACCGAAACGCCGTGCGGCGTCGTGCGTACGGTCCCATCCACGCTCGGGGCCGTGACGACGACTTCCTTCGCTTCGAGGAAGTCGTCGTCCTGGGGTGCGGCTGTTGCGGGAGCCAGGTCGAGCGCGAGCGCGGCAGCGATCAGCGCCGGCGCACGGAGGCGCATCGGCGGCGTGCGATTGCGAGCATCACCAGTCCGGCAGCGATCAGCGCCAGTTCGGACGGTTCCGGCACTGCGGTGACCGTGAGGTCATCCAGGGCGAAGTAGGCCGGCGTGTTCATGCCGAATCCGCCGTTGTCCGAGGAGGCGAGACCGAATGTCAGCTTCGATACGGCGCCGAGGGGTGCCAGGTTCACGAACCTCCAGTCGCGCACGATGTAGTCGGACGAGTTGTTCGCGAAGCGGTAGTCGGCGAGGTAGAACTCCACGGAGCCGGTCTCCTGGTTGGCCGCATTCCACCCGGTGACGGTGAGCTTGAAGAAGTCGGCGTCGTTGCCGGTCGCGCCACCGAATTTCTTGGCGAAGCTGTCGCCGGTCAGCATGGACAGCGCGGCGTAAGTGGTGTTGGTGAAATAGCCGCCAGCGACGATCGACGGCATGTCGAACGTGATGGTGGGAGCACCAAGGAACGCGACGCCGTAGTTCGCAGATCCGGCGTTTCCACTACCAGCGTAGGCGCTGTACTGGTTCGTGAAGCCTGGTGTGGTCGTGTCTGTGGTGTTCGAGTACGACCAGCCGTTCCAGCAGCAACCGCCGCCGAAATCGGTGAAGTCGTGATTGAACTTTGCCATGCCGGACTGGAAAGTCGCGGGGATGCCGGGCAAGTAGAAGCTGTTCGGCGCGAGGGTGAGATCGTCGAAGGTCGTGATGGCGGCAGAGGCCGGCAGCGCAGCAGCGCCGGCCAGCACGAGGACCGCTTTACGCATCCTTCTGCGTCCCAGCAGAGCGAACACGGCGAGGCCACCCAGCATCAGCACGACGGTCGACGGCTCCGGCACCGGGGCCGCATGAATCACGCCCACCGCATCGAGATCGAAGCCCCCGCTGCCCACGGTGGGGTGGGGGTCGTAGATGGCGCGGCCAGCGCTGTCGAGGGCCGTGCCGTTGCCGACGATGTCGACGATCCGTACGTAACGTACGGCGTTGACGTCGATTCCCGGGACCGCCTTGAAGATGTCGAGATCGAACGGTGTGCCATAGCCGCCGCGGTACTTGCCGGCGAGTCCGCTAAGGTTCGTCGGGTCGAGACTGCCGAAGGCGCCGATCGCGCCAGGGGTCAGGGAGAAGTTGGGAAAGCGGTAGAAGTTCGCCCCGTTGGACGAGACCTCCACCCAGGCGAGTTCGAGGAACGTGTCGCTGAAGCTGTTCTCGAACACCGCGAAGTCGGCGCCCGGGCCGTTGGTGATGAAGCCGTTGAAGGTGAGGGTGATGCGGCCCGAATCCCCGAGTACGACGACGTCGGTCGGGTCGCCGGTCGCAGCGCCGAGGGCCTTTGCCGGCGTCTGGAAGCCTGCGTCGACGTTGGGCCCTGGCAGATAGTCGAGGTAGCCGGTGGCCCAGCCGACGAAGCTGGGGCTCGTCTGGATGATGGCGGTGGAACCGGCCAAGCCCGCGGCTGGCGCATAGGGGCCGGCGTGGGCGGTGGCAGCCAGCGCAAGCGCGGCTGCGAGGAAACAACGGGTGAAGAACATGGTGCCTCCGGTCTGATCGGGCACGACCCCGCGCCCTTTGGAACGACACAACCGGATGCAACGATGGAAAGAGGCGTCGGCGAGGGCGGTGCACGCGACATCGATGCGAGAAACCGCCCTGTTCTCGACCTCGAAGCCGCCCACCGCGACTGCCGGTCAACCTGTGTCAGGCCGGTCTCCGGGCTCGCGGGTGACGGGAACCGTCGGTTCCCATCGGCGTCCCGCCTTCCCATGCAGCACCTGCACAGTGGCCGGAAGGAACGCCGTTACACGCTTACCGTTGCGGGGGCAGCGCCGAAATTGCGCCGCGCTCGGATGAGGAGTGCAGCACGCATCGGACTTCCCGTTTCACCTTGTCGACCTTGCGATCTCGAAGGCACCTGACACGGGCTGGAGAGTAATCAGGTGGCATGGGGGGTGTCAAACCATGCATTGGTGAGGCTGTTGCCCCCACCCTAACCCTCCCCCAGCGCCGCCGGCGCTTCGCTTGCCCCCACCCTCCCCCGGCGTAGCCGGGTGAGGGGACGTACACCCCTTCCCCCACCTGCGGTGGGGGAAGGTTGGGATGGGGGCCTGCCGCGCCCGCGAGCTTGAGATGGGGGCAGCGGCGCTACTTCGCCGCCTACTTCCTCTTCAGCCGAATCGGCATCATGGCATTCGGGTCGGCGCTGCTCAACGATCCGTCGTCATTGCCGTTGAGCACCAGATCTTCCCCGTCGAATGTCACCGTTGCACCGTTCGCTGTCTGTTTGTAGGTGCATGCGCCGGTCATCGGGCCGAAGGAGATGAAGCACTTGTTGCCTGCCTTGGCTTCCAGCTTGACGGTCCCATCGGCGTTCTCCCAGTTTCCCTGGAGTTTGACGGGAACACCCTTGCCCGCAGCGGCGGGCGCAGGCTTGGCGGGTGCCGCGGCCTGGGTCGCGGTGCGCAACGCCTTGCATTCGATCCAGCCGATGGTCGTGGCGTTTGCCGTCTTGACCTGGCACCAGTTGCCGTTGACCTTGACGACGTTCCCGTTTTCGGCGACGCCGCCGTCGACCCATTTCACCGGCTCGCCGACGCCGATCGGCGCATTGGGTGTGCCCGCACTCTGGATGAGGCGCAGCTTCTGGGTGTTGACCGGAATCTGCTTCCCGGTCGGCAGCGCTATGACGACGTAGCCCGAAGCATCCGGTCCCTCGACGATCTCCGCCAAAGTCGGACCGAGGCCGCTGACGAACTCGACCAGGTCACCCACTTTCGCGCGATTCTGCGACACGGCCTCAGGTGCAAGCGCCGTGAGTGTCACTCCAAGCATCAATGCGGCGAGCCAGTTCGATTGCGCGTTGTTCACCTTCGTTCTCCTCGCACAGGACCATGGTTGTTCGGGAGCAGCGACTGAGCGACGGGCAAATCTTGTCACCTGAGTCACTGTATCGCCGCGTTCCGGATGGGGCAACCGACGCCGTTGCCTGCCCTGCGGAGGGCCGTCCACGAAGGTGCGCTGAGTTCGCCCCCGCCCTAACCCTCCCACGGCTTCGCCGGGGGAGGGGATGTACGGCTCCTTCCCCCAACTTCGTTGGGGGAAGGCTGGGATGGGGGTAGCGGTGCTACTTCACCGCTTCTTTTCTCTTGCGATTCTCATCCCGCAACCAGGTGATGATGGTCCAGATCTGCTCGTCGGTCAGATCACCCGCAAATCCGGACATCGCTGTTCCCGAGCGCCCGTTCTTGATGGTGTTGAACACCATCTCGTCGCTCGGGGCGCGCATCCATTCGTCATCGGTGAGATCGGGCCCCACGGCACCGCGCGCGTTGTTGCCGTGGCACGCGAGACAGCCGGTGCGGTTGTAGAGCTTCTTGCCCTCGGCCACGATGGCCGGTTCGGGCGACAGCGGATTGGTGAGCGGCTCTGCGCCGCTCGGCCCTGCGATCAGCAACAGGGCAAGAATCGAAACGGTTCTGTACATGAGATCCGGTGAAGTGGTCGAAGCAACGGCGAACCGCAGTGCGGCTCGCCGTTGCGATGCAACGAAAGATGCTCAGCGGTCGAACAGCGCGAAGACGTACACCGTCCCGCCCTTGCGCATGTTCTTGAGATGCGGCGCGCCGCCCTTGCCGCCCCAGGTGGCCCAGCCGGTCCAGCCGCCCCAGCCCGACGGTACCGCGATGTACTGCTTGCCGTCGATGGCGAAGCTGATGGGGCTGCCGACGATGCCGGAGCCGGTCTGGTAGGACCAGAGTTCCTCGCCGGACTTGAGGTCGAAGGCCTTGAACTCGCCTTCCGGCGTGCCGGCGAAGGCGAGACCGCCGGCCGTGGTCAGCACGCCGCTGGTGAAGGGCGACGGCGCGATGACCTGCCACTTCTTCTCGCCGGTGACGGGGTCCATGCCCACGAGCTGACCGTGACCCTTGATCCAGTCGGCCTCGGCGATGCCGAGATTGTACTTGCCCTCGACCCGCTCCGACTTGCCCGCCAGGATGTCCGCGCAGATCTCGCGACTCGGGATCACCACGATGGAAGCATTCGGGTTGTAGCTCATCGGGTTCCACCACTTGCCGCCCTCGGAAGCGGGGCACACGTTCATCGCCTTGTGGTCGTACGTGGGTACCTTGTCCTTGGCGATGATGGGTCTGCCCTCCGGCGTGAAGCCGGTGGCCCAGTTCACCTTGGAGATCTCCTTGGCCCAGATGAACTTGCCGTTGGTGCGGTCGATCTTGTAGAGGAAACCGTTGCGATCGCCGTGCAGCCACACCTTCTTGCCGCCGACGTCGGCGAGGATCGTCTCGTTGACGCCGTCGAAGTCCCACACGTCCCACGGCGTGTACTGGTAGTGGAACTTGATCGAACCGTCGTCCGGATTCAGGCCGAGCGTCGAGTTGGTGTACAGGTTGTCGCCGATGCGGCCCATGCCGTCCCAGTCCGGATTCGGGTTGCCCGTGCTCCAGTACAGGATGTCGAGGTCCGGATCGTAGGAACCGGTGATCCAGGTGGAACCGCCGCCGTAGGCGGAGGCTTCGGGATCCTGGTCGCCCCAGGTGTCGAAGCCGGGTTCACCCGGGCCGGGGATGGTGTAGCGGCGCCAGACCTGCGCACCGGTTTCGGAGTCGAGCGCGTCGATCCACAGACGCGTCGGATACTCCGCGCCCGACATGCCGACCACCACCTTGCCCTTCACCACGAGCGGCGCCACGGTCATGGTCTGCGCCTTGGTCCAGTCGCCGATGGTGACGTCCCACACCTTCTCGCCAGTCTCGCGTTTCAGCGCGATCACGTGGGCGTCGGGCGTGGCGTAGAACACCTTGTCGCCGTAGACGGCGGCGCCGCGGTTGCCGACGTCGCAGCACATCATCTTGCCGATGTTGTCCGGCAGGGGATGGGAGTACTGCCAGTACTCCTTGCCGGTCTTGGCATCGAGCGCGTAGATCTTGCCGTGGGAGGCCGTGACGTACATCACGCCATCCACCACCAGTGGCGTCGTGTTCTGCGCGTCCAGCGTGCCGAGCGAGAACGAGTAGACCGGTACCAGCCTCTTCACGTTCTTCGGCGTGACTGTGGCGAGCGGGCTGAAGCGAGTGCCCGAATAATCCCGCCCGGCCATCAGCCAGTTGTTCGGTTCCTTGCTGGCACTCAACAGCATGGCGTCGGTCACGGGGGTGTGCTTCTGCGCCTCAACCGCGCCGGGCAGCGCGGCGGCTAGCAGCACGGTGCCGAGCGCGATGGTCCTGCGCCAAGCGGGAGCTTGCGAACTGTTGTTCGGTTGCATGTTTCCTCTCCTCGAAACGGCGAATCGGTTCGTGTTGTTGCACCCGTCGCGGGGGCGCGGCGGGCGAGCGGCAGACCGCAAGAAGCCTGCCGCGGGAACAATTCTGATCCGGTTCGGGAGGATTGAGGCAACGACCCTGGAAAAATCCGATGGCTTGCGGGTACTTACAGGGCAACCCGACCGCGTGCAGCCGTCATGTGCGGTCGCAGGCCCGCTGCGACGACGCGCACGACCGCATCACCGCAGTGCATCGCACCGCGGTCGCACCCTCAGTTGGTGCCGGCGGCGATGCTCAGGCCGCCACGTCGAGCAGCGACCCGATGCCGGGTGCCGTCGCGTCCGCGCCGCCGAAGGCCTGGATGGTCGAGAAGATGCTCGCGAGCGACGCGGTCAGGACGCCGGCATCGCGCTCGCTCAAACCCTGCAGAGCGGCCGGCAGGCCGCTGCGTCCCAGCAGGCCATCGACACCGAGCGCCGTGAAGAGTGCCGTCTCGTCCTGCGGGAGCGCCGTGACGCCGGTGATGCCCTGGAAGTTCGAGACCAGATCCCGCATGAGGGATTGGTCGAGCAGGGACACCAGATTGGTCTGGCCGACGGCTGCGTCGAGCCCGCGCGTCGGCAGCGGTCCGTTCGTCGCGCGGGCCGTTTCCACGATCCGGTTGAACATGTCCACCGGCGACTGCGGCACCGTCGGGGGGACGAACGCCGGAATGAAGTCGGCACCACGGACGGTCGGGGGAAGGGCGGGGATGGGGGTCAGGGCCATGGAGAGATTTCAACGTTGCAGGCCCGGGAAAGTCAAGCCATGCACTCTGCATGGAGACACTGCCCAAGACGGGGCGTTCCCTGAAAAAAGCCGCGATGGCTACTTGTTCTGCAGCGACGCGCACTGGGGTATGTGGTCGCCGAAATTTCCGGACTATTTCACTTCCGCAGCCACCAGTTCGCGCGTGAAGCGCTCGCCGTAGGAGTTCTTGTACTCGGTCTTCACGGGCACAAGCTTGCCGTTGATCGTCGCGAACCAGTCGGTGTTGCTTTCCTTGCCGGTCGACGGACTCGTGCCATTCTTGTCCGTAGCCTTGATGCGGCCGCTGCCGGACACACGATAGGCCTCGAACTGACCCGCTGCCGTCTTGATCTTCTCGATCCCTTCGACGGTCCGCTCGTACGCGACCTCCGAGATGAACGTTTCTCCGGTGACCTTCATCGTGCCCGACCACTTCCTGCCTTTTTCCAGCGGGAACGTGACCCAGACATACGCGGGTGAGAACTCGCACGCCTGGCCGTTCGACAGGCAGATGCCCTTCGGATAGGACATGTCCTTGTTGGACAGCATTGCGTCGTAGCTCCGGTCGCCGACCTTGTAGGTGATCTTCGTTTCGGTCTCCGTCACATCCACCGTCTCCTCCAACATGCGCTGGGCCTTTCCGCTCAACACCCAATTGAACGTGAGCTTGTCACCGACTTCCCAGTTCTTGGTCCGCTCCAGTTTCTGGGCGGAAGAAATCAAAGGGAAGGTGCAGGCAACCATGACGGCGAGGAGTCGCAGTGTCTTGCTCATTGGGTTTCCCTATGGCTTGTGAGTTGTCGGATTCGCCATCTGTCGAGCTCGATCAAACTGGCGAGGCGGATGGACGATACGCCGTGGGAACTTACAGATCGACTACCGATCGAGCATGACAATGCCCAACCAGGGCCTGGATCCCGTCGATTCGCTGTTGCGAAATTCGCGGTAATCTTCCGCCGTGGCCAAGGACGAGGAGTCCCGATGTCTATGACCGCTTCGGCCAGAGGCGAGGAGTTTCGCGACGACGTGCGCAAGCGCTTGCCGCGCGAGGTTCTGGCGCCGTTGACGCGCATCGATCCGTTGCGTTCCACCGTTGCGGTCATGCAAACGTTCGCCATGCTCGCCGTCGTGGTCGGCTTCGCGGTGACGTTCTGGTCGTGGTGGGCCGCACTCATCGCCATCGTGCTCATGGGGCCGCTCGCGCATGCGTTGTTCATCCTGTCGCACGATGCTGCGCACTACCGCCTGTACGAGACACGCTGGCTCAACGATCTCGTGGGGCGCATCTGCGCGACATTGCCGGGGTTGTCGATGTGCACCTACCGGATCACGCACCGACTGCACCACAACAACCTCTACGGTCCGGAGGATCCGGACATCGCCCTGCACGGTGGTTACCCGCGCGGCAAGGCATACCTCGTGAAGAAGCTGGCGAAGGATCTCGCCGGACTGACGGCATGGAAGACCTATGCGTATTTCTTCGGGGCGCCGGCGGCGAACGCGGACACGAACAAGGCGGCCAATCCGCTGGGCGACACCAGCCCGCGATTGCGCGAAGCAGCGTTGCGGGACCGCTGGGTCGTGCTCGGCTTCCACGTGACTGCGCCCGTTGCGGCCTTCGCGGCGGGCTGGGGCTGGTACTACGTCGTGCTCTGGGTCGTGCCGCTGCTCACGGTGACGCAGGTGATCCTGCGGCTGCGCGCCATCTGCGAGCATGGCGCGCTCACCGATTTTTCTTCACCGCTGACCGCGGCGCGCACCAACCTGCCGACGTGGTGGCAGCGCTACTTCCTGTTCCCGCACCACGTGAACTACCACATCGAACACCATCTCTATCCGGCGGTGCCGCACTACTATCTGCCGAAGCTGCACGATGCGCTGCTCGCGCACGGCATTCTCGAAGGGGCGGAGATTCGGCGGCTCGACGCGACGTTGCCGAGGATCTTCGCCGATCGAGTTGCCCGGGCGGCCGCCTGACCAGCAGGCTACGATCAGGACCGTGCCGGGAACCCGTGCCGCATTCGATGGTCGATCTGGTGGGAACGCGAGATCCCGATCGACCAGTCATCCCTGCAAGGGCTTCAGGATCAGCCAGCAGAGGCGAGTTGATCCGAGCCGATCGTCAAGACAGGAGAACCGATATGAAGACTGCCGCCAAGATTGCCTTGCCTCTCATACTGGCCACCGCGCTCGGTGTAGCCGCGAATTCGTTTGCCGGCAAGGACCGGCCGCCGACGCCGGAAGAACGCGAGAAGATCATGAAGAAGCTCGAGGCGCTCGGTTATTCGTCGCCTGGCGAGATCGAGATAGAAGGCAAGTACATCGAAGTGGAGGACGTGCTCCACACCGATGGCAAGCGCTACGAACTCAAGCTCGATGCCAAAACGCTCGAGGTTGTGAAGCGCAAGGTGGACAACGACTGAGAACCTCCCGGCAACCCGCCGCTCGCTGAACTACCTCCAGCTGCGCGCCAGATCGGCGGGTGACGGTTCGCCGGATGCGGAACCGGTATCACGGTCCTGCTCGAACAAGCTGGCCAGTTCGACGATCGCGTCCTTGGAAGTCTGGATGAGTTGCGCCTCGTCCTGGCGGACGGCGAACTGGCGCAGCAGGACTTCCTCGTCGTGGCGGCGGAAGCGGGCGACAGTGTCGCGCGCGTCCACTTCGGAGAAGCCGATGCCTTCCAGCGTTTCCTGCGCCATCGAGAGGGAAGAGAGGAAGGTCTCCCGCGTGATCAGCTTGACGCCGAGCTCCATGAGGTTGTGCGCGTGAAAACGATCCCGTGCACGGGCGATGATCTTCACATGGGGGAAATGCTTGCGCACCGTCTCGACCGAACGGATCGAGGCCTCGACGTCGTCGATCGCCAGCACGAAGATCTCGGCCTGGTCGAGTTTGGCGGCGCGCAGCAACTCGAGCTTCGAGGCGTCGCCGAAGTAGGCCTGACGACCAAACCGACGGACGGTATCGACGTGATCGGCGCTGATGTCGAGCGCCGTGAACGGTACCCGGCGCGCGTTGAGGACGCGTCCCACGATTTGACCGACGCGGCCGAAGCCCGCGATCACGACGCGTGGCTCCTCCGTGTCGGGGATCGCGTCGAACCGCGGTTCGACCTTCGGTCGCAGCCTGGGCGTGATCACGTTCTCGTTCAGGAGGAACAGTAGCGGCGTCAGCGCCATGGACAGGGTCACGGTGACGATCAGGAAATCGACGGTCTCCGATGTCATGACCTTGGAGGTCAGTGCCACGTGGAACAGGACGAACGCGAATTCGCCGGCGTGGCAGAGCAGGACGGCAAGGCTGCGCGAGCCCTCGGGACCGTCGCCCGACAGCTTCCCGATGGGGTAGAGGATCGCGGCCTTGACGACCATGAGGCCGAGCGCTGCGCCGACCACCTGCCAGGGATGCGAAAGGAACAGTCCGAGATTCGCCGACATGCCCACGGCGATGAAGAACAGGCCGAGGAGCAGTCCTTTGAACGGCTCGATGCTCGCTTCGATCTCGTGGCGGTACTCGGAATCGGCGAGCAGCACACCGGCGAGGAAGGCACCGAGCGTCATGGAAAGACCGACCGATTCCATCAGCACCGCGACCCCCAGTACCACCAGCAACGCGGCGGCGGTGAAGATCTCCTGGATGCCGCTTCCCGCCACGGCCTTCAGCACCGGTCGCAGCAGGTAGCGGCCGCCGACGATCACCGCTGCGATCACGGCAGCGGCCTTGAGCGCGCCCAGCCAGGGGTTGATCGCATGAGCGCCTTCGCCGGCCACCAGGAGCGGGATGATGGCGAGCATCGGAATCACCGACATGTCCTGGAACAGCGAGATGGCGAACGCGGAGCGTCCATGGCGCGAAGCGAGCTGCTTGCGTTCCGCCAGGAGCTGCAGGACGAACGCGGTGGAATTCATGGACAGCGCGACGCCGATGATCAACGCGGCCTGCCAGGGCGAACCGAACGCGAGTGCGATGACCGCGAAGGCGAGCGTCGTGATGCTCACCTGCAGTCCGCCCAGGCCGAACACCGACTTGCGCAGCACCCAGAGCCGCGAAGGCTGCAGTTCCAGTCCGATCACGAACAGGAGCAGCACGACCCCCAGCTCGGCGAAGCCGAGGATGCTTTCCACCTCGGTGATGAAGCGCAGACCCCAGGGCCCGATGATGAGACCCGCGGAGAGGTAACCGAGTACGGCGCCGAGCCTCAGCCGCTTGAAAATCAGAACCAGGACGACGGCGGCGGCCAGGAAGATTGCGGTTTCGGAAAGCAGGGACATGGGGCCAGGGGCTAGGGTGCTCGGCAGGCAACCGACGAGACGGCGCCTAATCTACAGCGAACCGACGATGCCGCGGACCTCCAATCCCTAGCCCCTAGCCCCTAGCCCCTAGCCCCTAGCCCCTAGCCCCTAGCCCCTCACCGGGCTGCGATGACCCGAATCTCCACCTTGTACTTCGGCCGGGCCAGCTTCGACTCGACGCAGGCGCGGGCAGGGGCGTGACCTTTCGGCACCCACGGATCCCACACGGAATTGAGGGGATCGTAATACGACATGTCCGCCAGCCAGATGGTCGCCGACAGGATCTTCGTCTTGTCGGTGCCGGCTTCGGCGAGCAGCGAGTCGATCTGTTCCAGGATGTCGCGGGTCTGCGCCGCCGGATCCTCGGGCACCGGGTCGCGGGCGACGATGCCGGCGGTGTACACGGTGTCGCCGTGGATGACGAGTTCGGAGAGGCGGGGGCCGACGTGTTTGCGTTCTACGGTCATTTCAGGTCCTTTAAGCGAACAACTTCATGAGTTCCGCGTACAGCGACGGAACGACGAAACCGGTGATGAACAGGAAGGCGATCCACAGCAGCGCGATCATCCAGGGTGTGGCGTGCAGCGACTTGCGCATGTGCTTGTAGTACAGGTAGAGCGTCGCGCCCGAGATGATCGGCAGCATCGCCGCCTGGGCCATGCCGCCCCAGGTGACCATCTGCACGGGTGCCTGGCCGACGACGAGGAACATGCCGACCGGGATCGCGGTCAGCACCACCACGAAGATGTCGCGGTAGCGGTTGCGCGCGCGCAGGTCATCGTGCTCGAAGCCGCCCAAGATGCGCACGAGATCCGAGCACATGCGCGAGTGCCCGGCGGTGGCCGCGACGATCGTGCCCCACAGGA
Source organism: Burkholderiales bacterium (assembly GCA_019745565.1). Lineage (GTDB taxonomy): Bacteria > Pseudomonadota > Gammaproteobacteria > Burkholderiales. The sequence goes on from JAIESW010000004.1 coordinate 21,508, forward strand.
TGATGATGGCGCCGAGGTAGAAGAGATACTTCGCCCAGCCCCCGAGGGTCTGCGTATAGATGTTGGAGAGCACTGGAATCATGTCCGTGCCCTTCGGCACCTGACCCATCGCGTGCAGGATGCCTGCACCCAGGAGATAGAACGCGACGGTGGCGACGGTGTAGATCACCATCGAGAAGACCACGTCCACGTTCATTACGCGTGCCCAGCCGCGCGCGCGACGGCGCCAGGCCTCGGCGTTCTCGTAGGGCCCCGTGTACCGCGCATAGCCCTTCTCGACGCACCAGTACGTGTAGATGTAGAGCTCCGTTGCCCCGACGCCGGTGATGCCGAACACCGCGATGGCGATAGCGAGTCCCTCGGGCGGCGTCTGGAACGTGAGGCCCTTGCCGAGATCGGTGATGTGGAAGTCGGGCGAAGCGATCAGGAGGATGGCCGCGAGCAGGGTGATCAGCGTGAAGAGGCCCACCTTCACCATCGCGAGCTTCTCCATGCGTGCGTAGCCGCCGCCGAGCAGCAGCACCAGCGTCAGTACCCAGAACGTCAGTACCCAGCCCCATACCGGCAGATCGGTGATCTGAAACATCACCTGCGACACGCCGATGAACATCGCCGCTATCTGGAACAGCGTGAGGAATACCATCACCGCCCACGCGGCGACCACCCAGTTGATGCGCTTGCCGCGCGGGCCGGGGATGTGATTGACGGCATCGAGGCCGGTCTCGGCGCGGGCGATCACGTAGCGGCCGAGGAATGCCTGCACCACGGCCTTGATGAGACAGCTGATGATCACCAGCCACAGCATGGTGTAGCCCACCTTGGCGCCGAGCGCGGTGGTCGCGATCAGTTCGCCGGAGCCCACGATGGAGGCTGCGAGCACGACACCGGGCCCGATCTTGCGCAGGATCTCGCCCATGGTCTTGGGCGGTTCGAGGATGTCGTGCGGGTCGAGCTGATACGGGTCGAAGTGCGGCTTGGGGGCCGACTCGGCCGGCGGCTGCGTCGCGATCGTGGTCATGGTCTCCTCCTTGTGGTTTTATGAGTACTGCCGATCGGCCAGGCGTCACTCTACGTCAAGCGGCGAGTGCCCCCACCCTAACCTTCCCCCGGCAATGCCGGGGGAGGGGATGTACACCCCTTCCCCCACCTTCGGTGGGGGAAGGTCGGGATGGGGGCCGGGCGCGTGCTTAACTCGCCGACAATTTCCCCGGCCGAGCCGTCTTCATCGTCACCATCTCCTCGGCGACGGTGGGGTGGATCGCCACGGTGTCGTCGAAGTTCCGCTTGGTCGCCCCCATGTGCACCGCGACGGCGAACCCCTGCAGCAACTCGTCGGCCCCCGGGCCGATCGCGTGGCAGCCGACGATCGTCTCCTCCGGTCCCGTCGCCACGAGCTTCATGTACATCTTCTGCGCACGGCCCGACAGGCCATGCAGCATCGGCGTGAACCGGGTCTCGTAGACCTTGACCCCGTCACCGAACTTCGCGATCGCTTCGTCTTCGGTCATGCCGACGGTCCCGATCGGCGGATGGCTGAAGACCACCGTGGGGATGTTCACGTAGTCGAGCTTGCGGTCCGTCTGACCGTTGAACAGACGGTCGGCGAGCCGTCGACCCGCTGCGATTGCCACCGGCGTCAGCTGATGATGGCCGACCAGGTCGCCGATGGCGTAGATGCCTGCCACGTTGGTCTGCTGCCATGCATCCACCGGAATGACGCCGTCCGACGCGACCTGCACGCCCGCCGCGGCGAGATCGAGCGAGGCGGTGTTTGGTCGCCTGCCGATGGCCCACAGCACGCAATCGAAGGGACCGTGACGGTCGAAATCCGACTGGAGCCACAACCCCTGGGCATCGCGCTCGAGCGTCGTCGGGGTGAAACGCGTGACCAACGTGATGCCGTCGGCACGCATCTGGTCCGTGAGCGCATCACGCAGCATCGCGTCGAAGCCGTGCAGCAGGTGATTGCGGCGCACGAACAACGAGACCTTCGATCCCAACGCGTGCATCAACCCGCCCATCTCCACCGCGACGTAGCCGCCTCCCACCACGGCGAAGCGCTTCGGCTGGGTGGTCAGGTCGAAGTAGCCGTCGGACGTGATCCCGAGGTCTGCCCCCGGGATGTCCGGTAGCGTCGGATGGCCTCCGGTCGCGATGACGACGTGATCGGCCGAGAGGATTTCACCGTTGACCTGCACCGCCTTCGGACCGGTGAACGCGGCGCGGCCGCGCACGATCTCCACCTTGTTCTGTCCCAGGTAGCGCTCATACGCGGCGTTCATCGCGCGGACGTAGCCGTCACGGGCCGTTTTCAGCTTCCCCCAGTCGAACTCGCGCGAAGGCACCGTGAAGCCGTAGCCGAGCGCGTCCTCGAAGCCGTCCGCAAACTGCGCGGCGGTCCACATGATCTTCTTCGGGACGCAACCGACGTTGACGCACGTGCCGCCGAGGCGGCCCATCTCGATCAGCCCGACCTTGGCGCCGTAGCTTCCGGCGCGGTTCGCGGTGGCGACGCCGCCGCTGCCGCCGCCGATGCAGAGAAGGTCGAAATGTCGTGCCATCCGGGAGACCCTCAATCGTCAAACGGCTGAACCTTACCTGCAATCCCGGGGACGGTGAAGCGTGTATCGGGCTGGGGAGTCTCCGTATACTGGCCGTTTCCACACGAGACCCCGCCCGACGGACCACCGTTCCCATGATCGATCTCTACTACTGGACCACGCCCAACGGGCACAAGATCACCATCTTTCTGGAGGAAACCGGACTGCCCTACACCGTGAAGCCGATCAACATCGGCCGCGGCGAGCAGTTCGATCCGGCGTTCCTGGAGGTTTCGCCCAACAACCGCATTCCGGCAATCGTCGATCGCGATCCCGCCGACGGCGGCGAGGCCATCCCCGTCTTCGAGTCGGGGGCGATCCTGATCTACCTGGCGGCCAAGACCGGCCGGTTCCTGCCCCGCGAGACGCGGGCCTGGGTCGACGTGCTGCAGTGGCTGATGTGGCAGAAGGCGGGGCTCGGTCCCATGGCGGGGCAGAACCATCACTTCTCGCAGTACGCGCCGGAGCAGCTGCCCTACGCCATCAACCGGTACGTGAAGGAGACTTCGCGTCTTTACGCCGTGCTCAACAAGCGCCTCGCGGATCGCGAGTTCGTCGCCGGCGAGTACTCGATCGCCGACATGGCCTGCTACCCGTGGACCGTGCCGCACGAGCGGCAGGGGCAGAAGCTCGACGACTTCCCTCATCTGAAGCGCTGGTTCCACGCCATCAAGGAGCGGCCGGCGGTGCAGCGCGCCTACGAACTCGCGCAGCGGGTCAACGTGAAGCCGACGGTGGACGACGAGGCGAAGAAGGTGCTGTTCGGTCAGGACGCTTCGATCGTCAAGTAGCGCCGTGGCGATCCGCCTCTTCGAGCTCGCGGGTGCCGATCCCGCCCGGCGCTTTTCGCCGTATTGCTGGCGCACATGCCTGGCGCTCGCCCACAAGGGACTCGAATGGGAAACCCTGCCGTGGCGATTCGCCGAGAAGGATCGCCTCGCGGTCCACGGGTCGCAGACGGTGCCCGTGCTGCTCGATGGCGAACGCGCCGTCGCGGACTCGTGGACGATTCAGGCCTATCTCGACGAAACCTATGCCGGACGTCCCCCGCTGTTCGAGAGCGGGGAAGCGCGTACCGAGGGCCTGTTCATCAAGCTGTGGGCGGAACGCACCCTGCATCCGCTGCTGTCGCGGATGGTGCTGCGCGACATCCTGGACATCCTGCACGACGGCGACCGGGAGTACTTCCGGACTTCCCGCGAAAAGCGCTTCGGGAAGCCGCTGGAGGCGATCGTCGCCGACCGCGACGCGACGCTGGTCCGCTTTCGTGAAGCCCTCGAACCATTGCGGGCCATGCTTGCGACCCAGCCCTACCTGGGTGGCGGTGCCGCGAACTACGCGGACTACACCGTGTTCGGTGCGTTCCTGTGGGCGCGGGGCGCATCGCCGTTCCGGTTGCTCGCGGAGGACGATCCGGTGTATGCATGGCGTGAGCGGTTGCTCGATGCGTTCGGCGGCCTCGCGCGCAACGCCCCCGGGTTCGCGGTCTGATCTTCCCCAGCCCCCTCATTCACGCATGTCCATCGCCCATCTTCGCAAGGAATACCGCCGCGAGCGCTTCGACGAAGCGGATGCGGCAGCGGATCCGGTCGAGCAGTTCGCGCGCTGGTTCGACGAAGCGCTCAAGGCCGAGCTGCCGGAGCCCAATGCGATGACGGTAGCCACCGTCGATCGTAGCGGCAGACCGAGCGCGCGCATCATCCTCATCAAGGCGTTCGATGCGCGCGGGTTCGTCTTCTACACCAACTACGCCAGTCGCAAGGGGCGAGAGCTCGCGGAGAATCCGCACGCGGCGCTGCTGTTCCACTGGGTGGAGCTGGAGCGCCAGGTGCGCATCGAGGGTGTGATCGAGAAGGTGGATGCCGCCGATTCGGACGCGTACTTCCGCGAGCGTCCGCTCGGCAGCCGTCACGGGGCCTGGGCATCGACCCAGAGCGCCGTGCTGCCGGATCGCGAGACGCTCGAACAGAAGGTGGCGCAGATCGCACGGGAGATGGGCGACGATCCGCCGCGTCCGCCCCATTGGGGCGGTTATCGCCTGGTGCCGGACCGCTTCGAGTTCTGGCAGGGGCGACCGAGCCGGCTGCATGACCGGTTGCAGTACGTCCCGCAGGGCCAGGGGCTCTGGAGGATCGAACGGCTGTCGCCATGACGTCGAGATGAAGGCGATCGTCACCGGCGCGACCGGCGTAGTCGGCCGGTATCTGCTGCAACATCTCGTCGAACGCGGCGGCTGGGACGTCGTCGCGGTGTCGCGACGCAAACCGGACATCGCGGGCCGGTACGAGCATCTCGCGGTCGATCTGCTCGACCCGGAGGATTGCCGCCGGAAGCTCGCTGCGCACCACGATGCGACGCACGTGTTCTACTCGGCCTTTCTCCAGGATGCGGATCCGGTCCGGCACGTGGCGCGCAACACCGCGATGCTCGTGAACCTCATCGAGGCCGTCGAATCCGCAGCACCGGCGTTGACGCACGTGAACCTGGTGGAAGGGACGAAGTGGTACGGGAGCCATCTGGGCCCGTTCCGCACGCCGGCCAAGGAGGTACATCCGCGGCACGCCGGGACCAATTTCTACTTCGATCAGCAGGATTGGCTGGAAGCCCGGCAACGGGGCAAGGCATGGAACTGGTCGGTGGTGCGGCCGCACGCCGTCTGCGGTTTCAGCGTCGGCAGCCCGATGAATCTCGCCCTGGCACTGGCGGTGTACGGAACGCTGTGTCGCGAGCTGAAGCTGCCGTTTTCCCATCCCGGACCGGCCGCGAACTGCCATGCGCTGTATCAACTGACCGACTCGACGCTGCTCGCGAAAGCGATGGTGTGGATGGCGACCGAACCGCGTTGTGCCAATCAGGCGTTCAACATCACCAACGGCGATCTGATCCGTTGGGAGAACCTGTGGCCGCGCCTCGCGCAGTTCTTCGGCATCGAACCCGGGCCGCAACGGCACTTCAGCCTGAAGGCGGAACTCGGCGGCAAGGCCGAGGCGTGGAACGACATCGTCCATCGCCATGGATTGCAGCCGCATCGTTTCGAGGACGTGGCTGCCTGGGCGTTTGCCGACTTCGTGTTCGGCTCCACCTGGGACATCGTCTCCGATACCGGCAAGGCACGCCGTTTCGGCTTCTGCGAGGCGGTGGATTCGGAAGCAATGCTGCTCGCGCTGCTCGACGGGTTCCGGCGGCAGCGGGTCATTCCCTGACGTCAGTCCTGCGCTGCGTAGTTCGGGTGAGTCCTGATCGTATCGGCCACGAAAGCGGTCACCGACGCGGGTAGTCGTGCGCTCGTGTCGGCTGGAGCGCTTCCAGCACGCTCAATCGAGCGCCTTGTATTCCACGGCGACGATGTCGAGCGTTTCATCGCCGCCGGGCGTGTGCACCACCACGCGATCGCCTTCGCGCGTCTTCAGCAGCTGGCGCGCGAGAGGGGAGATCCAGCTGATGCGGCCGCGTGCCACGTCCGCTTCGTCGATGCCGACGATGGAATAGGTCCGTTCGGCGCCTTTCTCGTCGGCGACGGTCACGGTGGCGCCGAAGAACACCTGATCGGTCGGTTCGCGTGTGGCGGGGTCGATCACTTCGGCGTTGTCGAGCCGGCGCGTGAGGAAGCGGATGCGGCGGTCGATCTCGCGCAGGCGCCGCTTGCCGTAGATGTAGTCGGCGTTCTCGGAACGGTCGCCGTTCGACGCGGCCCAGGCGATGACCTTGGTGAGTTCGGGGCGCTCCTTGTCGAGCAGGTGCAGCGCTTCGTCCTTGAGGCGCTTGTGGCCCCCGGGGGTCATGTAGTTCTTGGTGCCGACCGGCAGCGGCGAGGGTTCGTCGACTTCCTCGTCTTCCGGTTCCTGGTCCGATTCTTTGGTGAACGCTTTATTCATGGATCTTCGGCCGAAGGTTTCGCGCCGCGCCTGGTGGCGCTGCACGAAGCTTTCCGCCGCTTATGTAGTGTGATTCGGGCTTGGGGCGGCCTGGCGCCCGAATCAGGGACAAGGGCACGCAACACCAAGGAGTCACGAATTATAGGCGGGGATGCGCCAGGCCAATGGCGGATCGGGCGGCGTAGAATCCTTCGCGGTTCAATCGGGAGGATGACCATGACGATCAAGATTGGAGACAAGCTGCCCGCGGGCACGGTCTGGGAGTTCATCGAGGAGGAGACGCCGGGTTGCAGTGTCGGGCCCAACAGCTTCGAGGTGGACAAGATCGCGGCGGGCAAGAAGATCGCGCTGTTCGGCTTGCCGGGAGCGTTCACGCCCACGTGCTCGGCCAAGCATCTGCCGGGCTACGTGCAGCAGGCTGAGCAGCTGAAGGCCAAGGGTTTCGACGAGATCTGGTGCCTGTCGGTCAACGACGCGTTCGTGATGGGCGCGTGGGGACGGGAGCAGGGTGCCACCGGCAAGGTCAGGATGCTGGCCGATGGGTCCGGCACCTACGCGAAGGCGCTGGGCCTCGAGCTCGATCTCAATGCCCGCGGCCTCGGCACGCGCGTGCAGCGTTTCTCCGCCATCGTCGTCGATGGTGTGGTGAAGAGCCTCAACGTCGAAGGGCCGGGTAAGTTCGAAGTGTCGGACGTCGAGACCCTGCTCAAGCAGGCGGAGAAGGTCGTCAACTACATGCCGTGACGCCTGCCCCCATCCCGGCCTTCCCCCGCCGTCGGCGGGGGAAGGAGAGGAATGCGACGATCGGTGAGGCCGATCGTCGGAAACCGGGACGGCGGCCCCCATCCCAACCTTCCCCCACCGCAGGTGGGGGAAGGGGCGTACATCATTCCCTGCGGGGTCGTACATCCCCTCCCCCAGCTTCGCTGGGGGAGGGCCAGGGTGGAGGCAGCGGTGACAGCGGCAGCGCCTAGCTCTTCGGCGCCCGGATCGCCGACTTCGGCCGGAACGTCTTGCTGATCTCCGGCCGGGTCTCCAGGTAAGGGCCGCCGATCAGGTCGATGCAATAGGGCACCGCAGCGAAGATGCCCGGCACGAGTTGGTCGCCTTCGCTGCTGCGCAGGCCCTCGAGCGTTTCGCGGATCGACTTGGGCTGGCCGGGCAGATTGATGATCAGCGCCCCCTTGCGGATCACCGCCACCTGACGGGACAGGATCGCGGTCGGCACGAACTTGAGGCTGATCTGACGCATCTGCTCGCCGAACCCGGGCATCAGCTTTTCGCCCACGGCGAGCGTGGCTTCCGGCGTCACGTCGCGTGGAGCCGGGCCGGTGCCGCCCGTGGTGAGCACCAGATGGCACTTCGCCTCGTCGACCAGGGTTTTCAATGCTGCTTCGATGTCCGGTTGTTCGTCCGGGATCAGGCGCTCCTCGAACCGCACCGGGTTCAGCAATGCCCGCTCCAGCCATTCGCGCAACGAGGGCAGGCCTTCGTCGCGGTAGACGCCCTTCGAGGCACGGTCGCTGACCGAGACCAGGCCGATGGTGACGGATTCGTGGTCGCTCATCGTGACTCGCCTGAAGTCGATTCCGGGATCAGTTCGCGCAATACCTGGAACAACTCGCGGAACGCACGCGGCGGCTTCGCTTGTGCCTGTTCGCGCTGCGCGTTGCGGATGAGCGCGCGGATGCGTGGGATGTCCGCACCGGGATGGACGGCGAGCAGTTCGGTCAGCGCATCGTCCTGCGCCAGCAACCGCTCGCGCCAGCGTTCGAGCCGGTGCAGCCAGGCGTTGTGGACGCGTGAATGGCCTTCCAGCGCATCGATCTGGGCGCGGATGGGCGCGGGATCGACATCGCGCATGAGGCGCCCGACGTATTGCAATTGCCGGCGCTGCGCCCCATGTTTGCTGACGGCGATGCGTTTCGCTTCGCGCACCGCTTCGCGCAGTTCCTCGGGGATGTCGAGGCCGGCGAGGCGGTCGTCCGACAGTGCGACGAGTTCCTCCCCGAGGGCCTGGAGCGCGAGCATGTCGCGTTTAATCTGGGTCTTGCTGGGGCGGTCGTCGAGCGGTTCGTCGTGCTGCGTTTCGGTCATGTGGGTGCGAAGCTCACTGCCGCCAAGGCCCCGCGGCCGGCGAAGCCGGGGCGCGTGGGGTCTCTCGCGATGAACCTCGAGATGGTTGTGGCCGGGCCGCCCCGAGATCTCGACGCGCCCCTTCGGGGGGTGGAGAGCGCAGCCAATGCGGGGGCGCCTGCATCTTAGACGGTATGATAGCCGATCGACCTGTCGAACCTCCCTCTTCGAGAAAGTCCGCCGCACCGTGCCCGCCGCCAATCGCTTCTCCAACGACCTCGCCACCCTCCGTTCCATCGCCGCCGACGTGCTCCGCCATGCGGCCGCGCAGGGTGCGAGCAGCGCCGAGGTCGACGTGAGCGAAGGATTCGGGCAAGCCGTCACCGTGCGCCACGGTGAGGTGGAGACCATCGAATACAACCGCGACAAGGGCGTGGGCGTCACGGTGTACGTGGGGCAGCAACGGGGTCACGCATCGACCTCCGATCTGTCGCCCAAGGCGCTCGAGGACGCCGTCCGGGCGGCGCTGACCATCGCCCGTTACACGGCGGCGGACGAATGTGCCGGCCTCGCCGACGAACAACTGCTCGCGAAGCAGGTGCCCGATCTGGATCTGTACCACCCGTGGGATGTTTCGGTGGAGCGGGCGATCGACATCGCGCGCGAGTGCGAGGCGGTGGCGCTGGCGGTGGATCCGCGCATCGCCAACAGCGAAGGTGCGTCGGTGCACACCCAGGAATCGCAGTTCGTGTACGCGAACTCGCTCGGCTTCAATGCCGGCTATCCGGGCTCGCGCCACAGCATCTCGTGCTCGGTCATCGCCGGCAAGGGCGACGACATGCAGCGCGACGACTGGTACACCATCTCGCGCGTGCCCGATACGCTGGATGACGGGCGCAGCGTCGGCGAGAAGGCGGGGCGGCGCTGCGTGGCGCGCCTCGGCAGCCGCAAGATTCCCACCACGCAGGTGCCGGTGCTGTTCGAAGCACCGATCGCCGCGTCGCTGCTGGGCCATTTCGCTGGGGCGGTGAGCGGCGGCAGCCTCTACCGGAAGTCGTCGTTCCTGCTCGACAAGCTGGGCGAGCCCGTGTTCTCCCGCAACGTCGTGATCCGCGATCTCGCGCACGTGCCGCGCGGCCTGGCGAGCAGTCCGTTCGACGACGAAGGCGTGGCGACGCGCGATCGCAGCGTGGTGACGGACGGCGTGCTGCAGGGCTACTTCCTCGGCAGCTACTCCGCGCGCAAGCTCAAGATGCAGTCCACCGGCAACGCCGGCGGCAACCACAACCTGGTGCTCGAATCCACGGGCGAGAGTTTCGAGACGTTGCTCGCGAAGCTCGGCACCGGTCTGCTGGTGACCGATCTCCTGGGGCACGGGATCAACATGGTGACGGGCGACTATTCGCGTGGTGCTGCCGGGTTCTGGGTGGAGAACGGCGTGATCGCCTATCCGGTGCAGGAGATCACCGTCGCGGGCAACCTTGCCGACATGTTCCAGGACATCGTCGCGGTGGGTACGGATGTGATCGCGCGCGGCGCGCGGCAATGCGGCTCGGTGCTGATCGGTCGCATGACGGTGGCCGGAGACTGAAGTGAACGGCAGGTTGCTGCGGACCGCGTGGTTGCTGGCGGTCGTCGCGGCACTCGTTGCCTGCAGTTCGAAGCCACCGTCGCTGCCGCGGCTCGGTCCGGACGATGTCATCGTCGCGTTCGGCGACAGCCTGACTTTCGGTACGGGCGCGCAGCCGGCGGAGAGCTATCCGGCGGTGCTCGGCGATCTGATCGGCCGCGACGTGGTCGGTGCCGGCGTGCCCGGCGAGACTACCGCTCAAGGAATGCAGCGCCTGCCTCAGGTGCTGGACCGCTATCGTCCGCGGCTGGTGTTGTTGTGTCTCGGCGGCAACGATCTGCTGCGCAAGGTGGATGAACCGGTCATCGAGGCGAACCTGCGCGCGATGGTGCGCACCCTGCGCGACCGCGGGATCGCGGTGGTGCTGATCGGGGTGCCGAAGCCGAGCCTGCTGCCCGGGACCGCGGCGTTCTACGAGACGATCGCCGACGATATGCAGGTCCCGCTCGAAGGCGAGGTGCTCGAGACCGTTCTCGTGAAGAACGAGTTCAAATCCGATCCGATCCATCCCAATGCGGCGGGGTATCGCAAGATGGCGGAGGCGGTGGCGAAGCTGCTGCGGGGGAGCGGGGCGATCTGAGAACGCTTCCCCTATCCCGACCTTCCCCCAAGCTGATCGCGTGGGGGGAGGAGAGCAGTGCGACGATCGATGAGGCTGATCGTTGTGGGCCCGCTCTACGCGACGAGTGCCATCAGCAGCACCGCGTAACCCCATCCCACTTGCGGTCCTGCTCGGCCTTGAAGAATTCCTGGCGAGTCATGGGTTCGAGATCCGGGTGGACCTTCGAGTGCCGCTTCAGGTAACGCTCGTAGGCATCGTCGCCCGACACCTCGCGCACGAAATCCCAGAGCTTCTGGAGATCCTCGCGGAGGTTGCCGGGCAGTCCGAGCGGGGTGCTCAATCGCGCGCCCAGGCGAGTTGGGTCGGGGAGTGCGGCGCTTCGGAGAGCGGCTGCACCTGTTTGCCGTTCAGGAACCGGTAGCTCATGCGCAGCATGTCCGCGATGACGATCCAGAGGATGATCGCGAATAGCAGCGCGAGCGCCGCGTCGATGCGCTGGCCGAGGATCAGCGCAGGGGCCGAGGCAACCTTGTCGGGCGGCAAGGCTCCGGACGCGAGCTTCTGGGCGAGATCGTTCGCGCCGGCGAGGAAGCCCACGGCCGGATTGGTGCTGAAGACCTTCTGCCAAGCAGCCGTGGTGCACACGATTGCGAGCCAGGTGAGCGGCAGACCGGTCACCCATGCGTAGCGCACCTTGCCCATCTTGATGAGGATACCGGTGGCCACGGTGAGCGCGATCCCCGCGAGCAGCTGGTTCGAGATGCCGAACAGCGGCCACAGGATGTTCACGCCGCCCAGCGGGTCCTGCACACCCTGCACCAGGAAATAGCCCCAGGCCGCCACGAAGATGGCACTCGCCACGACCGTGGCCGGATAGGAGGACACGTTCCCGAGCGGTTTCGACACGTGCTTCAGCAGGTCCTGCAGCATGAAGCGGCCCACGCGGGTGCCGGCGTCCAGCGTGGTGAGGATGAACAGCACCTCGAACATGATCGCGAAGTGGTACCACATGTCGAGCAGCTTGCCGCCGAAGGTGGTGCTGAAGATGGTCGCCATGCCGACGGCGAGCGAGGGCGCGCCGCCAACCCGCCCGAACAGCGTCTTCTCGCCCATCTCGGTGGCGAGCGCACTCATCTGCTCGACCGTGACCGGGTAGCCCCACGAGGTGATCTTCGCCACCGCATCGGCCGCTTCCTTGCCGACCACGCCGGGCGGGCTGTTGATGGCGAAGTACACGCCCGGGTCCATCACGCAGGCGGCGATGACGGCCATGATGGCGACGAACGACTCGAGCGCCATGCTGCCGTAGCCGATCATGCGGATCTCCTTCTCGTTCGCGAGGAGCTTCGGCGTGGTGCCGGAGGACACCAGCGAGTGGAAGCCCGAGATGGCGCCGCACGCGATGGTGATGAACACGAACGGGAAGAGATCGCCCTTGAAGATGGGGCCGGCGCCGTCGATGAACTGGGTGAGCGGCGGCATCTTCACCTCGGGGGCGAGGATCAGGATCGCGCCGGCCAGCATGAACACGACGCCGAGTTTCAGGAAGGTGGAAAGATAGTCGCGCGGCGCGAGCAACAGCCAGACCGGCAGGGCCGCAGCCGCGAAGCCGTAGATCATCACGAACCACGCGCAGGTCATGTCGTTCCAGTCGAAATACCCCTTGAGCGACTCGGACCCGTTGATGACGCCGCCGCCCCATACACACACCAGCAGCAGGGCAATTCCGATGATGGAGCCCTCGAGCACTTTCCCGGGACGGATGCCACGCATGTAGATGCCGATCAGCATGGCGACCGGAATGGTTCCCAGCACGGTCGCGGTGGCCCAGGGGCTGTGCTTCATCGCCTTCACGATCACGAGACCGAGCACCGCGATCAGGATGACGATGATCATCAGCGAGCCCACCAGGGCGGCCCAGCCGCCCACCGGCCCCAGTTCGTCGCGGGCCATCTGGCCAAGCGAGCGGCCGTCGCGGCGGGTGGAGCAGAACATGATCACCATGTCCTGCACGCAGCCGCCGAGGACTGCGCCAGCCAGGATCCAGAGGGTGCCGGGCAGGTAGCCGAACTGCATCGCCAGGGTCGGCCCGATCAGCGGGCCGGGGCCGGCGATGGCGGCGAAATGGTGCCCGAAGGCGACCCACTTGTTGGTGGGGACGAAGTCGCGGCCGTTGTTGAACCGCTCGGCCGGCGTGGCGCGGGTCTCGTCCAGGACCAGCACCTTGGCGCAGATCCAGGCGCTGTAGAACCGGTAGGCCACGAGGTAGGTGCCCGCGGCCGCCGCGATGAACCACAAGGCGTTGATGTGCTCGCCGCGGTGGATCGCGATACCACCGATGGCCGACGCGCCCATCACGGCGATCGCCAGCCAGACCAGTTTCGACAGGATGCTCCGAGGCATTGCCACTCCCTCCCTCAATCTCATGGTTCTCGTGCCGATACCTTTCCATCCGATACCGGTTCGACGCCATGATACTAGCTGCGCCCCGGATAGGCCCGTCCGGAAAACAACATAGCGCTTTCAGGGGGCTAGGGTTCCGCCCCGGACCTGGATTAGACTTCCCGAAGGGGAAAAAAAAGTTTACGGAACGGTCGATGCCCGATGCACTCGACGCGGGCCCTGGCTTGTGTCGCGCCTGGAAGAAGCGGTCCCCGGTCAGCCCTCTGACCGCCCCGGAGCACCGGCAACGGTGGCCGCGCCGGTGCCCACCTGCGGGGAGGCTGCATGGCTGAGCCGCTGCGCGTGCTGCTGGTGGAGGACATGGTCACCGATGCCGAGCTCGTCATGCACGCGCTGAAGCGCGACGGCATCGACGCGATATTCGAACGGGTCGACTCGGAGCCGGCGTTGAACGACCGCATCGGCGCGTTCGCACCGCAGGTGGTGCTGTCGGATTTCTCGCTGCCGGGCTTCAGCGGCATGGCGGCGCTCGAGCTCGTGCACCGCGTGAGCCCGCAGACACCTTTCATCTTCGTCTCCGGCACCATCGGCGAGGAGCGCGCGATCGAATCGCTGAAGAGCGGGGCGATCGACTACGTGCTGAAGACCAACCTCGCCCGGCTCGGGCCCGCCGTGCGCCGTGCGCTCGAGCATGCCGCCGAGCGGGCCGCCCGCACGCGCGCCGAGGAGGAGCTGGCCCAAGCCCATCAACGGCAGAGGATGCTGTCGCGCCGCCTCATCCGCGCCCAGGAACGCGAACGCGCCGAACTCGCGCGCGAACTGCACGACGAGGTCGGCCAGGCCTTCACGGCGCTCAAGATCCAGCTCGAGATGCTGCGCCGGGCCAAGGATTCCGCCGAGTCCGCCACCCGGATCGACGATTGCGCCGAGATCGTCCGCGCGGCGCTGGCCCAGGTACGCAATCTCTCGCTCGGCCTCCGACCGCCGCAGTTGGACGAGTTCGGGCTGGTTTCGGCGCTGCGCTCGCACGTCGAGCGCATGGCGCGCACCGGGACCACCGAGATCGCCTTCGAGGCCGATCCGCAGATCGCACGGCAGCATCCCGATATCGAGATCGCCTGTTTTCGCATCGCGCAGGAGGCGCTCACGAATGCATTGCGGCATGCGCAGGCGGACCGCATCCGCATCATGCTGCGGATCAACGCCGACACGCTCGCCCTGATCGTAAAGGACAACGGGCGCGGCTTCGACGTGCGGCTCGCGAACGAGCAGGCGCTGCGCGGCACCAGCATGGGAGTGGCGGGCCTCCAGGAGCGGGCGCTGCTGGCGGGCGGCACCGTGCGCATCGATTCCGAGGTGGGCAGCGGGACCGAGGTCGTGGCGCGGTTCCCCTTGAAGCCCCCGACGCGTGGCCAGTCGGGGCATTGAGTCCGGGATGATGATCCTCGACCCCCTTGCGGGGATGGTGCAGAAGGCCGACGCGAAGACCGGCGGCTCGCTGGCCCGCTACGGGTTCGCGGTGGCGATCGCGGTGGCCATCGCCGTGGCCGTCATCGCACTGGCGAAGCTGTCCGAGTTCATGGCTGAGGCACGCTGGGTGGACCACACGCACCAGGTGATCCGCGGTCTCGCGCGCCTGGAGTCCGCCATCGTCGACGCGGAGGCCGCCGAACGCGGCTACGTGCTGTCGGGTTCCGAGGCCTTCCTCACGGCCTATCGCGAGGCCCGTCGCTCGGTGGACGCCGATCTCGATTCCCTCCAGAACCTGCTCGCGGACAATCCGGAGCAACTGCTGCGGCTCGACGACGTGCGGCTGCGGACGGCCCGGGAAATGGAGAACCTGGAGCGCATCGTGCGGCTGGTGGAAAGCGGCCAGCGCGCCGCCGCGAGCCGGGCGATCAACGCGAGCACCGACGGGGAGAGGATGCGGGCGACGCGGCTGCGCCTGCGCGAGATGCTTGACGTCGAGGAGGGGCTCCTGGTGCGGCGGCACAAGAGCGCCGATCAGGGAGCCGCCATTGCCCGCCTGCTGGTGGTTGCCGGGTCTGCCGTGAGCCTGGGCCTGCTGCTCTTCGCGTACGCGGCCCTGCAGCGCGAGAACGCGCGCCGGACCGCCTCGGAGGCCACAACGCGGGAGGCGAACGTCTTCCTGGACCGCCTGTTCGAGGCGGTGCCGCACATGCTGTACGTGAAGTCCGCTCCCGGCTTCCGCTACCTGCGCGTGAACAAGGCGCACGAGGCCATGTTCGAGATCCCGCGCGAACGGTTGGTCGGGAAGACCGATGCGGAACTGTTCGCTCCGGCGCAGGCGGAACACATCAACGCGGAAGACCGGTCGACCCTCGCCGGCGGCAGCGTCTACGAAGCCGAAGTGGATCAGCTGGTGAGCGCGAACCACGGCGTGCGCACGCTCCACAAGAAGAAGGTGATCATCCCAGATGACCAGGGACAGCCCATGTACCTCCTCGGCATCGCCGAAGACATCACCGAGCACAAGGCCGCGCAACGGGAGATCATCCGCCTCAACGAGACGCTCGAACGCCGCGCGCGGGAGCTCGAGATCACCAACAAGGAACTGGAATCGTTCACCTACTCGGTGTCGCACGACCTGCGCGCGCCGTTGCGCGCCATCAACGGTTTCGCGCTGATGCTGTCGGAGGATCATGCCGACAAGCTGGATGATGAAGGCAGGCGCCTGCTCAACGTCGTGCGTTCCAATGCGCAGCGCATGGGGGCGCTGATCGACGACCTGCTCGCGTTCTCGCGCATCGGTCGGGCGACGCTCACCCGCATCGACGTGGATATGGGCGGGCTGGTCGCATCCGTCATGCAGGAGATCGGCGAACCGAAGGATGTGGTCATGCCGGCCTGCGACGTCGGATCGCTGCCCGCGGCGGTCGGCGATCCCGCGCTGCTGAAGCAGGTCTGGTTCAACCTCATCTCGAACGCGATCAAGTACAGCGGCAAGAACCGGGCGGCCCGGGTCGAGGTCCGTGGCGAGCGCGTCAATGGCGAGTGCGTCTACCGGGTGGCGGACAACGGCGTCGGTTTCGACATGCGATATGCCGATAAACTGTTCGGGGTGTTCCAGCGGCTGCATCGCGTGGAGGAGTTTCCCGGCACCGGCGTCGGGCTGGCGATCGTCCAGCGCATCGTGGTGCGCCACGGCGGCCGGGTCTGGGCCGAGGGCAAGGTCAACGAAGGTGCGACATTCCATTTCGCCCTTCCCATCGAGGAGCGGGTACATGGGTGAACTGGGAGCGGTGGAGATCCTGCTGGCGGAGGACAGCGAGGCGGACGCGGAGATGACCATGCGCGCGCTCAAGAAGAACAAGGTCACCAACAACGTCGTCTGGGCCCAGGACGGTGCCGACGCGCTCGACTATCTCAAGCGCCAGGGCCGGTTCGCGGACCGTCCCAACACTCTGCCGCGCCTGGTGCTGCTCGACATCAAGATGCCCCGGGTCGACGGCATCGAGGTGCTGCGCGCCATGAAGGCCGACGTGGCGCTCAGGACGATTCCGGTGGTGATGCTCACCTCGAGCGCCGAGGAGCGCGACATCGTCGAAACCTACGAACTGGGTGTGAACAGCTATCTGGTGAAGCCGGTGGAGTTCGAGCGCTTCGTGGACGAAGTGGCCCGCGCCGGCTGCTACTGGACCCTGATGAACAAGGTGCCGTACCACGCCTGAAGGCGCGGCGGTGCCCGGGTGGCCGCACCCGGGCGGGTCGCGAGCGGCGCGAATGCTAGAATCCGCGCCCTTGGCCCCCGGAGGAAATGCGCCCATGTTCACCGCCGACGACACCATCCAGAGCTTCGACCCGGAACTGTGGTCGGCCCTGGAAGCCGAGCGCGCCCGCCAGGAAGACCACATCGAGCTGATCGCCTCGGAGAACTACACCAGCCCCCGCGTGCTCGCGGCCCAGGGTTCGGTGCTGACCAACAAGTACGCCGAAGGCTATCCGGGCAAGCGCTACTACGGCGGCTGCGAGTACGTCGACATCGCCGAGCAGCTCGCCATCGACCGCTGCAAGGCGCTGTTCCGCGCCGAATACGCCAACGTGCAGCCGCATTCGGGTTCCCAGGCCAACCAGGCGGTCTACGCGGCTTTCCTGCAGCCCGGTGACACCATTCTGGGCATGTCGCTGGCCCACGGCGGGCACCTGACCCACGGGTCGCCGGTGAACCTGTCGGGCAAGTTGTACAGGATCGCGGCCTATGGCCTCGACGCGAACGAGGTCATCGACTATGCCCAGGTCGAACGCCTGGCCCACGAGCAAAAGCCCAAGATGATCGTGGCGGGCGCATCCGCCTATTCGCTGCGCATCGACTTCAAGCGCTTTCGCGCCATCGCGGACAGCGTCGGCGCCATGCTGATGGTGGACATGGCGCACTACGCGGGATTGATCGCTGCGGGCCTCTACCCGAACCCGGTGGGTGTGGCTCACGTCGTGACGAGCACCACGCACAAGACGCTGCGCGGGCCGCGCGGCGGCATCATCCTGGCCGGGCTGGAGCACGAGAAGGCGATCAATTCCGCCATCTTCCCCGGCATCCAGGGCGGGCCGCTGATGCACGTGATCGCGGCGAAGGCCGTGGCCTTCAAGGAAGCCATGGGGCCGGCGTTCCGGCGCTACCAGGAACAGGTCCTGGACAACGCCATGGTGATGGCGAAGGTGCTCACCGAGCGCGGACTGCGCATCGTGTCGGGCCGCACCGAGAGCCACGTGTTCCTGGTGGACCTGCGGGCCAAGAAGATCACCGGCAAGGAAGCGGAGGCGGTGCTGGGCCGCGCCCACATGACGGTGAACAAGAACGCCATCCCGAACGACCCGGAGAAGCCGTTCGTCACCAGCGGCATCCGTGTCGGTTCGCCGGCGATGACCACCCGCGGCTTCACCGAGATCGAGGCCGAGCGGCTGGCCCATCTGATGGCCGACGTGCTCGATGCGCCCCAGGACGACAAGGTGGTCGCGCGCGTGGCCCAGGACGTCCAGGCGCTGTGCGCGCGCTTTCCCGTTTATGCACCGGCTTCGACACAGCGCGCGGCGGTGGCGGCGTGACGCCTCGCGCCTGACGCTGCAGGCCCGCGCATGAAATGCCCGTTCTGCGGCCACGACGATACGCAGGTGGTGGACTCGCGCGTGAGCGAGGAGGGCGAGAGCGTCAAGCGCCGCCGCCGCTGCCTCGCGTGCGACAAGCGCTTCACCACCTGGGAGACGGTGGAGCTGCGCATGCCGCAGGTCATCAAGTCGAGCGGCACGCGCACGGCCTTCGACGAAGACCGGTTGCGCACCAGCTTCACGCGCGCACTGCACAAGCGGGCGGTGGAGACCGAACTGGTGGACGCCGCGATCCAGCGCATCACCCAGAAGCTGCTCGCCCTGGGCGAGCGCGAGGTGGCCTCGCGCACCATCGGCGAGATGGTGATGAAGGAGCTGTACAAGCTCGACAAGGTGGCCTACATCCGTTTCGCTTCGGTCTATCGGAGCTTCCAGGACGTGGACGATTTCCGCGACGCCATCGAAGCCGTCGCGAAGCCGCAGCCGAAGCGCCGCCGCACGACCGCAGGCCGCTGATGCCGTTTTCCGCCGACGATCACCGCCACATGGCGCGGGCGCTGCAGCTTGCCGCGCGCGGTCTCGCCACGACCACGCCGAATCCGCGCGTGGGCTGCGTGATCGTGCGCGACGGCGTCGTGCTCGCCGAGGGTTGGCACCGCAAGGCGGGCGAACCGCACGCCGAGGCGCTGGCCCTGCAGGCTGCAGGAGCCGACGCACGCGGCGCCACGGTGTACGCGAGTCTCGAGCCGTGCTCGCATCACGGGCGCACGCCGCCCTGTGCCGATGCGCTGATCGCGGCCGGTGTCGCCCGCGTGGTGGCCGCGATGGAGGATCCCAACCCGCGCGTGGCGGGCGAAGGCATCCGGCGTCTCGCTGCCGCCGGCATCGTGACGGAAACGGGATTGCTCGAGTCCGAAGCGCGTGAGCTCAACGTGGGTTTCGTGTCGCGGATGACGCGCGGCCGCCCGTGGATGCGCGTCAAGATCGCCGCCAGCCTCGACGGCAAGACGTCGCTCGCGAACGGCGTGAGCCAGTGGATCACCGGCGCCGCCGCGCGGCGCGACGGTCATCGCTGGCGCGCGCGCTCGTGCGCCGTGCTGACCGGCATCGGCACGCTGAAGGACGACGATCCGCGCCTCACCGTGCGCGACGTGCCGGCCGAGCGGCAGCCGCTGCGCGTGGTGGTGGACAGCCGCCTGCGCATCGGACTCGATGCCCGGATTCTCGAAGGCGGCGGCGTGGTGGTCGCCACGGCCACCGACGATCCGGCCAAGGCCCGGGCGCTGGCAGCGGCGGGCGCGGAGGTCTGGGTGCTGCCGGACGTCAACGGCAAGGTCGAACTCGCGGCGCTCGCGCGCGAACTCGCGCAGCGCGGCATCAACGAGGTGCTGGTGGAAGCGGGAATCAATCTCCACAGTGCCCTCGTCGCTGCCGGTGTCGTGGACGAGTTCGTGATCTATCTCGCGCCGCATCTGCTGGGCGATGCGGGGCGCGGCATGATCCGCCTGCCCGGCATCGAGCGGCTGGAGGAACGGCTGCAGCTCGAGGTGCGGGATCTGCGCGCCTTCGGTTCCGACCTGCGCTTGATCGCGCGCGTCGGGGGGCGCTGATGTTCACCGGCATCGTGCAGTCGCTCGGCACCGTGGTGCGGTTCGATCGTTCCGGTCCGGGCGCGCGCATCGCCATCGATGCGGGCGGACTGGATCTCGGCGACGTCGCCGTCGGCGACAGCATTGCGGTCAACGGCTGTTGCCTCACCGTCGTGCAGCACGATGCCCGCACCCTCGAGATGGATGTGTCGAAGGAGACCCTCGACTGCACCGCGGGCCTGGCAGCGGATGCGCGGGTCAATCTCGAGAAGGCCCTGCGCGCGAACGACCGTCTGGGCGGCCACCTCGTGACCGGTCACGTCGACGGCGTGGGCAGGGTGGTGTCCGTGGAGCCGGTGGGAGACAATCGCGGGTTCGTGTTCCGCATCCCGCTCGCGCTCACGAAGTACGTCGCGCGCAAGGGATCGGTGACGGTGCACGGGGTCAGCCTCACGGTCAATGCCGTGAGCGCCGACACGTTCGCCGTGAATCTCATTCCCCAGACCCTCGCGGTCACCAATCTCGGAACCCTGAAGGCAGGCGATCCGGTCAACATCGAGATCGACCTCATCGCCCGCTACGTCGAGCGCATGCTGACGGGCGATCCGGAAAGTCATTCCCCATGAGCATCAGCACCATTCCCGAAATCCTCGCCGACATCGCCGCCGGCCGCATGGTCGTGCTGGTGGACGAGGAGGACCGCGAGAACGAAGGCGACCTCGTCATGGCCGCCCAGTTCGCCACGCCCGAGAGCATCAACTTCATGGCGAAGCACGGGCGCGGGCTGGTCTGCCTCACGCTCACCGAGGAGCGCTGCCGGCAGCTCGATCTGCCGTTGATGGTGTCGCAGAACCGCTCGCAGCTCGGCACCAACTTCACGCTGAGCATCGAGGCGGCGCACGGGGTGACCACGGGCATCTCGGCGGCGGATCGCGCTCATACCGTGCAGGTGGCGGTGCGGCGCGACGCGAAGCCCGCCGACGTCGTCCAACCCGGCCACATCTTCCCGCTCATGGCGCAGAAGGGCGGGGTGCTGGTACGTGCCGGTCACACCGAGGCCGGCTGCGACCTCGCCCAGATGGCCGGGCTCGAACCGGCAGCGGTGATCTGCGAGGTGCTGAAGGATGACGGCGAGATGGCGCGGCTGCCGGACCTGATCCCGTTCGCCGCCGAGCACGGCCTGCGCATCGGCACCATCGCCGACCTGATCCACTACCGCAGCCGCACCGAGTCGCTGGTGACGCGCACGCACGAACGGACAATTCAGACCGCCCACGGCGAATTCCGTGCGGTGGCCTACAGCGACAAGACCACCCGCGAGACCCACATTGCGCTGATCCGGGGCTCGCTGGCCGGCGAGGAACCGGTGCTGGTGCGCGTGCACGAGCCGCTGTCCGTGATCGATGCCCTGGACGCAGGCAGCACCACGCACTCGTGGAACCTGCATCATGCGCTGGCGCACATCGCGCGCGCCGGGGCCGGCGTGGTTGTGCTGCTGCACCGGACGGAGAACGGCGACGACGTGCTGGCGCGGTTTCAGGCCACTCCCGATGCGCCCGCCACGGGCCGTCGCAAGATGGACCTGCGCACCTATGGCATCGGCGCCCAGATCCTGCGCGACCTGGGCATCAAGCACATGCGGCTGCTCGCGCATCCGCGCCGCATGCCCAGCATGGCCGGTTTCGATCTGGACGTCGCGGGCTACGTGCTGCCCGACGGCGCGCATTCCGAGGGATAGCAAGCATGAATCATGAAGGCGGCGTGAAACGGCTCGATGCGGACCTGGATGGTGAAGGCCTGGTGATCGGCGTCGTGGTGAGCCGGTTCAACGAGGCGGTGGTCGATGCT
Organism: Burkholderiales bacterium; assembly: GCA_019745565.1. Lineage (GTDB taxonomy): Bacteria > Pseudomonadota > Gammaproteobacteria > Burkholderiales. The sequence goes on from JAIESW010000004.1 coordinate 43,155, forward strand.
TTGCTCGATAACTGTGTGCGCGAACTCGCCGAGCTGGGGGTGCGGGCAGCGGATATCTCGGTCGTTTCGGTGCCGGGGGCGCTGGAGATTCCGCTGGCGCTGCAAGCCATGGCGCAGACCGATCGCTACGATGCCTTGGTGGCTCTCGGTGCCGTGATCCGCGGCGAGACCTATCATTTCGAGATCGTGGCGGAGACGTCCGCGGCCGGCATCCAGCGCGTCCAGCTGGACACCGGCGTTCCCGTCGCGAACGGCGTACTGACCACCGATACCGACGAGCAGGCCGAGGCACGCCTGGAAAAGGGTGCCGAAGCGGCGCGCGTCGCCATCGAGATGACCAATCTGCTGCGGGCGATCGACGATGAGTGAAGCGGCGCGACCGGAGAGCCCCGGAAAGCCGAAGTCGGCCCGGCGCCGTTCACGCGAACTGGCGTTGCAGATGCTGTACGGCTGGCTGGTGAATCCGGCCGACGCCGACAGCGTGAAGCGCGAGGCGCGGACCGATCCGGATTTCCGGAAGCTCGACGCCGAGCTGTTCGATCGGATCATCGAAGGCGTGATCGCCGACGCGGAAGCATTGCGCGCCCGGCTTGCGAGTCATCTGGACCGGCCGCCGGCCGAACTGTCGCCGGTGGAGCACGCGATCCTGCTGATCGGTGCCCGGGAACTGTCGGCGCACCCGGAAACGCCGTACAAGGTGATCATCAACGAAGCGATCGACCTCGCGAAGAGCTTCGGCGGGACCGACGGTCACAAATACGTGAACGGGGTGCTGGACCGGCTGGCCGCCGAGCTGCGGCCCGGCGAGGTGAAGCGGTAACGCACAGCGAAATCTTTCAACACGAAGGACACGAAATACTCGAAGGAAAATCGGAAGGACCTTCGTGCTCCCTCGTGCGCTTCGTGTCCTTCGTGTCGAAAGCGGTCAGATTCTCATAAGAGGGAGGAGACGAGATGGCACAACAGGCACCGAAGAAGCTCACCATCTTCGATCTGCAGGCGAAGGTGGCCCGCGGCGAGAAGGTGTTCCAGGTCACGGCGGTGGATTTTCCGACGGCGCAGCTGGTGGATCGTGCCGGCGTCGACTGCATCCTGATCGGTGACTCGCTGGGGATGACCGCGCTCGGCTACTCGAGCACGGTGCCGGTCACGCTGGACGAGATGATCCATCACGCGAAAGCGATCTCGCGCGCGGCGAAGTCGGCGATCCTCGTCGGCGATCTCCCGCTCGGCGCCTATCACGCCTGCACGGCCGACGCGGTCAACAGCGCGATGCGCATGGTGAAGGAAGGCGGAGCGGACGTCGTGAAGCTGGAGGGCGGTGAAGACTTCGCGCCCATGGCCGAGGCCGTGGTGAAGGCCGGCATTCCCGTGATGGCGCACATCGGTCTCACGCCGCAGCTCATGTCGAAGTTGGGCGGGTTCAAGGTGCAGGGCAAGGACGCCACGGCCGGCGTACAGCTGCTGAAGGACGCACTCGCCATGGAGAAGGCCGGTTGCTTCGCGATCGTGCTGGAGGCGATTCCGGATCGCGTCGCGCAGGTCATCACCGAGCGGCTGCAAATCCCCACCATCGGCATCGGGGCTGGCCCGCATTGCGACGGCCAGAACCTGGTGCTGCACGACATGGTCGGCCTGTTCGACCGGTTCACGCCGAAGTTCGTGAAGAAATACGCCAACGTGTGGGAGATCATCGAGAAGGCGCTGGCCGATTTCCAGGCCGACGTGAAGGCGGGCGGCTTCCCGAAGGCCGAGCACAGCTTCACGATGAAGGACGAGGAATACGAGGGGTTTTTGAAGCAGCTGCCGAAGCAGTGAGGGGCTGGGGAAGGGCAGGGACTACGGAAGGGTAGGGACTAGGGGCTAGGGAAAAGCAGGGGCTAGGGAACTTCAAAACCCGCGACGCTCCATCCCTAGCCCCTAGCCCCTAGCCCCTAGCCCCTAGCCCCTAGCCCCTAGCCCCTCAAGCTGACGCCGCCTCGGGCTTCTGCTCCACCGCCCGGCGTGCCTTCAGCCATTCGACGAACTGCGGCGTCGGCAGTGGCTTGCTGATGTAGTAGCCCTGCACCTGGTCGCAGCCCAGACGCTTCAGGAACTCCATGCCGGAATGATCCTCGACGCCCTCGGCGACCACTTCGAGGCCCATGTTGTGGCCCAGTTCGATGGTCGAGCGCACGATGATGGCGTCGTCCTCGTCCTCCACCATGTGCATCACGAAGGAGCGGTCGATCTTGATCTCCTCGACCGGCAGCTTCTTCAGGTACGCGAGTGACGAGTACCCGGTGCCGAAGTCGTCCACGGAAAGGCGCACCCCGAGCGCATGCAGTCGCCCGAGGGTCTCGAGCGCGCGCGCCGGGTCTTCCATGAAGCTGCTTTCGGTGATCTCGAGGCACAGTTGTTCCGCCGGCACCGCGTGCTTCTGCAGCAGCGCGGCGACCAGGTCGACCAGCTCGTTGCTCATGAGGTCGCGCGTGGAGACGTTGACCGAGATCGCGATGTCAAGCCGGTCGCGATGCCATTCCCCCGCCTGCTGCACCGCCCGCTCGACCACCCAGCGCGTGACGCGCTTGATGTAGCCGGTCTGCTCGGCGAACGGGATGAACTCGACTGGCGGCACGAAGCCGCGGGTCGGATGGATCCAGCGCACCAGCGCCTCGGCCCGCCGGATCATGCCGGTCTTCAAGTCGATCTTGGGTTGGTAGAACAGCGACAGTTCATCGTTCTCCACCGCGCGGCGCAGCTCGGAGAGCAGCGACAGCTGCGTCTGGCGGCCTTCCTCGTAGCGCGGATCGTAGATCGCGTAGCCGGAGTTGGCCCGCTTCGCGACGTACATCGCCACGTCGGCATGCCGCAGCAGCGAATCGCCCTCGTCGTCGTGCTCGGGGAAGCTCGCCACCCCGATGCTGGCGCCGATGTCGACCGGCTGGCCTTCCAGCATGATCGGCGCCTCGAGCGTGCGGAGGATGCGCTGGGCCACGATGGCCACGCCGTCGGACGTGCCGGTGGGCAGCAGCACGGCGAACTCGTCGCCGCCCAGCCGCGCGACGGTGTCCGAATCACGCAGCAGCTCGCGCAGCCGGTGCGCCACTTCGCGCAGCACCTGGTCGCCGGCGGCGTGACCGAGGCTGTCGTTGATGACCTTGAAGCGGTCGAGATCGAGCATCATCACCGAGACCGGATCGTTGGTGCGGCGGGCGGTGAGCACGGCCTGCTGCAGGCGATCGAGGAACATCGCGCGGTTGGGCAGCGCGGTCAGCGTGTCCTCGTAGGCGAGCCGCAGGATCTCTTCCTCGCGCGCCGAGATGCCGTCCAGCATGTGGTTGAAGCTCGCGGCGAGTTCGCCGATCTCGTCCTGCCCCTCCACGGCGGCCTTCTGGCTGTAGTCGCCGTCCCGGATGCTGCGGGCGATGGTGGCGAGGCGGTTGACCGGACGGCTCACGCTGCGGGCGATCAGCACGCTGCCCGCGATGGTCATGCCGATGCTGAACAGCGTCATGACGAGGAGGATGCTGCGCAGGCGTTCGAAGGGCTCGAGGCTCTCCCGCAGCGAGCGCTGCAGCAGTGCCACCACGTTGCCCTCGGGGCCGCTGCCCAGCACGGGAGCGAGCGTTTCGTATTCCTCCCCCGCGAGCTTGACGAAGCCGAGGCCGACCTTGCTCCCGGCGGCGCTGCCGGATTCGATCAGCGCGGCACGCAGCGGGCCGGGCAGGGTAGACGCGTGCAGTGTCCATCTGCCGTTCCGGCGCTCGGAAAGGAACGTGACGTGCAATGCGGCGACCGCCCGCAGATCGTGCGCGACGCGATCGTCGATGACGAAGCCCATCGCGACCCAGGCGATCGGCACCGGGGCGAGAACCGGTACCACGACCACCTGGTAGGGCTTGCCGTCGATCAGGACGATCGAGGACGCCTGCCGGTCGCGTTCTGCCAGCGCGATCAGATCGGGGAACGGGAATTCGGTGGCACGCTGCTCCGGATGCAGGGTATCGGCCAGCAGCTTGCGATCCAGGTCCGCGAGCATCACGACGTTGGCGTCGATGCGCGCACCGTGATTCGCGAGTACCGACACGATGGTGCCGTAGTCGCGTGTGGCGATGGCGGTGCGGAACCCGAAGTCCGCCGCGAGAATGCGCGCGGCGTCGGCAAGCTGGCGGTTGCTCTGCTCGATCAGCCGGCGGAACACGCGCTCGCCCACGAGCAGATCCTGGGCAATGCGATCCTTGGCGATGCGCTCGCCGCTCACGCTCACCAGCAGGACGAGCACTGCCTGCACCGTGATCAGGAGGATCACGAAGAAGAGGGCGATGCGCGCCTGGAGGCTGCGCAGCTTGGGCAGGCTCACGTCAGGGTACAGATGATCACGAGGCGCTCAACGCGGCGGACGCGGCGGACGCGGCGGAAAGGCAGAACCGGAAGACGATGGGTTCGGTTTTCCCCGCGTCCGCCGCGTCGGGAGATTCCGTTCGGTGGGCATCGACATCGGAGAGTGAGGAGACGGTCCGTCTCATCAGTGGGGCGTCGCCTTGGGCGGCGGATTCAGATCGACCCTGAAGCTCGCCTGGGCATCGGTGCCGCTCACCTTCACGCGCTGTGCAGGCAATTCGGCCCGCAGCCACGGATGCCAGACCTTGAGGTCGTACTCGCCGTCCGGCAGGTCGAGCCGGGCGCTGCCGGTCTTCGCCGTCTTGGCGAACCACGGTGATTCCACCACGTAGACGAAACCCACCATCCAGTCATGGATGTTGCAGCCCAGTGCGACAGGACCGGGTTTGTCGAAGACGACCGGACTGGACGGCTTGCCGGAGTACAGCTTGAGGTCGAAGATCTTCGCCGGCGAGAACGAGTAGACGTGGTGGCGGATGTTGTCTTTGTTCGGGAAGGTGACCGAGCTGCCCAGCTGCACCGGGATCACGAACGGCACGAACTCCTTGTTGATCTGGTCCATCACCGCCGGGCGCGGCGCCGTTGCCGGCAGCTTCCCCGACGCAGGCAGGGCGTAGATCACCGCTTCGGGCACGGGAGCTCCCGCCGCATCGGTGACCATGGCGCTGACGGCCGCGGCATCGACCTCGACGGCTGCCAGCAGAACGACGGGAACCAGCGCGCGCATGAAGTTCACTTCGTCACCACGTCGCGCTTCATCGGCGCGAGCCGCGCCAGCAGTTCGTTCTTCTCGCGTGTGCCGACGCCGTGCGCATCGAGGATGACTCGCAGATGTTCCACCAGACGATAGAAGTCGGCCTCGTTGATGTTCTGTCCCGCGTGAACGCTCTTCATGTCGTCGCCGTCGTAGACGCAGGGACCGTCGGACACTGCGCAAAGCTGGATGCCGATCTGCTGCTTGAGGCGCTTCAGATTCACTTTGGCGAAGTGATGGGCGCTCACGGGATCGGCGCGCGACACCTCCACGAGTTCGTCGGCGACCTGAGCCAGGAAGGCAGCGCCGCCGAGGCGATCGCACAGCGTGGGCCGTTCATCGGCCAGAGCGATCGAGGCCTGGACGACGCTGCCCAGCAACAACGCGCTGCCGACGATGCGACTGCGCATCTTCGCTGATCGGGAGGAGGGCTTTTTCGGGTGCATGCAGGTCTCGCGTGGGGTGGCAAGGGACACAAACTTTATCGGCCTTGAAGCAGCGATCTTGATTTCCCTCAAATTCCTCGGGGTGTCGCCGTTATGAGCACCACCATGCGAACTCCGTGCCTCGTCCTTCTCGCGACGCTCCTGCCGCTTGCCGCCCATTCGGAAGGCCCCGGCGACCGCCTCTACGCCACCGGCGGAGTCACCCAGATCGAAGGGGCGGCCGGCGGCGGCTTGACGCCCTGGGCCATCATCGCGGGCTACGGAACCCGCGATCAGATCGGGGTTACCGCCTTCTTCACCCGGGCCGACCCCACGGATTTCGACCTACAGGCCACCGGGGTGGCCGTGGGCTTGTACGACCGCGTCGAGATTTCCTTTGCCCGTCAGGAGCTTGGCCTGGGCAGCACGGTGCCGGGACAAACCATCGCCATGGATACCGTGGGCCTCAAGGTGCGGGTCATCGGCGACGCGGTCTACGATCAGGACCGCTGGCTGCCGCAGATTGCCGTCGGTGCCCAATACAAGCACAACCTCGACATGACCGTTCCCTCGCTGCTGGGCGCGAAGGACGGCAGCGGTGTCGACTGGTACGTGGCTGCCACCAAGGTCTGGTTGGGGGGATTCTTCGGGCGCAATCTGCTGCTGAACGGCACCCTGCGCGCGACGCGCGCGAACCAGCTGGGCCTCCTCGGTTTCGGCGGGGACCGCAATGACGCCTACCGCTACATGCCGGAAGTGTCAGCGGCGGTCCTGATCACCGATCGCCTGGCGGTGGGCGCGGAGTATCGCGTGAAGCCCGACAACCTCAGCGTGTTCGCGGAGGACGATTTCAAGGATCTCTTCATCGCGTGGTTCCCCTGCAAGCGGGTCTCGCTGACCGCGGCCTATGTGCAACTGGGTCAGATCGCCGACAAGAAGGACCAGAACGCGATCTATTTTTCAGCGCAGATCAACTTCTAGCGATAATTCGCGGGATCGCAGGCATGGAGTCGACGGGCCTCGAGGGCGTGGCGCGGCCCACCCGATGAATGGCGCATCGGTAGAATGCGCGTGTGCTGTCCGAATTCGAACTGATCCGGCGCTATTTCTCGCCTTCCACCCGCCATACGCTGCTCGCCGGCGGTGACGATGCGGCGCTCGTGACGGTCGCCGCGGGCCAGGCCCTCGCGGTGTCGGCCGACATGCTGGTGTCCGGCCGGCACTTCTTCGCCGATGCCGATGCTGCCGGCGTGGGCCATAAATCGCTCGCAGTGAATCTGTCCGACATGGCGGCGATGGG